>NZ_JBKBLM010000011.1:0-70080 GCF_046296355.1 Flavobacterium sp.
GATTAAAAACTAATTATTTTTTTTATTAATATTGAATTGGAAATTATTCAGTTGAAATCTATTTTAAAATAATGCTTTTACAGAAATGAAAAAAAGTAAGCTTGCAGACTTTGACAACGAGCAAATTGAAAGAGTTGTCAGCATGGCTCAAGAGGAAAGAAAACCTTTTGAGGTAATAAAAGAAGAATTTGGCCTTACCGAAAATGAAGTAACCGAATTGATGCGCAAACGATTATCGAAAGATAATTTTGAGCTTTGGAAAAAGAAAGCCACCGGCAGTAAACCAAAGCCAAAACCAATTATTGACGATTTTGATGATGATTTAGAAGGCAAATACTATATCAAAAATAAATTTGACTAAACTTTAACTCTTGTTCAACAAGAGTTTTTTTATTTAATCCCGATTTTTGTTTGTATGAAACCAAACTCGTTTACCGAACAACAAATCGACAGAATCATTGAAATGGCTTGGGAAGACAGAACGCCATTTGAAGCGATTACTTTTCAGTTTGGTATTTCAGAACAAGAAACTATAGAAATTATGCGTCGCGAAATGAAGCCTTCGAGTTTCAAAATGTGGCGTGAAAGGGTACAAGGTAGAGCCACAAAGCACGCAAAACTCCGCGAAAATGGTATCGACCGATTTAAGTGTACCTTACAAAGACAAATTACCCACAATAAAATATCCAAGCGTTAATCGGCACGATTTTAGTTAATCAATGGTAAAATGTTAAATTCGGGTGTAACTATTGGTTACATTTGATGACTTATTCCAAAAAAATATAAATTTTCGACAATGAAAAAATTAATTCTGAGTGCCATAGTGGCGTTAACTGTATTCAATTATAGTGCGGTAGCCCAAAAAAAACCAGCGGCTCAAGAAGTGAAAGTCGCCATAGATTTGAACCAAGTGAAAGAGGATAAAGTGATGGTTACAGTCACGCCGCCGAGTTTTAAATCGGAGGAAGTTGTTTTTCACATCCCTAAAACGGTTCCCGGAACTTATTCTTCTGATAATTACGGGAAGCTAATCGTTGATTTAAAAGCTTTGGACAAAAGCGGTAAAGAATTAACCGTAACCAAAACCGATGACAATTCCTGGAAAATAAGCAATGCCAAAGCCTTGTCAAAAGTTACTTATTGGGTAACTGATACATATGATACCGAAACCGGAAGAGGTTTTGGTAAAGATGAGATTTTTTCGCCGGCCGGAACGAATATAGATGAAGGCAAAAATTTTATGCTGAACAACCACGGATTTGTTGGGTATTTTGACGACAAGTTAGAGATTCCTTATAATCTAACCATCACGCATCCGGCGTCACTTTTTGGTTCAACATCATTGATTGACAGTAACAAAAGTGATACCGTAGATACTTTTAAAACCGAAAGATATTTTGAGTTGGTTGACAACCCAATCATGTATTGCAAACCCGATTACATTACTTTTAATGTTGACGGGATGGAAATTTTGTTTAGTGTTTATTCAGCCAATGGGATGCATACTGCCAAATCGCTTTCGACTTACTTGGAAACTACCATGCGTGCGCAAAAAGCTTTTTTGGGTCCTATCAATAACAATAAAAAATACACGGTTCTTTTGTATTTATCCGACATGCAAAAAAAGGATGCTAAAGGTTTTGGCGCTTTGGAACACCACACGTCAACAACCGTAGTTTTCCCTGATATGATGCCGGCTGCTGCTTTAGGAGAACAAATTAAAGACGTGGTTTCCCATGAGTTTTTTCACATCGTAACACCATTGAGTATTCACTCTAAAGAGATACAATATTTTGACTATAACAATCCAAAAATGTCAAAACACTTATGGATGTATGAAGGCGTAACTGAGTATTTCGCCAATTTGTTCCAAGTCAACCAAGGATTAATCGATGCGGATGAGTTTTACCAAAGAATGATAGGGAAAATCAATAATGCTTCAACTCTAAACGACACCATGCCGTTTACCGAAATGAGTGCTAAAGTTTTAGAGCAACCCTACAAAGATCAATATTTAAATGTATACGAAAAAGGCGCTTTAATTGGGATGTGTATCGATATTATCATTCGTGAAAAAAGCAATGGTGAAAGAGGTATTTTAGATTTAATGCAAAAATTATCAAGTGAATATGGTCCGAATAAGCCTTTCAACGATGACGAGCTTTTCGCAAAAATCACTTCGTTGACTTATCCTGAAGTAGGTGAGTTCTTAAATACTTATGTAGCCGGACCAATACCAATAAAGTATGACGATTTCTTTGCTAAAGTTGGTGTGGGGAAAACCAAAGTTAGTGTTCCGATTAATCCGTTTTTGAAAGACCAATCAACACCTTATATCACTGTTGATGGGAAAAGTAAAGAAATCATGGTGATTCCGGATAGTACTTTAAACGATTTTATGAACAGTCTCGGAATCAAAGGCGGCGATTTTATCTTGGCTATCAACAACAAAGATTACAATTTAGATAATATTTACGATATGATTATGGAAAGTCAAAATTGGAAAGTAGACGATGCTATCAGTGTTAAAATCCGAAGAGACGGAAAAGAACAAGTAATCAACGGAAAAGTAAAATTATCAACAGAAGAGGTTGAAGGTTACGGACTTACTGATGCTTCCAAAGAGAAGCTGAACAAAGCTTGGTTGACCGGGAAATAAAATAATTTTGCAATAGTATAAAACCTCAATTTGGTCAACAAATTGAGGTTTTTTTAGTATTATTGCCAAAATTTATAACAGATTTGAAATATCTGTGTATAACTAAATATAAACCGAATGTCCACCGGGCATTCTCCTCTTAATATCAAACATGCAAAAAACATTTTTAGCCTTAGTATCCTTGTTTGTTTTAGTTTCCTGTTCGGAACAAAAATCCACCAAAAACTTTGTGCTCAACGGAAATATCAAAGGATTAAAGAATGGAACGCTTTATATACAAAGGATAAAAGACACGCTTTTAGTGCCGATAGATACGATTAAAATTGATGGAGATTCTCATTTTGTCAGCGAGTTTGATTTGCAATCGCCTGAAATGTTATACTTGTTTTTAGATCGTGGCGTAACCAATTCGGTCGACAATAATATTATGTTTTTTGCCGAAAAAGGCACGATGAATTTAGAAACCAGTTTGGATTTTTTTACTTCGGATGTTAAAATTACCGGTTCTAAAAACCAAGAGTTATATGATGACTATAGAAAAGTAATGTCGCGATATATCAATCAGGATTTGGATTTGGTGGAAAAAAAATTCAAAGCCTTCAAAGCCGGAAAATTATCGGAAGTAAGTGCAATGGAAGAACAGCAAAAAGGTATTTTAAAAAGAAAATACTTGTTTACCACTAATTTTGCCGTAAACAATGCCAAATATGAAGTCGCGCCTTATGTTGCATTGGCAGAGATTTATGATATCAATTTAAAGTATTTGGACACCATTCAAAAATCATTAACACCACAAGTGGCAAAATCACTTTACGGTAAAAAACTTAACCAGTTTATAGCGGAAAGAAAAAAGATTGAAAAATAAAGTACTTTTGTTTGTCACTAAAAGCAAATGAAAGACATCCTTCTCATAACGCCACCGTTTACCCAACTCAACACACCTTATCCGGCAACGGCTTACTTAAAAGGGTTTTTGAATACAAAAAACATTTCTGCCTATCAAATGGATTTGGGCATCGAAGTGATTTTGGCGATGTTCTCCAAAGAAGGATTGACGGCAATTTTTGATTCATCTAACACCCAACATCTAACACCCAATCTTCAGCGGATTTTCAGTTTAAGAGAAGATTATATCCAGACTGTCGACGCCGTTATTGCTTTTCTCCAAGGGAAAAATCATACTTTGGCACGCCAAATTTGCAGCGGTAACTTTCTGCCCGAAGCGTCACGATTTGAACAGTTAGACGATATGGAATGGGCTTTTGGTTCGATGGGAATGCAAGATAAGGCCAAACATTTAGCGACTTTATACCTAGAAGATTTATCCGATTTTATAGTAGAATGTGTTGATGAAAATTTTGGTTTCAGTCGCTATGCGGAAAGATTGGGGAGAAGCGCTAATTCCTTTGACGAATTGTATGCACATTTGCAAGATGACTTGACTTACATCGACAAAATCACACTCAAAATTTTGGGAAACAGACTCGCTGAAGTTCAGCCGAAATTAGTCTGTATTTCCGTCCCGTTTCCGGGAAATTTGTATAGTGCTTTTCGCTGTGCACAGTTTATCAAAAAGAACTTTCCAAGCATAAAAGTATCGATGGGCGGAGGTTTTCCCAATACAGAACTCCGTGATTTAAAAGACCAAAGAGTATTCGAGTTCTTTGATTTTATTACGTTAGATGATGGAGAATTGCCGGTGGAACTTTTAAATTACAATATTAAAAATCCAAATTCCAACGAGTTTAAACGAACATTCCTTCTTGAAAACAACCAAGTCGTTTATAAAAACAATACCACACAATCTGATTATAAACAAAGTGAGGTTGGCACACCTGACTATTCCGATTTGTTTTTAGACAAATATATTTCAGTCATTGAAATAGCCAATCCGATGCACAGTTTGTGGAGCGATGGCCGATGGAACAAGCTTACGATGGCGCATGGTTGTTATTGGGGCAAATGTACCTTCTGCGATATCTCTTTGGATTATATCAAATTATACGAACCGATTGCAGCGCAAATTTTGGTCGACCGAATGGAAACAATGATTGCCCAAACGGGTGAAAACGGATTCCATTTTGTAGACGAAGCTGCGCCACCGGCATTGATGCGGGAAGTGGCTTTGGAAATTCTTCGCCGTAAACTTACCGTGACTTGGTGGACGAACATTCGGTTTGAGAAAAGTTTTAGTCTCGACTTGTGTTTGCTGCTTAAAGCATCCGGTTGTATTGCGGTTTCAGGCGGATTGGAAGTCGCTTCGGATAGATTATTAGAGTTGATAAAAAAAGGCGTAACGGTAGAACAAGTAGCGCAAGTTACAAGGAACTTTACCGAAAGTGGCATCATGGTACACGCTTATTTGATGTATGGTTATCCGACACAAACCGTTCAAGAAACTGTTGATAGTTTGGAAATGGTTCGACAACTGTTTGAAGTGGGCGTTTTGCAATCGGGTTTTTGGCACCAATTTGCGATGACGGCGCATAGTCCGGTTGGCTTGTTTCCAGAGGAATTCGGTGTGATTCCTGAACAAAATGAAATTACTTTTGCCAACAATGATATCCAATTTAAAGACAAAACCGGAATTGATCATGACCAATTTAGTTTTGGCTTAAAGAAATCGCTATTCAATTATATGCATGGCATTGGGTTCGATTATACATTACATGATTGGTTTGATTTCAAAATTCCGAAAACAACTATTTCACCTGATTTTATAGTTAGTTGTTTGGAAAAAGAGACTGACTTTGGGATAAAACCTTCCGCCAAAGTAATTTGGTTAAGCGGAAAACCACAAACTGAAATTTTCACCAAGACCAAGAAAGGCAATCGTTGGGAAATGATGAAGTTAGTTTTCTTTGATAAAAAAGAAACCCTTGAAATCAATTTAGAAAAAGATAAAGGCGAATGGTTGTTGCGCATCATAGATAATTTGGCCATTCACAATCAAAAGACACTTACTTTTGTGCAACTTAAAACTGATTTTGAAACGCAATTTGATGATTTTGAATTGTTTTGGCACTCAAAGCCCTTGAAAAAATTGAGAGATTTTGGGTTTTTGCTCGTCTTGTAACTTGTTTAAAAATCTTAATAACTTGTTTATTAGTTTTATTTTTTCTTTTGTTGAAGGGTTGTTTTTTAGCCTAAATTTAATTTTCTAATTCTAATTGTTTAGCCGAATTGCATGAAAGTTAAAAAAACCTTCCCCAAAATCCTTTGGTTAATAATTTCTTCCAGTATTTTTTTTATTATCCTTTATTTTGCCCTTTTTTATTATACTAAAAAAGCGGAAAAACAAGTTTATAGAGATTCTGTAGAACAGTTTAACAATGAGATTTACAAGCTCCTCAGTTTAGAGTCTAAGCCTATTTTTGTGGCGATTAATAATGATACTAATTGGGATGAATTTGTTGATTTTATTGCTACTAAAGACAAAGTTTGGTTTGATGAGACCATAGGCAATGAATTAGAAATTTATGATGCGGATTATTTAGGAGCTTATGGTGCCGATAAAAAATTTATCATCAGGACTCCAACGCCCAGTATCAAAACACTGGATTTTATTCCGAAGCAGTCGATGGATTTGCTCAACAAAGAAGGAATAAAAAAGTTTTACTTAAAAATTCCTGAAGGCATAGTAGAAATTACCGGAGCCGCAATTCATCCTTCTGACGACCCATTAAAAAACAAAACAAATACTTCGGGTTATTTTTTTGTGGTTCGTCTTATTGATCAAGCATTCATCAAAAATTTAGAGCACATAACCAATTCGGAAATTCAATTGGTTGAGGCTAATTTTAAACCTTCTGATGAAAAAAATAAAATTGCCTCTGTTTTTCAATTAAAAGATTCACAAGATAAAGTTATCGGCGAATTGTTGTTCCAAAGAAACTTTGAAGTTTATTTTGAGAATACGACTAACTTGCTTTATATCATCATTATAGCCTTTTTCGTGAGTTTGTTGGTGAATTTAATTTACACCAGAACCTTGGTGTATTATCCGCTGGATTTGGTCAGAAGAGTATTGGAAACCGGCAATAAAAAGGCCATTAAATTGTTGAAAGAATCCAATGGTGAATTCAGTTATATTGGCAATTTGTTTGAGGAAAACAACAACCAAAAACTCGAATTGATTACGGCCAAAATCAAAGCAGAAGAAAGCGATCGCTTGAAATCTTCCTTTTTGGCCAATTTATCTCATGAAATCAGGACGCCAATGAATGCCATCAACGGTTTTACAGATTTGATTCTCAACACGGATATCAATGAAACAGAGAAGTTGGAATACTTGAATGTCATTGAAAAAAGCGGAAAAAATTTGGTTTCCATCATTGACGATTTAATAGAAATGTCTAAAATTGATTCGAATCAAATTGCACCCAATTATACTTTGGTCAATTTGGAATCTTGTGTCAATGAGTTGTACGAAACCATCAAGGTAACTATTCAAAACAAGGATATCGAGTTTATATTGATTAAAAGCTCATTACCGGCAGAATTTAATATAGTAACGGATGACATCAAACTGAAACAGGTCATCATTAATCTGTTGACTAATGCCATTAAATTTACTGATGTAGGCATGGTGACTTTTGGCTATGAGATTGATGAAAAGAATCAACTAATTCATTTTACGGTAAGAGATACAGGTCTCGGAATAGACGCAGAAGAACACAAAAATATTTTTGACCGATTCAAGCGTGTTGATAGTGACGTTTCTATAAAAGTAGGAGGTTTGGGATTAGGTTTGGCGATATCCAAGGCTTATGTGGAGTTGCTTGGCGGAAGTATTTCCTTAGAGTCTAAAGTAGGAGAAGGCTCAACGTTTTATTTTTCTATTCCGCTTAAGTATGCTAAGATGGAGAATATTTCTGTTCGACCGATAAACAATCTTGAAGTTTCAAAATCGGAGGACAAGTTGATTTTGATTGCGGAAGATGACAATATCAATTTCTTGTTGTTCCAAAAAATGATGCAAAATAAAAATTACCAAATCATCAGAGCCATTAATGGTCAGGAAGCCGTTGAGATTTGCTTAAACAATCCCAACATTGACTTGGTGTTGATGGATATAAAAATGCCAATCATGACCGGTTTTGAGGCGATTGAAAGAATTCAGCCTATGCGACCAACTTTACCAATAATAGCGCAAACAGCCTATTCTTCTTCCGAAGATAAAGCCAAAATCGAAGAAGCAGGATTCACGGATTATATCACTAAACCCTTAAACAGAGAGCGATTATTTGATTTATTAACCACGTATTTAGAAGAAAAAAGCAAGGATGAGGAATAGAATTATTGCAGTGTTGTTTTTTGGATTGGTTTCAATTTATTCTAATTCGCAAGAAACAGTAACAGCTGTTGATAGCATTGCAGCGGAGGAAGAGAAAAGACTTTATTTAAATTTGGACATAGTGAACCGTTATCTTTGGCGTGGTCAATGTTGGGGTGGAGATTATATGGCCGTTCAGCCAACTATAGAATACAAGCTTACACCAAAATTCACTTTGGGTTTTTGGGCGACTACCAATTTCCAAAACGACTATTTTTATCCAGATGGCGTGACTTATTATAAAGGTTATCAGGAAATAGATTTTTATCTGACTTATCAAATTAATGATTTTTTGCAGTTCCAGCTTTGGGATTACTATTGGCCGTCTGTTGAAAGCGTAGCAGGTATTGATAATAGTTTTTTAAATTATGGTAGAGATGGTTCTAAAACGGTTGATGCTATTTGGTATTTTGATTTTTCTGAAGGTTACAAATATCCTTTTAACGCTACCATAAGTACATTAGTTGCCGGAAATGATTTCAGTTATGACAGAAACGGAGAGAATCCTAAACAGAATTTCACTACTTATTTGGAGTTAGGGTATACGTTTTCGTTTTTTGAAAAGGCCAAATGGACAGCAATGCAAAATATTGAGATTGCTCCTGTTATTGGTGTAGTGCTAAATAATAAAGCCGAGTATTATTCTTATGCCGATTATGATAAGCCTTCTTTTGTGAATTTAGGAATAACAGTATCCAAAGAAATTGATTTGGGCAAAGGAATTACTATGCCGATTGCTTTGAATTACACACACAATGGCGCTACCAAAAATACGGAAGCATTTGGAAAAAACTTTTGGATAACTACAGTAAGTTTTAGCTATTAAACCGGTTCGCCGTAAAGGTCGAATTCAGTGGCGTCAATAATCTTTACATTAACGAATTCACCGGTTTTTACATAGAATTTAGCGGCATCAATCAACACTTCATTATCTACATCCGGACTGTCAAATTCTGTCCTTCCAATAAAATGTTGGCCTTCTTTTCTATCGATAATGCATTTGAACGTTTGCCCGATTTTTTCTTGGTTTAAATCCCAAGAAATTTGCGATTGTAAGTCCATTATTTCTGCAGCACGTGCTTGTTTTATTTCTTCCGGAACATCGTCTTCTAATAAGTAAGCGTGTGTGTTTTCTTCGTGGGAATAGGTGAAACAGCCCAGTCTTTCAAACTTCATTTCCTGAACCCAATCTCTCATGGTTTCAAAATCTTCTTGAGTTTCGCCCGGATAACCTACGATTAAAGTCGTTCTGATGGTCATGCCCGGAACGGCTTCGCGGAAATCTTTTAGTAGCTTGGTTGTTTTTTCTTTGGTTGTTCCTCTTCTCATTGATTTCAGAATATTATCTGAAATGTGTTGCAACGGAATATCGATGTAATTACAAATCTTAGGTTCGTTTTTCATCAATTCCAAAACATCCATCGGAAAACCTGTTGGGAACGCATAATGCAAACGAATCCATTCGATGCCCTCTACTTTTACCAAGTTTTCTAACAACTCCGCTAAGTTTCTTTTTTTGTATAAATCCAAACCGTAGTAAGTCAAATCCTGTGCAATAAGAATCAATTCTTTTACACCGTTTTTGGCTAAACCTTCGGCCTCTTTAACCAATTTTTCAATAGATTGTGAAACGTGTTTGCCACGCATAATTGGAATTGCACAGAAACTACATGGTCTGTCACAACCTTCGGCAATTTTTAGATAAGCATAGTTTTTTGGAGTTGTAGTCAAACGTTCTCCAAGTAACTCATGTTTGTAATCGGCACCTAATGCTTTTAATAATAACGGTAATTCTGTGGTTCCGAAATATTGGTCGACATTCGGAATTTCTTTCTCTAAATCGGGACGGTATCTTTCAGAAAGACAACCGGTAACAAAAACTTTATCTACTAAACCTTTTTCTTTTTTATCGGCATATTCCAAAATGGTATTTACCGATTCTGCTTTGGCATTATCAATAAAACCGCAGGTGTTAATCACCACGATGTTTCCTTCTTGTTCATGCACTACATCTTTACCGCTGGCTTTTAATTGCCCCATTAAAACCTCACTGTCGTAAGTGTTTTTTGAACATCCAAGGGTAATGACATTGATTTTGTTTTTCTTTAAAGACTTAGTTCTCATAGATTTAATTCCGATTATTGGGAAAGCGTGCAAAATTACGCTTTTATTTATAATTAGTTTGTTGATTTTTGGAAATAAAAAAACCACCTCGCTTGAGATGGTTTATATGGTGTATTCTAAAAATTAGAAATTGATAGAATAACTAAGGGTCACATTATTATTGTATCGGCTGATTCTCGCAGGATCAGTCATGCCTGAAGATATTAAAGCTTGGTTGCTGTTTCTGTGGTCGTAAGAATAAGCCAAATCCAAACGGCTTTCACCAAAATTATAACCGATACCGCCAGTATAACCGGTTAAGTCTCCAAACGCTTCATCCACTTTATACGGACTTTCCTCAAAGCAATAACCGGCTCTTAAACTCACTTGTTTGATTTTGAATTCTCCACCTACACGAATTTCCATAGCATTGTCTAAAGCATTGCTCATAAATTGATTTATACCTGCGTAATCATTTTTGGGTTTTATTCTGGTGTTGCTGTAATCTTTGGTAGAGACGTCAACGCTCAATAAACCTCTTTTCCCAAAAATATAGGCCATACTTCCGGTCCATTTTCCCGGTGTTTGAATGGTGTAAGGTAAATAGGTAATAGGGTCGTGGTAAGAGAAAGGAAATTCATTTCCATCCTGATTGTTGAGACTTTGTGTGCTAACGCCTTGTTGTAATTCGTCGGTTAATCTTAACCATGTTGGGGATTCATAAGCCAATCCAATTCGAAGACTTTCAATCGGTTTTACGATGGCACCCAAGTTAAAAGAAAATCCCGAACCGGTTGTCCAAAGGCGGTTTTCAAAAAGAATTTCCGAAATAGTTGAACCGGTATCATAAACCGGATTTTCATTGCTTTCATAAACCGATGACAGTCTTTCAATGTTTACAAAATGAAAGTTTAAGTTACCTCCTAAAAAGAGAATGTCTTTATAAGAAGCTGAGAAGTTTCCGGTAAGTTTACCATTGTAACCGGTAGTTAAAATTTGGTTTTCTTGGTAATAGTTTCCTCCGTTTGGGATGTTGGTATAGTAAGAAGTATTGTTCGCAGCATCAACAGTTGGTTCGAAAATATAAGTGTCATACCCTAAATATGCTTGTTGCTCATAAAAATTTAAGTCGTAATAACTGTAATCTGTCAGCACATTGGTTGGAATGCCTTGAGCGATATTCAAGAAATAATTTCCGATTGAATTATAAGGATTGACTCCGGCAGAAAACACACTATTGTTGAAATTATTAGCGTTTTCATAATTTAAACCCACTGCAATTTTTTTCCAATCATTTTTGCTGTCGGCACCATCTTTAAAAATAAATACAGCGCCAATTTGATTGATGTCAAGCGTACTATCGGTATCATTGGTTGAAGTTCCAAAATAACGGGACCTGTTTTTGGCATTATAAACAGAACCGGTTATTGTAGCATAGTTGTTATTAAAAAAAATAGAACCTGCCGGGTTAACACTTATGGCAGATAAATCACCGCCAACAGCTCCAAATGCGCCGCTCATTCCTCTGAATCTGGCTGTTCCAGTAAGGTTATCTGTAGCTAAACGAATAACATCTTCCGGTGTGGTTTCTTGTGCATGCATATTGGAAAAGGACATTCCCATGCATAATAATAGTAGATACTTTTTCATAGTAGTTTTAAATTTTATTCAAAAAAAACCTATGCAATAGATTAACAAAGCATAGGTATAAGTTAGGTGTTAGTATTATCTTCTTCCGCCACCTGATGATGATCTTCCGCCACCGCCACCTGATGAAGAACGTCCTCCGCCATAGTTAGAATTAGAACTTGGACTATAAGAACGAGTAGGTACTGATTCTGATCTTACGTTATTTCTAGGTTGTGAGGTGTTTGTATTTTGTCTAGGAGAACTGGTATTGTTGTTTCTTGGACTGGAAGAATTATTTCTTGGTGAACTGTAATTGTTTCTTGTCGGACTGAAGTTTGAATTTCTTGGTCTCACGATGTTATTGCCTCTTCCACCGTTATTTGATGAATTTCTGATACCATATCTTGAGCTGTTTGCTCTGTTTCCGGCATAGTAACCGTAGGTAGAACCTCTTCTTCCACCGTTATAGTGGTAATAGTTGTTGTAATAGCCGCCGTACCAATTGTTGTAGCCATAATAACCACCATACCAAGGGCTATACCACGGGCTGTTCCAACCACCCCAACCAACGTTCCAACCCGGTCCGTACCAACTGTTCCAGCCCCAACCCCATGATGGCCCCCAACTACTCCAGCCCCAATAATTGCCATACCAGTAATTATTCCAATAGCCATAACCCCAGTTGTTGTCATAAACATTGATGGTTACTGATTGAGCGTTGCTTCCCCAACCGGCATTATTATCATCATCATAGGTTTTGCTGTTTGTAGCAGTGGAGTCGTCCGATACGGTACTGTAGGTTTCAACATTTGTAAACGTTTCAGCCTCTTTATTTAAATCGCTAAAATATTCTTGGTATTTATTACTTTGAGAATTGTCATCAGAGGCTACTTCTTTCTTCTTATTTTCTGTACCACCATAAACTCCGTCAGAGTCATAATAAGAACTGTTTTGATAAGAACCACATGAGGTTACTGTAATTGCCAAAATTCCTAAGACGGAAAATAGGGACAATCTTCTACTGAATAAATAATAAGTTTTCATATCTATAGCATTTTTATTGTTGGACTATACAAAAATAGTTAGTTTTGTCGAACTATTTAGTTAAAAAAAGTTAAACAATTTTTATGCCAAACTATTCATTATGAGTAAGAACTTAACAAAGAGAGATGAAGACTATTCCAAATGGTATAACGAGCTTGTAGTCAAGGCTGATTTAGCCGAGAATTCAGGGGTTAGAGGCTGTATGGTAATCAAACCTTACGGCTATGCAATTTGGGAAAAAATGCAAGCGGAATTAGACCGTATGTTTAAAGAGACAGGTCACAGTAATGCCTATTTCCCTCTTTTTGTTCCCAAAAGTATGTTTGAGGCCGAAGAAAAAAATGCCGAAGGTTTTGCCAAAGAATGTGCCATCGTTACCCATTATCGTCTAAAAAATGATCCGGACAATCCGGGGAAATTGATAGTTGATCCAAACGCTAAATTGGAAGAAGAATTAATTGTTCGTCCTACCAGTGAAGCTATTATTTGGTCAACGTATAAAAATTGGGTACAATCGTATAGAGATTTACCTTTGCTCATTAATCAGTGGGCCAATGTGGTTCGTTGGGAAATGAGAACCCGGTTGTTTTTAAGAACCGCTGAGTTTTTATGGCAAGAAGGGCATACGGCACATGCCACTAAAGCGGAAGCTATCGGAGAATCTGAAAAAATGATGCATGTCTATGCTGATTTTGCCGAGAATTTTATGGCTATGCCGGTAATCAAAGGATTAAAGACCGAAACGGAACGTTTTGCAGGAGCAGAAGAAACCTATTGTATTGAAGCCTTAATGCAAGACGGAAAAGCATTGCAAGCCGGAACATCTCATTTCTTAGGCCAAAACTTTGCAAAGGCATTTGATGTTAAATTTGCCAACCAAGAAGGAAAACAAGAACACGTTTGGGGAACGTCTTGGGGCGTTTCAACCCGATTAATGGGTGCGTTAGTGATGACACATTCTGATGATAACGGATTGGTTTTGCCTCCAAACTTAGCCCCAATACAAGTCGTAATTGTACCTATTTTTAAAACGGACGAAGAATTTGAGGCTGTTTCAATAGCAGCAAACGATTTGGTTAGCCAATTCAGAAAACTCGGTGTTTCTGTTAAGTTTGACAACAGAACTACTCAAAAACCGGGCTTTAAGTTTGCCGAATGGGAATTAAAAGGCGTACCAGCTAGAATTGCCATCGGGCCAAAAGATCTAGAAAATGGTACTTTTGAAGTAGCCAGACGCGATACGTTGACCAAAGAAGTCATCGCAAAAGAAGGTGCGGTAAATTACGTCTCTGATTTGTTGGAACAAATTCAAAAAGATTTATTCAATCGTGCATTGGAATTTAGAAATACCCATGTAACTGAAGTCAATTCGTTTGAAGAATTTAAAAACGTTTTAGAAAATAAGACCGGTTTTATTGCGGCACATTGGGACGGAACACCTCAAACAGAAGAGAGAATTAAGGATTTGACCAAAGCAACCATTCGTTGTATTCCTTTAAATAGGGAGAATGAGGAAGGGATTTGTGTTTTTTCCGGGAACAAATCCGCTGGTAGAGTGTTATTTGCAAAAGCGTACTAAAAAAAAATAAAAAAAAATTATCTTCCCTCTTGCGAGAATAAAAAACAGTTGTATCTTTGCAACCGCAATCAGAAAGATGGCCCGTTCGTCTATCGGTTAGGACGCATGGTTTTCATCCATGTAAGAGGGGTTCGATTCCCCTACGGGCTACAATTTAAATAAAAGAAAAGAAAAAATGGCAAATCACAAGTCAGCTTTAAAGAGAATCAGAAGTAACGAAAAGAAAAGAGTGTTGAACAGATACCAACACAAAACGACTCGTAATGCAATCAAAGCATTAAGATTGGCTACAGATAAATCTGATGCTTCTGCTAAGTTATCTGCTGTTATTTCTATGATTGACAAATTGGCTAAGAAAAATATCATTCATGATAACAAAGCAGCTAATTTAAAATCAAAATTAACTAAGCACGTTACTAAGTTATAATCTAACTTACAAAACATAAAAAAGCACTCAATTTTGAGTGCTTTTTTGTTTTATATCATTGCTAAGATTTACTTTTTAAATTTTCAAGCATTTCTTTTGTTATTGGTTTGGAGAGAAAGTCAATTACCATTGGATAGCTTTTGGTTTTTTCAACATCATAAGGATCTATTGTAGACGAAAGCACAATGAATTTGGCTTCACTAAAAAGTTCATGATAACCGTTTTGAAGGTAGTTGTCTAAAAACTCCCAACCGTTCATTATAGGCATATTCAAATCTAAAAAGGTCAATTTAGGATAGGAGACGGTTTGATCCTTTTGGAGCTGCGGTGCTAATTCATCAAAATAGAAAATAGCTTCTTCTCCGTTTTTGGCCGTTAGTATTTCATGAGCAAAAGATACGCGTTCAATTACCTTTTTACAAAGCATTAAAGTTATGGCATCATCGTCTACACAAAGTATTTTATCCAGCATTTAATCAAAAAATGAGTTTAATTGTTTTTGAATGTGATGGTAAAAGTGGTTCCTTTATCCACTACACTCGATACGGTTATTGTTCCTCCCATAGCTTCTACTTGCGATTTCACTAAATACAATCCTAATCCTTTACTGTCGGGATGGTTGTGGAATCTTTGGTACAAACCGAATATTTTATCTTTATTTCTAACCAAATCTATTCCTATTCCGTTGTCCTTAAAGGTAAGGATTAAATCATCATCAACCACTTTAGAAGAGATGGTTACCCGCAATTGCTTGTTTTCGGATCTGTATTTGATAGCGTTCGTCAGTAAATTTAAAAAAATACTTTCTAAGTAAGACTTATTGATGTTCAAAATTGTAACTTCTTCCAAATCGATTTTTAAGATTGGTTTGTGTAACCCAATTAAAAAACTCAACTGATTGAAAACATTCTCGAAAATTTCTTTAATCAATACTTTCTCCTTTTGAATAGACGGATTGTCTTTGATGATAACAACCTTGACTAAATCATTGATGGTTTCATTTAGCAAATGCGTCGATTTAGTGAAACCTGTAATTATTTCTTTTAGTTCCGGATCTTCTATTGGCATGTCTTCCACCAAATTCAACAAACCGGTTAAATTAGACAGCGGCGCTCTTAAGTTGTGCGAAGTGATATAGGAGAATTGCTTTAAATCCTTATTGTTTTGGGTAAGCTCTCTAATGAGTTGTTCTCTTTCTTTTTCTTTGTTTTTTTCTTCTGTAACATCTCTTTGAATGGATATCCAGTGGGAATGTTCACCATCTTTGTTGGTCACAGGAATCATCGAGAAATTAATCCAAAATTCTTCGCCACTTTTTTTATAGCTAATGGTTTCTACATAACATTCTCTATATTCTTGGATAGCAGTTTTTAGTTTGTCAAATTCTAAAATGTCAGATTTTGGACCAAAGAACATCACGGGAGATTTGCCAATCACTTCCTCCGATTTGTAACCCGTCATATCAGTAAAAGCCGAATTGACGAAAATGATATTCGGAATGACTTCAACAGCAGTGTCAATATCGGTAATCATTACGGCATCCTTGGTTTGGGTAATCACCGTTTCTAATAATCTAAGACGTTGTTCTTCCTCTTTTTGTTTGGTGACATCCTGAATAGCTCCAATCATTCTTATGGGTTTCCCTTCTTTGTCTTTTACCAAGAAACCTCTATCAAAAACATACTTATAACTTCCGTCTGCACATTGAAAACGGTATTCGTCTTGCCATTTTTCTGTTTTTTGTTCCAAAAAGGAGTAGAGCTTCACCGACATCTTTAAACTGTCTTCCGGATGAATTCTTTCAAACCACCAATTTGAATTCTTACCAACGTCTTCTTTTTTGTATCCAAAAACACCTTGGATTCCTTTGTTCCAAATAAAACTATCCTCTTCAATTTTCCAATCCCAAATGGTATCACTAGTCGCTTTGGCTACAATGTCATAGCGCTCATTAGATTCCAGAATCTCATTGTTGGTTACCTGAAGTTTTTCAAAAACCGATTTGTTATTCTCGTCATTGCGATAAAGAATATACTTTAAAATTATCCCCGAAATAAGAATGAATATGAAGTCTCTTATATAAAAATAGAATGAAGATTTTTCAGCAGAAGTTTTGATATAATCTAAAAAAACTTGGTGACCAAGGATAGCCACAAACATTAAGATAATGACGTATGTTAATGTGATTTTATTAGAATTATTTTTCATTACTCCAAATATATAGATTTTCAAATTAGTTTTAAAATTTACCCAAAAACTTATTAAGTTTTTTATAAACTTTCATTCCAATTTTAATAAAGTGTAAACTAATTTGTTATTGGTTTTTTATCTGAAAATAAAGTGTACCTTTGCACCCACAAAAAAGCACACATGGAATCTATTAGAAACATTGCAATTATCGCTCACGTTGACCACGGAAAAACTACTTTGGTTGACAAAATTATGTATCACTGCCAGTTATTTCGTGAAAACGAAAACACAGGTGATTTAATTCTTGACAACAATGACCTAGAACGTGAAAGAGGAATTACCATTACTTCTAAAAACGTTTCGGTTCAATATAAAGGAACAAAAATCAACATTATCGATACTCCCGGTCACGCCGATTTTGGTGGAGAAGTAGAAAGAGTATTGAATATGGCTGATGGTGTTTGTCTATTGGTTGATGCTTTTGAAGGTCCAATGCCACAAACGCGTTTCGTATTACAAAAAGCAATCGACTTAGGATTAAAACCTTGTGTGGTTATCAATAAAGTAGATAAAGAAAACTGTACTCCGGAAGAAGTACACGAAAAGGTATTCGACTTAATGTTTGAATTAGGCGCAGAAGAATGGCAGTTGGATTTCCCAACCGTTTACGGTTCGGCTAAAAATAACTGGATGTCTGATGATTTCAGAAATGTAACTTCAAACATCGAGCCTTTATTGGATATGGTTGTTGAACATGTACCAGCACCAAAAGTATCTGAAGGAACACCTCAAATGCTAATTACTTCGTTAGATTTCTCAGCTTTTACAGGACGTATTGCTATCGGTCGTTTAGAAAGAGGTATCTTAAAAGAAGGAATGCCAATTTCTTTGGTAAAAAGAGATGGTACTGTAACAAAATCTAGAATTAAAGAATTACATACTTTTGAAGGTCTTGGCCGTAAAAAAGTAACAGAAGTAATTGCCGGAGATATTTGTGCTATTGTTGGTGTTGAGGGTTTTGAAATTGGTGATACTATTTCTGATTTTGAAAATCCAGAAGGGTTAGCTTCTATTGCTATCGATGAGCCAACCATGAGTATGTTGTTTACCATTAATGACTCTCCTTTCTTTGGTAAAGAAGGTAAATTTGTAACCTCACGTCACATTAGAGATCGTCTGACTAAAGAGTTAGAGAAAAACTTAGCGATGAAATTGGGTGAAACTGATTCTGCTGATAAATTCATGGTCTTTGGTCGTGGAGTACTTCACTTATCGGTTCTTATCGAAACCATGAGAAGAGAAGGTTACGAATTGCAAATTGGACAGCCACAAGTTATCATTAAAGAAATTGATGGTGTAAAATGTGAACCAATTGAAGAATTGACTATCGATTTACCAGAGCATTTATCAGGTAGAGCTGTTGAGTTCGTTACTATGCGTAAAGGTGAAATGCTGAGTATGGAAACTAAAGGGGAACGTATGATTGTTAAATTTAATATTCCATCTCGTGGAATTATTGGATTGCGTAATCAATTGCTTACTGCTACTGCTGGTGAGGCTATTATGGCACACCGTTTTATAGGATACGAACCTTACAAAGGAGAAATTGCCGGACGTAACAAAGGTTCATTAATTTCTATGGAAAAAGGAAAAGCGATTCCGTATTCTATCGATAAATTACAAGATCGCGGTAAGTTTTTTGTTGAACCAAATGCCGAAATTTACGAAGGTCAGGTAATCGGAGAAAACTCACGTGGTGATGATATGAGTGTAAACGTAACTAAAGAGAAAAAACAATCTAACGTTCGTTCTTCTGGAAATGATGAAAAAGCCAGAATTATTCCACCAATCATTTTCTCTTTAGAAGAAGCTTTAGAGTACATACAAAAAGATGAATATGTTGAGGTTACGCCAAAATCTATTCGTTTGAGAAAAATTTACTTAAACGAAAACGACCGAAAACGTAATAAAATATAAGTTCTATTGATCATAAAAAGAAACCCTTTCAGTAATGAGAGGGTTTTTTATTAGGAGCTATTTCCGGCTTTCCATTCTATCTTTTACACCTGTCAGGTTTTTAAAACCTGACAGGTGTAAAAGGATGCCATTCCAATCCGGGCTAGGGTTTAGTGCTTCAACAAAAACTCCAGCGGAATAGCCAAACGTTCAGCCCAAGCTTCCTCCGAATGATTTTTCCCGGGAAAGAATACCGTTTTCCAATTCACAGAAGTAAATCCTTTTTCACGCATAATCAAATCGACTTTTTGTTGCAACGGCGGATACAAAGCATCTAAAGTTTGGTCACCGTAATCAAAATAAATTCGGTTAGCTCTAAAATTCGGAAGATAAGTCTTCAAATAAGTATTAAAAGCATCAGGAATCGGATTGTTTTCTACCGCAAAAATCCCGGGCCAATGCGTCGAAATACAAGCCGCAGCTCCAAAAACTTCGGGATATTCACAAATAGCATACATCGAAATCAATCCGCCCATACTCGAACCGGCAATAAAGGTATTGTCTTTGTCAGCAAGGGTTGAAAAAGTCTTGTCGATAAAAGGTTTCAACTCGGTTACCAAAAATTTCAAATACAAATCAGAGTAAGGTTTGAAAACTTGCGTCGTTCTTCCTGCTTTTTTCAATTGGGCAGTAATCGTATCTCTTTGAACTTCGGTCAAATTCTCATAAGGCTTTTGCGGAAAGTATTCCGGATGGCGTTTCGCAGCAATATTCCAAATCCCAACAACAATAAATTTCTTGACTTTGCCTTCTGCATTTAATTTTCCGGCGACTTCATCCACTTCCCATGCTTGTTTGTTCCAAGTGGTTGAAGCATCAAACAGCATTTGACCGTCGTGCATGTACAAAACAGCATATTTTTCATTGGTATTATAGCCATTGGGCAACCAAACATCCACATTTCGGGCATCGACAAATTGGGATTTAAAATTCTCAAATCGTTGAACCCTGCCTTTGGAAACTTTGATGTCCTGAGCATTTATAAGCGAACAAAAAAGAATAATTGCCGCAGTCAGTTGGGTTTTCATAACCTTATCGCTTTAAAGTGAAATGTCCTTTGGCGCTACGACCATCTTCAAATTCAATGGAATACCAATAATCGTCAGCCGGCATTGGTCTTCCGTTGTAAGTTCCGTCCCAACCCGGACTGGTGGTTCCGATTTGTTTCAATAATTTTCCGTAGCGGTCAAAAATATAAATCGTTGAGCGATAATTGTAAAGTGCACTAACGCCTTTCACATTCCAATAGTCATGAAAACCATCACCATTAGGGGTAAAATATTTAGGAATACCCAAAACCGGAATCAAAATTGGCCCAAGCGAACCACAACCGTTTTGGTCTCTAACATACACTTCGTGAAAACCAATAGGAACATTGTTGAAGAAATTACTTTCTTGGTAAGGTCCGTTAATGTCATCTATCGCAAATTCGTAATCACCCAAACCTGTTACATTAACCATAATCGAATTGAGATCACTCAAATCTACCACATCAATTCCAAGAATTGTAGCAATTTCCGAACCTATGACACTGATATTTCTGGTTTTGGTACAATTGAAAGCATTAGTTACTTCCACGCTGTAAAGTCCGGGAGTACTTACCGTTATTGCGGAATTAGTTTGTCCCGGAATGATGACATTATTTTCATACCATTGGAATGTATAATTACTTGTTGGTGTTCCGTCTAAAATTCCGGCATCAATTAAGGCTTGGGTTTCGGGAAGACAAATGATTATGGTTTCTTCTTGGTCTATTTTAGGTGTCGGATTGACAATAAACGGAATAGTAATTTCAGCATAACAAGCCGTATTGATTGGGTTTTCAACCACAACTCTAACGTTTTGGGTATTGGTTCTGAACGGATTCGGAAGCTCGTTTGGAACAGTACTCGGAATCAACACATTATTTTGGTCATAATAATAAACAATCATACCGGTTTGCGTTCCCAAAATGGTGCTTAAAAATGTAGAAGTGTCAAAGTCAAAATAACCATCTTGAGCAATAGCAATTTGTTCGTCATCACAAGTAGTGGTTAGCGTATTAGGAATGGCAAAGGCTTCGGGTAAATCATCTACTATAAATTGAAGTGATACTTCGTCATAACAAGGTTGACCGCCGGTTTGCGTAGTATTATTACTTACTCTGATAGTAATCGTTTCGGTTCCCGTTACATTATACGGATTACCAAACGGTAAAATCTGCGTTCCATCAGCCCTAAAATATCTTACATTAACTCCGGTTTGACCGTTGACAACTGTAGCTTCAATTCCGGAAGTGTCAAAACCGTAAATCCCGTCATGATTGTCATCACAATGGCGAATCAAATTAGCAGCATTTACAGGATACGCTATCGGTAAAGCTTCAACCACTACATCAAAAGTTTTATAACCAAAGCAGGAATTGTCTATTGTACTGTCAACACGAACCCAAATGGTTTGGACATTAGGAAAACCAATATTTCTGTAATTGGTAATATCAACAATGGCCAAAGAATTTCCGGCAGCATCAGTTTCCGCTAAGAAATCGGCTTGGGTTTTATAGAATTTAATGGTAACATTGGCGGGAAGTATAGCCGCTAAACTGTTTTGAATGGCTGTAAAATTAAATGGTCCCGAAACACCATCATAATCATCATTAACCGCATCCAAATAATCGTCACACAAATACTGATTTGGAATCACAAAATTGGGTGGAATTTGCGTCACAGAAACTGCTAAATTAATTTGGACCACTCTAAAACAACCGTTACTGTTCTCCACACGAGCATAAACCACGGCATTCCCCGAAGTGTAAGCCAAAGGATTTGTTATTTCAAAAGCGGTATTTTCCGTATTGGCAGCTGTTGAAGTTGTGAAATAGGTAAAGGTTTCATTCAAATAATTGCCCGAAATCACATTGTTTTTCTGCGTAAGATTGAAAACCGAAATCGCATCAGTATCATCATCACATTGGATTAAGGAAATTGGTGTGGTAACTACAGGTAAAGCATAAGTAGTTAAAATCGCTGCATCGGAATACAAACCACAACTATTGCCGTTTTTGTTCAAAAACACACGGTATTGGTAACCCGCCATTGCAGGAGATACATTGGAAACAGTAAGTAAAACAGTAGTTACCCCTGAATAGGTTGCGTTATTAGTCAAATTGACCCAATTGGTTCCGCCATCAGTAGATAATTGCCATTGGTAACTGTTAACCGCAACTGAAGTTACTGTAAAAGTAGCCGACTGCAATTCACAAGTAGTCACATCTACCGGTTGCACCGAAATTGAAATAGGTGCTCCGATAAAATAATTACCGTTGGGAATTCCGTAACCACTGCTGCTATATAACAACCCATTTGGATCAACTGAATTAGGGAGATTCCCAAGGATTCCATCCCCATTTGGATCTAGATAACCAGCTTCAATGACATCAAAACAAAAGTCATCATCACTGTCCAACTCTATATAATTAAAAATGGTATCAGAATCAGTATCGGCCAATGTATAATTCAAAATCCCACTGTCGGTAGTTGTTTCTAAAGTATTTGCTAATCCATTTGTGCCAAAATTAGCTCCGTCAATTATTCCATCACTATTAGCATCTGTTGCATTGCTTTGTGCTTCGTCTAAATCATGAATTCCATCGTTGTCGGAATCTAAATCGAGATAGTTTAATACGCCATCGTTATCAGTATCAATAGGTGTTAACCCGTTTCCAAAAACATCATCTATTCCGTCATTATTGGTGTCTACGTTTGATAGTGCTTGCACATTTGTCCCTTGTGATTCTACAAAATCGAGTATGGAATCGTTGTCACTGTCATAGTCAATTTGGTTTGCAATACCATCATTGTCTGAATCTAAAGGAACACAAGTAGCCATTAATCGCAAAGCAACTCGGCTTGAATTGGTATCCACCAAGTTGATATTACTCACGGTGATGGCATCGATTAAATTACCTCTAATCGAAAAAGTTCCCGTTCCGGAAGCCAAAGAAATACTGCTGTTTAAACGAAAACGAATTTCAAAGGAAGAATAGGCAGTGATGCCGCTTTCGAAAATTCCGTCATAATTGGTGTCAATCAAAACTTGGTTATTCGGATTTAAAATCGTCAAGGTTTTATTGATCGGACAAGTGACTCTTATTTCAGTAGAGGCAGTAAACAAATCATTGGCCAAAGCCGTTGAAGCATATTCTACAGCCAAACTTATCGGATTGTTCCAAGTGGTGGTATAACTGACGCTGTTTTGTTTTCCGATTGCGGCTTCGGTTACAAAATTACCATTGGCATCCCCAACAATCGGGGTTGCAGAAGGTGTTCCTGACCCTGCAGTAGCAAAAGCACCTACAAAAGAATTGGTATAATTGCTCACTGTAACGGTTCCAATTGTGGTATTGGTTAAATTGATATTTTGATTGCCGTAGGATTCGTTACAATTGGTGATTCCGTCATTGTCATTATCTAAGTCAATATTATTATTTGTGCCGTCATTGTCGGTGTCAATAGGACAAGAGCTAACCGGAATTTCATTAGAATTTATAGGTAGTGAACAATTGGAAATCGTAGCCGAAACAAAATAATAACCCGGTCCGAGTGTTGAAGGAGTATAACTGCTGTTGGTAGCACCCGGAATTACACTTCCGTTAAAATACCACTGGAAAGTATCAAACGGACTCAAAGTATTTACAGACAAACTCGTATTGGGAATACAACTGGCTTGAATAGGGTCTAATTGGTTAAAGGAAATTTCAGGTTCAAAAGTAAAACCGGAATAAAACCCACCAAAAGTAGCTGCGCCACTGGTTCCATAAGCTGCTAAATACAATTCTTGGGTTGAAAAAACAGAAACGTCACCGGTTAAACCTGTGATAATATAAGTTTCATAATCCGCATTTCCAACCACATTGGTAGGTCCGATAACTGAGGCTGTCGCCGATAAATCGGCCAAAGTATAGCTTACGCCATCAATAATAAAATTTAAAGTAGCGCCGGTTTTGGTTACTATGGTAACTCTTCCGGTAAACTGTCGGTTGCCAATGAAATCTATAGAAGGAATGTTGTCGATGATTCTCGGAGTTTGGCAACTCAACGGCGGAACAAAAAACATTTCTTGATTTCTTTGGTCAATAGCGCTATTGTCACCAATGGTTTGATAAGCAAAAACTTTTTGGCTGGTGCTGATATATAAATTACCGTTGGCGTCAAAACTCGAACCGTCAAAAACCACATAATCTCCGGCATTTATAGTAGTAGCCGGTGTGGCTGAACCGCTCAGGTAAATTTCGGTATTGTCAACATCAGCGACTAATAAAACGGTTTCTACCATATCGATTCCGGTACTTTTGATAAAAATATATTCGTTAGTGTTGATGCGTTCCGAAGGTACTATTTGGTCAAATCCTAAGTCCAAGTTACCTGGTGCATTACTTCCGCCAAAAGAACCACAATTTAAAGCGATGGGTTTGTCTGAAGTTACTAATGAACCAATTAATCCGTCTCGATTTGCGTTGAGCGGTCCTTGAACAGCCATCACATAACTTTCCCCGCTATTTAAAACGATACTAAAAGGATTACTTCCGTTGGAGCTGTTGATGGGTTGGACACCAGCTCTGATATCGCTAAAATTTACCGTAGTATTATTTTCGGAAGCTAAAACCGAGATGAAAGTAGTGTGAATATCAACGTAGTTGTTGACAGCAAGATTCGTAATGGCGCCAATTCTGAATCGATTACCCAACGAAGCTTTTCCTTTGGATACTAATTCTCCGGCTTGATTTCCTGAACCTGCAGTTACCCTAGCCGAAACATAAATCAAGTCATCGGCTTCAACAATATAACCTTTATTGTTAAAAACATTATTGGCCATACTGGCATCAACATGTAATTGGGTGTCATTGCCAAAACCAACATTGTAGATATATGGCGTACTTCTGGATACAGTACCAGTGATAACACCTCCGCCCAACTCGATAATTCTGAAATTTATCGGATTGACGTTGGGTGTTGAAATGTATAAAAATTGGTCTTCTGAAGTCACACTACTTGCACCTGAAAGCGGCGGTATATAGTGCGTTTTACTAAATTGTGAAAAACAATTTATGCTGGAGAAAACAATAAGTAATAAAAAAAACAACTTCTTTTTCATTCGCTAAAATTAACAAATAAAAAAGAAAACATAAAGAGAAGTTTTTCTATTTATGTTTTCTTTAAGAATTGATTTTTTCCGCTGCGCTCCAAACTGTTCGGTTTCGCCTCGGGTGATAATTGATTTATAAATCTCGTTTTTTGATTATTTTATAGGAAGAGTAAATGAAGATGGCACTCCAAACCAAAACGATTAATAGGGAAGTAAAATGAACGTCATAATCTTTTACATTATTTTCTCCCACCACTGTTTGTATATTTTTGATAACACTCAATCTGGTGAAAGGTTCTATTACAAGATTACTCATAGATTCTAAAGGCATAAAGGCATAAACTTTATCGACCATTGGGTTTCTGTCAAATATTTCAAATTTTAAAATACCATAAGATATTTTCTCAATCAAGAACCAAATGAACAAAAATCCGATGGCAAAAGCCGAACGTTTAATCAATACCCCTAAAAACAAACAGAAGGAGAAAAAGCCAACTAGTTTGACAAAATAAGCCAGCAAGTATTCCATGTCAGAAAAAACGATGCCCAATTCGGTGTAAGAAGAAAAACTAAATCCTAAAATTAACGACATTACGAAGATAAAAACCGTCGAGCCAAAGGCAAAAAGTAAAACAGTCAGGAATTTGGAAAGGATAAATTCCTTTTTGCTCATACCGTCAATAAGGTTTTGTTTTAAAGTACCATAGCTGTATTCATTGGCCATCATCGAAACAATAACGACCGCTAAAAAGAACTTTAGTAAAGAAGCAATCCAAGAATTGAAATGCCATATAAACGGGAAGTTAAAGATGCCCATTTCGGCAAAATGAATTTTAAAAGTGCCAATGTCAAACTTGATAGAAGCTATTAAGGCAATAAAAGAAAGGATAACAAAATAACCAATCGTCAAAACTTTACTGGCGCGATTTTTCCAGATTTTTTGTAATTCTATAGCGAGTAATCTTTTCATAATCGTGCGTTTATTGTTTGGTTAAGGCTAAAAATTGTTCTTCTAAACTCTGTTTTTTCAAAACCAAATGATTCAAACAAATGCCTTGGTCAAATAAATATTTATTTAATTGTGCTGCCTCAACAATGCTTTTGAAATGAGCAATTACTTTACCCTCAACCTCCGAAGCTTTTTCGATTTCTGGATGCTGGTTTAAAGCTTGTAAAAGTTTTTGGTTGTCATTGGCCTGAAGCTCAAAATAACCTTCATGTGCTATCATGCCGTCAACGGTTCCGTTGTACAAAATTTGACCATAACGCAAAACCAATACATGACTACAGACTTTTTCGACTTCATCCAACAAGTGAGAAGCCAATAGAATCGTCGTGCCTTGTGAAGCAATCAATCGTATAATATCTCTGATTTGGTGAATTCCTTGTGGGTCCAAACCGTTAGTAGGTTCGTCCAAAATTAAAATTTCAGGGTCGTTTAAAAGTGCGGAGGCAATGGCCAAACGCTGCTTCATTCCGAGTGAAAAGGTTTTAAACTTGCTGTCTTTTCTGTCCATAAGACCAACGATTTCCAGTTTTTCGTTGACTTTTGCATAATTGATGCCTTTAATTTTACATACCAATTCCAGGTTTTCTTTGGCTGTCATGTAAGGGTAAAAATTCGGGCGTTCAATGATGGCGCCAACTTTTTTGAGGGCTTCATGCGTTTGCATAGCGCCGTCAAACCAACTGTAGTCGCCGGAAGTTTTGTTAACCACATTCAAAACGATACCTAAAGTCGTAGATTTTCCACTTCCGTTTGGACCGAGAATGCCATAAACATTGCCTTTGTGTATTTCGAGGGAAACGTCTTTAACAGCTTGTATTTTGCCGTAACGTTTGTTGAGTTTGTTAATTGAAAGAATAGTTGATTCCAATGGTCAGGTTTTTTGGTTTAGGGTATGACGATTGAAATATCGATTTGTTACTGTTCTTTTTTAGTAAAGTAAAATTTAGTAATGAATTGCTTTTTCAGATTCAAATAGAAAAGTGTTTCATTGATTTCTTTGAGTTTGGAAGTCAGCGTTATTTTTTGACCTCTACTGTCATTGGTAGCTTGCATTTTGCAAACATTACATTCGTATTCACTAAAATGAATATTGATTTTTTTGGTTTCCACAAAGCGATGTCCAAGGATGGAACAGCGATAACTTTTATTGACCATTCCTTGAGTTAAGTAGTTTAGTTTCATAGGATAAGGTTTTATTTAGGTATAGTAAATCTATAGTTTTACCGTTTAGGAGCAAAAAATAGTCGTCAAAATACACTATATCGATGTATTATAATGAACAAAACTTACAAAAATAAACTTTTAAAATCCAAATTTATTGGTACGGAACAATAATTGGTTGGCCAATTTGAAAATCGGGTAGGGCTAAGTCGTTGTTTTTGAAGGAGTTTGTTTTGTAAACATTATCGCCTTCAAATGGAATAGAAGGATAATAGGAAAAGGAAATTTGGAAACTGTTGAATACTAAATAATCATTATTTATCAGCATACCCAAACTGAATTTAGAATACAATCGGCCGTCGAGGAATTTGTCGGTTTCATTGCCTAAAAAGCCAAAAGTCATGTTGTAAAAAGGACTAAAGTGAAATCCGTGCCAATTACCCGGAGCATAAGTTTGGGTTTGAAAAGCCACAGAAAGTTTCCTCGTTCCGTTGATTAATGGGTTATTAAATCCGATGATGCCATTGTCGTCAGAAAGTAACACTCGGTCTTTAATAATTGGCGCTCTATGATTTCCTAAAACCAATGTAGGTTTGACAAACTGTCTTATTTTCCAATTCCCTAAATATTGCAAATTGGTAAAATAATTGCCTTCAATTCTAAAAGTAGTTTCCTCGGTGCAACCATTGTTGAAAAAACTTCCCCATTCAATATTGGCACTTAAATAACCAATAGAGAAATAATCACCATAGGCAAATCGACCGCCAAAATAACTTCTTCTCTTATTATTTTTATCCTGAAATCCACCTGTGATAGAGTACACTTGTCCATAAGGAATATCCTCAATGATGCCAAAGTTGAATAAATATTTATCTTCAGCAAATTTTCGGGTATTCAAACCAATAGTAGCCAAGTATAGTTTTTCTGAAGCAAAAAACCGTGTTGGGTCATAGGCAATGGTCGGAATTTCGAGATAGTTGACATTTTTGTATCCAAAAGAGGTTACCAAATTGGTTGTTCGGTAGTCTTCGTCTTTTCCACTAAAAATTTTAAACGAATGCCCTAGCCAATATTCCTGAGTTTCTAATTTGAATCGATGGTTTTCAAAAGTACCGATATTGTCCGGTAACGAATCAACATAAAATCGGTTTTCAAAATAAACACCACCGGCCAAACGGGTAAATGGGGAAAAGAATTGACGCTCAATTCGAGCACTTTTTATGGTATTGTTGTTTATTGAATTTTCATAAGTCAGTTCCGTATTGATAAAAGTATTTTTAATATTACTAATCGAGTATTGACCTAAGTAAGCGCTTTTTCCGGTGTCAAATTGCTTGGCAAAATCGTTTCTGAATTCGTGACCAAGGCCTAAAAAATTTCGTTCAGTCAATTCAAAATTACCTCTGGAACTCGACAAACTTCCGGTTGGAATCAAACTCCAAGAATCTAAAACACGTATCGAAATATCAACAGAATCTTTGCTGCCCGGAATTTCTACAGGTTTAATAATAACACTTCGGGTGTAACGTTGGCGTCGAATCAAACGCTCCGATTCTTTGACAACAAGTGAATCTAGAGGCTGGTTTTTTTTAAAAAGCAACTGATTTCTAATCGTCCAGGTTTTGGATTTAAGGTGAAGTTTGTTTCCAAATTTTTCAAATCCTTTTTCGGGTGCATCTTTATAATTATCAATCGAATACCCAAAAGGATCTAAGGTTTCGATATTGATATTTCGGATGATTTTGCCTTCGTTTCTGTCAAAAGACTTTTTGATTAAAAACCGTTTTCTTTTGATACTTGCCGTTGATGCTTTTGCCTTTCGGTTAGATTTAAACAATAATTTGTAGATGAATTTATTGAACTTACTTTTTTTGGAGTAAGTTTCAATTTTCTTATATACTTTGACGGAGTCATTACCACTATGGGTTTCCTTTTCCTGTGCCAATAGATTTTGGGCACAAAGAAAGAAGAGTAGGAAGTATATGTAATGTTTTGAGGACATGCTTGTTCAATAACTAATCTTGAAAGGTATAAAATTAATCACCATTTAAAAAAAATCCCCAATTATTTTAACAATTGAGGATTTTTTTTAAATGGTGATTAATTTTAAACCGGCGCTTTAGCTTTTCTGTTCTTTATTGAAGTAAACCAAGTAATAGTACATTTGTTTTTCTTCATCCCAACCCTTTTCAACATATTTCTCTGCACTTTCCGGATTGATAAAATCGAGTTTGATTTGAATATTGGTATCCAAATTAATTACGTTTTTAATTGACTTTCGAGCGTCAGTTACTGCTGCATTGGCAATAGGGAAATTGGTAATGTCTTCTATGCTGTATTTTTCGCCTTTGTCTACTTTGTAGTTTTTGAATTCCGGAATCAAATCAGGATTGTCTAATACTTCGTTTAAGAATTTGCTTTCTTCGAATTCGTCGTTTTTGGCAAAAAAGTTAACTGAGCGATTCATAAACATTACTTCTTCCTTCTTGTCTTCTGCCGGAAGAACCACGTCTTTGGCAAAACCTTGACAGAATTTCAAATACTTTTTGGTATAAAAATTTTCATCTTGAAAGGCATCTACCGAAAGGAAATGTTCCAACCAATAACGCGCATCATAACGGTTGCTGTCAATGGTTAAAATTTTGTAACCTTCTTCTTTTTTGTAATTAAAAATCAAACAACCTTTATCTAGTTTGTTCAAGTTAATTCCTTGTTGTAAAATCATTTCCAGTGTAGCGCCTTTTTCTTCAAACTGCATAAAATCAGATTTGATTTCGCTTTTGAAAACGCCAATTGCATCAACCACATTATTGTCGATAGAAACATTGGTCAAATGCGCCACATAAACTTCACCGTTTTTGATATGCGGATGATTAGATTGTTCGAATAAATGCTTGGTAATCTTTTTAGAAACTTCGTGCGTATCACTCGGATTGGTAAAGATTTCTGTCGCCAAGTTGAACATGTCGTTGTACTCCAAATCGACATCGTGTGCAAATTGAAAGTAATTCTCTTCTTTCTCACGGAAAGGTTTAAAAAAATATTCCTTCAAAAGCGGCACAATTTCGTCATTTAAACCATAAGGTTGTTCTGAAAGAAAAATGGCTTCGTTACGGCTTTTGTTTCCAACTCGGTGGATGGATAAGGACTCGATGTGGGCGTTGAATAGGTTGATCATTTTTTAGTGGCTGAGTAGCTGAGTTACTGAGTAGCTGAGATTATTTTAGTCTTTTCGAGAAGGAAATAATCATGGCTTCTAGTTCTCTAGTTTCGACATATAAATTTTTAAATTCGTTTTCGTTTAGGTAATTGATGTTTTTTGCAATCTCAATTTGTGTTTGAAACTCAAATAAAGAACTGATGGCAATATTTATAAATCTTGAAAATTCTTTGTTACTTTCCCTTCCATAACCCTCAGCAATATTACTAGGAAGTGATATAGCACTTCGTCTTATTTGTGATGTTAGACCAAATAATTCTTCTTTCGGAAATTTTTGGGTAGTTTGATAGGTATTGGTTACCAAAGTCATTGCTTTTTGCCAAATAAATAAGTCTCTGAATGTTTTCATTTTCTAAGTTTTTTATTACACAAAAATAAGAAAAAACTTAGCTATTCAGTAACTCAGCTACTCAGTAACTTTAATTCCAATTCTCCTCAAATCCAAAATCCTCAAAGCTGTCATCTCCGCCAAACGTGTCTAAATCATCCTCGTCTAAATCGTCTTCAAATTCGGAGTAGAAATCTTCGCCTTCAGCTTCAAATTCTTTTTCAGGCGCTATGGCAGGCAATACGCCGTGAGAGAATAATAAATTGGGGTAGATTATACCGGTTTCTGCCTCTTCAACGGCGGCCAATTCGACTAAGAATGTCCACATATTGATGAAGTCATACACGTAAATAATTTTGGTTTGGTCTTCGCCTAATAATTGGTTCAAAGGATAATCGCTCATGATTTTCATTTCACCCGGAACATCGCCCGAATCAAACATCGGAATTTCCTCTTCCTGGTTCCATTGGTCATCACAAGTATAGAATGAAGCCACTTCTAAACCGTCAAAGCCAAAGGCATTAACTATGGCGTTGTGCAAATCTTCTAAAGTGTCCTCTTCCTGAATCGCAATGTCTCTGAAAACATCTTCTTCGGCATCAAGAATAGCTCTGAATTTATAAATCATAATCTTAATTTTTATAAGCGCACAAAGGTAAATTTAATTTGCAATATTTGATTTCTCAGAGGCGAATTGTTGAAAACTATTTGCATAAAAAAACCCGACGTTATGGTCGGGCTTTTTGATTATTTATTTTCGGTTTGACACAATCCGACTATTTTATGGAATGTATCGTGAAGAGCAGCTAAAGCTTTCTTTATTTCGTCGTCACCGGCTTTTCTTTGCACTAAATCATTAACCTTTTTAGTGTCTTTTTTCAAAACTACTATCGATTCTATAAGTTTTGGTGTGCGATATTCTTCCGGCATATTTTCTACGGCTAATGCTTCAGCTCGTTCAACCAATAATTCAGAGTTCAATTTGATAGGATTTAAGTTCCCTTCTTCAGAAGAATGAAACGATTTGGATATAACTTCATGGTAAGCCTTAATTTCCGGCCATCTTTCAGTAATTGTTTGGGCTGATGCGCTGTTTAAAGCAAAAAAAGCCGCAATTGCCAATAGTGATTTGATAATTTTCATTGTCTTAGTGATTTTTGGTAATGCAATGCTACTGATTTTTATTTGTATTTTTTGTTAAAGATATTTTTTTTTTAGAAACGATTTACAATTCATCCACTCAAAATTACATTTCAGTCAATTTAAATTTCATAGCTTTATCCTTTGTTGCAAGTTTGCTTCATCAAAACAAAAAGCATGAAGACAATTTACACTTTTCTATTTTTTTTAGTTGCTTTAACTAGTAATGCACAACAAATCGTTTCGGGAACTGTATTGGATGAAAAAAACAAACCCATAGTCGGAGCCAATATTTTTATCGATGGCACATATGACGGTAGCACGTCTGATGAAAACGGGAATTTTAAATTCAACACAACCGCCATTGGCAATCAGGTTTTGGTGATTAGTTTCTTGACTTATGAAACTTTAAAAACGCCAATTGACGTAGCGACTTGTCAAAACAAATCCTTCAAACTTAAAGAAAGTGTCAATTCACTCGATGCGGTTATCGTTACTGCCGGAACTTTTGATGCCGGTGATAAAGCCAGAGTTTCGGTTTTGAAACCCTTAGATATTGTTACTACAGCCGGAGCAATGGGCGATATCGTCTCTGCATTGCAAACATTACCCGGAACACAAACCGTTGGCGAAGACGGAAGATTATTCGTTCGCGGTGGTGAAGCCGATGAAACCCAAACTTTTGTAGATGGTATAAGAGTAGCGCAACCTTATGGTGCGACGACAGCGAATGTACCAACTCGCGGTAGATTTTCTCCCTTTTTGTTCAGCGGAATGTCGTTTTCTACCGGTGGTTATTCTGCCGAATATGGCGAAGCGTTGTCGAGTGTCTTACTGTTAAACACCCAAGACGAAGCCGTTGAAGAGAAAACCGATATTTCTTTGATGACTGTTGGTTTAGGCTTAGCCAATACCCAAAAATGGGGCAACAACTCCTTGAGTTTTAACACTGCCTACATTAATTTGGCTCCATACCAAAAAGTATTTCCGCAACGCGCCGATTGGAACAAACCTTTTCAATCGCTTTCAGGAGAAGCGGTTTACCGACACAGTTTTACGAATGGTATGTTCAAATTGTACGCGGCGTTTGATGCATCACAATTCGATATCAACAGTGAATCGATTAACAATCCGGAAAAAATCAGAGTCGATTTGGACAATAATAATTTTTATTTGAATTCGTCTTACAAAATCAATTTTGGTTCCCAATGGCAATTGTTTACCGGTTTAAGTTATGGTTATAGCCAAAATAAAATCAGTTTAGATTTAGATAATGTAGCCAACTCAGAACATTCATCTCATTTGAAACTAAAACTAAAAAAATCATTTTCAGATAGGGTGAAGTTATCATTTGGTGGCGATTATTTCATTACAAAATTCGACGAAGATTTCAAACAATACGAAGGCAACACTTTCAAAAGCGGTTATGATGCGAACATCGCAGCTTTCTTTACCGAAGCGGATATTTTCTTCTCTAAAAAGTTTGCCGTAAAATTAGGCGCGAGATTATCTAATAATGATTTATTAGCCGAAACAGTCGTTGCTCCGAGAGCTTCTTTGGCTTATAAAATTTCCAAAAATGGTCAGTTTTCATTTGCCTACGGAAGTTTTACCCAAGCGCCAAGACAAGACTATTTGAAATACGCGGATTATTTGAACAGTGAAAAAGCCCAACATTATATTTTGAACTACCAATACAGCAAAGACCGAAGAACGTTTCGCGCAGAGGTTTACTTTAAAGATTATTCCGATTTGGTAAAATATGACACTGAAGTTTCTCAATTTGACACCAATTTCAACAATACCGGAACCGGTTATGCCAAAGGTTTAGACGTTTTTTGGAGAGATAATAAAACCGTTAAAAATGTTGAATACTGGGTTTCTTATTCGTTTATTGACACCCAAAGAAACTATAAAAACTATGCAGCAGAAGTAACCCCAAGCTTTGTGGCCAATCATAGTTTAAGCGTAGTAAGCAAATGGTGGATAAACAAACTAAAATCGCAATTGAGCATTACTAATTCCTTCACTACTGGAAGACCTTATAATAATCCGAATGAGTCGGAGTTTATGAATGGCAGAACCAAAGGCTACAATAATTTGAGTTTGGGCTGGGCTTATTTAATGTCGCAACAAAAGATTTTGTACTTTTCAGTATCCAATGTTTTGGGAACTGCCAACGTTTTTGGTTACGAATATGCAAATTCACCAAATACCGAAGGCGTTTACAACAGAAGAACCATCAGACCAACGGCTGACCAGTTTTTCTTCGTAGGTTTCTTTTGGACGATTAGTGAGAATAAGAAGGAGAATCAGTTGGATAATCTGTAAAAGGTAACTGAGTTGCTTAGTAACTGAGAGCCTGAGTAAAAAAAAAACTCAGCCACTCCAAGAAAAACAATTCATCCCCAAAAATCAACAATTCAGTAACTATAAGTTTTACAACAACAAAAACCGAGATACTTTTGGACTATAAAATAACAAGAGTTTTAATCATCAAATAAATTAAAAGACATGACAAAAATTATCACCACTATCGCATTATTCGTTTGTTCGTTATTATCAGCACAAACACAATTTGAACAAGGCATGGGCAAATCGCTCGGACTTTGGGGAGAAGGCAAAGCACAGGAAGCTTCCGATTTAATGGAGCGCATCTCAGCCGCAGAAAAAACCAATTGGTTACCAAATTATTACATAGCCTTAATCAACACCACGGAAGCTTTCAATCCGGCAAATAAAGCTAAAGTGCCGGCGTTGTTAGAAAAAGCACAAAACGCTCAAGATGCAGCCACAATGATTAGCCCAAACAACCCGGAATTAATGGTAATGCAAGCTATGATTTACACTGCAATGATTGTTCAAGATCCAATGGTCAACGGCATGAAATATTCTCCTAAAGTGATGGAATTATACACTAAAGCCAGAATCATTGCACCCGAAAATCCAAGAGTAGTTTTTAGCAAAGCCGATTTTGAAATGGGTGGCGCACAATGGACAGGTGCCGATGTAAAAAAGCTTTGTGAAGAAATCGCAAGTTCCATTCCACTGTTTGAAAGATTCCAACCAGAAACACCTTTTCACCCAAATTGGGGATTGGAAAGAGCACAACAATCCTTGAAAAATTGTAAATAAAGCTAAGCTACTCAGTCACTCAGCTACTTAGAAACTAAAAAGTCACCAATGAAACAATTCATAAAAGAACTACCAAGAGCACTTTTCATCGGATTATCAATCTTTATTGTAATCCTCATCATTCGGTTGCTCAATGGCGAAGATGTTAGCTTCAACCATAATTTGAAGATGACCTTTCTGTACACAATATTGTATAGTTTTTCTCTCCACTTTGCCAATACTTTTCTCTTTATTTATTTGGATAAGGTTTTTATCAATGATAGGTTCAACAAGAAAAGAATTGCCATCGGATTTGTTGCCTCATTTTTTCTATCGCTGTTTGTCATTTTTTTGCTCCGTATTTTTATCAATATCATTATTGAAAACAATACGTTGGAGAATTTTTTTAAGCAAGAATCGCCCGGAGATTATGTAGTTGCCTCTGTTTTTACCTTCATAGTTTTATTGATTATCCACATTATTTATTTGTACAAAGGGTATCAAGAAAATAAAATTAAAGAGCAAAAGGTTATCGCCGGCACTGCATCGGCACAGTTTGAAAGCCTGAAAAACCAAATCGATCCGCATTTCTTGTTCAATAGCTTGAATGTACTGAGTTCATTGATAGAAGAAAATCCGGATAATGCACAACGATTTACCACTTCTTTGTCCAAAATCTACCGCTATGTTTTGGAACAAAAAGACAAAGAATTGGTTTCGGTGGAGGAAGAATTGGCTTTCGCTAAAACGTATATGAATTTACTCAAAATGCGTTTCGAAAACAGCATCAGTTACGAACTGCCAACCGAATATGGTAATCCGGAAGCCAAAGTGGTTCCGCTTTCATTACAACTTTTATTGGAAAACACCATCAAACACAATATCGCCAGCGAGCAAAAACCATTACACATCAAAATTTATATCGAGAATAATTACCTGATTGTTGAGAATAATTTACAAAAGAAAGAAGTCTTGCAAGACCGAAAAGGCGTTGGTTTACAAAACATCGTCAACCGTTATGCTTTGATTTCGGAACGAAAAGTTTTGGTAGATCAAACTGAAACCGCTTTCAAAGTAAAAATCCCGATTTTAACCAAACAAATAGTCATCATGGAAACTAAAAATATATACAACGAAAATATGGCTTATATGAAAGCCAAAGAACGAGTAGAAAAACTCAAAGGATTTTACGGCAACTTAATTTCATACTGTTGCGTGATACCGTTTTTAATCTTTATCAATCTCAAATCCGGCGGATTTCAATGGTTTTGGTTCCCAATGTTAGGTTGGGGAATGGGATTAACCTTCCATGCCTTAGAAACTTTCGGCTACGGAAAATCATGGGAAGAGAAGAAAATTCAAGAGATTTTAAACAAAGACAGCAATCAAAATAATAAATGGAGTTAATCATGGAAACAAATAACGACTTCGAAAGATACCAGCGCGCCAAAAAGCAAGTGGAGCAAATCAAAGGTTTTTACAGCCACTTGGCTTCTTATGTCTTAGTGATGGCGGTTTTAATTTTTATCAATTTAAAATACACCCCTCAATACCTTTGGTTTCTTTGGTCGATGATGGGTTGGGGCATTGGTTTGTTTTTTCACGCGATGAAAGTATTTGGCTGGTTTCCGTTCTTCAACGAAGAATGGGAAGAAAAAAAGATTAGAGAATACATGGACGAAGAAAATAAAAGAAATAAATTTGAATAACGATGGAAAACCTAGACGAAATCAAATACCAAGAAGCAGTAAAAAGAGTAAAGCGAATCAAAGGATTCTATAGTCACGCTGCGGTTTATGTGGTGATTAATATCATATTGTTAATCGTAAACACTCAAAATTCTTCCGAAGGCTTTTTTCACTGGAAAAACTTTGCCACAGCTTTATTTTGGGGCATCGGTTTAGCCGCTCATGGATTTTCAGTTTTTGTACCAACGATGATTTTGGGCAAAAATTGGGAAGACAAAAAGATTAAAGAGTTGATGGAGAAGGAGAAAAATAATAAATGGGAATAAAAGTGACTGAGTTACTGAGTGCCTAAGTTGCTGAGCAAATCAGCAAAAAAGTACTCAGCCACTCAGCTACTCAGCCACTCAGCAACTTAAGAAAAATGAACATCATAATAATAGAAGACGAAAAACCCGCCGCCAGATTACTCCAACGCAAAGTGGAAAAACTGGGCTTGCAAGTCAATACTTTATTACATTCTGTGGAAGAAGCCATTTATTGGTTCAATTCGAATCCGCATCCCGATTTGATTTTTTTGGACATCCAATTGTCCGACGGTTTGTCGTTTGAAATCTTTGAAAGCATAGATATAAAAAGTGCGGTAATTTTCACGACGGCTTACGACGAATATGCGTTGCGTGCGTTCAAACTCAACAGTATCGATTATTTGCTGAAACCAATTGACGAAGACGATTTGGAAACCGCTGTCAATAAATTCAAGGCAAGAAATGTGGCTTTGCCTAATTTGTCTTTAGATTTCGAAATGATCAAAAAGATGCTGGTCAACCCAATAGACAGAACCTACAAAAAACGTTTCACTATCAAAATGGGACAGCAATTGAAGATGATTAATATTGAGGAAGTGGAATGTTTTTACAGCGAAAACAAAGGCACTTATTTGCACACTTTAGACAATCGTGATTATTTATTGGATATCACTTTGGAACAACTCGAAACCGAACTCGACCCAAAAGACTTCTACCGCGTTTCGCGCAAATTCATCATCCCGATGAAAGCGATAAAAGAGATTCAACTGCACAGCAACTCAAGACTCAAAGTCATTTTGCCAACGTATAAAGACGATGAGGTAATCGTAGCGCGAGAAAGAGTGAATGATTTTAAGGAGTGGTTGGGGTAAGCTATGTTAAAGTTGGTAAAATTTTGTTAAGTAAATTCCAAACTAAACCCTAACTTATTAACTTCGTTACACTTAATTTTCCCTATGAAATTACTTTACACCTTATGCATCTTTTTTACCTTGACTTTTGCCAACACTTCTTTGGCGCAAATTAAGGTTTATGAAACGTTTGCCGAGTTTGAAAAAGCGGTAATCAAAGAAGATGAGAATGTTTATGCGATTAACTTTTGGGCGACTTGGTGTGCACCGTGTATCAAAGAGTTGCCTTATTTTGAGCAACTTCATAAAGAGAACAAAAAGGTAAAAGTAATTTTGGTCAGCCTTGACAGCCGAAAAGACTTGGAGAAAAAGCTTATCCCTTTTGTAGAAAGAAAAAAAATCACCGCTGAGGTTTTGCTGCTAAGCGACAAAGATTACAATTCGTGGTTATCTAAAATCGACAAAGATTGGTCGGGCGCGATTCCGGCCACCTTAATCATACAAGGTAAAAAGCACTTATTCGCCGAGCGCGAATTTGAAAATTTTACCGAACTCAACGATTACGTGAACTCATTTATCAATCTTAATTAATTCAACATGAAAGTTTTATCCTTATTAATTTTATTCTTCAGCAGTTTATTTATTGGAGAAACTGTGGTTTCCAACGGTTACCAACCCGGAGACAAAGCAGCCGATTTCAAACTAAAATCTGTTGACGGCAAAATGTACAGCATGGCCGATTACAAAGACGCCAAAGGTTTTATTGTGGTTTTTACTTGTAATACTTGTCCGTTCGCCATCAAATACGAAGACCGAATCAATGATTTGGCCAAAAAATACAAAAAACAAGGCTATGTTCTTTTGGCCATCAATCCTAATGATCCTGCAGTACAACCGGCCGATACTTATGAGTTGATGCAAGACAAAGCCAAAGACAAAAAGTTTGCTTTCCCTTATTTAGTAGATGAAGGACAACAAGTGTATCCGCAATATGGCGCAACCAAAACACCGCATGTATTTTTGTTAGACAAAAACTTAGTGGTAAAATACATTGGCGCTATTGATGACAATTCTGATGATGCTTCAGCCGTAAAAGAAAGATATTTAGAAAACGCCATCGCCGCCTTGGAAAAAGGAAGCGAACCTTCACCTTCACTGACCAAAGCTATTGGTTGCTCGATAAAAGCGAAGAAAAAAGTATAACGAAAAAGCCCGTCTCGTTATGGGACGAGACGGGACTTTTTTATTGGAAATAACTCATTGATGCAGCCATTCCGAATACAATCAAAGCATAACTTAATCTAATCAAATAAGGCTTTAATTTCTTTTTCAGTCTTTCCTATCTTTTCTTGCAATCTTCCCCACATTTCTTGCTCTTTGCCTTCATCATAAAGCAAATCATCATCGGTTAAGTCGGCATATTTTTGCTTCAGTTTTCCTTTTAATTGTTCCCAATTTCCTTCAATTTCTTTTGAATTCGGCATGATTTATAGTTTTAAAATTATAGACTATAAATTTCGGCAATTATAGGGATGTTGGTGTTATGCAATTATAAATGAAGATTGCATAATTCACACTATGCATTTTTTTCGAATGCCAATCAAGGCAAAGATTAGCAAAGTATAAGCCATGAAAAACGGTACTATCAGTTCAATCCAGCCCATTGGCAACATCACAGCTATAATCAACAATTGAAAGCCTAAGCCATATAAAGAAAGCAAAGTCATAAACCAGTTCGGAAAGGTTTTTACTTTATAAGCCTCTGAATCCAAAGCGTGGATGATTTTGTCAAAAGTGCCGTAAACAATTTGGTAAATGCCAAATAAAATATTGACTGATTTTTGGGTTTCTCCCGGCAAAGCTTTGGGTGTTTTGTATTCAAAAATTTTACTGGTACTATCACCGCCAACCGATTTGTTTCTCAAAATCACATAGTAGTAATTATACAAAGTGCCTTGCAATTGGAGCCCGATAAAAGCCAAAAGGGTAAACCAAATGGAGGTTTCAGAAACATAACAAATCGCCATCAAAAACATAAAATTCAAGACAATATCAAACACACTGTCTAAATACCTTCCGGAATACGAAGGTGTGTTTTTGAGTCGGGCCAATTCACCATCGGCGGCATCGATTCCTGATTTTAGTAAAATGAAAAATCCGGCCAATAAATATTGGTGTACCAAAATACAGTAAATCGCAATCAGTCCGGATAGCCCGAAAAGTAAGGTAACATGAATAGGGGTAAAGCGGGAATCTTTTAATTGAAGTGCGAAAAATCTCCCGAAAGATCTTCCGTAATCGGATAAATCTAAAAATTTATCCTGTGCGGCAAGTTTAGACATTTAAGTTAGTAAACAAGGTAACTGCGACAATATAGTCAGGGCAAGCGTATTATTTTGACAAGCGGTGCAAAGTATAAGTCATGGCCGTCAATAAGAAGAAAGCCATCACTTGATGTATCAATCCCAACCAAAGCGGAACTGCATACAACAAAGTGAAAACCCCTAAAACAAATTGAACAAACACCAAAACAACCAAAGCATTCAAACCATTTTGTTGTTGGGCCGAAAGCGTGTATTTTTTGCTTTTGAAATACAAATATAAAATCAATCCAACTACAACGTAGGCCATAGTTCGGTGAACGAATTGAACACCGCTTTTGCCTTCGGTTAAACGCAGTAACCAACTGTCTTTTTCCAAAGCAATACTCTCGTGAAAAAACTGTCCGTCACTCATTAGTGGCCAATGATTGTGCACTAATCCGGCATTTAATCCGGCTACAAAACCACCGTAAATGATTTGGGCAATTAAGAAAAACATTGTAATTCGGGCTAATTTTTTCAAATCAACCAAAACAAATTTCTTTTCCGGATAAATCAAATCCAAAGCGACCCAAAGTGTGTAAGCAAAAGTGACAAAAGCAAAAGTCAAGTGCAAAGCCAATCTGAAATGACTCACATCCGGATTGTCAACCAAACCACTTTTCACCATGAACCAACCAAAGAAACCTTGCAATGCGCCCATTCCGAGAAGGATGAAGCATTTGTTCAAAGTGGCTTTGTCGATTCGTTTTTTAATCAAGAAATAGACAAACGGAATGATAAATACCAAACCGATAATTCTGCCGATAAAACGGTGGAACCATTCCCAAAAGTAGATGAATTTATAGTCATCCAACTGGAAATCGTTGTGAACATTGATTTTTTGGTATTCGGGAAATTTCTTGTATTCTTCAAAAGCCTGAACCCATTTTTCCTCACTCATCGGTGGAAAAGTATCGGTTACCAAATGCCAATCGGTCATCGATAAACCCGAATTTGTTAAGCGAGTGATTCCGCCAACCACGACCATAATAAACACTAAAACACAACCGGAAAATAGCCAATAAATGACTGATTTGTCTTTTTTCATATTTTTTGAGTCGCTGAGTTACTGAGTGGCTGAGTAACTAAGTCTTTTTAGTTTTTGAGATGCAAATTTATGTTGACTTTGTCTTTTCGACTAAAAACAAATTATAATATTTTATTAATTTTTTAAGAAAATGATCTTACTCAGCCACTCAGTAACTCAGCTACTCAGTAACTTTCTTCAACCCTAATTTCTCAGCTTTTGCCAAAACAAAATCATATGCAGCTTGGTATTCATTCAGGATTTCTCCTTCCAGAATTGCTTCTTTTACCGCTTCTTTTAACACACCAATTTCTCTCGAAGGTTGCAAGTTGAAAAGTTCCATAATTTCTTCACCACTAATAGGCGGTTGGAAATTGCGCACATGATCGCGTTCTTCGACTTCAATGATTTTACGGCGAACAATATCAAAATTGTTATGGTATTTTTTGAATTTACTTGGATTCTTAGTCGTGATATCGGCTTCACACAACGTCATCAAATTATCGACATCTTCTCCGGCATCAAACACTAATCGACGCACAGCAGAATCGGTTACGATATCTTCTGACAATACAATTGGTCTCGAACTCAACATCACCATTTTTTGCACGAACTTCATCTTTTGGTTCAAGGGCATGTGCAATCTTTCAAAGATTTTCTTCACCATTTTTCCGCCTAAAAATTCATGTCCGTGGAAAGTCCAGCCTTGTTTTTTATTGAAACGTTTCGTTGGCGCTTTGCCAATATCGTGCAACAAAGCTGCCCAACGCAACCAAACATCATCGGTATTCGGGCAAATATTATCTACCACTTCCAACGTGTGATAGAAGTTGTTTTTATGCGTATGGCCTTCAATTTCTTCTACATTATTGAGCGCGGTCAATTCGGGTAAAATAATCTCAAGTAAGCCGGTTTTGTATAAATGTAAAAACCCAATTGATGGTTTCGGGGTTTCGAGAATTTTGTTCAACTCGTCTACAATTCTTTCACCCGAAATGATTTTAATACGGTCTTTGTTATCGGCAATGGCTTGCAAAGATTTTTCTTCAATGATAAAGTTCAATTGCGTCGCAAAACGAATCGCTCTCATCATCCGCAAAGGATCATCAGAATAGGTAATATCCGGATTCAAAGGCGTTTTGATGAGTTTATTTTTCAAATCAGTTAAACCATCAAAAGGATCGACCAATTCACCGTAATTATTCGGATTCAAAGAAAAAGCCAACGCATTAATGGTGAAATCACGACGGTTCTGATCGTCTTCTAAAGTGCCGTTTTCCACTAAAGGATTTCGGCTGTCTTGGGTATAACTTTCTTTTCTGGCGCCCACAAATTCGATGTCGATTTCTTTGTAACGCAACATGGCCGTGCCATAGTTTTTGAAAACCTGTACTTTGGGTTTGTTGGGTAACAATTGGGAAACTTTCAGCGCCAAATCAATACCGGAACCCACGGCCACGATATCAATGTCTTTTTTGAAATCGCGTTGCAGTAAAAAGTCACGCACGAAACCGCCAATCACGTAGCTTTCCAGGTTAAGTTCTTGAGAAGCTTTTGAAATGATTTCAAATATTTTATTGTCTAATGCTTTGGTATAATTCATGCTTTTTGTTCTGAAAACTGCGACTGCGACTGAAAACTATTTTCTAATAATCTTAACCTGACTATCACTCGTTAGTTTGATAATCGTCGACGGTTTATCGCAAATTTTTTCGTGGTGCAAATTTACTACATAGTCTACACCATTTATAATTTCGGGGCTAATTTCTTTAAAAGATTTTGGGGTAAACATTCCGGAAATATTAGCCGAAGTAGAAACCAACGGTTTTTTCATGCGTTCCATCAGTTTGAAACAAAACGGTTCTTTGACGATTCGCACGCCAAGCGTTTTGTCTTCTGCAATAACATTAGCGGCCACATTTCTCGGATTGTCGAGGATTAAGGTCGTTGGTTTTTCGGATAAATCCAATATTTGCCAGGCGACTTCCGGTATGTCTTTAAAAACATTGTACATCATTTTTTCGCCATTCATCAACACAATCATGCTTTTGGTTTCTTCTCGTTGTTTTAAGGCGTAGATTTTTTTTATGGCTTCTGCATTGGTAGCATCACAACCGATTCCCCAAACCGTATCGGTCGGATATAGGATTATTCCGCCATTTTGGATAACTTCAAAAGCTTTGTGTACTTCTTCGTTGATGTCGCTCATAATTTATTTGAATTTGTAAACACCGAAGAATTTTTTAAAACTCTTGCTGATGACTTTATACTTGACAATAACTTTGTTTTTCCAGCTTAACTTCAACCATTTGCTGTGTGGCAACAATTCGTTTTTGATTAACACATTGGCTTCTTCCGAAAGGATAAAATCCGATTTTAATTTGTCCCATTTTACATTGTCATAACCGTTGAAGTTATTAACTTTGTTCTTCTCATGAATCACTGCAATCCAAAGGCGTTTGTGTGTTAGTTGCTTGATGCGAGTTTCTTTTTTCCACATATTGTGGTGGTAATACCAAATGGTTTTTGGGTCGTCATTTTTTTCAATCAAACTCATAAACGGATTGAAAATATGCTCTTTTTTGCCCAACATTACTGTAGGTCGAATTTGTAACGAATAGCCTTTAATAATGTCTAAAACCAAATACTCTTGATGGTCAAATTGCAACTGAACTTCGTTGATAAAATCTTTATGTACGGCATCATCATTGTCAATACGCGACGTGATTAGATATGGCTTTTTATTTGGAATCGCGCTGATGTATTTTTTCAACTCATCGTAAAACTTTGGCATGCCATTTATGTAAAACACTTTGAAATTGGGTTGATTTTGAATCAACTCCGTCATTCTGTTTTTGTATTTTTCGGGAGTTGTAATATCAAAATACAGCAGCCATTCAAAGTTCTGATTGGTCTGTGCTACTATACCCGGAAAACAGAAGTTCTCAAAAAACCACATGCGTTCTTCCATCCATTCGTCGGTGAGTAGTTTTTCGTTGTTTTTGGTTACGTCCCATTCCGGATTTCTGAGGTTGAAACGGGTAACTAAAAGGTGATGGAACATATTTATTTATATATTTAAATAATCAAAAGCTTTGTTTGCAAATTTCAAATTGGTTTCTCGACAGTCTTCTAAAACACCACTGTAAGATTGTACTTTTTTCAAATCGGCCTCAAAGTTAGAGAAAGTGGATATTACCGGTTGGTATTTGAAATTGTAAAACTTAGAGGAATTAGGGAATACCATGACTTTTTTGCCTAACATCAGCGACCAATACATTGCGTGGTAACTATCGGTCAAAATCGTATCGGTTTCACCAATAAATTTCACCACATCTTCAAAAACGGCATTATTAGCCGTAGATGGAAATTGCTCAAATTTTTTCAAAACACTTTTATCGTTCAACGTTTTCTTATGAAAAATCATCCCGATTTCATTTTTCACCTCGTGTTTTTCGTCAAAAATAGGGTGCAAACAACTCACACAAGGAACCCATTCTTCTTTCATGCCATAATCACGAACACCGACCAAACCAAATTTGGAAGTATCAACATTGTATTTGGAGATTTTACCATAAGTGCTTTTTTCTTTCGCATTGTGTCCCAATCCCCATAGCACGGTTTTCTTTCCTTTATCGCCCAATTGTTCGAAAAGTTTCATCTGTAAATCAAATCCTTCTCGGTTAAGCAACCCACCGCCACCAATAATCAAGGAGTTTTTTGTGATTTTTTCAAACCAATTGTCACGGATAGCTTCGTCTCTTTTGTAATCAAAAATGTCCAGGTGTTTGCCTTTCAACTCATCAAAATAATGATGAACGCCACAATAATAATCACCAATATTGGTTGGATCATATCGGTGTAAGTTGATTACATCAAGGTTTTCCTGAGTGGGATTTTTTAGGATTCGATTGATGACTTCTTTTTTACGAGCTGAACGGTTAAAATGCGATAATTTGTTTAAAAGAAAATCGGATATAGACATTTGTCGAATAAATTTTGGTAAAAATAATCATTTTGTTTGAGTCTAAAAGCCAATTGGTTACTTTTACGAAGAATATTATATTCAAAAATAACTCAAAAAGCCAGTGGAAGTTGCCCGAAAAATTGTAATTTCCAATTTTATATTTAGATGAAATTATCAGTTATTATCACCACTTACAATTCGGAGGAATGGTTGCGCAAAGTACTTTTGGGCTTCACGGTTCAAACCGAAAAAGACTTCGAAGTAGTGATTGCTGATGATGGTTCGACGAATGAAACGGCTGACGTAATAGCCGCTTTTCAAGGTCAATTTCAATACCCGATTGTGCACGTTTGGCACGAAGACAAAGGTTTTCGGAAGTCGAGAATTCTAAATAAAGCCATACTCAAATCCAATTCCGATTACCTGCTTTTTACCGATGGCGATTGTATTCCGCGAAAGGATTATGTAGTGGTTCATGTGAAAGAAAAACAAGAAGGTTATTTCCTTTCGGGTGGCTATTTTAAGTTGCCGATGGGTATTTCAGAAGCGATTGCTGACGAAGATATTTTAAGCCAAAAATGTTTTGAAATTTCATGGTTATTAAATCAAGGATTGAAAGCCAATTTTAAATTGTCTAAACTCACTCATAATAAATATTTTGCGGCTTTTATGAATTGGCTGACGCCAACGAAACGTTCATGGAACGGACATAATTCGTCCGGATTTAAGCAAGATATTTTAAACGTCAATGGTTTCAACGAAGCAATGGATTATGGCGGAATGGACCGAGAATTGGGTGAAAGAATGTTCAACAACGGGATGCTTTCGAAACAAATTCGTTACAGTGCTATTTGTTTGCATTTAGATCATGCTCGAGGCTATGCTAATGAAGAAAAAATCAAACAGAATATGGAAATCCGACGCCATAACAAAAAGCACTACGTAATCCGAATCGAGAAAGGGATTGATAAATTGAAAATATAATTACCTTTGCAACATAATTTACACTTATGAAAATATCAGTTATCGTTAGTACTTACAATGCCGAAGAATGGTTGGAAAAAGTATTGATTGGCTACAGTGTTCAGACTTATAAAGATTTCGAATTAATTATAGCCGACGATGGATCAAGACCTTCCACTAAGGAATTGATTGATAGTTATGCCAAGAATTATCCGGTTCCGGTACGTCATTTGTGGCACGAGGATTTAGGATACCGTCGTCAGGAAATCCTAAATGTGGCGATAATGGAAGCTTCTAATGAGTACATTTTAATGACCGATGGTGATTGTATTCCAAGAAAAGACTTTGTTGAAATTCATGCGAAATATGCCGAAAAAGGTAGATTCCTTTCTGGGGGTTACTGTAAATTATCAATGAAATTGAGTTCGGAAATTTCCAAAGACGATATACTAACCGGAAGATGTTTTAATTTGAAATGGTTGAAAAGCATTGACAAATTGAACCTTTCAAATAAATTAAAAATCGGAGCCAATGATTTATCTGCTAATATTTTAGATTTCTTTTCGCCAACCAACGCGTCATTCAATAACTGTAATTCTTCGGGTTTCAGAGAAGACATGATTGCCATTAACGGATACGACGAACGCATGAAATATGGCGGTCCGGATAGAGAATTTGGAGAGCGTTTGGAAAATAATGGCATCAAAGGAAAACAAATTCGCCATAAAGCCATAGTTTTACATTTGGATCATCCAAGAGGTTACAAAACGCCGGAATCTTTGGCGGCCAACTTGGCGATTCGAAAAGAAGTAAAGGACAAAAAAATAGTTTGGACCCCTTTTGGTATCAAAAAAGACAATCAATAGTTGATGAGGATATTAGTCACCGGAGCAGCAGGTTTTATTGCGTCACATCTTTGTGAAAAACTACATGATTTAGGTTATGACGTGGTTGGATTGGATAATTTTAATGATTATTACAGTCCGGCGTTAAAACGATTAAATGCTTCCGATTTGAATGCCAAAAGCATCGAAGTCGTCGAAATTGATTTGAATGACAACTTGCAATCGGTTTTTGAAAAACCATATGATTATATCTATCACTTAGCGGCTCAACCCGGAATTTCAGCCGAAACACCTTTGAGTGATTATGTTACCAATAATATTTTTGCAACACAAAATTTACTTGATGCTGTCCAAAAATACAATCCGAATTTAAAATCCTTTATCAATATTGCGACTTCTTCCGTTTATGGTTTGGTGGCAAATGTGGATGAAAATGTTCCGGCTAAGCCGATTTCTTTTTACGGTAGTACGAAGTTAGCTGCCGAACAATTGGTTTTAGGTTTACAACGCTTGAGTAAATTGAATGCTTGTTCGATAAGATTGTATTCGGTTTACGGACCAAGAGAACGTCCGGAAAAATTATATACTAAACTGATTGAAAACCTTTATGCCAACAAGCCTTTTCCACTTTTTGAAGGTAGTGTGAAGCATGAAAGAAGTTTTACTTATGTTGGTGATATTGTGGACGGATTATCGGCAATCATTGGCAAAGAAGACATCGTAAATGGCGAAATCATCAATTTAGGAACTGACGAAGTGCATACTACTCAAGAAGGCATCAATTTGGTGGAAGAAATCATGAACAAACAATTGATAATCGACCACAAACCAGCACGCAAAGGCGATCAGGAACGAACTTCTGCTGTGATTGATAAAGCCCGGAAATTATTGGGTTACGAACCTAAAGTTACCTTCAAAAAAGGGTTGGAGCAACAAGTACAATGGTATTTGGATAAGTTTACTTCGTAATTCGAAGGACAAACTGTTTCAACTTTTCCGCAAACAATTCCGGTTTTAATTTCTCGTACCATTCGAAGGCTAACGCTTTATAGTTTTTGGCATGGTTTTGATAGAGTTCAGGATAGTAATCGCTCAAGTGAACAATATCGTAGAAACCGGTTTCTTCTTTGATATTCCAGGAAGTACGGTTAATCCAAGGTGCATAAATGGTAAAAGTTGGAATGTTTAAAGCTTTCGCCATATTAGTTGCACCTCCTTCGTTTCCGATTAAAGCATCGCATTGGGATTGTAACGCGATAAAATCCCTCAAACTTTTAGCGTAAAAATTCAAGTTGATTTTTTCCTGAGTCGATATGGCACACAAATCATAAATCGCTTTAACTTCTTCCAACTGATTCGGCATATAATTAAACAACATTTGAACGTCTTTGGTATTCGCAATGATGTCTAAAGTTTCCGCCATGTATTTTGGAGGTAAACTTTTATTCTTGCCGCTGCCTAAAATCCCAATCATAAAGATAGGTTTGGAAGTGTCGCAATTTTGTTTGATGTCAACTTTGGCTTTCTCGATTTCTTCTTGACGTAAATGAATTTGCGGATAAATCATTGCGACTTCTTTGCCTAAAGCGGTTTTAGAAAGCAATAGTCGATAGGCATTCGCCGTCGCATTACAATCCGCATCGGGAACTACGGTTTTGGTGTAGAAAAAAGTCGTGTACCATTTGTAATGCCCGACAATTGTTTTGGCACCCGAAAAATAAGCCGGCAAAATGCTGTCCCATTTGCAATAGGCGTCAATAACAATATCGTAGTGGTCTTTTTTTAGTTCTTTTCCGAATTGATAAAGATTTAGAAATCCTTTGTGTTCTTCGGGATCAAAGAAAATCACCTTATCAATAAATGGATTGTTATCCACTACCGCGAAAGTATTTTTCTGAATCAGATAATGGACTTCGGCTTTGGGATGATTTCTTTTGAGGGTTTCACAAATGACAGTACTGGCCAAAACATCGCCAATCATTTTGATTTGAATTACCAGTACTTTCATTGAAAAGTTAGAGGTTAGAGGTTAGAAGTTAGAAGTGCAAAGTGTTTTAAACCGCTACATCATATTCTCTCAAAGCATTGTTGAGTGATGTTTTCAAATCGGTTGAAGGTTTTCTGGTTCCAATGATTAAAGCACAAGGTACTTGATAATCTCCGGCTGCAAAAGACTTTGTATAACTTCCGGGAATCACAACAGAACGCGCCGGAACAAATCCTTTGTATTCAATTGGTTCGCTTCCCGTTACGTCTATAATTTTGGTCGAGGCAGTCAAACAAACATTGGCGCCAAGTACGGCTTCTTTTCCAACGTGAACGCCTTCCACTACTATACATCTTGACCCAATAAAAGCACCATCTTCAATGATAACAGGAGCCGCTTGTAACGGTTCTAAAACACCACCAATTCCAACGCCACCCGAAAGGTGAACGTCTTTCCCGATTTGGGCACAACTACCAACCGTTGCCCAAGTATCTACCATCGTTCCTTCATCAACATAAGCGCCGATGTTTACATAACTTGGCATTAAAATTACACCTTTTGAAATATAAGCGCCATAACGAGCTGTTGCCGGTGGTACAACGCGGATTCCTTTTTCGGCATAACCGGTTTTGAGTAGCATTTTGTCGTGGTATTCAAAAATTCCGGCTTCCCAAGTTTCCATTTTTTGGATTGGGAAATACATCACTACGGCTTTTTTTACCCATTCGTTTACTTGCCAACCATCGGCAGTTGGTTCTGCAACGCGTAAAGTTCCTGCGTCTAATAAAGCGATAACTTCTCTGATGGCTGTTGTAGTCGTTTCTTCTTGTAATAAAGCGCGGTTGTCCCAAGCTTTTTCAATCGTATTTTGTAGTGTTGTCATGTTTTTTGAATTTGGAACAAAGATAGTTTCATTTTTAGAAAGTAACAAAGCATTTATTTGTTCGGCTGTTGTATCAAAAAAATGTTAAAATCTTACTAGTAGTTGGTAGAATAAGTAAGTTTGTCTTGACCAACTTTAACATTACAATTCTCTTAAATTATGAAGGCAAAACTTTTACTTTTTACACTGTTGCTACTCTTCTTTACAAGCTGTCAAAAACAGACTACTGATAGCAATGTTGCGGCTAAAGATTCTATTGCAAAAGTTGATTCAATCAACAATATTGAGGCCCATAATGCTAAAAACTCCTTGGATTACATTGGGATCTACAAAGGTATTTTGCCTTGTGCTGATTGCGAAGGCTTGGAAACCGTGATTTGCATCAATGAAAATAATACCTATAACATCAAAACGCAGTACCAAGGCAAAGGCGAAAAAGTATTCGAACAAAAAGGTACTTTTTCTTGGAACAAAGCCGGAAATACGATTGTTTTAGCCGATGTGAAAAATGGTCCTAATCGATATTTTGTAGGTGAAAATACCTTGACCCAATTGGATATGTCGGGAAAAAAAATCACCGGTGATTTAGCCACAGCTTATATTTTGGGCAAACAACCGGCGGAGAATTCTGAAATTGAAACCACTTCTGAACCAAAAAAGACAGTGGATTTAAACAATAGAATTGAATCTCAAACGGTAATCAAAAAAGTCAATCCGGCCATTGGCAAAGCGACTTTGGCAGAAACCAAATGGAAGTTGATTACTTTAAACGGAAAAGTGGTGACTCAAAAGGGAAAGAAAGACTATTTTCTTAAACTAAATTCAAAAGACGGTAAGTTCACCGCTTATGCAGGTTGTAATTCCATAATGGGAAGTTATGTGATGCCATCGGCTTTTGGTTTGTCGTTTTCCAATATGGCTATGACAAAAATGGCTTGTCCGGTAATGGTTTTAGAAACCCTTTTTTCAAAAGCATTAGAAGAAACCGAACGATACACTATTAAAGATAATATTCTCAAACTTCACCGAGGTAAAGTAGCAATTTTGGCTACCTTTGAACCAATAAAATAATAATGGAATGCCAAGAATTCTCGCTATAGATTATGGAATGAAACGCACCGGAATTGCTGTCACAGACGAGTTGCAGATTATTGCTTCGGGCTTAACAACGATTCCTTCTGAAACAGCGATTGCATTTCTAAAAGATTATTTTTCAAAAGAGAATGTCGCTAAAGTATTGATTGGTGAACCCAAGCAAATGAATGGTCAGCCTTCCGAAAGTACACCGATTATTGAAAAGTTTGTAACAGCTTTTGTAACAGCTTTCCCCGAAATGAAAATTGAAAGAGTAGATGAGCGCTTTACTTCTAAAATGGCATTCCAAACGATGATTGATAGCGGATTGTCGAAGAAGCAAAGACAAAATAAAGGATTGGTAGATGAAATTGCCGCTACGATTTTGCTTCAGGATTATTTGACAAGGAAAATGATTTAAATTCCTTATTTTTGCAAAAAAAAAAAATTCAGAAATGATTATTCCTATTTACGGATATGGTGAACCTGTTTTAAGAAAAGTTGGGGAAGAAATTACGCCTGATTATCCCAATCTAAAAGAGATTATCACCAATATGTATGACACGATGTACAATGCGTATGGTGTTGGTTTGGCCGCGCCACAAGTAGGTATGGCGATTCGATTATTCGTAATCGATACCGAACCGTTCAGCGACAGCGATGATTTGACTAAAGAAGAACAAGCCCAATTGAAAGGATTTAAAAGGACTTTTATCAATGCCAAAATGTTGAAAGAAGAAGGTGATGAATGGGGTTTTAACGAAGGTTGCTTAAGTATTCCGGATGTACGCGAAGATGTATACAGAAATGAAAGAATCACGATTGAATATTGTGATGAAGATTTCAACAAAAAAACAGAAGTGTTTGACGGTTTGATTGCCCGTGTAATCCAACACGAATACGATCACATTGAAGGTGTTTTGTTTACGGACAAAATTTCGACCTTGAAAAAAACATTGATTAAGAAGAAATTACAAAACATCATGGATGGCAAAGCTTTCCCTGATTACAGAATGAAATTTGCCAACAAAAAAGGAAGATAATTAACATTTCTGAAATAAACATTTAAATATATTTGTGCCCTAAATTAAATTAAAACAATGAACGTAGAGAAAATATTAGCTATTGCCGGAAAACCGGGTTTATTCGAATTGAAATTGCAAACTCGTTCAGGGTTTTTAGCAGAGTCATTAATCGACGGAAAAAAAATCACCGTGGGAATGAGAAGTAACGTGAGTTTACTTTCTGAAATTTCGATGTATACTTATAGCGAAGAGAAACCGTTAGCTGATATTATGAGAGCCATTGCTATCAAAGAAAATGAAGGTCCGGCGATTTCTCATAAAGAAGACAACAACAAATTAATTGCTTACTTCAAAGAAATTCTTCCTGATTATGATGAGGAAAGAGTTTATGCTTCGGATATTAAAAAAGTGTTGAACTGGTACAATATCCTTCAAGGCAAAGGTTTAGTTTCTAAAGAAGAGCCAAAAGTAGAAAACGCTGAAGCCATCAAAGAAGAAGTGGTAGAAGAAGTAAAGGCTAAAAAAGCACCAAAAAAAAATACTAAGAAAGAAGAATAGTTAATTACTTCTTTATAAATACAAATCCTATTGTTGCAATGCAATGATAGGATTTTTTATTTTTATGCAAATTCTAAGTGATGAACAACAGACAACAACAACTTGAAGCTTTCAACCGATTACTCGATATCATGGATGATTTGCGCGAAAAATGTCCGTGGGACAAAAAGCAAACGCTCGAAAGTTTACGTCATTTAACCATTGAAGAAACCTATGAATTGGGCGATGCTATTTTGGATAATGATTTGCAAGAAATCAAAAAAGAGTTGGGCGACTTGTTATTGCACATTGTTTTTTATGCCAAAATAGGAAGCGAAACCAATGATTTCGACATTGCCGATGTGGCCAACAGCATTTGTGACAAATTAATCGATAGACATCCACACATTTATGGCGATGTAGTCGTGGCAGATGAAGAAGAAGTAAAGCAAAACTGGGAAAAACTCAAACTCAAAGAAGGCAAGAAATCAGTACTCGAAGGCGTTCCGAAAAGTTTACCGGCTTTAGTAAAAGCCAGCCGTATTCAAGACAAAGTGAAAGGCGTAGGATTTGATTGGGAAGAACCACATCAAGTTTGGGACAAAGTCCAGGAAGAGTTAAATGAACTCCAAGTAGAGGTCAATGCAGGAAACCAAGATAAAATTGAAGCTGAATTTGGCGATGTACTATTTTCAATGATTAACTATGCACGATTCCTAAAAGTCAATCCCGAAGACGCTTTGGAACGCACCAATAAAAAATTTATGAAGCGATTCATGTATCTGGAAAGCAAAGCCGGTGAGTTAGGCAAACCGTTAGCCGATATGACATTGGCGGAGATGGATGTCTTTTGGGAAGAAGCGAAAAAACTCTAGTATTCAGTTTCCAGTCGCAGTAAGCAGCAGTTAATAGTCTTTTTTCTTTGTTCTATTTTCTTTTCTCTATTTGACTATATTTGAAAAAATAACCAACCAAACAAAACCAACTTTATGTCTGAAACAAAACACGAATTAAAACGTTCTCTTGGGCTAATTGACGCCACCAGTATAGTTGCCGGTTCTATGATAGGATCCGGTATTTTTGTAGTAACCGTATATATGGCGCGCGATTTAGGTTCAGCTGCGTGGATATTGGTAACTTGGCTAATCACCGGTTTGTTAACCATGTCGGCTGCATTGAGTTACGGAGAATTAGCTGGAATGATGCCTACCGCCGGAGGACAATTTGTTTACATCCAAAGAGCATACGGTAAATTGGCTTCCTTTCTTTATGGTTGGACGGTTTTTACAGTTATTCAAACCGGAGTGATTGCTGCAGTGGCTGTAACTTTTGCAAATTATGCTGCGGTTTTCTTTCCCGTTTTGCAGGATGAAATATTTCGAATAGGCGATTCTTTTGTGTTTAAAAACAGTCAGATTTTGGCGATGCTGAGTATAGTGCTGCTGACTTACATCAACACCAAAGGGGTTAAAAACGGAAAGGTAATTCAGTTGGTTTTTACTTCAGCCAAATTAATTGCGCTCTTTGCTTTAATTGGCTTCGGATTGTATATAGGTTTCAGTACGGATACTTTTTCTAATAATTTCGACAATACTTGGGAAGCCAGTAAAACAGTTTTTGATGAAACTACAAAAACGGTAACCGTCACTAAACTTACAGGAATTGCCATAGCAGGTGCTATCGGTGCTACAATTATCAACTCCTTATTTTCAAGTGATGCTTGGAACAATGTTACTTTTATTGCAGGAGAAATTAAAGACCCTAAGAAGAATATTCCGAGAAGTTTGTTTTTAGGCACTTTGATTGTTACTATAGTTTATATTTTGGCCAATATTGCCTATTTGGTCCTATTGCCATTAACCGGAACGCCTGACGGTTCGGTGGTAGAAAACGGAATTATGTTTGCTGCACAAGATAGAGTAGGTGCCGCTGCTGCCAATATGATTATGGGGAACATTGGGGTTTTTGTGATGGCCGGTTTAATTATGGTCTCCACTTTTGGTTGTAACAGCGGTTTGGTTTTGTCGGGTGGAAGATTGTTTTATGCTATGGCGAAAGACAATTTGTTCTTCAAAAAAGTAGGTGAATTAAATAAACACGATGTGCCCGAAAAAGCGCTTTGGTTCCAATGTCTATGGGCTTGTATTCTTTGTATATCAGGAAGATATGGCGACTTACTGACTTATGCGACTTTTGCTTCGCTACTGTTTTACATCCTAACTATTTACGGTATATTCATCTTAAGAAAGAAAGAACCCGATGCGGAAAGGCCTTACAAGGCTTTTGGTTATCCAATTATTCCGGCGTTGTATATTATTTTGACAGCAGCTATTTGTGTTGCTTTATTGATTTATGACACGGTCAACACAGGTTTAGGCCTAGTCATTGTGGCGCTGGGAATACCGGTCTATTATTTGTTTATGAACAAAAAAGAATAAAAAAAAGAGTCCCAATTGGGACTCTTTTTTTATTAAAAAATATTTCTTTATTGTTTCACCGGAGCGGTTTCTAACATTTCAACTTCAAAAATGATGTTGGAATTGGGCGGAATTACATTTCCGGCACCTCTTTCGCCATAACCTAATTTAGACGGAATGAATAAAATAGCTTTGTCGCCAAAGTTCATAAAGCTTAATCCTTCAATGAATCCCGGAATTAAACCGTCTTTTTTTCCGTATTGGAAAGGAAATGGTTGGTAACCATTTTGTTTGGCTCTGTTTTCATCAAACTTACCGCACTCTTTGTTAACCGCTTCATAGCTGCTGTCAAATAGCGTTCCGTCTTCTAAATAACCGGCATAATGGATAAAAACAGTGGTACCATCAGCAGGCTTTTTTCCTGTTCCGGTTTGGATGATTGTATATTTTAAACCCGAAGCTGTTTCAGTTGCGGTTGCTTTAGTTTCGCTTAAATATTTTGCTTTTGCAGCAAAAACCGGTCCGTATTTGGCTTTGTGTTCGGCTTGTCTTTGGGCTTCAGCTTCAGCTTGTTTTCTTTTGTTTTCTGCAGCAATTGCCGCTTCTTTGGCATCGTCAGTGGCTTTGTTAGCCATATAATCGGCAAAAACTTTAGGAGCATCAAATTTCTTTGCTTCACCACCTTTTCGGGTAATGGTTATGCTTTTAATCAAATCGTCTTGTTTGATAGCATTAACCACATCTTGTCCTTTGATTACATAACCAAAAACAGTGTGCTTGTTGTCTAACCAAGGTGTTTCTTTGTGTGTTATAAAGAATTGTGAACCATTGGTTTTTGGTCCGGAATTGGCCATAGAAAGTACGCCGGGACGGTTGTGTTTTAAATCGGGTGCAAACTCATCTTTGAAAGCATAACCCGGTCCGCCCGAACCATTTCCGGCAGGATCACCACCTTGAATCATAAAATCTGCAATCACACGGTGAAATTTCAATCCGTTATAAAAAGGTTTTCCTTTTAAGTTAGCATCGGCTACAGAAGCATTGGTTCCTTCGGCTAGGGCTACAAAATTGGCTACAGTTACCGGTGTTTTTTTGTACTCCAATTGTAATAGAATTTTACCTTTATCGGTATCGATTTCAGCAAAAATTCCTTCATTAGCATTTGTGGTAGCTGTTGGTGCAGCTTTTGTAGCCACCGGTTTTTTCTTGGTTTGTGCCATGCTGCTTGTCAATCCCATTACAAGCAAGCAAAAAATACTTAATTTTATTTTCATGGTTTTAATTTATTTATTGGTATTTATTTTTCTAAAAGTTCTATTTCAAAAACGATATTGGCATTAGGCGGAATTACATTTCCTGCGCCTTGTTCTCCGTACCCTAAATTAGCAGGAATAAAAAGAACTGCTTTTTCACCTAGTTTTAATTTTCCGACACCTTCAACGAAACCTGGAATCAATTGGTTTTGGCCTCCAACGTTAAAAGATATTTTGGTATAGCCGCCTTGCATTGCCCTTTGCTCATCGTATTTTCCGAATTGTTTGGCTACTTCTGTATCGCTGGTATCAAAAAGCGTTCCGTCTTCTAAATACCCGGCATAGTTAATCATTATAGTAGTTCCTGATTTCGGACTCTCCAAAGAGGAAGAATGGGTAATTTTATAGGATAAGCCTGAAGGCAATTTGTTGGCTGATTTCTTGAGTTGTTTGAAATAAGCTGCTTTTTGTTCTTTAGAAGTTTTATTCTTTTTGAAATAATCAGAAAACACTTTTACGGCATCAAACTTTTTTACATCTTCTCCTTTTCGGATGATATTTACTTCAATCATCTCGTCATTTACCGTTATAGAATCTACTACTGTCATCCCTTCAACCACGCGACCGAATACGCTGTAGCCACCATCTAATTGTGGCGTTGGTTTTTGGGTAATGTAGAATTGACAACCATTAGTGTCCGGACCTGAATTGGCCATCGCAAGTACTCCGGCTTTGTCATGTTTCAAATCACTGATTTCATTTTTAAAGATGTATCCAGGATCACCTGAACCATTGCCGTAAGGATCACCACCTTGAATCACGAATCCTTTTTCAACTCGGTGAAAAACTGTGCCGTTGTAAAATGGTTTTCCTTTTAAGTCTTCCATAACATAAGGATTGTTACCTTCGGCTAAAGACACAAAATTGGCCACAGTAATGGGCGCTTTTTTGTAGTTAAGTTCTACAATAATACTACCTTTTGGGGTGACAATTTCGGCGTATAAACCATCTTTTAAGTTTTTTTGTTCGTTTTTACATGCGCTTACCATTATGGATAAAGCCAACAGAAAAAGACCTATAGTTTTGTTCATTTTAATGTAATTAATTTTCGGTTTTTAATTTAGTTTCGGGTTTAAAATCGTTTAAAGTTACGGTGCAAATCAAAGGTTCGTTTGACCCAATTCGTTTATTATCTCCATGGTAACCATAGGCCATGTGTGACGGGAAAAGAAAAGTTACCTTCTCGTTTTTGCGCATCAGTTTAATCCCGTGACGCAATCCCATCATGATGTTTTGTTTGTCGACAGCATAGGTTTGCGGACGTAATTCCACTTCTGAATAAACCACATTGCCTTTTAAGTCTTTGATTTCGTAGTCAAAATTGGCGATATCTCCTTTTTTAGGTCGAAGTGTATCGGTTTCATTTTTGCTTTCATAATGGTACCAATAGCCTTTTTTAGAAGCAATGTATTTAATCTGCGGATTACTCTTAATGATAGAATCAATTTTAGCTTCTTCTCCTGCAATTAGTTTTTTGTTGCGTTCAATAGATTCTTTCATAAAAGTGCCCGACGAACGTGAAATAGGCATGCGAGCTTGTTGTTGTTTGCAACTTATTACAGTGACAAAGACTATCAGCAAAATAGCCATTTGGGTTATCTTTTTCATATACTAAATAGTTATTTTCGAAATTAAATTTTCAAATTTTTTGATAGTTTCTCTCATGCTTTCGTATGATTTTCCGCCGGCTGCATTGATGTGTCCACCTCCATTGAAATTGTCTCGGGCAAATTGGTTGACATCAAAACTACCTTGTGAACGGAACGAGATTTTGATGATATTCTCCTCACGGTGTTCGATAAAAATAGCCGCAAAATGTATGCCTTTAATGGTCAAACCATAATTAACTACGCCTTCTGTGTCACCTTTTTCATAATGAAATTCGTCTAATTCTTTTTGCGAGAGCGTAATGTAAGATGTTTTATATTCCGGGAACACTTTCATGTTTTGCAGTGCTCTTCCCAAAAGTTGCAAGCGATTATATGAATTATTGTCAAAAATCTGGTTGTGAATTTCACTGTTGTCAATGCCTAAATCAATTAAATCCGCCACAATTCGGTGCGTTGTTCCCGTTGTTGACGGAAATCTAAACGAACCCGAATCAGTAGTTATTCCGGTATAAAGGCAAGTGGCAATGGTTTTATCGATTAAATCCTTGTGACCCAAGAACGTAATAAAATTATAAATCATCTCACAGGTGGAACCAAAAATTGTATCCGAATAAGTATAAGTAGCGTAATTGTCAGGTTTTTGATGATGGTCAATCATAATCATCGGAACGGTTACTTTATTGAGCACTTGTTCCATTTCGCCGGTTCGGTGCAACGCATTGAAATCCAAGGTAAAAACTATTTCTGCTTCCTGAATGATTTTAGCGCAATTCACCTTGTCATTTTCATAAATCATCACCGTTTCTGAACCCGGTAACCAAGCCAAAAAATTAGGAAAGTCATTGGGTGCAATTACAGTAGGTTTGTGATTTAATTTTAGTAAAAAATGATACAAAGCCAAAGTTGAACCCATAGCGTCGCCATCGGGACTCCGGTGTGGAATTATCGCAATTTTTTTCGGCGTAGCCAATAATTGTTGGATGGCAAAAATGTCTTCTTTTATCATAGACGGCGAAGTTACATTTTTTTCAGGAATTGGAAATTATTTGGATACAAAAAGTCCGAACCAAACCGCAAAAAGTCCGAGTAAAACACTCAAACCGATATAGGCAAAAGCCAAAAGCGAATGGTTGTTCTGAAACAAATTGTAATTTTCCATGCCAAAAGCAGAAAAAGTCGTAAAACCACCACAAAATCCGGTGATTAAAAACCATTTCAGATTACTGTCGGTTAATTGATTTTTTTCTAAAATACCGATAAACAATCCAATTAAGAAACAACCTATAATATTGGCTAAAAAGGTGGCTAGCGGAAAGTGACTTGACCAAAATTTGGACACTATAACGGTAGTCAAAAAGCGTAGAACACTACCAATTGCACCTCCTAACGCTATGTAAAGAATTGTTTTTAGCATTTATCTCTTATTGTTATTGCGATTGAAATTAGGATTGATTTTTTTGGGTAAACTCGCTTCTTCGGTTTTGCTCGAAGGTTCGATTAACTTGTTCAATTGCTTGATTTCTTCCTCGGTTAAATCTCGGTAACGACCAACGTGAACATCCAATGAAATATTGATGATTCTGGTTCTTTTTAGTGCCGTAACTTCATAATCCAAATACTCACACATTCTGCGGATTTGACGGTTTAAGCCTTGCGTTAAGATGATTCGGAAAACATATTTACTGATTTGTTCCACTTTACATTTTCGGGTTACAGTGTCCAAAATCGGAATACCGTTGCTCATTCTTTCGATAAATCTGTCTGTAATCGGTCGGTCAACGGTCACTACATATTCTTTCTCGTGGTTGTTTCTTGCCCGAAGTATTTTGTTGACTATATCGCCGTCATTGGTCATAAAAATCAAACCTTCACTGGCTTTATCTAAACGTCCGATAGGAAAAATTCGTTTAGGATAATTGATGTAATCTACAATGTTGTCGCGTACACTTTGATTCGTAGTACATTCAATACCAACGGGTTTGTTGAAAGCCAAATAGACCGGTTTTTCCGTTTTTTCACGAATGAGTTTTCCATCAACGCGAATTTCATCTTCCGAAGATACTTTGGTTCCCAATTCGGGTACAATTCCGTTAATGGTAATTCGGCCTTGTTCCAATAGTTTATCGGCTTCGCGACGAGAACAAAAGCCACTTTCGGAGAGGAATTTATTGATACGGGTTTGATTAACTTCCATTGGGCAAATATAATACAATTTGAGAATAGAAATTCTTGATAAGTCCGTTGATAAATTGGTTTCAAAAAATGTAAAAAAGGTTGGTAAGTTTTAAGTTTTTCCTATTTTTACCAACATGAATATACAAGGCAAACTTATAATAATTGGCGGTGCGGTTGACAAAGGAAGTTTCACTGAAACCGATTTGGACAAAAGCGCTCCGCAGAATTTGAATTTCTTTGAAGAAGGTATTTTAAAACGCATCATCAAGGAATCTAAAAACAAAGAACAATCGAGAATAGAAGTCATTACTACGGCTTCAAAAATCCCCAGAGAAATTGGCCCCGAATATGTAAAAGCCTTCAATTATTTAGGGGCAAATAATGTAGATGTCATTCATATCGAGCGAAGAGAACAAGCTTCGGATCCGGAAGTTTTGGATAGATTGCGCGCGGCTGATGTCGTAATGTTTACCGGTGGAGACCAATTGCGTTTGACTTCGATTTTGGGCGGAACCACATTCGATGAAATTTTAATCAGCAAATACCGAAACGAAGATTTTGTTTATGCCGGAACTTCTGCCGGTGCCGCTGCAGCATCTAATAATATGATTTACCAAGGTAGTAGCCATGAAGCTTTGTTAAAAGGCGAAGTTAAAATTACTTCCGGTTTGGGATTGATTGACGATGTGGTTATTGATACGCACTTTGTGCAAAGAGGCCGAATCGGGCGTTTGTTTCAAGCAGTAGTCGGCAATCCGAAAGTATTAGGAATCGGACTTGGAGAAGATACCGGACTTTTAATTACCAATGGTCGTCAAATGGAAGCTTTAGGTTCTGGATTGGTTATTTTGGTGGACGGAAGAGAAATCAAAGACACAAATTTAACCCAAGTCGAATTGGGCCAACCTATTTCCATCAATCATTTAGTGACTCACGTAATGAGCAAAAGTGATACATTCGATTTAGATACTTTTAAAATGACGATTAAGTCTTCACAATACGTTTAAATTTTAAATATCAAATATTAGATATTAAATATGATTTCAAAACTCATATTATATCTAATATTTAAAATCTAATATCTAATATTTCGAAATGAAAATAATCATCCACGGCGGGTTTTTCTCAGAATCTTCTACCAATCACGAAACCAAAGTAGCCAAACAACAAGCGTTGTTGCGGATTACTAAGGAATCGTATGCCTATTTGCAAAACCATTCGGCTTTGGAAACAGTGGTTTATGCAGTGTCACTTTTGGAAGATGATGAACTGTTTAATGCCGGAATTGGTTCCCAAATTCAATCCGACGGAAAAATCAGAATGAGCGCTTCTTTGATGGACGGCTCGACTCAGAAAATGAGTGGTGTGATCAATATTGAAGAAGTCAAAAACCCGGTGCAAGTCGCACAGGTTTTGTTAAATTACGATGATAAAGTTTTGGGTGGAAGTGGAGCGACTAACTTCGCACGCCAACACGGATTTGAAGAGTTTTCTACTGAAATTCCACCACGTAGGGCAGAATACGAAGCCAAATTAGCGGCCACCGGAATAGGAACTGTGGGTTGTGTTGCTTTGGATGCTGAAGGTAAAATTGCAGTCGCTACTTCTACCGGTGGAAAAGGATTTGAAATTCCGGGCAGAATCTCAGATTCAGCTACCGTGGCCGGAAATTATGCCAATGAATTCTGTGGTGTGAGTTTAACCGGAGTAGGAGAAGACATTGTCAGCGGTGCTGTGGCAGCTAAGATTGTCACTCGTGTGACAGACGGATTTACATTGGCACAAGCCTTTGAAAAAACGTTCAACGAACTCAAACCTTTCGACGGTTTTGCCGGTGCGATTGCCATTGACAACAAAGGAAATATCTTCCATCAAGATTCGCATCCGAGTATGGTTTTTGCGAGTTTTGACGGAGAGAAGGAAGAAGTTTTTCATTAATATAGAAAAATAAAAAGCCCCAAATATGGGGCTTTTGTGTGCTTCAATGTTGGGATTTAATCTTTTATTACTTTTAAGGTTAAATTATGAATGTCATTTATGATTGTCAAAAAATAAACTCCTTTGGATTGGCTACTTATATCAAGTACTTCCGTATGAAATCCATTCGATTTATTGCTTTTAAACTCACTTATTACTTGTCCTTGAATAGTTGTTAATTTGAAAGTAACGGCTGATGGATTTAGTAGATAATAGTTAAGATTGAAAAAACCATTGGTTGGGTTTGGTGAAACTAGTGGTCTTGAACTATTTAAAACAAAGCTGTTATTAGACAGGGCCGATGTTGGACATGTTACAGATTGAAGTGTATTAGCCGCCGTATTGGTTCCGATTCCTAATTGTCCTTCAAAGTTTCTCCCGGTTGACCATAAATCTAGTGTTGTCTCTAATGCTAAAGAATGAATATCTCCTGCTGAAATGCCTTGCCAAGTATTTCCGGTTCCTACTTGATTAAAGGCATTTACATTGGTGTTATTCCCAAGCCCTAATTGCCCACTACTGTTAAATCCGCTCGACCAAAGTGTATTGTCACTTTTAATAATCAATGAATCAGTATTTCCTGCCGAAATTGCAATGCAAAGTGATGGAGTTCCATCTGTGCTAAAACTGACTGCATTTGGAGAGTTGTTTGAGGTGTTTGTACCATCGCCTAATTCTCCATTGGTATTATCACCCCAAGTGTATAGGAAGTTACTATTATCAGTTGCAATGCTGTGATTGACTCCGGCTGATACTAATAACCAATTGTTTAATGTTCCTATTTGTATAGGAATTAAACTGTTAGTATTAGTGCCGTCTCCAAGTTGCCCGGAAGTATTATTACCCCATGCCCAAAGCGTTCCGGTAGTTTTAACACCCAAGGAATGTTGGTCTCCGGCATCAATTCGTAACCAGTCGTTAGCCGTTCCTACTTGAATAGGAAGATTTTGGTCGATTAGATTGTTTAATCCTAATTGTCCGGTGTTATTCCAACCCCAAGCCCATAATGTTCCATTATTTTTTATGGCTAAACTAAACCGATTTCCAGCAGAAACTTCAACCCAGTCATTAGCTGTGCCAACTTGTGTTACATTGGGTGTAGCCGAATTAAAAATACCATTTCCTAACTGACCAAACTGTCCATTTCCCCATGCCCAAAGTGTGCCGTTAGTTTTTACTGCTAAGGTATGAGCAGCTCCTGCAGAAACCGTTAACCAATCATTGGCAGTTCCAATTTGTGTGGGTAGATTTTGGTCAGCTAAGTTGGCTAATCCTAATCCGAGTCGGTTACTGTTTTGTCCCCAGCCCCATAAAGTTCCATCAGTTTTTACAGCCATACTGAAGTTTTGGCCAGCTGAGATTACTCTCCAACATCCGGCAGCGCCTTGCCCAAATAGTAGCGTGCTAAAGAGTAATAAAGTGTAAGTGAGTAGTTTTTTTTTCATAATCAGTTGTGTTGGTTAGTAGTTTAATATTTGTTTTTTTGTTTCTGAACAAAAATTACACAACTAAGTTAACTATAAAATTTATTGATTGGGGTTAATAATAAAAAAAAATCCCAACTGAAAGGTTGGGATTTTTTGTTTGTTGCGCTTTGCTTATTTTATGGCTAAAGCATTATCTATCAAGAAAGTGATATAATTTCTGTGTGCTCTAGTGCTTTCATCGATGGAAGAAGCAGTGGCCAACATTAATTTTATTTTCTTCAAAGTTTGACGGGCTGCTGCTCTTGAAATATCATCATGACGATTTCTTGGGTCATTTACATCGGCAATTTCTATTACTTCTTTTACATAATAGGTTTGTAAATATTGACGGTGCATGTTTACTTTTCCAACCAAATCTGCTTTGAAAACACCATTGGTTAAGTCGGTCATCACTTCGGCAACCGTATAAGTATTACCATATAAACTAGTATTGGAAATTCTCTGTAACGTTGTTGGGTGAAGAATGTGGCCCAAAGTAGCATCAGTTTGAATTGATTGATAAATACTATTTAATTTAGGATCTTCAGTAGAGGAGAAGAAACTAAATCCACGTCTTTGCATTTGTAAATAAGGATATAATGAAGCGTCAGCATCAAAAGCATTTGGTGATAATACATATTTATTCAGTACTTCAATCGCTCTTTTTTGTTGCGCTTTTGTAACCGGAGTAAATGGTTTTACAGTAGCATTTTGTCCCACAAAACTTCTGTCAACTAAAACACCTCCAACATATCGACTTACCACGGCAGCCATATTTCTTCTTTGCCCGTTAAGCATGTTGAATCGGTTTCTTAATTCGGCATAGCTTTCCCCGTTTTTGCTGTATTTGTCTTTTAATTTGGCCATAACATTGTTAACGATTTTAAAGCGTTCTTCCGCATTTCCAACGGCATCGCTACTCAAATCATTTACCATTACTCTTGGGTCGATCGCTTTTCCTGGTGATCTCATATCGTCAGCATCATTTCCGAAAGCCAAATTTGGATCGGTACTTCTGCTTAGAATTTTTTGCAATTCGGTTTCTTCTGATTTTTCGTCAAATTCTTTGTAACCAAATTCAATAGCCCACAAATCATAAGGACCTGGTTTTGTGGTGTAGAAATTTCCTTGTTTGGTTTTATCCAAAGAAAGATTGATAGCAGGATAATCCATTACGGAACCGATTAAACCGATTTTTTCGGTGATGGCGGTATTGTGTAAATTGGCCGGGCTCAACATTTGGCTTGACTTCATATTGTGGTTTAATCCTAAGGTGTGACCCATTTCGTGTAAAACCAAATAGTACAAAAATTCTTTGTGTGCTCTGGAAATCGTTTTTGGATCTTCTGAATTTACTTCGGCAAATGTGGCACCCATTAAAAATTGACTTTTTAATTCATTAGCCAAAGTACAAGCCGTACCATCGTTGTGGAAATGAGAGCTTAAATTATCACTTGAGCCTTCATTTTTAAACGAAAATAATTCGTCCATTGTTGGTGTGCTGCTTCCTGAATACCATTCGATAGTGATGTCAGAACCTAAAATTTGACCTGTTCTCGGATTGGCAAAGCTTGGTCCGATAGCGCCATAGCTTGGGTAAGCAGAAGAAACCCAACGAATCACATTGTAACGAACATCTCCCGCATCCCAATCGGCATCATCAGGTTGTATTTTCATTACCACAGCATTTTTGAAACCGGCTTTCTCAAAAGCTTCGTTCCATTTGTTTCCGGCTTCCATCACCGTTTGTCTGTATTCTAGAGGTGTAGTATTTTCAATCCACCAAACGATAGGCTCAACCGGTTCGCTGATTGCGGCAGTTGGTTCTTTTTTGGTCAAATACCAACGATTGATAATATCTTTGTAAGGCGTTGCTTTTACACTGGTCAAATCTGTTATGGTTTGCCCGAAATAACCGATACGAGAATCATCTCTGCGTGGTTTAAAATTATTTACCGGCATTTCGAGGAAAGTATGTTGCATGCGAACACGAACATAACGCGCATCGGTAATGTGTTCACCACCGCCATTTAAAGGAGCAGGATTGTCGTAAGCCAAATCTACCGTGACATCAGTATTGTTTGGATAAGAGCGAATGCTGTGGTATTTTGATTTAGCGGAATTAAAATTTCCTAAATTAAACACAGCTCCAGGTGGAATTCCCGGAGGCATGATTGGTTTTACCGGATCTAGTTTTTCACTTAAGAACAAACCATCTGCGGCAATTAAGTATCCAGTACTGTCTTTGGCTACAATCTTTTCGGCTAAAAAGATAGCTTCTGCGATATCAATTCCTTCCGTTTTACTAACTGGATTTTTTTTGTCATAATAGAAACTGGTGTTGACCAAACCAAATTCTATTTTATCATTGGCTTTTTTAATATTAAAAATATTGGTAGCCCTGTGCATACTTTGGTTTAAACCTAAAGTAGTTGGTCCACTCATTGAATAACTTTGGTAAATGAACTCTTTATCTAATTGGCTTTTTTTGATAAAAAGTTGGATACTACCGGTTACTGTATCTTGGTAAATTGTAAAAAGGCCTTCTGATTTTTTGCTGCTTTTTACTTTGTCGGCAATAGAATTTTTAGGTGCCTTTTTGATGGAGTCTGTTTTGACAGTGTTCTCTTTGTTGTTTTTCTTTTTACGATCTGATTTGTCTTGCGCAACAGATTGGCCTGACCAAAAAAGAATTCCCAAAGAAACCAGGAACGTAAGTCTTAGTTTGTTCATAAATTTTAATTTAATGGATTGATGTGTGTTAGAGTTTAAAACCCACCAAATTAATATATTATTTGATGTGTCAAGCAAATGTTATGATTTTTTTAACGGCTGTTCGTGAAATAAAAAAATCCCAATCTTTCGACTGGGATTTTCTATGTAAGTAAGTTAAATTGAGTTTGTACAAACGTTTATTTTACTTTTTTCACAACAGCTTTAAAAGCTTCCGGGTGATTCATTGCTAAATCAGCCAATACTTTACGGTTCAATTCGATACCGTTTTTCTTAACTAATCCCATGAATTGTGAGTAACTCATTCCTTCCAAACGAGCACCAGCGTTGATACGCGTGATCCATAGTGAACGGAAGTTTCTTTTGTTTTGCTTTCTGTCACGGTAAGCATAGCACATGGCTTTTTCTACTGCGTTTTTAGCAACTGTCCAAACGTTTTTACGACGACCAAAGAAACCTTTGGCTTGTTTCATTATCTTTTTTCTTCTTGCTCTTTTAGCAACTGAATTTACTGATCTTGGCATAATTTTCTGTTTTTTTGTAGCAGGCGTCCCGAATTGAATCAAGGGAACTTAAAGGCCATACTCCAAGGTTATTTTAAATAATTTTTTAACCTAAAGAATTTAATTTATTTTAAAAGTTTAACGACTAATTACTAGTCACTAATCACTAAATTAGATAATTCTTAATTGTTGTTTGATACTTTTCTCATCTGTTTTGTGAACCAACGCAGAGTGAGTTAAAGCCAATTTACGCTTTTTAGATTTTTTAGTCAGGATGTGACTTTTAAAAGCATGTTTTCTCTTGATTTTTCCAGAGCCAGTTACTTTGAATCGCTTCTTAGCACTGGATTTTGTTTTCATTTTAGGCATCTTTTCCTAGTTTATTTAATTTAACTTACTTACTTTTCTTTTTCGGAGCAATGAACATAATCATTCTCTTTCCTTCTAATACGGGCATGGCTTCCACTTTTCCGTATTCTTCCAAATCTTGTGCTAAACGCAACAATAAGATTTGACCTTGTTCTTTATAAATGATTGAACGTCCTTTGAAGAACACAAAAGCTTTTAATTTTGAGCCTTCTTTTAGGAACTTTTCAGCATTTTTTCTTTTAAATTCATAATCATGCTCATCAGTTTGAGGTCCGAAACGAATCTCTTTTACGGTGATTTGCGTTGACTTTGCTTTTAATTCTTTATCACGCTTTTTTTGTTGATAAATGAATTTCCCATAATCCATTAACTTACAAACAGGCGGATCCGCATTTGGAGAAATCTCTACCAAATCTACTTCTTGCTCTTCGGCGAGACGCATTGCATCGGAAAACTTAAACACTCCCGGTTCTATATTTTCTCCGACTAAACGAACTTCTGCTACACCACGGATTAAGTTATTAATTCTGTGGGCTGCTGTTTTTTCTACTCGAGGTTGGTAACCTCTGTTGTTTCTAATTGCTATGGCTTACTTATTTAAATTAAACTTCAAATGTTTTTAATGTTTTGGCAATTTCTTCATTTACAATTTTGGCAAATTCCTCAATTGTAACCGTGATATTCCCTTTTCCTTCTTGTCCGTGACGACGTACAGAAATCGTACCGTTTTTCTCTTCTTCCTCTCCAACAATCAGCATAAACGGCATTTTTTGCACTTCTGCTTCTCGGATTTTCTTTCCAATCGTCTCGTTGCGGTTGTCAATTAGGGCGCGAATTTCGTGATTTTCTAGCAATTCTAAAACTTTTTTCGCATAATTTTCATATTTCTCACTCAAAGACAAGATAATAGCTTGCTCAGGCATCAGCCAAAGTGGGAAATTTCCAGCCGTATGTTCCAGTAAAATAGCGATAAAACGTTCCATCGAACCAAAAGGCGCTCGGTGAATCATCACCGGTCGGTGTAATTTGTCATCCGCACCTTTATAAGTCAATTCAAAACGCTCTGGTAAATTGTAATCTACTTGGATGGTTCCCAATTGCCATTGTCTGCCCAAAGCATCTTTCACCATGAAATCCAGTTTCGGACCATAGAAAGCCGCTTCGCCATATTCAATCACGTAATTCAAACCTTTGTCGCTGGCCGCACTAATAATAGCACTTTCGGCTTTTTCCCAGTTTTCATCGCTTCCGATATATTTATCTCTGTTTTCTTTGTCTCTCAAAGAAACTTGAGCGGTAAAGTTTTCAAATCCTAACGAACCAAATACGTATAGTACTAGGTCGATTACATTTTTGAACTCTCTATCCAATTGATCCGGTGTACAAAAAATATGCGCATCATCCTGAGTAAATCCACGAACACGAGTTAAACCGTGCAATTCACCTGATTGCTCATAACGGTAAACCGTTCCGAATTCAGCGTAACGCTTTGGTAAATCTTTGTATGACCAAGGCTTGTTGTTGTAAATCTCACAGTGGTGCGGGCAGTTCATGGGTTTTAACAAAAACTCTTCGCCTTCCGCCGGTGTGTGAATCGGTTGGAAACTGTCAGCACCATATTTCGCATAGTGACCTGAAGTTACATATAATTCTTTTTGCCCGATATGTGGCGTTACTACTTGTTCGTAACCTGCTTTTTTCTGTGCTTTTTTCAAGAATTGCTCCAGTCTGTCTCTTAAAGCAGCTCCTTTTGGCAACCACAATGGTAAACCTTGACCCACTTTTTGAGAAAATGTAAACAAATCCAATTCTTTACCTAGCTTTCTGTGGTCACGACGTTTCGCTTCTTCCAGTAATTCTAAGTAATCGGTCAAGTCTTTTTGCTTAGGGAACGAAACTCCGTAAACACGAGTCAACTGCTTGTTTTTCTCATCACCACGCCAATAAGCACCGGCAACGCTCATGATTTTCATCGCCTTGATGATTCCGGTATTCGGAATATGACCACCACGACACAAATCAAAGAAGTTGGCATGATCACAAAACGTAATCGTTCCGTCTTCCAAATTCGAAATCAATTCGGTTTTGTATTCGTTATTTTTATAAACTTCCAAAGCTTCTGCTTTGGAAACGGCACGCATTTTAAATTCATGTTTTTCTCTCGAGATTTCCAACACACGGTCTTCAATGGCTTTAAAGTCGGCATCGGTGATTTTTTTGTCACCAAAATCAACATCATAATAAAACCCATTGTCAATCGCAGGACCAAGTGTTAACTTGATACCCGGAAATTTTTCTTCTAATACTTGCGCCATCACGTGCGAAGTTGAATGCCAAAAAGCTTTTTTGCCTTCTTTGTCATTCCATGTATATAATATAAGAGAACCGTCGGTCGTTAATGGCGTTTCTGTTTCAATGGTTGTACCATTAAAGGCTGCCGAAATCACATTTCGCGCTAATCCTTCACTGATGCTTCTCGCAACATCCATCGGAGTTGAATTCTGTCCAAACTCCTTAACCGATCCGTCAGGTAGTGTAATCTTTATCATTCCTAAAATTTTATGGACTGCAAATATAGGAGATTAACAAAACACATACAATATATATATGTATAATATGGGAAAGATTTATTAGGAGCAGAACAATAGCTGTCTTCAAGATGCGTCGTCCCGCTATCCGCGCTACATGCCTGCCTGCCGTCAGGCAGGGTAGCCAGCTCCTATCGAGGCTAAATGAGTTGGTTTTGTGTTTTCAGGAAGCCTCAAAAAGTAAAACATCGACGAATAGCGTTTGTAAAAAACGCATAATCAGCGACTTGAAAAAAACTCTAAAAAAGGGTGATTTTTATTTGGATTGGGAGAAAAATAGTTTTTATATTTGCACCCCGCAAGAGAGGAATTATTCATTGATAAACTGCAAAACGAG
>NZ_JBKBLM010000012.1:0-46897 GCF_046296355.1 Flavobacterium sp.
CTTCTCTGTTGTTGTACATCATCCAAAGGATAATCACGAAGATTAAAGCAAAACCGATAATCGAATTAAAATCAAATTTCTTTTGTTCCATTTTTTATTTATTTGTCATAAGAAGCAACAATGAATTAATTGTTACATCTTTATTTTTTATGTTTTACCATTGCGGCCACAAAGCTAACAAAAATTGGGTGTGGATTGGCAACAGTACTCCTATATTCCGGATGGTATTGTACACCGATGAAAAAAGGATGGTTCTTAATTTCGATGATTTCTACCAAACCGGTATCAGGATTGACTCCCGAAGCAATCAAACCTGCTGCTTCCAGTTGTTTCCTGTACTCATTATTAAACTCGTAACGGTGACGGTGACGCTCTTGAATTTGGCTTTTGCCATAAATTTCATAGGCCAAACTTCCTTCTTTAATATCACATTTCCAAGCGCCTAAACGCATCGTTCCTCCTTTGTCGGTAATCGTTTTTTGCTCTTCCATGATAGAAATCACCGGATGTTTGGTTTCCTCATTCATCTCGGTTGAATTGGCATCTTTCAATCCGAGAATATTTCTGGAATATTCGATAACCGCCATTTGCATGCCCAAACAAATTCCGAAAAACGGAATGTTATTTTCACGGGCGTAACGAACCGTATCAATTTTTCCTTCAATGCCTCGACCACCAAATCCCGGTGCTACCAAAATTCCGTCTAACCCTTGTAATTGCTCAGCAGCATTGGCCTCATCCAAATATTCCGAGTGAATACTGATTACATTTACTTTAGTCTGATTCGCAGCTCCGGCATGAATAAAGGCTTCTAAAATCGATTTATACGAATCTTGCAATTCTACGTATTTTCCAACCAAACCAACGTTTACTGTTTGTTTTGGATGTTTTAATCGGTGTAAAAAAGTGTTCCAGTTTTTTAAATCCGGAGCCGCTTTTTTGGGTAAGTTTAATTTCTTTAGCGCAACGATATCCAAACCTTCTTCCAACATCAAATTAGGCACTTCATAAATTGTTGAAGCATCTATAGATTGGATAACAGCTTCGCGTTTTACGTTACAGAATAACGCTAATTTTTGACGCAATTCGTCTGATATTTCGTGTTCGGTTCGACAAACTAAAATATCCGCTTTTATACCGCTTTCCATCAACGTTTTTACCGAGTGTTGGGTTGGCTTTGTCTTTAATTCTCCGGCTGCCGCCAAATAAGGAACTAATGTTAAATGGATTACTAACGAATTAGATTCACCCAATTCCCAAACCAATTGGCGTACAGATTCAATGTATGGTAACGATTCGATATCGCCGACTGTTCCACCGATTTCTGTAATTACTATATCAAAATCGCCTGATTGTCCAAGCAATTGCATGCGGTCTTTAATTTCGTTTGTGATATGAGGAACGACTTGAACCGTTTTACCCAAAAATTCTCCTCTTCGCTCCTTTTCAATCACAGAAAGATAAACTCTTCCTGTTGTAACATTATTCGCTTGCGAAGTCGGAACGTTTAAGAAACGCTCGTAATGACCTAAATCCAAATCGGTTTCCGCGCCGTCATCCGTTACAAAACATTCTCCGTGTTCGTAGGGATTTAAAGTTCCTGGATCGACATTGATGTAAGGATCAAACTTTTGTATGGTCGTTCGATAACCTCTAGCCTGTAGTAACTTGGCTAAAGAAGCTGCGATGATTCCTTTTCCTAAGGAAGATGTCACACCGCCGGTAACAAAAATGTATTTTGTTTGTGTTGGGTTCATTGTAAATTATGTTGCTGTGTTGTTGTTGTAAAAAACGAGGCAAAAATACAATTATAATTCGATTGTTAGATTGTTAAAATGTTAGATTTTTAGAAAAAAGAAAATCCAATAATCTAACTTGTCTAAGTAGTCTAAAAATCTAATAATCTTTCTTAGGATATTGCTTTTTGATATTGCGTACCAATTCTTCCAAACCGTTTAATTTGAGTTCGTAAACGAGTTGGAGTTGTTCTCCTAATTGTCCTTTTGGTAATCCTTTTTGAGAATACCAAACTACGTAATATTCGGGCAAGTCAATGAGATAATAGCCTTCATATTTGCCGAAAGGCATTTTGGTGTGCGCGAGTTTAATGAGGAGTTTTTGTTGGTCGTTCAAAATTACTTCCAATTAAAAACAATTTCTCGTTTGATATCGGGATGCAAACTGAAATGTACCGGACAAGTTAATGCAGTTCTTTCCAAAATGGTTTTGGTTTTTTCATCGGCTTCGAGGTTCATTTCAAAAGTCACGTGAATTTCGGAAATTCTTCTTGGATCAGCGGCCATAATTTTAGTTACTTCAGCGGTAGAACCGGAAAAATCTACACCCATTTCACGAGCTTTGATTCCCATAACGGTAAACATACAACTGGCAAATCCATTGGCAACTGTATCCGTTGGAGAAAAAGCTTCTCCTTTGCCATTGTTGTCTAGTGGCGCATCGGAAATGATTTCGCTTCCGGATTGTAAATGGATGGAAGACGTTCTCAAATCTCCTAAATAAGTAACTTTGGATGTAGGCATTATAAAGCTTCTTTGATGGTTAAGTCGGTGTCGTAATACAAAATATAAATTCCGTTGTTTGAGTATCCGTAAGTAGCATTTTGGGTATAATCAAATTTGTTTTCTATTTGCTCAGAAGCATCGGTTTGAATGCTTTCTTCAAAAGTTTTTTCCTGTGACAAACGCAGTAAAGTATCAAAAGTCAAATCAAAACCTCTAATGGCATATTGATTTGGAATAATTTTATTGGACTTTTTATATTTTGCATCAAACTGATTGGCTTCAACCGTTTCGTTTGGTCTTGACAATGACGGATAAAGCAATTTCAATTTAGTCAAACGAGTCAAAGATATTTCTTCGAAATCTAAGGTTTCGTTGGGTTCCATAATCACCAATTGCACTTGGTAATCCTTCTGGGCCGAAAGCATCGCATTAGTTGTGGCCAAAATCATCCCTGTACTCTCAGATGCTAATAGTACATAATTCATTTTGTCTTTTTGCAAATGGACACGCAAACTGTCGGACACAAAACTTCCTTTGGCGCTTAAGCCAACCAGTTTTGTATCGCTTTGCATTTCCTGTATGTATTGTTTTACGCTGCCTTTTTTGGCATCAACCACAGCAATAACGTTACCACCTTTGGTTTTCATATACTGAAAAACCGAACCACGCATTTGCTCTAATGACGGCATTGATTGGTACAAATTGGCAAACTTTTTTCCTGTGTCTTTGGATAGCGGAGAGATAACCGGTGTTTTGGTTGGCTCTAATAACTCGGCCAATTTTTCAACATTGGCTTGGTAGAACGGCCCGATAATCGCATCCATACTTGCCAAATTATTTTGTTGTACCAATGCGGCTGCGTTTGAATTACTTTTGGTTTCTTGAGAATCTAAAATTTTGATATCGATATTCATTCCCAAAACTTTGGCAGAATCAATGGCCATCAATGCGCCCGAATAAAAATCTAAGGTCAGATTGAGAAACTTATCCTTTTTCAAACGCGCTTGGGTTGAATTGACTGTGTCGTTTTCAATTTTACTGATATTAAAGGGCAAAAGTAATGCGAGTTGTTTCCTCGCATTAGTGTTTAAATTCTTCATTAAATTGCCTTGATCCTTTTTGGGGACATTAACTTTCTGACCCATGGGTACCCGCAAAATCATACCCAGTTTGATTCCTTTTTTCAACTCCGGATTGAGCTGAATTAATTCGGTTTCAGTAATTCCGAAATCGGTGGCAATGCTTTGAATCGTTTCTTTTGGCTTGACCACATATTCCTGCAAATATTTTTTTCCTGAATTCGGATTAACAACTGCCGGTTTTTCTTTAATTGGTTCAGCTGATTCAACAGGTTTTGAAGTTACCGCAGGCGCATTTCCCGAAACCACTAATTTTAATCCCACTGGAAAATCAGTCAAAATTGCCGGATTTAATCTTTCCAACTCTTGAATGGTCATGCCATATTTTTTTGAAATCCCGTATTTGGTCTCCTTTGGTTCGATGATGTGATAAGCAGCATTTGTTTTGGGTGATTCAACCTTTGGTTCGCTTTTCACGACTACTTTCGGTGTCTCTTTTGGAGCCGGAACCGGTTTTTCTAAAGGTGGTTTCTCGTAAGTTTCTCGACTTACAACACCTGATGGAATCTTTATTGTTTGTCCAATTTTCAGACCTTCTTTTAACAAATCGCCATTGGCTTCTTTTAATGCCTCTACCGAAACACCATATTGTCTGGAAAGACTAAACAAGGTTTCTTTGGGTTGCACCAAATGAGTTGTTGGATTTGAATTAGCTTTAGGCTGTGTTTGCTTTGGCGCAATTACCGTTGGCTCTGCCGATGATGGCGGAATCAACAAAACGCTGTTCAATTGGATTCCGTTTTGAGAATCGGGATTAAGTTTATAAATATCAAAAGGAGTAACCTTGTATTTTTGCGCTATTAACGTGATCGTTTCCCCTTGCACCACAGTATGCTTGACGTATTTGTCTTGTTTCGCCGAAGAGCTAAACGTGACAATCAGTACAAAAAGCAGTGAGAAAATAATTCGGTTTTTCATAAATTGGTCATTTATTTAACGTTAAAGTTAACAAAACTTTTGACTTGCAATGTTTATTGCTTTACTTTTCATTAACTTTTTTATGTTAACAAAAACTATTCCCATTCTATCGTTGCAGGTGGTTTTGAGCTGATATCATACACTACTCTGTTTACGCCTTTTACTTTATTGATGATTTCATTGGAGATTTTCATCAAAAAATCATAGGGTAAATGTACCCAATCCGCAGTCATTCCGTCAGTTGATTCAACGGCACGAAGGGCTACAACTTTTTCATAAGTACGTTCGTCTCCCATTACTCCTACACTATTGACCGGCAATAAAATAGCTCCGGCTTGCCATACTTTATCGTACAAACCGTGTTCTTTTAATCCGTTGATGAAAACGGCATCTACTTCTTGCAGAATTCTAACTTTTTCAGGCGTTATTGCACCCAAAATTCTGATAGACAATCCCGGTCCTGGGAACGGATGCCTTCCTAAAAGTTCAGGGTCGATGCCCAATGTTTTTCCTACGCGACGCACTTCATCTTTGAAAAGCATGCGCAAAGGTTCAACAATTTGGAGTTTCATAAAATCGGGTAAACCGCCAACATTGTGGTGTGATTTTATAGTGGCCGATGGTCCTTTTACCGAAACCGATTCGATTACATCAGGATAGATTGTTCCTTGCGCCAACCATTTTACGTCTTCAATAAGATGTGCTTCATCATCAAATACTTCGATAAAAACTCGACCGATGGCTTTTCGTTTGGCTTCCGGTTCTTCGATTCCGTCTAAGGCTGAAAGAAAACGTTCTGAAGCGTCAACGCCTTTTACGTTTAATCCCATGTCTTTGTATTGGTGCAATACGTTTTCGAATTCGTTTTTGCGAAGCAAACCATTATTTACGAAAATACAATAGAGGTTTTTACCAATGGCTTTATTCAACAATACAGCAGCCACGGTAGAATCTACGCCACCTGAAAGTCCAAGAACTACTTTATCGTCTTTAACTTTTTCTTGTAATTCTTTCACACAATCTTCCACGAAAGCATTCGGGGTGAAATTTTGCGGTACTTCGGCTATTTTGACTAAGAAGTTTTCTAAAATTTGTTTTCCATCGGTTGAATGGTATACTTCAGGATGAAATTGAATAGCATAGGTAGTTTCTCCTTCAATACGATAAGCTGCATTGGCTACGTCTTTGGTACTAGCTAACAATACACCATTGGTTGGCATTTGTTTAATCGTGTCACTATGACTCATCCAAACCTGACTGTTTAAAGCTACTTCCTCAAAAAAGGCTTCGTCATCTTTGATAAAATACAAATTGGCTCTACCATATTCACGAATATTACTTGGTGCCACTTCTCCACCGTTGAAATGGGCTAAATATTGGGCACCGTAACAAACCGCCAACAAAGGCATTTTACCACGAATTTGAGATAAATCAGGATGAGGAGCATCTTCTCCTCTCACAGAATAAGGGCTACCCGAAAGGATAACTGCTTTATAGGACGATAAATCATCAGGAAAATGATTGAACGGAAAAATTTCGCAGAATATGTTTAATTCGCGAACGCGGCGTGCAATAAGTTGTGTGTATTGCGAACCGAAATCTAAAATAAGTACGTTGTGTTGCATGCGCAAAAGTACTACTCTCGATTGAAAATAAAAAACGGCAAAAGAAGAATCTTTAAAGGAATTTTCTTTTGCCGTAAATTTTGGGAATAGCGCTTACTCTTTCACTATCTTTTTGGTCTTTTCACCGCTAATTGAATCTACTTTTAAAAAGTAAATGCCATTAGAATAATTAGAAACATCAATAGTTGCTTGCGAAGTATCGGTAATTTGAGTTAACAAAACCCTGCCTTGCATATCACATAACTGAATGGATTTGATAATACTATTGGCCGTAACGGTGATGTTGTCTTTGGTTGGATTAGGGTAATAATCAAAATCTAATTGGGTAAAACTTTCTACTCCTAAAACCGTATTTTCTCCTTGTAAATACAAAGAAACCGGTATATAACCTTGTGCGCCTACAAAGACAGCATCAGGCACAGCTATTTGAAACGAATGGGCACCCGGACTTAAATTACCCAAACTGATTTCGCGAATAGGAATAACCGAACCCGGACACCAATTGCTAAAAGACTGCCATTGTGATGGCGTTCTTGGGGTTGCACCATAAATTCCGTTTGCCTGAGTATTATAAATTCGGTAAGGCTCACAAGTTAGTTCGCCCGGACGATACGTCAATATCTGGTTGGAATCCAAAGAAATATAATGCCATCTTCTGTTGTATTCTTCTCCACCTGAATTGGCTCCGTGATTGGACGTAATCAAATAAAATTTAGCATTATTAATTTGGGAATCAAGATTAAAATTGATGGTTCTTACAGTTGTTCCTATCGCATCTGAAGCACCGGTCGCATAATTATTGAGATCCTTTTTGAAATTTAAAGGCAAAATAAAAGTGTCGTCGGGCACCGTTGTATCTGTATTGGTAATAAAATTCAATGTTCCGTAAAACACATCATTCCGACCTGAACAACCTGCGATTTGTGTATTGGCTGCATAAGGCACACCAAATAATTCAAACTCTATCCAAAAATCATAAAGCGTATTTAGGTACTCGTCTTTTAATATTTTGGTTACATTATCTACTGTAAAAGTGTAAGGCACCAAATTGGGCGCAACATTTTTATTCATAAACGGTGTTATAAATCTGCCTAACTCAATTCTGCTTGTAGTGGCCGGACTATAAAACGGAGATCCTTTGGGCACTAAGGCCAAATTGATATTTCCGATTCGGTCATAGTTATCGCACGCGGCAGAGATTGAAATATCAAGCGTTAGGGTATTTCCAATTTGCGACAATACTTCGGGTGTCAATTTTTTGGTAAACAAATCGTTTCTCAATCTGACTACATCGGCCGCAGTAGGATGGTTTACCAAGGCAGCATAGCCGTCATAAAACAATACGTCTTCATAAATAAGAATGGTAGTTTGCGCTTTAGATGTTAGGGATAATCCTAAAAGGAAAAGTACTAAAAAGTAATATTTCTTCATAGTTGTGTTTTTGGTTGTTAAGTGTGTAAAAGTAAAAAAAAGTTTATTTAAACTGAACTTATTTGCCTGAAAATCAAAAGGAAATCACAGAATAAAAAAACACCTGACAGATTCCAAAAACCGGTCAGGTGCAACTAAATATTTTTAATAATTATTTTTGTTTAAATGCTCTTAAGCCCGGAAAGTAAGCCGTATCGCCTAATTCTTCTTCTATACGCAACAACTGGTTGTATTTCGCCATACGGTCTGAACGCGAAGCCGAACCCGTTTTGATTTGACCACAGTTTAAAGCTACGGCTAAATCAGCAATGGTGTTGTCTTCTGTTTCTCCTGAACGGTGAGACATTACCGAAGTATAGCCCGCGTTATGTGCCATATTTACCGCTGCAATGGTCTCCGTTAAAGTTCCAATTTGATTTACTTTTACTAAGATAGAATTTGCGATTCCTTCACTAATTCCACGTGATAAACGTTCTACATTGGTTACGAATAAATCGTCACCTACCAATTGGGTTTTGTTTCCGATTAACTCTGTTAAATATTTCCAACCTTCCCAATCGTCTTCATACATACCGTCTTCGATAGAAATGATTGGATAATTTGTTGCTAAAGACGCTAAGTATTCCGCTTGTTCTTTTGAAGTTCTGATTTTTCCGGTTGCGCCTTCGAATTTTGTGTAGTCATATTTTCCGTCTACATAAAACTCTGAAGCGGCACAATCAAGGGCAATCATAATTTCGTCTCCAAATTTATATCCTGCATTTTCAACCGCTTTTTTGATGGTATCCAAAGCATCTTCTGTCCCGCCGGCAAGGTTTGGTGCAAAACCACCTTCGTCACCTACTGCTGTAGAAAGATTTCTATCGTGTAATACTTTTTTCAAGTTGTGGAAAATTTCTGTTCCCATTTGCATTGCATGAGTGAATGATGTTGCTTTTACCGGCATAATCATAAACTCTTGGAAAGCGATTGGCGCATCGGAGTGTGAGCCACCATTGATGATGTTCATCATGGGAACCGGTAAAGTATTGGCAGAAACACCACCTACGTAACGGTATAATGGCAATCCTAATTCGTTAGCTGCTGCTTTAGCAACGGCCAAAGAAACGCCTAAAATTGCATTGGCACCAAGGTTTGATTTGTTTGGAGTAGCATCCAATTCAATCATTAATTGGTCGATGTGATTTTGTTCGAAAACAGAAACACCCATTAATTCAGGAGCAATAGTATCGTTAACATTCTTCACGGCTTTCAAAACTCCTTTACCCATATAGGCTTTTCCGCCGTCTCTTAATTCTACTGCTTCGTGTTCTCCGGTTGAAGCGCCACTTGGAACAGCAGCACGACCTAAAACGCCGTTTTCGGTTACTACATCTACTTCAATAGTTGGATTTCCTCTGGAATCAAGAATTTGTCTTGCGTGAACTTTGATGATTATGCTCATTGTATATTGTTTTTAGATTTTAATTAGGTTCACAAATTTAAGAAATTTAAAAAAGCCATTATTAATTATTTACACAACTTATAAACGCAATCGATTTAGTTTGGCCAAAATTTAACACAAATTCATTTTACCGTTAATTATACAAGTTTAATGCAATATTGCATAACAACTGTCATTGATGTTCTGTATAACTTTACGGTAATGTTTAAAACCTATTTGTCATGAAAAATGCTACTCTTAAAAACAGTGTCCGAAGTAAATTATTTACTATAATTTACTTGGTTCTTTTGGTTGGACTTATTCCAACTTCTATATACTCACAAGATTATCGTTATATCAATGCTTATATGGATGATTTTGGAAAGAACGAAATGTTTGTAAAGAAATCGTTAATGGATTATTCGGTTACTATCGTAGAATCACAATTGGCCTCGAGATCTAATGCTGCTGCCGGAAAAATTATTGAAAAATTGGAAAGTATGAATGCCAATTTAAGAAGTAACAACAAAGGCTTTGAGAACAACACTTCGCTTAGAGACAGCTTTATCAAAATGAATCAAAAAACGATAGTGTCTTTGCTTAACGGGAGTTTGATTTTAAACGATTATGAATACCAAAGCACTTTATCATTGACCGAAATTGGGGTAAATCTTAATCAGAAAGAAAAAGACTTGGCCAGTTATTTTCAAGAATTGAAAGATTATGAAAAAAGCAAAAAAGCTTTTGGAACCCAATACAATATGACTTTAAAGAGTTGTAACGGCAAAAATGTTTTAGAATACAATGCCTTACAAAACGTATTATTTTATAAAATCAATGTGATTGACCAAAAACTAACTTTTGTAATTACGGCGAAGGATAAAAAAGGATTTTTCGACTGTTTGAACAGTATAACCGTTATGCACCAAGCTGCTTTGGCAAAAACTACTCAGTATAACAACAATTTTAAAGACAACACGCTTAACGCTGCCAATATAAAATATTCGAATTTCATCAATGACCAAAAAGGAAAATTTGCCAATTTATTTAATGATTATGTGGATGAATACAATGCGCTTCAAACCTTAAAAAATTCAAAAGCTCCGCAAACCAATGAGACTGTTGCTAATTACAACCAAGTCGTTAGAAGTTATAATACCAAAAAGAATTCGTTTTATGCTGTTTTTAATACCATTCAAACTGCCAAAAAAGTATTGTATGACAGTTGGTTTGTAACCAATGGCACTTTCTTAAAAAACAACGGGGAATTTGAAAACATCCACACAAAATATGCTGTTAACAATTAATTCCCCGTATTAGAATTTAGTCTGTGAAGGCAAAAGGTTTATACTTCAAGTAAGCTTTTTGCCTTTTTGATGTTGGTGATAAAATCATCAAACAAATAAGAAGAGTCATGCGGACCTGGACTGGCTTCCGGATGGTATTGCACCGAAAATACATTTTTTGATTTCATTCTCATTCCCGCAACAGTATTGTCGTTGATATGGTAATGCGTGATTTCTATATCGGTGTGATTTTCCAATTCTTCTCTGTTGACTGCGAATCCGTGGTTTTGCGAGGTGATTTCTCCTTTTCCGGTCAAGATATTCATTACCGGATGATTGATTCCTCTGTGACCGTTGAACATCTTGTAAGTTGATACGCCATTGGCCAAACCTATAATTTGGTGTCCTAAACAAATCCCGAAAACGGGTTTATCTGAAGTAATCATTTCTTTTGCCACTTCGATTACACCTTCTAGTGGTTCCGGATCGCCCGGTCCGTTTGACAAGAAGTAACCATCAGCATTGAAGGATTTTAGCTCTTCGAAAGTGGCGTTGTATGGGAATACTTTGATGTAGCAATCTCTTTTCGCTAAATTTCTCAAGATGTTTCTTTTGATCCCTAGATCTAAGGCTGCGATTTTATAAGTAGCATTTTCTTCTCCGAAGAAATATGGTTCAGTAACAGATACTGTTGACGCCAATTCCAAACCTTTCATATCGGGAACGTTGGCTAATAATTGTTTTAATTCTTCTATCGGAGTTCCGTCAGTACAGATTACGGCGTTTTGAGCACCGTGGTCACGGATGTAACTTACCAAAGCTCTTGTATCGACATCTGAGATACAGATTAGGTTTTCTTTTTCGAAGTAATCGTAAAGGTTGCTTTCCGAATCGGGGCGCGAATGGGTAAAGCTGAAGTTTTTACAAACTAGGCCTGAAATCATGATTTTGTCAGCTTCTACTTCATTGGCGTTTACACCATAGTTTCCGATGTGCGGATTGGTAGCTACCATGATTTGTCCGAAATAAGACGGATCGGTGAAGATTTCTTGGTAACCGGTCATTCCGGTGTTGAAACAAACTTCGCCAAAGGTTTTGCCGGAGATACCGATTGATTTTCCGTAAAAGATGGTGCCGTCTGCTAGTAGTAAGAGAGCTTGTGGTCGTGTGGTGTACTTCATTATCTTGTTGTGTTGTAGTTTTGCAAAATTAAATTATTGTACTGTGATAATAAAACAGAATTATAAAAGTTTATAAACATTCCTTTTGTTTTCTTTTTAGCCCTGATTGTAGAAGTTGCCGTGCAACTCGAAAAGCAGGAATATGGATGGCTGATAAATCCCGAACCATTCGCTCCTGACTTTGACACTACCTCTTTGCTCGGTACAAGCCAAAAAAAAAGGATAAACAAAACGTTTATCCTTTATATTTAAGAATGGGCAACCATTAGGCTTGCTCTTCTTTAGATTCTTCATCAGCCGGAGCTTTCGGAGTTTCGTCAGCCGGAGTTTCTTCCACTTCGGCAACTGCCGGAGCTTCTTCAACAACTTCTGGAGTCTCAACTTCAGCAACTGGAGTTTCTACAACCTCTGCAGCCGGAGTCTCAACAACTTCTTCTACGATTGGAGCAGCCTCTTCAACGATTGGAGCTACTTCTTCTACAACTGGTGCAGCAGTAGGAGTTGCAGCAGGCGCAGTCGTTTTCTTAGCACGACGTGTTCTACCTTTTTTCTCTTCTTTTTTACCTCCGTTGTATAGTTCGTTGAAATCTACTAACTCGATCATGGCCATATCAGCGTTATCTCCAAGACGGTTACCCATTTTGATGATACGAGTATATCCACCCGGACGATCTCCTACTTTCGCAGCTACGTCTCTGAATAATTCAGTTACGGCGTATTTGTTGCGTAAGTAAGCGAAAACGATACGTCTGTTGTGCGTAGTATCTTCTTTTGATTTTGTTACCAATGGCTCAACAAATTGTTTAAGCGCTTTAGCTTTAGCAACAGTAGTATTAATACGTTTGTGCTCGATAAGAGAACAAGCCATATTAGCCAACATAGATTTTCTATGTCCGGTCTGTCTGCTTAAGTGATTTACTTTTTTTCCGTGTCTCATGACGTGTTTTTTTAACCTTCATCTTGCTCAATCCACCTTGGAGAGCAAAATATGAAGTAATTTATTCTTTATCTAATTTATATTTACCTAAATCCATTCCGAAAGTTAGATTCTTGTTGGCTACTAATTCGTCTAACTCAGTTAGCGATTTTTTACCAAAATTACGGAACTTCATTAAGTCGTTTTTGTTGAAAGATACAAGATCTCCAAGGGTATCAACTTCGGCTGCTTTCAAACAATTAAGTGCTCTTACTGATAAGTCCATATCAACCAATTTGGTTTTCAATAACTGTCTCATGTGTAATGACTCTTCGTCGTAAGACTCTGTTTGAGCAATTTCATCAGCTTCAAGAGTAATTCTCTCATCGGAGAATAACATAAAGTGGTGAATTAAAACTTTGGCAGCTTCTGTTAAGGCATCTTTTGGATTGATTGAACCATCAGTTTTGATTTCAAAAACTAATTTTTCATAATCTGTTTTTTGCTCCACACGGAAGTTTTCAATGGCGTATTTTACATTTTTTACCGGGGTAAAGATAGAGTCTGTAAAAATAGTACCAATGGCTGCATTTTGTTTTTTGTTCTCCTCAGCAGGAACATAACCACGACCTTTCTCGATAGTTAATTCCATGTTTAGGTTAACTTTGCTATCCAAGTTACAAATTACCAGTTCCGGGTTTAACACCTGAAAACCGGAGATGAATTTTTGAAAATCACCTGCTGTAATTTGGTCTTTTCCTGAGATTGAGATAGAAACCGTTTCATTATCTACATCTTCGATTTGACGTTTGAAACGTACTTGTTTAAGATTAAGGATAATTTCGGTAACATCTTCAACAACTCCTGAAATGGTAGAAAACTCATGCTCAACTCCTTCGATACGAACCGAAGTAATGGCATAACCTTCTAACGCAGAAAGTAAAACTCTTCTAAGTGCATTACCAACGGTCAATCCGTATCCCGGTTCTAAAGGTCTGAATTCAAACTTACCTTCAAAATCGGTTGAATCGATCATGATAACTTTATCGGGCTTCTGAAAATTAAATATTGCCATATAATTTAGACTATTGTCAATTATTATTTGTTGTACAACTCTACGATTAATTGTTCTTTAATGTTTTCTGGGATTTGAAGTCTTTGAGGAACAGAAACAAAAGTTCCTTCTTTAGTATCATTATTCCAAGTGATCCATTCATATACATGAGAAGAGTTGGCTAATGAACGCTCGATAGCTTCAACAGATTTAGATTTTTCACGAACAGCAACTTTGTCACCTGGTTTCAAGTGGTAAGAAGGGATGTTTACCAATTCTCCGTTTACAGTAATGTGACGGTGAGAAACGATTTGTCTTGCAGCTCTTCTTGAAGGTGCAATTCCCATTCTAAATACAACGTTATCTAAACGAGCTTCACATAATTGTAAAAGGATTTCGCCTGTTACACCTTTAGAAGCTGCTGCTTTTTCGAAAAGGTTTCTGAATTGTTTTTCTAAAATACCGTAAGAGTATTTAGCTTTTTGCTTTTCCATTAATTGGACAGCGTATTCAGATTTTTTACCTCTTTTTTTAGCCATCCCGTGTTGTCCAGGAGGATAATTTCTTTTTTCGAAGGATTTGTCTTCTCCGAAAATTGCTTCGCCAAATTTACGAGCAATTCTAGTTTGTGGACCAGTATATCTTGCCATTTTAAATTGTTTTAAGATTGAGATTATGAATTCAGGTCACATCCTTCGATAATCTATTCGCCAATCTTGATTATACTTATTGTTTGTTTAATTAGATACTGAAAATAAATTCAGTATAAATTATACTCTACGTCTTTTAGGAGGACGACATCCGTTGTGTGGCATTGGAGTAACGTCAATGATTTCGGTTACTTCAATTCCTGAATTATGAATAGATCTGATAGCAGACTCACGTCCGTTACCCGGTCCTTTTACATAAACTTTTACTTTTTTAAGACCAGCTTCTAAAGCCACCTTTCCACAATCTTCTGCTGCCATTTGAGCTGCGTATGGAGTGTTCTTTTTAGAACCTCTAAAGCCCATTTTACCGGCTGAAGACCAAGAGATAACTTCACCTTTTTTGTTAGTTAACGAAATGATGATGTTATTAAAGGTAGCATTAATATGAGCTTCACCCGTTGATTCAACGATAACTTTACGTTTTTTTGCAGTTGCTTTAGCCATATTATTTATTATTTAGTTGCTTTTTTCTTGTTAGCAACAGTTTTTCTTTTACCTTTTCTTGTTCTAGAGTTGTTCTTAGTTCTTTGTCCTCTTAACGGAAGACCAGATCTATGACGGATACCTCTATAACATCCAATATCCATTAAACGTTTGATGTGCAATGACACTTCTGAACGAAGTTCACCTTCAATTTTGTAATATGATACCGCATCACGGATTCCTCCGATTTCGTCATCATTCCAATCTTGAACTTTTTTATCTTGGCTTACTTGAGCTTTTTCTAAAATCTCAATAGCTCTACTTCTACCTACTCCGAAGATGTAGGTTAAAGCGATAACTCCTCTTTTGTTTTTTGGGATGTCTACCCCTGCTATTCTTGCCATAACTTATCCTTGTCTTTGTTTAAATCTAGGATTCTTTTTATTAATCACGTACAATCTGCCTTTGCGACGTACGATAATGCACTCGGCACTTCTTTTTTTAACTGATGCTCTTACTTTCATATTAGTAGCTTTAGTATCTATAAGTAATTCTTGCTTTTGACAAATCGTAAGGGCTCATTTCCAATTTCACTTTGTCACCTGGTAACAATTTGATGTAATGCATTCGCATTTTACCGGAGATGTGAGCAATCACAATATGTCCATTTTCTAATTCCACACGAAACATAGCATTGGATAATGCTTCAATGATTGTTCCGTCTTGTTCTATTGCTGATTGTTTTGCCATAAAAATTAAGCTACTGCTTTTCTATTTTTACCACTTTTCATCAATCCGTCATAGTGTTTATTCAATAAATAAGAATTTATTTGTTGAATAGTATCGATAGCAACACCAACCATAATGATTAATGAAGTACCACCATAGAACATTGCCCAAGATTGTTGTACATCAAGACTAACAACAATGGCTGGGAACACAGCGATTAATGCTAAAAATAATGAACCAGGGAATGTTATAAGAGACATGATTTTATCTAAGAAATCGGCTGTTTCCACTCCGGGTTTAACACCAGGAATAAAACCACCACTTCTTTTTAAATCATCGGCCATTTTGTTTGTTGGAACTGTAATTGCAGTGTAGAAGAATGTGAATATTAAAATCAACAAAGCAAATACAAAGTTGTACCAAAATCCGAACATATTACTAAAAGTACCTGCAATAGACTGAGACGTTTCAGATTTTGAAAGTCCGGCTAAAGCCGCAGGGATGAACATAATCGCTTGTGCGAAAATGATTGGCATAACTCCTGCAGAATTCAATTTCAAAGGAATCCACTGTCTGTTGCCACCCATCATGTCTTGTTCAAAATCACCGGTTGTTGTACGACGAGCGTATTGTACCGGAATTTTTCTAACTGCCATTACTAATAGCACGCAAGCAATGATTACCAATAACCAAACTACGATTTCAAATACCAATAACATTGGACCACCATTATTGTTGGTCACTTTAGAGGTAAATTCTTGAAATAATGCTTGTGGCAATCTGGCTAAGATACCCACCATAATCAATAGTGAAATACCGTTACCAATACCTTTGTCTGTAATTTTTTCACCTAACCACATGGCGAATATTGTACCTGTAGTTAGAATTAATACTGAAGAGAACAAAAATTGGAATGAATCAAATCCTAAAAGGAAGGCACCCGGAGGTAGCGTAGTGTATAGGTTATAGATATAACCAGGACCTTGTACCAAAGTGATTGCGATGGTTAACCATCTTGTTATTTGATTTAATCTTTTTCTGCCACTTTCGCCATCTTTTTGCAATTTCTGCAAATAAGGAATAGCGATACCCATTAATTGAACAACAATTGAAGCTGAAATGTAGGGCATAATACCTAACGCAAAAACTGATGCTTTAGAAAAAGCTCCACCGGTAAACATATCTAGTATTGATCCAATACCTTTATCTGTTTGACCTGCTAAGTTTTCTAATTGTGTAGCATCAATTCCCGGAAGAGTTACATGCGCTCCAAATCTGTAAACTAATAAAAGAAGTAACGTTAAAGTTATTCTTGTTCTTAGTTCTTCTATTTTCCAAACATTATTTAATGATTCAAAAAATTTCTTCATTGTTCTATTAATTATAAGGTTACAGCTTCTCCACCGGCAGCTTCAATAGCCGCTTTAGCAGTTGCAGTAAATTTGTGAGCAGTTACTTTTAATTTTGCTTTTAATTCTCCTCTTCCTAAAATCTTAACCAATTCGTTTTTAGTAGCCAAACGGGTTTCTACATATACTGTAAAATCTACTGTATCTGTAACAGTTCCGTTGTCTACCAATAACTGAAGTGCATCAAGGTTGATCCCTTGATATTCTTTACGGTTGATGTTTGTGAAACCAAACTTAGGCACACGTCTTTGAAGTGGCATTTGTCCACCTTCAAAACCAATCTTTTTAGAATAACCAGAACGAGACTTTGCTCCTTTGTGACCACGTGCAGCGGTACCACCTTTACCAGAACCTTCTCCTCTACCTAATCTTTTATTTTGATTGTGTGTAGAACCTTCAGCAGGTTGTAAGTTACTTAAATTCATCACTATGATTTGTTATTTAACTTCCTCTACGGAAACTAAGTGTTTAACTTTATTTATCATTCCAAGGATAGCTGGATTTGAATCATGCTCCACAACCTGTCCCATTTTACGAAGACCTAAAGCCTCTAATCCTCTCTTTTGTGTAAGAGGACAATTGATTTTGCTTCTAACTTGTTTTACTAATAATTTAGCCATAATTTCCTTGAATTAACCTTTAAAAACTTTTTCTAAAGAAATACCTCTTTGTTTTGCAACAGTAACGGCACTTCTCATTTGTAATAAAGCATCAAAAGTTGCTTTTACCACGTTGTGAGGGTTTGATGAACCTTGTGATTTTGACAATACATCGTGGATACCAACCGACTCAAGAACCGAACGAACAGCTCCACCAGCGATTACTCCGGTACCGTGAGATGCAGGCATCAAAAATACTGCTGCTCCACCAAATTTTCCTTTTTGTTCGTGAGGTACAGATTGACCACTTAAAGGAATTCTAACTAAGTTTTTCTTTGCATCTTCTACTGCTTTAGCAATAGCTTCAGAAACGTCTTTAGATTTTCCTAAACCATGTCCAACAACACCGTTTTCATCACCTACTACTACAATTGCAGAGAACCCGAAAGCTCTACCACCTTTTGTAACTTTGGTAACACGATTTACACTTACCAGACGATCTTTTAATTCAAGACCGCTAGGTTTTACTAATTCTACATTTTTGTATTTAGACATAATATATTAGAATTTAAGTCCAGCCGCTCTTGCGCCTTCTGCTAATGATTTAATACGACCGTGGTACAAATAACCTCCTCTATCGAAAGTTACTTCAGTGATCCCGGCTTTTAACGCTTTTTCTGCTGCAAGTTTTCCAACTGCTGCGGCAACTTCAACGTTTGTACCTTTAATATCTACTCCTTTATCTTTTGATGAAGCAGCCAATAAAGTAACTCCATTCACATCATCGATTAGTTGTGCGTAGATTTCTTTATTACTTCTGAATACAGATAATCTTGGTCTAGCAGTAGTACCGCTAACAATCTTTCTGATTCTGAATTTAATTCTTTGTCTTCTTTCAGTTTTTGTTAATGACATAATGCTAATTTTTACGCTGATTTACCTGCTTTTCTTCTTAATACTTCACCAACAAACTTAACCCCTTTTCCTTTGTAAGGTTCTGGTTTACGGAAACCTCTGATTTTCGCTGCGATTTGTCCGATTAATTGTTTGTCGAAAGATGTTAACTTCACGATTGGATTTTTCCCTTTTTCAGAAATCGTTTCTAATTTTACTTCAGGAGCAACTTCTAAAACAATATTGTGAGAGAAACCTAAGGCTAAGTCTAATTTTTGTCCTTGGTTTGAGGCTCTGTAACCTACTCCAACCAATTCTAATTCTTTGGTAAAACCTTCAGATACACCCACAATCATGTTATTGATTAATGATCTATATAATCCGTGTTTTGCTCTATGATCTTTACTATCAGATGGTCTTTCTACTACTAGTTGACCTTCTTCAACTTTTACTGTTACGTCTGCGTAATCTTGTGTAAGTTGACCTAATTTTCCTTTAACTGTAATTACTGTTTCACTAACTTCAACAGTTACACCAGCAGGAATCGAAATTGGATTTTTACCTATTCTTGACATTGTTTAACTGTTTTAATTAGTATACGTAACAAATTACTTCTCCACCAACATTTAATTGCTTAGCTTGTTTCCCGGTCATTAAACCTTTTGAAGTTGAAACAATAGCAATTCCTAATCCGTTAAGGATTCTAGGTAACTTTGATGCACCGGCATATTTACGTAAACCTGGTTTACTAATTCTTTGGATATCTTTGATTACAGACTCTTTAGTATCTTTATCATACTTCAAAGCGATTTTGATAGTACCTTGTACAGTACTGTCTTCAAATTTGTAACTTAAGATATATCCTTGATCGAATAAAATCTTTGTGATTTCTTTTTTCAAGTTCGAAGCCGGGATTTCAACCACTTTGTGGTTTGCCATCACTGCATTTCTAACTCTCGTAAGATAATCTGCAATTGGATCTGTATACATATGTATAAATTTGCGGTTATGGTTTTCAAGAGGCACTCGCCTAATGAACCTTTAACCAATTAAAATTATTTTTTGGTTTGCAAAAGTAATAACTTATTGCGAGATTACCAAGAAGCTTTTTTAACTCCCGGGATTAATCCGTTATTAGCCATTTCACGGAATGTTACACGTGAAATACCAAATTGACGCATATACCCTCTTGGTCTACCTGTTAATTTGCAACGATTGTGCATACGAACCGGTGAAGCATTTTTTGGTAATTTTTGTAAGCCTTCGTAATCTTTAGCTTCTAATAAAGCTTTTCTTTTCTCAGCGTACTTTGCTACCGTTTTTTCTCTTTTCACCTCACGGGCTTTCATTGATTCTTTAGCCATGTCTTAATTCTTTTTAAAAGGTAAACCTAATTCAGCCAATAATGACTTTGCTTCTTTGTCTGTGTTGGCAGAAGTTACGAATGTAATATCCAAACCTGATATTTTATTTACTTTATCAATATCAATTTCAGGGAAAATGATTTGTTCGGTAACACCAAGGTTGTAATTACCTCTTCCGTCAAAACCAGTAGCTTTGATACCGCTAAAATCTCTTACACGTGGTAAAGATGATGTGATAAGTCTATCTAAAAACTCATACATTCTTTCTCCTCTAAGAGTTACTTTGGCACCAATTGGCATACCTTTTCTCAATTTGAAAGACGCAACGTCTTTCTTAGAGATTGTAGATACTGCTTTTTGTCCAGTTACTTTTGTTAATTCGTCAACTGCATAGTCAACTAATTTTTTATCAGAAACTGCTGCTCCAACGCCACGGCTTAAAACGATTTTTTCCAATTTAGGAACTTGCATTACGTTTTTATAACCGAATTCTTCTTTAAGGGCAGCAATTACTCTGTCCTTATATTCTTGCTTAAGTCTAGGTGTATATGCCATAACTATAATACTTGATTAGATTTTTTTGAAAATCTCACTTTCTTATCTCCTTCTGTCTTGATTCCAACTTTAGTAGCTTTTTTAGATTTTGGATCAACCAAAGCCAAGTTTGAAATATGAATAGGAGCTTCTTTCTTAACAATTCCTCCTTGAGGGTTTTTAGCACTTGGTTTTGTATGTTTCGAAACCATGTTTACCCCTTCAACGATTGCTTTGTTTTTCTCACGGTTAACACTTACAACTTTACCTTCAGTTCCTTTGTGGTCACCGGCGATAACAGTTACTGTGTCTCCTGATTTTATTTTTAGCTTTATCATTTTACTAAGAATTAAAGCACTTCTGGTGCTAATGATACAATTTTCATGAATTGTTTTTCACGAAGTTCTCTCGCAACCGGACCAAAAACGCGTGTTCCTCTCATCTCACCTGCTGCGTTCAAAAGAACACAAGCATTGTCATCAAAACGGATATAAGAACCATCGGCTCTTCTCACTTCTTTTTTGGTACGTACAACAACTGCAGTAGATACAGCACCTTTCTTAACGTTTCCGTTTGGTGTTGCGTCTTTTATTGACACTACAATTTTATCTCCAACAGAGGCATAACGACGTTTCGTTCCTCCTAAAACACGGATAGTCAAAACTTCTTTTGCTCCTGTGTTATCTGCTACTTTTAATCTCGATTCTTGTTGTACCATAATTACTTAGCTCTTTCAATGATTTCAACTAGTCTCCAACATTTGGTTTTAGATAAAGGTCTTGTTTCCATGATCTTTACTGTATCACCAATGTTACAGTCATTTGTTTCGTCGTGTGCATGAAACTTTTTAGTTTTTAACACGAACTTACCGTATAACGGGTGTTTTACTCTGGTTACTTGTGCCACAACAATAGACTTGTCCATTTTGTTTGACGTAACAACACCAATTCTTTCTTTTCTTAAATTTCTTTTATCTTCCATTTTAGCTAGCATACAATTATTGTAACTCTCTTTTAGTTAGCTCTGTTGCTACTCTAGCAACCGCTCTTCTAGCACTTCTAATTTGAAGTGGATTGGCAATTGGAGAAATAGCGTGTGCTGATTTTAGGTCAGAATACGCTTTTCTTAACTGACTAAGTTTTTCTTGCAACTCAGCTGCGGATAGATTTATAATTTCTGATTGTTTCATAATTAATTTTAGATTATGCTTCGAAATCTCTAGCAACGACAAACTTAGTTTTTACAGGAAGTTTTTGAGCGGCAAGACGCAAAGCCTCTTTAGCAACAGAAAGTGGAACTCCACCAACTTCAAACATAATTTTTCCTGGTTTTACAACGGCAGCCCAATATTCGACTGCACCTTTACCTTTACCCATACGTACCTCAAGAGGTTTTTTAGTGATAGGTTTGTCTGGGAAAATATTAATCCATAATTGACCTTCTCTCTTCATGTAACGAGTTGCAGCAATACGCGCAGCTTCGATTTGACGTGAAGTTAAGAACATTCCATTTTCATGTACTGATTTAATTCCAAACATTCCACTTGAAAGTTCGTGTCCTCTTTGAGAAACGCCTTTCATTCTACCCTTCTGTACCTTACGGTATTTTGTTCTTTTAGGCTGTAACATTTTTCTTTAGTTTAAAATATTTACTTTCTTTTACGGTCTCCACCAGGTTTTCTGTCTTTGTTAAAAGGTTTTCTGTCTCCTCCTTTTGAAGAATCACCACCTTTTCCGCCAGAAGCCTGTTTTTTATCCATTCCAACAAGTGGAGATAAATCACGCTTTCCGTAAACCTCACCTTTCATGATCCATACTTTGATACCCATTCTACCATAAGTAGTATGTGCTTCAGCCAAAGCATAATCAATATCGGCTCTGAAAGTTGATAGAGGAATTCTACCTTCTTTGAATTGTTCTGAACGTGCCATTTCAGCGCCGTTCAAACGACCAGAAATCAAAACTTTAATACCTTCTGCATTCATACGCATTGCTGCTGCGATAGCCATTTTAATAGCTCTTCTGTATGAAATACGGCTTTCGATTTGACGTGCAATACTAGTTCCAACTAAATATGCATCTAACTCAGGTCTTTTAATTTCAAAGATGTTGATTTGAACCTCTTTGTCAGTAACTTTCTTAAGTTCTTCTTTCAACTTGTCTACCTCTTGACCACCTTTTCCGATAATAATACCAGGTCTAGCAGTTGTGATAGTAACGGTTACAAGTTTCAAAGTTCTCTCGATGATTACTTTTGATACACTAGCTTTTGATAAACGAGCATGGATATACTTTCTGATTTTATAATCTTCAGCGATTTTGTCACCGTAATCATTTCCACCATACCAGTTTGAATCCCATCCTCTGATGATACCAAGTCTGTTTCCTATTGGATTTGTCTTTTGTCCCATCTTAATTAATTTGCTTGTGTGTTATCATTAGCTCCTAACACGATTGTCACGTGGTTTGAACGTTTTCTAATTCTGTGTGCTCTTCCTTGTGGCGCCGGACGAAGTCTTTTCAACATCATTCCACCGTCAACACGGATTTCTTTTATAAATAAGCCTGCTTCTGAAACGTTTCCGTCAGCATTTTTCTGCTCCCAATTGTTGATTGCAGATAATACTAATTTCTCTAGTTTTCTTGAAGCTTCTTTTGAGCTAAATCTTAAAATGTTTAAAGCTCTTTCCACTTTCTGACCTCTTACCAAGTCTGCTACTAAGCGCATTTTTCTAGGTGAAGTAGGGCAGTTATTCAATTTCGCGAAAGCAATAGACTTATTAGCCTCTTTTCTCGCATCTGCTGTTTCTCTTTTACGAACTCCCATTGCTTCTTATTTTTTACCTTTATTTTTTGCTCCAGCGTGACCTCTAAAAGATCTAGTCGGTGAAAACTCTCCTAATTTGTGTCCTACCATGTTCTCAGTTACATAAACCGGAACGAATTGGCGACCATTGTGAACTGCGATAGTTTGTCCAACGAAATCCGGAGTAATCATAGATGCTCTAGACCAAGTCTTAACCACACCTTTATTTCCACCAGCAATATTTTCCTGAACTTTCTTATCTAATTTATAGTGTACAAAAGGTCCTTTTTTTAATGAACGTGCCATGTCTTATTATTTCTTTCTGCGTTCTACAATATACTTGTTACTCGGGTTAACTTTAGAACGAGTTCTATAACCTTTAGCAGGAAGACCTTTTCTAGAACGTGGGTGACCTCCAGATGAACGTCCTTCACCACCACCCATTGGGTGATCGACAGGGTTCATTGCTACCGGTCTTGTTCTTGGTCTTCTACCTAACCATCTTGATCTACCTGCTTTACCAGATACGATTAATTGGTGGTCAGAGTTAGATACTGCTCCAATTGTAGCTGAACAAGTCAACAAGATTAATCTTGTTTCTCCTGACGGCATTTTAATTGTTGCATATTTACCATCTCTTGCCATTAACTGAGCAAAAGTTCCTGCGCTTCTAGCAATAGTAGCTCCTTGTCCCGGACGTAATTCAATACAAGAAATTACAGTTCCTAAAGGAATTTTGCTCAAAGGCAAAGTATTTCCGATTTCAGGAGCTGCACCTTCACCAGATACAACAGTTTGTCCTACTTGTAGACCATTTTGAGCAACGATATACGTTTTCTCTCCATCAACATACCACAATAATGCGATAAAAGCAGTTCTGTTTGGATCATACTCGATTGATTTCACTGTAGCAGGAATTCCTACTTTAGTTCTTTTGAAATCAATGATACGATACCTTTGTTTGTGACCACCGCCTGTATAACGCATGGTCATTTTTCCTTGACTATTTCTACCACCTGAGTTTTTTATCGGTGCGATCAATGAACGCTCCGGCTTATCAGTCGTGATGGCGTCAAAACCATTCACAACTCTAAAACGCTGACCAGGGGTAATAGGTTTTAATTTTCTAACTGACATTTTCTATTAGATATTATTATAAAAATCTATTGTTTCTCCTTCTTTTACTTGTACGACAGCTTTCTTGTAGCTGTTCGTTTTTCCGCTAATCAAACCACTTTTTGTATATTTAGTAGTTCTATCAGCTCTATAGTTCATCGTGTTAACAGAAACAACAGAAATTCCGTAAGCAGCTTCTACAGCTTTCTTAATTTGAACTTTGTTTGCTTTTTTATCAACAACAAAACCAAAACGGTTGAAAACCTCACCTTCTTTGGTGATTTTTTCAGTTATGATAGGTTTAATTATAATACTCATGGTCTATTATTTGCTTAAATTTTCTTCAATTCCTTCTAAAGATCCTTCTAAAAGAACTAAATTATTTGCATTTAAAATCTCGTAAGTACTTAATTCTGAGTTAGTTACTACGCTAGATGCCTTTAAATTGCGTGACGACAAATATACATTTTTATTTGAATCACCCAACACAAACAAAGATTTTTTGTTTTCTAACCCTAAAGCTTTCAAAACATTAATGAAATTTTTAGTGTTTGGTGTTTCAAAATTAAAGTCTTCCACAACTAATAAATTTGATTCTTTAACTTTCAAAGAGAAGGCAGATTTTCTGGCCAATCTTTTTACAGTTTTGTTCAATTTGAAAGAGTAGCTTCTTGGTCTTGGACCGAATACTGTTCCTCCACCTTTGAACAATGGACTCTTTTTAGATCCTGCACGAGCAGTACCTGTTCCCTTTTGTTTTTTAATCTTACGAGTACTTCCCGCAACTTCAGCTCTTTCTTTTGCTTTGTGCGTTCCTTGTCTTTGATTTGCTAAGTATTGCTTAACATCAAGATATACTGCGTGATTATTTGGCTCAATGCCGAATACTGAATCAGAAAGTTGTACTTTTCTTCCAGTATCTTTTCCGTTGATATCTATAACTTTTACTTCCATTACTTCTGAATGATTACGTAAGAGTTTTTGCATCCAGGAATAGCTCCTTTGACAACAAGTAAGTTCTTTTCAGCTACTACTTTTAAAACTCTAAGATTTTGTACTTTTACATTATCACCTCCCATTCTTCCCGCCATACGCATTCCTTTGAATACACGTGATGGATAAGAAGATGCTCCTACAGAACCTGGCGCTCTCAAACGGTTGTGTTGTCCGTGAGTAGCTTGTCCAACACCACCAAAACCGTGACGTTTAACAACCCCTTGGAAACCTTTTCCTTTTGATACACCTTGTACATCAACAAATTCTCCTTCGCTGAATACATCCACGGTAATATTATCACCTAATTTGTAATTTTCTTCAAACCCTTGGAATTCAACGACTTTCTTTTTTGCAGAAGTTCCCGCTTTTTTAAAGTGACCTAAGTCAGCTTTAGTAGCGTGTTTTTCTGATTTGTCATCGAAACCAAGTTGAAGAGCTGTATACCCGTCAACCTCATTGGTTCTGACTTGGGTAACGACACAAGGTCCAGCCTCGATTACTGTACAAGGAATGTTCTTCCCGTTTTCATCGAAAATGCTAGTCATGCCGATTTTTCTTCCAATTAACCCAGACATAATAAACTAATTATTAATTAATAAAATTTTTGTTATTCATTCATAAAGAATTAAGTATTAGAATAATTTGCAAAATCCTAATACTTAAATCTTAAATTGGCAAAGAGTATTACTTATACTTTGATTTCAACTTCAACACCACTTGGCAACTCTAATTTCATTAGAGCATCAATCGTTTTTGAAGAGGAAGAGTAAATATCTAATAATCTTTTATACGAACTTACTTCAAACTGCTCTCTCGCTTTTTTGTTAACGTGTGGAGAACGCAATACAGTAAATATCTTTTTGTGTGTAGGTAACGGAATAGGACCTGTTACAACAGCACCTGTGCTTTTCACAGTTTTTACGATTTTCTCTGCTGATTTATCAACCAACATGTGATCGTAAGACTTCAATTTTATTCTAATTTTTTGACTCATCTTGATAAGAATTAAGCGTTACCTTTTGCTTTTTTGATTACTTCTTCAGAAATGTTAGAAGGAGTTTGCTCGTAGTGAGAGAATTCCATTGTAGAAGTTGCTCTACCTGAAGACAATGTTCTTAAGGTTGTTACATAACCAAACATTTCAGATAATGGCACGTTAGCTTTGATGGTTTTTGCACCAGCTCTGTCACCCATGTCATTTACTTGACCTCTACGACGGTTAATATCACCAACGATATCTCCCATGTTTTCTTCCGGAGTAATAACTTCCATTTTCATGATTGGCTCAAGGATTACAGCTCCAGCAGCTTTTGCTACTTCTTTGTATCCCATTTTAGCTGCCAATTCGAAAGAAAGTGCATCAGAATCTACCGGGTGGAAAGATCCATCCAATAAAGTTACTTTTAAACTATCTACTTGGTAACCCGCTAACGGACCAGTTTTCATAGCTTCTCTGAAACCTTTCTCTACAGAAGGAATATATTCTTTAGGAACGTTTCCACCTTTAACTTCGTTAACGAATTGTAATCCTACAGGCACTTTTCCATCAACTTCATCAGCAGGCTCTAATCTAAATACGATATCACCGAATTTACCACGACCTCCAGATTGTTTTTTATAGGTTTCTCTGTGTTGAGCAGATTTTGTGAAAGCTTCTTTGTATTCTACTTGAGGTTCCCCTTGGTTCACTTCAACTTTGAATTCACGTTTCATACGATCTACAAGGATGTCTAAGTGTAACTCACCCATACCTGAAATAATCGTTTGACCTGAAGCCTCATCTGTTCTTACGGTAAACGTTGGATCTTCTTCAGCCAATTTAGCCAAAGCCATACCCATTTTATCAACGTCAGCTTTAGTTTTTGGCTCAATAGCGATACCAATTACCGGCGCCGGGAATTTCATTGACTCAAGAATGATTGGGTGCTTTTCGTCACACATTGTATCTCCAGTTTTGATATCTTTAAATCCAACTGCTGCTCCAATATCACCTGCCTCGATGTACTCGATTGGGTTTTGTTTGTTAGCGTGCATTTGGTAGATACGAGAAATTCTTTCTTTGTTTCCTGAACGAGTGTTCAAGATGTATGAACCGGCATCTAAACGACCTGAATAAGCACGGAAGAAAGCCAAACGACCAACATAAGGGTCAGTAGCAATTTTAAATGCCAAAGCTGCGAACGGCTCTTTTACATCAGGACGACGTAAGATTTTAGTTTGATCTTCTTCTAATAAATCAGCATCATCAGGGTGAATCCCTTCAATACCTTCTTTATCTAAAGGAGATGGTAAATATTTACAAACAGCATCCAACATAAATTGAACACCTTTGTTTTTGAATGAAGATCCTGCAATCATAGGAATGATAGCCATATCCATTGTAGCAGCTCTTAAAGCCGTGTTGATTTCGTCTTCAGTAATAGAATCCGGATCTTCCATGTATTTATCAAGCAAGTTTTCATCATAATCAGCAACTGCCTCGATAAGGATATCTCTGTACTCTTTAACTTCAGCAACCATGTCAGCAGGAATCTCAACAACGTCAAAAGTAGCGCCTAAAGTTTCATCATGCCAAACAATAGCTTGGTTTTTCACTAAGTCAACTACTCCTTTAAAGTCGTTTTCTTCACCGATTGGCAAAGTAATCGCAACAGCGTTAGATTTTAACATGTCTCTAACTTGTTGACAAACGCTTAAGAAGTTAGAACCTTGACGGTCCATTTTGTTTACGAATCCCATACGTGGAACTCTGTATTGATCCGCTAATCTCCAGTTAGTTTCTGATTGAGGCTCAACACCATCAACAGCACTAAATAAGAAAACCAATCCATCCAATACACGCAATGAACGGTTTACCTCTACGGTAAAGTCAACGTGTCCGGGAGTATCAATAATGTTAAAGTGGTAATCTTGAGAAGTTGGTAAAGGCTTACCTTGTTCTGTTGGAAAACTCCACTCACAAGTTGTAGCTGCCGAAGTAATAGTAATACCTCTTTCTTGCTCTTGTGCCATCCAGTCCATTGTTGCAGCACCATCGTGCACTTCACCAATTTTGTGTGATTTTCCGGTATAGAATAATATACGCTCTGTTGTTGTTGTTTTACCAGCATCAATGTGAGCTGCAATTCCGATGTTTCTTGTAAATTTTAAATCTCTAGCCATTTCTTAAATATTAAAATCTAAAGTGAGAGAATGCTTTGTTTGCTTCTGCCATTTTGTGAGTATCCATTCTCTTTTTAACAGCAGCACCTTCTTCTTTAGCCGCAGCCAAGATTTCAGAAGCTAATTTACCAGCCATTGACTTTTCATTTCTTCTTCTAGCATAAAGTATCATCCACTTCATGGCCATAGAGATTTTTCTGTCTGGTCTGATTTGCATTGGAATTTGGAATGTCGCTCCACCTACTCTACGACTACGTACTTCTACGTGAGGCATAACATTGGTTAAAGCATCTTTCCAAACTTCTAATGATGCTTTTTCATCATTGTTCTTTTTCGCTTCTACGATTTCCATGGCATCATAGAATACTTTGAAAGCTGTTGATTTCTTACCATCCCACATCAAGTTGTTCACGAAACGCGTTACTAACTGATCGTTAAATTTAGGATCCGGTAAAAGTGGTCTTTTCTTTGCCGCTCTTTTTCTCATGTCTTTTCTTTAAAAGTTTTAAAATTACTTTTTAGCTTCTTTTGGGCGTTTAGCACCGTACTTAGATCTTCTTTGTGTTCTTCCTGCTACACCTGATGTATCAAGTGCACCACGCACAATGTGGTATCTAACTCCTGGTAAATCTTTTACCCTTCCGCCTCGCACTAATACTATCGAGTGCTCTTGTAGATTATGTCCTTCTCCAGGGATGTAAGCATTCACTTCGTTTCCATTAGTCAAACGTACACGCGCAACTTTACGCATGGCTGAGTTTGGTTTTTTTGGAGTAGTAGTGTAAACACGCGTACAAACACCTCTTCTTTGAGGACAAGAATCTAAAGCAACCGATTTACTCTTCTTAGTGATTTGAGTTCTTCCTGTTCTTACTAATTGTTGAATTGTTGGCATAATTAAATACTAAAATTTCTTTATTTATTAAAATCCCGCTTTTTTAGGGGTTGCAAATGTAGTAATTATTTTTAATGAAACAAATCATAATTAATTAATTTTCAACCATATTCTTTTTAGACAGTATTATCTACAATAAAAAAGGAATTTTTACGTTATTTTTATCCAAACTTTCAAGTCTTTGAAAAAGATTTTCTTCTTCTTTTTTCTAATTATCGTTAGCTGGAATACTTCGGCTCAAAATTTCTATCTAAAAATCATCGGACAAAATGATGCAGAAAACAATACAATTGACAGTATCAGCTATGCCAAAAAACACGACAATGTAAAATCGATAGTGAACGAGAATAATTCATTCTACGAAAGGCTAACCAAAAAAGGTTATTTAAACGCTCAATTCATAGAAAACTTCAAACTAAATGACAGTGTTTTTTGCTACAAATACAGCGTCGAAAAAAGAATAAATTATGCACGCATATATATAGGTATAAATAACCGTGAAAATATACCCGTAACTTACCGCTTAAAAAACGACACCTTAACCCTTTCTTTTGAAGAAATAGATGTTTTTCTAAACAACACCTTGATGAAATTAGAAAACGATGGTTTTTCAATGGCGAAAGTCCAACTCAACAACATCCAAAACAAGAATAATATCATTACCGCTGATTTATTTATAACCAAAGAGACAAAGCGACAACTCAACAGCATCGTGATTAACGGTTATGATAAATTTCCCGTGAGTCACAAAAAGAATATTACCCGACTTTACCGCAACAAGATTTTTAATCAAAAGAATTTAGACAAACTCTACAATGATTTTGAAAAATTCCGATTTGTCAAACAAACCAAATATCCGGAAATCTTATTCACCAAAGATTCTACTAAAGTTTATGTCTATTTGGAAAAGGCAAAGCCCAATTCTTTTGATGGCTATATCGGCTTTACCAATGACGAAGAAAGCAAATTAATTTTGAGTGGCTATTTGGATTTGGTATTAAGCAACATTTTAAACTCGGGAGAAAAATTCTCGCTATATTGGAAAAGCGACGGTCAAGACCAAAAAACATTTAACCTCGGACTAGAATTGCCTTATATTTTCAAAAGCCCGATTGGTCTCAAAACAGAACTCAACATTTTCAAGCAAGACAGCACATTTCAAAACACCAGAACCAATTTCGAGCTTGGTTATTATTTCAATTACAACACCCGATTGTATCTGGGTTATCAATCTACCGAATCCAGTGACATCCAAAATGTTAATACAACCAACTTGAGTGACTTCGACAATTCCTACCTCACAACCGCATTGGAATTTACTGATTTCAAAAATGATGATTTTCTCTTTCCCGAAAAAACAAGCTTCAACCTAAAATTAGGCACCGGAAAAAGAGATTCAAAACTCCTCTCCGACAATCAATTTTTTGGAAGTTTGCATCTCAAACACAATTTCTATCTGAACCCGAAAAACATTTTCAATATAAAGTCGCAAAATTTCTATTTACAAAGCAAGAACTACATCGTTAATGAATTGGCACGTTTTGGAGGTATCAATTCTATTCGAGGATTTAATGAAAACAGTTTACAAGGCAACACCTTTACCTCTTTACTAACCGAGTATCGTTACGTAGTTACCTCAAACTTATACGTTCATTCAATTCTTGACTATGGTTTTTTGCAAGACGACACCACCAATAACCAGGTAAATCTTTTCGGTTTCGGATTTGGATTCGGGCTTTTGTCAAAAAACGGATTATTCAATATTATTTATGCAAACGGAAACACTAACAATCAGGCCGTCAAGTTCTCAAATTCAATAGTACACATCAGCTTTAAAGCAAGTTTCTAAATGTTTAAAACTTTAACATTAAAATTTAATATTAAATTAGGATTTTTAAGATTTATTTAAGACTTTTGGTTCACTAATTATAACCAAATTAAATAATGAAAACAAAGTTAAATGGATTCTTGACGCTTTTTATAGCGTTATTGGTGCAAATCTCTTTTGCGCAAGAAAGGATTGTTACTGGTATTGTTACAGACAATAGTGGTTTACCAATTCCGGGAGTTAATGTTCTTGTTAAAGGAACTAAATTAGGTACTCAAACCGATTTTGATGGTAAATTTACCATTAGTGCCGCTCCAACTCAGACCCTTATTTTTAATTATGTAGGCATGAAGTCCCAAGAAATTGTGGCTGCATCAACTACAATTAATGTAAAAATGAAAGATGATGCTGTCGAGTTAGAGGGTGTAGTTGTAACTGCATTGGGTGTTAAAAAATCCGAAAAAGCAGTAACCTATGCTGCACAATCTGTTAAAGGTGGTGCCTTGACTGAAGCCAGAGAGTCAAATTTAGTTAATGCTTTATCCGGAAGAGTAGCCGGGGTTAATGTTACAAACTCGTCAGGAGCTGTAGGTTCATCTTCAAGAATTGTTTTGAGAGGTAATTCTACTATTACGGGTAGCAATGAAGCTTTATTTGTAATTGACGGTGTTCCTTTTGACAATACCAGCTACGGTAACTCAGGATCCGGTGGTGGTAGAGATTTACCTAATGGTGCTGCCAGTATTAATCCGGACGACATCGAATCAGTAACGGTGCTAAAAGGACCAACTGCTGCAGCCTTATATGGTATACGAGCTAGTAAAGGGGTTATATTAATTACCACAAAGTCTGGAAAGAAAAAAGACAAATTTGAGGTGTCATTCAATTCAAACACTACTTTTTCTAATCCTTTAGTTTTGCCAAATTTCCAAAACTCATACGGACAAGGTGCTACCTCAGATTACTTTGAGTTCGTAGACGGTGCAGGTGGTGGTTACAATGATGGTGTTGACGAAAGTTGGGGACCAGCGTTGGACAGAGGATTATCTTTTGTACAATGGGATTCCTTTAAAAATGGAGGATTACCTTCACCATGGGTATCACGTCCAGACAACGTAAAAGATTTTTACGAAACAGGTGTGTCTCAATCCAACAATGTCTCAATTATTAGTGGAGGTGAAAACAATAACTTCAGATTATCAATCGGAAATAGTGACGAAAAAGGAATGATTCCTTTTACTGAATTCAAAAAATTCAATGTTGGTTTCAACGGAAATATGACTTTAGGAAAAAAACTAACCGCTGGTATCAGCATGACTTTCTTCAACAACAAGAGTGATAACTTACCGGTTGTTGGATATTCAAGTCAAAACGTTGTGCAACAATTCATTTGGTCTGCCCGTAACGTTCAGTTTACTGACTTAAAAGATTGGAGAAACTTCCCCTTAGCCGGTGCAAATACACCAGCCGCAGGAACACCAATAAGCTGGAATACAAATTTCCAAAACAACCCTTATTGGCATTTAGAAACAAACATTAATACTTTTGATCAAGATAGAATTACAGGAAATACTTTCTTGAATTATAAATTCACTGATAACCTATCCATCAATGGTAAATTAATGTTAGACCACTATTCTCAGAGAGAAACTTTAAGAAACGAAAAAGGTTCTAACGAAAACATTGACGGTTACTATGCTGAAATTGCCAGAAGATATTCTGAGATTAATGCTGAGGCTATTTTAACTTACCAAAGAAACTTAACAACTGATTTGTCTTTGACTATTAATGGTGGTATGAACACCATGAAAAGAATCGGTACAAGACAATTAGGTGAGTTATCAGGAGGATTAGAATTGCCAGGATTATTCACTCTATCAAATGTTAAATCTGGAACTACTCCTACTATTGACAGTGATTACACAGAGCAAAGAATTAATAGTATTTTAGGTTTCGGACAATTGGCTTATAAAGGTTATGCTTTCCTTGATTTTTCAGGTAGAAATGACTGGGCTAGTGTATTACCAGCTAAGAACAACTCATTCTTCTACCCTGCTGTTTCAGGTTCGTTAGTACTCTCTGAAGTATTTGGATTTGCAAGTAGCAAAGTTAGCTATGCTAAATTAAGAGGAGGTTGGTCAAAAGTTGGAGGTATCGGTCCATTAGACCCATACAGCTTAAACAGAACATTTGCTCTTGCCAACAACAACTTTGGTACTGTATCATCAGTTCCAAACACCCAATGGAATCCAAATCTAAAACCGGAAAGCACAACAGGAGTTGAGTTTGGTTTAGACTTGAATGCATTCAACAACAGAGTTCGTTTCAGTGCAACTTACTACGATCAAACCAGTGAAGATTTGATTTTACCTTTACAAATTGATGCTGCTTCCGGATTTACATCATCATGGGAAAATGCCGGTGAAATGAACAACAAAGGTATTGAACTTCAATTAGGTGCAACAGTATTGAAAAAAGGTGATTTCACATTTGATGTTGATTTAAACTTTGCTAAAAACAAAAATGAAGTAATTAGTTTAGGTTTAACAGATGCTTATGTTTTAGGCGGACAATGGGACATGGAGCTTCAAGCCAGAGTAGGTGAAGCTTACGGTTCTATTGTTGGTTATCCTTTCTTAAGAAACGATGCTGGTCAAGTTGTATACGAAAACGGTTTACCCCAAGTAAACAATACAGAAAAAGTGGTTCTTGGAAACATTACACCGGATTGGACTGGAGGTGCAAACTTCACTTTCAAATACAAAAACTTTGACTTAAGCACACTATTAGACGCAAAAATGGGCGGAGAGATATTCTCAATGACTTACATGTGGGGTAGATATGCTGGAACCTTAGAAGAATCTCTTATTGGTAGAGAAACTGGGGTTATTGGAAATGGTGTTATGGCAGACGGAAACGGTGGTTATGTACCTAACAACGTTGTTGTTGACGCTAAAACATTCAACCAAAATGCTTACGATTATTCTAATTTTACCGAAAGTGGAGTATTTGATGCCAGTTATGTAAAATTAAGACAAATTATATTTGGGTATTCATTACCTAAAAAATGGTTAAACGGAACATTTATTCAGGACTTCAGAGTATCTGTAGTAGGTAGAAACCTAGCTATTTTATACAAAAAAGTACCTCACATTGATCCTGAGACAGGTTTCAGTAGTGCTAACGGTGAACAAGGCCAAGAATTTGGTCAATTACCATCTGCAAGAACTTATGGGTTTAACATTAATATTAAATTCTAAAAAAAGTTATGAAAAAAGTATTTTCTTTATTTATGGCAGCACTTGTTTTATGGAGCTGCGATAGTAATTTTGAAGAGATTAACACCTCTCCAAATAGCTCTCAGACAACAGACCCTAATTTATTGCTCTCATCGGCAATGATTACCACTCAAAACACTTTGTACAATGCGCAAATTGGAGGTGATATGGGAACTTGCTGGGCACAACAATGGTCAAAAGTTCAATACAATTCTGAAGAAAGATACACTCCGAGAAGAGCGGTAATGAATTCGGTTTGGACTAATCTTTACGCTAGTTCAATAGCAGAATGTAAAGCTGCTTATGAATTGGCTGGAGAAAGCGGAAACACTAATTTACAAGCTATAAGTTTGGTATTAGAAGCTAATAATTTCCAAATTTTAACGGATGTTTTTGGTCCGGTTCCTTTTAACGAAGCAGTTGTTGCTGGAAATACAAAACCGGTTCACGATACTGAAGAAGTTGTATACGATGGAATTTTAAGTTTATTGGATGAAGCTGAAACCTTATTTGCTTCAGGAACTGGTGAATTCACTACTACAGCTGACTTTATCTACCAAGGTGACGTTACTAAATGGAGAAAGTTTGGGGCTTCACTTAAATTGAAAGCCTTAATGAGAATTTCTGGTAAAAGAAATGTATCTGCTGAAGTAAATGCACTTGTTAGTTCAGGTCTTTTGATGTCTTCTAACGCTGATTCAGCTCAATTAGCCTACACTTCAGCGCAACCGGATGCTAATCCAATCTACGAAACTATCGTATTTGGAAACAGAGCAGAGTACAAAGTAAGTTCTGTTTTAGTTGACAAACTAAACCTACTTAGTGACCCTAGACTTAGTGTATTTGCACAAGTTAACAACGCAAATGCCTATGTTGGTAATGTTCCGGGGGTTGAAAACCCAGGTAATTACAACGGATTCTCTTCTCCAGGTGTAGATTATTTATCACCTACCTTACCAGGTGTACTTTTATCTTATGCACAAGTAGAACTTTATTTAGCTGAAGCTGCTTTAACAGGTGTTATCTCCGGTGGTTTGGCTACTGCTGATACTCACTATAGAAACGGAATTGCCGCTAACATGGAATTCAATGGTGTTTCAGCATCGCAAGTTACAGCCTATCTATCACAACCAAGCTTAGACTTCGCTTCTGTAGCTGTTGGTAAAGAGAAAATTGGTCTACAAATGTGGTTTGCTCTTTATGGTCAAGGTATAGAAGCTTGGACAGAATGGAGAAGAACCGGACAACCGGCTTTATCTCCGGTAGTAGATGCACAAATTAGTGTTATCCCAAAAAGATTCTATTATTCAACTGATTCACAAAACTTTAATCAAACAAACTATCAAGCAGCAGTAGCATTACTAGATAATGGTGATACTATGCTTTCAAAAGTTTGGTGGATGAATTAATAAAAAAACTATGAAAAAATTTATTTATTTATTTATGGCAATAGCATCTTTAGGTGTTGTGTCATGCGAGGATGAAGACAATGATCTTCTTACCGGTAATCAAAATGAAGGTGGACTGTTAAGTGTTAATAGTATACTTGTTCCCTATGTAGTAGGAAATGGTGCTGATTTTGAATATGCAGCTTCAATTTCTGCTTTCCAAGGTGATATCCAAGTTAACTCTGTGGATATTTATAAAACATTTACAAATGTTGCTGGCGAAAGTTCTAATACTGCATTATTAAAAACAGTTACTTTTCCAAATACTGCTCAAGTAGAGAACTTGGATTTCACGGTTTCTTACAACGAATTAATTAGTGGTTTAACACTAAACGGTGCTCCACTACCAGCTAGTGATAGTGCTTTAAGTATTGGAGATTCTTGGACTTTAACTTATGTATCTAACACAAGCGCTGGAACTCAAGCCCAAAACTTGAAAACAACAAAAGTTTCTGTGGGTACTCGTTTTGCAGGTCAATACAGTGTGATTCAATGTGAATATTGGAGAATCAATGTACCTAGACCCGATGTAACAGGACCATTCTTAGGAACAGTTGTTACTATTGAATCTGTAAATTCAACAACTTATAGAAAATTAGAGTGGGCAGGTCCATTCTCTGGGAATGAGTTCTATTTCACAATTGATTCTAATGACGACATTTTAGTACCTACCACTTATGATGGAGCTGCACAGATACTAAATGCCCTACCGGCTATAAACTGTACAGAAACTCCAGGCGATATGCTTAACGCATGTGCATTCCCTGGCATTCAAAACAAAGCTGTTAGAGATGACGTACTCGGTAAAGACAGACTTTATATGAGTTATGGTTATATCGCTGCTACTGGTCCAAGAGAATTCTATGAGGTCCTTGAAAAAGTTGTTGACTAATTAAATACACAATTATGAAAAAAATATTTAATAATAAATTTGGTTTTGCTTTGCTTTTGTCATCAACACTTTTTGTGTCTTGTGATGATTCTGGTGATGCAACAGGCTATAGTAATTTAATAGTCAATGAAGATGTAGTAGGTACTATTAACTTAGCAAGCCCATTAACAAATTCACAAACAGTACGAGAAGGAGATCAAGCAGTATTTACTTATACTATCACTTTAGACAACCCTCAACCTGTTGATATTCATGTGTCTGTTTTACAAACAGCGGGTGATGCAGATGATCATGACTTCGAATACGATCATGAAATCGTAATCCCTGCTTACGCTACTTCTGCTTCAGGAGAGATTAAAATCTTAAATGATGACGAAGACGAAGACGATGAAACATTTACACTTCGTATTAGTAATGCTAACACTTCTAATGCTACTATAGCTTCTCAAGAATTGTCTTTTACAATTATTGATTGTTATTCTGATTTAGCAGGAACTTACAGCTACGTTACTACTAACATTGGAGAGCCGGGAGGTGGTTTTGTTGATGGACCTATCTCAGGAACAGTAACTTTCACCGCTGCCGGTGCCGGAGTATACAACATCTCTGATGCTTCTTTTGGAGGCTGGATTGGTCTTTACGGACCAGGAAATGTTGCTACTGGAGTACAATTAGTTGACTTGTGTGGTGAGATGGCTTACTCTGGTGTTGACCAGTTTAATGAAGTATTTACTTTCTCTAACCTAGTGATTAATGGTGCTGATATGTCATTCCACTGGGAAAATGATTACGGCGAATTTGGTGATACCACTCTGACAAGAACAGATGGTACCAATTGGCCAAACTTGACTTTACCATAATACTTTAAGTCTAAATCTTAAAACCACCAGTTTTCACTGGTGGTTTTTTTATATCTTTGCCCCATGGAAAAAGAAAACCAAATCTTCGGCATTAGAGCCATTATTGAAGCCGTCAATGCCGGAAAAGAAATCGATAAAGTATTTATACAAAGCGACACCCAAAGCGAATTGATGCAGGAATTGATGAAAGCCATGAAAAAGCACAGCATCAATTTCTCCTACGTTCCCGTTGAAAAATTAAACCGATTAACCCCTAACAACCACCAAGGCGCAGTAGCCACCATCGCTCCTATTACTTTCGTAAAACTCGAAACTTTAGTTGACAGCGTTGTTGAAAGCGGCAAAATGCCTCTGTTTTTAATTCTGGACCAACTCAGCGATGCCCGTAACTTCGGCGCCATTATCAGAACGGCTGAATGTACAGGTGTTGACGGAATCATCGTCCAAAAAACAGGATCCGCTCCTGTCAATGGCGATACCGTAAAAACTTCAGCAGGTGCGGTTTTCAACGTACCGATTTGCAAAGTAGACCACATCAAAGACGCCATATTTTACCTTCAAGGCAGCGGCATCAAAACCGTAGCCGCAACTGAAAAAACGGAAGACAGTATTTACAGCATCGACCTAAACCAACCCATAGCCATCATCATGGGAAGCGAAGACCGAGGCATCAACCCTTCAGTATTGAAAATCGTAGACGAGAAAGCAAAACTACCTATGTTCGGAACTATCGGTTCATTAAACGTTTCTGTAGCTTGTGGTGCGTTTTTGTATGAAACAGTAAGACAAAGACAATAAACTGATTTCAGATATTTAATATCTAATATTATAAATCTAATATTTAAGAGCGAATGGCTCGGGATTTATGAGTAAACCTTATTCCCGCTTTTCGTTATACTTCGTGCCACTACAATCGGGGCTAATTAGCCAGCTATTCTGCTAACTTGTTATCGTCAGTCGCTTCTTTAAAGTGATAAATATAATTAATTCCGGTTGCCGGAATTTCTTCCACTATTTCTTCAGGTTCAGGTGTATTGACAAAATTCCCGTTTTCGTCGAAATGCTTCATAAACATATCGTTTTCGGGATTGAATTCGGGTTTCTCCCATTCGTATTGAATAGCCTTTTTATAATCGGGAGTTTTAAAAATAACGGCGAAAGCAAAACCGGTAATTAGACCGGCCAAATGTCCTTCCCAAGAAATAGTCTTGTCAACATCCGGAAAAACATACCAAACCATTCCGCCATAAAACATTACAACCGTTAGCGACAAAGCCATCAGTCGGTAATATTGTGTCATCATACCTTTGAAGAAAATAAAGGAAACCAGCACATAAATCAAACCGCTCGCGCCAATGTGAAAAGAGTTTCTGCCAATTATCCAAGTAATGGTACCGGAAATCAAAATCCCATAGCACAATACCTTCAGCGAAATATCCCTGTAGAAATAAATCAGTGCTGTGGTTAACACAAACAACGGAATCGAATTATTGGCAATGTGATTCAAATCGCCATGCAAAAACGGGCTAAAAAGCACGCCTTGCAAACCCAAAAATGTTCTTGGTAAAATTCCATGCGAAGTCAAATCAACATTAAAACTGTTCTCAAAAAAGAAAATTGCCCAAATTAAAATCAGCAGAAAGCTCGGAATAATCCAAACCGATGGTGTAAACTTAAAATGGTGGTAATCGTTCATGGTTTTATTTTAACTATTGATTCTTGTCAAAAACACAGCCAAATTAAAAGTAATGCTAATTTGTCAGTTAAGAAAATTTAAAAGAAGCCAACCGTTTGTATTTAGCCCCGATTGAAGTGACACGAAGTATAACGGAAAGCGGGAACACGGTTTAAAAAATGCCTGAACGATTGGCTCCAAAAACTTTAAAATCGTATTTTTACCAAATGGAAGCACCACTTGCCGAACGCATCAGACCGCAACGTTTAGAGGATTACATCAGCCAATTGCATTTGGTGGGCGACAATGGTTCGTTGACCCAACAAATTGCGCGTGGTGTGATTCCGTCCATGATTTTTTGGGGTTCGCCCGGAACCGGGAAAACGACTTTGGCCCAAATCATAGCCAAGCAAAGCAATCGCCCGTTTTATGAATTGAGCGCCATTAATAGCGGTGTAAAAGACATCCGCGACGTGATTGAAAAAGCCAAAACCAGCGGCGGTTTGTTTACAGCCAAAAACCCAATATTGTTTATTGATGAGATTCACCGTTTCAGCAAATCACAACAAGATTCTTTATTGGCTGCGGTAGAAAAAGGTTGGGTAACACTAATCGGAGCCACAACTGAAAATCCGAGTTTTGAAGTCATTCCCGCTTTGTTGTCACGTTGTCAGGTTTATGTACTGAATCCGTTTTCGAAAGAAGATTTGTTGGCTTTATTGCAACGTGCGATAAAAAAAGACAAAATCATTTCGGCCAAAAAAATAAAATTAAAGGAAACCGAAGCCTTATTGCGACTTTCGGGTGGCGACGGACGCAAACTATTAAATATTTTTGAACTCGTGGTAAACGCAAGCCCTGAAGGTCAAATTACGATTACTAATGATAAAGTTTTAGAACTCGTTCAACAAAACACAGTACTTTACGATAAAACAGGCGAACAACATTACGATATCGTTTCGGCATTTATTAAATCGATTCGCGGCAGTGATCCCAATGGTGCTGTTTATTGGTTGGCCCGAATGATTGAAGGTGGCGAAGATGTAAAGTTTATTGCCCGACGCATGTTGATTCTGTCAAGTGAAGATATCGGCAACGCGAATCCGACGGCTTTTATCATGGCAAACAATACCTTTCAAGCGGTTTCTACGATTGGTTATCCTGAGAGTCGAATATTATTAAGTCAGTGTGCTATTTATTTGGCAACCTCGCCTAAAAGCAATGCAAGCTATATGGCAATTGGTGAAGCCCAAGCTTTGGTGAAACAAACCGGAGATTTATCGGTGCCGATTCATTTGCGAAATGCACCTACAAAATTGATGAAAGAATTAGGTTACGGCGAAGAATACCAATATTCGCATAATTACGCCAATAACTTTTCGGAACAAGAATACTTACCGGATGAAATCAAGAATACCGATTTGTACAAACCCGGAAACAATGCCCGTGAAAACGAAATGCGGACATTTTTAAAGAATCGTTGGAAGGATAAGTATGGGTTTTAGTTTTAGTGTTCAGTCTTATCAGAATTTCAAGTTAATCGGTTCTGAAACCAGCTTGCCATTATCGTAGTATTCAAAAACCCATTTTCCTTCTTTGATTAAAACCGTTCCATTCACCCCATTTTTATCGGCCATAAAAACATTTTTTTGGGAAGTATTGAACAAACGCATGATGACTTTGGGCTCATTGTCTATTACTTGATAACCATTGGCTGTAGGCTGAGCAAAAAAGAAAACTTCTGAAGTTGTTACCGGAATAGCCTCTTTTGCGGCATCAATTTTAGAATCAATTACTCTCAAGACTGGTTTTTCTTCAGTCGTTTGCTGAGGAATTGCAACGCCGGAGTAATTGTAATTCAGTGTTTCAAAAGACTTGGCTGCTGCTCTTAAGGCCTGACTGTAGGCGATAGAATATTGCTTTTCTCTACTGCTTCCGATTTCGGTTTGGTAAACAGTATTGCCTTTACAATCTTTTAAAGCGACTCTCACTTTGGTAGCAAATAACCCACTTTCATTGAATAAATCAGCCGTTAAAAAATCACAGCGATTGCCAACATTATTATCAAAAAAGGCATCATCACTAAAATAGGCTTTGAACCCATATTTTTGAAGTAATAATTTCACCGAAGTATTTAATCCATGCTTGTCATCCTCTTTAAAAGAATCAAATCTTTTGGGCACGATTACATACTGATAATCATTCACACTTTGTGCAAAAGACGCTAGAGACATCAACAAAATTAAAGAGAGCATTATTTTTTTCATGTTACAATATATTTTTTAATTCTACTAGACGGTTTATGGTCATTATCTCAGGAATATCGTGGCTGTTTTTCTCATCAAACAAAATGGCTTTCATCCCAAAATCAATCGCGCCTCTGACATCTGCATCAATACAATCGCCAATCATAATGGCGTTTTCTTTATTGGTTTTAGCCAAAGATAAGGCAAATTCAAATATGTTTCGATGTGGTTTTTTGACGCCGGCCATTTCTGAATTGGTCACCGTTTTAAAATAACTTCCCAAACCCGAATTGTTGATTTTTTTATACTGAACTTCCGCAAAACCATTAGTGATAATGTGCAGATTGTACTTGGGCAACAAATAATCTAAAACTTCTATCGCACCATCAAAAAGTTGGTTATTATCCGGTAAAAAAGCTATATAATCATGGGCAATTTGATCAATGTCTTCATCCGAAATAGAGTAGTTTAATGCATCAAACGATTGTTTCAACCGCTGATAACGGAGTTCTTCATGGGTAATTTTATCTACTTGGTACAACTTCCAACAAGCTTGGTTGATGGGTGCGTAAACTTCAATAAATTCTGTTGTATTTAGATTTGGATGATGCACTTTGAATATTTTATCAAAAGCCAAAACCGAATTGCGGTCGAAATCCCAAAGTGTGTGGTCTAAGTCAAAAAAAATATCAGTGATGTGTTTCATTTTAAAATATGCCTTCGTCTTGAAAGCTTAAATAGCCGTTTTCGGTGATGATGATATGGTCGAGCACTTTGATATCGAGTTGCTCTCCGGCAAATTTAAGCTTTTTAGTAATTTCTCTGTCGGCATCACTGGCTAATAATTTACCCGAAGGATGATTGTGCGATAAAATAATCGCCGTAGCATTGTGTTCTAAAGCTATTTTGAAGATTAAACGAACATCTACCACGGTTCCGGTAATGCCACCTTTGGACAATTGCGATTTGTAAATGACTTTGTTCGAATTGTTTAAATACAGCACCCAAAATTCTTCATGAGGCAATTCGCCTATTATTGGTTGCATAATTTCAAAAACGGCTTTGCTTGAAGTTATTTTGTCTAAAACAGCGGTTTCTTCCGTTCTTCGTCTTCTGCCTAATTCTAAAGCGGCCGCAATAGTGACAGCCTTCGCCTCGCCTATTCCTTTGAATTCCATCAATTGCTTTATTGACAATTTGCCCAAAGCATTTAAATTGTTATTCACGCTCGACAAAATCCTCTTACTCAAAGAAACAGCGCTTTCATTCCGACTTCCTGAACCAATGAGAATCGCGATTAGTTCAGCATCACTTAGTACTGCTTTGCCTTTCAGCATGAGTTTTTCACGTGGTTTATCGTCTTCTGCCCAATTTTTTATGGAGAAATTTTGATCGTTTATCATTTTTTTAAAACTAAAATAATGATAAATGTAAGAATTTTAATTTAATTAATCAATCCTTTTACCTCATCAAAGTTTAATCCGCCATAGTTTCCTGAACTCATTAATAGTAAAGCTGAATTATTTAAATCATAGGAGAACAAAAAGTCCTTGAATTCTGCCGGATTGGTAAAAATAATCAAGTCATCGCGTTTGAAAGATTGTGCAATTTGCTCATAAGTTACTTCTTCCAATTGTTTGATTTTAACCGCATCGGGTGAATAGAAAACGACTGCCACATCTGCAGCAGCGAGTGCGCCTTCGTATTCTTTCAAGAATTCAGCATTCAAACTACTGTACGTATGCAATTCCAAACACGCTACTAATTTTCTATCAGGATATTGTGCTTTAACGGCTTTGGTTGTTGCCGACACTTTACTTGGCGAATGAGCGAAATCTTTGTAAGCTACTTTGCCTTTGCCTTCTGCGATTTTTTCTAAACGTTTGCTTGCGCCTTTAAAACTGGCAATGGCTTCGTAGAAATCGGCTTCATCTACGCCCATGTTCTGGCAAATCCATTTGGCTCCGGCCAAATTATTGAGATTGTGGGCTCCAAAAACCTCAATAGGCATTGGTCCTTCTGGCGTATCTAATAAAGTTGTGCCGTCTTTTACTGAGTAACTTGGCGTTTGATAAGGCAATCTTCGGATGGTGTTGGTGCTTTCTTCGGCAACTTTTTTAACGGTTTCATCTTCTTCGTTATAGACTAAAATACCTCCTTTGGTAATTTGGCTGACAAAAATTTCAAATTGCTCTACATAATTTTCAAACGTTGGAAACACATTGATATGATCCCAAGCAATGCCCGAAAGTAAAGCAATATTGGGTTGGTACAAATGAAATTTTGGTCTTCGGTCTATTGGGGAAGACAAATATTCATCGCCTTCTAACACAATGAAATCATTGTCGTGCGTCAAATGTACCATGGTATCAAAACCTTCTAATTGGGCACCAACCATATAATCGACTTCGATGTTGTGAAAATGCATCACGTGTAAAATCATTGAAGTAATGGTCGTTTTTCCGTGAGAACCACCAATAACTACTCGGGTTTTATTTTTAGATTGCTCGTATAAAAATTCGGGATAGGAGTAGATTTTGAGTCCGAGTTCTTGCGCTCTCAACAACTCCGGATTATCCGCTTTGGCGTGCATTCCGAGAATTACTGCTTCAATATTGGCTGTAATCTTTTCGGGAAACCAACCCATTTCTGCCGGCAACAAACCTTTCTTTTCCAATCTTGATTTGGATGGTTCAAAGATAGCATCGTCACTTCCGGTTACTTGGTATCCTTTATTGTGTAGGGCCAAAGCTAAATTGTGCATGGCAGCACCGCCAATGGCTATAAAATGTGTTCGCATTGTTAGGATTTGTTTTTTTCTTGATAGGCTTGCATCAGCAATTTGGCTTTTTCCGGCTGATTCATTTTGTTTTTATACAAATTGGCTAATTTTTGATAGGTAGTTTTAGAACCGCCGACTGCTATGGCTCTGGCATAATTTCTCTCAGCTTCAGTATAGCGTTCAAAATATTCAGCTATTCGACCTTTAGACAAATAACCGTCAACCGGAGAAATTTTGAACAATTCACCTGCATATTGCTGTGCTTTTCGTTCGCTTCCGCCGACAATGCCGGGCAATTCAAGATATAATTCGATTAACGCCCAACGAGCTTCGATATGATTAGCATTAAGTTGAATGGCTTTTTCAAAAGACGCTTTTATATCATCAATCATTCCAAGAGCTTTGAATTTATTGGATTCTTTGGCTTTCATTCCGAGGCAACCTCCGTATTTGTAATGGTAGTTGGCTTCTGCCGGTTTGAGTTTTCTCAATTTATCATAATAAGTCATGGCTTTGTCCCATGATTTATTGGCACCTTCTATATCTCCCAAGTATTCCAATGCTTTTAAATGATTTGGATTTGTTTTGATAAAATCCTCAAAAATTGGTTTTGCCAAAATATATTTGGCTTGCAAAAACAACTTCTCGCCTTTCTCAAAATCAGATTGGGCGAAAATCAGCAGCGGAAATAAAAGTATGATTTTAAAAAAAAGATTTCTCAAACTTACTTTGGTTTAGTGAGAAACAAATATAGACAATTTATACTATTTCCTTGTATTGATTCGGACTGAATTTAGCCCTAAAAAAGACAAATAAATCGTCTTTTATTTACAAGAATCATTGATTTGTCAATAAAAAAATCCTCTATAAACGGTAAAAAACTATCGTTGAAATACACTTCTTATAAAACATAAAATACTGTTAATAAAGTACTTATAGTATTGACGTTTGTCAAAAACGACTAAAAATTGATGGAAAAACATACAAAAAACTGCAGTTAGTCGATTTTTGAGGTTATACAACTAAAAATAATACCATCTATAGACACCCACTCTAAATTTGTATAAGTATTAACGAAGTTTAAAATTCATCGCCCTATGAAAAAAAACTACATGCAAACAGAAATTAATTTATTGCTAGAATTATTTTTTTCCAAAAAATATATCCTACTTCTAGCAACGCTTTTACTTTTAGTAAGCGGATCTTCATCAGCCCAAACAGCGGGACCAAATTATCCTGCCACGGGTAGTTTTATCGCCGGTGCCAATACAGATTGGACCAATCCAGGTAATATAACTGCCGACGACACTGCCTATGCTACACTTACATTGAGTAGCGGACAAAGTTCTGATTACTTACAAGGTACTAATTACGGATTTTCTATTCCTACAGGAGTTGTAATCAATGGAATTACTGTTTCAATTATGAGACAAAGTAATTCTATTTCCAGTTCAAGAAGTATACAGGACGTTGTGGTTCGTTTGGTTAAAAACGGAACAATCGTTGGTAACAATTATGGTGCAACCGCTACTATTTGGCCGGCTACTATGATTGCAGCCAATTATGGTGGAACCACAGATTTGTGGGGAACGACATGGACAGCCGCTGATATTAACAATGCCAATTTTGGTGTTGTGCTTTCTGTAAACTCACCAACAGCAACCAGAACAGCTTCAGTTGATTATATAAGAGTAACAGTAAGCTATACACCTGCGCCAACCATTTCAAACTTCTCGCCTACCAGTGCTTGTGTTGATTCATCACAGTCGGTAGTTATTACGGGTAATTATTTCAATGGTGCTTCTGCTGTTAGTTTTAATGGTGTTTCAACTAGTTTTACCGTAAACAGTAATACTCAAATAACAGCTACACTTCCGATTGGAGCTACAACGGGGGTTATTGCCGTGACTACACCTTCAGGAACGGTTACAAGCGCAAGTAATTTTACAGTTAATCCTTTACCGGTTTTAGCCGCTATTACAGGAACAACCTCAGTTTGTATTGGTTCAACTACAACATTAGCGAATTCAACTTCAGGCGGAACATGGTCTAGTGCTTCTCTAAGTGTAGCTACCATAAACCCAACTACAGGTGTGGTTACCGGAGTTGCCTCAGGAACTTCTTTAATCACTTACACTTACACTAATGGAAATGGTTGTACGAATAGCACCAATACAACGGTAACCGTAGATGCATTACCAGTTGTTTCAGCACCAAGCAGCGTTTGTTTAGGCGATACAGCTCAGTTGACACCAAATTCCGGAGGAACTTGGATTAGTAATGATACAACCAAAGCCACAGTTGATAATACCGGTCTTGTAACAAGTATAGCTAACGGAAGTGTAACTTTCACTTTTACCAATAGCACCACAACTTGTAGCAACACCACAACTGCGATTTCTGTTTTAGCTTTACCAGCTATAAACTCACAACCATCGGCTTCACAAACCGTTTGTTCAGGAAGTTCAGTAAGTTTAAGTGTTAGCGCTTCAGGTGCCGGTTTAACTTATCAGTGGTACAATGGCATAAACCCTTTGTCTAACGGAGGCGCTTTTTCGGGAACCAATACTGCCACTTTAACTATTAATCCTATTGCTTCAAGTCATGCCGGGACAGATTATTACTGTGTAGTAAGCGGAACTTGTTCACCAAGTGTGACCTCTAATAATGCAACGCTGGTAGTGAACCAAGTCGTTGCGATTACAACTCAACCTGCTATTTCTCAAACGATATGTGTTGGTGATACTGCTTCTTTTT
>NZ_JBKBLM010000012.1:46997-67513 GCF_046296355.1 Flavobacterium sp.
TGGTGCTACATCGGCAATGTTAACCTTAAATTCTATTACTTCTGCCGACGCTTCTGCTAATTATAATTGTGTGGTTAGTGGAACTTGTTCACCAAGTGTGACCTCTAATAATGCAACGTTGGTGGTGGACTCATTATCAGCTGGAGGATTTACAACAATAACCCATACGGCCAATTCTAGTGGTACCATGATAGCTTTACCTACACCGGTAAGTACTCATACCGATTGTCATTTTTCTTCTGGAATTATAGCTCTTAACGGACAAACAGGTGTAGTTCTTAGATGGGAATCTTCAACAGATGCAGGTAATACTTGGCTGAATTTAGGTGGTGCTGGCAACAATACTTTTAAATATACTAATGCAACAGCAACTACTAGTTTTAGGGCTGTTGTTCAAAATGCATCTTGTAATATTACCTATTCTACACCTGCTATATTATTTGTAATTCCAAACATAAAACCTTTACCTGTAAGTGCGAGTCCGTCTACTATATGTGTAGGAGAATCTACAACCTTAACTTCTTTAAGCGGTTATTCAACTAGTCAAAATATCCAATATGGTGGACTTTTTAATAATGCTAATCCTGTAGGTTGGTTAGTGGATGGAAATGGGGTTTTTAGTGCAAGCGCAGATAATGGATTTCCAACTTTCTTTAAAGAAACAAATGGAAATGCTGCCGATGAATATGATACAACAAGTAATGATAAATTTGCTATAGCAAGAGGAAATTTAGACAGTACACTACAAACTCCGGTTTTTGATCTTTTTGGATTATCCTCAGCAAATCTAACATTTGATCATGCTCATAAATTGGTTCCAGGTGCATGGGGCAAAGTAGAACTTTCATTTAATGGTGGTGCAACCTATCCTGTAACCTTGGCTACTTATACTGGAAATCAAGGTCCATACAATCAATTTAATACGGGCGTTAGTATTAATTTAAATGCCTATTTAGGATATGCCAACTTAAGAATACGATTTAACTATCATGGACTGCAGGCTAAAGCACCAGGAATTGATGGTGATGCTTGGGTTATAGATAATGTTGAAATTCCTCAGGCACCAGTCCCTGCTCTTACATCCTTATGGACAGATATCACTTCAAATGCTACTGTCAGTGTAACTAATGCTACCAATGTAACAGTATATCCAACAATAACAACTACCTACGCTGTAACATCTTTTCTTAATGGTTGTACTAGTTATGGGGTAGAAGGAACTACCTATATTACAGTCACAGTAAATCAACTACCAATAGTAACAGCTTCGCCTCCAACCATTTGTTCAGGTGATGTGAGTAGTATTCCATTATCGAGTGCAGTTGTAGGTACACAAACTTCAACGACATTTGCTTGGACAGTTGCGCAAACTGATGCAACTGGCGGAAGTGCTGGTTCAGGTAGTGCTATAAATCAAACTTTAACAGCTACTGGAATGGTTCAAGGTGTTGTCACTTATACAATCACTCCAACAGCAAATGGGTGTATTGGTCCTGTAAGAACAATAGAAGCAAGAGTAAACCCAAGACCTAAAGCAGACATTCAACCATCACAAACCATTTGTTATGGTGGAACGGCTACATTTAGCGTTGCCTTAGAAGGAACTGGTCCTTGGAACTTAACCTATAGTAATGGTGTCACTTCAACTACCGTTTATGGAATAACTACTAGTCCATATATTTTTAGTGTAAGTGGAATGACTGTAAATAGAACATTTACAATAACAGCTTTAAGCGATTCCAGGTGTTCTGCAACAAGTCAAAATTTGACTGGTGCTGCAGTTGTTACAGTTCTTAATGGTACTCCAGGTTTATGGACCGGTCTTGTTAGCACTGATTGGTTTGATTGTAAAAATTGGGCTGGTGGATTACCTTCTAGTACTATTGATGCTCAAATTCCAACCATAACTGTTGCCGGCAGAATGCCTGTTATTGACAGGACTTCACCTTTTGCTGCTGCCTATAGTTTTATTGCAACTGCTCGTGATCTAATTATTGCTAATAGCGCTTCTGTAACTATGGTAGCAACCAATAATTCTGAATTACAAATTAGTAGAGATTGGAAAAATAGTGGAGTTTTTACTCCAGGAACCGGAACAGTTACATTTGTTGGAGCTACTTTAAACCAAATTCACGCTATAAATGTTGGAATTAAAACGAATGAAGGTTTTTATAACTTGACTACTAACACTTCCAATAATGCTAAAGGTATTAGCGTGGTTGATGGTTTCGAATTAACAGTTTCAAATGAACTTTCTTTACTTAGTGGAGATCTAAGATTAACTGGAGGAGCACAATTAGTTCAAAATGGAACGGTTGCCAATCCTTCAGCTGGTACTGGAAAAATATTAATAGACCAACAAGGATTGAAAAGCAGTTACCACTATAATTATTGGTCTTCGCCAGTTACTACAAGCGGAACAAATTATACGGTTGGAAATGTTTTAAAAGATGGAACAGATTCTGCTGCTAACCCATTTTCTCCTAGCGAAATAATCTTTGGCGATGATTTTTATTTTGCTGATGGAGCTTTAACTTCTCCAATAAAAATTAGTACAAGTTGGATATATAAATATACTAGCGTTAGCACTGTTTATGCAGGATGGCAACATGTGGGAAGTGCAGGAACAATAAATCAAGGTGAAGGTTTTACCATGAAAGGCCCAACTGGTGTTGCACCATTTACAACTCCACAAAATTATGTTTTTGCCGGAAAACCAAACAATGGAAACATTAATTTATCAATAGCTTTAGACCAAAGTTATTTAGTAGGAAATCCATACCCATCTGCTTTAGATGCCGATGAATTTATTAAAGATAATATTAAAGATGGCGCAGGAAGAGCAACCTCAAATGTGTTCAACGGTGCATTATATTTTTGGGATCATTTTGGAGGACAATCACATATTTTGAACGAATATATTGGTGGATATGCTACCTATACTTTAATGGGTGGTGTGGTTGCCGTTTCAAATGACCCTTTAATCAACGCAGATGGTTCATTTGGTTCTAGAAGTCCTAAAAGACACATACCTGTTGGTCAAGGTTTCTTTATAGGAACAGGATCAAATGCTGCATTAACAACAAATAATCCTGCTTTAAGCACTCCTATTACTGGCGGAACTGTAGCTTTTAAAAATAGCCAAAGAGCTTTCAAAACAGAATCGGCTGTTAATTCAGTATTCTTTAGAAATTCTTCTGGAAGTCAAACTGTAAATACTGAAAATGATGTTAGACAAAAAATAAGATTACAATACATCTCTCCTTCTAATATGAATAGACAAATATTGGTGGGTGTTGATGAATTAACTACCAATTTATATGACATTGGTTACGATGCAGCTATTACAGATTTAAACACAGAAGATATGTATTGGAACAATAGCAATGCAAAACTCGTTATTCAAGCTGTTCCTGATTTTAATGAAGACCAAATTATCCCTATTGGACTTAAAACAGCTACAGAAGGATTGAGCACCATAAAAATTGCAGGTTTAGAAAACATAGCTGAATCTACAGAAATTTACATACACGATAATGAAACGGGGATTGATCATAACATCAGAAACAGTGATTTTGCTATTGCGCTTCCAATTGGTGAATACAATAACAGATTTTCATTGCGTTTCTCAGGACAAGCTTTAGACATAAATAATCCGACTGTTATTAATCCTATCATTTATTTCACTAACAATGACAGTAGTTTAAACATAAAAAATCCGAACTTAAATTTGAATTTAAAATCGGTTACATTATTCAACTTGTTAGGGCAATTAATTGCAACTTACCCTATTGAAAATTCTAGCCAACAAGATGTGAAAATCCCTATTCTAAATATTGCCGAAGGAACTTATATTGTGAAAATTTTAGCGGACAACAACCGCACTTTCAGTCAGAAAATAATTAAAAACTAGAATTTTTTATTAACGTTTTATCCTACTAAAATTAAATTGTGAGATTTTAACTATTACGGAATTTTAACAATTCTGTCAAAAAAATGAAGCAATTCTGTCAATTTGATAAAATTATCAATCAAAATTAAAGATTTTAAAGATTTTAATCCAAATCAAATTGTCAATATTTTTGTTAACAAGTTAGCTCTCTATCAGTATTTTACAAAAGTAAATTGCTCCTTTTTATTTAACTTTGAGAGTCAAGTGTACATACTTAACTTGAGAAATTAAATGTTTATGAAAAATAATTACAAGATTATGAATAGGGCATTGAAATACTACTGCAACGGTTATATCAAACTTATTTTTATCCTACTGTTTTCAAATACGGTTTTAGGACAATCACCCTCAACTTTTACGACTTCCGGAACTTGGATTTGCCCACAAGGCGTAACTTCTATTCAAGTGGAAGCATACGGCGGTGGCGGCGGTGGTGGCTATGGCGGCGGTGCTAACAAAAACGGTGGCGGTGGCGGTGGCGGTGGCGCTTATACAATAAATTCATCCGTGACTGTAGTACCAGGAACTCCCTATACAATTACCGTTGGAACAGGTGGTGCCGGTGGATCTACTAATTCAGGTGCGACGGCCAACGGCTCTAACGGAACGGCTTCTACAGCTGTTTTTGGCGTTACAACTGTAACCGCTAATCCGGGTTTTGGCGGTAAAGGATACAGCAATACCCCAACAGGTGGTGCAGGTGGCACAGGAGGAACCGCATCAGGCGGAACCGGAGCAAACGGAGCTGCTACTTATAGCGGCGGCGGCGGTGGTTGTGCCGGTACAACAGGAAATGGTGGATCAACAACAACTACAGCAGCAGGAACATCAGGTGGCGGAAATGCAGGAGCAGGTGGACTTGGAAGTACCGCAAACACGCTTCCTGGAGCAGTTGGCGGAAATTATGGCGGAGGTGGTAGTGGTGGCACCAGAGGTAGCATTGGTGGTGCAGGTGCTGGCGGTTATATAAAAATCACTTTTACTTGTCCGGTAAATACTATAGCGTCGGCAGGTCCAGACCAAACGCTAACCGCATGTACAACCACCGCAACTTTAGCCGGAAATGCACCAACTTATGGTACAGGTACATGGACAATCGTAAGCGGAACAGCCACGATTACTTCACCCAACTCACCTACTTCAACCATAACCGGTTTAACCGTAGGAAGTTCAGTTACCTTGCGTTGGACTATCGATAACGGCAGATGTGGCAGCACTTTTGACGATGTAGTCATCACCTCTCCTATTGGAGCTGGTTGTTGGGTATATTGTACGCCAAGTGTAACTAATTTATCACCATCTTTCCCTATAACATCTGTTAGTTTTAATACTATTAATAATGCCTCAACAGGGACAACCGGCTATGAAAATTTCTCCTCTATTTCTACAACTGTAACTGCTGGATATTCATACACAATAACAGTTTTAATAACCGGTTTATCACCAAACCCACATTATACCAGTGTATGGTTTGATTGGAATAATAACGGAACGTTTGATGCTGGCGAAGAAACCCAATTGGGCACAAATACTACCTCATCAAATTCATTTACAACAACCATTACAGTTCCTATAACAGCTGTTATTGGCAATACAAGAATGAGAGTTATTAATAGAGTTTTAACCAGTTATGCTCCGGCTTGTGGTACAATTAGTTACGGGCAATTTGAAGATTACACGGTAAGCATTGTGTCACCTCCGGCTTGTACTACACCAACGGCACAAGCGACAGCTTTGGTTTTGTCACCAAGTGGTACTTCGTTAGCGGGAAGTTTTACGGCAGCTTCGCCTGCTCCTAATAATTATTTGGTAGTTATCAATACAACGGGAACAACACCTGCTCCTGTTAATGGTACAACCTATAGTATAGGAGGAGTAGTTCCGGGTGGAACCGTAATTGACACAGACAGTAACACTAGTTTTGTAGCTACAGGATTAACGGTTTCGACACTATATTATATCTTCGTTTTTTCTTATAATTCAATTTGTACCGGAGTTACACCATCATATTTTATGACGGGTCCGTTAAATGGTTCAACCACTACTTTAGCCACAAGTTATTGTATCCCAACCGGAAATTTAGATTGTACTACCAGTGGTGATTATATTGCCAATGTGACCATTAACACTTTAAACAACAGTACAACTTGTGCGCCTGGCGGATATGCTAATTATGCGGCAACCGGAAGTCAGACAACCACTTTAATTAGAGGAAATACCTTTAATTTAAGTTTGGGAACCGGACCGGGAAATAAAAAACACGGTGGAGCGGTTTGGTTTGATTTTAATCAAAATGGTGTTTTCACTGATGCGGGTGAATATTTCTTAATTAGCAACAATATCATTGCCAACTCAACCAATACAATAGCTGTTGCCATTCCGGCCGGAGCTACTTTAGGACAAACACGAATGAGAGTTCGCTACGGTCAAAAGGCCACTATGGCTTCTACTTTGAGTTGTACAATGAGTGGCACTTTAGGCGAAACGGAAGACTATACGGTAACTATTGCCGACCCTATTGTTTGTTCGGCACCGACGGCTCAACCGACAGCATTAATTTTGAATCCGACAGGAACAACGATAACCGGAAATTTTACCGCAGCAAGTCCAACACCGGATAATTATTTGGTTTACATAAGCACAACGAACACGGCGCCGACTTTGGTAAACGGAACTACTTACAGTGTTGGTGCTTTTGGTGCCGGAACCATTGTTGATTTAGATGCCAATACTACATTTAACGCAACCGGTCTCAGCACCTTGACTACTTATTACGTTTTTGTTTTTAGTTTTAACTCCATTTGTACAGGCGGACCGGCTTATAATACCGTAAGTCCGTTAACCGGAAACGCTACAACCATAACAACTAATTATTGCATGCCATCGGTAACAACCGGTAGAGAAGATGATGATTATTTAATGGAAGTTAGTTTTATCGGAACCTTGAATGATGTTTCTAATTTTTCTACCTATTCTTCAAGTCCTTTGGGTTACCAAGACTTTACAACTTTAACCAATTTGGCAAGACAAGCACAAGGCGAAGGTGTAAATGTTTCCATCCAAGCCTTATATTCTTCATTTGTAAAAGCGTGGGTAGATTGGAACAAGGATGGTTTATTTGACAACACAACAGAAATAGTGTATAATTCGGGTACAATCTCAACCGGTTCAACCACTTTTGGCTTTATTATTCCTCCTGGACAAGCTTTAGGAAATTACAGAATCCGTATTCGTGTTGACTTAAACGGCGGTGGCGGAAGTACCACTTTTACTTCTTGTGGTAATTTAAATAATGGTGGAGAATCTGAAGATTACTTATTTACCGTTGTTGCCAGTTGTAATGCCTTAATAGAAACCGTGACAGAAGGAAGAACTTGCGGACCGGGAACAGTAGACCTTGAAGTAACAAGTTCAGTAGTAGTACCTGCAGTATCAGAATTCAGATGGTACAGCACACCAACAGGCTCAACCCTTTTGGCCACTACAACTTCAGGAACTTGGACTACACCTTCTATAAACACTACAACCTCCTATTACGTAACAGCCTACAACGGCTGTGAATCTTTGGTACGCACCGAAGTAAAAGCCATCGTAAGTCCGGTTCCTAATTTGACTTATTTACCGGTAAGTCCGGCTTCTTGCGGAGAGGATGTTGGGGTTGAATTGTCAGCAACCGGTGATGTGGAAGAAGTTTATTTAATTGATGAAGGATTCGACTCCGGATTAGGTACTTTTACTAACACTAATATTACTTCAAGTGTTCGTGACGCCGATACACAGTGGCAAAACAGAACAAGTACTTATATCCCGACAGCGATTTCGGGAACAAACACGTGGTATCCGGCGATTTCCTCGGGAATTAATGGAGATGGATTTGTTATGGCAACTTCAGATTATGCGAATGCTTTTCCTTATGTTCATAATCAAATTACGTCTGCCACTGTCAGCACAGTTAATTTTACCAGTTTGACATTAAATTTACGCTTATTTTACTCCAGGTATTTTATTGACAATGTTTATCCTGCAGAGGAATATATCACTATTGATGTTTCTACAAATAATGGGGCCAATTGGATAGAGATAAAACGATTTACAGAAGATGTCGGAATTGGAACCAAATTTGAAGCCCTGACTTATGATTTATCATCCTATGTTGGAGTGAGTCAATTTAAAGTCAGAGTGCGTTATTACAATAATAATTGGTGTGATGGAATAGCGATTGATGACATAGAATTGTATGGTAATCGTCCTAATGTAGACTTAAATTGGACAACTACAATTCCGGCATTTACCGATGCTGCTTGTACAATTGCCTATAATCCATTGACTACAGCGCCGGTAATTTATGTAAAACCAACCTTAGCTCAATTAGAATTGAATAGCTTCAGTTTTACTGCAAATGCGATTTTGGATAATGGTTGTGTTACATCTCAAGTAATAACAGTAACCAATAATTCTAAAATATGGCAAGGTGGCGAACCGGGTGCTGAAACGCAATGGGAAAACGCCAACAACTGGAAACCTGCTGGAGTTCCTAATGTCAATAGTTGTATTATTATTCCAAATACCACTTATGATCCAATTATTTCAGGAACAAGTTATGACGCTTACGGAAAAAACATCAATGTAAAATCAGGCGGTGTTTTGACGGTAAACTCAAATAATAACATTACCATAACTGATGAAGTTTTGGTTAAAACAGGCGGATTATTCGACATAAAAGATAGTGCAAGCTTAATCCAAACCAACGATGCCGCTATCAATTCAGGAAGTATTAAAATGACCCGAACATCGCGTCCAATGACACGTTGGGCTTATGTTTATTGGGGTTCTCCAATAGTAGAAAATGCTTTTGGTCAAATCCCGAGTCAATTTGATTACAAATATTACTGGCAATCGGGAACTTCAACCGGAGAATGGTTAGGCTTGTCTTCTGTTTCACAAGGACAAGGATTCATAACTCGTGTAAGCGATATTGCTCCGTTTAGTACAGGCACAGGCACTATTGATTTCCCGTTCATAGGAACCCCCGGAAATGGTGTCGTAAATGTAGGTGTTGACAGTTTTGATTCAAGTTCAATGGTTGCCGGAAACACCGTTCTTTTGGCCAATCCTTATCCGAGTGCAGTTGATGCTACTTCATTCTTAACCCATACAAATAATACGGAATTAGGTGGGACTTTATTCTTTTGGACCTCAATCACCACTTATATTGGAACCGGAATATACAATGTTTTAGACTACGGAAGTTGGAATCTTTCCGGAGGAACAGGAACGGCTCCTGCGACTGACCCTAGCAATAACAGTTTGAAACCAAATGGTAAAATTGCTGCCGGTCAAGGTTTCTTTGCGCAGGTTTTTGCTGACGGAAGTATTACTTTTAACAATAGCATGCGTGCTGCCGACTTCAATTCGCAATTCTTTAGAAACGCAAATAGTACTACTAGCAATTCTTTAAATAATAGAATTTGGCTTAATCTATACAGCGACAATACTTTCAGACAAATGATGGTGAACTATAAAGCGGAAGCCACCAATGGTTATGACAGATTATATGATGGAAATAGTTTCACCAATAATGAAATAAATATTTATTCCATTTTAGATACCCGAAAATTAGTAATTCAGGGAAGAGGTTTACCGTTTGATGAAAATGATGTGGTGCCTTTAGGATACAGAGTTACAAACGGTGGTATTTACAACATTGCCATCGATGAATTAGACGGCTTGTTTACCGAAGACCAAACTATTTTCTTAAGAGATAATTTATTGGGGATTGACCATAACATCAAACAAAGTGCTTACAGTTTCTCAACGACTGCCGGAACTTTTGAGAATAGGTTTGAAATTGTTTATGTTACCAATGCTTTAGGTAATGACAATCCTAATGACATAAATACATTCGCAACCATTTCTAACCATACCTTTAAAGTGCAATCAAGTGAGTTTATTAAAACCGTAAATATCTATGATATATCGGGCAAACTCATAAATACTTACAATTTGGCGAATGCCTCAAAACAACTTTTAGATAATTTCAATTACCCTAACGGTATTTATATCGCTGAAATCACTTTGGAGAATGATATAATCGTTAAAAGGAAATTGATTCATTAATCAATGTGTCTCAATAGAAAAAACGTCCCGATTGCTCGGGACGTTTTTTTATATAAACTAGGATGAAATTATTTAACCAAAGTCATTTCATCAACAATGTGTTTAGCACCTGAGAAATTCTCAATTACCCACAACACATAACGAATATCAACATTGATAGTTCTTTGCAATTTACTGTCAAAGATAACATCACCAGCCATAGCTTCGATGTTTCCGTCGAATGCTAAACCAATTAATTCTCCTTTACCGTTCAATACCGGAGAACCTGAATTACCACCTGTGATATCATTATCTGTTAAGAAATTCACGTGAAGACTTCCGTCTTTATCAGCAAATCTACCATAATCTTTGTTTTTTTGCATTTCCAAAACTTTCAATGGTAAATCAAACTCTTGGTCTCCTTTTTTGTATTTTTTTACTTGACCATCAAGTGTAGTATAGTTGTTGATTTTGGCATCATTACGCTTGTCAGCCGGTAACGAACGTACTTTTCCGTAGGTCAAACGCAAAGTCGAGTTAGCATCCGGATATTTGATTGTACCGATTTTAGATTCTCTTAAACCTTCTACCAATAAACGGAAAGAAGCACTGTAATCGTTTTGCGCTTTGGCAATTTCATCAGATTTTGCCATGAAGTGTGTCAACATATCATTAGAAAGTACATACAATGGATCATTGTCTAAAGCACCTTGACTTGGAATAACTAAGAAAGCTTTGATTCTGTCTAATGAAGTGAAGATACTCATATCAAAAGCAGCGTTCACATATTTGGTAAAATCATTGTTATTTTCGTCACCAATCTTTTTCACTGATGGTGCAATGGCGTAACCTGTTGATTTGGTAGCATACAATTTCAATTGCGCTGCTAAAAGATCTTTTTCTGCAGGAATGTGCAATTCTTTATACATTTCTGTTGCCATTTCTTCGATAGCCGGAGCCATTTGAGCACGCTTAGCAGCATCAGCTTTTACATAAGTATCTAATTGTCTTCCCAAAGTTCTTCCGATAGTTCCAAATGTAGTGGTTCTAAACATTTGTTGCATATAGTTGTCATGTCTTGACTTTTCGTTGGTCAAAGCATAAAACTTATTGATGTTGGAAACTACATTACCGTATTTAGCTTTGTTTGCCGGTTTGTTTGCCCAAGCATTGAATTTAGCCTCTTGAGTTGCCTTAGTTTTTGCCGTTCCAAATTTGGTCAAAGCATCAATCATTCCTTGACGGTTTTTCCAATAGTTAGCTGTTGAAGCGTATTTAGAAGCATATACCAAGTTCAAAGCATCACTTTGATCCATGTATTTTTTCATATTGTCCATACCGGTTTTGGCACCTTCAACCCAAGCAGGATAAGCAAATTTTACGTTTTGCTCAATTCCGCCTGCCGTCATCCAACGGTTGGTTCTACCAGGATAACCTAAAATCATAGCATAATCATTCTCTTTTACCCCATTAATATTAACCGGTAAATAGTGTTTTGGTTGCAATGGAACGTTATTTTCTGAATAGTCAGCCGGATTACCGTTTTTGTCGGCATACACTCTGAACATAGAGAAATCGGCCGTGTGACGTGGCCATTCCCAGTTGTCTGTATCTCCACCGTATTTTCCTAAACTTTCAGGAGGTGTTCCTACTAAACGAACGTCTTTGTAATCTTGGTAAACAAAGTAGTAAAATTCATTTCCTTGGAAAAACGAACGAACAGAAACGGTATATTTTCCGCCTTCGTTGTTTTCTTTTTCAATAGCAGCGATTTCCTGATTGATCGCTTTTTCTCTTTCAGCTTCTGTCATTGAAGGATTCACTTTGGCCAAAATACGTTTGGTACAGTCATCCATTCTTACGAAGAAACGAACAAACAAACTAGCCGGTTTGATTTCAGCTTTTCTGTTGGCTGCCCAAAAACCGTCTTTCAACAAGTTTTTCTCGGCGGTAGACAATTCAGCAATAGCATCATAACCACAGTGGTGATTGGTCAAAACCAAACCGTCTTTAGAAATAATTTCGGCCGTACAACCTCCATTAAATTGAACAATAGCATCTTTCAAACTGTGGTTGTTGATACTGTAAATTTCTTCGGCTGTCAATTGCAAGCCCATTTTTTGCATGTCTCTGTGATTCAAACGTTCGATGAACATTAAAAACCACATTCCTTCGTCGGCTTTAACACTTGTCGGAACAAGCATTATAGCGGCAATCAGGGATAAAATAATTTTTTTCATTGTGTTGATATAAGTTAATTGTTTGAAAGTTAATAGTCTATCTGAAAAAATAATTGTTACATCAAATAATCTAAAAACGAGTGCGAAGATACTTTTTTTTGTTAATTATGGATAAAAACTTCAAAGAAAACTATAACGTTTTAGTAAATTTTAACTTATTTTTTAGAAATAAAAAAAGCCATCCTTGTTGGACGGCTTCATAAATATAAGTTTTACCTTTAAATACCGTAACTATCCTCCTATTCTTCGGCATCGACGTTCAACATTTCCCAAAGCTTGTACTTGAGTTCGGAGTATAGTCTAATTTTTTTTTTATATTTATCAAATAATAATTTTGTGACAACAAAAAAGCCTAAATTAAATTTAAAAAAATTGTTGTCAAAAATTTAAACTATATCGTTATGGAGGCTAATCAAACAGAAGGAAAAGGTTTTTTAGCATTTGTTAAGAAGGAAACTAGAAAACCCGCGTTTAGAAAGGCATTATTGATATTCTTTATCTGTACAATTCTGGGATTTGCAATAGGATTTATCTTTAATATGCTTCAGCTTGCCGCATCAGCGGGAATAGGATTTGGAATTATTTGGATGGGTGCTGCCTATTTCGGCCAAGATGAAAACGAGAAATAACATTAAAAAATCTCATCTCGTTTTTGAGAACGAGACGGGATTCTGTTTTATATTCCGTGACTATTTTCAGGTTCTTCAGCATCAACATTCAACATTTCCCACAGCTTGTCTTTCAACTCAGTCAATCCTTGATTGGCTACAGAAGAGATAAACATGTAAGGAATACCTTTGAAGTCTTTGTCTAGTTGTTTTCTCATTTCTGCTTTCAATTCATCGTCTAACATATCGCTTTTGGAAACGACAATTAAACGGTCTTTATCGAGCATTTCAGGGTTGTAACGACGTAATTCGTCTAACAAAATTTCATATTCTTTTTTGATATCATCGGCATCGGCCGGAACCAAAAACAATAGGGTTGAATTGCGTTCAATATGTCTCAAAAAGTAATGTCCTAAACCTTTTCCTTCAGCTGCACCTTCAATAATTCCGGGAATATCTGCCATTACAAAAGATTTGAATTCTCTGTAAGCTACAATTCCTAAATTGGGTTTTAAAGTCGTAAAAGGATAATCGGCTATTTTTGGTTTGGCCGAAGTCAATACAGACAATAAAGTCGATTTTCCGGCATTTGGGAAACCTACTAAACCTACATCAGCTAAGACTTTCAATTCCAAAATTACATCCAATTCTTCCGCAGGCATTCCGGGTTGGGCATATCTTGGTGTTTGATTCGTCGAACTTCTAAAATGCCAGTTCCCTAAACCACCTTTTCCGCCTTTTATTAAAATTCTTTCTTCGCCATTTTCGGTGATTTCAAATAAAATTTCATCGGTTTCTTTATCGCGAACTACGGTTCCCAGAGGCACTTCAATTATTTTATCTTCTCCATCATGACCGGTACTGCGAGAACTTCCGCCATCACCACCATGTCCGGCTTTTACGTGACGGGCAAATTTTAAATGAAACAACGTCCACAGACTTTTATTCCCTTTCAATATAATATGGCCACCGCGACCTCCATCACCACCATCAGGTCCGCCTTTTTCAATAAATTTCTCTCGGTGTAGATGCGAAGAACCTTTTCCTCCTTTTCCGGAAGAAACATAAATTTTTACGTAATCTACAAAGTTACCTTCAGTCATTTTTTCCTAGTGTTCAGTGTACAGTGTTCAGTGTTCAGTAGTTTTGCCTACTGCCTACTGGACCACTGCCAACTATTCTTTTATCGCTTTCACAAGCACTTTATCAATCTTCACGCCATCCATATCGATGACTTCTATTTCAAATTTGTTCCAAATCAACTTCTCTCCTGTTTTAGGAATATTGCCTAATTCGGTCATAATTAAACCGCTCAAAGTCGTTACATCATAATCATTGATTAACTCATCCATATCAAAATACGTCAAAAAATCGTGTAACGAATAATGTCCATCAACCAACCAAGTTCCGTCTTCGCGAGGAATTAATTTGAATTCATCTTCATAAAAATCAGCGGCATCACCAACCAAAGCTTCTAAGATATCATTCAAAGTAATAATTCCTTGAAAAACACCATATTCATCGGTTACCAAAGCATAATGTACTTTTGATTTTTTGAAATTCTCCAAAGCTTTATAAGCCGATGTATGTTCAATGAGATACACCGGATCTTTGGTGATTAACTTTAAATCGAATGGTCCTTTTTCAAAACCGGCGAACAAGTCTTTCAGCAAAACAATACCAACCACATCATCTAAATTCTCGTGACATACAGGATAAACCGAGTGCAATTCGTCTAAAACTTTGGCCTTTAATTCCTCAATAGTATCATCATACGAAAGGTAAACTATCGATTTTCTGTGGGTCATTAAAGAATTGACTTTTCGGTCACCAATATGGAAAACGCGCTCTACGATATCTTGTTCGATTTCTTGGACTTCGCCGCCTTCGGTTCCTTCTTTGATGATGGCTTTGATTTCTTCTTCGGTTACTTTTCCGTCGGCTGTTGGTCTAATTTTTAAAATTTTCAAAATTCCTTCAGTCGAAATAGTCAGCAACCAAATAAAAGGCATTGTGATAATGGAAACCATTTTCATCGGAACAGCCACGCCTTTGGCAATGGCTTCGGGGTAATTTAAACCGATTCTTTTTGGTAACAATTCTCCTAAAACTAATGAGAAAAAAGTCAAGATGACCACCACAATTCCAACCGAAAGTGTCTGTGAATAAGGCTTTAAAGCTTCGAAAGTTTCTACAAAAAGTTTTACATCGCTAGTGATTTTATCTCCGGAATAAATACCGGTCAAAATTCCAATTAAGGTAATTCCGATTTGTACAGTTGAGAGAAATTTGTTGGGTGAATTGGCTAAATCTAATGCGACTTTGGCATTCGTATTTCCTTTTTTAGCGGCAGTTTCCAAACGGTTCTTACGCGCTGAAATCAAAGCGATTTCCGACATCGAAAAAACACCGTTTAACAGGATTAAAAAAAGAATAATTAGTATCTCCATTTTGAGTTATAAGTTATAAGTTATAAGTTATGAGTATAACCTTCTAACCAAAAATTTCAATTATAAATTGTCTATTACTTTGCTTAAACGCTCAGTTACTTCTTCGATTGAACCAATTCCGTTTACGGCGTGAAATTTGCCTTGCGCGTCGTAATAATGCATCAAAGGTGCGGTTTTTTCGTTGTATTCTTGGTATCTGTTTCGGATTTTTTCTTCATCTTGGTCATCAGGTCGGCCTGACGTTTTTCCTCTTTCCAATAATCTTTGAACTAAAATCTCATCATCGGCCTCTAAAGCTACCGTAGCAGTGATGTTTTGTCCTTTGGATGCTAAAAATTTATCCAAAGCTTCTGCTTGCGCAATGGTTCTTGGAAAACCGTCAAATAAAAATCCGGCAGAGTGTGGGTTTTTATCTACTTCACTTTGCAGCATTTGAATCGTCACTTCATCGGGAACCAAATCACCTTTATCCATAAAGGTTTTAGCCAATTGGCCCAATTCGGTTTCATTTTTAATATTAAATCTGAAAATATCTCCTGTAGAAAGATGCGTCAAATTGTATTTTCCTTTTAAAAATTCAGCTTGTGTGCCTTTTCCTGCACCTGGTTTTCCGAAAAGAACGATGTTAATCATTTTGTAAAAAGTTATATGTTGTATGTTGTATGTTAAAATGTTTTTGCTGCAAGTAAATATCCTGTTTGTTAGGCTTTTTAACCTACAACCCAGAACTTAGAACCTTCAACCTTTATTATTGTGCGAGTTGATAAACGTCCGGTAAATTTCTACCCAAACCATCGTAGTCTAAACCGTAACCCACGATGAATTTATTTGGAATTCTAATTCCAACGTAATCAATTTTGATGTCTTTTTTATAAGCTTCAGGTTTGAAAAATAAGGTAGCAATTTTTAAGTGCTTTACTTTTTTCTCTTTAAAAATAGCTTTCAATTCTTCGATAGTATTTCCTGTATCCACGATATCTTCAACGATGACAACCGTTCTGCCTTCTAAATCTTGGTTCAAACCGATTAACTGTTTTACTTCATTGGTAGTTTGTGTACCTTCATAGGAAGCCATTTTTACAAAACTCACTTCACACATGCCACGGTATTTCTTCATCAAGTCGCTTAAAACCATAAACGCTCCATTCAAAACGCCAACAAATACCGGAACATCATCAAAAAAATCATCGTCCATTTGTTTGGCCATATTCGAAATCGCAAAATCAATTTCGTCTGAAGAGATAAACGGCTCAAAGGTTTTATCGTGTAAGTGTATCATTTTGGTTTGAATTTTGAATAAGGTGCAAATTTAAAGAAGTATTAAGTATTAAGGACTAAGTATTAAGACTTTTTTGCAAAATTGATATATTTACCTTATGAATCCCGAATACTATAAAACGATTGCGATAGTTTTAAGGATTACTTATCTTTGCGCAAAAACAACTACAACAATGAACTACTTTTCTTCCGATTTTAAACTCGGCATACTCGGCGGCGGACAATTAGGCAAAATGATTTTGGCCGAAACCCGAAAATTCGATATCCAAACTTACATCCTCGACCCTAGTAAAGAAGCACCATCGCAATTTGGCGCCACGCAATTTTTCATCGGCAGTTTGATGGATTTTGATACGGTGTACCAATTTGGCAAAATGGTCAACTTGCTGACTATCGAAATCGAGAATGTGAATTTAGACGCTTTAGACAAATTAGAAGCCGAAGGTTTACCCGTTTTTCCATCGCCCAAAACGTTGCGCCTGATTCAAAACAAAGGAAAACAGAAAGATTTTTATGTAGAAAATAATATTCCAACTTCACTACACCAACGTTTCGTAGATTTAAGCGATTTGAAAAAATCTATTGAAAAAAATGAATTAGTATTTCCGTTTGTGTGGAAATGTGCCCAATTCGGCTACGACGGAAACGGCGTGAAAATTGTTCGTTCGGCTATTGATTTAGTCAATTTGCCTGATGTAGAATGCATCGAAGAACAAATGGTTCCTTTTAAAAATGAATTGGCCGTAATCGTTGCTCGTTCGGTTTCCGGTGAAGTAAAAACGTATCCGGTCGTGGAAATGGAATTCCATCCCGAAGCCAACCAAGTAGAATATGTCATTTGTCCGGCAAGAATTGACGAAAAAGTTGCTCAAAAAGCCACCAAAATAGCCTTACAAGTTTCCGAAGCTTTTAACCATGTTGGATTGTTAGCCGTAGAAATGTTTCAAACCGCGGATGATGAAATTTTGGTCAATGAAGTCGCGCCACGCCCACACAATTCAGGACATTACAGCATAGAAGCGAGTTATACGTCACAGTTTGAAAATCATTTGCGAGCGATATTGAATTTGCCTTTAGGAAACACCGCTAGTAAAGTTGCCGGAATTATGGTAAATTTGGTCGGCGAAGAAGGTTTTTCAGGACAAGTCGTTTACGAAAACATCGAAAAAATCATGGCAATTGAAGGCGTAACGCCACACATTTACGGCAAACGCGAAACACGTCCATTCAGAAAAATGGGACACGTAACAATTGTCAATGAAAATATGACTGAAGCAAGAAAAATTGCGGAAGATGTTAAGAATAGTATTAGAGTAATATCAATTAGTTAATTTGGTTATTTGTTAATTTGGTTATTTGTTAGCGATTCTACTTAAATCTTCAAATAAACAAATCCACAAATCCACAAATCTACAACATAATGAGCAAAGTAGCCATAATCATGGGTTCAAAATCAGATTTACCCGTAATGCAAGAAGCCATCGACATCCTTCAAGGATTTGACATACCAACTGAAGTCGATATTGTTTCGGCACACCGAACGCCGGAGAAATTATTCGAGTTTAGCAAAAATGCCCATCATCGTGGGATTTCGGTCATTATTGCCGGTGCCGGCGGTGCTGCTCATTTGCCGGGAATGGTCGCTTCTATGTCGCCTTTACCCGTAATTGGCGTACCTGTAAAATCGAGCAATTCTATTGATGGTTGGGATTCTGTCCTTTCCATTTTACAAATGCCAGGTGGCGTTCCGGTTGCAACCGTAGCTTTAAACGGCGCCAAAAATGCCGGAATTCTAGCCGCACAAATCATCGGAAGTCACGACAAATGTGTCTTGGACAAAATCATCTTTTACAAAGAAAGCTTGAAAGAAGCGGTGAACAAGTCATCGGATGAATTGAAAAAATAATAGCTTTATTTGGAGCTGTTTCCCGCTTTCCGCAGTATCTCTTCGAGGATACTTGCTGCAATCGGGGCTATAAAAAACATTTAGAATATACCACATGAAAATCTTAACCTCAACGTTTACCACCAAACACAATACGGCACCGTTTTCGCAAATCAAAATCGAAGATTACCAAGCTGCTTTTGAAGCCAACATTGCCAAAGCCAGAGCCGAAATCGATGCCATAACCCACAATCCGGAAGCACCAAGTTTTGAAAATACGATTGAAGCTTTAGACTTTTCGGGTCAGGAATTGGACAGATTGTCGTCTATTTTCTTCAATCTCAATTCGGCCGAAACTTGTGACGAAATGCAAAAAATTGCGCAGGATGTTTCGCCATTATTAACAGCATTTGGAAACGATATTGCGCTGAACGAAGAATTATTCAAAAGAGTAAAAGCGGTTCACGATCAAAAAGACAACTTGTCTTTAACCCCGGAACAATCGACTTTACTCGACAAAAAATACAAAAGTTTTGCACGAAACGGCGCCTTACTTTCCGAAGATAAAAAAATACGTTTGCGCGAAATTGACGCTGACTTGGCCAAATTCAAATTGACTTTCGGCGAAAATGTTTTGGCAGAAACCAACAACTACCAATTGCACATCACCAACGAAGCTGATTTAAAAGGTTTACCTGATGGCGCGAAAGAAATGGCACGTTCATTGGCTAAATCAAAAGACTTGGATGGTTGGATTTTCACCTTGGATTTCCCGAGTTATTTACCGTTTGTGACTTATGTTGACAACCGTGAATTGCGGAAAGAAATGGCGATTGCCGCCGGCAAAAAAGCCTTCCAAGAAAACGATTACGACAATCAGGAAAACGTAAAAACCATAGTGAAATTGCGTCACGAAAGAGCGCAGTTGTTAGGATACAATTCGCATTCGCATTTTGTTTTGGAAGAACGCATGGCGCAAAATCCGGAAAAAGTACAATCGTTTTTGAATGATTTATTGGAAAAAGCCAAACCGGCAGCACAAAAAGAATTCGCTGAACTAACCGCTTTCGCTAAAGAATTAGATGGATTAGAAAGTATAGAAAAATGGGACGGCGCGTATTATTCTGAAAAGTTGAAACAAAAATTATTCAGTTTGGATGATGAGATTTTAAAACCTTATTTCAAACTAGAAAATGTTTTAAACGGAGCATTCACCGTAGCCCAAAAACTATTCGATATTACATTCAAAGAAGTATTCGATATTGAAAAATACCATGATGACGTACAAACTTTTGAAGTGTTAGACTTTGAAGGTAAACTTGTTGCGATCTTCTACTCCGATTTTTTCCCAAGAAAAGGAAAACGCAACGGCGCTTGGATGACTTCGTTCAAACCACAATATATTAAGGAAGGCGTAAACGAAAGACCGCATGTTTCTATCGTGTGCAATTTTACACCTCCAACAGAAACAAAGCCTTCTCTCCTAACCTTTAATGAAGTAACGACTTTGTTCCATGAATTTGGACACGCGTTACATGGCATGTTGGCGAACACGACTTACCCAAGTTTATCGGGAACTTCTGTTTACTGGGATTTTGTGGAATTGCCGAGTCAAGTGATGGAAAACTGGTGTTACGAACCGGAAGCGTTGGCGTTGTTTGCCAAACATTATGAAACGGGAGAAATCATTCCGCAACAATATGTGAATAAAATTAAAGAAAGTGCCAGTTTCTTAGAAGGCATGGCGACTTTACGCCAATTGAGCTTTGGGCTTTTAGACATGGCTTATCATGCGAAACCGCAAATGATTGACAACGTAAAAGCTTTTGAGAAAGCCGCCATGGACAACACCACTTTATATCCGGATGTAGTCGAAAATTGCATGAGCGTTTCGTTCTCGCATATTTTTCAAGGTGGTTATTCTTCAGGGTATTATAGTTACAAATGGGCGGAAGTCTTGGATGCGGATGCTTTTGCTTATTTCCAAGAAAATGGGATTTTCAATAC
>NZ_JBKBLM010000013.1:0-65138 GCF_046296355.1 Flavobacterium sp.
AGGATGATAGAACCGGCAGCACCATAACCCGAACCGGGATTGGCCTGACCAAAATACAAACCAAGAGCAGATTTGCCTAGTTCAAACAATAAAGCGGTTACCAATGAGCCCACCCAAACGTGTTTCCATTTTATTTTAGCATCGGGAAAGAATTTGAACATTACGGCAAATAACAAGGCCAATACGCCAAGTGATACTAAGAAATTAAAGAGTTGAAGTACTATCAAGAATAGGGTAGAGAAGTAATGGGTGATAAAGTTACTAAATGCTGCAAGTGCCGCAGAGATTACCAGGGATATGATAAGGATAAAAGCCATGGCGATGATAACACCAAAGGAGAACAGTCTTGTTTTGAGGAAACTGAGTATTCCTGATTTGGATACATCGGCTTGAACGTTCCAAATGTTGTTTAAAGATTTTTGAAATTCAACAAAAACACCGGTGGCTCCGACTAAAATAGTAATGATGCCAAGGGTTGTTGCGCCAACAGAGTTTCGGGATTGGGTGGCTTTAGCAATGATGTCTTGAATTTGCAGGGCTGTGTCAGCACCCATAACAGCAGTGAATTGCCCTGTTATTTGTCCGTTTACTGCTTCTTGTCCGAAAAAATAGCCTGCCAGTGTTATGATTACCACTAGTAATCCGGGCAAGGCAAAGATGGCATAATAGGCTATAACGGCACTTTCTTTAAACGGATCTCTGTCCCACCATTGTATTGAAGTGGTTTTGAGAATGGCAAAGAATTTTTTGAAACGAGTGGTCATTTCTTTTTTTAATTGGTGTTGTTTCTTTTTCTGTTAAGGAAGTTTTTAAGCAAATTGCCTGCTAAGATTGAAAAACCACCGGTGTATTTAGAAACCACATTGGCTACCGCAAATTGAACCACGGTTCCCATAATATTTCTAACAGGGTTGTGTGAGTTGCCCATAACGAGTTTCTTAGACAGTATGCCCGTGCTAATGCCAATACTATTGCTTATCATATTGTCTTTGATATCGGGTGCGGTGGTGATATCGTGGAATATTTTTTTAACGATATTGACAGGTTTCAAACTCTCATAAGCTACTTGAAATTGCGTTTTGAGTTGTGCTAATTCGTAATTGTTTTGTGCTTTGACCTCAATGATTAGTTGGTTTAATTCTTCGGTTTCGTTGTTGGTTTTCATAGCATTTTTTCTTTCATCATTTTTTTAACAATCGAATTGCTGATAGGATGTTTTATCCATTGGTAACGATAAAGATGAAGCATTAAAGCCATAAAGGCATAAAACCCACCAATGATTAAAAATCCGTAGAAGGTTTCGCCAAGCATTTTGCCTATCCAGATGGATATTCCGATATTAATAATTACGACCGACAACACAACTGTCATAATAACGGCCAGCCGAGCTAAGAGCGAAGAAACAATATCTGCCGACTTGTCTATGGCATTAAGCTTAAACAACTTGATGGTAGATTTACTGTAATCTTGTGCTCGCTCAAAAAGCGTTTCTATGGGTGTTGCGTCGTCAATCATAATAGTTTTATTTATGATTTATAATTGGATATCGCATTAGCGGCATCTTTTTTTATTTCATCATATTTGGCTTTTCCATTTTCTGCCAATCCTTGTGCTTCTTGTTTGGCACTTTGGAACTTCTCAGAAACTGAATCTGCAAAGTCTTTGTATTTTGACTTAAAATCATCTGCATAGTCATTTCCTTTGTCCATGATTTGCTTGCGTGTCACTGAACCTTTTTCAGGGGCAAACAAAATTCCTAAAATCCCACCAACGGCTACACCAGCCAATACTCCTAATACTACTTTTCCTTTACTCATAACTGTTTTTATTTATATTAATTATTTTTAAAATTTAACTGCATTGTCCCAGAAGGAAATAAATCGCAATAAAGACAACAATGGTACCTATGATTCCGCCACCTATTTTATAGGCACCAAATCCTGCTATTATTGTTTTGAAAAAACTATTCATAGTGTTTGATTTACTTTGTTGTTTTCAAAAACTCTAAATAAGAGTTATTGCTTGACAATGTTATTGTGCAAAGTTCAACTAGTTTGACTATGAATTTGTTACATTTCTCTTGGATAAACTTTTAAGATTCACACCTTTGCATAATGATTTAGGGCAAAAATGTGTTCTATGATTATTTGAGCTCTTCCGAAGCAGCTTCAATATTTACAGCACCAATGGCTACAGCAGAGAGTTTTTCATCTGAAGCTTTCTCTTCCTGAAGTGTTGCGGCCAATAAGACAACTGCTCTGGTTAAATTTAGTGTTTGTCCAAATTGGCGTAGCGTTCCGTAGGTTGCCATTTCGTAATGCTCTACTTTTTGAGCCGCTGCAATTATGCCTGCATCTCGCATTGGACCTTCCTCACATGATTTCATGATGTCGGTTGCTTCCTCTATTAAGCCTAGCATGGCTTTACAGGTTTTGGCTTCCGGTTTTGTACCAATGAGTTCAAATACTTGTCTCAAACGTTCCACATGGTTGTGGGTTTCTTCGAGATGGTTGGTTAATGCTTCAATCAATTCTAAAGAGGAGGCATTTTGAATCATCGTCGGGATGGCTTTGGTAAGCGCTTTTTCTGCCCAATAGATGTCTTTTAATTCATCTATAAACAATTCCATCAGTTGAGATGCTTTCATCGTTCGATTCGTTTGCTTTTCCTTTGTAGTGCTTAAACTGTTTTTCATATTTACTATTGTTTTTACGGTTTTGCTTTTACGGTCTGATTTTTATTTTCAACATCATTTTTCTTAGGATTTTGATGGGCGTCTTTTGCCGATACATTTTTGTTTAAATCCATGTTTGTTCTCCCTTTTGACTGGCTATCGCTTTTTGGATTGCTAGTGTTTTTTTGATTTTTTTCCATCTTAGTTTAAATTTATTTACAACTTATTTGTTGTAGTGTAAAATTGAACATATTAGAAATGAAAGGGTTGTAAAATTTTTATTTAAAATTTTGAAATTCACATGTTTCGCTGAAATGTCTGGTAAATGCCCATGAAAAAACCCTAACAGTCATTACAACCATTGGGGTTTAAATCCTTAGAACCTTAGTGTCTTAGTGCCTCATTCCACCATCTCATTTTGATTCCTAAACACCAACTGACCATCAAAACTATCCAACAAAATAATACTATCCGTTTTGACTTTACCTGCTAAGATTTCCTTAGACAATTGGTTTAAGACTTCGCGTTGGATAACACGTTTTACCGGTCGGGCGCCAAATTGCGGGTCATAACCCTTTTCGGCCAAGTAAGCAATGGCTTCGGGTGTGGCATCCATAGTGATGTTTTGGTGTGCGAGCATTTTGGTTACACTTTGTAACTGTAGCCCAACGATTTGTTTAATGTTGGCTGCTGTCAATGGTGTAAACATCACAATTTCATCGATACGATTGATAAACTCCGGACGAACCGTTTGTTTTAGTAAACCGAGTACTTCATTTTTGGCCGCTTCGGTTGCAGCTTCGATACCGCCTTTTAGGTTCTCAAACTTCTCTTGTATAATAGCGCTTCCCATATTGGAAGTCATGATGATAATGGTGTTTTTAAAGTCGGCCAAACGTCCTTTGTTATCTGTTAATCGACCTTCATCTAATACTTGTAACAAGATATTGAACGTATCAGGATGCGCTTTTTCGATTTCGTCCAATAAGATAACCGAATACGGTTTTCTTCGTACGGCTTCGGTCAATTGTCCGCCTTCGTCATAACCTACGTATCCCGGAGGCGCACCAACTAGTCGGCTCACACTGTGGCGTTCTTGGTACTCACTCATGTCAATACGGGTCATGGCGTTTTCATCATCGAATAAATATTCGGCTAAAGCTTTCGCCAATTCGGTTTTACCGACACCGGTTGTTCCCAGGAATAGGAAAGTCCCAATGGGTTTCTTCATGTCTTGCAATCCGGCACGACTTCTGCGAACAGCATCGCTTATCGCCTCAATCGCTTCTTCTTGACCTACAACTCTGTGGTGCAGTTCATCTTCCAAACGCAAGAGTTTTTCTCTTTCACCTTGGAGCATTTTGGTCACGGGAACGCCGGTCCATTTCGCCACCACCTCGGCTATGTCTTCGCGCGTCACTTCTTCTTTGATTAAGGAAGTTCCGGCTTGGTTTTCGGCCAATTGGGTTTGTAAAGCATCTAAACGTTCTTGCGCATCTTTGATTTTTCCGTAACGGATTTCGGCGACTTTACCATAATCACCGTCGCGCTCGGCACGTTCGGCTTCGAGTTTGAAGTCTTCAATTTCTTGTTTGACGCTTTGAATATTATCCACGACATCTTTCTCCGATTTCCATCGGGTAAAGATTTCGTTGCGTTCTTCTTTTAGGTTGGCCAAGTCTAAGCCAAGACCTTTGAGTTTGGTTTCGTCATTCTCTCTTTTTATCGCTTCAATCTCAATCTCCAACTGCATGATCTTTCTGTCCAATACATCGAGTTCTTCGGGTTTGGAGTTGATTTCCATACGAAGTTTTGAAGCTGACTCGTCCATTAAGTCGATTGCTTTATCGGGCAGAAAACGGTTGGTAATATAGCGTTGGGATAATTCTACCGCCGCAATAATCGCATCGTCTTTGATGCGCACTTTGTGGTGAGTTTCGTATTTCTCTTTGATACCGCGAAGGATGGAAATGGCGCTTTCAGTATCCGGTTCATCAACCATTACTTTTTGGAAACGTCTTTCTAAGGCTTTGTCTTTCTCAAAGTATTTTTGGTACTCATCCAAAGTCGTGGCCCCAATGGCTCTCAGTTCACCACGAGCCAACGCCGGTTTTAAAATATTAGCGGCATCCATTGCACCTTCTCCACCGCCGGCACCAACCAACGTGTGAATTTCGTCAATAAACAAGACAATATCACCTTCGGCTGAGGTTACTTCTTTTACTACGGATTTTAAACGCTCTTCGAATTCACCTTTATATTTGGCACCGGCAATCAGCGCACCCATATCGAGCGAATAAACGATTTTGTCTTTTAGGTTTTCGGGTACGTCGCCATCAACGATTCTATGAGCTAAACCCTCAGCAATAGCGGTTTTTCCAACGCCGGGTTCACCCACAAGCATTGGGTTGTTTTTAGTTCGACGCGTCAAGATTTGCAATACTCTTCGAATCTCTTCATCGCGACCAATTACGGGATCAAGCTTACCGTTTCGGGCGAGTTCGTTGAGGTTTTTAGCGTATTTGTTGAGGGTATTATACGTTTCTTCCGCAGAAGCAGAAGTGACGCGTTCGCCTTTTCTGATTTCGGCTATGGCTGCTTCCAATCCTTTTTCGGTTACGCCTTGGTCTTTTAGGATTTGGGCCACTTTGATCTTCGACTTAAAAATAGCCAATAACAAATGTTCAATAGAAACGTATTCGTCGTTCATTTTCTTGGCAATGATATTCGCCTCAGTCAAAGCGGTATTGGCTTGACGCGACAGCATAATATCGCCACCGGAAACTTTCGGAAAGCTTTGCAAAGTGCTGTCGAGTATCTTTTTGAATAAGTCGACATTGACGTTGAGTTTCTTTAAGATGAAAGGTGTCACATTCTCATCGACTTCGAGGATTCCTTTGATAAGGTGCTCGTTTTCGATTTGCTGGTGACCGAAGCTTTGGGCGATTTGTTGCGCCTGTTGGATAGCTTCTTGGGATTTAATGGTAAAATTGTTTGTGTTCATAATGTAGTGTTCTCCTTTGTGTTGTTGTTTGGGATAAAAGTTTTGAAAACTTCACTTTATTGGCGTCAATTTACATTCCAATAAGTTTAAGCCGACAAAATGGCTGATTTTTTAGTTATCTTTGTGATTGTGGTAGACAGTTTGACGTTATTGATGACGTTATGTCTTGAAGATGAGGGAAAAGGGATAAGAGATAAGTTAAAAGGGATAAATTTATGAGTTTATTTAAGGATATTTTTGGTGGCTCTGAAGAGTCTAAGGCCGAATCCAAAATGGCTTGGCGCGAATTAACCGATTTAGGTCAGCTAAACGAAATTGTAAATGAGTCGACTGAAACTCTGGTAGTGATTTTCAAGCACAGTACCCGTTGTAGTATCAGCCGAATGGCGTTGCGTCAGTTTGAGCAAGAGTTTGATTTAGAGGGAAAAGTGATTCCGTATTACTTAGACTTGTTAGAACATAGGGATATTTCAAACGAGATTGCCAACCGTTTCGGTGTTTACCACCAATCGCCCCAACTGATTGTAATTAAAGATGGTAAAGCCATTTATGATCGTTCACATGAAAGTATTGAGGCCAAGAAGTTAGCTGATTTAGTTTAACTTAACTCAGATTTAAAATAAAAAAGCCGTCTGTAATTTACGGCTTTTTGTTTATCTCCTGAATCGGTTTCGGGTAATGATGTCTTTTAGTTTGGCTTTCAAATCATTCCCTGTATCGTAAACCATTTGCTCATTTGACGGAAACGGCACTGCTCTTCGGTCAAAGTATTGGTAGTAATCTTGCTCACAAGCGCGTTTGTCGCCACGGTATTTGGCGTACATATAACTGAAAGTGAATTCGCTTGCCAAAGGAAAAGTTTGTAATAACTGATTGTTATTAAAATCAATATAATCCACTTTGGCGGTTACTTGACAAGCTTTGAATTGGGAAAACTCATAAATGGTTGCGCGTACGGTTCGCATGTCGTCTATTTTAATAGGATTGCCCAAACTGTCTTTTACAACTTGACCATTGGCATCCAATAGGTTTTTGAGCCCCACTTTAATCAGTTTTTCTTTTTGCAGTTCTTTCTCTTTGATTTGTTCCGGTGAGATGTTGATTTGGCGGAAGTTCACCACTAAGCCATAATCATAAGTTACGCCTTTGATGCGGTTACTGTGGTAAACGGTCCATTTGTCATTTAGTCCCAACGTGCTAAAGTCGAGCAAATCGTTTTCCAAACGTATCGGAATAACCATATTGGTTTCGTTCTTGGTATAAACACTTACGAAATCTGTGCCTTTGGTACGCGCTTCTTCAATGAGTTTGTCGGTGTCTTTGAAACCCGGACTCAAATTTTGCAAATACACCAAGTCATCGTAGGCGCGGCGTACGACCATTTTGTCTTTGTTGGCCAAAAGCGCTTTGGAGTTGTTGTATAAATATTTGGCCAAAGCATTTTTACTGCTTACAATTTGATCAGAGTAATCTTCGAAAGGAAAAATAGCTTCCCGACCTTCTTTTAACAAACGAACCGGCAATAAAGGGCGAATGCGTTCCTGACGCGCATTGAGTTGGACATAAGTTTCATAAATCTTCTCTAAGTTCTGCGGATTGGCGTCTTTAAACCAAGTATCAATGTTGCGCAAATCACGTTCTTTGGCTTTGGCAAAAGCTTCTTCGAGCATGTAAACGTAATCTTGCTTGCCTTTGGCATTTTTGTTTCCGCGCAAACCTTCAACCGCATTTTGAATCGCACCGTCATAATCGCCTGAAGTCAACATGTCTCGGGTTTGTCTAACGCCGCAAGCGGAAACAATCAGGAATAAGGCTAATAAAGAAGTAATTTTTTTCATAGAATGGATTTTGAACGAATACAAATATAAGAGAAATCACTTTGTTTTGAAAGTTGATTTAAGCCCTAAAAGGAATTTACGACAAAGGTTTGATTCGGATGTATTGCCATTGGTCATTCAAACTGCCATCGGGTTTCCAAAAATTATTTGTGGCTACCACCGGCAAATAGAAGTAGCCGTCGTTGCTCCAAAACATATCGGTATTTTCTCCGGCCGGCATCCAATTTTTGAAACCGGCGTTCATTTTTTGGACTATCTTTTTGTTATCGATTATATAGAAATCAAAATCTGCAGTATTTTCATAAATGTTTGCGCCAAGGCAAATAATCTTTTTTTTATCGGCAGAAATATTAGGAAAGTCAACAAAGGTTGAAGTTCTCTCGCCACTTGTTTTGTCGATTAAAGTAAAGTCATAATCTTCCCAATACATGCCGAAAACCACGAAAGCATTAAGCCAATTGATTTGCCCGATGTATTCATAAATACGATGGGTTTCATCTTCTGAGGGAAGATCAGTAAAGGTTACAGTCTTCTTTTGACATGGCAATGTAATGATGCCTTTGGTCTTTTTATGGGCTAAAGTATCCGCTGTGAGAAAAGAAACTGCCTTTTTCTTTTTGTCTTTATAAAGTTTTTGGTCAATCAATTCAATGCTGAAATACTTAGTTAACGATTCATCCTCATTGAAATAAGTGGTACTGTCGTTTTCTGTAAGATAAGTGATGATAGTCAAATCCGACTCTACCAATGCCTTTATGCTATCGTTTTGTGCCTTTGAGCCAAAGCTTAAAAACAAGACGAATAGGAGTAGGTAAGCTTTTGAGTTCATCTTAATAATTTATTGTAGAAAGGCTTTCAAATCTTCATAAGTCTTAATCTTAGTCGATACTTTCTCTTTACCCAATACACTTTCAATTTGGGTTGGAATCGGCAATTTCAAGTCCAATAAAGGTTCAACGACATCCAAGAATTTAATTGGATGAGCAGTTTCCAAAAATACGCCGATGCTTTCCGGTTGTTTTGTCATTTCCTTTTTTAGACCCAAATAACCAACGGCACCGTGAGGTTCGGCGATGTATTGTGTTCGGTTATAAATATCTTTAAGAGCGATTTCCGTTTCGGCATCAGTAAATGAATAAGAAGAGAAGTCTTTTTCGAATTCATTTAAATCATAACGATACAACTCCTGTATGCGAATAAAGTTACTCGGATTCCCCACATCCATTGCATTAGAAATTGTAGCGATAGAAGGTTTTGGTTCGTAGTTTCCGGCTTCTAAAAATCTCGGCACCGTATCATTAGCATTCGTTGAAGCTACAAAGTGGGCGATAGGCAGGCCTAATCTTTTGGCCATAATCCCGGCGCAAATATTCCCAAAGTTACCACTCGGACACGAAAGAATAATCGGTTTGTCGTACTTCTTTAATTGTTTGTAAGCAAAGAAAATATAAAACATTTGCGGCAACCACCTGGCAATGTTAATCGAGTTAGCCGAAGTTAAATTTTTATGGTTTAAAGTATGGTCTAAAAAGGCTTGCTTTACCATATCTTGACAATCGTCAAATACACCATCTACTTCTAAGGCTTTTATGTTTTTTCCAAGTGTAGTCAACTGACGTTCTTGTATTTCACTCACTTTACCGGAAGGATAAAGTATAATAACTTCTACGCCTTTTACTCCTAAAAAACCACTGGCTACAGCACCGCCTGTATCGCCTGAAGTAGCAACTAAGACGGTCACTTTTTTATCATCATTGCGGTTAAAATAACCCAAACATCTCGACATGAATCGGGCACCAACATCCTTAAACGCCATCGTCGGTCCGTGAAATAGCTCCAAAGAAAAAATATCGTTTTCCACCGGAACACAAGGAAAATCAAAGCACAATGTTTCGGCTATGATGCGTTTGAGTTCGGCTTCCGGAATTTCGTCGCCAACGAATTGCTCGATGGCTTCAAAAGCGATTTCTTCTTGCGTAAGGTTTTCTATATTTTGGAAGAAAGAGTGGGGAAGCGGCGTTATGCTTTCCGGAAAGTATAAACCCCTGTCGGGCGCCAAACCAAGCACTACAGCTTGTTCGAAACTAACTCTTGGCGCATTTTTATTTAAACTGAAATACTGCATAATTCGTAATTGCTAATTCCTAATTCATAATTATTTTCACTCCTTTATCATTTACTTTTGAAATGTGAATATCAAAAGCAATTCCGGTATCAAGATAACTATTGCTCATGGCGTAAGCTACTTTCTCGGCAATTTCTTGTCCTTTGCACAAAGCGAATATCGAAGGTCCGGCACCTGAAATTCCGGAACCTAAAGCGCCGTTTTGCAAGGCCGCATTTTTGACCAAATCAAAATTAGGAATTAATTGTTTCCGCGCCGGTTCAATAATCACATCTTGCAAAGAACGACCAATCAGCTCGTAATCTTTGGTATACAATCCGGCAATTAATCCGCCAACGTTTCCCCATTGGGTAATGGCGTCTTTTAGTAAAACGGTCGGAGAAAGCACCGCTCTTGAATCGGAAGTCTTTACTTCGATATGCGGATGCAAGACAACAGCATAAATTTCACTCGGACTTTCAATTTTAATAACATCTAACGGATTGTAACCACGAACTAAAGTAAAGCCACCAAGTACACAAGGTGCTACATTATCGGCATGCTCGCAACCGCTGGCTAAAGCTTCACCTTTCATGGCAAAGTCAACCAATTCGTGACGGGTAAAGGGTTTGCCTAATAATTCATTAATACCGAAAACCGCTCCGGCCGCACTGGCAGAAGAACTTCCAATGCCACTTCCGGCTTTTATCTTTTTGTGAATTTCGATTTCGAAACCAAAGTCCGGATTAGTTGCATTTACAATAGCAAGCGCAGCGACACCGGCCACATTTTTTTCGGTTTCTAAAGGTAAATCGGCACCGGTTATTTTGGTGATGCGAATGCCTTTTTCGGCGGCCTTTCGGATAATCATTTCGTCGCCAATGCCTTCAAGACAAAGTCCTAACACGTCAAATCCGCAATTCAGATTGGCGATGGTGGCAGGGCAGAATATTTTAATTTCGTTCATTTTTTTGAGTTGCTGAGTTAATGAGTAGCTAAGTTTCTGAGTTTTTTTCTTAGTTACTCAGGCACTCAGTTACTCAGTAACTTAGTTAAACATTTCCAATCCTAACCACATCCGCAAAAATCCCCGAGGCCGTAACTGCTGCTCCGGCACCAGCGCCTTTGATTAGTAAAGGTTGGTCGATGTAGCGATCGGTGTAAAATTGGACGATATTGTCTTTTCCTTCGAGGTTGTAAAACGGACTGTCAGAAGGAATAAATTGTAAACCAACGCTGGCTTTTCCGTTTTCGAAAGAGGCTACAAATTTTAAGCGGCTGTCTTTGGCTTTCGCTTCTGCCAAAAGGTTATCAAAGTGGCTTGCATGTTTGGTTAACGATTTAAAAAAGTCTTCGTTATTGGTAGTTTCCATGCATTCTTTTGGTAGAAACGAATTGTTGGTAATGTCTTCCATTTCCATTTCGTAACCGCTTTCGCGAATGAGGATTAATATCTTTCTGGCTACGTCAACACCACTTAAATCAATTTTAGGGTCAGGTTCTGTAAATCCTTGAACGCCTGCTTCTTTCACTACGTCATGAAAGTTATAAGTATCGCTGAAATTATTGAAAATAAAGTTCAAACTTCCGGATAAAACGGCATTGATTCTATTTACTTTATCACCCGAAGCAATCAAGTGTTTTAGGGTGTCAATGATGGGTAAACCGGCACCAACATTCGTTTCAAACAAGAACGGTGCATTGTATTTTCGCGATAGGTTTTTAAGGTTTTTATAATTGTTGTATCCTGAAGAACACGCGATTTTGTTACAAGTAACTACGGCTATATTTTGCCCTAAGAATTGATCATAAATGTTCGCAATATCATAATTGGCTGTAATGTCTACGAAAATACTGTTGCGTAAATTCAATTGTTTAGTACGAGAAATGAAGTCGTTTGGATTGGCAGTTTCGCCCTGACTTAAAGTTTCTTTCCAATCTTTTAAATTGATGCCTTCTTCATCAAAAACCATTTTTCTGGAATTGGATAAAGCAATGACGCGCACATTTATTTTCAAGTTTTCTTTTAGGAATTTCTTTTGTTGGCTGATTTGGTCGATGAACTTTTCGCCTACGTTTCCAACACCCATAACAAACAAATTCAACTGCTTGGTATTGTCTTCAAAGAAGCGTTCGTGTAAAGTATTTAAAGCTTTTTTGACATCTTTTTCATTGATGACTACTGAAATATTTCTTTCGGAAGCACCTTGCGCAATCGCACGAATATTGACATTGTTTTTGCCTAAAGTGCTAAACATTTTGCCGCTGATGCCTTGGTGATTTTTCATGCTTTCACCTACAAGTGCTACTATGCACAAGTCTTTTTCAACAATACACGGATCCACTTTGCCTTGCGCGATTTCCATTTCAAATGCTTTGTCGATGGCGGTTTTGGCTTTATCGGCATCGGCATTTAAAATTCCGACGCAAATAGAGTGTTCCGAAGAAGCTTGGGTAATAAAAATCACATTGATATTTTCGTTAGACAAGACTTCGAATAAACGTTTGGACGAACCTGCAACACCTACCATTCCTGATCCTTCTAATGTCAGCAACGCAATATTGTCAATATGGGTAATTCCTTTAATTGGGTTACTAGACGCTTCCGGAGTGTTAGAAATCAACGTTCCGTAGGCTTCGGGTTCGAAAGTGTTTTTGATAAAAATCGGAATGCTGTCTTTCAACACCGGTTGAATCGTTGGCGGATACAAAACTTTGGCCCCAAAATGCGACAATTCCATTGCCTCTTGATAGGAAATAGTTTCTATCGGTTGGGCTTGCTTAACGCTTTTCGGATTTGCTGTGAACATCCCGTTTACGTCGGTCCAGATTTCTAAAATATCGGCTTTTACTGCTGCTGCAATAATCGCTGCCGTATAATCGGAACCACCGCGACCAAGCGTTGTTGTATTTCCGTCTAATGACGAAGCAATAAAACCGGGAAATAAAGTGACTTGAGTAGTATTGTTTGAGAAATAATCTGCGATTAATTCATTGGTTACCTCAAAATCAACCGCAGCTTTTCCGAAGTTGGAATTGGTTTTAATTACTTCTCGGCTGTCTTTAAAAGCGGAGTTACTGACTTTTTGTTTTAGCGCTACGGCAATAATCTGAGAAGACAACAATTCGCCAAAACCAGCTACGATATCAGCCGTTCTGCTCGATAATTCACCCAAAAGGTAACAACCATCCAATAAAGTTTTTAAATGGTTGATATCATGGTTAATCGTTTCAATAATCTCGCTTTGTTCACTGAGCGAAACCAATTCATCGATGGCGTCTTTGTGTTTTTTCTCGATTTGACTAACGATGTCTTTATAGCCTTTGTCTTTGGCACCGGCAGTTTTTCCGGCTAAAATTAGTAAATCGGTTACGCCGCTAAAGGCCGAAACGACTACGGCAAGCTGGTTTTCTTTGCTTTTGTTGGCGACTATCGCTATGGTTTTCGAAATATTTTCAGCATTGGCTACTGAGGTACCGCCAAATTTTAATACTATCATGACTTTTTAGTTATGAATTATGAATGATGAGTGATTTGCTTTCTTGCGAAAGTACATGTCAAGTGGATTATATGTGAAAATTATACCCCAAACGGGGTTGTAGTTGTTGATGTTGTTGTAGCCAAAGACGCAACCAAAGTTTTGGTTGTAAGAGAGAATTGATATTTGGCTAAGCTTGACATCATGTTTTCCAAATGTATAACTTTTTGAGAATTAAAAAAGGATTCCTTAAATTTTTAAGAATATCGCAATAATTCTTTGTAACCAATAGCTTTTTATTTATATCACTATTCGAAAGCTGATTTTTTTAATAAATTCTCAAAAAATACTCGGCTAAATTGTTGCTTTTTAACAATCGTTTGTGGAATTTTGGGCTTTTAATCCTCACCAAAAATGGAGCATTCGCATTACATCAGTACGGAAGTATTGACTTTAGAGACTTTGCAAGAAATTATTGCCGAACATAAAACGCTAGCCTTATCGGAAGAAGCCAAAATCAACATTCAACAATGTCGTGATTATTTGGACCAAAAAATGGCAGCCAATGAAACCCCCATTTACGGAATCAATACCGGCTTTGGTTCGTTATGTAATGTGAAAATTTCGAATGAGAATTTGTCTCAGCTTCAGGAAAACTTGGTCAAATCGCATGCTTGTGGAACGGGTGAAGAAGTACCTCAGGAAATTGTAAAGATAATGCTGTTGCTTAAAATTCAGAGTTTAAGCTATGGCCATTCGGGTGTGCAATTACAAACTGTAGAGCGTTTGGTAGATTTTTATAATAACGATATTTTACCTGTGATTTATACCCAAGGTTCGCTTGGTGCGAGTGGTGATTTGGCACCATTGGCACATTTGTCTTTACCATTATTAGGCGAAGGCGAAGTGAATTTTGAAGGCCAGAAAGTACACACGTCAGAAGTATTAAAAAAGTTCAATTGGCAACCCATCGTATTGCAATCTAAAGAAGGTTTGGCTTTATTAAACGGCACGCAATTCATGAGCGCTTACGGCAGTTATATCTTATTTAAAGCGATGAAATATTCGTATTTGGCGGATGTGATTTCGGCCATTTCTTTAGAAGGATTTGATGGTCGAATTGAACCGTTTGATGAACTGATTCATTATGTTCGTCCGCACAAAGGGCAAATCGTAACCGCTAAGCGCATGAGAGAACTGTTGGAAGACAGTCAAATCATTACCCAGCCAAAAGCACACGTTCAAGATCCGTATTCTTTCCGTTGTATTCCTCAAGTGCATGGTGCTTCGAAAGACACGATTGATTATGTAAAGAAAGTTTTTAAGACCGAAATCAATTCGGTTACCGATAACCCCAATATTTTTAAAAACGAAGATGTAATTATTTCCGGAGGGAATTTTCACGGACAACCATTGGCTTTGGCTTTAGACTTTTTAGGCTTGGCTTTGGCCGAATTGGGAAGCATTTCAGAAAGAAGAACTTACCAATTGATTTCAGGATTGAGAGGTTTGCCGGCATTTTTGGTGGACAATCCGGGATTGAATTCAGGCTTTATGATTCCGCAATATACTGCGGCGAGTATTGCCAGTCAGAACAAACAATTGGCGACGCCGGCGAGTGTGGATAGTATTGTTTCTTCCAACGGACAAGAAGACCATGTAAGTATGGGTGCCAATGCAGCGACTAAAACGCTTCGCATTATGGATAACTTGGAACGCATTTTGGCGATTGAGTTGATGAATGCTTCTCAGGCGATTGCCTTCAGACAACCATTAAAATCAAGTGAGTTTATTGAAATGTTTTTGAAATCTTACCGCTCAGAAGTGCCTTTGGTAAAAGAAGACAGAATTTTGCATTACGACATTGAAAACTCAGTGGCGTTTTTGAATAGTTTTATGATTGATTTGGAGGATTAAGGCTAGAAGTAACAGTTCGTTTAGGAACTTTTAGCTGCTGTAGTCTTTCTTTTGGGGCTATGTTTTATGATAGTGGTTATCATTTTGAATTCGTTATTAGCTTTAAAACAATGTGCAGTGTTCACCGGGATAATCATGCTTTCTCCCAAATGCAGTTTGCAATGTTTATTGCCGATGGTTACTTCTGCTTCTCCATCGATGATTTGAACATAAGTGTCATATTGGGTTGTTTTTTCACAAAATTTTTCCCCTTCATCAAAAGCAACGGCTGATAATTTTCCGCCAACATTTTTTATAATTGTTTTGCAAACAATAGTGTCGGGGACATACTCTACGACTTCAAGGATGATGTGCGCTTGTGATTTGTGCAATCCTTTGTCATTATTTTCTTTGCAAATTTTGGTGTTTTTTGATGGCATTTTATCTTTTAATCAAAGTTCATTCAATCCTGTAGATTAATGCTTATAACTAAAACGAAATGATTTCTATAATTCCTAGGTGAACGATAGAGTAGTTTTTAAAGAACAGAGTATTTAAACTTCTGTGGTTTTTAAAATAGTTTTCAGATTTGGTTAAAAGAGTAAACTCAATAATCCCAAAATTGCAGGCATCGCTTGTACAAAGAAAATCCTTTTAGAAGCGGTTAGTGCGCCGTAGATTCCGGCCACGAGAACACAACCTAAGAAAAATAACGCTACGTTTTGACTCCAAACAACATCAGTAATTATTAATGACCAAATCAAACCTACAGCCAAAAAGCCGTTGTATAAACCTTGATTGGCCGCCATGACTTTGGTCTTTTCAAATTGGTCTGCCGGAATGGTTTTAAACACTTTTCTTCCGCGAGTTGTCCAAGCAAACATTTCGAGCCAAAGAATGTATATGTGCAGTACTGCAATAAATCCTATGATAATTTTAGAGAGTAAGTTCATACTATTCGTTTTCGTTTAAGATTTTTTCAATCCTTTTATCGGGAACCAACCACATTAGCGCTACTAAAATATAGATAGCACCCGAAACTTCGATGGAATATTTGGTGGCAAAAACAGCAATTACGTATAAAATCACCGATACTTTTCCTTTAAAATCTTTGCCAACCGCTTTGGAAAGAATAGAATCTTTACCGTGGTGTTTTAAAATAACCGTTTGCAATATAAAATAGGCAATCGCATTCATCAACAAAATAATACCATACAACATCATCGGAAAAGGAGCAAAGTGATGCTCGCCAATCCAAGCCGTGGCGAACGGAATTAATGACAGCCAAAACAACAAATGCAAATTGGCCCAAAGGATATTTCCGTTAACATGCTTTACCGTATGCATCATGTGGTGGTGGTTGTTCCAATAAATTCCAACGTAGATAAAACTCAAGATGTAACTCAAAAACTTGTGAAATAAAGGAATCACCGCTTCAAAAGTGGTCTCCGTCGGGACTTTAAACTCCAATACCATAATGGTAATGATGATTGCTAAAACACCATCGCTAAAGGCTTCGAGTCGGTTTTTGTTCATAGTTTGTTTTATTCTTCTGAAATTTCGGAAACATTGTGAATATTAACTTGTTTTTTACTAATGCCTAATGCCTTTTCACTATTGACTTCACCCTTACTTTTAAAATTCTTCTCAATCGCTTTTATCATTTCTCCGGCAATATCTTTATTAGTTGCGCCTTCAATACCTTCAAGTCCCGGAGACGAGTTTACTTCTAATAATAACGGACCTTTAGACGAACGGATAATATCTACACCGGCGACTTTTAAATCCATGGCTTTAGCCGCTTTGATGGCGATTTTCTTTTCTTCCGGTGTGGGTTTAATTACCGAAGCTGTTCCGCCCATGTGAATGTTGGCTCTGAATTCTCCCGGTGCTGCTTCGCGTTGGATGGCTGCAACGACTTTTCCGTCTACCACGAACAAACGCAAGTCTTTACCATCGGCTTCTTTGATGAATTCTTGCACCAAAATATTTGCGTTCAAACTTTTAAACGCATTGATTACGGATTCTGCTGCTTTTTTAGTTTCAGCCAAAACGACTCCTTTTCCTTGTGTTCCTTCGAGCAATTTTACAATTAACGGTGAACCGCCAACCATTTTAATCAAATCATCGGTATCCAAAGGAGAATTCGCAAATCCGGTAGTTGGAATATCAACGCCGTGGTGTAATAATAATTGTAGTGAAAATAATTTGTCTCGCGATTGGGTTATCGCTGCTGCGGAATTTAAACAAAAGACTTTCATCGCTTCAAACTGACGCGTCAAAGCACAACCGTAAAAAGTAATACTCGGCCGAATTCTCGGAATCACTGCGTCGAAATTGTCCAGTACTTTTCCGCCACGATAATGAATTTCGGGATTGTGGGCATCGAGCTTCATATAACATTCCTTGATGTTCAAAAAATGCATTTCGTGACCACGCATCTCGCCGGCTTCCATGATGCGTTTGTTGCTGTACAACTCGGGATTACTGGCCAAAACACCAATGCGCAAACCTGATTTGACCGCAATTGAATTTTGGTATAAATCTTTTAAGTTTTCGGTGGAGGTTTGTCCTAATAAATATTTTTGTTCCGGGTCAACCAATATTCTGCCACTCATCGCTTCACGGCCTAACAACATTCGGAAACCCATGGAATCTCGGTTGGTTAAGGTCATTTCAATTTCCCAAGTATCGGTACCGATGCACAAATTGGTTTTAATCACGTAACGTTGTTCTCGAAAACCACTCGAACTTTTAACAATACGTTTGTCTACCAATCTGGCTTCACAATGAATTACAGTTTTGAGGTTGTTTTGAATAGGGTTAATGTCAAATTTCACCCAGTTTTCTGCATCTTTTACAAATGGAGCGATGTTGATGGCATGAAGCGCCGAAGTTTTAGCACCAGAATCTACACGAGCTTTAATAGCCGGAATTTCCAGTTCGGGAAACGAACACCATTCTTCTGAACCTAATATGATTTTGTTTATTGGCATTTTATAAAAATTTTAAGCCACAAATAACACAAATTCTCACTAATTAGTTGGCGTGAATCTGTGTTATTTGTGGCTTATTATAATTTAACTAACTTATTTTGTTGGCTTTTCGGCTTTTTGAATCGTAACGGTTAACTCTTGAGCTGTTTCGTCTAAATCCATAAAAATCTCATCGCCTGACGCTATTTTCGAAGTGATAATCTCTTCGGCTAAAGCATCTTCTACATATTTTTGAATCGCTCTTTTTAATGGTCGAGCACCAAACTGTTTGTCGAAACCTTTTTCAGCGATAAACGCTTTTGCCGGTGCGGAAAGATTCAGTTTATAACCTAATTCTTCTACGCGAGCAAACAATTTTTTCAATTCGATTTCGATAATCAAATCGATGTCGTGTTTTTCTAACGGGTTGAATACGATTACGTCGTCAATTCTGTTTAAGAATTCAGGCGCAAAAGTTTTTTTCAACGCGTTTTCAATTACACTTTTCGAGTTGTCATCGGCTTGCGCAATTTTGGCAGCGGTTCCGAAACCAACCCCTTGACCGAAGTCTTTCAACTGACGCGCTCCAACATTCGAAGTCATAATGATAATCGTGTTTTTGAAATCGATTTTTCGACCTAAACTATCGGTCAAATAGCCGTCATCCAATACTTGTAACATCATATTGAACACATCAGGATGCGCTTTTTCTATTTCGTCTAAAAGCACTACACAATATGGTTTTCTTCTAACTTTTTCTGTCAATTGCCCGCCTTCTTCATAACCAACGTAGCCCGGAGGCGCACCGATTAATCTGGAAATCGCAAATTTTTCCATGTATTCACTCATGTCGATACGGATTAAAGCATCTTCAGAGTCGAATAATTCTTTGGCCAAAACTTTCGCCAATTGCGTTTTACCAACACCCGTTTGTCCCAAGAAAATAAACGAACCAATCGGACGATTCGGATCTTTTAATCCGGCACGATTACGTTGGATAGAACGGGAGATTTTTAGAACAGCTTCGTTTTGCCCAATTACTTTTCCTTGAATCAATTCAGGTAAATGAGCTAATTTGTTGCTCTCGGTTTGGGCAATACGATTCACAGGAATTCCGGTCATCATAGAAACCACATCGGCTACATTATCCTCAGTCACGCGAATTCTGTTGTTTTTAGAATCTTCTTCCCATTGTTCTTGGGCTATACCTAAGTCTTTTTCTAAGCGTTTTTCGTCATCGCGTAATTTTGCAGCTTCTTCGTATTTCTGTTTTTTAACGACAGAGTTTTTCAAGTCACGCACTTCTTCTAATTGGCGTTCCAAATCCAAAATCTGTTTTGGCACATCAATGTTGGTGATGTGAACACGAGAACCTGCTTCGTCTAAAGCATCAATCGCTTTGTCCGGAAGGAAACGCTCCGACATGTATCGGTTAGTCAATTTAACACAAGCTTCAATCGCTTCGTCGGTGTAAATTACGTTGTGATGGTCTTCGTATTTGTTTTTGATGTTGTTCAAAATGGTAATTGTTTCTTCAACCGAAGTTGGTTCTACGATTACTTTTTGGAAACGTCTTTCTAACGCGCCATCTTTCTCTATATACTGACGGTATTCGTCGAGCGTTGTAGCACCGATACATTGTATTTCGCCACGCGCTAACGCCGGTTTAAACATATTTGACGCATCTAACGAACCTGTAGCACCACCGGCTCCAACAATCGTGTGGATTTCATCAATGAATAAAATGATGTCGTCGTTTTTCTCCAATTCGTTCATTACGGCTTTCATTCTTTCTTCGAATTGTCCGCGGTATTTGGTACCGGCAACAAGCGAAGCCAAATCAAGCGTTACGACTCTTTTATTGAAAAGAATACGCGATACTTTCTTTTGAATGATGCGCAAGGCTAAACCTTCGGCAATGGCAGATTTACCAACACCAGGTTCACCGATAAGTAGCGGATTGTTTTTCTTTCTTCGGCTTAGAATTTGAGACACACGCTCAATTTCTTTTTCGCGACCTACTACAGGATCGAGTTTGCCTTCTTCTGCCAATTCGGTTAAATCACGACCAAAGTTATCCAAAACCGGAGTTTTCGATTTCTTATTGGTCTTGTTCGCCGGATTATTGAAACTACCTTCTTTCAAACTGTCATCTTGTCCTGAATCATCATTGTATGACTCATTTCTTGGCAAGTTGTCTGTAAAATCTTCTTCGTTTGGTGTCATATTCAAATACTGTTCTTTAACTACGTTATAGTCTATTTTAAGACGGTGTAGTAGTTTGGTTGTTGGGTCATTTTCATTTCTTAGGATACACAAAAGCAAATGGGCTGTACTTATTGAAGTGGCCTGAAATACCTTGGCTTCTAAGAAAGTTGTTTTTAGGGCGCGTTCCGCTTGACGGGTCAAGTGTAAGTTCTTTTTTTCGTTGCTGATTTCTACATTAGGGTTGGCCGGACTTAAGATTTCGACCTTTTTTCTCAAATGATCTAAATCTATAGACAGGTTATTTAAAATAGCTATCGCTTTACCATTTCCATCTCTCAGGATACCAAGCATCAAATGTTCTGTACCAATAAAATCATGGCCTAAGCGCAATGCTTCTTCCTTGCTGTAGGTAATCACATCTTTGACTCTTGGTGAAAAATTATCATCCATATAAATATATTATTGGTATTGTAAATTTAGTTATAATGAATGGTTCTAACAAAAATCATTCCGCCTAAAAGTACTGTCAGCTAATTGACAAAAAAAAAGCCAATAATAAAAGCGGTCGTGCTACTATTTTATTAACCAAAAAAAGCGGCTATTTTGTTAATAAAATGTGTTGATTATTATTTTTTAAAACCACAATGTTTTTAGTAAAGACATTTTTTTCTTACTTAATTGTTTTTTTATATCTTAGTTTGATAAAACTAATAGTACAGGAACAAACCGAACCTTTAATCTGTTTTTTTTTGAAAATGTACACTAAAAGTAGACTAGTAGTATTTTTTAATTTTATAATTTTGAAAGAATAATTTTAATAATTAATTTAATTTTTAAAAAAAATGGTAAAAATTAATTGCTTAGTAATTTTAGTATTGTCTATTTCAACGGGTTTGTTTGCACAGGAAAAAGACAGCATTATAAATCCAAAAGGCAAAGTATATTTTGGAATTGAAGTTGGGAATAATATTATTGGTTCTTTTGAGTTTAATGAACCAAAAACATCTTTTCAAGGAGGTTTTTTAGCAGAATATTATTTTGCCAGACATTGGAGTGTTTCCGGTAGACTAAAATATTACAAAATAGGTGCTTCATTTTCAGATGATGTATCTTTCATTGATTTTGCCGGCAAGACTACCTACAATGCTGGAAGATTCAAGGGTGAAGCCATTGCCATACCATTAGATGTAAAATGGGAGGTTAGACTCTATAAAAATTTTGCGGGATTTCTCAAATTAGGATATGCTTTGAGCATAGAAACTAAAAGTGAATACAGTGATTATTCACCAGCTATTACTGAAAACTTCTCTAATTATAATCATAATTTATTTACCGGTTATGGATTGAATTATTTTATCAATGACAAAGATGCCGTGTTTTTTAGTGTTGAATATTTTGTTGATGGCAACAAAGGAAATCAAAACGGATTGCATATTTTTAATGATGGGGGAAAATATTTAACTAATACGCATGTAAATGTTGGTTATAAGAGATGTTTTTTTAGTGAGAGTGAGAAAAACAAACCATTCTTTTAGCAACCATTTCTTGTGAGAACTTATGAATATTTAAAAATTAATAATTAACAAAAAACATTATGGAATGAAGAAAACAATATTAATATTTATGACAACAATACTGCTCATTGCCTGCAGTGACGACAGCAATCCGGGAGATGGTTTACCACCGGAAACGCAAACAGGAGCTAACACTTTTGGGTGTTTGATTGATGGGAAACTTTTAGTGCCACGTAGTGGAAATAATAACATTGTAAATCCGCTTTGGGGTGCGGCATTATGGGGAAGTGGAATGGTAAATCCAAATGCCTATTTTGAACTTGAAATAATAGATTATAAAAGCCAATATACCGCTAGTTTTTTATTACACATGGAAGACGTTTATTTAAATGGTATTGGGGATTATGTTATCGATGAATCAAATGGGATGAATAGTAGTGATGGGCTTGATCATAATTATCTACATTGTATAATTTTTGATAAAAACACTAATTCCTTTCAGAAATATGTGTCGTATGAAAATTCAGGAGCATTTAAAATAAATTATTTAAGTATTAACGAAAACAGGACAATTATTTCGGGCAATTTTAATTGTAAGGTACGAAATATTCAAAATCCAAATGATGAAATAGAAATAACTAGCGGGAGATTTGATATAAATAGTCTCACTATAAGTCAAACCTATTTTCCATAAAAAAAATAAGGTTGCCTCGGCAAAGGCAACCCTATTCAATGATTAACAAAAAATTATTAACCAAAAGCAATCAAATTTATGAAAAAATTATTTTTTCTGGCTTTATGTATGACACTTTCTTTTCATACAAAAGCTCAAGACGACGACGCTGCTGCGCCAAAACAATTAGATTCACTTTTAGTGGATATAGATAAATCGCTTGTTACCAGTGGTATTATCTATGAACGAACTACTCCATTTGCTGACCTTTACAATTTTAACAGTAAAGATTCTTCTAACACTGCTGATTACAGTTATTTCCGACAAAGCATGCTTGAAATGTACCGCGCCAGCAATGGTCAAAAATTCATTTCATTAGATTCACTTACTGTCAACTTAAAAAATGGTTTGTTAACTAATAACGTAGTTGATGTTGGGATATTGAACACTCAGTTCAATATTATAAACTATCATGAAGACAACCCAGCTAATGGGGGATTGTTACTCGATAGTATAGCACGAAAGTTTGTTCAAATCCCGAATCAAGTTCCGTTTTATATGATGCACAATACAGTAGTTTCTCCACTAAAAGATGCTGTTTCGGGTAGTGAAATTGTGTATAGATTTAACAAAAGCTTTTTCTATACCAACGGTTCAAAAGAAATTAAAAACTTAACTGTAGATTTTGGCGAAGGCACAATAAAAAATATTGTTACAAATGGGGTGTTTATTGACCAAGAAATTACTACTGCCTATGCAACTAATGGCACTAAAACTATAAAATGTACTATTCTATACAGCGATGGAACAACGATGGTAACTCGAGGAGAAATTTATTTTAGAAATACCAATTTAAGTCCAAGTGAAACCCTAAGTTGTGGTGCTATTGGTCCGACTGATTACAGACAGGATTTTAACAATCAACTTGCTGCAATTGACAGACAAGGTTATAATGCCTCCGATCCACGCATAAGAGCACAAATGAATTATAGGGTATTTTATAGTGATGGGAATTCAGCAAGATTGATCAAAAAACCACTTATCATCATCGATGGCTTTGATCCCGGTGATACCCGCAGAATTGAAGATTGCGATTGTGAAATGGATGAGTCTTGTGCAAGTAAAAATGAAACCGCCGGTGTTTTTGACCCAATTAAGCATAAATCAATAACAGATATGATGGTTTATTATGATAATGGGGTTCAAAATCCATTGTTAAAAGAACTTCGAGACCTCGGTTACGATGTCATTATTGTAAACTTTCCTAACTATCAAGCCACTAATTTGAACAATGGTCAAAGCGTGGATATAGATGGAGGTGCTTACTATATTGAGACCAATGCCATGGCAATTGTAAAACTAATACAGGACGTAAAAACCCAAGTAGCGAATAATGGCAGTACCAATCAAATAGCGATTATTGCACCAAGTATGGCAGGGCAAATCTCACGCTATGCGTTGAGTTTTATGGAGAAAAAGTTTGAAGAAACTGCCTTGCCGGTGTGGCAGCATAATGTCTATTTATGGGTAAGTGTTGATAGCCCGCATCTTGGGGCTAATATTCCATTGGGTGACCAAGCAGTGTTGGGTCTAGTAAAGTCTAGTAATGCAGCCGCTGAAAATTTTTATAATAAACAGCTTAACTCACCAGCGGCAAAACAACAGTTAATAGAATTTCATGGTAGAAGAGCTATCCCAAATCCTTCTATGAATCCACCATTTTTATATGATTATCACGTTGCTGAACCAAGTCTTCTTAATGCACAAACTACATCACAAGGTATGTCATCTGATAGAGGGAATAATTATTTTAAAATGCATTATGACAATCAAAATGGTAATGGTGTAACAGGTTCAAGTGGATGGCCAATGAGTTTAAGAAAAATTTCAGTTGTAAACGGTTCTTTATCAGGTTCTAAAGAAGTAAATGGATTAAATGGTCAACCAATAATTGGTTCTAATGGTGATGAAATAAAGTTTGCACAAGATGGTGAAAGAGTACTTAATATTAGAGGATTTCAAAGGGTTAGAATTAATTTAGGATTAGGTTCAATCACTTGGTATATACATATTGCTTCTTTAGAAAGTCAATTTATGCCTTCAACAGGTTCAACAGGTAGAGTTTGTAGATTTAAAAAACTGTTAGATGATAAAACTACTATTGCAACAAATTTAAATCCCCGTGGTGTTATGGATAATGTACCCGGTGGATTTTATGGAGCCCAACAACTAATTGCTGATCCAACTCTAGCAACAAATCCTGTTCCTGGTACATCTATTATGAATGATATAAGCATAACAAATTTTTTATTTTCATTAAGTCAAGTGTTAGGAGGAAGTAAATGGTCTTTACGCGAATTCAACCCAATCCATTCCTTTATACCTACTTTTTCTGCCTTAGCACATCTTAACCCAAATCAAAGCTGGGCAAATCCTTTGGAGTATAATCTGGTATGCGCAAATGAAACCCCTTTTGATAGTTATTTTGGTGGTTCAAAAAATACACAGCATACCTCTTTTACTAAAGAAAGTGTAGATTGGTTGCTTGAAGAACTTGCCGGTAATCCTCAATTGCCGGTGTATCCAATTTCGTTAGATGATGTTATTATTGGTTCCGATGAATTATGCATTGGACAAACAAAAACTTATTCTCTAGATAATGGAGATGATTTATGCAGATTACCATCGGGTGCTACCTGGACTACAAGTAATGTTATTGTCAATTCTCAAAACCCTAATAATATCACTGTAACAGGTGTTAGCGATGATGAAGCATCAATAACAGCCACTTTTGGAAATGGTATTCAATCAACAATATACCTTCATGCAGGTGGACCAAGTTTAAATCATTTTACCTGTAATACCGTAGGCGGTCTTGATTTTTGTTCAGGGCAAGTTTATGCTAACGTACCACGAAATAACGTTGACGATAGAATAACTGCTCATTTTGATGGAATGTCAAGCACAGAGGCAGCAGATCAAAGTAATTGGCAATGGGAAGTAATCAACTCAAAAGTTGAAATACGTCACCCAAGTATTCGCAATAATTGTATTTTAAAATTATTAAATTATGGTCCAACCGGCGTAAGAGTTAGAGCTCGAAATAGTGGCTGTGGTTGGGGAAGATGGGAATATTTAACATTTAACATTAGCCCGTCGGCAGAAAGACAAGCAATGTATAAGGTGTTTCCTAATCCATCATCAGACATAGTAACTGTTGATTTAGAAAACCCTGGAGTTATTCCAAACTCAACAGATATTATTACCGGAGAACTTTTTGATTTGATGGGGTATTCAAAAGGTGAAATCAGTATTAATAATAACCAAGCTACTTTCTCTGTTAGTAGTTTGAATACAGGAATTTATGTTCTGAAAATATTCATAAATGGTGTTCCTGAAAGCCATCAGATAGCAGTTCCTTAAAAATTAAAAAAAGGATGATTTTAATTCCGTCTCGTATCCATTAAACGAGACGGTTTTTTTTATTTTTATAATCATAGATTTTGTAAAAATACTCAAAAGTTATGTTTGTTAAAAAACCTCCGTTTTGTTAATAAATCATTGAAATTTGTGGACTAAAAATAGCCACAAAAGCTATAAATATTCTATATTAGCACGTTTTGAATCTAAACTAATTTTTTATTAATAATTTATAAAATATGTCTGACGGAGAAAAGTTAATTCCTATTAACATCGAAGATGAAATGAAATCAGCTTACATCGATTATTCGATGTCTGTAATTGTCTCAAGAGCGCTACCTGACGTGCGTGACGGTTTAAAACCGGTACACCGAAGAGTGTTATATGGAATGTATGATTTAGGCGTTTTTTCAAACAGAGCGCACAAAAAATCCGCAAGAATTGTTGGAGAAGTTTTGGGTAAATATCACCCGCACGGCGATACTTCCGTTTATGATGCCATGGTTCGTATGGCGCAGGAATGGAGTTTGCGTTATTTATTAATTGACGGTCAAGGTAACTTTGGTTCTGTCGATGGCGATAGTCCGGCAGCGATGCGTTACACTGAGGCCAGAATGAAGAAAATGTCTGAGGACATTATGGCAGATATCGACAAAGAAACAGTAGATTTCCAATTGAACTTTGACGATACATTGTATGAGCCAAAAGTAATGCCAACCAGAGTGCCGAATCTATTGATAAACGGAGCTTCGGGAATTGCAGTTGGTATGGCAACCAACATGCCGCCACATAACTTAACTGAAGTGGTTGACGGAACATTAGCCTACATCGATAACAATGATATTGAGATTGACGAATTAATCACCCATATCAAAGCACCGGACTTTCCAACCGGAGGTGTGATTTATGGCTACGAAGGTGTTCGCGAAGCTTTCAAAACCGGACGTGGTCGAATTGTGATTCGTGCCAAAGTGGCTTTTGAGGAGTCGAATGGAAGAGAAGCGATTATCGTTTCCGAAATTCCGTACCAAGTCAACAAGGCAGAAATGATTAAAAAAACTGCCGATTTAATTAACGAAAAGAAAATCGAAGGGATTTCAAATATCCGTGACGAATCGGATAGAAACGGAATGCGCATCGTTTATGAATTGAAACGCGATGCAGTGCCGAATGTGGTTTTGAATACCCTTTACAAATTTACGGCATTACAGTCTTCTTTTAGTGTTAACAACATTGCGTTGGTAAACGGAAGACCGCAAATGTTGAACGTAAAAGATTTGATTCACTATTTCGTAGAACACCGTCATGATGTTGTCGTAAGAAGAACCCAATTCGAATTGCGCAAAGCAGAAGAAAGAGCTCACATCTTAGAAGGTTTAATTATTGCTTCGGATAATATTGATGAAGTAATTGCTTTGATTCGTTCGTCAAAAGACGGTGATGAAGCTCGTACCAAATTGATTGAACGCTTTACCCTTTCTGAAATTCAAGCTCGTGCCATTGTTGAAATGCGTTTGCGTCAATTAACCGGTCTGGAACAAGACAAGTTAAGAGCGGAATACGAAGAAATCATGAAGTTAATTCAACACTTGAAAGATTTATTGGCAAGCAAAGAATTGAGAATGCAATTGATCAAAGACGAATTAATCGAAATCAGAGATAAATATGGTGACGAACGTCGTTCAACTATTGAATACAGTGGAGGCGATGTAAGTATCGAAGATTTAATTGCCGATGAAAATGTGGTAATCACGATTTCTCACGCAGGTTATATCAAACGAACCAATTTATCAGAATACAAAACTCAAAACAGAGGTGGCGTTGGCCAAAAAAGTGCCGGAACTCGCGACCAAGATTTCTTAGAGCATTTATTCGTCGCTACGAATCACCAATATTTATTGTTCTTTACCCAAAAAGGAAAATGTTTCTGGATGCGTGTTTACGAAATTCCGGAAGGAAGTAAAACCAGCAAAGGCCGTGCGATTCAAAACTTAATCAACATCGAAAGCGATGATAAAGTAAAAGCTTTCATTTGTACGCAAGACTTGAAAGACGAAGAGTACATCAACAGTCATTATGTAATCATGGCAACCAAGCAAGGTCAAGTGAAGAAAACGCCATTGGAACAATACTCACGTCCGCGTCAAAATGGTATTAATGCGATTACCATTAGAGAAGATGACGAATTATTAGAAGCTAAATTAACCAACGGAGAAAGCCAAGTTTTAGTGGCTGTTAAATCCGGAAAGTTGGTTCGTTTCGAAGAAGGAAAAACCCGTCCAATGGGAAGAACAGCTTCCGGAGTACGCGGAATTACGTTAGCCGATGACAAAGATGAGGTGATTGGTATGGTTTCTGTTAACAAGGATGATATCAATGATACACAGTTGTTAGTCGTTACCGAAAACGGTTATGGAAAAAGAACAAAATTGGTCGATGAAGACGGAGAAGATGTTTACCGTATCACCAACAGAGGTGGTAAAGGAGTAAAAACCCTAAACATCACTGAAAAAACCGGAGCGTTGATTTCGATTAATGCTGTAACGGATGAAGACGATTTGATGATCATCAACAAATCGGGATTAACCATTCGTATGGAAGTGTCTGATTTGAGAGTAATGGGAAGAGCTACACAAGGGGTTCGTTTGATTAATATCAAAGGAAACGATTCGATTGCAGCGGTCACCAAAGTAATGAAAGAAGACGAAGTAGAAGAAGTAGAAGGAGAAATAGAAGGTAACGATGACATCACTGATGTTACCGATGCAGATGAAACTTCGGAAGACACTACAGAAGAAACTCAAGAATAATTTAAAATAATACCACATGAAAATTAAACACATTGTATTGGCTTCAACAATACTAGTTTCTGTTTCAACTTTCGCTCAAAAAGACGAGCTGAAAGCCTTGAAGAAAATTTATGATAAACAAGTCTATACCGATAAGGATATAGTTGATTTTAAAGGCACTTTAGTAAAAGCTGAGCCGCTTATTGCAAACGCAACAGAATCAGATAAGGTTTATTTAGATTATTATAAATCGACTGTGCCTTTCCTAGAAATGAAACAGGCTTACACAAAACCGGAGAATGCCGGAAACGCCAAACTTGTTTTTAACTATTTTACCATTGAAAATATTGCCAAGTTAACTGCAAGTATGAACAGTGTAAAAGAGTTTGAAAAAACTTCTGGAAAAGCACTTTTGTCAAAAGCTATTGACGATGGCATAGTTCAATTAAAACCATTTTTGGTTAATTATGCCGTTGGTCTTGGAGAAGAGAAAAAGTTTAAAGAAGCCGGTAGTGTATTGTATTCGGCATATCAAATGGATAAAAACGATCCCGATAAATTGTTTTATGCCGCCAGTTTTGCAGTTAATGCCTTAGATTATGATAATGCTTTAGTTTATTACTATGAGTTAAAGAAATTAAATTACACGGGCGAAACTACTATTTTTTGGGCTTACAATAAAGCTTCAAAACAAGAGGAAACTTTCAACACTAAAGTTGAACGAGAATTGTTTATTAAATCCGGGACTCACGAAAAGCCAAGAGATGAAAAAACCACTTCTAAAAGAGGTGAGATTTATAAAAACATCGCTTTGATATTGGTGGAAAAGGGAAAAATAGAGGAGGCAAAAGCTGCTGTGACTGAAGCTCGTAATGCCAATCCTGAGGATTCATCACTTATTTTAACGGAAGCCGATTTGTATTTGAAAGTTAATGATTTCGATACTTACACTAAATTGGTAAATCAAGCCTTAGCTAATGATCCAAATAATGTTGATTTAGTATACAATCTAGGTGTTATTTCTGCTAATGCTAATAAGATTGAAGACGCTGAGAAGTATTATAAAAAAGCGTTAGAAATCAATCCAAACTATTTTAATGCGAATTTAAATTTAGCCGAATTAAAATTGAGAGCAGACGAAAAGTTTGTTAACGAAATGAACAAATTAGGAACTTCTGATAAAGACAATAAACGTTACGAGGTTTTAAAAGCAGAAAGAGAAAAAAACTTTAGAGCGATATTACCTTATTTAGAAAAAGCTTACGAATTAGAACCAAATAACGACGGCGCCAAAAAAACTTTGATGAGTGTTTATAATGCACTTGAAATGACAGAAAAGTACAAAGCCTTGAAAGCAAAAAACTAACTACCGTATCAAAATAAAAAAACCATCCAAATCGGATGGTTTTTTTATGATTTATTATTCTGAATTACAAATGAATCACTTCTCCGTATGCATCAGCTACTGCTTCCATCACCGCTTCACTCATCGTTGGGTGAGGATGTACCGCTTTTAAGATTTCGTGTCCTGTGGTTTCCAGTTTACGCGCTACAACCGCTTCCGCAATCATATCGGTAACACCGGCACCAATCATGTGACAACCTAACCATTCGCCGTATTTGGCATCAAATATCACTTTTACAAATCCATCCGGAGTTCCGGCGGCTTTGGCTTTTCCTGAAGCTGTGAACGGGAATTTCCCAATTTTTAATTCGTATCCTTTTTCTTTGGCTTGTTTTTCAGTCATCCCAACAGAAGCAATCTCAGGTGTTGCATAAGTACAACCCGGAATGTTGCCGTAATCTAAAGGCTCAACATGTAAACCTTTGATTTTTTCCACACAAAGGATTCCTTCTGCTGAAGCTACGTGAGCCAAAGCTTGACCTGGTGTTACATCACCAATAGCGTAGTAACCCGGAACATTGGTTTGGTAAAAATCGTTTACTAAAATTTTATCTTTATCGGTTTTGATACCGGTTTCTTCTAAGCCTATGTTTTCAATGTTGGTTTTGATACCCACAGCCGAAAGCAAAATATCGGCTTCTAAAACTTCTTCGCCTTTAGCGGTTTTTACAAAAGCTTTTACGCCTTTTCCGGTAGTATCAATTCTTTCTACTGAGGAATTAGTCATTACTGTGATGCCCGATTTTTTCAACGAACGCTCAAATTGTTTAGAAATGTCTTCGTCTTCTACCGGAACTACATTCGGCATAAACTCAACAATAGTTACTTCAGTTCCCATTGAATTATAGAAATGAGCAAACTCAACACCAATCGCGCCTGAACCAACCACAATCATTTTCTTAGGCTGAGTTGGTAAAGTCATCGCTTGTCTGTAACCAATTACTTTTACACCATCTTGCGGTAAATTCGGTAATTCTCTTGAACGAGCGCCGGTAGCAATGATAATATGGTCAGCAGTATATTCCGTTACTTTTCCGTCTGCAGCAGTTACGTCAACTTTTTTTCCTGGTTTTACTTTTCCGAAACCATCTATAACGTCGATTTTATTTTTTTTCATCAAGAATTGAACGCCTTTGCTCATGCCGTCAGCTACGCCACGAGAACGGGCGATAACAGCATTGAAATCTTTGTCAAATTCTTTTACGGTCAAACCGTAATCTGAAGCATGTTTTAGGTAATCAAAAACCTGAGCTGATTTTAAAAGTGCTTTCGTTGGAATACAACCCCAATTCAAGCAAATGCCTCCAAGGTTTTCTTTTTCAATTACGGCTACTTTAAAGCCTAATTGTGACGCGCGGATTGCCGTAACATAACCGCCCGGACCACTTCCTAAAACAATAATATCGTATTTCATTTTTCGAGTGTTTATTTGTTATATGTGAAAAATGCAGTCGCTGTCGCTCGTGTCATTCCTGTATAATTTCTATAATTATTTAAGACTGCGAATTTATGGATTTATTTTGAGAATTGTATTCAATTCTTTTTCATTCTTGAGACGTTTATTCATTTCTTCAACTCCTTTTTTATTGAGGTGAATGGCATTGTAAAAATAGTCGGTTCTATTTCGGATGGATTCATAATTAGCGTCAATAAAAGGAATGTCAAGCTTTTGACAAATTGTTTTCGGTCTTTCAAAGGCAATGGAATCATAAGTGATTTGGTAAACCGGTGTTTCAATGGCAATCAAACGAATGTTGTTTTTTCGACACAAATCATTCAATTCTTTCAAAGCTTTGGTAATACTTGGCATGTCTTTCGGCTTAAAAAAATACTTTTTATTGATATCCGAAATCGGGTATTTTATAGTATCCCATTGCTCATCATTCAGCTCAAAACCTTTCGGAAAAGCATCGGATTTATTCAAAGTCACACAATCGATAAACATTTGGTATTTGAACAAAGCATATAGCGGTAAATAGCGTTCGGCCGCATCGAACTGGAAATAATCCATAAAGGGTTGGTCTTCTTCTTTGGGGAAAAATGCAAATCGGGCATAGTCGTTTTTGTTGACCATTTTGGTGTTGTGCTCCAAACTTCCCGCACTGATAAACGGATCAATATTGAGCAACACAAACTTAGGCGCTTTGTTTTTGGCCAAATAATTTTGCAATCTCAAAGTCGATGCCATCAAGTCGGAATGCCCATTCATCCCAATATTAACCGATTTTAAAAGATAATTGTCTTCGAAAAATTGCGGGTCAAAATGCGCCCAACATCTCGAACTTCCCATAAAAACCAAATCGGCATTGACGTTTGAAGTTTGTTCCAAAGTATCATAACCCGTAACCGTTTTACCTTTGATTCTAAAAGAAACAGCGATTTGAATAAGGAATAAGATTCCTATCAAGAGCAACGCAAACAAGGCTGTATTTTTAAAAAACTGTTTCATTTAAAATTGCAGATAAATAAAATCCTGATTCGAAACCGCACTCGAAAAATAATAAATCACAACAATGAGCAAACAATAGCCTAACCAACGGACTATTTTGGGTTGGTTTGTGCCAAAGTATTCCAGCGCATGCTCATTCGTTTTGGCGTTCCATTCCATCATAAACATCAAAAGGATATAGCCTAAAATCGAACCAAAGTAAAGTAAAGAAACCCCATTCAAGATCGGCAATTGCAACAATGATTTAGAACCTAAATGCTTATAAAAATCAAACGCCTCGGTAATACTGGTTGCTTTAAAAATCACGAAAGTCAGCATTACCAAAGTAAAAGTTTTTACCATATTGACTATTTCCTTAAAACCGGTTTGGGCTAACTTTTTCTTCTTGTTCATCGTTCCTTTCAAAATCAGCGGAATGTAATAAATACCGTTAAGAAACCCGAATAGGATATAGGTCCAATTCGCGCCGTGCCAAATTCCGATAAGCGTGAAATTGATAACAATCGCGAGTATTAAACCGTTATTAGCATAATCTCTGAAGTAAATACTCAACGGTGTAAATACATATTCGGTGAGCCAACTCGTTAAAGAAATGTGCCATCTTCTCCAAAAATCGGCTATGTTTTGGGCGAAAAAAGGAAAGTCGAAATTCTTAGTAATCTTAAACCCAAGCAAGCGCGCGACACCAATCGCCATATCGGAATAACCCGAAAAATCGGCATAGATTTGAATGGTGTACAAAAACATCCCAATCACGAGCGAACTCGCCGGAAGGTTTTGATAGTTGGTGAAAACATCGTTGGTAATGACCGCACAATTATTGGCAATCACCACTTTTTTAAACAAACCCCAAAGTATTTGACGCAAGCCATCGACCGCATTGTGATAATTAAATGCTCTTCGGATTTCCAGTTGCGGAATAAAGGTTTTGGCTTTATCAATTGGTCCGGAAAGGATTGAAGGAAAGAACGCGACGTAGTTAAAAAACACCAGCCAATCCTTAGAAGCTTCGGCTTTTCCTTTATCTATATCCAATAAATAACTGATTGTTCTGAATGTGAAAAAGCTTATCCCCAAAGGAACAATCAGTTTCAAAGTATTTAAACCAAGCGAAATCCCAATTGATTGAAAAGCCTCATTGAACGAACTGACAAAAAAGTTATAGTATTTGAAAAATAATAAACCGCCAATGCCTTGTAGTACTCCTATGTAAAGAAAAATGCGCTTGGTTTTCTCATTAACGGCGCTTTCTATTTTGAGTCCCAATGAGTAGTTCAACCCCGAAACGCCAATCAAAAAAGCCAACAAACGCCAATCGGTCCAAGCGTAGAAGAAGTAACTTCCGAGTAATAAAAGTAGGTTCTGGGCTTTTAGATTTCTATTCACCACGAGCCAATAAAGCAGAAAGAATGCCGTAAAAAATATAACGAATGGAATAGAATTAAAAACCATAAGCTTTCTTATTTTAGGGTATCGCCGGCGTTAATCACAAAATCTTTTCCGTTGATTTGGGACGAATCAGTAACCAAAAAAGCAATCGCTACCGCAACTTCTTCCGTTGTCAATAATCGCTTTGCCGGATTGCTTTCAATCATTTGTTCTTTGACGCGTTCGTCGGTTGCCGAAGTCATCGCGGTTTCCATAAAAGCAGGAGAAACCGAGTTGGAAGTAATGTTGAACTTCGCATTTTCATTGGCCCAAACTTGCGTTAGTTTAGCCAAATAAGCTTTGTTCGATGTATAAACTGCCGAACCAACCGGCGGAACATCCACCAAAGCGGAAGTCAAAACCGTGATGATTTTGCCGCTTTTTTTCTTTCGGAAACTGTTGATTGCTGCTTGGGTTAAAGTTACAACCGGTAGGACATTGACTTTAAAATCAGTCAAGAAATCGGTAGTTTCTATTTTATGAAAATGAGTTTTTAAATAATCACCTGAATACGCGTTGTGAACGATTACATCCAAGTCGAGTTCGGTGATTTTTTGGGCCAAAGTTTCAACTGCTTTTTCATCTGCAAAATCACAAGCGATGGCGATTGTATTTTGGAATTCAGCTTCCAATTGTTGGGCTTTCGCCAAAGATTGGCTGAACGTGAAGTAAACCGTATTGTTATCGTCTTTTGCTAAAGTTCGGGTAATGGATTCGCCCAAACCGGATGCGCCACCTGTGAGTAGTATTTTCATAGCAAACCGATTTGAATTTTACCTTTCGCCACGACTTTGGCTTCCGAATTTTTGAAATCAAATTTGAATTCCACAACATTTACCGATTCGTAGAAACCAACAACTTTAGCTTTAAATTCAAGCGAGTCGTTGAGATAAACCGGATTTTTATATTGAATTTCCTGTGAATGAATAATCACATTTTTGGTTGGCAAACCTTCGCCAATAAAATAGGAGAGGAAACCGTTTAAAATATTCCCGTGCATCACTTCGGCTTTGAAACCTTTATCGGCAGCAAATGTCGCGTCGGTATGCAATGGATTTTGGTCTTTAAACAAAGTGATGAACCCATGATAAATTTCATCGGTAACGTTAAAACGCTCGGTAAAGGTGTCCTCAATTTTAAACATTAAATTCCTTTTTCTTGGATGCAAGTAATCATTTCGCCCACATTTTTCCAGCTCTGAATTTCTTTGGAAGTAAACCTGATTTTGAAGTGTTTTTCAATCCCAACCACCAATTGAATATGGTTCAAAGAATCCCAATCGTCAATATCAGTCGCTTGAGTTTCGTAGGTTAAAACAATGTCTTCATTGTCTAATACATCGATAAATACATCGGTTACTTCTTTTAAAATGGTTGGTCTGTCCATGTTTTTATTTTTTCGAAATATAAGTTTTTTTCGGAATATAATCAGTCACTTTTAAGGTCCAAAATTCATTAGCTTGTTCAAAGCCTAAATTAGCATAATGGTTCACGACCATATCGTTTTTAGCCGTCGGAAGGTATTCGCCTTTGAGTGTTTCGAAACCTTTTTGGTTACAAAAATCAACAATCGTGTTCAACACAAAATTCTCCATACTGCGCTTTAGTACACGGCAACTCATAAACCAAGTGTCGATAAAAGCAGTTTGCTCGTTTTCTTTTTTCAAAATAATCACGCAAATCAAACCGTTGTCGCCAAATTTATCTTCTAACGTAAAGGTAAAAGTAAAATGGTTAACCGAAGCGCCAATTTTTTCAATATCCGCATCCGTATAACGAACAGTTCTCAAGTTGAATTGGTTTGAACGCTGTGATAATTGGGCTACTCGCGGTTGGTTGAATTTATTGAAAGGTTCCACTAATGAAACCATATTTAAGCTTTGCAGAAAGTCTTCTTCGTTGGTGAATTTTTTTTGGACTTTCGCTCTTTGGGCTTCAATTTGGTACATTTTGGTGCGCTCCGAATCTTCTTCAGAAAAGGAAACCGTTTCAAACAGATTCAAAGTGTATAAATACTCCAAATATTCTGCCGGATCTTCGGGCATTTCGGGTACAGTGACTTCGGGTAAATATTCGCGAACGATGTTGCGTTCAAACGGATTGTCATCCAAAAAAACCATACTGTCAAATCCGATATTCAGAATGCTTTGGATGTGGCGAATGTTATCGGCTTTGTTTTCCCAATTGGCCACAAAAACCGAAATATCTTCCAGTCTTAAAACCATATCAGGATGTTTTTCAAATGGTTCTTTGGCAACCGATTCGGTATTCTTGCTGCAAACGGCGACAATAATCCCGCGATTTTTTAATTTTTTTATCCAATATTGAAATTCCGAAAACGCTTTGCCAATACCCAAACTTCCGATTTGTATATTTTCAATGCCGTCATCACCAATTATTCCGCCCCAAGTGGTATTGTCTAAATCTAAAATCACACATTTTTTGAACTTGCCGTGGAGTGATTCAATAATGTCTAAAGTACGAGAAGCTACGAATGGTAGGGCATCTAAGCTTAAAACCATTTCGGTGTTGACATAAATCGAGCTTTGAAAGAAGTTGCTTTTCCCAATTTGGTTCTGTATCGAAGACAAGTCACACAAATACAAATTCGGGTCTTTTGTGGCAAACGACATCAACTCAAAGTTTAACTTCCGCAATTGGAACAGGAAAGAAGATTCGGTTTTCAACGCATAATTCCCAAAAACAGCATCGTCAATTTCGGTATAATTGTAATAAATGATTTTGCAATCCAACTGTGAGGTTAGGGTGGAAATCATAAAGTCAACCGACTCTAACTCTTGCAAAGCCAATGAGGAATGAGCTTCCGGTTTTAACTTATTGTATTTGGCTAATAATTTATGCGAAGATTGAAAGATCAAAACCAATTCGGGTTTGAATTCATACAATTCCGATTCACTGTCGCTGATTTGAAGTTCAATCTGATCAAAATCGGCTTCCCAAATTTGGATATCAAAGCCTTTGTCATAGCCCAAACCTCTTATGGCTTGTGTTAAAAACTGAGTGGCAGTATCACCTAAAACCGCCAACTTGATGGTTTTTAGCGTAGAGAAATCCTGTTTCAGGTTTTTTTTCAGCTGTTGGAATGTCTTCATGGTTTATTTAGTCCATTTCGGTGGCAAACTGTGAGTCGTATAAATTTTTATAGTATCCTTTTTCTTTGGTAACCAATTCTTGGTGAGTGCCTTCTTCAACAATTTGGCCTTTATCCATCACAATGATTTTATCCGCATTCATAATCGTTGCCAATCGGTGTGCAATAATGATTGAAGTTCGGCCTTGCGTGATTTTTTCGGTGGCTTTTTGGATTAATTCTTCGCTGTAAGTATCAATAGAAGAAGTCGCTTCATCCAAAATCAAAATACTCGGATTACTAACATAAGCTCTAAGGAAAGCAATCAATTGGCGTTGGCCCGAAGACAACATCACACCGCGTTCTTTCACGTCATAATCATAACCGCCGGGAAGCGTTTTGATGAATTTGTGTACGCCAATTTTCTTAGCAGCTTCAATGACTTCTTCTCGAGAAATATTTGGGTTGTTGAGTGTTATATTGTTGTGAATGGTATCGGCAAAAAGGAAAACATCTTGTAAAACGATGGCAATTTGTTGGCGTAAACTTTCCAATTCGAAATCATTAATGTTTTGGTCATCCACATAAATTGTCCCCGAATTGATTTCGTAAAAACGATTCAATAAGTTGATGATGGTTGATTTTCCGGCACCGGTTGCTCCAACAATAGCAATGGTTTCGCCTGCTTTTACATTGAGATTGATGCCTTTTAAGACTTCTTCTTTGTCGTTGTAACCAAAGCGTACATTTTCAAAACGGATATTGCCTTTGAAGTGATTGGCAATTACTGTTCCGTCTTCCTGCACATCTTTGTCGGTATCTAAAATATCAAAAACGCGATTGGCGGCAATCATGCCCATTTGCATCTCGTTGAATTTATCCGCAATTTGACGCAAAGGGTTGAATAACATTCCGATAAACATCGTGTAAGAAAACAAATCGCCAAACGTGGTGAATTTATCCCCATCTAAAATATGAAAACCACCGTAAAGCACTACAGCGCCTAAGGTTAGCGACGAAATAATATCGGCGATAGGGAAGAAGATGGAGTTGTATAATATGGTTTTTATCCAAGCCTTGTTGTGTTTTTGGTTGATTTCTTTGAATTTTTCGTACTCAATTTGCTCACGGTTAAAAAGCTGTACTATTTTCATACCTGTCACGCGTTCTTGTACAAACGTATTCATATTGGCTACCTGATTTCGCACTTCTTCAAAAGCCACTTGCATTTTTCGCTGGAAGATTCGGGTGACGTAAACCAAAATCGGCATGGCCAAAATTACTATCCAAGTCAGGCGCCAGTTCATATAGAACATAAAAAATAACACCACAATCATTTTTAGTAAATCACTGATAATCATGAATAAACCTTGGCTGAAAATACGGGCGATTTGTTCAATATCAGAAACCGAACGTGTTACCAATTGCCCAACAGGCGCATGGTCAAAATACTTCATTCTGAAGCTCAGCATGTGCTTGAATAATTTGGTACGGATGTCTTTGATGATGTCTTGTCCGAGCCAATTGGCCCAATAGACAAAATAGAATTGGGACAAAGTTTCCAAGAGCAATACAATGCCCATGATGGTGACATAAAACAACAATCCGTGTTCGTCTTTGGGTTTGATGTATTCGTCTACGGTTTGCTTTAACAAATAAGGACGAAGTGCGGCAAATACCGAAAGCGAAACGGCAAACAAAATCACCCCGTAATACCTTGCTTTATAAGGTTTGGTGTATTTTAAAATGCGTTTGAATAAGTTAGTGTCGAATGCTTTTGCCTGCATATTATTTTATATATTCGTAATCAATTTGGGTTAAATATAAACCATGCGCAGGAACCGAAAATCCGGCCTGTCCACGGTCTTTGCTGTCAATTATTTTTTCAAAATCGGTTAAGGTTATTTTGCCCAAACCAATATTAATCATGGTTCCTACGATGGCGCGAACCATATTGCGTAAAAATCGATCGGCAGCTATGGTGAAAACCAATTTATTGCCTTCTTGTTGCCAATGTGCATCAAAAATAACACAATTAAACGTTCTGACGTCGGAATGCGTTTTAGAAAAACATTCAAAATCATTATGCTTAAAAAGAATTTGACACGCTTCGTTCATTTTGTTCAAATCCAAAGGCAATTGGTGCAACCAACTTCCGTCATTTTCAAAAGCATCTTTAAAAGTGTGAATGTGGTATTCATAAGTTCTTTTCTTAGCATCAAAACGAGCGTGTGCTTCATCATGCACTTTTAGAATATTAAAAATGACGATGTCTTTGGGTAGAAAAGAATTGAGTTTGTGTGTTAGGATTTTGGCATCGATTTCGTTTTCATAATCAAAATGGGCGTACATTTTTTTGGCATGAACGCCTGTATCTGTTCGACCTGCGCCAACGATGTCGATTTCTTTTTTTAGGATTAAAGTTAAAGCTTTGTTTAGGGTTTCCTGTACAGAATTGGCATCGGGTTGGTATTGCCAGCCGTGGTAATGGGTTCCTTTATAAGCTAATTCGATAAAATATCTCAATGTTGAAGTGCCAAAATTTATGAGGTGTAAAGGTACAAAGGTTTTTAAATTGGATGTTTAAAGTTTTCATAATTTCATTGATTATATTTGCAACCTCAGAACCTTAGTGCTTCAGCACCTTAGTACCTTTTACCTTGAAAAAAATCCTGTTGCTTTCCGATACCCACAGTCACCTTGATGAAACTATTTTGAAATACGTTCACCAAGCCGATGAAGTGTGGCATGCCGGAGATATTGGTGATTTAAAAGTGACGGATACAATTAAGGCAATCAAACCTTTACGTTGCGTTTACGGCAATATAGACGATGACAAAGCGCGAATGGAATTTCCGTTGAACAATCGGTTTTTTTGCGAAGGCGTTGATGTTTGGATTACGCATATCGGCGGTTATCCCGGAAAATACAATCAAGCGATTCGAGCTGAAATTCAAACCAATCCTCCAAATTTATTTATTTGCGGGCATTCGCATATTTTAAAAGTGCAATTTGATAAGAAACTAAATTTATTGCACATGAATCCCGGTGCTTGTGGTGTTTATGGATTTCACCAGGTGCGAACGATGCTAAGATTCGAGATTGACGGTGAGAAGATTCAGGGATTGGAGATTATTGAAATTGGTAAGAAATAAATTCATATTCAACCACATAGATTCATAGTGAAGGATTTAATTAAATAGTTTTAGAAAATAAATTTCACACATAGTTAGTGATTTCTATTTAAAAGCAAAGATTTCCTGAAATATTGGATTTTAAAATCTATGAATCTATGTGGTTAAAAATAAAAAACCCGTCTGTTTAACGAGACGGGTTTTTCGCAGCACTAAAAAACTAAGTTTATAGGTTTATCGCAATCGATCCACAGATTTTACGAGATCTTCATCCTTTTTGATGGCTTTGTTGGCCAAAACCAAAAGTACGATAGAAAGAATAGGTAAGAACATCCCAACACCTTTCTCAGAAACAATTGCTTCTCCAGATGCCGTTAGTGTTCGATACACAAATAATCCTAATAAAATTAAATTCAATATGATATTCAATCTGCCCATGACAAATTGTTGTTGTCTTTTTGCGTGAGATAAAATGCTTAATAATGATAGCGTGCTGCTCAATCCGAATAGTGCAGTGTAAACAATATCCATCATAAAATAGAATGATTTACCCGATTCGTCTTTCCATAACGGAAACACAAAAGGCAAAACTCCTGTAACGATTAGAGAAGCTATCAAATAATAAGTCTGTATTCTAAACATAGTTTTATAAAAATGTTGGACAAAAATATAGTTTCTTTTTAAAAAATACTATTGCATGGTAAATTTTTATTTGTATTATTGCATAACAAATCCGCAAGTACTTCATCTTCGGACTTTTCTATACCAATATTTTCTACCCACATTTGTAGTATTTTCCAAATCAAAAATTAAATCAAAACAATATTCATGTTTGATATTTCTGCCTTAAAAGAAATGAAGCTTTCTGAGCTTCAAGACATTGCCAAATTGGCAAAAACCATTAAAGTTACCGGTGCCAAAAAAGATACGCTGATTGCGCAAATTTTGGAACACCAAAACAATGCCGTTGCTGAAGAGAAGCCTAAAGTTACTCCGGAAAAAGTCCAGGACAATAAGGGAAAAAGAGTCCGAATTACTCCTGAAACCAAGAAAGCGCCTGAAACCAATCAAAATGATTTGTTCGCCAATGAAGAACCTGTAGCAGCTGTAACCGAAGAAAAACCCGCTTTTGAAAATAAAAATCCTAAGTTCAAAAAACCTTTCGATAAAAAGAAAAACACCAACAATACACCAATAGCTTCATCGCAACCAACAGAAACAGAAGTAGAAGTTACAGAAAAAGCCACTGTTGAAGAGACAGAAGCCAATCCAACTCAAAATAATAACGGCAACCGCGAGCCAAAGCATAAGAACCAGAATCCAAATCAAAATGGTAACGGTAATGCCAACAACAATAATCCAAACTTTAAAGGTAAAAAACATCCTAATTTTCGCGATTCTGACTATGAATTTGACGGAATTATAGAAAGTGAAGGCGTGTTAGAAATGATGCCTGATGGCTACGGTTTCTTGCGCTCTTCGGATTACAACTATTTAGCTTCTCCGGATGATATTTATTTATCGACTTCACAAATCAGATTATTCGGTTTGAAAACCGGTGATACCGTAAAAGGAGTAGTACGTCCGCCAAAAGAAGGAGAAAAATTTTTCCCATTGGTTAGGGTTTTAAAAATCAACGGACATGATCCGCAAGTGGTTAGAGACCGAGTTTCTTTCGAACATTTAACGCCAATTTTCCCAAAAGAAAAATTCAATATAGCCGATAAACAAGCTAGTGTTTCTACGAGAGTAATCGATTTGTTTTCACCAATCGGAAAAGGACAACGCGGAATGATTGTAGCGCAACCCAAAACGGGTAAGACGATGTTGTTAAAAGACATCGCCAATGCCATTGCCGCCAATCATCCTGAAGTTTATTTGATAGTTTTACTAATCGACGAAAGACCTGAAGAGGTTACCGATATGCAACGCAGTGTGCGTGGTGAAGTAATTGCTTCCACTTTTGACAGAGAACCAATGGAACACGTAAAAATCGCCAATATTGTTTTAGAGAAATCAAAACGTTTGGTAGAATGTGGTCACGATGTGGTTATTTTATTAGATTCGATTACGCGTTTGGCCAGAGCTTATAATACGGTTCAACCGGCATCCGGTAAAGTGCTTTCGGGTGGAGTTGATGCGAATGCGTTGCAAAAACCAAAACGTTTCTTTGGAGCTGCTCGTAATGTAGAAAATGGCGGTTCACTGAGTATTATCGCCACAGCTTTAACCGAAACCGGTTCTAAAATGGACGAAGTAATCTTCGAAGAATTTAAAGGAACAGGGAATATGGAGCTACAATTAGACAGAAAAATTGCGAACCGCAGAATTTTCCCGGCTATCGATTTGACTTCGTCAAGCACACGTCGTGATGATTTGTTGTTAGATGAAAAAACACTACAAAGAATGTGGATTCTCCGCAAGTTCTTAGCCGATATGAATCCGGTAGAGGCGATGGATACTATTAATGATAAAATCAAGAAAACCCGAAATAACGATGAGTTCCTGATTTCGATGAATGATTAATCAGTATGGTTTCTCCTAAAAATATATTAATAAGGTCGTTGAATTATTGTTCAATGACCTTATTTTTTTTATTCTTATTCTCTTGTGCGAGTCTGGAGGATACTACTCCTACCTATGGCATTTCGGGTTCGGTTTACAACGATGATAATTTTGGCATTCCCAATATCAAAGTGTATTACACTAACGAGGATTTTGTGGTCACTGATGCTCAAGGAAAATTTCAAATTGATGCGGTAAGTGGAGAAGTCATCTTGACCCCACAAGATCCATCTTATACCTTTACGCCCAATGCCATAACAATAACGGAAGAAAGTAACGGAATTACTTTTTATGGTGAGCCGATTACTGATGAAAACGCTAATTCCACAGCTGTTTATGAATGGTTTTGTCAAATGCAACTGGCTAATGGATTGGTTGAAAGTACTGAAAATGGGAACATCGTTTCTCTTTATGACAATGCCTTAGCTGCTTTAGTTTTTATTGCCAAAGGAGACCGACTTAAAGCAGAAAAGCTCTTTAATTATTTTGATAGCCGTATTTCAATTGAACTTAATGCCGGAACGGGTGGTTTTGCCCAATTCAGAAATGCTGCCGGAATTCCAGATGGTCCCAGATGGATGGGTGATAATTGTTGGCTTTTAATCGCTTTGAACAATTACGAAGCTAAATACAATAGTACTGCTTACAGTAATTTGCAAAATCATTTGGAAACCTGGATTAGATCGCTTCAAAATCCTAACGGTAGTTTGAATGCCGGTTATGATGATAATGGTTTAATTAATAACCAAGTAACTGAAGGAATGATAGATGCTTATAATGCCATTCTGGGTTATGATACTTTCCATCACCAATTGTTAGCTTTTTTGGAACAAGACCGATGGGTAGCATCCAGCCAATTGCTTTTGGCTTATCCTAATAATTACCACCAATTTGCATTAGATAATTTCTCTTGGGGTTATTGTGCCTTTGAGAATTTCCCTAACAGTACTTTGCAAAGTAGTGAAGCACTTTTCCTAACAAGCAAACCAGCTGCGACAACCGGTGAAATTGTTACGGGATTTTGTTTTGATATTGACAGAGATACAGTGTGGTTCGAAGGTACCGGAGAAATGATTGTTGCTTTTCAAAAAGCAGGAATGATTTCGCAAGCTGATTATTATCTAGCGCAAATGGAAAAAGGATTGGTCAATAGTAGTTTGTATTCCAACACTAAAGGAATTCCTTATGTAACTAATTTAGGAACCGGTTATGGATCAGGATTTTTGTGGACTGGTGCTGACATCAAACCTTATGTGTCTTCGAGTGCATGGTATCTTTTTGGCGTTCTTCATTTTGACCCTATGGCAGTGGGCTATCCCAAAAATTGCCCGATTTCTGATCGATTTTGGATTAATTAATAGCGCTTAATTGTAATTCGTAGACGAGTCTTTATAATAGAATTAATTATGGTTCTGTTTAATGAAAATGTCATCTTGTCAGCATAATTTACCCATAACTGACAATTTATTCCCAATCGCCGCTTGGCACAATAGTTGACATTCTCGAAATCGTACAACACAAAGTATTATTCACTCGTAGAGGAATAATCAAAAATAAATTAAAAGGAGAAAATAAAAATGGGAAAAATTATTGGTATCGACTTAGGTACAACCAACTCTTGTGTGGCCGTTATGGAAGGTGGAGAACCAGTTGTAATTGCTAACGCAGAAGGTAAAAGAACAACGCCATCTGTAATTGCTTTTGTAGAAGGTGGAGAAATTAAGGTAGGTGATCCTGCGAAAAGACAAGCGGTGACAAACCCAACAAAAACCATAGCGTCTATTAAACGTTTTATGGGTAACAAGTACACAGAAAGTGCTAAAGAAGCATCGACTGTAGCGTATAAAGTAGTAAAAGGAGACAATGACACACCACGTGTTGACATCGACGGAAGACTTTATACACCACAAGAATTGTCAGCAATGACCCTTCAAAAAATGAAAAAAACAGCTGAAGACTATTTAGGTCATTCGGTTACCGAAGCAGTTATTACTGTTCCGGCATATTTTAACGATGCACAACGTCAGGCTACGAAAGAAGCAGGTGAAATTGCAGGTTTAAAAGTAATGCGTATTATCAATGAGCCAACTGCTGCGGCATTAGCTTACGGATTAGACAAACAAGGTAAAGACCAAAAAATTGCCGTTTACGATTTAGGTGGAGGTACATTTGATATTTCTGTACTTGAATTAGGTGATGGTGTTTTCGAAGTATTGTCTACAAACGGTGATACTCACTTAGGTGGAGATGACTTTGACCAAGTAATCATCGATTGGATGGCTAACGATTTCAATACAGAAGAAGGTATCGATTTGCGTAAAGACCCAATGGCATTACAACGTTTAAAAGAAGCCGCTGAAAAAGCAAAAATCGAGTTGTCTTCTTCGACACAAACAGAAATCAACTTACCATACGTTACCGCTACGGCTACAGGTCCAAAACACTTAGTGAAAACTTTGACTCGTGCTAAATTCGAGCAATTGGCAGAAAGTTTAGTAAAACGTTCAATGGAACCGGTTGTTAAAGCCTTAAAAGATGCGGGTTTAACGACTTCAGATATCGACGAAGTAATCTTGGTTGGTGGTTCTACAAGAATCCCGGTTATCCAAGACCAAGTTGAGAAATTCTTTGGTAAAAAACCATCAAAAGGAGTTAACCCTGATGAAGTAGTAGCAATTGGAGCTGCGATTCAAGGTGGCGTTTTATCCGGTGATGTAAAAGATGTATTGTTGTTAGACGTTACGCCTTTATCTTTAGGAATTGAAACTATGGGGAACGTAATGACTAAATTAATCGAGTCAAATACGACTATTCCAACAAAAAAATCACAAGTATTCTCTACGGCTGCGGACAACCAACCAAGTGTTGAAATCCACGTAATCCAAGGAGAAAGAACGATGGCTGCGGATAATAAAACCATCGGTCGTTTCCACTTAGAAGGCATTCCACCGGCACCAAGAGGTGTTCCGCAAATTGAAGTAACTTTTGACATCGATGCTAATGGTATCATCAAAGTGTCGGCAACTGACAAAGGAACAGGAAAATCTCATGACATTCGTATCGAAGCGTCTTCAGGATTGACTCCGGAAGAAATCGAAAGAATGAAAAAAGATGCTGAATTGAACGCAGAAAGCGACAGACAAGCCAGAGAAAAAGCAGATAAATTAAACGAAGCTGACGGTATGATTTTCCAAACAGAAAGTCAATTGAAAGAATTGGGTGAAAAATTATCTGAAGAGCACAAAACGGCTATCGAATATGCTTTAACCGAATTGAAAATGGCACACCAATCGCAAGATTTAGAAGCTATTCAAAAAGGGTTAGACAATGTGAATGCCGCTTGGAAAACAGCTACTGAAGCCATGTACGCTCAAGGCGATGCCGGTCAGGCTCAAGAGGCTCAACCGCAAGCTGAAGCGCAAGGCGATAACACTCAAGATGTAGAATTCGAAGAAGTGAAATAATTTTCGAATAAAATATTAAAATCAGAAAGTCGGACAATTGTCCGACTTTTTTTATGGTACAGCTTATACGTTATTCTTATTAATGCTTTGCATCTTCATGATGACTAAAGTGTGCGGAAATGTTATTGCTGCCAAAAAGGAAAAGAATAAAGCTTTAAAAATTTCTTGGTCTTTAAATAATACATAAAGAAGTAGAATACCGATTAAGGATAAAATCCAGTAGGCAAAAGCAGATTTAAAATACTGTACAAAATTTTTCAAAGAATACTCTCCATACAAAAAGTATATCTGTTCCTTAATGGAAGGTAAGCTATGCCAAACAACAAAGTAAATTGCGAAAGCCCAAATCAAATTTGCATTTCTGAATATGATACCAAATAAGATTAAATAGACAATATTTACCATTATTTCCTTGCTGAAAATTGGATTTTTTCTGACCAACAGTAATCCGGTTACAAACAGTAATACTCCAATAACAATCAAACAATAAGAGAAGTTTACACTTGTGATTGGAACATTAATTATTTGTCCGATGATTTTTCTAACTTCCTCTTGATGAAAATTGAAAAGCAATGTAAGGATAAAAAGTCCATAGGTCGTTTGAAAAGCAATAACCGTTTTTGACGCCTTTTTTGTATTTAAAATATTCCAATGCTGTTCTCCAAAATGATAAGCACTCACAATTAAAAATAGTATAAGCGCTATTTTGGGCAAAACGTAAAATAAAACAACTCCAAAAAAGACAAAAATGATATAGTAAAGCAATATTTTTTTACCAATAGTTGCAGTTTCTCCTTGGTTGATTTTTGAAATTAATTTCAAATCGTTTGATCCGTGCAGTATTCCAAATAAGAAAATTATTGCAAATCCTATAGTTTGTTGATATTCAATAGAAAAATATGTGGTTATCCATAATCCAAAAAAACTGATTACTATACCGAAATTGTTAGAATTTGTCATTCCAATAGATTTATTTTTTGTTTAAAATTAAATAAAAAAAGTTAAACATAATTATATATTTTGTTTAAAGTTTTTTAACTTTGATTAAACAAATAATTCTAAAACATTTAATTATGACAAATTTATTATTTTCAACTTCGCTTATTGCGAAAATGTTGCCGACAGATTATGTTGGTTTTACTTTCTTTATCGGATGCATGGCCATGATGGCGGCATCTGCATTTTTCTTTTTGTCCCTAAGCCAGTTTGATAAAAAATGGCGTGTTTCAGTTTTAGTTTCAGGTTTAATTACTTTCATTGCCGCAGTTCACTATTTCTACATGAGAGATTATTGGGCTAGTTTCGGTGAATCACCAACATTCTTCCGCTATGTTGACTGGGTTCTAACAGTGCCATTAATGTGTTTAGAGTTTTATTTAATTCTAAAAATCGCAGGAGCAAAACAATCTTTACTTTGGAAAATGATTGTTTATTCGTTGGTGATGTTAGTAACAGGTTACTTCGGAGAAGCTGTAGATCCAACTAATGCTTGGGTTTGGGGATTAGTTTCAGGGATAGCTTACTTTGCTATCGTTTATGAAATCTGGTTAGGTGAAGCTTCTAAATTGGCTAAAGCTGCCGGAGGTGAAGTTCTTGCTTCTCACAAAATTTTATGTTGGTTTGTATTAGTGGGCTGGGCCATTTATCCATTAGGATACATGTTGGGTACAGATGGCTGGTACACTGGTTTGTTAGGTAAAGGAAACGTTGATGTTGCTTACAACATCGCTGATGCCATTAACAAAATCGGATTTGGTTTAGTAATTTACAACCTAGCCGTGAAATCAACAAAAGATTAAATTTTAAGTTAATTGGTTGAAGCCGTCTTGCTGTTACAGTAAGACGGCTTTTTTTTTTAACATTTCCCGTATTGATTATTTTGTATATTCGATTCTTGTTTAAACCAAAAAATTGTATACAATGAAAAGAATCGTTTTATTGGCGTTAATCGCTATGCTGAGTGTCAATGCTTACAGTCAGAAAAAGAAACCCGCAGCGAAGAAACCCACAACAACTGCAGCTTCAGGATTAGCCAAAGTAGATAATTTAGTCGCCGAAGTAAAAAAAGGAAATTTTCAAGTAACAATTAATGAAAACGGCAAAGAAAAAGACGCCATGATTGTTAAAGCGGTTGATGCTAATTTTAAACCAACCAATTGCAAACTGACTTCATTCACCGCAAGTGGCACTAAATTATACTTACTGACTTGGACAGAAATGGTACAAATCAAAACCAATAAAAAAACAGAAGACATTACCAATGTGTATTCGGTGATTTATGAAATTACCAAGAAGAAACAAGTGTTTTCTAATAGCCAAACGACCAATCACATAACGGAAATAGTTTCTTTAGGCGGAACAGCTGCTACAGAAACACAAGAAAAAATCAGAAGAGATGGTTTTGAATTTATCCTCAATCCGGATGGTTCAGTGACTCAGAAGAGTAAGAAGCAGGAAAATAAATGGGTTTACGATGCCACTAAAATGGAGTTTGTAACCAAGAAATAAATAAAAAAACCTCTCGTTTACTGCGAGAGGTTTTTTATTATAAAATAATGAAGTTTTACTCCGTTACCTTAATCTCAAAAGTCTTATTCCAATTTTTACCCGTTACGAATATGGTATTGGTGGTTTTACGAAAAGCAATTCCGTTTAAAACTTCCGCTTCTTTATTGGTTACTTTCGCTCTTAAAGCCGATAAATCCAACACAGCTTCTACTGCTCCGCTTTGTGGATTAATAACCGCAATCAAATCTTTCTGATAGATGTTTCCATATATCTTCCCGTTAATCCATTCTAGTTCGTTTATACTTTTGACTTTTCCATCAATGGTATAGACATTGATAAAATCAACCAACTTTTGTGTTTCCGGATCCATAGTCCAAATCTTTTCTGTTCCGTCCGAATGGTAGATGTTTTTGCCGTCATTGGTCATTCCCCAACCTTCGATTTGTTTGTCGTATTGGAACGATTTTATTTTTTTCATCGTGTTGGCATCGTAAATAAAACCTTCTAGAGTTTTGTAAGTTAATTGATAGATTTTATTATTAAGTACCGTTATGCCTTCACCAAAATATTTCGTATCCAATCCTACTTTTTTAATGGTCTTTCCGGTTCTGTAATCCGTTTTGGCGATGTAGGATAAATAGCTGGTCCCTTCTGGAGAACCGGTACTTTCTATAAGCGTATCATTGTGAAATTCGTAACCTTCAATAAAAGCATTTACGTCATGATCATAAGTATTGACAATAGTGTATTTAAATAATTTTGGTGCCACCGAAGCGGCAACTTCTATACGGGTTTGAGTCGAAATGGTATCGCCTTCAAAATAAATTAAGGCTTTGATTTTTTGGTAGCCCAATTTTTTGCCGCTCAAATCCAAAGTGAATTTACCATTGCCTTTTACAGCGCTGACTCTTTCATTGTTGGCAAAATAAACCACACTGTCGATGGTTTTATTATTGTTGTTTAATAAAGTAAAATCGGCTTTTTCATTAGACTGGTAAATCGACTTTAAGGCATTTTCATCAAAGCTGAAATAGCTTTCTTTGTCACTTTGTTTATCACCACAACTTACTATGTTTAAGGCTAAAAAAGTGGTTATGAATAGGTTATAAACTTTCATTTTTTAGATTTAATTTTTCACTCACAAATATATTTATATTGCTCTTAAATTCTTGCAAAAAAATAAAAAGATTGTATATTTGCACTGGCAAGTCCTACACGACCAGCTCCTGCAAAATCCTCCAGGATGGGAACATAGCAAAGGTATGTGGTTGAGCGGTGCGATGTAGGTCGCTTGCCATTTTTTTCAAAAAGTATCCCGAAGTTTGTCGGGATTTTTTATTTTTATACCCTATGGTTTTAAAATGGCAAATAGTAAAGTTCAATCTCAAAGAAACCTTTGCCATCGCCTATGGAAATTACACTTTCAGAGAAGCCTTGATCGTAACCTTGCAAAGTCATGGTGAAAAAGGCTATGGCGAATGTACTTCAATAGATTATTATGACATTAATTTATCCGACTTTGAAATTATTTTAGCCAAAGTAAAAGCCCAAATTGAAAGTCAAAAAACTAAACATCCCACCGAGTTTTATACTTTCCTCTTGTCTTTGAATTTGCCGAGTTTTCTGCGTTCCGCCTTAGATTGTGCGTATTGGGATTTGTTTGGTAAACTCGAGCAGCAAAGCTTTTTAAAACTCAATCAAATCCATTACAATCAACTTCCGGAATCCTCGATTACCATTAGTGTGGATTCAGTCGAAAAGCAAATTGAGAAAATAGAACAGTCAGCTTGGTCTAAGTTTAAAGTCAAGTACAACCATTTTAGCGAAAGCGATATCAATCAATTACTTCAATTAAATAAAAACATAGCCTTAGATTCTAACGGCAGTTTTACCGCTGAAGAATGCCTTTGGCTCGAGAACAATCAGAAAGTTTCCAAATTCACTTATTTGGAACAACCGATGAAAACAGGAGCGGAGCAGTATTCTGTTTTAAATTCAAATAAATTTGCCAATTGGATGGCGGATGAAGATTGTCAAGATATTTCAGTTCTAAATGATTTAGTCCCACATTATAAAAGTATCAATATCAAACTGGTCAAATGCGGCGGATTAACGCCTGCGCTGGAGATGATTTCAAAAGCCCGCGAATTAAATTTCAAAATCATGATAGGTTGCATGACCGAATCAACAATAGGCATTTCGGCCGGAGCGGTTTTAGCACCATGGTGCGACTACGCCGATTTAGATGGCGCCAATTTAATCGCCAACGACATCGCCAAAGGAAGCCGGATTGTCAATGGAAGAATCTACTTAAGCGAAAATCACGGATTGGGAATTAAGTTGAGCTAAGTTTTTTATCTTTATCGAATCCAACAGTATATTTAATATCTAATATCTGAAATCTAATATTAAATGAGCAAAGTAGTTCTAATCACAGGTGGTTCTTCCGGAATTGGCAAAGCAATAGGCGAATTTTTATTCCACAAAGGCTTTACGGTTTACGGCACGAGTCGCAATCCAGAGAAAATCACCAATTCACTATTTCCCTTAATTGCTTTGGATGTTCGCAATACCGAAAGCATTAAACATTCAGTCGAAAAAGTGATTTCCATTTCCAAACGAATTGACGTGGTCATCAACAACGCCGGCGTTGGGATTACCGGACCATTAGAAGAAATCCCAACTAAAGAAATCAAAAATAATTTTGAAACTAATTTCTTCGGACCCATAGAAGTCATCAAAGCGGTTTTGCCGCAAATGCGCGAACAAAACTCGGGCTTAATAATCAATATCACTTCCATTGCCGGTTATATGGGATTGCCATACCGCAGCGTGTATTCGGCATCTAAAGGCGCTTTAGAGATTATAACCGAAGCCATTAGCATGGAAGTAAAATCATTTGGGATTAACGTGGTAAATGTAGCTCCGGGCGATTTTGCTACGAACATTGCCTCGGGAAGATATCACGCACCGCTAATTGCAGGTTCTGCTTATGAAACCATTTATGGCAATACACTAAAGCAAATGGACGAACACGTGGACAACGGCAGCAATCCCGACGAAATGGCGATGGCGATTTACCAAATCATCAATGATAAGAATCCGAAACTGCATTACAAAGTCGGGGCTTTTATGCAAAAGTTCTCCATAGTTTTAAAACGAATTTTACCGGATAGGGTTTATGAGAGTATATTGATGAAGCATTATAAGCTTTGAGTGGCTGAGTGGCTGAGTAACTGAGTAAAAAAACTCAGCAACTTAGTTACTCAGGCACTCAGTAACTTAAAAAATAATTGTAATTTTGCACCACGAAAACAAAAACACAACTTTTTACACATAAACATTACACTATGAAATTTTTTATTGACACAGCCAACTTAAACGAAATTAGAGAAGCACAAGGACTTGGTGTTCTTGATGGCGTAACCACTAATCCGTCGTTGATGGCTAAAGAAGGAATTACCGGAAAAAACAACATCTTAAAACACTACGTTGACATTTGCAACATTGTTGACGGTGACGTAAGTGCCGAAGTAATCGCAACCGATTATGAAGGTATGGTTAGAGAAGGCGAGGAGTTGGCAGACTTACACGAGCAAATCGTGGTTAAATTGCCAATGACCAAAGATGGTGTAAGAGCTTGTAAATATTTCTCTGATAAAGGCGTTAAAACCAATGTAACTTTGGTATTCTCAGCCGGTCAAGCTTTGTTAGCGGCAAAAGCCGGAGCGACTTATGTATCACCTTTCTTAGGAAGATTAGACGATATTTCTACCGATGGTTTGGCTTTGATCCAAGAGATTCGTGATATTTATGACAACTATGCTTTTGAAACACAAATCTTAGCGGCGTCTATTCGTCACACGATGCACGTGGTTAACTGTGCAAAAATCGGTGCCGATGTAATGACCGGACCATTATCATCTATCACAGGATTGTTAAAACACCCTTTAACTGACTTAGGTTTGGCACAATTCTTAGCCGATTACGCGAAAGGGAACCAGTAGTTAATAGTGTTCAGTGCTCAGTGTTCAGTGAGCAGTTGAACCAAAATAATAAAAAAAGCGTCTCGATAATTCGAGACGCTTTTTTTATACTGACCACTGCCAACTGACCACTACTTCAATTCTTCCTCAAAGTTCAACTCGAATATATTGGTAAACGCATTTTTAACCAATCCGTTGTCACCTAAAATAATGGTTCGGTGAATTTTGGTAATCACCCATTTGGTTTTGATGTCTTCAAAATCAGCGCAACGGTATTCTTTTATACTGTTAAACTTGTACTTGTTCAATAGCGTATTCCACTCGTCTTGAGAATCATTGATGTTGATACCCACAAACTGATAGTCTGGGTGTTTCTTTTGAAAATCTAATATTTTTTTGTGTACGGCTTCTAAATGCGAAACGGCATTGGCGGTCCAAAAGAAAATAACTGTTTTTTTATTGGTAAAACCGGAAGAACTAATCTTGTTTCCATTGCGGTCAATAAGCATTACTTCCGGTAATTGGCTTCCTGCTTTCAACAATTGTATGGCGTCACCAATTTTAGTAATCTCGTTTTTCTGACTCTTATCGGTAGATATTTTGTGGTAAGTGGCCAAAAACGATTGGTTGTTTACCATGTTTTGATCTTCCAGTAAATAGGTGAAAGCGATATTGTTGAGTATGGTGTTTTTCACCTTTTCGTTTTTAATTAACGTATCGGCGATGTTCATTTTGTTGATGTTGGTTTTCAGTGCCAAATCAACTTCCGAAAAATGATTATGGTAATTGATAGAACCCATATTGTTCAACATGTGCGACAAATACATCACAAAAGGCGAATAGTTGGAAAGTGCCACATTATTGCAATCTATATTCTTTCTGAAGTTATAATAATCGGCCGGAATTTTTTCATACACATCGTTTCCGGTTCTCATTTTGTGTACCATCGGATACAATTCTTTTCGGGAATAGTATGGGAAATCCAAAGCGGCTTTGGCATATTCATCAAATTCATCACTCCATTTGATTTCCTCTTTTTTGGCCGTATAAAACTTAGTCGCTACTTGATAAGAAGAATCAATGGCTTTGGTGAACTTGTCGATGTCGTAATCAAAAGTTTCAAAGATTTTGTTTTTGTCTTTCTCATTTTTCAAATATTGCTCCATGAGAAAGTTGTTTTTTAAATCGCCACGACCACAAAAGATAACCGAGTTGTCAAAGTCTCGTGTATTGACACGCACCATCAAACTGTCGTTTTTATCAAAATAAACATATTGGTATTCGGGTTCGTGCTTGAAGGTATATAAACCCGGCGGCAAAGAATCAAACTGTACAAAAAAGCGGTTGTCTTTGTCTAATTTAATCGAATCAATCACCTCATTGTCTTTGCAAAAAAGCACGTATTGGCTATTGGGGTTTACTATTTCCCCACCAAAATAGGCAACATAATCACTCCCTTTAAATTCGTTTTTACACGAACTCAAAAGCGTAAGTAAAGGGATTAGTAAAGCAAAAACTTTTAAATTTCTGTAGCTGTGCATTGAAAAGAAACTAGTAAACAAAAATATTCAGATGATTTGGATTTTACTGTTAAGCATTAGTTAAATAAATCGATACGCCATTGAGGGTAACGGTTGTTTTTACTGTTATAAAACTACTATAATTGGCGATGGTTAAAATTAAAAACCTCACGGTTAAGTGAGGTTTTTTCATGAATGTTTTTGGGCTATTGTTTAATAAATTGTTTGGTTATTCTGGTGCCGCCATCAATGATTTCTATGATGTAATTACCGGGTTTTAGGGAACTGACATCAACAGTATCATTTTCAATTTTGTTGTTGGCCATTACTTGTCCCAACAGATTGTAAATTCTGAAAGTAGCCGGATTTTCTAGATTGGCAATATTCAATACTTCACCCGTAACCGGATTTGGGTATATTTTTATAGCCGGTTTGCTAACGATGGTTTCCTCTTCAAATCTTGCGGTCGCTGTAATAATTACGGTGTAATCTTCTACTTCTCCATAGCTGAATATTTCACAAGGTGTCGGTGATGCATTGTATTTCATCGAAACTCTCATACGGGTTGCGCCTTGAAGTGCTGTTGAAGGAACAGTTATGGTTCCGGTGATTAAGTTTGAACTCGTTTTAAGCTGATTGACCACTTGCTCACCGGCATCTGTAAAATCATTATCCTGATTAAAATCAATCCAAACATTAAAAGCTTCCGTGTAATAAGAATTTGTTTTAATGGGCGTAATGGTAATATTATTGTTGGAATTCAGGGCCAAATTGGTGGATAAACCGGTAAAATTTCCATACCCGTTATTGTTACCCGAAAGATTATTAATAGTGCCCATTTGCACTCGGTTTATATATTCTTTGGCACTACTATTTCCTTTTGAGGTACAATAAGAAGTCACATTAGATAGCGTTGTGATACTAACCGAATTACTTGAAGTTGCATTTCCAACGGCATCTTTTGCTCTAACATAATAGTTGTATGTTGTTGCTGGATTTAGTCCGTTTGCGGTATAAGTTATGGCCGTTGTAGAAGCCATGTATTGACCGTTTTTATAAATATCATAACCCGTAACACCAATATTATCAGTAGCGGCTGTCCAATAAAGATTGGTCGATGTTGCTGTTGTTCCCGAAGCAGTAAGTGTAGTCGATGTTGGCGCAATGATGTCAGCTGACGACAATGTAACGACGTTTACGGTATTGCTTGCAGCAGATCTATTTCCGGCAGCATCTTTGGCAATTACATAAAAGCTGTAATTTGTTGCCGATGCTAAACCGCTAATAGTATAGACTGTATTGGTTGTAGAAGCTTTGTAAACTCCATTTTGATAAAGATCATAACCGGTTACACCCACATTATCTGAAGCCGACCAAGTAAGATTGGTTGATGAAACCGTAGTTCCTGAAGCTGAAAGTGTCGCCATAATCGGTAAAGTAATATCCGCGACGGTAATTCCGCTTGCAATGGTAAAATTAGCATTGGATACATCAAAGAAAATATGGTTGCTTCCTTTAATCATAATCCTATTTGTACTTCCCGCGGTATTCGGAATCACCGCATTTTGTGTTCCATCGTTTGGCGTTGCAGACAAGAGGGTAACGGGAAAAGTTTGTCCTCCGTCAGTCGATAATAAGATATCCACATTGGCACAATTTACGCCGTTAGCGGTAGTTCCTGCCACGTTCCATGTGATGGTTTGTGTGCTTCCTCCGGAATAAGTTACCGCTGTATTGGGTGAGTTCACGGTAAATGGTCCGGCAGTTCCGTTTACCGTAACGATAACATCATCACTATTGTTTGATGGTCCGCCGGCTTTGTTGTCGCGAACCGTCAAGCGGAAGTTTAATGTTCGGGATACATTGGGCAATACTTCCCACGGAATTTCTGTTCCTGCTGTAGTTGTTGATCCACTTAAAATAGTAGCCATTCTTGGAAAATATCTCGTTGGTGAAGTGGTGGGAACATAAGACCTGAAAATCGGGCCGGACGTAGCAGTTGCACTTGGTACAGCGGTAATCGAAGTGCCTAAATCCATTTCTTCCCAATTGTAAGTCAGCATATCATTGTTTGCATCTGAAGCAACACCGTTAAGCACAAATGGCGTTCCTTTTGGAATGGTATAATCTAATCCTGCATTCACCACAGGTACACTATTTCCGGTTGCGGTTAAAATGTAAGCCACTTTGTTTTTTACATTATTGGTCACTTGCTGAATGCTTATCGCATGAAAATAAGGATCAGAATGGCGCTGCACGTCTTTGGTTGTGATGCCGGCATAACTCATGATAGTTGAGCCGCTTCCGGGTTCCATTTGCGCACCGGTTCCTGATTCGGTTACGTGGGAATACGTATGATTAGCACCCAATTGGTGACCCATTTCATGCGCCACATAATCAATGTCAAAGTTGTCGCCCGCAGGAATTCCGCTTGATGGCGAAGTGTAACCTCTTCCTTTGGAACCACTCACGCAAATACAACCGATGCAACCTGCATTTCCGCCGCCACCGCTTCCACCCAGTAAATGGCCGATATCATAATTGGTTTCTCCGATAACCGAAGTCAAAGTCGATTGCAATTGTGTATTCCAACTCGACATACTGGTATAATTAGCATAAGGGTCAGTTGTAGCGTTAGTAAAAATCACATTGTCATTGTTAGCTATAAGCACTAAGCGCAAACCAAAATCTGTTTCAAAAATACCGTTAACCCTTGTCAAAGTGTTGTTCATTCCGGCCAATGCCAATGCTTTGGTTCCGCCAAAATAAGCGGCATATTCTCCGGTACATGATAACGCCAGCCTGAAAGTTCTCAACTTAGCATCATCGGCATTAGGTCTTGCCACTAGGTCTAAATCTGCAATATCGCTTGCAGCTTTGTCAATAATTTTGCATTCCATTCGGCTCAATGAATTGGTGTAATCTGATTTTTGGTAAACCGTATACGTAGTTAAATCGGTGGTCAAAGGTTCTATAAATACCGTTGCTTTTCCTGGATGCAAGGTCATCGATTTGAATCCCAAAGGCGAAAGACTGAAATACACTCGAACACTCGGGTTTTCAACACCAATAGCGACATAGGATTTGATTTCAGGATAATTGGCGGCTAATTCCTCGCTCATAACCGAATTCTCATACACGCTGAAGTTTTCAAAAACGCCTTCTGCATTGGGTAGTGAAATTAATGTCCCGGAGTTACTTGCATTTGTAGTTCTTTTTGGGGAAGTGAACAAGATGTCTTGTAATGCCGTTAAGTTTAAATCATAAAGTTTTTTTTCGGGTAGGCTAGTGTTGTTGGACTTTCGGTTTAGGTCTGTTCCCATATTTACTTTCCATATTGTTTTGCTTTTTTGTGCTAAAGCAATGCAACTGAATGCCAATAAGATAATAGAGAGCCATCTTTTCATAATTACCATTTTTTAGTTTGTTAATGTTTAGGGCGAATGCGTTAATGTATTTGTAAAAATCGTCGAAGAGCATCTTTTAACTTTATAGTTAGATAAAAGACTACATAATAATTTTTGGCAAATAAAAGCTACAGGCAGTTTTTTGAATAAAAACTACAGTGTTGGTTTGGTAAACAATTCGGTAAAAGGCGTGGAAAAATGATTTGGGTAATCTTACGGTGGCGAAAGTAGCATATGCATTCAAACAGACCCTATGTTTTAGGGATTATTTTTCAACAAAGCGTGTTAAATTTTTTCCAGCTTTTCAGTTACAACCCTTTCATAATCAAAAGTTAAAAAGGCAAACCCAATGGTGGCTTGGGTTTCAAAAGTGTGGTATAGGAAAAGTAATATTAACTTATAAACAGTCAAATTATTCGTTTAAATGCACACTTTTAAAAAAGATGTAGTGCATTTAGTACGCTTTGAAAACTTACTGCTCTTTTCTATAATTTATTTAATCCTGCCGAGTTTTTGAAACTAACTCACTTGTAAAAACTGACCACTAAATAACCGAACACTGAACACTATTCACTACTTTTGCACCAAATTTATAAAACTACAATATGCTTACAGTTTCTAATTTATCGGTTCAATTTGGTAAAAGAATTTTATTCGACGAAGTAAATACCACGTTCACCCAAGGCAATTGCTACGGTGTGATTGGTGCCAATGGTGCCGGAAAATCTACTTTCCTTAAAATTTTAGCCGGCGATATCGACCCAACTTCAGGAAGAGTATTCTTGGAGCCGGGCAAACGTATGTCGGTGTTGAACCAAAACCACAACATGTTCGATGAGCATACTGTATTGGAAACCGTAATGATGGGGAACAAAGTATTGTTTGCCGTAAAATCAGAAATGGATGCTTTGTACGCCGATTATGATGATAAAAATGCCGATAGAATAGGCGAGTTGCAAGTGCAGTTTGAAGAAATGAACGGTTGGAACGCCGAATCCGATGCGGGTGCGATGTTGTCTAACTTAGGCATTACGGCCGACCAACATTATACGCTAATGGGCGAGATGGAAGGGAAGATGAAAGTACGTGTCTTGTTAGCCCAAGCGCTTTTCGGAAACCCGGATGTGTTGGTAATGGATGAGCCTACGAACGACTTGGATTTTGAAACCATCACTTGGTTAGAGAATTTCTTAGCCAATTATGAAAATACGGTAATTGTGGTATCTCACGACCGTCACTTTTTGGATTCGGTTTGTACACACATTTCGGATATCGATTTTTCTAAGATCAATCATTACTCCGGAAACTATACTTTTTGGTATGAGTCGAGCCAGTTAGCGGCACGCCAAAAAGCCCAACAAAACAAAAAAGCGGAAGAGAAGAAAGCCGAGTTGGAAGAATTCATCCGTCGTTTTAGTGCGAATGTGGCGAAGTCTAAGCAAGCGACTTCCCGTAAAAAGATGATTGAAAAATTAAACTTGGACGAAATCAGACCGTCAAGTAGAAGATATCCTGCCATTATTTTTGATGTAGAAAGAGAAGCCGGAGACCAAATCCTGCACGTGCAAAACCTAGCCGCTTCTGTAGATGGTGAAGTATTGTTTAAGAACGTCGATTTGAACATGGCGAAAGGCGATAAAGTGGTGATTTTCTCGAAAGATTCGCGTGCTACGACCGCTTTCTACGAAATTTTAAACGGTAACCAAAAAGCCGATGCCGGAACCTACGATTGGGGAATTACCACCAATCAATCGTATTTACCGAATGACAACAGCCAATTCTTTACCGATGGCAGTTTGAACTTGGTAGATTGGTTACGCCAGTTCGTAAAAACCGAAGAAGAGCGTGACGAAGTATACGTTCGTGGGTTCTTAGGGAAAATGATTTTCTCAGGAGAAGAAGCTTTAAAGAAATGTACGGTATTATCAGGAGGCGAAAAAGTACGTTGTATGTTATCGCGCATGATGATGATTCGTGCCAATGTATTGATGCTTGACGAACCCACGAATCACTTAGATTTGGAATCGATCACGGCGTTTAACAACTCGTTGAAAAACTTTAAAGGCTCGGTATTGTTTACCACGCATGACCACGAGTTTGCGCAAACCGTTGCTAACCGAGTTTTAGAAATCACGCCAAATGGAGTAATTGATAGGTATATGACTTTTGATGAGTACTTGGATGATGAGAAGGTAAAAGAGTTGAGAAAGAAGATGTATAATTAATATGGAAAAACCGCCTAAGTGATTGGGCGGTTTTAAAGTTGAGACCTAAGTAAACTGTTATTAGCAGAAGTTTTTTTAGTATTGTACGTTTAGATTTTTACCAAAATTCGAATATTCTTTTACCTTCCCATTTTTAAAAGTAACTGAGCTACTTTCATAATACCAAATTTCTTCATTAAGAGCCTCAATTGTCATTGTTGAAGTTGGGTTTCCTTGCACATTTAGAACAGTATTTTTATTTGAGCCAATGGAGAAGGAAGATTCATTACTATAACCTATTTTTTCATGAGAACTATTATCAGAGTATTTAACATTTAGATTATCTCCAAAATTTGAATATTCTTTTACCTTTCCATTTTTAAAAGTAACTGAGCTACTTTCATAATACCAAATTTCTTCATTAAGAGCCTCAATTGTCATTGTTGAAGTTGGGTTTCCTTGTATACTTAATACTACTTCTTTATTTGAACCTATTGTAAAACTTTCTTGCGAGTTGATTTCATATGTAGTTGTTTGCTCTTCATAAGAATTGTTATTTTGTTCTTGTTCATGAACTGGCTCGTTTACAGCTTCTGTATTTGTACTTTGTCCATTTACACTCTCTAAGCCTTGTTCATCGGTTTCATTTTTCTTATTCATATAAACAATAAAAACTATTATAATTATTATTGCAACTATTAAAAACTTACTAATATTTACACTTTTTGATGCCAACTCTTCTCGACTATCTTTTGACCTTTGTTGACGGAAACTTGACTCATTCGTACTTTGCGATTTTGTTTCCGTCGAAGTATTTTCAAAATTATTAGTTTGTTTTGATGTTAGGTAATCATCCAACGATCTTTTCTTGTTTGTATCCTTTAAATATTCATATGACTCTTGGATATCTTTAAACCTTTCCTCAAAGAATTTATCACCATCATTCACGTCTGGATGAAATTTTTTGGATAATTTCTTATATGCAGTTTTTATTTCTTCTAACGAAGAAAAATCTTTTACACCTAAAGTTTTATAATGATTTGTCATAGTTGTAAAAAAAAATGTTAGTTACGTGTCTATACCTCAGTTGCGATTCGGACGAACTGATTATGTCAGCTAAGATAAATTTTTTGCGTTAAAAAAGAGTTGAATTTAAGAAATTCTAGCTATAGTTGATAGCTGCTTTTGGCGGTAGTGCTTAAATTGAAATTTGTACCTTTTTAACTTTTACTTGTTTTATAGATTCACATTCTACAATTTTTTGATCAAAAAGGACAATGTTATTACCAACTGTATGTAATGAACTTCTAAATTTTATTCCTTGGACACCGGTGTAGACTTTTATGAATTCACATATAAATTGAGTAGGGATATAGTCCAATTCTAGGTCATATCTTCGCATTGGTTTTGATAAATCTAGACTAATTTTTTGTTTTAAAAGAGAAGACTTTATTTTATCAGTGACTTTTGAAGGATGAAAAATTGTTGGAGATTCAGTAAAGTCAGATACATATATAAGTTGTTCTAAATTATCTTGAAGAGTAAAAGTACCAATAGATATCTCATCTAAATATGATGCTCTAATTTCATAAAGAATTGTTTCTTCATTATCGCTAAGATATAAATATGGAATTCCAGTAGGATTTGCACGACCAGCTGTAGAAATATGTTGTGGGGGACAAAACATTTCATCTGATGTATAAGCATTTTCATTACTTTTATGATGCAACCTTGCACGAAATAGTTTTGTGTCTTTTGTAAGTGGAATTTGGTTGCTAAAAAAACCGTCCCAACCAAGTTCTTCAGTCAAATAATTGATATCGGTTAAATATCTTCTTTCCCAGATCAATTGATTCTTTAATTTGTCCCAATAGTTAACATTTTCAAGTATTTCGTCACTAAAATCAACTAATTCATCAGCACTTAAGATATTTGTATCAATTATATTAACTATAAAATTCAATATTTTGTAATTGACATCTAAAGATGAAAATAAATTCCAATTACTCTGAATTTTTGATTTTAAAGTTTGTCCATTTGGTTTACTTTGAAAATTGTCTAAAAGTTCTTTAAAAAAATCATAGAGTTCTGATATATCAATTATTGAAATATCCTCAGAATCACAAAAGTCACATTTACCAGTCGAGTCTTGAGAATTTATATAGGCTTTCAATTCTCTATCACCGAAACAATTTAAACAAACATTAGCCATTTTGAGTATTTAAAAAATTCATAACAATACTCAAATGATTTTTTATGGATAACTTTTTTACAATACCAAGACCTGGATATCTTCCCTCGTAATAATAATTGCGTAATTCCGCTATAGCTGAATTATCAAAATTATTTTGATTACAAAATGTAACAGCCTTTTCTGCAGCTTCTGCAAATTTCCCTTGGACGTTGGCTATTGAATCGTTTGTATTAGATGTAAAATGCCTAATCCAAATCTCATTGTTTTCATTCTGATTCAAATATGATAAGTGAATGACAACTGCTCGCGGAGTGCTACCACCATCTATAAATTCACTTGGAAGTATACTAAAATCAGAAAACCCTTGAAAGTTTTCCTCTCGATAGTATAGATGTTCTTCTGATAATTTGTGAGCAGAAATATCTAGAAAGTCAGCATTTTTTAGCTGTTTTTCAAAAACATCATCTAGTCTTATATAATTTTTACCTAACGATTTTAGAAATCGATCTAGAGTTCGATATTTATTTGGCTCTAGTAGTGTTATGTGTGTAACAAAATCTTGACGACAAAGATCTCTAAAATTTTCATCATCTGAGAAATTCTCATAACAAATTAACATACAACTTTGTATATCATATTCAATTACACACTGATTTATGAAGTCAGAATTTTGTTTGTAGTGGAATGCAGGTAAAAAATGTGAATTATCCAAAGAAAATAAATAATCAAGTACAAAATTATTGTCACCAGAAAACTCTCCAACAATTGGATTTACAATTAAATATGGTCTATATCCTTTTTCAGAAAAGGTTCGATGTGCTAAACTTAAATTATTAAAACTGTCTTTGACAGGCTCTAAAATAGCTGTTACATTAGCATCAATAACCCCATCAGTTAAGAGCTCTCGTAATGAAATCAACTCAAATTGTCTTGCTCTTAAATAAGGATAATACATGTTAGTAAACTATTGTTGAATTCAAATTTATAAATAATTTTTCTTTTTGTTTGTCTGTCAAATTCAATGACAAGCAAATTTGATTAAATTCCTTGTAATTAGATGAAAACCTATTGAAAATTTTTCTTTGCTTCATTGTTTCAATAAATAATTTACTAAGTTCTTCCTGAGGAATCTCTTCAATTAATTTTTTGCAAACATTAAACTGTTCAAAATCATTACAGATTGGAATTTCTCCATAATATTCTTTTACTATGTTACGATATTCTTTAGTATGAAGAATTTTCATAATAGAATCTGTGTCAATAGAGTGATTTTTTATGGCTTTTCGAACTAATAAAAATTCTTTTTTTTCTTGATTGTATGCAATTAGACCAATACTTTCATGATAATTTTTATAAGTTTCAATCTTAGAATTAGGAATGATTAAATAAATCTCGTTAAAAATTTTTTTATATTCTTCGAGTTGAGAATTTAACCGAGACTCTTTATCTAAAAGTGTCTTAATTTCAAAAACACGAGAGCATCCATTAAACATAACCAAATCTGCAACAGCTTTTCCAAGTCTAAATTCGTTGAAGATAATTGATTTTTCTGAGCCCAATTCTTTAATCAGCCACTGATTTAAAAATTCATTTTTATAAACATATTCATTTGCATAAAATTTTTGCAAAACTTTGTAAACGCTTTTTAAATATTTGAGATAAGTTGTTTTAGCAATTTTATCGTCGTAACGTCTAATTTTCAAATTTACACTATCAAAATCATTATCAATCCAACGATTTACTTCAGATCTAGAAAATAGACATGAATAATCGCGTAGCTGGTTAATATTATAAGCTTTTTTCAAGTAAAAAAGTTTTTTGTAAAATTAGAAAAAAAAATTTTGCTAAGCAATGATTTCAGCATTACCGCTTACGTTTCTTGGCTTTGCGTCTATTGTGATGCCAATAAGCTGCTTACTTTTTGCTAAGATAAATTATTTTCGTAAAGAAGAAAGCGTAATTTAAGAAAAACCAGCGATAGCGACTAATAGATGCTTAAGACAGATTTGATTTATGAAACTATGTAATGTTGTACATTTCCAGTTGAACCACTATATGGCTGAAAAAGCCCTAAAGTTAGTTTTGTGAAAGTTCCTGCTTTAATTTCAGCAATTAGTTCTTTCTCAAATTGAATGAAATTGTCTTTAACTCTTCTGACATCCTTGTCTAAATATTTTACAAGTGGATAATCATCTCCAATTTTATATTCTTTTATCTTTTTTAATATTAATTTTTTAAATGTCGCAATATCATTTATTGGTAAATCTAATTTTGAATCGATATCTAAATCAATTAAATATATGTTTTTCAAAATATGTTCAACAATATTTAAAACTATGATTAATTGATCTTTATTAGGAACTTTCATTTCATGTATCGAATCATTACCTAGAAAACGAATTGAATGAAGTCTTTCAGATTCTTTTTTTGTAATTAAGCCCTCTCTTGCTAAATTGTTTATCTTCAATTCAAGATTTCTACCTTTAATATCCTTATCTATGCATATTGCTTCAATGACAGCTCTAAAACCAGCTCCAGCTAATAATTTGCAATCAGCTTTTAATGCATCTATTGATTCTTTATAAACAACTTCAATTGCGTCAGGAAGCCTCCAATAATTTTCGATATGTTTATGGTTTCTTAAATATGGAGGATAAAGTGTTGTTGATATTGGATGCTCCCATTCTCCATATTCTGTCGGAAAAGCTTGCTCATAGTCATGAAAATCTTCTCTAAAAGAAATTAATCCACAACCTAAACATCTGACAGTTGAATATTCTGTTGCATAGTGATAATCATCGCTGTCATTATTTATCTTTTCCTTAAACAAAACTCTATGGTCATTGTCATTGCAACAAGATCGGCAATAACTTTTCATATATTCTTTAGATGGAGCACTCATTGAATTAGAGGATTTTCTTAAAATTTATTGTTAAGTCATTTAATGTAGCTAAAAAAGAACCTCATATTTTTAGCACTTCCCCAAATATAAATAATCCCCACCAATCCCTTTCATTTCTTGTAAAATAAATCCGCTTATCGGGTTTTTTGGGGTTTTGGTCGGTTGTGAGGAGTTGGAAGGAAGGAGTTTGGAGTAGGGAGTTTTACACCTGACAGGTTTTAGAAACCTGTCAGGTGTTGCTTAACAAGGCATTCCGCTGAGTTGATAAGGCTTTCCGCCGGCGGAAACAGTCAAGAAGGTGGCGGAAA
>NZ_JBKBLM010000014.1:0-63010 GCF_046296355.1 Flavobacterium sp.
ACATTCAATTGGGTGAAAATTAAAACAATTTCTATGATTGGGAACCAATACATCACATCTTTTTCTTTTAGTTTACCGGCGGCAAATCCCATTGATAACCACGCAAACAAATATCGGAAGCCAATGATACTCACCACAGCAATCCACTGAAATTGGAATACTAATAATACTATTGGCAACAACAAAAACAACAATTGTGATGCGTAAAAAAGGCTTAATTGGTTGCGGTCAAACATTTTATAGTGTTTGGCAGTCGATACATGACGGCGTTTTTGGGTAAACCATTCTTTGAAAGACGTTTTCGGTTCCGAATAAGTAAAGCTATCGGGAATGTAACAAACGGCAGTATTCTCTTTGGTTGCGGCTTGGTTGATAAACAAATCGTCATCGCCGGAACGGATTTTCATGTGATCCATAAAGCCACGTACTTTGAAAAACTCTTCGCGTTTGTAGGCCATATTGCGACCAACACCCATGTAAGGTTTGCCAATTTTGGCCCAAGAAAAATATTGGGTTGCCGTGAGTAAAGTCTCAAAACGGATGATTTTATTTAAAAACGAATTGGCTATTTTTTCATAAGCTCCATAACCTAAAACAATGTTCTTTTGAGCGGTAAATTGCGAACTCATACTCGTAATCCAATCTTTCGAAGTTGGATAACAATCGGCGTCAGTGAATAATAAGTATTCGTATTTAGCGGCTTTGATACCAAGGGTTAAAGCGAATTTTTTATTGCCCCAAAAAGCTTCGTTGTTTTCTACTTTGACCAATCTAACATTGTCATATTGTTTTTCAAACGCTTCAAAAATCTCTAAGGTATTATCGCTTGAAGCATCGTCAATTAATACAATTTCGAAAGTGTGGTAATTTTGTTCAGCCAAAAGCGGGACAAATTGCTGCACGTTTTCTTCTTCATTTTTGGCACAAACAATAACTGAAATTGGCACTCTTTTCGGGGTTGCAGTTTGTGGTTTAGCAAAAGAAAATTTACCAAATACTACAACATAATATAAGAATTGAACAACAACTACGGCGATGAATAGACAGAATAGAGCTAATAACATAGGCTTTTTTTGACTTTAAAAAGGTGTGCAAATGTAGTTATTCTAACCGCAATAATCAAGGGATTTTTAACAAATTCCTAGCGGTTCTTTTTCATTTCATTAGCAATGGCAATGGCTTGATTGTCATTGGTTTTTTCGAGTTCGGTGATGATGTTTTGGTAGTTTTTATCGTCGCGGTTTTGCGATAATTTCTTTTGGGCTTCGATGCTTGTGATTTCGATTTCAAAAGCTACAATACCACGCGCTTCTCGCATGGTTTTTTCGGATAGGTTTTCGACGCGAATGGGTTTCTCGGATTTGGCCTCGTATTTATCGACTAATTTTTTAAGGAAATTGATTGCTTCACCATGGTTGTAAACCTTTACTTTTCCGTAAACATGTACGGCGAGATAATTCCACGTTGGTACATTTTCATGATCATACCAAGAAGAAGAAATATAAGTATGGGCACCCGAAAAAACAGCTAAAACTTCATCATTATTTTTAAAACTTTCCGATTGGGGATTGGCTTTAGAAATATGCCCGACTAAAATTTGTTTTCCTTCAGCATTGGTTTCCAAAATCAGAGGCGTGTGCGTTGCCCACAATTTACCATTAGTTTGGTTGACCAAAATCGCAAAGCCGTTTTGATGTAAAAAATTTTGAATGTCTTCTTGGTTTTCGTTTTTATATAAGTCGGGGATGTACATTTAAATTATGAATTACGAATTACGAATTATGAATTACCATTTCTGGAAATTGTGACTGAACACTGATAACTAAATCACATTCACTTCAGCTTCAATCGCGATGCCGAATTCTTTTAAAATAGTGGCTTGTATGTCTTTGGAAACCGCTAAGATTTCTTGACCCGTTGCATTGCCATAGTTCACTAAAACCAATGCCTGATTCTTGTGAATTCCTGCGTCACCAAAGCGTTTTCCTTTGAATCCGGCGCGTTCAATCAGCCAACCTGCCGGTACTTTAACTTCGGTTTCTGAAATCACATAATGTGGCATTTCGGGATGCAAAGCCTGGGCTTTTTCATAAGCTGCTTTTGAAATAATCGGATTTTTGAAAAAACTCCCGCTATTGCCCAATTCTTTCGGGTCGGGCAATTTGCTTTGTCGAATGGCTATAACAGCGTTGGAAACATCTTTCAAGGTTGGTACAACCACGTTTTGTTTTTCCAATTCCTTAGTAATATCGCCGTAAGACGTATTGATTTTATGGTTTCTCTTGGTCAGTTTAAAAACAACTGAGGTGATCACGAATTGGTCTTTGGCTTCGTGTTTGAAAACACTTTCTCTGTAGCCAAAATTACATTCTTCTTTATTGAAAGTTTTAAGGTCTTGAGTGGCAATATTTACCGCTTCACACGACACAAAAGTATCTTTGATTTCGGTACCGTAAGCGCCAATGTTTTGCACAGGAGTTGTACCAACATTGCCCGGAATTAAAGACATATTCTCTAATCCGCCAAAGTTTTGGTCAATCGTCCAAAGTACAAATTCGTGCCAGTTTTCTCCGGCCATACTTTCTACCCAAACAAAATCGTCGTCTTCTTTGAGAACTCTTTTCCCTTTTAAATCCACATGAATGACCAAAGCTTGAATGTCTTGGGTCAACAACATATTGCTTCCGCCACCGAGTATGAATTTTTTCTCGTTGGCGTTTTCCTGTAAAACAGTTTTTAATTCTTCAACCGTATGAACGGCAATGAATTGTTGGGCTTTGGCTTCAATACCAAAAGTATTGTACTTTTTTAAGGAGAAATTAGTCTGGATAGGCATCATTTAAATCGGCTTAATGGTTTACAAAAGTAAACAATCCTTTTAAATGAATTTGTTATAGTAATGTTTTTGCCATTTATGAAGCATAAATAATGGCATTACATAAGGTAATATTTTAGTATTTCCTTTTCTGATTTCGGCGACCAATTTTTGACCGTCAATGTTTTCCATAAACGGCATGTTGAAAATGTCACTTTTGGCAAAATTTTCCAATTCGTCCGTAAATCGCGGAAATTTTAGCAGATAACTTCCCCAAGGTGCGCTTAAACCAATCTTTCTGAAATCGATGATTTCTTTAGGAAGTTTGTCTTCCATGGTGGTTTTGAGGATGAATTTTCCTTTCTTGCCGGTAAACATCCATTTGCTGTCTAATGTTCCTAAACCCGCGACTAATCTTTGGTCTAAAAACGGTTCTCGGCATTCGATAGAAGTTCCCATGGTGCAACGGTCATTTCGGTCTAATAACGAGCACAAATAGGTATGTTGGTCAAAGTACAAGGCTTGTCGCTGTAAATCTTTCGGATATAATTCTTTTGCTTCTTTTAAAATCTGATGACGGTAGTCATTCTCCGGTTTTTTCTTGTTGCCGTAAAACAAATTAATGTCATCCGGATATACATTGGAACCATTGAAAATCACCAAATCGGCATCGCTGTTGATTTTGGAATAACGAAATAATTTATCGTAACGCGGTCTTTTATTAAAAGTTTCAAACTTCGATATTTGAGAAATAATTTTAAGTAAAGATGGATTTTTTAATGCTTTGTAACGAACATAACCACCCATCAATTCATCGGCGCCTTCACCGGAAAGCAGCACTTTTACTTTTGGCTTGGCTAATTTTGCAATAGCCAGTAAGTGAGGTTCGTTAAGGTGCATTATCGGTTCGTCCTGAAAATAAGAAGTCTCTATCAAATTTTGATACAGATTTTCATTTTCTAATTTGGTGTGATTGAACTGATAATGATATTCCTCGGTGATTCTTTTGGCCAAATGATATTCATTGTGCTCTTCTTCAGAGAAACTGATGTTGAATGTCTCAATGTTTTTAAAATTCTGATGGTACAATGCTGATAAAATCGAGCAAGAATCTAATCCGCCACTGAGTAAAACACCAACGGGAACATCACTAACCATCCGGAGTTTTACTGAATCAAAGAAAGTTTCTTCAAACCATTTTTTCGGATTGATAATCGGACTGTGGTTTTGGATTTGCTCTTTTAAATTCCACCATCTTTTGGTGTTGCTTTTTCCGTTTTCGTCAATCACCATATAATGACCGGGAAGCAATTTTTTCACATGGTTGTAGAGCGTATTTTCGCCTGCCACAAAACGATTGAAGACATATTCTTCCATACCGTTTTCTGAAATTTCAAGCGGTACGCCTGCGCAGAAAATCGCTTTCTGTTCAGAAGCAAAAAATAAAGTATTTTGGTGAAAAGCGTAGTACAAAGGTTTCACACCCATTCTGTCGCGACAAAGCGTGAGTTTCTTTTCCAAAGTGTCCCAAATCGCAAAGGCAAACATACCGTTTAAACGTTCCAGCATTTCCATGCCGTACAATTCATAAAGCTTAAGCAATACTTCTGTGTCAGAACCTGATTTTAAAGTAATTCCTTTGCTTTTTAATTCGGGATAAAAAGATTGGTAATTGTAGATTTCCCCATTAAAAACGATGATGTATCGTCCGTTTTCGGAAATAAAGGGTTGGTGTCCACCTGCGGAAGTGTCAATGATAGAAAGTCTTCTGTGGCCTAAACCAATATTATTCTGGAGATAAATGCCTTTATCATCCGGACCACGATGCTCCAGGACATCACGCATTTTCACCAATTGATTTTGGTCAACCGGTTTGTAATCTAGATGTAAAATTCCGTTGATGCCACACATAAAACTATACAGCAGCTGATTTAGCTGAGATCAAATCGTGGTACTTAAATGCTATTTTTTTCATGTTGGTTTCATAGTTGGCATTTTCTTCAACAAACTTCCTGTTGGCCAAGACTGCCTTTTGGGTAAGTTCGTTATTGTCAAATGCCCACTGTAATTCTTCGGCTAATTTAGTCGCATTTTCGGTAGCTACAAGTATTCCGTTAACTTTTTGTTGTATCCAATGACGATTACCAGGTAAATCACTTACAATTGGAAAGCAACCACAAGCCATAGCTTCAAAAAGCGAAGCCGAAACACCTTCAGTCGTAGGCATACTAATGTAGAAATTAGATTTTTGCAAGTAAGTTGGAATCTCATGATTGTCAATTCTACCGGTAAAAACAACCTCTTTTTCGATATTGAATTCTTTGGCCAAAGCCATTAATTTTTTCAATTCAATTCCGTCACCAATGATGGTAAGATTAAAAGGAATGTTTTTTTGTTTGAGGATGGCAAATGATTTTAAAATCAAATCGTGTTGGTACTCCGGATGCAACGAACGCGTTACTATGGCATTGATAATTTCGCCGTTTTCGGTATTGTTGAATTTAAAAAACTCCAGGTTAATTCCTTTGGGTAAAATCATCACCTTGTTCATATCGACGCCACTTTCTTGCATGTGATTGGCCATAACATTTCCCCAAGCGTGAATCAAATCGGCTTTTTCGTAAGCATATTTTTGAATGATTTTTTTAAACGGATATGAAGGCGAATTTATGGGCCATAAATCGGTTAGACCTTGTTGGGCAATAGCTATTGGTCTAATGCCTGATAATGCTGCTAAATAACCATAACTGGTGGTTCTTTCAGCAATAACCATATCGGCATTGAATTTTTTGACTATACTTTTTATCGTCAAAAACGCCTTGGTCAATTCCAGTATTCTAATAAACCTGTAAAATCCGTGATTTTTGGTTTGCAGTTCCCAAGTTACAATTTCGAAGTCGCCAAAATCCTTGAGACCATTCATCCAAGTAACAGCATCAGCACGGTAAGTTTCTCCCAAAAAAAGTATTCTTTTTTTTGCCATTGATTTAGTCTTCGGTTTCCAGAGCTCGGTTTAAAAAGTCATTTAAAGGTTTCAAAGCGATTAGTTTTTGAGCCACTATTTTACTAAAATCTTTGTCGGTAAAAAGGGCATCGTCAATTTTGGCGGAAGCCGTATAACTCTTCAGTTTTAAAAATTCAATAGCCGGATGATTTGGGTCGAAATCTTTAGGTGCTTTTTTTAAAGTATTGCTTTCGTCACGGGTTAGTGTTGCAAATTCTTTTTTGAAGATTTTATCATTGACAATTTTGTCCAAATCCTCATGAAAAAAGGCTATTTCTTTGCGAATTCTTTTCAATTCATCCGGTTCCGGACACCAAACACCGCCGGCGATAAATGAATTTCCTTTTTCGAAATGCACATAATAACCCGGATTGTTTTTTCGGAATTTATTTTGGGTAAACCATACGCCCATATTGGTTTTGTAAGGCGATTTGTCTTTGGAAAAACGAATATCACGATTGATTCTGAATGTACAGTTTTTAACTTCCAGCGGTTCCAAAGTTTTGTCTAAGGGTTTTATTTCTGCCAAAAGCGAAGCAATAAAACTGTGGTAGTCTTTCTTGTAGTTTTCATACCTTTTTTTATTGGCATGCATCCAATCGGTATTGTTATTGGCGATTAAATCTTCGAGAAACTGAAGGGCATCTTTGGTTATCATACTACAAGTGTTTTCTGAGTTCTTCTTCTGAAATATAACCTAAATTACGCCAAACTTCCTTTCCGTTATCATATATGATTATAGTTGGTAACCCATCAATTTTCATTCCTTCCACCAAAGCTTTGTTTTCATCAGCATCTAATCTGACAATTTTTATTTGATCTTTCAGTTCTTCTTGTAATTTCATTACGTAAGGTTTCATTTTTTGGCATGGGCCACACCAAACTGCAGTGAAATTAACCAGTACTTTTTTGTCGGAAGTAATTAGTTTTTGATAGTCATCTGAAGTCATTCCGGTTTTCGCAATCTGAGTGCTTTGAGAAGACTTTGGCAGGTCGTGGGCCGACCATTTCATGATGCCACCTTCTAAATTATAGATTTCTTTGAACCCCATTTCCGCTAATTTATCTGCCGCTTGTGCACTTCTTCCGCCTACTTTGCAATACACAAAAATAGGTTTGTTTTTATCGTATTGCGCGGCTTTTGCAGCAAAATCAGCACTGTTTATATTGACATTATTGGCGTTTTCAAGATGCTCAACTCCATACTCTTGAGGTGTTCTAACATCTAACAACTGTGGTTTCTCGGTTGTTTTTAGCTTTTCAGCGTAAGTTTTCGGATCTAATGTTTGAATGTTTTTTGCCGTTTGACCTTGACAACTTAAGAAGAGACAACTCAACAATAGCAACAAAAATAATTTGGATTTCATATTCTGCAATTTTTCAGCTAAATTACAAAATAGAACAACACTACAAATTAAATATTTTATAACTCTGATGGGTCGTTTTGACAATGTTTTCTGTGCGTTCCGGATGCGTGTCCGAGATGAATAATTGGCCGAATTCTTCGTTGTTGACCATTGCGATAATCTTGCTCACGCGAAATTCATCCAGCTTATCAAAGATGTCATCAAAGAGCAAAATGGGTTTTTCACCGCTTTGTTTTTTTACAAAATCAAATTGGGCCAATTTCAAAGCAATCAAAAAGGATTTCTGCTGCCCTTGAGAACCAAACTTTTTAATCGGATAATTATCTATTTCAAAAGACAAATCGTCTTTGTGCACACCAACTGATGTGTATTGTAAAGCCCTGTCTTTGCTGAGATTTTCTTCTAATAAAGTCAAAGTGTCTTTTTCAAATAAATCACTCTGGTAAACCAAATGTACAGTTTCAGCAGAGTTGGTAATGTCTTGGTGGTATTGATTGAAAATAGGAATAAACTCTTCCAGAAACTTTTGTCTTTTGTCGAAAATGGCTTTGCCCAAATTGTCCAATTGCTCATTATATATGCTTAAGGTATCTTTTTCAAATACGTGATTTAAAGCGAAATATTTCAACAAAGCATTACGCTGGCTGATGATTTTTTGGTATTGGATGAGTTGTTGCAAATAAGTATTGTCCAATTGCGAAATCACGCTGTCCATGAACTTACGACGGGTTTCGCTGCCTTCAATGATTAAATCTCTATCCGCCGGAGAAATGATCACTAACGGAATAAAACCTATATGGTCTGAGAATTTTTCGTAGAGTTTGCTGTTGCGTTTCAGGATTTTTTTTTGGCCTTTTTTCAAACTGCAGAGTATTTGTTCGGAGCGATCGTTTTTTTCGAATTCGCCATCCACTACAAAAAACTCTTCGCCGTGTTTGATGTTTTGTACCGCTAACGGATTGAAATAGCTTTTCCCGTTGGCCAAATGATAAATGGCATCGAGGATATTGGTTTTTCCAATACCGTTTTTACCCACGAAGCAATTGATTTTGACATCAAATTCGAAGGTGGCATCCGAAAAATTTTTATAATTGAGTACTGAAATTCGCTTTAAAAACAATTTGGTTTTGTTTGAAATTAGTGTCTAAACTCCTTATTTATAAGAGAAAAAGGTTAATTAATTATAGTTATTCCCAATCCTTAAAGTAAAGAGGTGTAAATTATTCAAAAATATCGACAAAAATAGCTTTTAAATATGAATAAAAATTTTATTTTTGCGCACACTAAATTAAAAATAGATGGCAACTTTTAACAAAAGAGGATATAAAGCACCAAAAGAAAAAGAAGAGAAATTAGACAATAATTTTATCGAAGATGTAAATGTTGATGCAAAAGACAGTGCAACGGCAAAGGCATTTGATACATTAGATGAATCGGCTTCAAGAGCGGAAGATTTTATTGCCAAAAACCAAAAATACATTTTAGGATTTCTTGGGGCAGTTGTTTTAGCTGTAGTAGGTTATTTTGCTTATGAGAAATTCATTGCAGAACCTAACCAGCAAACAGCAGCGGATGAATTATTCGTAGCCCAACAAAATTTCCAAAAAGCAGTTGACGGTGATGTTAAAGCGGATTCTTTATTCAATTTAGTATTAAACGGTTCAGAAGGTAAATTTGGTGTAATCAGAATTGCTGAAGAATATTCAGGAACGGCTGCCGGAAATTTGGCTAACTATTATGCCGGAATCGCTTACTTGAATACCGGTAAATATGCAGAAGCTATCAGCAGCTTAGAGAAATTTTCTTCAGATGATATGATGTTAAGTACTTTGGCAAAAGGCGCTATTGGTGATGCTTATGCCCAACAAAACAAACAAAAAGAAGCTTTAGAATTCTATTTGAAAGCGGCTGATGCCAATCAAAATGATTTCACAAGACCAAGATATTTATTGAAAGCAGGAAAAACTGCTTTGGCTTTAGGAAACAAACCAGAAGCTTTAAAATATTTCACCGAAATCAAAGAAAACTTCGATACGACTCCGGAAGGACAACAAATCGATGGTTTGATTGGTTTAGCGCAATAAATCAAAAAATAATATTTTATAAAAGGATTAAGGATGGTATCTTTAATCCTTTTTTATTTTAAACCCAAAAATTATGGCCACTGCAAATAAGAATTTATCCAACTATGATAAAAGTACGCTTCCCAACGCGAAAGACTTTCGGTTTGGGATTGTGGTTTCAGAATGGAACGATCACATCACTAACGGTTTGTATAACGGTGCCGAAGCCGCTTTGTTAGACTGCGGTGCTTTACCCGAAAACATTATCCGTTGGAATGTACCCGGAAGTTTTGAGTTAGTTTACGGCGCGCAACGCATGATTGTCACGCAAGAAGTGGATGTGGTGATTACCATCGGTTGTGTAATTAAAGGCGAGACCATGCATTTCGAATTTGTCTGCGAAGGCGTAACCCAAGGCATCAAAGATTTGAATGTGCAAACGGATGTGCCGGTTATCTTTTGTTTATTGACCGATAATAAAGAACAACAATCCATCGACAGAAGTGGTGGAATTCACGGTAACAAAGGAACGGAAGCCGCTATCGCTGCGATAAAAATGGCTGAGTTGAGAAGAAAGACAATGTAATATTATATCATTTTCAATATAAAATAGAAGCCTATTCCGTTGTGAATAGGTTTTTTATTTTTAGCCAATTATTAACTAAAAATCCCAATAGTTTTTCGTTAAATTTGCTAACTTCGGTTACCCAAAACTGAAACCTTAACAAAACACTGAATACTAAAGAATGTCGAGCATAATTCAATTACTTCCTGATCACGTTGCCAACCAAATAGCCGCGGGCGAAGTGGTCCAAAGACCGGCTTCGGTAGTCAAAGAACTATTGGAAAATGCCGTTGATGCTAAAGCCACTGATATCAAACTCATCATAAAAGATGCCGGAAAATCATTGGTACAAGTAATTGACAATGGATTAGGAATGAGTGTCACCGATTCGCGTTTGTGTTTCGAGCGTCATGCCACTTCTAAAATCCGTCAGGCAGAAGATTTGTTTTCTTTGCATACCAAAGGGTTTCGCGGCGAAGCGCTGGCTTCCATAGCGGCGATTGCGCATGTGGAAATGAAAACCAAACAAGACCAAGAAGAACTCGGAATTCACATTATCATTGAAGGCAGCAAATTTGTGTCACAAGAACCGGCAGTTTTGCCCAAAGGCACTTCGTTTGCGGTAAAGAATTTGTTTTTTAATATTCCGGCCCGAAGAAACTTTCTAAAGTCGGAAACCGTTGAACAACGCCACATTGTGGATGAATTCCAACGTGTTGCCATGGCGCATCCGAATATTCATTTTACGATGTACCACAACGGCAGCGAAATGTTCAATTTGCCGATATCCAATTTCAGACAACGCATTGTTAATATATTTTCGGGTAAAACCAATGAGAAGTTGGTTCCTGTAAAAGAAGACACCGAAATAGTCAACCTACAAGGATTTATTGGGAAACCCGAATTTTCGAAGAAGAATCGAGGCGAACAATTCTTTTTTGTCAACAACCGTTTTATCAAAAGCGGTTATTTGCACCATGCCGTGATGGCTGCTTATGATGGTTTGCTGAAAGATGGTGCGCAACCGAGTTATTTTTTATACTTAGACGTTCCGCCGCACACGATTGATATCAACATTCATCCAACCAAAACCGAAATTAAGTTTGACGATGAACATGCGTTATATGCGATTTTGCGTTCGGCTATCAAACACAGTTTAGGACAGTTTAATGTCGCACCGGTTTTGGATTTTGACCGCGACCCGAATTTGGACACACCTTATCAATACCAAAATAAAGACGCCGAATATCCTTCGATTCAAGTCGATAGAAGTTATAATCCGTTTTCTGAAGACAAGCAACCGAGTAAATCTTTTGCTTCGTCATCCAATTATAAAAAGCCCGAAGCGCAACCGAGTTGGGAAAGCTTGTATGTGGGTTTAAAGCAAGCCGGACAAGAGATTGCCGAAATGACTTTTGAAAATAATGAGGCCGTTACTTCTTCTTTATTCGAAGAAAATGAAATTGAGCAGGAAGTTAAGCGCACTTACCAAATCCATAAAAAATATATCGTCAGCCCAATCAAATCGGGGATGGTGATTATCAATCAAAAACGAGCGCACGAAAGGGTTTTATACGAAGAGTTTCTAACGAGCATGACGGTGCAACAAGCTTCGAGTCAGCAATTATTGTTTCCGCTGCAGTTGTTTTATTCTTCAGACGAAGTGGAATTGTTAGCCGAATTAAAAACTTCCTTGGAAAACACCGGTTTTGTTTTTGAAGCCATAGAAGAAGACAACGTCCTGATTTCGGGTTTGCCTGTCAATGTGACCGAAAGTGAGATTTCTATCGTTTTGGAAGAGTTATTGAGTGACTTGCAAGATGGAATTCCGGACAATAGTTTTTCCCAAAATGACACCATTGCAAAATCGATGGCTCGAAGTTTGGCCATCAAAACCGGAACGTATTTAACCGAAAAAGAACAAGAAAATTTGGTGCACAATCTGTTTGCTTGCAAAGAGCCGAATGTGTCACCGTTTCAAAAACCAACTTTCATCACGATGAGTGTGGAAGATTTAGATAAAAAATTCAGCGTATGATGCGAATGACCGAAACTGTAAAGCAGTTACTGATTATTAATGTTATATTTTACATTGGATCCAATTATGTAGGCGATATGGCTTACCAGTTGTTTTCTTTGTATTATCCTGAAAACCCTAGTTTTAGATATTGGCAGCCTTTGACCAGTATGTTTATGCATGCAAAAATGCCAAACCTTTCCCATATTCTGTTTAATATGTTTGCGCTTTATTCTTTTGGGTCGGCTTTGGAACATTATTGGGGCGCCAAAAAGTTTATTTTCTTTTATATTTCGTGTGGACTTGGCGCATCGTTTTTGTACTTAGGATTTAATTATTATCAATACCATCAAGCTTTATCACTATTACAGGAAGCCAATGTTCCTCTCGATGTGATTAATGCTGTTTTAAAAGAAGGGAAATACAACAATAGTCTTTTAGAAATAATTCCGTTAACAGAGCTTGAAGGAATGTATCACGCATACAATACACCGGCGGTTGGTGCATCAGGTGCTATTTATGGTTTGTTAACTGCTTTTGCCTTTATGTTTCCCAATGCCGAATTGGCACTATTGTTTATTCCAGTTCCAATTAAAGCCAAATATTTTGTACCGGGAATTATAGCGATTGATCTTTTTTTAGGTTTCAAAGGCAGTTCAATATTCGGTAGCGGTGGAACCGGAATTGCCCACTTTGCTCATATAGGCGGCGCACTAACAGGATTTATCATGATGTGGTATTGGAAGAAGAATTCATTCAATAAAAATCGGTGGAATTAGGCTATGAGCATCATTGAAGACATAAAGTTACAATACAAAATAGGCGGCATTGCCAATAAAATGATTTATTGGAATGTGGGTGTTTTTCTGTTGTCTATTCCGTTGTTTTACCAATTTAAATTAGGTGTTTTTGCTTATCCTGATTGGATTGCGGTTTCATCAGAGCCTTTGGCTATTTTGTACAAGCCTTGGACATTGTTAACGTATGCTTTTTTCCATGACGGGTTTCTGCATTTGTTTTTCAATATGATGGTATTGAATTTTGCCAGTCGATTATTTCTAACCTTTTTTACGCAAAAGCAATATCTGGGATTGTATTTTTTGGGTGCTATTTTTGCGGGATTGGTTTATGTTTTAAGTTTTTATCTGTTTGGACAATCCTGGATTATGGTTGGTGCTTCGGCAGCTATTATGGCTTTGTTGGTGGCTACAACGACTTATCAGCCCTTAATGGAAATTAGATTGTTGTTGATTGGCAATGTCAAACTTTGGCACATTACAGGCGTGATTTTGTTATTGGATTTATTACAAATACAATTAGGGAATACCGGCGGACACATAGCGCATTTAAGCGGCGCCTTTTTTGGTTATATTTACATCAAGTTGTTGCAAAACGGAACCGATTTAAGTAAAATGGTCAGCGCCGTGATTGATTTTTTTGCTAATTTGTTTAGCCCAAAGAAATCAACGCCGTTTAAAAAAGTACACGTTAACCCCAAAAAACCTACGGTTAAAAGAGAAAGTAAAATTGTTGCCAAAGACAAAACCCAGCAACAAATTGATGAGATTTTGGATAAAATCAGTCAATCGGGTTATGACAGCTTGACCGCTGAAGAGAAAGAGTTTCTCTTCAAAGCAGGGAAATAAATTATAAATGAAGAAACTATCGTGGTTTAACAAAGTGGTTTTCGGATTCAATATAGTCGTTACTGTATTGACGTTTATTGCCTATGGATTGCCTTTTTTGGCCCCAAAGTTATTTCCACTACTTTCGGTTCTGACCTTGATTTTACCGCTGTTTCTGATTTTAAACACCTTGTTTTTTATTTATTGGCTAATTCAACTAAAGCGTCAAGTTATGCTTTCCGGTTTGGTTTTGCTGCTCGGCATTACTTTTATCAATAAGTTTTACAAGTTTTCTTCTAATGACTTACCTGAAGAAGAGAAAGACTTCACTGTAATGAGTTATAACGTGCGCTTGTTTAATCTTTTTGATTGGCTTCCGAATGATGGTGTAGGGGATACGATTTTATCTTTTATCAACGAACAAAATCCTGATATTCTTTGTATACAAGAATATTCAGAAAATGCCAAAGTAGATTTAAGAATTTACAAATACAAGGCGGTTTTTATGGAAGGAAAACAAATCAAAACCGGACAAGCGATATTCTCCAAATACCCTATTTTTAACCAAGGCGATTTTGAAATTCCCGAAGCAGGTAATAATATTATTTATGCCGATATCAAAAAGGGAAAAGACACCATACGCGTGTACAATATCCATTTGCAATCGATAAAAATATCGCCCGATGTCAATGAAATTGAAGAACACGTTGATGTCATTGATAAAGATAAATCCCAACAGGTTTTTGGCAGAATCAGAGACGCATTTAAAAAGCAGGAACAACAAGCTGCCGTTCTAGTCAATCATAAAAAGGAATGTAAATATCCGGTAATTATTTGCGGCGATATGAACAACAGTGCGTTCTCGTACATCTACCGAAACATTAAAAGTGATTTGAATGATTGTTTTGAAGAAGCCGGAACGGGTTTTGGACAAACCTATAAATTCAAATATTATCCGGCGCGTATCGACTATATTTTTGCCAATAAAAAAATGACGGTAAAAAGTTTTAAAAGCTTCTCTAAGTTTGAGAATTCAGATCATTTCCCGGTGATGGCGAGACTTTCTTTTACTGAGTAAGGGATTGTTTTTTCAAATAATCTAAAGCATATCTTCCTTCATTGAACAATAAATCTAAGATGCTTAAGTTGTTCAAATAACCGTGTTTTTCTCCGAAAACCTGAGTGAAAGGGTCAAACTGTGAATGGTCTTTTTTGCCGTTGATTAAGTATCTCAAATCAACTTTATCAGTCACTTCATGAAAATATTCCGTGGTTTCGTTGTAATCAAATTCCAATCCGAGACATTTTGATACAATCGACATGGTTTCGAGATTTAAATCCATTAAGAATTCGTGTTTCTTTTCGAATATCGGTCGGATATCATCTTCAAAATACTCAAAGAAAGGCGAACTTCTATATGCAGCATCCAGTGATTTAAAGTGCTGTTTCTGCCAATCGAAAGCCGTTTCCAGTTTGACGTCTTTGGTTTTTTGATGCGCTTCTTTAGAATGTTTTATGGGAATATTGAGCAACTGAATACCATTCGGACTGTAAATGTACATTCGGTTGCGGTTCGTTTGTTTCTGGAAATTATCATCCATTTCAAAAGTCACCAAATCACATTGCGCCATCGCCACAAAATGACTGATGGAAGGGAAATAACTCGGGTGAATGAGGATGTTGTTCATTTGGATTAGGTTGCGAGTTTTAAGGTTTCGAGTTTCGGGTTGCAAATCTGTTTTAACTCGGAACTCGAAACCAGGAACTTTTAACTATGCTTTCGCTTTTCTCTTTTTCATAAAATAATCACCCACTACATACAAAGCAATTAAACCTAAGAAGTATTTGAAGTAAGATTCAGGTTGACCTTCACCGTTTACTGTTGTGAATAATCTGTCCCAACGAATACGCCAGTTAGTAATGCCTTCATTCATACCGTCAATACTCATCCAAATGAATACGGGTTTTCCAACAATATGGTCTTCGGGTACAAATCCCCAATAGCGACTGTCTTCCGAGTTATTGCGATTGTCACCCATCATCCAATAATAATTTTGTTGGAAAGTATAGGAAGTTACTTTTTTATCATCGATGTAAATGTCATCACCAACTGTTTTTAAATTATGTTTTTCATAAACGGTGATTAATCGTTTGTATAATGAAAGATTCTCTTTGTTTAAAGGAACAGTTTTACCGGCTTCGGGAATATAAATGGGTCCCAAATTATCGGAATTCCATGTTGGGTTATGACTGAAAATATTACCTTCTGGAAATTGGTTTACTATTTTGGTAACCGATTTAATTCCGGGTACTTTTCTCAAAGTTACAGCCGCTTCATCAGACAAAGCTTTGATGAAAATAGTATCTCTGGCTTCATTTTTATAACCTGCGCCGTCTGTTGAACCGACACCTTTTAAAACATAATCAAAATCGATAGGCGTGTTTAAATCGTAAGTCATGTAATAAGCATGTTGCGGTTTAGCTCTTTCAGGTAAAACCAATTCTTTTCCGTTGATATGAACCACACCGTTTTTGATTTGCAAATTGTCACCCGGAGTTCCTTGGCAACGTTTTACATAGTTTGATCTTTTGTCTATGGGTTTAACAATGCTTTTGCCCGAAGTATCAAAAAATTTGTATACCGTATCGGCAGGCCAATTGAAAACGACTATGTCATTTTTCTCAATTTTTTCAAAGCCCGGAAATCTAAAGTAAGGCAATTGTGGGTAACTCAAATAGGATTTGGTTCTCACTAAAGGCAAAGTATCGTGCACCATTGGAGCAGCGACTGAGGTCATTGGCGTTCGGGCACCATAATGAAATTTACTCACGAACAAGAAATCACCAATTAACAAAGATTTTTCCAAAGAGGAAGTTGGGATTTGAAAAGGTTGCATCACATAAGTATGAACCAATGTAGCTACTACAATTGCAAAAAGGAGTGAACTGATTGTATCACCTGTTTTAGTGGTAGCCACTAAACTTCTATCTGAGATATAATTTACGTCTTGGGTGTAATTAATGTAATAAATGTAAAGGCCAAAAGTAAAAATCCCCAACCAAGTATCAGCCGTAGATTTTTTGCCAAAGCTTCTCAAGGTTTCTACCCAAATTACCGGAAACATAATCAAGTTGATGATTGGGATGAAAAGGAGTAAGGTCCAAAGCGTTGGTCTACCGATGATTCGCATTAAAACAATTGCGTTGTAAACCGGTACAAAAGCTTCCCATCTTTTTCTTCCTGCTTTTTCGTATAATTTCCAGGTTCCTAATCCGTGGATAACTTGAACAATCAGGAAAAATACAAACCATTGATATGTTGACATAATATTGGGTTTAAAAGTTTATTTGGCTATAAGTTTATCAAACTAAGCTTTTGTTACAATTTTAAGTTTTTGTTATTTTAAATCAAGGACATCTTTCATAGAAAACACACCATTTTTACCAACAATCCATTCGGCTGCTAAAACAGCGCCTAAAGCAAAACCTTCTCGGTTGTGTGCAACGTGTTTGATTTCGATAAAATCAACGTCTGAACTATAGTAAACACTATGTGTTCCCGGAACATTTTCAATTCTTTTGGCGTCGATGTGGATTTGCTTCGCCTGTTCGCTATCGCTCGAGTGATTTTCGCTTGCCGTTTCTTCCGTCCAAGAAGTATAAGTTGAATTTTCAATAACGCCTTTAGCCAATGAAATAGCGGTTCCACTTGGAGAATCGAGCTTTTGGGTATGGTGAATTTCTTCCATAGAAACTTTGTAAACCGAAGAGAACTTCGCCATCATTTTGGCCAAATAATCATTGAGTTCAAAAAATAAATTGACACCTAAACTAAAATTAGAACCATATAAAAAAGCACCGTTTTTCTCTTGACACAATTTTACTACTTCATCGTAACGCTCTAACCAACCTGTAGTTCCACAAATCACCGGAACATTTTGATTGAATGCTTCTGTGATATTTTCAACAGCTACCATTGGCACACTAAAATCAATAGCAACATCGGCATTTTCTAATCCGTCATAGGTATTGGATTCGTCTTTTCTGAGTACAATTTCGTGTCCTCTTTCCAAAGCGATTCTTTCGATCACTTTCCCCATTTTTCCGTATCCCAGAAGTGCAATTTTCATTAGAATTTGTAATTAAATGTTAGGCCAACATTGGGTTTGGCCGTAAAATCATTTTGGTAAATGTCAGGAGCGACAGAAAGTTTGTCGTTCACATTAAACTGTATCAAATGCGCGTCAACATTGGCATCTACTATGTTTAAAATGTAGAAGGCAACAGTAACCATTAGTGATAAATCTCGGTTTCTTTGGTAAAATCGTTGGGCTTGTACTAAACGAGCATCGTCTAAATAAGAATATTGATCATCGTTAAATCCGGCTAATCTTCTCTTGTAAGCATCACGATAATTGTGGTATTTTTTATTGTTGTCCAAATAGAAATACATGCTGGTTCCGATAGCACCATAAACAATTGGAATTTTCCAGTATTTCTTGTTGTAAGCTTGCCCTAAACCCGGTAGTATAGCAGAGTAAAAAGCCGCTTTGGTTGGCGTTAACGGGTCAATTTCTTTCATTTTAGTAGTATCAGAAATCACTAAACCTTCAACGACTTGTTGGGCAAAAAGGTCTTGGTTTCCTAACAGAAAGAAAAGAACAATTATGTAGCGTAGCTTATTCACTAACCTTTGATTAATTTGAAAATGCGGTTGAAATCTTCCTCCGAATGAAATGGAATTGTGATTTTACCTTTGCCGTTTCCGGCTACTTTTACGTCGATTTTGGTACCGAAGAAATTTACGAATGCTTTCTTTTGGTCTTCTGCTACTGCAAAACTATCACCTTTTTTGGCTTTTACCGTTGCCGGTTTTAAGCTATCTTGGTAGTTTTTTACCAAAGCTTCGGTTTCACGAACGGATAGATTTTGGCTGACAATTTTTTGGTAAATATCGGTTTGAACGTCTTGGTTTTCAATGTTGATAATCGCACGACCGTGTCCCATACTGATAAATCCGTCGCGAATTCCGGTTTGGATGATTGGATCTAACTTTAATAATCGCAAGTAGTTAGTGATGGTTGAACGTTTTTTACCCACACGCTCACTCATTTGTTCTTGGGTCAATTGGATTTCGTCAATCAATCTTTGGTACGAAAGCGCAATCTCTATCGGGTCCAAATCATGACGCTGGATGTTTTCCACCAAAGCCATAATCAACGACTCATTGTCATTGGCAATTCGGATGTATGCCGGAACAGTAGTTAACCCAACTAATTTCGAAGCACGCAAACGACGTTCTCCCGAAATCAATTGGTATTTGTTGAAGTCTAATTTACGAACAGTAATGGGTTGGATAAGCCCTAATTCCTTGATGGAAGACGCTAATTCCTGTAAAGATTCTTCATTGAAGTTAGTTCTAGGCTGAAACGGATTGATTTCAATCGATTCAATATCCAGTTCGATAATATTACCCACAACCTTATCGGCATTTTTGTCGCCGATAGATTTGATATCATTTTCAGGATCTTTTAATAGGGCAGATAATCCTCTTCCTAATGCTTGTTTCTTTATAGCTTTTGCCATGGCTTATTTGCTGTTTTTCTTGATAATTTCCTGTGCTAAACTTAAGTAGTTGGTAGCACCTCTGCTCGTAGCGTCAAAGTTAATGATACTTTCTCCAAAACTTGGCGCTTCACTCAATTTCACATTGCGTTGGATAATGGTTTTAAATACCATATCATTGAAATGCTTTTGAACTTCTTCTACGACTTGATTGGACAAACGCAAACGCGAATCATACATGGTCAGTAAAAGTCCTTCGATATCTAAGTTGGGATTGTGTATTTTTTGTACGCTTTTGATAGTATTGAGTAATTTTCCTAAACCTTCCAAAGCAAAGTATTCACACTGAATTGGGATTACTACACTATCGGCTGCAGTTAAGGCATTTAAAGTCAATAAGCCTAGCGATGGCGCACAATCAATAAGAATATAATCATATTCATCTTTTACGTTTTCCAAAGCTTGTTTAAGCATGTATTCGCGATTTTCTTTGTCAACCAATTCAATTTCGATGGCCACCAAATCAATATGTGCCGGAACTACCCAAACATTAGGCGCTGAGCAAGTGATTATAGCTTCTGCCGGTGTATTGCTGTGCTCTAAAATTTGGTAAGTTCCAATTTCAACACTTTCAACATCAATACCTAAACCAGAACTGGCATTGGCCTGAGGATCGGCGTCAATAAGTAACACTTTTTTTTCTAAAACACCCAGCGATGCGGCAAGATTTACAGAAGTTGTTGTTTTCCCGACACCACCTTTTTGGTTGGCAATTGCAATGATTTTACCCATTTATATATGATAGATTTTGAGCCGTAAAAATACGATTAATTATGGGTTTGTCAAGGCTTATTTGTTAACATTCTGGTAAAGTTTTCCATGTGGAGTTTACAGTCGTAGTCGCAGCTTTCAGCAAAAAGATTTTAATACTAATCCGATAAGGGCAGCCATTAAAATAATGTAAGGTTCTTGAATTTTTTTGACAAAAATTAAAATCATAATGGCACTTAAAGCTATTAAAACAGTAAGGATATCGGTTATGCTTCTTGATGCGATAATAATAACAGCACCAACTAACGCTCCAATTACTGCTGCGGTGATACCATCAACAAATGCTTTTATGGAATTGTTTCCAGCAATCTTTTTAAAATAGGGTGCCGGAATTACAGTGAATAAATAGCAAGGCAAAAATGTAGCTAATGCAGCAACACAAGCTCCGGTAAAACCATTGACCAAGTAACCAATAAATCCAACAGTTATAACCACAGGACCGGGAGTAATCATAGCGACAGCTACGGCATCAACAAATTCTTTTTCACTCAACCAATGGTATTCTGAAACTACACCACTGTGAAGAAAAGGCACAATGGCTAATCCACTTCCAAAAACAAAAGCGCCTGCTTTGGTAAAAAACCAAGCAATCTTTCCCAATGTTTCCCATTCAAATTGCCAAAAACCAATACCAATTAGTGCAACCGAATTAGCATTTCGAAGGATAAACTTTGGTGGTGCTTTAACCATCATATAAATCAATCCTGCTACTATAAAAATCAAGACATTTTCAGAATGGGTGATGACTGTTGTTGTAGCTGCTATCAGATAGAATAGCCATAACAACCATTTTTCTTTGATAGCAGAAAAATTAAATGAGCTAACGGTTTTTATGGTTAATTTATAACTACTCATAACAATGATGCCGATGACAGCAGCCCCAACACCATAAAAAACGGCTTGCATCCATGGTAATCCGCCAAAATGTTTGTAAGCAATACCAATAAGCACAACAATGATGAATGAAGGGATTACAAAGGCAATACCACAAAGTGTTGCTCCTAATAAACCATAGTGAACAAATCCCAGGTAAATTCCAAGTTGGGTTGCTAATGGTCCGGGTGCCAATTGTGCCAAGGTCAAGCCTTCTTTGTATTCTTCTTCCGAAATCCATTGCCTCTTTTCTACCAAATCGCTGTGCATATAGCCAACAAGAGCAACCGGACCGCCAAAACCCGTATAACCCAATTTAAAAAAATATAAGATTAGTTGTTTTAGCGAATAAATAGGTTTTGATACTTCCTGATTATTGTTCATTTAATATTTGGACTTATTTATTCCCTTTATTCTTAATCATCATCTCAAGCATATCCCACATTTCCTGCGGAATTTTTTCTAAGATGTTGAATTGTCCTGCGCCTTGTAACCATTCGCCACCGTCTATAGTTACCACTTCACCATTGATATAAGCGGAGAAATCGGAAACCATATAAGCTGCGAGATTCGCCAATTCCTGATGGTCACCAACTCTTCGCAACGGTACTTTTTTGGCCATATCAAATTTTTCGGCTAAGTCTCCGGGTAATAATCGGTCCCATGCGCCTTTGGTTGGAAATGGTCCGGGTGCAATGGCGTTCATGCGGATGCCGTATTTGGCCCATTCTACTGCCAAACTACGGGTCATGGCTAAAACACCAGCTTTTGCGGTGGCACTTGGCACTACATAACCTGAGCCTGTCCAAGCATAAGTAGTAACGATATTTAAGACATTACAATTGGTTTGTTTGGTATTTATCCAATGTTTTCCGAAGGCGAGCGTACAGTTTTTGGAACCTTTTAAAACAATATCAATAATAGTATCAAAAGCGTTTGCGGATAATCTTTCGGTAGGAGAGATGAAGTTTCCGGCTGCGTTGTTCAATAAAACATCGACTTTACCAAAGGTTTTCAAGACTTCAGCCAGCATCGCTTCGACTTGGTCGTAATGGCGAACATCGCATTGTATAGGTAAACATTTGCCACCGGTTTCTGTTTCCAATTCGGTTGCCGTAGTTTTTAGTTTTTCGATATCTCTTGAAGTGATGGCTACTTTAGCACCTAGTTCCAAGAAGTATTTGGTCATGGCTTTACCTAAGCCGCTTCCGCCACCGGTTACTACAATTACTTTGTCGGCCAAGGCATTATCGCGAAGCATTTTTGCTGAAAAATTCATAAAGTTTTATTTTTTAGTAAATATATTATTTTAATTATAATTGGCGAAGTCTTTCTGCGGCTTGCATTAAAGTTTTATCGTCTTTGGCAAAGCAAAAACGAATGCATTTATTATCCTTGCCATTGGCATAAAAAATAGAGATAGGAATGGTGGCTACTCCAAATTCGGTGACCAATCTTTTAGTGAAATCCAAATCATTTTCTTCTGAAATATTCGCATATGATGCTACTTGAAAATAGGTGCCTTCACAAGGCAAAAGGTCGAGTTTAGTGTCTTTAATCAAGTTTCTGAAAAAATCTCTTTTTTGTTGGTAAAATCCTCCCAAGGTTTTCACATCAACTAAATCAATATACTCATTCAACGCATGTTGGGCAATGCTACTCACACTAAATACCAAGAACTGATGTACTTTTTTAATTTCCCTCATGATATTTTCAGGCGCGATGACATAACCTATTTTCCAACCGGTAATATGAAATGATTTTCCGAATGAAGAAACCGAAATACTCCGATGCCACAATTTTGGGTGATGGTTTACCGAAATATGCGGTTGTTCAAAAGTGATATATTCATACACTTCATCAGAAAGAACCAAAAGATTAGGGTAGGCGTCAACCAATTTTTCTAATTGAACAAAATCGTTTTCGGCCCACATTTTTCCTGTGGGATTGTGCGGATTATTGATGATAATGAGTTTGGTTTTCTCATTGGCAGCTGCAAAAATTACTTCCCAATTGGGCGTAAAATTGTTATTGAGAGAAACCCTTATCGGTTTGGCATTACTCAATAAAATCGGCGCTTCGTAGCAGTCATAACTTGGGTCAAGAATAATGACTTCTTCATTGGCTTTAACCAAAGTTTGAATGGCGGCAAAAATGCCTTCAGTTGCACCGGCAGTAATTAGTATTTCTTCTTTGGCAGCAATTTCTCTACCATAAGTTTCCTTTGTTAGTATTGCGATTTTCTCTAACAATGAAGGCAAACCGCTCATGGGCGTATATTGATGAACATTTTCTTTGGCAATTCGGGAAAGTATTGCAGTCAATCTGTCGTCAACAGGAAAATTCGGAAAACCTTGTGATAAGTTGATGGCTTGGTGTTCTGAAGCCATTTGTGACATTACTGTAAAAATACTAGTGCCTATGTGAGGAAGTTTAGACATGACTTTGTTTTTGGTAAAGATAAAAAAAAGCACTCCGATTGAAGTGCTTTTTTAAACTATAGGAATGCTGTTTTATTCTTTTTCAGCTTGTTCATTTTTGTTTTTATCAGAAGCTGACATGTCACGAATACAAACATATTTGCCGTCTCTTTTTTCAAAAACAGCGATATAATTTCCGGTGTAAAGTGGTGCACTTGTTGAATCTGAAACTCTGTAATTACCAATTTCCACCACTTGAATTCCATCTGTAGAAGGGAAAACTTCATTCACTACAAAAGCAATTTGATAACCTTTAGGAAAATTATTTAAGTCTTCTTTAATTGATCTTTCAATCTCGGCCTTGCCTACTAATGGTGGTTTGTTTTGAGAAAAACTAGTCGCATCACTAGCATAATATTCTTCGGCTACCACGTTTCTGTCGTTGAACATTTCGGCCATTTTATTCTCAATTGCCTGAATTTCATTTTTGATTTGTTCTTTGTCTAAAGCAACTGCTTCCTCTTTTTTGGGTTGACAGGCAAAAAATAGAACGGATACTGTACTTAAGATAATACCTTTTAAAATCTTGTTTTTCATAAATTGGCGGTTTTGGTTACTGTTTTAGGTTAGGCAACAAGACTAGGGAATTATAAATGTAGTGATAATTTGCATAATTCTAAATTTTTAGAGTATTTTTTATTTTTATGGCAAAAAAAAGCACCTCTTTTCAGAAGTGCTTTGATTGGGTGTTTTTTATTTCTTTTCCACGGGTAAAATTGATGCACTCATATCACGAACGCAAACGTATTTGCCGTCTTTTTTGTGAAACAAACTCATGTAGTTTCCTTCCGACTTAACTGCATTGGTGGAATCGACTACTTTATAACTGCCAAATTCAACGACCATATTGCCATCACTTGAAGGATGAACTTCATTGACAGTATAGGTAACTTTACTTCCTTTTGTCATAGTGTCATTCTCTTCTTTAATCGACTTGTCGATGGCGGTTTTGCCAACCAAAGGTGATTTGTTTTGTGCATAACTGGTAGCATCTTCAGCATAATAAACAATGGTTTCGGGCTTTCCTGAATTGACTGCATCAGCAAAGCCATTTTCCATAGCTTGTAGTTCCGCTTTGATTTGTTCTGTGTCAACTGCAGCAGGTTCGGCAGCAGCTTCTTCTTTTTTGGGATTACAGGCAATGGCAAGCGCCACGATTATACCTAATGCAATCCCTTTAAAAATCTTGTTTTTCATAAAATTATTGGTTTTAATGATTAGTAATTTTAGGTTACTCCACAAGACTAAGGGTTGTTAAATTTAAGTATAAATATTTGATTATGAGATTTTAATAAGAATTAATTGCAAAAAAAAACTGCTAGCTTCCTGTCATCGAAAGGGAATTTGTTTTTTAATGAGTGGGTAAGACCTGACAGGTTTTTAAAACCTGTCAGGTCTAGAAGCCTAAAAAGGTTTCAAAGGAGGCATAGTTGATTTTCAGGTGATGTTTGTATTTAAAATTTTCGATGTCATTAAAGATTTCAAGAACTTCTTTTCGAAACAGTTTTGTAGGTTTGTCTGATAGACAAGTTGTATATGAACTCCAAGGATATTCTAACGGATGGTCACAAATATTATGATGTACAGGATTGTTGTGAATGTAAATGATAGCATTTTGCAGATATTTATCGACATTGATTTCTTTTCTTCTAAAAGGTCTTTCAAATAAAGCTCCATGACGATTATAACTTTTATTGAATGCTTTAGTGTAAGCATTGAATAAATTTGAAAATGATTGTGAAGGAAGTATTTTCTTTTCAAGAGTTATTTCTTCAATTTCTTTGATTCTCACCAAGAAATGAAAATGATTTTTCATCAAACACCATGCATAAGTTTCTACGATTGGCGAGATATGAATATCATATAAACTGAGAAAATAGTCGTAATTGTTATTTTCTTTGAAAAGAGTATCACTGTTAATTCCCCGATTATATATGTGTTAGAATTTTCCGTGTTCAAGTGGACTTATTGTTTTCATTAGTATTACAAAAGTTAGTTTGCCTAAAATACTAATGAAGTTTTATTTGCTGTTATACTTTTAGTGTACTTTTCTAGACCTGACAGGTTTCTAAAACCTGTCAGGTCTAAAACGAAAAAAGCCGTCATCACTGACGGCCTTCTCTAAAAAATATTAATCATGAATTATTTTCCAAATACAATTTCAACGATATCACTGGCTATACCAATCTCAAAATCATCTATAACCCCGAAGGCTCGGTATTCCCAATGTTCGGGTTTGTTAGGTTCGCTCAAAACCAATTGGTGCTCAAACGGACTCTTAGTGGCACGGGACAAAAAGGTGAAGGTAGAAGTGCCTTTTTGACGCCTATAAATATTGATACCGTCAACGCCAACTTTCTTAAACCTGATGCGCACATTGCCTCCAGACAATTCGCCTACAATTATAGGTTTATAAGTAGTTGGGTCAAATTCTGAAGCAGTACCTATAATCCCTAAATCTTGTCCGATGGCTTCTGTATAGCCTGAAGCTACTTTGTGACGGGCAATTTCTAAGCGAAGTTCACCGCCTTGAGTGGCGATGGTGTTGTCGCGGGTTTCCATCGCGGCTTTGTACAAATTTTTCTGAGTGTTCGCCGCATTGATAGCATCAATAATCGATTGGCAAAGGGCAATCTCGGCAGCTACTTCGGCTTGGGTTAGCCCCAGAGAGGTGGCGTGGGTAGCAATTTTTTCTTGGTAATTCGTAGCCCAAATCACTAAAAATGATTCGGCTCTCGGGAAAAATGGATTTTTCATGTTTTCTAAAGTTTAATTAGTATTTACATTTATTAATCACTGACACCAATTCCTTTTTACAGGGAAGGGTTTTTTCGTCCTCAAAATTATGTGCCAAGTATTAGTGCTTCATGTAATGCCTTTAAGTTTAAACTTTTATAACAAGCCGTTTGATATATAGATAACGCAGAAAATATAAAAATAGTATGCGTGCCTAATAAAAAAATAAAGTATTCCTTATAAATAGAGGCTTCCCGAAGGAAAATTTTTTAAAATATTTTCCGGAGCAGTGGTTTTTTAAGTCAGGATAGTACTGCTCCAAATTAGAATCGTGGTTTCCAAAGTTGGAATAGCACTGCTCCAAATTGGAATAGTACTGCTCTAAGTCAGAATCGTGGTTTCCTAAGTTGGAATAGCACTGCTCCAACTTGGAGCAGTACTATCCCGAGTTGGGATAGAGGTGTTTCAAGTAGAATAGTGCTTTCCTGAAATGGGATAGTACTGCTCTGAGTTAGGAAACTAGTGTTCCAGATTGGGAAACTGATGATTTTGGTTAGGGCAGAGGGGTAAACACGACAGGTTTAGTTACTACCATCCCGCAAATAACGCCCTCTTGGTTCATCACCTTCATGGAGTACAATTTCGGAATGTAAGAACTGTGCCGCGGCTTCAGATTCTTTTACTTTGATTGCAGAGCGCGCTAACATCTCTGATTCAAATCTGGTCAAGATACTTTTTCGCACACCGGCTTTTCTCCATTGAGATAAAGGCCTGCATGCTTTAGTTATTGCTCGGGCCAGCGAGAGCGCATCGAGTATTGCTTGGTTTGCTCCTTGTCCTTTGAACGGGCTCATTGGGTGGGCGGCATCTCCAATTAGGGTGCATGCACCACATTTATCCATCAAGGCGGAATCGAGTAATTCTCTGTCATACACCGGATAGGCAGTTAGGTGTGTTTCCGGAGTGGCCGCAACAATTTGCGGAATAGGATTGTGCCATTGGGTCCTACGGCTGGCTTCTTGTTTGACTGCGGGAATGCCCTGAGCACACAGCGCTTTCGCCTCATTTTCGGGCATTGGATAGCTCAATTGCCACATTATGGTGTCTGCCGAATAAGGCATCATATAAATACGCTCGTGACCATTGGCCGTTTGGAATACCGTGGCTGAATCAAGCAAAGAATTGTCATGACCTTCAAGAATTGCCAATGGACAAATCCCTAATATCACAATACAGCCGAGGTAGCGTAAAGGGGTAACGTTCTCACCAATCAACAGACTGCGCACCGAACTGCGAATGCCATCGGCACCCACCACGAGGTCTGCCTTGGCTTTTTTTATTTGGCCGTTGACTTGAAAACTCAGGTGAACACCTTCGGTATCATGTTCCTCAAAACTAGTCAACTGATGACCCCATTGTATAACATCATGTCCGTTGAGTTGTTTCAGCAGCGCAGCGCGCAACGATTGCCGTGCGATATGTACATTGCTTCTTTTTAGGGTCTTTTGGGAATTGGCGCCCATCCATTTTCTCATGCCCCATTCCCCAATTACTTTTCCATCGGTGGTGTGAACCAAATGTCTTGTCGAAACCACGCCTTCTTCCAATGAAGAAATCCCCAATCCGGCAATGGCTTTACTGGCTTGTTGCAAAGTGAGGCCATAGCCCTGGGCTCGGGCATCAAAGCTGTTATCGCGTTCATAAAGGGTAAAAGGGATGCCGCGGTGCAAACAGGCCACAGCCAGTGCCACGCCACCTATACCACCGCCAATAATGGCCACTTGTGGGTAGTTTTCGGTATCGGCAATAGGAGGCAAGTCTGCAGCCACCAGTCCCGATCCGGAACAGTTAGGGCAGGTATACAAAGGTGCTTTAGGGAGAACCGGAGCTATTCCTTCGCCATTCGTTTTTTCAAATAAATCTAAGGCTGTCTTGAATTCGAGCCGCACTTTCTTTCGAAGTCTGCGACTTTTTTTGCCCAGTCCCTGACATTCCTCGCAAATTGTCCAGCTGGTTTTTTGGTTTTCTGCCTTTTTCACAATTAATCTTATAACAATATCTAAAGGATATTTATCGTAGCCACACTAATCTTATTTCCCGGACTAATGACAGCAACGGCTCCGGCATCAAACAAAAACTGATAATCCTATTTGGTGAGTGGTTAGACCTGACAGGTTTTCAAAACCTGTCAGGTCTAGTCCTCAAGTAAAACCTCCAAAATACTAATCGCTGCTTCGCTAATCTTCGTTCCGGGACCAAAAACCGCCACGGCTCCTGCATCAAACAAAAATTGATAATCTTGCGCCGGAATGACTCCGCCAACAATCACCATAATATCTTCGCGACCGTATTTTTTGAGTTCTTCGATTACTTGGGGAACGAGGGTTTTATGTCCCGCCGCTAACGAGGAAACGCCTAAAATATGCACGTCGTTTTCAACCGCTTGTTTCGCCGCTTCTTCCGGAGTTTGGAATAACGGTCCGATGTCTACGTCAAAACCAACGTCGGCATAACCAGTAGCTACTACTTTGGCACCGCGGTCGTGACCGTCTTGTCCCATTTTGGCAATCATAATACGCGGTCGGCGACCTTCTTTCTTGGCGAAAGCGTCGGCTAATTGTTTGGCTTTTTCAAAGCTCTCATCGTTTTTTATTTCTTTACTGTACACGCCGCTAAAACTTCTGATTTGTGCTTTATAGCGTCCGAAAACTTCCTCTAAGGCGTCACTGATTTCTCCTAAGGTGGCTCGGTTTCGGGCTGCTTCTACGGCTAAAGATAATAAATTATCGTTTCCGTTTTTCGCACATTCGGTTAATTGGGCCAAACACGCTTTTACTTTATCGTTGTCACGCGTGGCTTTTATTTGTTGTAATTGTTCGATTTGTTGTTTGCGCACCATTTGGTTATCGACATCCAAAATATGCAACGGATCTTCTTTATCCAAACGGTATTTATTGACACCTACGATGATATCTTGTGAACTATCGATGCGAGCTTGTTTACGAGCGGCGGCTTCTTCGATTCTTAATTTCGGAATACCTGCTTCGATGGCTTTGGTCATACCGCCTAAAGCTTCGACTTCTTCGATTAGTGCCCAAGCTTTTTCGGCGATTTCGGCGGTTAAACTTTCTACGTAATAACTGCCGGCCCAAGGGTCAACGGTTTTGCAGATTTTGGTTTCTTCTTGTAAAAATATCTGAGTGTTTCTGGCAATTCGTGCCGAAAAGTCTGTTGGTAACGCAATGGCTTCATCTAAGGCATTAGTATGTAAAGATTGTGTTCCGCCAAAAGCGGCTGCAGCCGCTTCAATGGTAGTACGCGCTACATTGTTAAAAGGATCTTGTTCGGTTAAACTCCAACCCGAGGTTTGGCAATGCGTTCTGAGTGCCAAAGATTTTTCGTCTTTTGGGTTGAATTGTTTTAGGAGTTTTGCCCACAACATTCTACCGGCGCGCATTTTGGCAATTTCCATAAAATGGTTCATGCCTATGGCCCAAAAGAACGAAAGGCGAGGCGCGAACTCATCGATTTTCATTCCGGTAGCCAAGCCGGTTCGGATGTATTCTAAGCCATCGGCTAAAGTGTAGGCCAATTCAATATCGGCGGTAGCTCCGGCTTCCTGCATGTGGTAACCCGAAATAGAAATCGAGTTGAATTTGGGCATTTTTTTACTCGTATATTCAAAAATATCGGCTATGATTTTCATCGAAGGTGTTGGCGGATAGATATAAGTATTGCGCACCATAAACTCCTTCAGAATATCGTTTTGTATCGTTCCTGAAAGCAACTCGGGTGCAACGCCTTGTTCTTCGGCAGCGACGATATAGAAAGCCATAATCGGTAAAACGGCTCCGTTCATGGTCATTGAAACCGACATTTCGTTTAACGGAATTTGGTCAAACAACACTTTCATGTCTTCAACAGAATCAATAGCAACTCCGGCTTTTCCAACATCACCAACCACTCTTTCATGGTCGGAATCGTAACCTCTATGTGTGGCTAAATCGAAAGCAACCGACAAACCTTTTTGTCCTGCCGCTAAATTTCTACGGTAGAAAGCATTACTTTCTTCGGCGGTAGAAAATCCGGCATATTGGCGAATAGTCCAAGGACGACGCACGTACATGGTCGCATAAGGTCCGCGAAGATTTGGCGCAAAACCTGCTCCGAAACCTAGGTGTTCTAAATCGGTTATGTCTTCTTTAGAATAAGTGGGCTTTAAATCGATGTCTTCAGCAGTCTTGAAATTTGCAGTTTCAAAACTTTTGCCTTTAGCCTTTTGGCTTTTGCCTAATTCTATATGTTGAATATCCTTTCTCATAACTATGCTTCTTGGGATAAACGTTCCTGTTCTAATTTTTCAGCCAAACGCTTTTCGATAATCGGGGTGATTAAAGTTTTGCGTGGATTTTGTTTTACGAATGGATATAATTCCAAGTCGTGTTTCATTTTGTCGTTTTTGTTGGGGTATTTGTTGGTGCCCAATAAAACTTCTTTACCGCTGTCGAATAATTCTTGTTCTTTGGTCGCGCTTTCGCTGATTTTCTTTTGGAGAGTTCCTTCGATTAATTGCGTGATAAAACCGCCATTGGCTTCGATGTCTTTGAATAGTAGTAACGCTTTTTCAGCTAATTGTTCGGTCAAAGATTCTATATAATAAGCACCATCGGCAGCGTTGTTCACTTTGTCGAAATAACTTTCATGTTTTAACACTAATAGTTGGTTGCGCGCAATTCTATCTCCAAATTCATTGTCTTTATGGTATAAGGCATCGTAAGGCAAATTCGCAATGGCATCGGCACCGCCTAAAATCGCCGACATGCATTCGGTTGTCGTACGAAGCATGTTGACATTGTAATCGTATAAAGTTTTGTTGCGTTTGGTTGGTGTCACGATGATATGACAGTCGAAATTGTGGTTGTATTCTTTGGCTAATGTTTGGAACAATAGTCTCAACGCACGCAATTTGGCTATTTCAAAAAAGTAATTCGTACCAACCGCTACTTCAATGGTTATGGGTTGGTTGAGGTTTGGAATTCTATTGAAATATTCGTTGACGTGTGCTAAAGTATACCCCAATTGCTGGACCATATTCGCGCCGGCATTTTGGTAAATTCCACTGCTGATATTTAAAAACGGAATAGTTGTTTTTGGAGCAATAGTATTGAGCTTGTCAAAATCTTTGTCTAGGTTTTCGAACCAGTTTCCGTCTCTAACCAATTGTCCGATTGGGTCGATTTGGAGGGAAATATTAGCATTATTCTTCTCTTTGAAATCATTGATTTTATTCACGAAATCGATTGAAAGAAAAGGCAAATAAAAAAAATATCGGGTGTTGCCTAAAGGCAGATTTTGCATGAGTTCTTTAATAGAAACCGATTCGTTCTCTATGGTAAAGCGAATACTTTCGGCACCGCGATTCAAAGTATCTAAAGCACGCTCATTTGATTTTTTAACATCGTAAACGAAGATATTTTGAAGAATGGAAAAGGTATTATCATTTGGTGTACTTTCTATTTTTTGTTGGTCTTCGTCACCATGATAGAAAGGTTTTACTTTAATGCCTTCGGGGCTTTCCCAAACTAAAGTTTCGTTATAATCGGCGCCTTTGAGTTCGTACTGAATTTGTTGTTTCCATTGTTTGGAAGACACCGGCTCGAACTCCTTGAATAAATTGTCAGCCATGATTAGCAGTTATAAAGATTTTGATTTTGACTGTTCTTCTTTCAGCGAATCCTCTTCAAATTCGATGATGTAAACGTCTTCGCTGTCGCGTTTCATATAGTATTTTTCGCGGGCGTATTTTTCTATTTGGTCAGGATTCTTGAGGAGTTTGATGTTTTCTTGGTCTTTCCTTATTTCGTCCTGATAGTATTTTTTGTTGTCTTCCAGCTCATCGAGTTGTTTGTTTAAGACCCGTTGTTCCATATAAGAAGTGTTGTCTATAAACAGCATCCAGACAATAAAAAAAACCAACACAATAACATATCGGTTTCCGAGAATTTTCAGAATAGGATAGGCATCGGTTAGGTTTTTAAAGAAGCTCATAAAGGGGATTTTAGGTAATTCTTTGGTTGATTACGGCACGAACCACGTCAATGGCTACGGTATTGTATTTGTCGTTTGGTATGATGATATCGGCAAAGACTTTGGTTGGTTCAATAAACTGTTGGTGCATTGGTTTTAAAGTGGTTTGGTAACGGTTTAGCACTTCTTCCATATCGCGACCGCGTTCGGCGATGTCTCTTTTTAGTCTTCGGATTAATCTTTCGTCAGAATCTGCATGTACAAATACTTTTACATCAAACAAGTCGCGGAGTTCAGGATTGGTTAGGATTAAAATCCCTTCGACAATCATTACTTTACGCGGGTGGGTTATTATGGTATCATCGGTTCTGTTGTGGGTAATGAAAGAATAAACCGGTTGTTCAATGGTTTTACCTGCTTTCAAATCTTTTAGGTGTTTTACCAAAAGATCAAAATCAATGGCGCGAGGATGATCAAAATTGACTAAGGCTCTTTCTTCAAAACTTAGATTGTTATTGTCTTTATAATATGAGTCTTGAGAAATGACACCCACTTCCGTTTCGGGTAACTCATTCATGATTTGGTGAACTACGGTTGTTTTTCCACTTCCTGTTCCTCCTGCAATTCCAATGATAAGCATATGATGTTGTATTATTTTTACTGAGAACAAAAATAGAAATTATATCGGAAGAGAATTTGATTTTTGTAAAATGTTTGAAAAGAAGGTCAACAATAAAAAAAATAATAAATCTGCGGAAAAATATTTTGATTAATCAATTTTAGTGGTATATTTGCCCCTCGTTTTCGGGGTGTAGCGTAGCCCGGTTATCGCGCCTGCTTTGGGAGCAGGAGGCCGCAGGTTCGAATCCTGCCACCCCGACGAGTAAATCCTTTCTGCTTTTGTAGAAAGGATTTTTTTATTTCCAAAAGAAACGAAGTAAACTTCGAATTTCTTTTGGAAATAAAAAAATACTCAGCGCTGAAAGCGCTGAAGGATTTACTTGAAATAGAACCCAAATTCAGGATCACGAAGTAATCCTGCCACCCCAATCAGTAAATAAATCAAGCCAAAACTGCCAAAGGATTTACTAGTGATAGAGCCCAAACTCAGGATCACGAAGTAATCCTAAAATCAAACAACAGCTTCTCGATACAATTCCGATTGAAAATCGGAATCACTCGAAGTGACGGCTTTACGAATAACGATATATTTAAATTAGCCCCGATAGGAGCTGGCTACCGTGTAGCGCGGATAGCGGGACTACACGTCCTAAGATAAGAAAAGGTTGTGCTCCTCATTATTTTTTTTAGGTTTTCAACAATAATCGAATCTTATCCACAAATTGTATTTAGCGATTACTCCTCTACTTTATTTTAGACTTAAAACCCATACCTTTGCAATAGAAATAAAATACAAATCATGTCAGATACTATAGAAAAAATTAAATGCCTTATAATAGGTTCAGGTCCTGCGGGCTATACCGCCGCTATTTACGCCGCCAGAGCCAATATGAATCCGGTATTGTACCAAGGAACGCAGCCGGGCGGACAATTAACAACAACCAATGAAGTAGAAAATTTCCCGGGTTATCCTGATGGCGTAACCGGACCGGAAATGATGGTACAATTACAAGCGCAAGCACAACGTTTTGGAACTGATGTTCGTGACGGTTGGGCTACTAAAGTTGATTTTTCGGGACCAATTCACAAAGTTTGGATTAACGATACGCTAGAATTACATGCTGAAACGGTGATTATTTCTACCGGTGCTTCGGCTAAATATTTGGGATTGCCTTCAGAGCAACATTATTTACAAACCGGTGGTGGTGTTTCCGCTTGTGCGGTTTGTGACGGATTCTTTTACAGAAACCAAGAAGTAGTGATTGTTGGCGCCGGAGATTCGGCTTGTGAGGAAGCACATTATTTATCAAAACTTTGTAAAAAAGTAACCATGTTGGTCAGAAGTGAGAAATTCAGAGCTTCTAAAATCATGGAAGAGCGTGTTCGCAAAACGGAAAACATTACGATTTTAATGAACCACGATACCGTTGAAGTTCTTGGTGACGGACAAGTGGTGAATGAAGTGAAAGCGTTGAACAAAACTACCGGAGCAGAAATCACGATTCCGGCGACCGGTTTCTTTGTAGCTATTGGTCACAAACCCAATACGGATATTTTTGCTGACTATATAACTTTGGATGAAACGGGTTATATTATTAATGTTCCGGGAACTTCTAAAACCAACGTAGCCGGTGTTTTTGTAGCCGGTGATGCTGCCGATCATGTGTATCGCCAAGCAATTACTGCAGCGGGAACAGGTTGTATGGCAGCTTTGGATGCTGAAAGATATTTGGCTGCTTTAGATTAAATTTTTAAAGTTATATATAAAAAAATCCCATCTTTTCAGATGGGATTTTTTTGTTATTTTTTAGAAGGCCTTTTTCTGAGTTCGGCACTGTCGGCGAATCGTTTCATCTCAATTTTTATGGGTTCGCCATACAATTGAATTTCACTATTTCCAGAAGCATCTAAGGTAGCATTGTTACTAATATTGATGCTGCTTTTAGAATAACCGCTGGTTTCCAATAGGGCATTTTTGGTCGTTAGTTTACTTCCGATGAAATCGGTGTTGTTGTCTAAACGCAATTTAAGTTCGATAACGTCGCCTTCTACTTCTGCGGATGATTTTTGGTACAAATCAAATTTCATTTCGCTGGAAGAAATCAGGGCTTTCACATAGGCACTTTTGCTTAAATCTATAGCCGTTTTGATCGATTTTAAATTTAATTCTACTTTTGATTTATCGTTGGCCATTAGGGTGAAATTCTTGGTGTTGGCATTCAAAAACAGTTTTGAATAATCGTAGGTTTTAAAAGTTACATTGTCTAAAACCACATCGGATAGCGCGGTAACGTTGGTTTCATCTTTGGCGATTACCATGTTGAACTTGTCGGTGTAAGTCACGCGAACACTTAGTTTTTTATAGCTTGAAATGTCTCTGGTAGTTGAAATTCGTAGATTATTGCCAGCCAATTTATATTCTATGAATTCAATCAAATTGTCATCGGCTTCAATTTCGAGACCGCATTCGTTTCCTTTTACCAAAAAAACTTCGAGATTGTCTTCCACCTCAAGGCTTTCAAAACTCTCGATTTGTTTTTGTTCCGATTTGACAATTTTGGAACCTTTTACTTTTTCTTTTTTTTGCGCAAAAGAAACAGCAGAGAGCAGAAGAAAACTAATTAGTACAATTTTTTTCATAGAGGCGGCAGTTTGGTTTGTTCAAAAATAGAAAAAAAAACATCCCAATTTGCATTGAGATGTTTATTAACTTAATCTTTGGAGACACTTCCGCCGGAACTTTCTTCTTTGCGAACTTCTTTTGGACTATTGGTATAGCTGATAGAACTGCCACTGGAAGCTTTTCCGTCTAATAATAAGGCAGCGTGCACCGAGGTTGAACTTCCGCTTGAGGATTGAGCGAAGACTTCGTTGGCCAACAATTCATCGGCGTCAATAGTACTTCCGCTTGAGGATGCGGAGTATACTTTTAAAGCTTTTCCAATCACGGTTTGTTCGCTTCCACTTGAGGTTTCAAGGGTTACTTTATCCGCTTCGACTTCAACTTCTAAGGAACTTCCACTGCTTGATTTTAGTGTAATGTCATCGCTTTTCAAGATACTACCTGATTTTAGCGTTGAGCCGCTGGTGCTTTCCAAGCTAACTATTTTTGGCATGTGAACAATAATTCTTTTAGAAACAACATTGATGTAGTTGTCATATTCTGAACTGATTTCCAAAGTGCCGTTTTGGACAGTAGTGTTAATTCCGTTGATTAAATTATCGTCAGCTTCTACGGTTACTTCTAATTTGTCGGAATAGATTATTTCACATTCCAAACCTTGACTTACGGTTACTTTATCAAAGTTGGCTAAGTTGCGTTTTTCGGTTATTACATTACCGCTTCCGGTGATGCTTTTGCCAAAATTAATATTGTGATTGCATGAGGTAAATGATAGGGCTAACAGTGTAGCGGCAATCACTTTTGAAAAGAAAATTACAAACTTTGTCATGACTATTCTGTTTTAATGATTACACCGTCACTTCCTACGGTTAATTTACTTTTTTTATTTGATTTCCCTGATTTGGTTTCGGTAACTACTTTTCCGTTTATTTTTACTGTAACGGTTTCAGTAGAATCATTTTCGTCTATGATATTGATTTCTTCGGATTGAACGCCACCTTCCACATCATTGTATTCATTTTCGTCTGCAGGACAATCCATACATTTTACTTGAGTTTCTTCCACTTTATAAGTGTATTTGTCAGAGCTATGGTGAAGATTAAAATAATCATTGTCCGATTCGTCAAAATGTTGCACTGTCTCATCGGCTACAAACACAGTTCCTTTTGGAAGGTATAAATACAATTCTACCCTTTGGTCTCTGTATTTGCTTGCCATTTCAGTGATTAAATAGTTGTCTAAAAGCAATTGGTTGCCTACCACTTTGAAACCATATTTGATTTTTTCAGCTCTTTCATTGGCTTCTTTGAATGATTTTCCGTCAGCCAATTTTTCAATTTGAAGGTAAGCTTGTGCCTTGTCAGTGCTTTTGATTTCAAAGCTGATTTGGTTTGAATAAATCACTTCATTTTTAGCAGAGTCCTGAGTGAAAGTAAAATCTTCGTGTTCGTAAATGTTTTTCGAGAAGAAATCATTGTTCACAAATTTGATTTGCAAAGTATCCGTTGGTTGGATATTAATGACTTCTTTTTGGACAGTTTTGCCTTCAAAAGCAGATTCTGTTGATTGTTTGATACCAATGACAACCAAAGCGCCTACAGCAAAAATCCAAATGGCTAACAAACTGTATTTAGCGGCTGCGCCCAAAGACTTCATATTGGTTACCAATAATTTTAATCCTAATAATAAGAAGAAGAACAATGGAATACCGATAGCTAAGAAAGCTAATAATCCGAATATCCACAGTGGAATGTCAGTATAATTTACTGCTTCAACATAACGTTGCCATGGCGCATCAATAAAAGAAGTAGTTCCGAAAGTGAAAAGACCAATGAATATTCCGGCCAAACTCAAGGCTGAGAATACTAAGATGATAGCGCCTAAAACTTTAGCGAAAGCACCGAATATTTTCATAATTACATCTCCGATTCCGCCGGCTACTCTTTCGGCACCCGACTTAACTTGGTTTCCCATTTCGTCGTAGTTGGCATTTTTAAATTTGTTAGATACACTTTCAAATTCTTCTCTCACTTTTTTTTCGATATTAGAGATAGTTACCGGTTCGCCGGTCATTTCTAATTTTTCAGAAGTTGTTATTGCTTTTGGAGTTGCAATCCAAAGGACAATATAAGCAATGACTCCAAAACTGGTGAAAGCCAACAATAAGAAAATGATTTTGATCCAAACTGATTCTACGCCAAAGTAGTGACCTAAACCGGTACAAACCCCACCAATTAAACCTCTGTCTTTGTCTCTGTATAGTTTTTTGCGAGGAGGAAAGTTGTAATATGGCTCTGATTTGGTTTCTTTTGCCTCTTCGTCGTCTAATCTGTAGTCTTCCGGTTGTCCCATAACCACAATCACTTCGTCAACATCTTTATTGTTGATTACGTGCTTGTCGGTTTTTTGTTTGTCGGTCAAAAGCTCGGCAACGCGCATTTCAATATCTTTCATGATTTCGTCCTTGCCGGAAGAATTAGAAAGAGAACGTTTTATAGCATCAAAATATCTTGATAATTTTTGGTATGCATCTTCATCGATATGGAAGAATAAACCGCCTATATTAATATTTACTGTTTTGTTCATGATTGTTATTTTTGATTGGTTATGATGTTAACGGCGTCTGACAATTCGGTCCATGTGCCGTTCAATTCAGTTAAAAATGTTTTTCCTAATTCGGTCAAACCATAGTATTTTCTTGGCGGTCCCGAAGTCGATTCTTCCCAACGATAGTTGAGCAATCCGTCGTTTTTAAGTCTTGTCAATAGCGGATAAACAGTTCCCTCTACTACAAGCAATTTGGCGTTTTTTAAAGTGTCTAATATTTCAGAGGTATACGCGTCTTTCTCTTTTAAGACAGACAAGATACAAAATTCTAAAACACCTTTACGCATCTGGGCTTTTGTGTTTTCAATGTTCATAATACATGATTTAATTTTTTGTGATTAACATTCGCTTTTTGATTTTTTTTCCGCTGCGTGATTAGGGCTTTGGCTGATGATTGAAACTCTTTGATTGATTTGATTTTGATTAATTCTGATTGATAATGATTTGATTGATGATGATTTGATTGATGATGATTTGATTGATGACTATTCTTTATGGATTACTTAAAGAACGGTATGCTTAACGGATATTTATAGGCTTCACCATTAGAAGCTTTTACTGCTGCGTAGATGGTTAAAACAAATTCGATTAGTTTTAGAAAAATAAATAGAAGTACGGCAACAATTCCAAGGATTGTGATTCCGGTTATGTTACCGGCACTTAAATGTTCGATTACAAAATGTCTGTCAAAATTAATATCGTTTAAAGGCACATTCTTGAAAATCGAATAAATTAAAATCGGGATGGCAATTAAACACAATACGACGCTATATAAAAACAGACTCAATTGAAAATTTAATACATTTTTACCGTTAGCATCCACAAATTCAGATTCATTTTTCTTTGCACTCCAAATAATAATTGGAAAAATATAATTCCCTAGAGGAATAAAATACTGTATCAAAACACTCAGGTGCAAGAACGTAGCAATGCTTTTTTCGTTAGTAGTTGTCATTTTATTTGATTTTAAGTTGATGATTAGAATTGATTCTTAATAATACTATAGATAGTCTATTAATTTCTTATACAAAGATAAGGCTAAAAAAAGGTATTATGCAATGCAAAGTACTAAGATTTAACAAAAAATTAACATTTCAATAAACACTGATAACCATATCATTTTTTGTACTTTTATAGCAAAATCAAGCACTTATGGAATTTTCACCTTCAAAATTGAATACTTTTTTATTTTTCAAATTACCATCCGCTTTTTGGTCAGGTGTGAGGGTAAAAGCCATTTCTAGTGAGCAATGTGTTGTAACCGTGAAGCATCGTTGGTTCAACCAAAATCCTTTTAATTCAATGTATTTTGCGGTGCAAGCCATGGCTGCTGAACTCACAACAGGCGCTTTGGTCATGATGCAAATCAAAAAATCCGGAAAGAAGATTTCTATGTTGGTTGCCAATAACAACGGCAACTTTACCAAAAAAGCAACAGGTAGAATCACATTTACTTGTAATGATGGACATTTAATAAGTGAAGCCATTCAAAGAACCATCGCAACCGGTGAAGGTCAAACGATATGGATGAAATCTATTGGCGTAAACGAAAAAGGAGAGCAAGTCTCTGAAATGAATTTTGAATGGAGCATCAAATTGAAGTAATCAACAAAAGTTAAACCCTTTATAATTAGGGTTTTTTTATGATGGTTCGATTGTAACTTTGGTAAAAATTACTAAGATGAAGATTCTAATTACAGGCGCAACGGGTTTAATAGGCAGCGAATTGGTAAAACTGTTATTAGCAAAAGGTCATTCCATTCACTATTTAACCACTTCCAAGTCAAAAATAGAGAACCAACCCAATAATCAAGGTTTCTATTGGAATCCGGAAGAAGGGAAAATAGACGAGAATTGTATTTTCGGAGTTGATGCTATCATTCATTTGGCCGGAGCCAATATTGCTAAGCGATGGACCAATGCCTACAAACAAGAAGTTATAGAAAGCAGAACACTTTCTGCCGAATTGCTTTTTAATTTGGTCAAAAAACACCCAAATCACCAGATAAAACAAATCATCTCCGCTTCAGGAACGGCTATTTATCCTGATGGGATTGACAAAGTATATGACGAATCCACCAAAGAAACCGAAGACAGTTTTCTTTCTAATGTGGTCAAAAAGTGGGAAGCCAGTGTCAATGTTTTTCAAGTATTAGGCATTAAAGTCTGCAAATTAAGAACCGGAATTGTCTTGTCTAACAAAGGCGGCGCTTTGCCTGAAATGGTAAAACCTATTCAATTAGGATTCGGTTCCGCCATGGGTTCCGGAAAACAGATTCAATCTTGGATACATATTAATGATTTGGTGGCATTGTATAATTTCGCTCTCGAAAAACAATTAGAAGGAGTCTTTAATGCGGTTACACCCAATCCGATAAGCAATGAAGTGTTGACCAAAACGATTGCTAAATCCTTGAAGAAATCTCTTTGGTTACCCAATACACCCGAATTTGTAATGAAACTGATTTTAGGTGAAATGGCATACCTATTGTTTTCAAGTAAAAACTTAAGTGCCAATAAGATTTTGGATTTAGGTTTCCAGTTCCAATTCCCTGATATAGACAAAGCTATTTCTGATTTATACTAATAAAAAAAGTGCTGTTCGTTGACAGCACTTTTTTTTACTATAAAGATTGTTGAATTAATAATTATTACAGCTTTAAGCTAACCTGGAATATTGTTTTTTTTAATTGTGTTAACAAATTTAATCAAAACGAAAACGTAATAGTCTTAAAATTATATTAAATTTTGGTTAATTATATTTCACCTAATTCAAATTAAAACCAACAAAAAAAGAATGACAATTTGACATTATAAAAGAAATGGCAGTACTTTTGCATTCCGAGTGTTCGGAGTAAATCTCAAAAATGAAAATCAAGAATATTTTTAAAAATACATCACAAATGAATACGGATAACGCGGATAAAGAGCCAATAGAAAACGAAGCTGAAAATGCAGTTAATGGAATCGAAACGGCAGAAGAACTCAGTGTTGAAGAGCAATTACAAGAAGAATTAGCCAAAGAAAAAGATAAGTTCTTGCGTCTTTTTGCAGAATTCGAAAATTTCAAAAAAAGAACGACCAAAGAACGAATCGATTTATTCAAAACTGCCAATCAGGAAGTATTACAAGCCATGTTGCCGGTTTTAGACGATTTTGACAGAGCGATGGTACAAATTGCCAAAAGCGAAGATGAGGTTTTGTTAAAAGGAGTAGAATTGATTCATGAGAAGTTAAAAAACACTTTGATATCTAAAGGTTTAGAGCAAATTGACATCAGAACGGGAGACAGTTTCAATGCTGATTTTGCAGAAGCGATAACCCAAATTCCGGCGCCAAGTGATGATTTGAAAGGAAAAATTGTTGACGTTGTTGAAAAAGGATATAAATTGGGCGACAAAATTATTCGTTTTCCAAAAGTGGTAATCGGACAATAACAAAGAGTATGAGCAAAAAAGATTTTTACGAAATATTAGGCGTTTCCAAAAGCGCATCTGCTGAAGAAATAAAAAAGGCGTACCGAAAGAAAGCCATTGAGTTTCACCCTGATAAAAATCCGGGCAATAAAGAAGCGGAAGAAAACTTTAAGACGGCGGCCGAAGCTTATGAAGTCTTAAGTGATCCTGACAAAAAAGCCAAATACGACCAATACGGTCACGCTGCTTTTGATGGCGCAGGCGGTTATGGTGGCGGTCATCACATGAACATGGATGATATCTTCAGTCAGTTTGGCGATATCTTCGGTGGTGCTTTCGGTGGTGGAAGTTTTGGAGGTTTTGGAGGAAATGGTGGCGGACAACGTCGTGCCAAAGGAAGCAATCTTCGCATCAAAGTAAAAATGACTTTGGAGGAGATTGCCAATGGTGTTGAGAAAAAAGTAAAAGTAAAACGCAAGGTACAAGCGCCGGGCGTGAAATATAAAACTTGTTCAACCTGTAACGGTCAAGGACAAGTATTGCGTGTTACCAATACTATTTTGGGCAGAATGCAATCGGCTACAACTTGTCACGTTTGTGGCGGTGTTGGTCAAACAATTGAAAGCAAACCCAATAATGCCGATGCTCACGGGATGATTTTGGAAGACGAAACAGTATCCATCAAAATTCCGGCAGGCGTTGTAGACGGCATGCAGTTAAAGGTTTCAAGCAAAGGAAATGATGCTCCGGGCAACGGAATTCCCGGCGATTTAATCGTAGCCATTGAAGAACTGGAACACGAATTCTTAAAACGTGAAGGCGAAAACCTGCATTATGATTTGTACATCAGCTTTCCTGAAGCCGCTTTAGGTGTTTCCAAAGAGATTGAAGCAGTGAACGGAAAAGTTAGAATCAAATTGGAAGAAGGCATTCAATCCGGTAAAATATTACGTCTGAAAGGCAAAGGTATTCCAAGCCTGAACAGTTATGGTAACGGCGATTTGTTGGTTCATGTAAATGTTTGGACACCAAAGAGTTTGAGTAAAGAACAGCGTCAGTTTTTTGAAAAATCACTAACTGATGACAACTTTATTCCGAAACCTGAAAAGAGCGACAAATCTTTTTTTGAAAAAGTAAAAGATATGTTTTCATAATTAAAAAATTAGTTTTACATTTGATTATTACTTGGAAACAAGTAATTTCTTTTTCATAGCAATTTTTCCCATCCTTTTGTAAAAATTAGGGTGGGTTTTTTTTGTAACAAACATTTCTGTTTGACTACTTATTCTGTACTTTTACCAAAACAAAACATAAGTATGAGCAATATACTTGAAGTAAACAAAGTCGTAAAGCAATACGGTGATTACACCGCGCTCAACGAAGTTTCTTTAACCGTTCCAAAAGGCAGCATCTACGGACTTCTTGGTCCGAATGGCGCCGGAAAAACTTCCCTAATTCGCATCATCAACCAAATCACCATGCCCGATAGCGGTGAAATCATTCTCGATGGGGAAAAATTAAATCCTTCTCACGTGCATTCCATAGGTTATATGCCAGAAGAACGTGGTTTGTATAAAACGATGAGAGTAGGTGAGCAGTGTTTGTATTTGGCCCAATTAAAAGGATTGACCAAAGCCGAAGCCAAAAGAGAATTAGACTATTGGTTTGACCGTTTGGAAATTCAAGGTTGGTGGAACAAGAAAGTGCAGGAATTGTCTAAAGGAATGGCGCAAAAAGTCCAATTCGTAGTCACCGTTTTACACAAACCTAAGTTGCTTATTTTGGATGAACCTTTCTCAGGATTTGATCCGGTAAATGCCAATTTGATTAAAGACGAAATCATCGAACTCAACAAACAAGGAACATCCGTGATTTTTTCTACACACCGAATGGAAAGTGTGGAAGAAATGTGTGATTATATCGCCTTAATACACAAATCCAATAAACTAATTGAAGGCAAATTGACCGATGTAAAAAAACAATTCAGAACCAACAACTACGAAGTGGGAATTCTATCGGATAACATAGAAGGTTTGATGTATGACTTGTCGCAAAAATTCACTTTGGCCCAAACCGATTTCAAATCATTGAATGACGAATTGAAGTTGGAGATTAACTTAGGAAATGCTACGCCAAATGAGCTGTTGCATACTTTAGTCCAACGCGGACAAGTAACCCATTTTATGGAAAAAATCCCAAGTGTGAATGATATCTTTATTAAAACCGTAAGCGATAAATAATGAGTAAGCTTAATTTAATTATCAAAAGAGAATTTGTAGCCAAAGTGCGCAACAAATCATTCATTGTCATGACTTTTTTAAGTCCGTTATTATTTGTGGGAATTGCTGTTTTCGTAGGCTATTTGAGCACCATGAAAGCAGACAAGAAAACCATTGCTATTCACGACGAAAGCGGTTTGTTTGTCAAAGAATTCAAAAGCGATGACGAATACAAATATGTTGACTTGACTTTAGTAGACACCAAAATCTTAAAAGACAGCATCGTCAGTGAAAGCTACGAAGGTTTATTAGTCATTCCAAAAACTACTGACAACAAGTCTTTGGAAAAAGGCATTCAATACATCTCAAATGATAGTCCAAGCGTTTCCTTTATTGAAGATGTGGAAGAAATTATTAGCCAAAAACTAACGCAAGAAAACTTCATTAAATCAGGCTTAGACACTTTAGCCATTACGAAATCCGAAGCCAATGTTTCTATTAGTTTGTCCAAAGCTTCAGGAGAAACGGCTTTAAAAGGGTTAAATGAAATTAAAATCGCTATCGGCGGTGCCTTCGGTTATTTAATTATGATGTTTATTATCATTTATGGCAATATGGTGATGAGAAGCGTAATCGAAGAAAAAGTATCGCGTATTATAGAAGTCATTATTTCTTCGGTAAAACCATTCCAATTGATGATGGGTAAAATCATCGGAACGTCATTAGCCGGAATTTTACAGTTTATGATTTGGGCAATACTTGGATTGACGGCGATGTTTGTTTTATCCTCTATTTTTGGTATACAAATGGGCGCCACTTCCGGAGTTGACGCGCAAACTTTGCAAAATGCCCAACAAGAAATGGGTGGTTCAATGGCCATGTACATGAAAGAACTTTGGAACTTACCGATAGCCACAATTCTAATTTCATTTATATTTTATTTTATCGGCGGTTACTTTTTATACAGTTCGTTTTACGCTTCAATTGGCGCGGCTGTCGACAACGAAACTGATTCCCAACAATTTTTATTACCGATTATCATGCCTTTAGTTTTAGGCGTTTACATAGGGTTCTTTACCGTAATCAATGATCCACACGGAACGGTTGCAACAGTATTCTCAATGATTCCTTTGACTTCGCCTATAGTTATGATGATGCGGATTCCGTTTGGCGTACCACTTTGGCAAATTGGAGTGTCGTTGGCACTATTGTTTGCTACATTCTTATTGGTCGTTTGGTTTGCAGCCAAAATCTATCGCGTGGGAATTTTAATGTATGGCAAAAAACCGACTTGGAAAGAACTCTACAAATGGTCAAAATATTAAAGATGAAAAATACTGCTTTGATACTCTTGTTGTTTTTTGGTTTTTCGGGTCAAGCCCAAAATGCCGAAGTGCAAAAAACAATCGAAACGTTCTTCGAAGGTTTTCATGCTAAAGACACGGTAAAAATAAAATCGACTTGCAGCGAGAAATTGATTTTACAATCTATAACCGAAAGTCCGAAAGGCAATAAGTTTTCCGAAGAAGTTCCAAAAGAATTCCTTTTGTCAATGGCCACTATTCCGGCAGAATTGAAGTTCGAAGAAAGAATTTTAAGCTACAATATCCAAGTCGATGGCACTATGGCACACGCTTGGACACCTTATGAATTCTACATCAACGGCAAATTGAGCCACAAAGGCGTGAATGCGTTTACGTTGTTTAAAGATGTTTCAGGTTGGAAAATTGTTCACCTCATTGACACACGCCGAAAGTAATGAACAAGTTTATAATAATTTTATTCATGGGATTTACAGCTTTTGCCCAAGAAAGCAAAGCCTTAAAATTATCCTTTTCGGGTTATTTAGAAACTTATTATGCCTATGATTTCAATCGCCCTGACACCCAAGCAAGACTTCCGTTTATGTATAATTACAACCGACACAATGAGTTCAATCTTAACATTGGTTTGTTAAGGGCTAAAGTTGAATACGACAATGCATACGCTGCAATTGCATTGCATTCCGGAACTTATGTTGAGGATAATTATGCTAATGAAACTACTAAAATAATTAGTGAAGCTTATGTTGGTTTGTATCTTGACAAAGCCAAAAAATCAACAGTTGATTTAGGGATTTTACCAAGTTATATCGGATTTGAAACGGCCACTTCTGCTTCAAATCTGACTTTGACTCGTTCTTTGTTGGCCGAGAATTCGCCTTACTTTATGACCGGTGTTAAATATACTTACAAGCCCAATGACAGATGGCAATTTTCAGGATTGGTAACCAATGGTTGGCAACGCATCAGCAAAACCGATAAAAACGTTGCACCGGCTTTGGGTTCGCAAGTGGTTTTTAAACCTTCGGACAAATCAATGTTCAATTGGAGTACATTCGTAGGGAAAGAATTGTATAATAACCAATGGGGCATGCGCTATTTCAGTAACCTTTATTGGGACCAAAAATGGAATTCCAAATGGCGCACCATACTAGGTTTTGATTCCGGAATCCAGACAGATAAAAGTAACAGCGATAAGCAATTGTATTGGATGAGTCCGGTTTTAGTAGCACAATATACTTTGGCACCCAAATGGCAAACCGCTTTCAGAGCCGAATATTATCAAGATAAAGACCATGTAATGATCACCGCGAATGATGAGTTTAAAACCTTTGGCACGTCATTGAATATGGATTATCTCATCAATGACAAAGTCAAATTCAGAACCGAACTGAAATATTTAAATAGCCAGGAAAAAATATTTGCAAATGACACTTCTTTAGTAAATAACAACTTTTGTATTATTACGACTTTGTCTTTTGAATTTTGAGATTATTAGGGTTATCCGGAAATGTTAAGCAAACTTCATCTCCAATACTTCCTTAAAAGTAGACGTATAATCTTCTACATGCGTTCGTTTCATGATATGTTTAACCCCGGAATTCAGATATTGGCGTTGGAGTTTTTTTGGAAATGCGCCCGATATGATTACTACAGGAATGTCATTCCATTGAACGGAGTTTTTAAGGATGACAATGAGTTCTCTGCCATTCAAAATAGGCATATTACTGCCCAAAAAAAGAATGTCAGGTTTGGATTCCGATTTGCTTAAGTCTTGCATCATTTTATGACCATCTCTGAAAATGGAAATCTTATGCCCTAAACCTTCTATAGCGTGTTTAAAGAAATATAAATCTTCATTTTCAACGTCAAGATAATATATGTATTTGGATTTTTTCATGGTATCTTTTGAATAAGCGAAGATACCGACACAGTACTAAAAGAGCTTTATACTATTCTTTGAGAAAATTGCATAATTCATTCATTTAACAATCTGCCATATTCACAGCAACAGCTAAACCGCCTTCAGAAGTTTCTTTGTACTTGGAGTTCATGTCTTTAGCGGTTTGCCACATGGTATCGATTACTTTGTCTAAAGGCACTTTGGCATTTTTGGCATCGGTTTCCATGGCAAGCTCGGCGGCATTTATAGCTTTAATAGCACCCATAGTATTGCGCTCTATACACGGAATTTGAACCAAACCACCAATTGGGTCACAAGTTAAACCTAAATGATGTTCCATAGCAATTTCAGCAGCCATTAAAACTTGGTCAGGTGTTCCACCCATTACTTCACATAATGCTCCGGCCGCCATGGCTGAAGAAACCCCAATCTCGGCTTGACAACCGCCCATTGCAGCTGAGATTGTAGAACCTTTTTTGAAGATACTACCAATTTCTCCGGCAACCATTAAGAATTGTTTGATTTGCTTTTCGTCGGCTTCGTGGTTTTCGATGACCATGTAATACATTAATACGGCTGGAATTACGCCTGCGCTACCATTTGTTGGTGCGGTTACTACACGACCCAACGCAGCATTGACTTCGTTTACGGCCAAAGCAAAACAACTAACCCATTTTAGGATTTGTCGAAATTTAACTTCTGTTTTTCGAATGCATTCGAGCCATTCTTGTGGCGAATTGTAATTGGACAAACCAATCAAACCTTGGTGCATATCAAAAGCACGACGCCGAACATTTAAACCTCCGGGTAAAATACCTTCGGAATGACAACCGATATACATGCATTCTAACATGGTATTCCAAATGCGCATCAGTTCGCTATGCACTTCAGCTTCGGGACGCATGGAGATTTCATTGGCATAGACAATCTCTGAAATCAGTTTCTCTTCTTTAATACTATATTGGAGTAACTCTTCCGCATTTTGAATGGGAAAAGGAAATGCACATTTGATTTGGTGTTTCTTTTTGGCATTAATTCTTTCTTCTTTCACCACAAATCCGCCACCGATGGAGTAGAAAGTTGAAATGATTTCCTGACCATCATTAGTGGTTGCAGTAAAGGTCATTCCATTGGCATGAAACGGAAGGAAGTTTTTGTTGAAAACAATATCAGTTTCGGGATTGAAGTCAATTGCTAACTCGTTAGCCAAATTAATTTGGTGCGTTTTAGCAATGGCTTGAATGATACTATCAATATTTTGTACCGGAATATATTCAGGATCTTGACCACTAAGTCCGAGCATAACTGCATAATCAGTAGCGTGACCTTTTCCGGTAAGCGATAATGAACCGTATAAATCTACTTTTACGTGCGTTACTTTTTCTAGCTGATTCTCGTCTTTTAATTCGTTTAAAAAACGTTCGGCAGCGCGCCATGGTCCAAGCGTGTGTGAACTGGATGGTCCGACACCAATTTTTAGCATATCAAATACCGAAATGCATTCTTCCATTACTATATCGATTTAGTTGGGCAAATATAGGTAAGAATTGTGGATTCTGAAAGGAGTCTTAATCCCAAAGGGTACCGTCTAATCCCAAAACGGTGCCTATCCAAAGTCCGATAATGTAAATAAGTATACTCGAAATAACGGCCATTGTTTTTTTTGAACCATTTTGTGGACCCATTTTAGCAATAAAGTGGAAAATAGCACCACCGACTGCGCCGGCTAAGGTGACAAGAATGAAAGGTTTAACCATCCAGAATTTTCCCCATTCCGCATCAGGATCTTGGATAGGAAAAAGGAAAAGAGAAATTAATGCGAAAGCAATTCCTGCACCAATAATCATGGGTTTGATTAATGAAGTTTTGTTGATGTTGTTTGTTAAATTATTTGTCTGTATCATGATAATTTAATTTAAAGTATAGAAAGGGTTCAACTCTTTTTGACAAATATAATTAACTTTGAAATACAAAGTACTTTTAATTAATTATTTTTTATAATTTAGCCCAAAATATTTAAAGGGTATGGAATTTTTTGTAGCACAACACTCAATAGTTAGAAAAATTTGGGGCAAAAGCGATACGATATTATTCATTTTTGCCGGTGCTGCCGCAGAGTTTGCTTTGAATAAGGCTGTGGATTGGCTTTACTTTACAGGCAAGTTACCCTCAGATCCATTAGGACGGTTGTTTTCTACTGTGAGGTATGCTCGAATGATAGTATTTGCTCCAAAAGCGGAAGCCAATAAGGCTATTGATACCATGCGAAAAATACACAGTACTGTAGAAGAAAATCGTGGTGCGGTCATTCCGGATTGGGCTTATCGTGACGTGTTGTTTATGCTGATTCACTATTCGATATCGGCTTATGAACTGTTAGAAGAAAAATTAACCGAGGCTGAAAAAGAAGAAGTTTATAATGTCTTTTATCGTGTAGGCGATAGGATGGGATTAAAAGATTTGCCCCAAAATTATATAGAGTGGTTACCAGTAAGAGAAGCCCATTTGATAAACGATTTGCAGAAAAGCGAGTATACTGCGGATCTTTTTAAACAATATAAAAAACACCTCGGTGCCTTGCGTTTTATGGTATTGATAGAAGGTCAAAAATTGGTGTGTCCGAATAGGGTCAAAACCTTGTTACAATTCACCCGTTTGTCATGGCTAACCATTGTGGTACCCATTTACAAATTCAGCCGACAGGTAAAAATGGATTGGCTACTTAAAAGCATATTGCTGCCTACAGACTACAAAGCTCAAATCAATGAGTTGGATGTTTATAAGGGCTAAAAGTAAATTTCAGCATCTTTTATTTGGAAAGAATCTTATCCAATTTGATTTTGATAACCAAAGTAGAATCAGGGGAAACGTTAGGTGGATAACTTTTTCTTTTTACTAAATGGGACGAAGCAATCAGTTCGCGTACTTCCCCAACACGCATGCCTCTCAAACCTTCGTCAACCGCATGTGTAGCCTGATTGCCGCCAATCAAAACTTTTACAGGAGAAGTGGAATTATAATTGGAATACAGTACTGTTCCGTTACGGTAACTCGTTGTTTCGTATAGAAGGATTTCATCACCAACTTTGGCTTTTGGTCCAACCCCTTTTTCTAAAATCTTATATTTTAAACCTGATTGGGTTTCAGTATATGTTGCAGCACAACTAATCAGCAAAACAGCAGCAGTTAGAAAGTAAATTTTTTTCATTTGGTTTATTTGATAAACTAATTTAAAAAGATTTCAGAAACTGTAATACGGTTATTCTTTATATTTTATTTATGAATAGCAATTGACTAAATATTCTTATCTTTAAAAGATTAATTTACAACAAAATAAATCATTATAATATGGCAACAACAAATGTAAAAGCTTATGGCACAGGTGCACCCGATGCAGCTTTGGCCGAAATGAATATCGAACGCAGAGACGTTTTAGCAAATGATATCGAAATTGAGATTATGTATTGTGGCGTTTGTCACTCCGACTTGCACTTTGCCAGAAACGATTGGGGAATGACCACTTATCCGGTTGTTCCGGGTCACGAAATTGTTGGCAAAGTAACCAGAGTTGGGAGTGGAGTGACTAAATTAAAAGTAGGCGATTTTGCCGCGGTGGGTTGCTTAGTTGATTCTTGCCGCACTTGCAGTAGTTGCGAAAAAGATTTAGAACAATACTGCTTAAATGGATGGGTCGGTACTTATGGCGGTTATGACAAACATTTGGACCAACCGACGCATGGTGGGTATTCTCAAAAAATAGTAGTCGATGAAAACTTCGTTTTGACAGTACCGGCTAATTTAAATTTAGCAGCTGTAGCGCCATTACTTTGTGCAGGCATCACAACTTGGTCTCCGTTACGTCATTGGAATGTAGGCAAAGGAACTAAAGTTGGTGTTGTAGGTCTGGGAGGATTAGGACACATGGCGATTAAATTGGCCAAAGGCTTAGGAGCAGAAGTAACACTTTTCTCCAGAACTCCTGGCAAAGAAAAGGATGCGTTAGGCTTAGGTGCCGATGCAATAATTATTTCAACCGATGAAGCTCAAATGGCTTCCGTTACCGGGAAATTTGATGTGATTATTGACACCGTTCCTTACGTACACGATGTTAATCCGTATGTTGGGACTTTAGCCATAAGCGGCACTTTGGTGATTGTTGGTTACTTGGGAGGATTAGAACCTATACTGAATACGGTTCCTCTGATTATGGGAAGAAGATCTGTAACGGCTTCTTTAATTGGAGGCATCGCTGAAACTCAGGAAATGCTTGATTTCTGTGGTAAGCACAATATTGTTTCTGAAATAGAACTTATCAAAATGCAAGACATTAACGATGCTTATGAACGAATGCTGAAAAGCGATGTGCGTTACCGATTCGTAATTGATATGGCTTCTCTAAAAGGATAGTTTAAAATAGTTATGGTATAAAAAAAGCAACTATTAAGTTGCTTTTTTTGTTTTAACTGGGAATTATTTCCTCAAGCATTTCATTACCGGCTTTGTCAAAATAAGTACAAGTCATTTTTTCCATACAAACAATCCATTTCTCAACACCGGATTTTGCACAGTCACTACAGAAAGTCATATAATCAGTTTTTCCTTGTTGGTGTGATTTTAGGTCGCCTTTGAATTGCTCGATATTGCTTTTTTCGGCAATGGCTAAAAAATCATATTTGGCTGGTGAAGTGGTTTTATAATCAGCCTTGCCAAAATAATCAGTATGACCGTCTGCAACAAATGCCTCATAAGAGGTTACTCCAAGCTGAATAATCTCTTGGATATAATTAGGAAAATCTGCTCCCGATTTTACTTTTGAATGTGCTGTTTTGATTTGTTCTATTGTAAACATTGCTTTGATTTTAGACTTAAGCTAAAATACAAAAAAATACCATCCCAAAAATAGGAGAGAAGATTAACTGCCGTTCGTAATGGTTTATCTCAAGTTGTTCAACTCATCTTCTTCTTCGGTCAATTCAGAGGTGTCAGTATTGAAATATTTAACAACCTTATCCTGGTCTTTTTGGTTTTTATAAATCAAATAAGCCACCAAAACAATGGCAATGACGGCTACTACAGCGATTATTTTCCAATTGATTTCCATGATTTTACGTTTTACATAAAGGTAAAAAAAAATGAGGAATTTGGGGTGTTTTGTTATTATTAAATTGTTAAAGAGCTAAAGACTTTTATATATCGCCAAAAAATGAAGCAATGTTCCCAATAAAACAAAGATATGCCAAATGGTATGATAGTAATATTTATAACTTTTGACATAAAAATACACCCCAATAGTATAACTCAAACCACCCGCCAATATCCACCAAAATATCTCCAAAGGAACTGTATCGGTTAACGGTTTTATGACAAATACAATCATCCAGCCCATGACCAAATAAAGGACTACAGAGAGCCATTCAAACCGATTGATAAAAAATATTTTGAAAAACATCCCCAAGAAAACCACTGTCCACATCGTGGTTAGAAAAACAAAAGCAGTTTCCGATGGCAGGTATTTAATCATCAATGGCGTGTAAGTGCCGGCGATTAGAAAATAAATACTAATGTGGTCAGCTATTTTGAGCAAGTTCTTCGATTTTTTCTTTTGAACAAAATGATAAAAAGTAGAACAACTGTAAACTAAAAACATCCCAATCGCAAAAGCTGCAACCGAATAAAAAGTAGTTAAGTCGTTGTTATCATATGTTATAGCCAAAACGATAGGCATAGCGATAATACAAAACAGCACACCCAAACCATGTGAAATGGCATTGGCCAGTTCTTCGTTGCGGGTTTGTTCACGGTGTTTCATTGGAGTGATAATGTGTTGCGTAAAAATAGTGAAAAGGAAGTTTGAATTTCATACCTTGTAATAAATTGTATTTTTTGGCGTCAAACGATTATCGTTTAAATTTATATCATGAAACAGTATCTACTATTATTTTTAATGCTAATCAGCACTTTCGTTTCGGCTCAGTCACAAAGAGAATTGTATAACAACAGTATCAAAGCATATGAAGCGAAAGACTATGTTATTTTTTTAAAGTTGACCAAAACACTCGACAGCATCCGACCTTTTCACCCAACGTTTACGTATAATTTGGCTTCCGCATATGCACTGAATGATAAAGCTAATGAGTCTTTAGCAGTCTTAAAAAAATTGGTTTTGATGAATAACACTACCGAGTTTGAAAAAGACGCCGATTTCAATTCGCTCCAAAACACTGAAGGTTTCAAAGCGATTTTGGAACTCAAAGCCACTCAGAGTATTTTGATAGCAAATTCTAAAAAGGTAGCCACGTTATCCGAAAAAGCCTTGCATCCGGAAGGTTTGGTTTATTTGTCGAAAACCAAAATATGGTTGGCCTCAAGTATTCACCAAAGAAAAATTATTGCTTTTGATAAGAATACCGGAGTTTGTACCGATTGGCTTAAAACTGATGATATGTTGGCTGTTTTTGCACTTAAAGCCGATGCGAAAGAGGAATATTTATGGGTAGCGACTTCGGCTATGCCTGAAATGGAAAATTTTTCTGCAGCACTTGAAGGCAAAGCCGAAATTCTGAAAATAAATCTCAAAACCAAGCAAATTGTAAAACGTTTTACGATTGAAGGTAATCACGTTTTCGGGGATATTTATGTGACCAAAAACAACACGGTTTATGTTTCAGACAGTGCTAAGCCAATGCTTTACAAAATTGAAAACGACGAGATGAAGCCTTTTGTATCATTTGAAAACGAAGCGTTCAATTTGCAAGGCATAACAATGAATGAAAAAGAGCACAAACTTTTCGTTGCAGATTATTTAAAAGGAATTGCGGTTGTCGAAATAAAAACGCTTTCTAAAACATGGTTAACACTTCCCGAAGGAACCATTGGCAAAGGCATTGATGGATTGGTTTTTTACCATAATAAGTTGATTGCAGTGCAAAATGGCGTTACTCCAATAAGGTTGACGCAATTCAATTTAAATAAAGCGCAAAATGGAATCGAAAGTTTCCGCATTTTAGACAACAACCGACCTGAATTTGACGAACCGGCATTGGCTACAATCGTTGGCAATAGACTTTATTTCTTTGCCAATTCACCTTGGAAAGCTTATGACAAAAACGGAGTGTTAGATTTGAATAAAGTTAAAAATCCGGATTTGTATTATTTGGAGTTTTAGGTTTTAATCGATTTTCCGAATCCGACAAAAACAATAGCACCTATCGCAAATGCCAAAAATAAAAACCCGCTGATGTTCAGCACTTTTTCTAAACCCAATTCGGTTACATCAACAAAAGGATAAGGATAAAAGCCTGAAAGATTGCCTCTCAAAAGAATGAAAATAAAATAGCATAAAGGATAAAGTAACCAACTTGGAATAGCGCTCCAAGAAACGTCTTTTTTGTTTTCACAGCAAATCCAAAAGACAAAAACATACGTCGGAATAATGGAGTGTAGCAACTCGTCAACGATTCTTTGCATGCCGGTTGGTTCCCAAATGTCACGCAACAACAATTGATAAACAATCCCTACAGTTGTAATATAAAGCGTTGTTGCGGTTAAAAAACCCGGTTTTTCAAAACGGGAAAGAAGTGAAAGAGGTTTTTTGTACCATAAAACCGAAAAATACAAAGCCACCAAACAATTGGTTAGTATGGTGAAATAACTAAAAAAGCGGATGGTCGTTTCGGTTAATGATTCTACTCGGTTTTGCATCAATAAGACAAATTGCACGACGATGGCAAACCATCCTAATGCACCACCAATGAATACGAGTTTGTCTTTTAAAGTATCGGACGTAATCATCGATTAGTTTGGCTTTGCAATTTTCTTGAAACGCATCATCGGAATATCATCTGCAAGCAGTAGCAATTTACCTTCACTGTCAAAGGCAAATCGGTTGACTTTACCCAGCATTTTCAGAAAAGTTTCTTCGCCACCGCCTTCGCAAAATGCCATGGTTTTCATGGAGTTGCCAAATTGAATGTTGTTTTCTTTCTTAGTGTATTTTCCACTGTAGCCATTGCAACTTGTGTTGCCGCTGAATTGACTTCCGGCTTCTTTGAACATGATGTAAGGTTTCTTTTCGGGATATAAACCGTCAAAGGCAATTCGTGGTCCCGAAATATATTCGAGTTCCCAAGTATTGTCATAAAAAGCAGTTTTGCTGTCAGTAGTGCTGACATCATTAGTTTTAGTAGCACAACAAGCCGATACTAAAACTGAAAAAAAGGAGAGTAATAAAAGCGTGTTCTTTTTCATATCAAAGATTGTTAAAACACTCAAATTTAATAAAAAAGAATCAATGTTTCAAGGGTCTTTTTTTAATCATGCCGCCTTTGGTGTCTTTGACGCTGTTCATTACTACAAAAGCGTCGGGTTCTATTTTTTCTATTTCGGTGTTGAGTTTGTTAAGTTCCAAACGGGTGATTACCGTATAAATAATGTCAATTTCTTTGGTTTCGCCACGTTTGCCATAGCCGCGTTTGCCACTGTAAACGGTTACGCCTCGGCCCATAACGTCAATAATCATCTGTCTGATTTCATTGTTTTTAGAAGAGATTATGGTAACCCCTATGTATTCGTCGATACCTTCTATAATAAAATCGAGCGTTTTAGAAGCGGCTAAATAGGTTATCATAGAGTATAGTGCCACTTCAATACCAAGGAAATAGGCTGCTGCAGAGAAGATAATCACATTAATCACCACAATGATGTCTCCGATTGTCGTTCCGAATTTTCGACTGAGGTAAATGGCCAATACTTCGGTTCCGTCTATTACAGCGCCACCTCTAACCGAAAGTCCGATTCCCGCTCCAAGAAAGAATCCGCCAAATACCGCCACCAATAAATTGTCGTTGGTCACATTCGGAAAAGTAACCGTTGCCAAGCAAATGGCTAAACCACTAATGGCTAAAGCGGTTTTAATAGCAAAAGCTTTCCCCATGACATTATAACCCATGATAACAAAAGGAAGGTTGACGCCTATAATCAAAAGATAAAGTGGCGTTCCGGTAAGTATGGAGATAAGCAGCGAAATCCCCGTAGCACCGCCGTCAATAAAGTGATTCGTCAAAAGAAATCCTTTAAAACCAAACGAAGCCGAAAAAATACCCAGGGTAATTAAAACGAAATCTTTACTGTTGCGTTTGGCCAAAATGATAAATTCTCGATAGCCTTTGGCGAGTTCGTATTTGGTATATGTTCTTTCTTTCCCGGATTTTTTTCTAGGTTTTTTAAGAATGGTATTGATGATGATTTTTTGCCAAAATGAATTCATACGGTTGTTGTTTAAGAGCTCGTAATTTAATTATAAGTACTTGGTCAATATACAACAATTTGCTGAAACTCCAATGTTTTAACTTGGTTTTCACATCGGCTTTGGCTCAATTTCTTTAGTAGATAGGGCAGAAACTTTATTCTCAGCGTTAACCGTTACAAACAATTCTCGCTTAAAATATTTCTTTTCGTAATTGATATTGTAATGAAAAATATGCTCATTGGTGATTTTGTTATAGGTAATATCAATCAAGTTCAGCCCAATAAACCTTCCGTTTCTTTGGTTGATTTTTTTACAAACCGTAGAGATTTTTTCTTTGGTGGCATTTTGGCGCACTTTATCGGTGGCTTCAGCACTGCTAAAAGCCTTGAAACGGGAAGTGTTACAAGTTTCCAATAATCTTTTACCCAAATCATCGGCCCTGTTTTTTTTAACCATCGCTACTTCCTCAGGTTTTACTACCGAAATGGTTTTGTCAACCGTTGGGTTTTTACTTTTACAGGAAACAATCAACAACGCACTGCAAAACAAAATAAAGAGTCTCATAAAAACAGGATTTAAGGGTTATAAGCAGTTACAAAATTATGACGATGAGGTAGTTGAGGTGTTATAAAATTTTGCAGAATAGTTATAAGATTTGATAATAGTTAAATCAAAATTTGAAATTTGATACATCGATTTTACCAATCGATGTATCGAAACAAATCATTTTATCACAGCTGGTTTTTCAATATCGAATTTGTATTTTTGAACCACTATAAAACCCAAAGCATGAAAATCGTAATATCACCGGCCAAGTCGCTCAATTTTGAAAAAGAAGTGCCTACACTTATTTGCACCGAACCGCAGTTTTTGAAACAAGCCGGAACCATTCAAAAAACATTAAAAAAGAAAAAGCCCAAACAACTTTCGGCTTTGATGGATATTTCGGAGAAATTGGCAGAACTCAATTGGCAACGTAACCAAGAATGGCATACGCCGTTTACGTCTGAAAATGCCAGACAAGCGGTTTATGCTTTTGATGGTGATGTTTACACTGGTTTGGATGTTTATAGTTTACCCGAAGACAAATTAGCCGTTTTGCAGGACAAACTCCGAATTTTGTCAGGATTGTACGGTTTGCTCAAACCGCTGGATTTAATGCAGGCCTATCGATTGGAAATGGGCACATCAATTCCTATCGGTAAAAACAAAAACTTATACGAGTTTTGGAAAAAGACCATTACTAAAGAATTGAACAGCGAATTGCAGAAAGGCGAATTGTTTGTCAACTTGGCGAGCAACGAATATTTCAGTTCGGTTGATACCAAAACTTTAAAAGTGCCGGTCATCACACCGGAATTCAAAGATTACAAAGACGGCAAACTCAAGATGATTAGTTTCTTTGCCAAAAAGGCGAGAGGCATGATGGTGCGCTATATTTTAGATACCAATGCAGAAACCATTGACGATTTAAAAGGATTCAACTACGAAGGGTATGCTTTTGATGCGAATTTGAGTAAAGGGAATACTTTAGTCTTTACCCGATAGCTATCGGGACTAGAAGCACGTTCCAAAAAACATTTAAACACTTACCCCAAAAAGATACCCCACCAACGCTGAAAGCGCCATAGCAATGGTTCCCCATATCGTAATGCGCAAGATGGCTTTTTTAATGCTTGAACCACCGGTTTTGGCAGCCGTGGCTCCCAGTATGATTAGGAAAATAGTAGTGAAACCATACAGCCAATATTCCATTTGGAGTACGGGAGCAAAGAGGATGACCAAAAGCGGTAATACTCCACCAACAGTAAACGCGGCACCCGAGGCTAAGGCAGCCTGAATAGGGTTGGCCTGACTAATTTCATTAATCCCCAACTCGTCTCTAATGTGAGCGCCTAATGCGTCTTTTTCGGTTAGTTCGATGGCCACTTGCCTAGCGGTTTCTTTTTTTAGACCTCGCTTCTCATAGATTTGGGCCAAAATGTTGAGCTCTTCTTCGGGCATTTCCCGGAGTTCTTTAATTTCTCTTTCAATGTCTGCTTTTTCGGTATCGGTTTGGGAACTTACCGAGACATACTCTCCGGCTGCCATAGACAAAGCACCGGCAACAAGACCGGCAACGGTGGCTAAAACAATAGGTTCTCTGGTGGCACTGGCAGCCGCTACGCCAATGGCCAAACTGGAAATAGAAATGATGCCGTCGTTAGCACCTAAAACAGCGGCTCTTAACCAATTGCTTCGGTGGATGTAATGGCTGTCCATGTAGTTGTCTATGGTGATCATAAGCTTAGGATTTAGTTATAAAGTTACGATTTTTTTGACCACGGATGACACAGATTAGACTGATTTTTGCGGATTGTAAAGTGGTGCTTTTGAGTTTATTTTATTTCAAATGAATCGAAGAAGTAGTTGATGTATGGATTTTTATCATTTTCTTTTGGACAATATACAATCAAACCGCAATATTTATTTTTCACTATATATATTTTCATGTTTGCGATGATTTGGTCATTGTTTAAGCTCATTTTTACTTCTCGTCCGGAATAAGCTCCAAGTGTTATAGGTTTTTCAGATATTAAAATTGCTTTATGATTTCTAACTGAACCGGCTATTGCAGCATCAAACAAAGGTTTTTCTTCTGTCAACGATTTTTTTGGGAGCTCATTGTATGAAAAATAATATCTCAAATTTTTTTGATCAAGCCTTTTTGCTTTATAAGTAAATGTATTTGCCTCAACTTCTCCAGCTAAAGTCTGCATCATCTTTTTTTCTTCAATTGGCTTTTCAGGAAAAGAGATTTTAAAATTTGCTGAGTCAAGAACATACCAATCCGTTTGAGTATTGAAGCTAAAGCATATTAAAGTTGACAATATCAGCAAACAAATAATTTTTATTTTACTCATAATAAATGGTTTAAAATTGAATACACTATGTTATTTTCACGAGCGGCGTCATAATCACAGCTAACGTACCGCAGATTGTAACTGCTGCGATGATTTATTACTGATGATTTCAAATATAAAACTTCCTTTTGAATTTTCAGAGAAAATTCGGGACAAGCCCAAGCGCGCAGTTGTTACAAACTGCTGTTAGCCAACGTTATTCTCACTTCCACGCAATCTTTTCACTTTTCAGAATCTCCAAAGCTTTTTTAGTTTCATTTTCTCCATCACTCAAAGAACCTGGAAGCATAATTAATCGAGTTTTTAGTTTTCCTTTTTCGTCTTCGAAAAGTACTTCAAATCTTGAACGTGTTGCGCCATATTTTGCATCAATGAATTTTACTTCTTTAATTTTATTTCTCTCAATAATGGAAGTTGCCGAATAGTTCATGCTTTGCTTGACTTTATAGAATAGAAAGCCAGCAAATAAACTATAAAATAATGCAGTAACAATTTTTTCTTCTTGATACGCTTTGAAAGAATAATAGAATAAGAAAACTGCAAATGCTGAATAAATAATTAGGATTCTTGAGATTCCATTTCCAACAACAACTTTTGAGACATTTCCAATTATTCCATCTCTTGTCAAAATAATCTTGTTTGGCAAAATATGACAATATCCGGTTTTCGTTTTAAATGTGTTCTCGTTTTGCATAATGTTGTTAATAATGATGGCTAACTAATCGATTAGTATAACCTAAATCAAACCCATTCTACTAGCTAGTTTCTTATCTCCCAAACTTACAAAATCTTTCCCCGCCATACAATCCCCGTCAATAGGGATTTTACCTTAAGTTATCAACATAAATTACTTACAAAAGGGGATTTAAGGCACTTCGACAAGTTCAGGATGACAAAAGGGAAAGGGGGTAAGGGATAAGGGAAAGGGATAAGGGATAAGGGAATTGAGTGCATAATTTTCAAATCCGAAAAGTATGCAACCAATTTGAGTGCATGTTTTTCAAAACTAAAAAGTATGCAACCAATTTGAGTGCATGTTTTTCAAAACCAAAAAGTATGCACACAAATCGAGTGCATGTTTGTCGAGAACGAAAAGTATGCACAATGGTGTAAAACGGATAGATGGATATACCATATAAGGGAAAAGGTCTTTCGACAAGCTCAGGATGAAACAAGGGATTAGGGAAAAGGGAAAAGGGAAAAGGTTCTTGATATATCCTAAATGCATTTGGACATTCGAACTGATAGGTATAGTTATGATATTAACAGCACGGATTGTAAATATGTGCTGTTGGTGTTTTTATTCTCCTTTTATAAATTCAGAAATTTGCTTATTCATATCTGGGATTTTATTTTTCATAACATCCCAAACAATTGCGTAATTAACTCCGATATAATCATGAATTAATCTGTCACGCATTCCGGCCATATTTTTCCATTGAATAGTCTTCCATTTTACTTTGAAGTCAACCGGAATTTTCTTTGTAGCTTCTCCTATAATTTCCAAACTTCTTACAACGGCTCTTTTCAGAGTTTCATCTTTTATGAAATCTTCAAACAATAAGTTTTCACTAACAGAAATAATGTATAAGCATTCGTCGTGGATATGTCTAAGATATTCTTTTGGTTCTTTAGACATATTGAACTTCATTTAAGATTTTCGGACCAATATAGGGACTCAAACCGTTCTTGGTGACAACTTCAATTTTTTCGTTTTTGAAAATTTTTTCAAATAAATCATAAACAGCCATATAATTGTCGAAGTTTTCTTTTTCAGGTTCAAAATCAATCAATAAATCAATATCACTTTCGCTTGATTGTTCATTACGTATGTAGGAACCAAATAAGCCAACATTTCGAATACCAAATTTTGAAAGCTTTGTCTTATTAGATTTTAGCGTTTTTAATATGTTTTCTTTTGTTGTCATTTCAAACTTTTTTCAAATATACAAAAGTTTATCTTTTGAAACTAGGTCGCAGAAAATTAGCGGTAACTAGCTAATTAACTTAACAAGATTAAATTTTTACTTAACGTTTTTTTGAGCACGGATTGAAAAACTGCGATGTTGGGATGTACTTTTGACTCTAATCTGAGCAATTGAAATACAGTGGTTTTCACAAGATAGTTTAAGCGTAAAGATATTCCTGGTATTCTCGGATAGTTTCGTTGGTGGCTTTCTTTTGGTCGCGAGCCAATTCACGCATGGCTTCCACGCCTTTTTTGGCACAGCGCTTTACTTTGTAGAGGCGAGAAGAGAAGGAATGTAGTTTTTCCAAATCTTGAGGAGAAAGTTTGGCCTCGAGTTCGCTTACAAAATCATTAAACTCTTTTAGGACTACTTTGTTTTCTTCATAATCCGTTTTTAAATCATCAAGAAGTTCATGAATCTCTTTGCTGATGTCATTGCTTATATCTTCACTCTTCTTGCAAAGTTCTGCAATAACCTTTTTCTCGTGCTTGTTAAAAAGTCCCATGATTGTTTAATTTTAGTTAGTTGTTTTCGACAGTGTTAAACCAAATTTAGGAAATTGTTTTCAGAAACAATGCAAATTGTTAATAACTAAGTGATTAGCTTTAAAAACACACCAAAAACAGCCTTAAATAAGCCACTATAGGTAAAATCTATATTGATTATTTAAAAAATTGTTTTTCAGTTGTATAGGTATAATTATTTAAAGTATATTTCGGATAAAATTTCGAATATTATCTGTTCCGTTTTTCGAAATAAATTGTATAAAACTACTGCCGATAATGGCCCCTTTTTGGTGTTTTACTGCTTGCTCAAACGTTCTTTTATTGCTAATTCCGAATCCGATTATTTGCGGATTTTTCAAATTCATAGCCGCAATTCTTTCAAAATAACCCAACTGAATGTCATCAAAACTGTCTCTGCTTCCCGTAACACTTGCGCTGCTAACCATATAAATAAACGCATTGGAATTGGCGTCAATTAAGCGAATCCTTTCCTCAGAAGTCTGCGGCGTAATTAAGAAAATCATCGCAATGCCATAGTTTTCAAATAGTTCTTTGTATTCAGACAAGTAGATTTCCAGCGGTAAATCAGGGATAATTAAGCCGTCAATACCGGTTTCTTGGCATTTTTGCAAAAAGTTTTCTATTCCAAACTGTAGCATCGGATTAAAATAGCCCATGATGATTAATGGAATGTCAACAGTGCTTCGAATGTCTTTTAATTGAATGAAAAGAATATCGGTAGTCATGCCGTTTTTCAGCGCTTGCGTTGAGCTTGATTGTATGGTTGGACCATCGGCTAAAGGATCGCTAAAAGGCAATCCGATTTCTATCATATCGACACCATTTTGAGCTAAATTCTCTATTAAACTTTTAGTATCGTTTAAGTTAGGAAAACCTGCTGTAAAATAAATAGATAGTATTTTTTTATTGTCAGATAATTTATGTTGAATTCGATTCATGATTACAGCTTAAAATAGTTAATATAAGTATTCAAATCTTTGTCACCTCGACCGGATAAATTAATGACTACAATGTCACTTGGGAGGAACTTTTTGTGCTTCAAAACCGCAAAGGCATGAGCGGTTTCTATTGCCGGAATGATGCCTTCGGTTTGGGCCAATTCGATTCCCGATTGCATCGCATCATCATCAGTTATGGCAATGAATTCAGCTCTTTGGGTTTGGTACAAATTAGCGTGCATTGGTCCAACACCGGGATAATCCAACCCTGCAGAAATCGAATAAGGTTCTGTGATCTGACCGTCATTCGTTTGCATTAAAAGTGTCTTGCTTCCGTGAATAATACCAATCTTACCCAAAACAGAAGTTGCCGCACTTTCGCCCGAATCAATTCCTTTTCCGGCCGCTTCCACGGCAATCAGTTTTACCTTTTCTTCGTCCAAAAAATGATAGAAAGCACCGGCAGCATTGCTTCCGCCGCCAACACAAGCAATCATGTAGTCGGGATTTTCACGGTTTTCTTTTTCGAGTAACTGACTTTTAATTTCTTCAGAAATCACACTTTGAAACCGCGCCACCATGTCGGGATAAGGATGCGGACCAACAACAGAACCAATGATGTAAAACGTGTCTTCGGGATTGCTAATCCAATCACGAATCGCTTCGTTTGTAGCGTCTTTCAAGGTTTTTGAGCCTGAAGTTGCCGGACGAACTTCGGCACCGAGCATTTTCATTCGCGCCACATT
>NZ_JBKBLM010000015.1:0-62235 GCF_046296355.1 Flavobacterium sp.
GATAAATATGTCGTAATAAATTTAAGATAAGCACAGCCACTAACAGCAGTTTGTAACAACTGCGAAATTTGTTTAAACCGCAGGCCGATTTTCCGCTGGAAAATCTTTATTTTAGTAGAAATAAATTAATCACGCAGTCGCAGCTGTTACAATCTGCAAGACGTTACCAGCAATTCTATGAAACTACGAGCATATTTTGTTTTATTCTTACTTTGTCTTATTTCCTGTAACGGCGAAAGAAGAAATGAATCAGTTTCTTTACCGACAGAAGATGATATAAATGATGTTGTAAAAACAATCGTCTTCGATAAAGGATTTCATATTGCATCCGAAAATTTTCGATCGCCCATATGTATAGAATTGAATACTAGGAAAATTGTCGATTCTCGCAAAAAGGCTAAAGAGTATCCTACAAGTCCAATATACAGAATAGACACTTTAGCTATGTCTGACTTAATTGGAAATCCAAACTTACCAGTTAAAGATTTTTTCAAAGAAAAAGATTGGGAATTTATAAAGCTTCAAAACAAAAAAAATGTTCAGAAGTTGTCACCAAAAATGTTTGGAAATTTAAAGTTTACTACAGTTAATATAAAGCACGAAGATTGGTATTACCATTTTTCTGTTCCAATATTTTCGTCCGATTTAAAGAAGGCTTATTTACAATACTGTGGGATATATTTTGACAATCGCAACGATGGAACTGAAATATTTTTGGAGAAAAAAAATGACAAATGGGAGATAATAGAAACCACTTTCTGGTCACATTAGGAAGAAGAACGAACTGCTGGTAATAGCAGTTTGTAATTACCGCGCGCTTGGGCTTATCCCGAATTTTCTTCGAAAATTCAAAAAGGAAATTCATATTTGGAATCATCAGTAATAAATCATCGCAACTGTCACAATTTGCAGGACGTTAACAATAATATTTCTAAGAATAACTAAAGACACTTACTTTGAAATAAAACTATGAATTATTTAATAGAGAATGAAAAATTAGAAATACAACACATCCCGGGAAATGGTGCTTGGACTTACCAACTTATTATACCTAACACCAAAAATATAAAAGGAAAATGGGGAGATTTAAAAGTGTCCGGTAAAATTGACAACTTTGAAATTAAAAATAAAAATTTAGGTCCAATAAAAAACGCTGATAAAAAAATGTCCTTAAACGCTGAGATTAGAAATTCTATTGGAAAAGGTGCTGGTGATTTTGTCAATGTTACACTTTATCTTGAAAATCAAAACAAAGAAAAAAACAATAATAATGAAATGATTTTTGAATGTTTCAAAGATGCTGAAGTTTTAAATACTTTCAAAAAGCTCAAGACTGAAGAACAAAATGAAATAATTCAAAACATAAATTCCGCCGCTACAGAAAATCAAAAAGTAGAAAAAATTGTAAAGATTATTGCAAAACTTGAACAATTATATTAAAAAACATTTCGGTAGTCGTTTCGCTAGAGTATCAGAATTAAATCGCTAACAACCAAATGCAAAAAAAACTAATTTTCACCCTACTATTATTGGTATCAACCTTTGTCACCAAAGCCCAAGTGTCTAAAACTTCCGAATTGTTTTTGACTTTAAAAAAGTTGGACAGTACTTTCTTCGAACGCGGTTTTAACCAGTGTGATCTTGACTTTATTGACAAAGCCATTCACCAAGATTTAATGTTTTACCATGACAAAAGCGGGATTCAAAACCGAAAAGCTTTTATGGATAACACTAAGAAATACCTTTGTTCAGAAGCCAATAAAAAACCTATCCGAAAAGTGATTGTAGAAAGTTTGGAAGTGTTTCCTATGTACAACAATGGTATTTTATATGGTGCCATTCAAAGTGGAATCCATGATTTTTATCTCAGAGAACCTAACAAAGAAGACGTGCTTACCGGCAGCGCCAAGTTTACCCATTTGTATTTATTAGAAGGTGGAAAATGGTTGTTGAAAGAAGTTTTCAGTTTTGACCATAGCGCCAAAACCAAATAAACCACGACTTTCGACGTGGTTTAATAACTTAATAAACTTTTCAATCTATTTATTCAAATGCGCGTATAGTTCGTCTTTAAGGAATAGCAACTTGGCTTTCAACTCGTGTAAAAAGTTGTCATTGGCAATCTCGGAACCCATGTTGATTCGGTGGATTTGGTGTTCAATTTCGTGATACTCATCAAATAAGCCTCTGAAATGGGCATCAGAAACTTTTAGTTCATGTATTTTATCTTTGTGCTCTGGGAATTCGTGTATTAAATCGTGTTTTTCCATGGGTTATTTATTTTAGTGTTTAATATGGTTTGAAGTGGTTTAAAATTGTTGGTTTTAATGGCAATTGGCCTCCGCCTGAACAAATAAGTTCATGTTACTTGGTGAAACATAGGCGATGTCTAAACCCATGCCGCGCATTATAAAAAGTACTCCGATAATAACGGTGATTAATGGTACCATTCTTTGCCATTTGCTTCTGAAAGGCATAGACAAAATGCTACTCACATAAACCACAGCGCTCATCAATGGTATCGTTCCTAAACCGTAAAGCAACATATATGCCATTCCTAAAGTCACATTTTGCATCGCAATCGCACCAAAAAGAGCGGCGTAAACCAATCCGCAAGGCAACAATCCGTTAAATATTCCTATGGTGAAAAAAGCATCGGGTGTTTTGCGTTTGAATTGGTTGCCCAAACTGCTTTTGACTTTAGAAATCACACTGTAAATGGGTTTAGAAAAATTGTATTGGGCAAATATCCTATCGGGAATAATGGCTATTAAAATCATCAAAATGCCTAAGACAATTGAAAACCGCTGTTGCATTCCGGCGAGGTATAATCCTTTGCCTAATAATCCGAAAAGCAATCCTAAAGTCGCATAAGAAGTCAATCTTCCGGCGTGGTACAATAGAATTTGCAATGCTTTTTTGGTTGGATTATTTCTATCAACCGGTAACATCATGGCAATAGGTCCGCACATGCCAATGCAGTGCAAACTGGAAACTAAGCCGAATATGAGTGCGGTGTAAAGCATTTTTTTAGATTGTTAGACTTCTTAGGTTTTTAGAAATAAATTTCTTCTTTGTTCAAATAACTTTTTCCTTCGTATTCCCAGGCTACAGTAATACCCCAAAGACCGCCAACCAGATTGTTTTTAGGTATGAGCAAATCGTAAGCGGACAGTGAAATAGGGATTTCAAAATCCAGCTTTTGGTTTGACGGTCTATATAGGGATACTTTTCCTTTAATTTTTGAGTAGTCAAATTCTTTTGGGAAATTCACCACTAATCCATTAGCTGTTTTGGTAATGGCAACTTTCTCGGCAAGATTATTAGCATTTTGGATGCTTTCAATGTTGCCTTGAACCAGTTTCTCTTTTTTGTAATATTGCTCGGTAACCATTTCGTTATCGTATTGGCTATCCGATTGTACTTTGAATACAAAGTATAAAATGAAGCTCATGAACAGTGCTATCGCAATGACAATTCCTTTTCCCCAATTCATTTTCATAATTCCTAGCTTTTAGTTGAAACTTCTCGGACCAACAAAATTGGTGGTTGCGGTTTCGATTAATTTATTGTTGTTGTAGATTTCAATTTTCAATTCTACCTTTTCGTCTTTTAATTCGCTTTCCAAGATTTTGACGAAGAAAGTTCCCTTGCTGATCCCTTGTTTTGGCACTTTCGTAAATGGACTACCGACGAGTTTGATTTCGCCTTTGGGCTCGATTAATTTGAAAGTCACATGCTCAAACTCCTTTTCGGTTTTATTGATGATATCGTAATTGTAAATATTACTAATCTTGTCGCCATCATGTTGGAATAATTGTCCCGGCGTATGTAAAATCGTCGCTTCCACATCATTTCGCAAAAACAACATTCCGATGAAAACGCCAATCAAAATCGCCAAAACTGCGATATAACCTTTCATTCTGTTGGTTAACTTGAACGGTTCTTTCTTTACAATTTCATCTTCACTCGCATATCGGATTAATCCTTTCGGCAAACCAACTTTCTCCATAATCGAATCGCATTCATCGATACAGGCGGTACAGTTGATACATTCTAATTGTACGCCGTTTCTAATGTCGATTCCGGTTGGGCAAACATGCACACAGACTTTACAATCGATGCAATCACCTTTGCCTAAGGCTCTTCGGTCTTCGTTTTTATTGAATTTGGCTCTGCCGGTTTCCCCTTCACCACGAACATGGTCATAAGCGACATTGATGGTTTTGTTATCCAATAAAACGCCTTGCATTCTACCATAAGGACAAGCGATAATACAAACTTGCTCTCTGAACCAAGCGTAAATAAAATAGAAAACCGCTGTAAAAATCAATAACGCTACCAATGTGCTGGTATTTTGAGCCGGACCTTCTTTAATGAATTCAATTAGTTCATCACTTCCGATTAAATAGGCCAAAAACACATTGGCAATAATAAAAGAGATAATGAAAAACACTATCCATTTGGTCACACGCTTTCTAATCTTTTCAGCATCCCAAGCTTGTTTTGACAATCGCATTTGTTGGGCACGGTCACCATCAATCCAAAACTCGATTCGACGGAAAACCATTTCCATAAAAATAGTTTGCGGACAAAACCAACCACAGAATATACGTCCGAAAGCCACCGTAAACAACGCCAATCCCACTACTCCAATAATCATGGAGATAACGAAAAGGTGAAAATCTTGTGGCCAAAACGGAAAGCTGAAAATATTGAACCTTCTGTCGACTACATTAAAAAGTAAGAACTGATTGCCGTTGATTTTGATAAACGGTGCTGATAACAGAAAGGCTAACAATAAATAGCTGACTATTTTTCGCTTATCATAAAACGGACCCGAAGGTTTTTTAGGATGAACATATACTCGCTTCCCTTTCGCATCAATAGTTGAGATGCTGTCTCTAAAACTTTCATCCGGGATATTGTTTTCCATTTTGTTGTTGAATTAAGAATTTAATTCGAATTATTTTGCCGCTACTTTAGTGGTATCACTCGCTACTGTTGCTTCTACTTTTGGTGCCACTTCCTCTACCCATTTTTCACCTTCGGCCGCTTTCGCACCTGCTGGTTTAGTGCCTTGCAAGCTCATCACATAACTGGCAACTTTTTGCACTTCTTTCGTTCCTAAAGTTTTGGCCCATGCTACCATGGTTGGATTGTTTTTACTACCTTCTGCAATTATCTTAAAGACGTTTTTGATACCACCACCATTGATCCAATGTTCATCGGTTAGATTTGGTCCAACCACACCACCACCATCAGCTTTGTGACAAGCGGCGCAGGCATTGACATAAATTTCTTTCCCTTTCGCCAAACTCTCCGCGTCGGTAAGCAGCGTAACTTTATCTAATGTTATTTCTTCTTTAGGCGAATTCAGTTTGTTTTTTTCAATTTCGATATTGGCTGCTGCCACTTCCTGATCATATTCCTGAGCTTGGGTATATTCATCCATAACGTGGAATCTTACCAAATATATTGCCCCAAAAATGATGGTTGCATAGAACAAGTTTACCCACCAAGGCGGTAGCACGTTATCTAACTCTTTGATACCATCATAATCATGGTCGAGCATTACATCGGCTTCTTGCTCGATAGATTTGGAACGGGTCATGCTTTTCATTAAATTCTGCACCCATTTGCTTTCGGTAAATGAAACCGATTGTGCTTCTTCCAATTGTTGGCGTTGTTCCTCGGTTAGCATATGATAAGTCACTTTGTCTACTGCGCTAACCACAATTTCGATGGCTACCAACAAAAACAAGAAGACTACCAAAAACAAGGCTACCATGGGGAACTTGATAAAAGCCGGACGGTCACCTGAGTCTATGAAATATTCCAGGGCCAATAATACTATGGCAAAAATCACCGGAACTCTTACGTATGATGGAATTAATTTTTTCATTTTTATACTTTTTAAATTGGAATAATTAGTCTTCCAATGGAAGGTTGCTTACTTTTTTGATGGTTTCTTTGCTGTAGGTCATTGCCCAAACCGTGAACAAGACAAAAGCCGTAAAGAAAATCGTCAACGAAATGATAGGGTAAATCTCTACACCCGTAATCGTTTCTAAATTATGTTTGACATATTTTAACATGACGCTTATTTTTTAGATTTTACTTGGGTATCAGTTCCTAATCTTTGCAGATAAGCAATCAAGGCCACAATCTCTCTGTCTTTCAACGGAACAGTTGCGTTTCCGAAAGCTTTTTTGATATCGGCATTCGCTAATAACCTGGCTTCAATTTTAGCTGCTTGCTCGTCAGAAATTTTAACCGCATTGGCTACTTCTTCTTTAGAATAAGGCACACCTAAAGTCACCATCGCTTCTATTTTGGCTTGTAAAGTTGAATTGTCTAATTTATCTTTAATCAACCATTGGTATCTTGGCATAATAGAACCAGGAGAAATACTTTGCGGATCATACATGTGATTGAAATGCCAAACGTCATCTCTACCACCATTGAACGGTTTGCCCGGAACACCTTCTCGCGCTAAATCCGGACCGGTACGTTTAGAACCCCAAAGGAATGGATGGTCATACACATTTTCACCCGATTTAGAATACTCACCATAACGCTCTACTTCAGAACGGAAAGGACGAATCATTTGAGAGTGACAGCTCACACAACCTTCTCTGATATACAAATCTCTACCTTGTAATTCAAGCGGAGTATATGGTTTTACTGCGGCTATAGTTGGGATATTGGATTTCACTAAAATGGTTGGCAAAATTTGAATCAAACCACCAATTAAAATGGCAATGGTAGTATAAATCATAAATCTCACCGGTTTTCTTTCTAACCAAGCGTGCCATTTTTCACCTTTCAAACGGTTTGGACTGATAACTGCCAATGCTGGAGCTTCAGCCGGTTCGTCTTGAATAGCAGAACCTTGTTTTACAGTTTTTACAATGTTGTACACCAAAACAATCACCCCAACCAAATACAAAGTACCACCGATGGCGCGCATCCAGTACATTGGCATAATTTGGGTCACGGTTTCTAAGAAGTTACCATATTGTAGTGTTCCGTCCGGTTTGAATTGTTTCCACATAGAAGCCTGAGTAAATCCGGCCACATACATTGGAAGTGCGTATAAAATAATTCCTAAAGTCCCAATCCAGAAGTGGAAGTTGGCTAGCTTTTCAGAATATAATTTTGATTTAGTCATTCTTGGGATTAACCAATAAATCATGCCAAAGGATAAGAATCCGTTCCAAGCTAAAGCACCAACGTGTACGTGAGCAATAATCCAGTCGGTAAAGTGGGCAATAGCGTTTACGTTTTTCAACGACAACATCGGACCTTCGAAAGTGGCCATACCGTAACCGGTAATTGCTACGACGAAGAATTTCAATACCGCATCGGTACGAACTTTATCCCAAACTCCGCGTAAAGTTAACAATCCGTTGATCATACCACCCCAAGACGGCGCGATTAACATAACTGAGAATACTACCCCAAGGTTTTGTGCCCAATCCGGTAAAGAAGAGTACAACAAGTGGTGTGGTCCGGCCCAGATGTAGATGAAGATTAAAGACCAGAAGTGAATGATAGAAAGTCTATAAGAATATACAGGACGATTAGCCGCTTTTGGCACAAAATAATACATCATTCCTAAGAACGGCGTAGTTAAAAAGAAAGCTACGGCATTGTGTCCGTACCACCATTGCACCAAAGCATCTTGTACTCCGGCATACACCGAGTAAGATTTCATGGCAGAAACCGGTAATTCAAAACTGTTAAATATATGAAGTACTGCAACAGTAACAAATGTCGCGATGTAAAACCAAATCGCTACATAAATATGACGTTCTCTTCTTTTGATAATCGTACCAATCATATTGATTCCGAATACTACCCAAATCAAAGCAATGGCGATATCAATCGGCCATTCTAATTCGGCGTATTCTTTAGAAGTGGTGTAACCCAACGGTAACGTAATGGCCGCGGCTACTATGATTAATTGCCAACCCCAAAAGTGCAGCTTACTCAATAAGTCACTGAACATTCTGGCTTTAAGCAAACGTTGCATTGAGTAATACACTCCTGCGAACATGGCGTTACCCACAAAAGCGAAAATCACCGCATTGGTGTGTAAAGGTCTTAGACGTCCAAAACTCAGGAACGGAATTCCACTGGTGACATTGGGAAATAAAAACATAAATGCTAATATTAGCCCAACCAACATCCCTACAATACCAAAAACGATACTGGCATAAATGAAGTTCCTTACAATTTTGTTGTCATACTGAAATTGTTGCATTTCCATAATTATAATTGTTTTTCTTCGGTTATATTAATTTGATTTTTGTTAGTTTCTTTTACGAGCTCGTCGTCAAAAAGCATTCTGACGGATGGCGTATAGTCGTCATCATATTGTCCGCCTCTTACTGCTTTAATAAAAGCGTAGAGAAAGAACACTGCGACTACAATACTTATCGAGATTAACATATAAATGACACTCATACCTCTAATTTGTGTTAGACAAAATTACTGCTGTGGTTATTCTTAAAATATGACATTTGTCATACTTCGGATTTTATTTCTTTCCGGCAAAAACATTACTCATAATGGTTACAAAAGTCACAATGGTTATAGTACTCAAAGGCATGATAATCGCCGCTACTATGGGCAATAAATTACCGGTAACCGCGTAGCTCAAGCCGACTACGTTATAAAGCAATGACAATCCGAAACTCATATAAATGGTGATCATCGCGTTTTTAGAATACTTCAAAAAGAAATCAATCTTTGGGAACTGACTCGCATCTAAAATTCCGTCGCAAGCGGGCGAAAACACATTCACATTTTCGGAAATAGAAATTCCAATGTTACTTTGTGCCAAAGCGCCGGCATCATTCAAACCATCACCTATCATTAACACATTTTTACCTTCTTTTTGAAGATTGTCAATGTAGGCTAGTTTCTGTTCGGGTTTTTGATTGAATACCAAATGGGTTTTCTCAGGAAGCATTTTTTCTAAAATTCTTCGCTCTCCGTCATTGTCGCCCGACAATACTATGAGGTTGTATTTTTTAGCCAAACTTTCAAATAATTGTTCTAATCCTTTACGGTACTGATTATTAAAAACATAACTGCCTTTGTAAACGCCATTGATTTCAACATGGACTTTGGTTTTCTTATGCGTGTTTTCACTCATGTGTTGCAAGAACTGTGAAGAGCCTAATTTGATTTTGTCATCTCCCAATTCGGCAAAAACACCTTTTCCTATGATTTCTTCGAAATGGTTTACCTCCATTTTATCTTGAGGCAGAATAAAATCATACAATCTTCGGCTTAACGGATGGTTGGAACCTCTGAGAGCATTCTTTAATAGTTTCAATTCAAAATCATTCAAGACATCTCCTTCATAAGTTATAGACGTCTTTTCATTAGTGGTTATGGTTCCCGTTTTATCAAAAACTATAGTGTCTACTTTAGCCATTTGCTCAATGACGATAGCGTTCTTGAGGTATAATTTTCGGTTACCCAAAATGCGCAACACATTGCCTAAAGTAAACGGAGCTGTTAAAGCCAACGCACACGGACAAGCCACAATTAATATGGCGGTAAAAACATTAAACGCGGTGGAAACATCTATAAAAATCCAATAGCCAAAGGACACTACAGACAACAACAACAATGCCGGTGTGAAATAGCGGCTGATTTTATCGGTGATGGATTTGTGTTTTTGTTCGACTTTCTTCTGAAAAACGTCATTGCTCCACAATTGGGTTAAGTAACTTTGGGACACAGAAAACAACACTTCCATTTCGATGACTTTGCCTAGTTGTTTGCCACCGGCGAAAATCTTGTCACCGGATTTTTTTTCAATAGCAACCGCTTCTCCAGTCACAAAACTGTAATCGATGGAAGTTTTATCTGAAATTATAATTCCGTCAACCGGGATTAATTCTTGGTTGCGAATTAAGAGTCTGTCTCCTTTTTTGATGTCGTAAACCTGAACCGCTTCTTCGGCACCATTCGGTAAAACTTTGGTAATAGCAATGGGAAAATAGGATTTGTAATCGCGTTCAAACGAAAGAAAATCATAAGTTTTTTTTTGGAATAACTTTCCTAATAACATAAAGAAAATCAACCCACACATGCTATCGAAGAAACCTTGTCCGTAACCAAAGGCAATATCTATTGTACTTCGGATAAACATTACCACTATACCTAATGCAATTGGGACTTCAATATTCAACATGCCTTGTTTAAGGCTTTTCCAAGCCGCTACGTAATAAATTGAAGCTGAATAAAGAAAAGCCGGAAGCGACAAAGCAAAAGTCAACCAACGGAAGAAACCTTTGTACTGTTCTATCCAAAATTCATTGACTTCAAAATATTCGGGAAACGACAGTAACATGATGTTACCAAAACAGAAGAAAGCTACCCCTAATCTGTAAATTAAGGAGCGATCAATTTTCTTTTTGCCTTCGTCAAAATTTTCTAAGCTGATGTAAGGTTCGTAACCAATAGAACAAAGCATCTCAACAATTTGTTTAAGATTGGTCTGTTCAGGATGATAAGTAATTCGGACTTTCTTATTGGGAAAATTAACTTGAGAGGTTATGATTCCCGGTTGAAGCCTTTGTAAATTTTCCAGAATCCAAATACACGAACTACAGTGAATATGAGGAATGTAGAGTGAAACAATATGTGTTGTAAGCTCTTCGAACTCGAGAAGCTTGTGTACAATTTCTTCATTAGCTAAAAAATCATATTTGCCTTTTATATCAAGTGGTGTAGCGCCGGGCGCTGATTGAAAATCATAATAACACGACAAGTCATTCTGACTGAAGATTTCGTAAACTGTTTTACAACCGTTGCAACAAAAACTTCGATCATCGAAAAGAATCTTGTCTTTTTCTATGATTTCATTACCACAATGGAAACACTGTGATGTATTCATAATTTGCTCATTTTACCTTTGACAAAGGTCAAACAAGCGTTAAAATTAAAATATGATATTTGTCATACTTTCGATATATTTGTAAAATCAAACCCAAAGCAGTATGAGTAAATGTGAACAATGTATCGTGAGACAGTTTAGCTCTCTTAAGACATTGACCAAAGATGAGTTACTCAAAATGGCCGAATGTAAAACTTCTTATACCATCAAAAAAGGAGAGCCTATTTTTGAAGAAGGTGAAGTCACCAATGGCATTTACTGTGTAAAGGATGGTGTTTGTAAACTTTCCAAATTGAGTTCCAATGGAAAAGACCAAATTGTAAAACTGGTCAAACCGGGCGAATTGTTAGGACAGCGTTCCATGATTAGCGAAGAACCGGCGAATTTGAGTGCGGTAGCTTTAGAAGACATGGAAGTTTGTTTTATTCCTAAAACCGAGATTATCCAATTCTTTACCCAAAACAATCAATTTTCGATGAGTGTGATGAAAACCATCTGTGGCGACTTGAAAGAAGCCGATGATCATATGGTTGAATTGGCTCAGAAGAGTGTTAAAGAGCGTTTGGCCGGAACCTTAATTTATTTGGAAGAAACTTTTGGTACCGATTCTGATGGCTCGCTTCGTTTACAATTATCTCGTGAAGAATTAGCCGGCATGATTGGTACTGCTACCGAAAGTTGTATCAGATTACTTTCCGAACTCAAAAAAGGTGGTTGGATTGATTTGACAGGTAAAAAAATAAAGATAGTCGACAAAAATAAACTCCGTCGCATCGCAGAATAATTCCTTATTAATTTAAACAAAAAACCACCCCAATCTTGCGATAAAGGTGGTAGCTGATAAGATAACAGGGTTAGTTATTGTATCAACGTTTTCTTTGTATGTGTTTGTCCGTTTTCTAAAGTTACTTTTACCAAAAGCATTTGTGAAACGCTTTGCAATTGAACTGATTCAAAGGCATTGGTTTCTATATTATTTTGGCTGAATAAAAGTTTGCCTAAAACATCAAATACTTCCACTTTAGTTATTGGAGTTGAAGCGCAATAAACAGACAGCCCTTGATTATTTGAAACTACTTTAATGTCATTATCTGAAACTGTATTTGAATCAATTCCCAAAGCTTGAGTAGCATATCTTAATTCGAATCGGTCATTAAAAGTACCACTAATAGTTGTAAAGGTATAATTTCCAGCTTTTAAATCGTAGTAAAGTCCGGTGGCATTATCTAACAAATATACATTTTGATTGTTAAATAAGCCGTCAAAGTTTTCCAAACTGATGGTCAATTCGCCATCAATAATAGTCGAGTATCCAAATGGAACCACATCTACTTCTGAAAAAGGCAAAGCTTTCCCTTGGATAGACAAATCTGTTGTTCCAACCGTGGTGTAAATCGAAACCGGATTTCCTACTACGGTAGTTTTTCCATCAAAAAGGGCATCAAAATCATTCGTGGCGTTTTGGATGTATCCTACTAACATTTCATTGTAAGCGCCTTCATTATTGCTAATAGAAAGCCAAACTCTGTGTTTTTCTAAAGTCTGAGAAACTGAACCGCCATTATCATTATTTACGGTATTATTGGTTCTGAAAAACTGATTGTTGTTTCCTGAAATTCTCATCGAATTTTTAAAAGTAGCCGAATACGTTCCGTTAGCCAAAGCGGTATTGGCTTCTATGAAGAAACCTTGTCCGGCTGCGACTTTCCCTGTTGGAACAACTCCGCCTGAAAGTGCGGCACTTGCCGTTTTTACGCCTCCGGTCAAATTGTATTTAGCATAATCATTCACCGAATAATTATTATTGGTAATGGCTGTATTGTGTGTCCAAAGAAAAATGGTTCCGTTTACGATTCCGGAATTAGCCGTATCGGTTAAGAACAAATCAATGTCAATTGCCGAAGGATAAGGATTTCCAATCAAATTATTCGTTCCGATTGATTTTACAATTGGTGTTGAAATGATGCCGTTATTAGGGGTACCAATAAAGGTAGATTGCAAGATTAATGTCGGATTATAAACTAAATTTTCAGGCGCTCTTGAAAGATAACCTACTCCTAAAGCCATAGTAGTTCCTTCAGTTTGATAAACGTAGTTATTAATGCTTGGATTAAAAAAATAAAAATAAGAATCACCGGCCAATTGGCTTAGCGTTGCATTATTCACGGGTGATGACCAATATCCGTAATCATACAACTTCATTGGATTTGTATTTCTTTTATAGGTAATATTGCCCGAATTTACAGCGGAATCATTGGTTTGCACCAAACTGGCAGTATCTTCAAAGGTCAAAGAACCTCCTGGATTTATGCTAACCTCATTGGCAATAGTCAAAGTATGTCCGGCATTAAAAATTACTGTTCCCGAAGTCACACTACAACTACAACCCGAAATATTTCCTGAGGAAGTATAATTTCCTGAAAAAATTAATCTTTGTGCCAATGTCGGAGTGCCATTTGACCAAACAGTTCCGTTCCAAGTATTGGACGGTTGTTGTGAAATAGTAACGCTACCGGAAGCTATTGAAGAACATGAACCTAATGTGGCTGTAACGGTGTAAGTTCCGGATGGAGCCGAAACCGTAGAACCTGATATGGTAACGCCTAAAGAAGGAGAAACTGAATAAGTGTAGCTCGCATTATAATTGGTTACAGTAAAACTTCCTGAGGTTAAAGTACACGATGGTTGTGTCAAACCACCAATTGTTGGTTGTGACGGCGAAATGGGTTGGGCATTAATAGTAGCGCTAGTTACCGATGAAATACAACCCGATGCACTTTTTGCCGTAACATTATAAGTACCTTGAGCTACTGATGTAAAAACTCCGGTGGTGTTGGTATAAGTTGAACCGTTTATGCTATAAGTCATGCCTGAAGCAGTCGGACTGTTAATGGTAATAGTTCCGGTAGCTACACTACAAGTGGGATGCGTTATTGTTAGATTTGGAGCAGTCGGTATTGTATTAACTGTTACTTGTACCGCTTTTCTTGGGGTTGTAACACCACTTGAATTGGTAACAGCCTCAACATAATAAGTTGTGGTTGCAGACAATGTTCCGGTGGTGTAAGTTACTGTGTATGGACTTGAAGTTACTGTTGAAGTAGCTATTGGACTTCCTCCGGAAGCTACTGTGTAAAAATTGAAAGTAGTTGACGAGGTTGGCGCAGGGTTTTGAGAAGCTGTAATAGTTGAAGTTCCTGAACCACAAATAGCTGTTGCTGAAGCAATCACTACATTAAATCCTCCATTGGATACTAGATTAGGAAAATCTGTAACTGCTCCTCCGCTTCCGTTGCAGGATGCCACTTTTATTGAACCGATTTTAATTAAATCAGAGGCACTACAATTACTACCGGCACTGATATTACCACCGCTTTCTACAACTATAGATGAACCGGCAGCTAAGGTCAAATCGTAATTACCATTGGAAAAATCAATGTTGGCATTATTTCTAATTACAAACTGAATGGCGCCGTAGCAACTTAAATTTAAATTTTGATTCATCACCACATTAGTCGGATTGGTTCCGTCTCCAATGTAAATAGTGGTACAACCCGAAAATGTGCTACAAGTAACAGTACTTGAATTAACATTGGGCGAACCGGTTAAAGTACATTGAGCAGAAATCTCATAAGAGAAACCTAAAATGATAACTAATAAAAATAATAACTTTTTCATAAATGCTGTTTTAGCTAGACTTGGAATGTAAAACTTCAGCAAAATTAAGCCCTAACTACAAAAACCTACACTTTTTCCGACGTTTGACACAAAAACTCTATGAACTGCGCTTTTGTTGCATTTAATAGTGAAATTTGGACTTTTATCGAATTATTATTTATTTTAAGTGATGATATTTGGCTTTTTTATGTGAAATATTTAACAAAAGGCGAGAATAAATTTTACATTAAATTCATATACGGATTTAAGAAAGTTTCGGATTTTTTAATATACATATTAAAAGAGGAATTGTCAAAACAGCGCATTTATGATACAAAAAAAGCGTCCCAATGATGGAACGCTTATATCTATTTTATTTATGGTAATTAATGTGGTAATTTATCTTTCAGCACACCATATAAGAAAGTGCCGAAAATTGCGCCTATTAATATCAGTCCTACGCTTAAAAATCCGGCGCCCAGCAGGATAAAAATGGGTCCGGGACAAGCGCCAACCATAGCCCAACCCAATCCGAAAAGAATACCGCCTATCCAATAGCGTGCATTGCCTTTTTCTTTGTCTTGGATATAAATTGGTTTGCCGTTAATATCTTTGATTTGCTTTCTCTTGATAAATTGAAGTCCGATAAAACCCGTAATAATAGCAACGGTGATGATGCCATACATATGAATGGATTGGAACTGAAACATTTCATAAATTCGATACCAAGAAACCGCTTCTGCTTTGGTTAAAATAATGCCGAAAATAAAACCTACTATAATATATTTTAATAAATTCATGTCTTAAAAAATTAGAGGTAAAATTAAATGCGCCATAAGCAATCCGCCGACAAAAAACCCAATTACCGCTTTAAGAGACGGCAACTGCAAATTACTCAAACCTGAAATGGCATGACCCGAAGTACAACCTCCGGCATAACGCGAACCAAACCCGATTAAAATGCCGCCAACGATTAATATAAAAATCATTTTAGGCGATTGGAATATAGCACTTCCAAAAAGAGTGTCAGGTAATAATTTACCGTTGGGTGCTTCAATTCCCATAGTAGCTAATTGCTCAATAGTTTTGGGGTTAATATCCACATTCGAAGCATCGCTTAGAAAATTCACCGCCACATAACCGCCAATCATTGCGCCTACAACCACAGCCAAATTCCAGCGTTGTGATTTCCAATCCCAGTCGAAAAAAGGTACTTTTTTCCCAATACCGGTAATTGAACACAAAGAGCGCAAATTGGAGGACATGCCGAAAACTTTACCGAAATAATTTAGGGTCAGCATAACCATTCCGATTAGAAAACCCGAAATAGCCCAATGCCAAGTGTGAGTAATAAATTCCATTTAACTTTTTTTTACAAAAATAGAAATATTAAAGTGTTTGGCGGTATAAAATTTATTGAAATAAAGTATTTTTGACCTTCAAACAAACCCTAAAATGAAAAACTATTCTGTAGAAATAAAATGGACGCTCCGCTACATACTTCTAGTATTGGCATGGGCTATCGGTGAGAAGTTTATCGGACTACACGACCAACACATTGACAAATACATTATTTATACTAATCTTTTTGCACTTCCCGCTTTTTTGTTTTTTTATTTGGCCCTGAGAGAAAAAAAGAAGTATTTTTTTAACAATCAAATGACTTGGACACAGGGATTTGTGACCGGTATTATTTTGTCTTTTTTTATTGCTTTGCTCCTGCCTTTTGCGCAATTGGTTATCTACAAAAGTATTACACCTCATTTTTTTGAAACCGCCATTGAATACAAAACAAAAAGTCCTTTGATTAAATACCACATGACACTTGAAGCGGCCAAAAGTTATTTTAACCTAAGAAGTTTTATCATTGAAAGCATCTATACTGAATTATCAATGGGTACTATAGCCGGATCGATTGTTGCCTTAATGATTAGAAACAAAAAATAAATAGCACGATTATTGTATTATCGAAAAAAAACAGTCAATCATGAAAATATTTACCAAACTCTCTCTATTTGTTGTACTGATTTCATTATTTACTTCTTGTGTCAGTACCCGTTCCACTTTAAAAAATGTGGATGACAATGCGCCTATTCCGACTCTAAAAGGAGATGCTTTTGTATTAACCGAATACAGCAAAGACAAAAAATACGGTTACGACCCGGATTATCCTATAAATGTTTTTTATAAAAATACCAAAGACGAAAACCTCAACGCCGAAAGGTATCTCAGAGCATTGGCCGGACCAAATGGAGAAAAAATAACTTTTACCAAATTGGAAAGCTGCTGTCCGTTTCCAACCAAAAGAACAGAAATTGGTGCCGGTTTTTTAGATATTTACGAACTGAAATGGGAAGGCCAAAAGAGTCCGATAAAACTTTATGTAAACATTTATGAAAGAGGATATTTACTTGTTCCTGTTGGGCTTAGCCTCAAAAAATAACTTAACAAAATAACTATATAAAGTAACTAAATTATTCATAACTTAGCGGTTTTTAAAACCTGAAATTTTATGAATATAAATACCATTCCACAAATCAAGAATACCGATAGTGGAAATTTCTTTGTACTTGCTGGACCATGTGCCATTGAAGGTGAAGAAATGGCGATGCGAATTGCCGAGAAGTTAGTTGGCATCACTGATAAATTACAAATTCCATACGTTTTTAAAGGCTCATTTAAAAAAGCCAATCGCTCCAGAATTGACAGTTTTTCGGGTATTGGCGATGAAAAAGCGCTTAAAATTCTTCGCAAAGTTTCGGAAACTTTTCATGTTCCAACTGTAACTGATATTCATACCAATGAAGATGCGGCGATAGCTGCTGCCTATGTTGATGTTTTACAAATACCGGCATTTTTAGTTCGCCAAACCGATTTGGTTGTGGCAGCTGCCAACACCGGAAAAGTGGTCAACTTGAAAAAAGGACAATTTATGAGTCCGGAAAGCATGAAACATGCCGTTCAAAAAGTTTTAGATTGCAATAATCAAAACGTGATGGTTACCGATAGGGGAACCATGTTTGGTTATCAAGACATGATTGTTGATTTTCGCGGTATTCCAACAATGCAACAATATGCTTCTACGGTTCTTGATGTTACCCATTCGTTACAACAACCAAACCAAACCACAGGTGTAACCGGCGGAAGACCGGATATGATTGAAACCATTGCCAAAGCCGGCATAGCTGTTGGAGTAGACGGGATTTTTATTGAAACCCATTTTGATCCGGCTAATGCCAAAAGCGATGGTGCCAATATGTTACACTTAGACTATTTTGAAGGGTTAATGACAAGATTAGTAGCTATCAGAAAAACAATCAATTCATTTTAATTTTTAAATTCATCTAAGCCTTGAAAAAAATATTTTTTGTTTCATGTTTGACAATTTATGCCTTAACACAAACCGTTTCAGCGCAAGAAAAAACAGCCAATCCTGATAAATACACCGCCCAGAACAAAGGTAAAATGTATGTGTTTTGGGGTGGAAATAGAGAAAGCTATTCTAAATCAGATATTCATTTTAAAGGAGACAATTACAATTTTACTTTGAATGACGTAACAGCCAGAGATAAACCAAAAGGTTGGCAAATTGACTATGTGAATCCGGCACGAATGACGATTCCGCAAACCAATTTGAGGGTCGGTTATTTTATTAATGATCATTATAATGTTTCTATTGGATTTGACCACATGAAATATGTAATGAATCAGAATCAGGTGGTTAACATCTCCGGGGATATCAACGAAGGAACTGCGTTTGACGGTACATACAACAACGAACCTATAACATTGACTGAAGATTTTTTAACTTTTGAACATACCGATGGTTTGAATTATGTGAACACCGAATTTTCGAGAGTTGACGATATTTCAAAGCTTTTTAAAATTCGCAATACGGATAAATTTCAACTCAATATTACAGAAGGATTAGGTGCCGGATTTTTATATCCAAAAACCAACACCAAGTTACTGGGCAAAGAAAGATATGACGAGTTTCATGCCGCCGGTTATGGTGTTTCTGCAAAAGTGGGGCTAAACCTTACTTTTTTCAAACACTTTTTTGTTCAAGCAGAATTAAAAGGGGGTTACATTGACATGAATGACATTAGAACTACCGGAAGTAAGTCTGATAGTGCTTCGCAACATTTTTATTTTTTACAGAGAATCATAGCCTTTGGAGGCATTTTTAAAGTATAATTTTTTTATTTACCCAACCTAACACCAACCCGTATGAAAAAAATTACATTACTATTATTAATCATTTTCTTTTCCATAAGTGGGTATTCCCAATTAGCGTTAGAAGGATTTGAATCAACCACCGGACCTACCGGATTACCATCAACCACTTGGACATTGGGCACAGGAAACTGGGCAGTCTTTGACAATGGAATTGGCCTCGGACAACGATGGGGAATCAACAGTTCTGTAACGACACCACCTACACCTCCTATTGTTTATCAAGGGACTAATGCCGCTTATGTAAACAGAGAAAATATAGGTCAAGGAAATACTTCTGAAGACTATTTGGCAACGCCATTGGTTACTATTCCAACAAACGGGCAGCTTCATTTTTACACCAGAAGTTTTACTACCGGTAACCAAGGAACAATTTACCAAATAAAAGTAGCGCCTGCCAATGCTTCACAAACCGATCCTGGAGCTTATACATTGGTGACCCAATGGACAGAAGTAGATTTGACTACTACCTACAATATTTATGAAGAAAAAGTAGTTAGTTTATCAGCCTATGCCGGACAACAGGTATATGTCTCTTTTGTAAAAATATACAACCAACCGCTAACTACCTTGGATGGAGACCGTTGGTTAGTTGATAATGTTAGCATCATAGAGCAATGTTTGGATCCTACCACACTTGCAGCTTCGGGAATTACACAAACCTCAGCCAATTTGAGTTGGGGCAATCCTAGTGGAGCCACTTCATGGGAAATTGAAATCTTACCGGCTGCAGGTACTTTTACCGGAGTGGGTGTAGTATATAATGGGATTTTGCCTTATAATGCTACCGCTACGGCAACCGGAACAGCATTCACGCCATCCACGGATTATAAATATTATGTTAGAGCACTTTGTAGCAATGGCGGAAGCAGTCTATGGGTTGGGCCTTTTTTATTCTCAACTACTTCCCCTGGTATAAGTTGTGCTGCTCCGATTGTTATTGGCACTTTACCATACTCAACAACTGATAACACTTCAAACTACAGTGATAATACTGCTATCGAAGGTGTACCGGGAACTTCTTGTGGTGCTGCAAATGGTTACCTCAACGGTAATGATGTTGTATATGCCTATACTGCGACTGCCAATGGTGTAATTAATGTTACGATGACCCCAACAGCAACCTATTCGGGAATATTTGTTTATAACAGTTGTGCCAATATTGGTGTTAGTTGTATTGCCGGAGTTGGTAATTCCAATACCGGAGTTAGAACATTTGACTTAACGGTTACCGCAGGAACTACTTATTATATTGTGATTTCTACTTGGGCATCACCACAAACTACTGGATATACTTTAACCTTGCAAACCGTTAACTGTCCACCACCTACCATTCTAAATGCTACGGGAATCAGTCAAAACGGAGCCAATATAAGTTGGGCAAATCCCGGTGCTGCTACTTCTTGGGAGTATGTGGTGCAATCGGCAGGTTCGGCAATCCCAACAGGTTCGGGTACCCAAACCAGCAGCAATACAACCAATCCTATTTCGGGATTAACTTCCGGAACCAATTATCAGTTTTATGTTAGAGCCGATTGTGGCAACGGAACTTTTAGTGCTTGGACAGGTCCTTATTTGTTTTCTACCGCGGCCAATTATTGCGCCGGCAATCATTTTTATGACACCGGTGGAGCAACAGGAGTTTATAATAACAGTGCCAATGTTACAACTGTAATTTGTCCGGATACGCCCGGTGATCAAATTACGGTTATCTTCAATACTTTCAACTTGGAAAGTGGATTTGACTATTTAAAAATTTATGATGGAAATAGCGCTACCGGCACTACTCTGCTTGGCAATTTTACCGGAGCTACACTTCCTCCATCCTTTACTTCGAGTGCTGTTAACGGATGTTTGACTTTTGTCTTTACCTCTGATACTTCAGTAACTTTGGCCGGTTGGGATGCTACCATATTGTGTTTGCCACCACCAACTTGTCCGAAACCAACAGCAGTCAATATTTCTGCTATTGGACAAAACAGTGCAAGTATTGCATGGACAGAAGTTGGAACTGCCACAACATGGGAAGTTTTATTATTACCGGCTGGTTCTCCTGCACCATTAGCATCTGCTTCCGGAATTACTACTACAGACAATCCATACTTAGTTAATGGTTTGACTTCAGCCACCTCTTATGATGTGTATGTAAGAGCCATTTGTAGCACAACTGATATTAGTTTGTGGTCAAACAAAGTGACTTTTACCACCTTGATTACCAATGACGAATGCGCCAATGCCATAATAGTTCCTGTAAATCCAGCCACTTTTTGTACCTTTACAGCTTCTGGAGCATTAACGGGTGCTACTGCCTCTACTCAAGGAAACACTTGTTTCGGGACCGATGACGATGATGTTTGGTTCCAATTTACGGCTACAAGTACACAACATATAATCTCATTATTAAATGTAGCCGGATCTACTCAGGATTTATTCCATGTTTTATACACCGGTAGTTGTGGAGGTTTAACCCAATTGTACTGTAGCGACCCTAACAGTAGCACTGCCAATAATTTAACCGTAGGACAAGTTTATTACATAAGAATTTATTCTTACACTTCAACTCCGAATCAAAATTCAACCTTTAACATATGTATTACTACTCCTGTTCCACCGCCAACTTGTATTAACAATCAGCCGGCAGGAAATACGTGTCAAACAGCAACACCTATTTGTAATTTAAATGGGTATTGTGGAAGCACCTCTTCAACTTACACTGCAGATTATTGGTCACAATTAAACACTGCATTTTGTGGTTCAATTGAAAACAACTCCTTCTTGACATTTGTAGCTACTTCAACCGCTATTTCATTTGATGTTTGGGTAACAAGCTCTACAGATAATGGCGGTATACAGATTATGATTTTTAGTGCTACAAATTGTTCTGGAACGGTAAACGAATTTACATGCTGGAGTCCGGGTATAGTTCCATCAGGTTCTACCAATATTTCAGCTAATGGACTTGTCGTTGGAAATACTTATTACATCATGATTGATGGTTTTGGAGGTGACGTTTGTGATTATGTTATTGCAGCGAATAGCGGTATTCAAACACAAGTCAATGCGACAACTTCAGATGACACCCTATGTTTAGGTGATACTGTAAATCTAAATGCAGTCGGCGGAAACGGATCATATAATTGGACCTCATCACCGGCTACAACAGGCCTTAGCGCGACCACGGGAAGTGATATAACTTTTACTCCAACAGCTTCAGGTGTTTATACAATCACAGCGACATCAACAGATGGTAATACCCTTTGTCCTCAAGATGTATCCGATTTTGTTACTATAACCGTGAATAATGATGACGCTCCTGTATTTGATACTTTTGGGCCTTATTGTGAAGGTGAAACAATTCCTGCTTTACCAACAACATCTAATAATGGTGTAACCGGAACTTGGTCAACGGCTTTAGTCAATAACACACAATCCGGAAGTTATACTTTTACGCCTGATACGAGTGAATGTTCTTCACCTGTTACTGTTTCAATCACTATTGATCCAATAATTAACCCAAGTTTTGATACTATTCCGGCTTTATGTAATGGTGAAACATCTCCAATATTGCCTACATTATCAAACAATAATATAACCGGTATTTGGAATCCTTTAATCATTGACAATACCCAATCAGGAACTTATACCTTTACCCCTGATGCGGGTCAATGTGCCACAGCTGTAGTTGTGAATGTAACTGTTGACCCTTTAGATACGCCAACTTTCTTGTCTCCGGCACCTATTTGTAGCGGAGATACACCTCCGGTTTTACCTTTGACTTCATTGAACGGAATTACAGGAACTTGGTCACCGTCAGTAGTTGACAATACCCAAACAGCGACTTACACCTTTACACCGGATGCTGATCAATGTGCTACAACTACTACTATGTCAGTGACTGTTTATCAGAATTGCTCTTTTGGTAGTTATGCTAGTGCTGTATGGTTAACCAATTGTCAAACCGGAGACTTCTTTAATACTGTGGGTTCTGGTGCTTCTATCATTGGACCTGCCCAAAATATTTTCCCGAACACAGATTTCGGAACTTATGTTTCCTATTCCAATACTTTTAAATTAAGAGGCGCAGAAGTTAAAACCTTTAAAATTGCTACAGCTAATGTTTGTAGTGCTCGTTTATATTACCGAATTTATCCTGCTTCCGGAACTCCGGGAACTTTTGCTGTGATGGATTTACCTTTCTTAGATGACTGTGTTAGTGGCTCTTTCCCAAGTGGTGGACCATGTAATACAGGTGATCAGAAATGGCAAAAAGTACTGACCGATGCTGAACTCCCAATTGATTTGACAGCTTATCCAGCTGGAGAATATATACTCGAGGTGTATTATGATGTAACCGGAGATGTTAATTCAACCACCCAATGTGATGACACTATCCTGATTAATAATAACGGAGCTAATTACATTGCGACTTATACTTTACAAGCCAATCCAACCTTTACTTCTATAACACCAACGACATGTGTTGCAAATGATGGGGAAATTACTATTGGAAGTTTGGCTCCTAATACAACCTATTCTTTGACTTATTCAGATGATAGTACAACGGTTGGCCCAACTTCAATAACAACTGATAACACAGGAGCTTATTCGATAACCGGATTAAATGCCGGAACTTATTCAAACTTCAGTTTTACGGTTAACAGTTGTTCCTTTACCTCTACCGATGTTATCACATTTAATATTCCGTCGACAGCCCCGGTAACCGGAACAGACCCTTTGACTTGTAATGGAAATACCGGTACAATCACTATAAGTAATTTGATTCCTAATCAAACTTATGCGGTAACCTACACGGATGACACCATTTTGGTTGGTCCTGCAAACTTTACTTCAGATGTCAACGGACAAATCACACTAACAGGATTGAATGCCGGTGTCTATACTGCTTTTAATCTAAACACGGCGAATTGTACGGTAACTTCTAGCGATACAGTAACTTTAATTAATCCGGGTGCGCCTGTAGTATCAGTTAATAGTACTGCTATTTGTAATAATCAAACAGCAACTGTAACTGCTACACCGCAAACTCCGGGTACTTATAATTATGTATGGACTGTTCCAGCCGGTTTTACTAATCCGGGTAACGTTGCCAGTTTTGTGACTACTGTTCCAGGAACATATACTGTTGTGGCAACTCCTATAGCAACTCAATTCTGTAATGGTAGTTTTGAGAGTCCAACCGCTACAGGTCAGTTTCCTAATATGTTGAATGAAAATGTAGTTCCTTGTTGGGACACAACTGCAGCTGACGGAATTCTGGAAGTTTGGCCTGCTGCCGGATTTGAAAATGTTTTTGCATACCAAGGCACGCAGTTTATTGAAATGAACGGAAATTCAATTGCTACAATATTCCAAGATTTTACCACAAGTCCGGGTTCACAATTACAAATCTCCTTCGCTCACCGTGGCCGTCAAGGTAATGATACTGTTAGGGTTGAAATTGGACCGGTTGGTGGACCTTATGTTAGTTTAGGCAACTTTACTGACGGTAATACCGCTTGGGTTTTACACAATTTAACTTATACTATTCCGGCTATCGGAGGTAACAACTATAGTTTGCGATTTGTATCTGTATCCAGTACAGGCGGAAATCCTTCTGTTGGTAATTTCCTTGATGCTGTTACCGTTACTTCTACTGGATGCAGCTCGCTGCCAACTTCAGGAATGGTTTCTTTATCGCCTTCAACAAATTTAGTTTTAAGTTCAAACAACAACAGTCAAAATATTTGTATTAATACTGCTATTGCCAACATAGTTTACACTGCTACTAATGCTGATAGTGTTAACGTTACAGGTCTTCCTTCCGGAGTGACCGGTACATTTGATTCAGGAACAGGAGTATTCACTATTAGTGGAACTCCGACCCAATCCGGTATTTTCAACTATGGCTTAAGCACTTCTAATAGTTGTAATACAGTCGCTTTAACAGGCACCATTACTGTAAATCCAACAATTACACCAACATTTACTCCAATCTCAATTTGTAATGGACAAACTGTGGCATTTCCTGGAACTTCATTGGAAGGATTAACAGGAACATGGAATCCGGGAAACATAGACAATACACAATCGGGATCATATACATTTACCCCAAATTCTGGTCAATGTGCTCTGCAAGGAACTTTAACTATTACAGTAAATCCTTTAGTACAGCCAACATTTAGTCCTGTATCGCCAATTTGTTCAGGAGACCCATTAAATCCTCTGCCTACCAATTCAATTGAAGGTATAGTTGGTACTTGGTCACCAGCATTGAATAATACTGCTACAACAACTTATACTTTTACACCGAACGCAGTTAATCCTTCACCAACTAACTTAGTTGTAAATGGTGACTTTACTGCCGGAAACTCAGGCTTTAACACAGATTATCAATACCTTGTTGATGCCGGCCTAAACGGAGTACAAAAAGCATATGGAATTGTCGCTGTAGCTAATACTTGGTTCCAGTTCTTCCCGGCTTGTAACAGTAATTCACCATCAGGAGGAAATATGATGGTAGTTGATGGCTCTACAACAAATGGTGGGAATGATATCGTTTGGTCTCAAACGGTTACAGTTCTACCTAATCAAACTTATAACTTTAGTTATTGGTTACAAACTGTATCTATGCCAAACCCTGCCATCGCAGAAGTTACCATAAATGGGGTCTCTATAGGCATGACAACTGCACCAGGAAACAATTGTGAAAGCGGTCAATATTCTTATACTTGGAATTCGGGTTCTAGCACAACAGCGCAAATTGCTATCTATGACAGGAATATTCAATCTAATGGAAATGACTTTTCACTTGATGATATTTCTTTAATCCAAGCGAACTTCATTCCATGTCCTACATCAACAACGCTTACTATTACGGTTAATCAACCGGTAACATCAACTTTTAATGCTATTTCGGAACTTTGTTTTGGAGGTACAGCTCCGGCTCTACCAACTAACTCTTTAGAAGGATTTACCGGGACTTGGACACCGGCAGAAATTGACAATACAACTTCTGGAACTTATACTTTTGTTCCTGATGCGAATCAATGTGCTACCAACGGAAGTCTAGCTGTAACAGTACAAAGTAGTTTTGATTTTGAAATTACCGGAAGTTGTGTCGGAAATAATTTCATTTTAGAGGTTGCTGCAGTCAATGCATCTTTTGATGTTAATGCCGCAAGTTTTGCTTGGTTTACCAGTAACCAACAGTTGGTAGGTTCGAACGCAAACACATTTGATGTTAGTCAATATTTAAATTCGACTACTACTGTAGAAGAATTGCCTATATCATTTAACGTGACCGTAACTACTCCGGATGGTTGTTTTAGAAACGAGTCGATTACATTAGACAGAATTTATTGTGACATACAAAAAGGTATTTCTGCCGATAATGACGGTAACAATGATTTCTTTGATTTGAGTTTACTCGATGTTAAAAATCTTAGTATCTATAATCGTTACGGAATGAAAGTCTACAGTAAAAACCAATACCGTGACGAATGGAGAGGTCAATCCGATAAAGGAGAAGAATTACCGGATGGCACTTACTATTACGTGATTGAATTCAATAATGAAACCGAAGCCAAAACCGGTTGGATTTATAAAATAGGTCAAAACTAAAATTAAAAACGTCCCGGTTATCGGGACGTTTTTTTTAATATAAAGTCTTAGCTTCTTCAATAACTGCAACTAAAATATCATTATCTATTTTATCTAAAGCATAATAACGCAATGATTTTATAGTATTTCTGCCGTTGTCTGCAATTAAATGCTGTTGTTGGCTATTCAACTGAAAACCTTTGGCAAAACCAACATCTACAAATTGGTGTTTGTGACTCGCATTAAGATAGCAAAACGGTTTCTTTTTGTAATAGAAATAAGGTATTCCCCACTTGAATTCCAAATTTGCCTCGGGCAAAGTATGTTCAACTACTGCGACAATATGCAGCAAAATGTCGCGATACTTTTCGGGTTGGTTGAGTATGTATAATTCGGTTGGTTTCAATTAATCAATGCCATATTGGTCAAATAAATATAATAAAGCAGCCATACTAGCAGCACCCAATTCTAATTCTCTTTTATTGATGGCATCAAAAGTATCATTGGCGGCATGATGGTAATCAAAGTAACGCTGTGAATCGGGACGTAAACCGGCTTTAACTATTTTAGTCGACGTTAACGGATGAATATCCGAACCCGTGTGACCTTTCACAAAAAGATGAATCAAATAAGGTTCAAAAAGCGGTATCCAACTTCTGACTTTGGTAAAATTAGGTTCATCGCATTCCAAAGAAAAACCTCTGGGAGTAAAACCACCCGCATCACTTTCCATGGCAAAAATGTGGTTCTCATTATTGCGTTTGGATTCTGCTTCATATTGCTTTCCGCCTCTTCCACCGTTTTCTTCGTTCATGTATAAAACCACTCGCATGGTATTTTTAGGTTGGTAGTTGAGTTTCTTAAAAAGCTCCAAAACCGCCATGCTTTGAACACAACCGGCGCCATCATCGTGTGAACCATCGGCCAAATCCCAAGAATCTAAATGACCACTTACCACCATAATTTTTTCGGGATGAACTGTTCCTTTGATTTCTCCAATTACATTGTAGGAAAGAACCTCTTCCAATTGTTGACACGATTGCTTAAAATAAAAGTTGAGTTTTGGATTTTCTTTCAATTTTTGGCTTAACAATTCGGCACCATTCGTACTTATAGCAGCCGTTGGAATGTATTTTTCTTGGGGTAAATTGCCATAACTGGTAGCTCCGGTATGCGGAAAATCATCCAATCTTAAATTGAGAGAACGAACTATAGCACCAACAGCGCCAAACTTTGCTGCTTCTTGGGCTCCGGATCTTCTTTGGTCGCCACATCGGCCGTAGGATACAAAAGCATCAATATTCTCGGGCTCCATCGGACGATTATAGAAAACTATTTTACCTTTAATTTTGGCTTCGCCCAAAGTTTCAAGCTCTTTCAAACTTTTTACTTCTATAACTTCTGCTGTTAATCCGTTTTTTGGCGTAGCTATAGAACCGCCAAGGGCACAGATAGGAACACTGATTTTATTTTTTTGATCTAAAATATAAGCGGTTTCTTTTTCGCCTCTTACCCATTTGGGTACCATCACTTCTTGGAGATAAACCCTATCCAAACCTAAAGTCTCCAATTGTTGTTTGGAATAAAGTACGCCTTTTTCAGCGCCGGCAGAACCGGACAAACGATGCCCGATTTTATTCGACAAATCGTCAAGCCACACATAACTTTTAGAATTGGTCAAAGCCATTTTATAGATGTCTTTCAACATTTGCTCGTCTTTGGTTTGACCAAATGTTAAAGAAGTCAGGAAAAATAAGGATCCGAAAAGCAATTTGTTCATAGGATTAATTTTTCTCAAAAATAAATGAAAAAACATTTGGTTGCGGAAAAATTATTTACTTACTTTGTTTTTCAAAGTACTTTTATATGGAAACTAAAGATTATTTAAAAGACATTCAAGACATCAAACAAATGATGGCGCAATCTAGTCAGTTTATCTCGCTAAGCGGCTTATCGGGTATCCTAGCCGGATTGTATGCTTTTGGCGGTGCCATTGCAGTCAACTTTTTAATCGACAATCACCATACCAAGTACATCACTTTGGAAAGCACGACCTTCAAACTAATCATAGCGGTTGCTTTGGCAGTATTGGTTTTATCCTTAATCACGGCTTATTTGCTGACCGTCAAAAAAGCGAAAAAAGTTGGGGAAAAAGTGTGGAATCCATCGTCAAGAAGACTGTTAATTAATTTTTGTATTCCGTTGTTTACCGGCGGTATTTTGTGCTTACTTTTATTGAGACATGGAATTTACGGTCTCATTGCGCCTATCTCCTTGATATTTTATGGATTAGCTTGTGTCAATGCCAGTAAATATACTTTGCGAGACGTTCGTTATTTGGGTATCACCGAAATCATTTTAGGCTTAATCGCCGTAGAATTCTCAGGATACGGTTTGTACGTGTGGATACTAGGTTTCGGAATTTGCCATATCATTTACGGCGCTGTGATGCATTATAAATACGATAGGAATTAATTTAGTGAAAAACCTCATTCAAAATATCAACAAAGCTTTTGACCACCGAATACGTTTGGGGATCATGTCGGTATTAATGGTCAACGAAAGTGCCGATTTTAATATGCTCAAGGAATTACTCGGTGTAACTGACGGCAATTTAGCCAGTCACACTAAAGCCTTAGAAACCGAAGAATACATCATGATTGAAAAACAATTTATCGGAAAAAAGCCCAACACGCGTTACATCGCTACGGCAACCGGAAAAAAAGCCTTTCAAGATCACATTGAAGCGCTTGAAAAATTAATATCGAAAAGCTAAGCTATTTTTTTATTCATTTACTTTGAATTTCAAAGTACTTTTAATTTAATTTATGAGAGATTTAATTATCGAAAAAATGTATGAGTGGAGCAAAAAGCCCTACCAAAAATTCTTTAAAAAGAACGAACCTTGGAACGTAACTCCCAAAGAACTGATTCAGTATCCACAAGAAAGTTTGGGCTTTCATATGGGTTGCTTTTTGCTAAAATACAATTTCGAAATGCAACCCAAACTCGAAGATCACGATGTCATTCATGTGTTGACCAACACCGGAGTTTCAGTCATTGAAGAAATCGGAATGCAATATTATTTATTGGGCAACGGGAAAAAAAGCGCCTATTTGTATATGGTGATTTTCATGGGTACACTCTTCTACCCTAACCGATTCAATACCTTTTTAGATTTTTATAAAAGAGGTAAATCGGCGCATCAATTCCATGATTTAGAATTTAAAAAAATGCTCCACCTTACGGTTCAAAATATTCAAACCACTTTTAATATTAAATAATCATGGAAACACAACTCATTGACAAAACTGAAACTCCCGGACAATTTTCAACCTATTTAGCGATGGGTTCTTTTGGTATCGGAACATTGCTATTTCTAATGCATTTCATTCTTCCGGAATTTGGATTGCTCTATTTCATCGGTTATTTCTATTTGCTTTTCGCTTTTTTGATAAATCTGGCAGTTTTTCTGTATTTACTCTTTCAGTTTTTCACACAACCCAAAGATCGAGAAGCTTTAACTGTCAAAATGTTGATTATACTGGCCAATATTCCAATTGCATTATTTTACCTCTATATAATATTTAACAAATTTTAATCTTATTTAAAACACTACACCATGGAAAATCAAGAATTTCAAGAAAACCAAATTACAGAAGAAAAAACATTCTTCCAATCCACAACCGCCAAAATGATTATGGTTGGCGCACTCACACTCTTTTTACTCATTCCGCTATTCTTTGTTCAAGATTTGATTAAAGAACGTTCCCAACGAAAATCAGAAGTTGTCGATGAAGTGTCGACTCTTTGGGGAAGCAACGTCTCTTTTTACGGTCCGGTTTTAAGAATTCCGTATAATACTTACGAGAATCTAAATGTCATTGACCAAAAAACCGGTGTAACCACTTTACAAAGAAGAGCAACCACTAATTACGCTTATTTCTTCCCGAATGAATTGAACAATATTTCTAAAGTAAAGAAAAATGAATCTCTTAAACGAGGTCTTTTTAACCCGGTAGTTTTTACGGCAGACATGAACTTTAAAGGAAATTTCACCGCGCCTAATTTTGCCAAACTCAATATTCCGGAAGAGAGCATTCAATGGGACAAAGCCGCAATCATTGTCAAAACTACCAATTTGAAAAGTATCAAAAGCGAGCTAAAAATCCAGCTCAACAATGAAAAACTAACGTTTGAACCACAACCGGATGAAAAAAGCGATTACAGCGTTTTGGCTACCAATATTTTTGATTACAAAGTCTTAGCCGCCAATAACCAAATCAATTTTAATTTTGGCATTACTTATAACGGAAGTAACAGCATCAACTTCATTCCGATTGGAAAAGTAACCAATATTGGGATTGACTCCGATTGGGAATCGCCAAGTTTCGAAGGTTCGTTTGCCGCCAATGACACTACGAAAGTCGTAAACAAAGACGGATTCCATGCAGATTGGAAAGTATTAGACATAAACCGCACGTTTTCGCAGCAATACGCGAATGTTTTACCCAATTTGGATGATTATCTGTTTGGCGTAAAATTTATTGAAACAGTCGACGAATATCAGCAAAACGAGCGTGTTTCCAAGTATGGCTTCCTAGTAATCGGTTTGACATTTCTGATTTTCTTCTTAATTCAATCGATAAGCAAAATCAATATTCATATTTTTCAATATTCAATGATAGGCATTGCGCTGATTATGTTTTACACTTTATTGATTTCAATTACTGAACACAGTAGTTTTAGTTTAGCTTATGCTATTTCCGGAATTGCGGTGGTAGTTATGATTACACTCTATTCGATTTCGATTTTGAAGAATAGAAAATTCCCGCTGTTTATTGCGACGTCACTTTCCGTTTTGTACACCTTCATTTATGTGATTATCCAAATGGAAGATTATGCGCTTTTGGTGGGAAGTATTGGCTTATTTTTCATCCTCGGAGCCGTGATGTATTTCTCCAGAAAAATTGATTGGGGAAAGTAACTTTCTAAAGCAAAAAAACCTGTTCAAATGAGCAGGTTTTTTTCATTCTAAATAGTCTAAATCGATTTTCCAATCGAGCTCATTTTGATACCAAAGTTGGCCCTGTGAAACTTGCAACGGACAATCAAAATTATTGGTATACAAACTTCCGGTTCCTAAACCTTGCGGCATCGGATTATTGAGTCCGAAAGTAAATTGGGCAATCGCATTCAAACCCACATTGCTTTCCAAAGCGGAAGTAATCCACCAACCGATATTGAACTTTTCGGCAAGAGAAATCCATTCTAAAGTGCCGCGAAAACCACCGATAAAACTCGGCTTCAAAATGACATATTGCGGTTGGATTTTTTGGAGCAATTGTTCTTTTTCTTCAAAAGAAAACACCCCGATAAGTTCTTCATCCAAAGCAATGGGCAAATTAGTGCTTTTACACAAAACTGACATCATGTCAGTATGATTTTTTTGAATCGGTTGCTCTATGCTATGTAATTTAAAACCAGTTATTTGATTAATTTTATCTAAAGCTTCATTTTCAGCAAAAGCACCGTTGGCATCAACCCGAATCTCGATGGTTTTTTCATCAAAATTTTGGCGAATAAAGCGCAATAATTCGATTTCTTTGTTGAAATCTATGGCACCAATCTTCATTTTTATACAGGTAAATCCTTGGGCAATTTTCTCTTCAATTTGACGTTTCATAAAGGCTTCATCACCCATCCAAACGAGTCCGTTAATGACAATGGATTTTTCGCCTGACGTAAATTTTGACGGAAATAAAACAAACGGATTTTCACTTTTTAAAGATAAAAAAGCCATCTCTACTCCGAATTGAATCGAAGGAAATTCTATCAATTCTTGCCATAATTTTTCCTGGCCAAGGTGAATATTTTCACAAACCCATCGCAATTTTTCTTCATAATCTGGACGATCATCAGCCGATAATCCGCGTAAAATACCGCACTCGCCTATGCCTTTTTTACCGTCTTTTTCGAGTACCAAAAACCAGGTTTCTTTGTCGGTCAAAACGCCCCGAGAAGTACCCGAAGCCTGTTTGAAATGAAGGATATATTTATGGTAAGTTGCAGTCATTTTTTTAGTCTAAAACGCGTAAAATCTTCTTGAAATTTTCGGTACCAAAGCCATTATTTTTAAACTGTTCAAAATCAATTTTGGTCTGTTCGATCCAACTTTTGTGGTTGGCCAAATTGTTTTGTTGGTACTTTTTGTGAAGGTCTTTGGACTTATTTACTCTGTCTGTATACATATAAATATGCGCCAATTGCAATCGATAATTCAACTCTGATGGATTCATGGAAATGGCTTTCAAATAAGCTTCTTCCGCTTTTACAAATTGCCTGGAAGATAAATAAAAAGTGCCCAACAAACCATAATCAATGGCTTTAGCACGGTTTTTCTCAATGATTTCCTTTTGGATTTTAAGAATCGCTTCTTCAGATTTATTACTAAAATTAAGCTTTGTAGCTTCACTTCTGACCATTTCTAAGTAACTATTTAATTGCCCTGATTTCACCAGACTTTCTTCAGCAAAACCATCCATAGCCTTAGCTTTTTCAGCCGGTAATAGCTTTTTATAGTCACTGTAAGCATATTTGGCAATAAAGACTTCCATAAAATTCCCCAAAAACAAATTCTTGTTGGATACTTTTTTGGCAATCTCCAACTGCTCAATTTCTTTTAAAAGACTCTTTCTATTTTCCACTGTCCAACCACTTCGCAAATTATAATTAACCCACGGGACGACTTCTAAAATAATTTTTTCCTTCATCACCCAATTGTCGCTTTGAAATCCAAACCACAGATTCTGTATGCCTTGAGGTATGCATTTTGATTTTTCTGTTAGGAGCTTGGCGGCCTTGTTTACCGGTTCTTCTTGAGACACACAAGCATTGCTCGCAACACCGGTTTTTTCGTATTGCAAAGCGTCATTTTCATTGGTAAATACATAAAATTTACACTTGTCATCCCCTGAAATAGAAGAAAGCAAAAACACCGTTCCGGCAGCACCTTGACTAATTCCTGTTGGATCCGGAATAGCTTTTAAAACAGAAACCAAACTCGAACTGATTTTTTGATTGTCATCTAAAAGCGAAATGCGATAAACTACTTCAGTAGTACCAACAGGAAAATCGGCTGTTTTGATGGCTTTTCGTTTTCCGGCATTGAGTATAATAGTTTCATTAGTCGTTCTGATATTGTCCCAAAAGCCTTCGTTGCTTTGTGCAAAAGCTAAAGAGGTACAGACCAATAGTAATCCTAAAATTGAAAATTTCATAAGATGTTTTTCGTTCCTAAAACAAGAAGAGTGCCAAAACTGACACTCTCATTCTCTGTATTAATATTATTAAAGCGAAATACTTTCTCCTATTTCGAGTAGCATCAAGTCTTTTCCGGCATCGAAGAATTTCTTTTTGGCTTCGTCGTGATTGATTACGATAAATCCGAAGGTATCAAAATGACAACCTAAAACCTTGTCACAATCGACAAAATCAGCCGCTATGATTGCATCTTCAACATCCATGGTAAAACAATTCCCGATTGGAAAAATGGCCAAATCGAGTTTCGTTCGCATCGGAATCAATTTCATATCCATGGTCAAAGCTGTATCGCCAGAGATGTAAATATTTTTGTGTTCTCCTTCGATTACAAATCCGCCGGGATTACCGCCATAAGTTCCGTCAGGAAACGAACTCGAATGCGCAGCAGCCACATATTTCACTTTACCAAAATCAAACTGCCAGCTTCCGCCTTGATTCATTGGGTGGTATTGCAAGCCTTTGTTTCCGAAATGAGTCGCGATTTCCCAATTGGATATAATCACGGAATTATTGTTTTTCGCCACAGCTTCAACGTCTAAAATATGGTCGAAATGAGCGTGTGTAATTAGGATGTAATCTGCTTTTAAAGCATTGATATCAATATGAGCCGCTTTTTCATTTCCGGAAATGAATGGGTCAACAAGTAAATGTTTTCCACCTACTTCAATTCCGATACAAGAATGCCCATAAAATGTAATTTTCATGACTGCATTTTTTTAATTAAACGTAATTCACCACAACATCTGAAATAAAGAAAATCAGACACAGGGCCAAAAGAACTGAAAGCAAAAAAGTGCTGATGGCCAACTTCTTCAATTCGGGATCCAACAGTTTAGAATTTTGGTTTTTATAAACGGTAATCAAATGACTTATCAAAGGGAAATAAGCAACCACAAAAATATATTGGTCGAAGTGAAAATCATTCAAAAAGGCAAACAGCAACACCAAAACCATAGCCGAAATCACCAAAAAGAAATGGTACTTTTTAGCCGCTGCGCCACCCATTTTGACCACAATAGTATTCTTTCCGGATTTTCTGTCGCTTTCCTCGTCCCTCATATTGTTTAGGTTTAAAACACCAACACTCAAAAAGCCAATGGCCGTTGCCGGCAACAACAGCAACCAATCAATAGTTTTCGAGAACATAAAATAAACCCCAAAAGCACTCACCAATCCGAAGAAGATAAATACAAATAAATCGCCGTAACCTCGGTAACCGTAAGCACCTTTTCCAACGGTATAGCGAATCGCAGAAGCAATTGCCAAAACCCCTAATACTAAAAAGACAAAAGAATACAACAAATAACTTTCTTTAAAAGCAAAATAGATTAGCAAAACCGCAAAAGCCAAAGTAATCAAAGCTGTAATCACCATCGCTTTTTTCATGGCTTGCGGAGTTATGAGTCCGCTTTGAATGGCGCGTTTTGGCCCAACTCTGTCATCGTTATCCGTGCCTTTTACCCCATCGCCGTAATCATTGGCAAAATTGGACAGAATTTGCAAACCTAAAGTGGTCAGCAACGCAAAAATAACGATGTTCCAATTGAACATTCCCTGTGACATCGCATAAAAACTTCCAACAATAATACCCGATACCGAAAGTGGTAAAGTTCTAACTCGAGCGGCTTCAACCCAGTGTTTCATATAATTTTAAATATTAAATTTTAGATATTAGATATGATTTTGATATTTGATATTTCAAATCTAATATCTAATATTATTGCTACATCCAGTTGCTGTTAGAGGTTTCTATCTCATACAGCCAAAGGTTTACATATTCGTTTATTTTGTCAAATTTACCCAAATGAAAAGTAATATTGCCACCGGCAGTGTGCATCGTCAACGAACCAATATTCAGGCTTTTGTGCCAAAACAACTGCGAAGTCGTGATGGCTTGTATTTTGCCGATTTCAATTATTTCATGGTCAACATCCCAAGCGCCGCTTTGTTTGATGATGTGGTTATCATTGACAAACAAACGGTAATTTCGGAATCCGAAAAACAGTAAAACCGACATAAAAATAGTGTAAAAAACAGCAATATTTGCGTAATCAAACACTATTGGCTCTCCATATTTCCCAAACAAATAATAACCCGTTAAAGGTAGCACAATAATGATAAATACAGAAAAAATCAGTCTGCGGAAATTAGGCTGCATCATCATACCTTTTTCAGGCAATTGTTTAAACAATAATTTTAAAATTTCATCGCGTTCCCTCGTATTACAACCCGGAATTTCAATCAGCGATTTATTGTCTTTCTTTTCGTTGCTGATGGCTTGTCTAATTTTGATTTCCAGCACATTGAGCTTCTTTTGAAAATAGTTACTTGATATCTTAACTATCTGCACTTTCTCGGGTTTCAATATCGTACTTTGGGTGTTGATTAGGCCATAAGTCAACATCAGCGACCCTTTTTGTTTGGTAACAGTATAGTCGAAAAACTTAATGATGGTGCGCAAAATATTGATTAAAAAAACTACGCTGAACATGATCAAAACAAAAACAAGCGCCGAATACCAAACCGAGTTACTATCGACAAAACCCTCCAGTTTTTCTGTGCTGATTACATCCTCTGCACCGGCTTGGTGGAGGTTTTCATAAATGGTAAAAAAGAACGTCAGTATCAAACCGACACTTTTTACATAGTTGGAAGTAATTCCGATTTTGAGTAAACTGCCCAAATTGATTTTAAGAAACGGAATCGCTTTATATTCTGTCTTTTCGGCGGCAATATCTTCCACGGAAACGACTGCTTTTTTACCTTCATTTTCTAATAATTTCGATTTCAAAGCCAAAGCTAAATTATGCGAAATAGCTTTGATATTGCCTTCTTTTTTGTCGCTTCCGGCAGTGTCAACATCTAAGGCATAAACGCCGATTAAGCGTTGAATCAAATTTTGCTTGATGTTTACCTGTTGGATTTTATGTAGCTGAATCGTCGTTTTGGTTTTGTTAATAATACCGTCACTAATGATAAACTCTTCGTTTTCTTCATCGATATAGAACGTAAAATTTCGGTATTTTAAAAAAGAATAAACACCAAAATAAACCGCTACAGCGAGTAAAGTTAAGGAAGCGATAAAGACAGATTGAGGATTTGCCTTAAATAAAGTAATGACAATAATCGGCCACGTGGCTTTGAGCACTTGGAAAATCATCTCGAGAAAAATCACCAAAACACCCACCAAAGACTGGCGTTGCGGCTGATTGAAATTGGCCTCCATTAGAGTTGTTTTTGAATTTTACCCATCAGCAATTGCTTGATGTTTTCGGCTTCCTCTTTGGCAATCCCCGGAATCTCCAAGTCACTGGAAACGCCACCTGCGGTAAAAATTTCCACTTTGGCTAAGCCAAAAAAACGGGCAATAAAACCTTCATGAAGCGCTACGTGTTGGACGCGATTATAAGGAATCACCATTGTATTGGTGGCAATAATACCACTTCTGAAAATCACATCGTGGTTTCTGAAAGCATAGGCTTTTTTCTTAAAACTAATTCGTGACAACAATAAAGCAATGCCAAAAATAGCTACGTAGGCAGAGAAAATTAGCGGCTTATGTTCTATTTCTTCATCCACCAAAAAAAACAAAGTAACCATAATGGCTATGCCTAACAAAAAAAAGCCCGAAAGACTAATCAAAATCACTTGCCAATATTTAGGGTCGATAGGTGACAATTGAACCGCTTCAAACCGTGGCAAAGCCTTTGTATCAATGATTTCATTGGTAAAGTTTTCCATATATATATCTCAAAGAATTATTTTTTTATAAATCCAACCTGATGACTGAACACTAAATACTGAACACTCATTTTTATGGAATCCATTTGTTTTTCCCGAAATTCGGTTTTCTTTTTTCCAAAAAGGCATTTCGCCCTTCAATAGCTTCATCAGTCATATACGCCAAACGCGTGGCCTCACCGGCAAACACTTGTTGTCCTACCATACCGTCATCGGTTAAATTCATGGCGAACTTCAACATTTTTATAGACGTTGGAGACTTTTCTAAAATCTCCTGTGCCCATTGGTAAGCAGTATCTTCTAATTCTTCATGCGGAATTACGGCGTTTACCATGCCCATATCAAAAGCATCTTGCGCAGTATAATTTCGACCTAAAAAGAAAATCTCACGCGCTTTTTTCTGTCCGACCATTTTGGCCAAATAAGCCGAACCGTAACCGCCGTCAAAACTCGTTACATCAGCATCGGTTTGCTTGAAAATAGCGTGTTCTTTACTGGCTAATGTCAGGTCACAAACGACATGCAAACTGTGTCCGCCACCAACAGCCCAACCCGGAACCACTGCAATCACGACTTTGGGCATAAAACGAATTAAACGCTGAACTTCTAATATATTCAATCGGTGATAACCGTCTTCGCCAACGTAGCCTTGATGACCGCGTGCTTTTTGGTCTCCACCACTGCAAAATGACCAAATACCGTCTCTGGTACTCGGACCTTCGCCGGATAGCAAAACAACTCCAATAGAAGTGTCTTCCATGGCATCGTAAAAGGCATCGTACAATTCACTGGTTGTTTTTGGACGGAAAGCATTGCGCACATTCGGTCGGTTAAATGCTATTCTGGCAACGCCGTCACACTTTTTATAGGTGATATCTTCAAATTCTTTGGCAGTAATCCAATTGATAGTGCTCATGTCAAAACTTGCTTTATAGGGATTATTATATTTTAGTTAAAAATAATTGTCGGCAAACAAAATCTATTATTTTAGCGTAAAAATAAATCATTTTTTGAGTTAAACCTCATCACCAAACATATTCTTATGAATAAAACTTTTATCACCGTTACCGCATTATTTTTGAGTTTAAATACTTTTTCCCAAAAGTATGATTTTCAAATCATTAAAGACATCGAAGCTACTCCGGTAGTCGCCCAACAAAACACCGGAACTTGTTGGAGTTTCTCCACCACTTCTTTTCTGGAAGCCGAAATTATCCGTATAAATGGCAGCAAAGTGGACTTATCTGAAATGTACAACGTGAGAAACATTTACTTAGACAAAGCTGATAATTATGTCATGCGTCAGGGCAAAGCCCAATTCGGAGAAGGCGGTTTAAACCACGATGTAATCAACAGTGCACGAAAATACGGTATTGCTTTAGAGAGTGATTTTACAGGAAAAATCAATCCCGATGAGGCATATGACCACACTGAAATGGTAGCAGAATTAGAAGAAATTCTTAAAACAGCCGTAGATCTAACTCCTGCAAAATATGCTAATTGGAAAGAAGACTACAAAGCTGTTCTAGAAAAATATATGGGCAATGCTGATGAAGTAAAGCCTTTCAATGCACAAAAAATTTCAGCGGAGTATAAGATTGATTTGAATGATTATATCACGATAACTTCTTTCACACATGAACCCGTTTATTCCAAATTTATCTTGAATATTCCTGACAACTTTGCCAATGGTTCCTTTTATAATTTGCCTTTGGACGAATTTGTTCAAAATATTGATTATGCACTTAACAAAGGTTTTACACTTGCTTTGGACAGCGATGTCAGCGAAAAAACATTCTCCGGTAAAAACGGATTAGCGGTTATTCCTGAAAAAACTGAAGATACTGTGGCTATATTAGAAGAAATCAAACCCGAAAAAAAGATTACTGCTGATTTCCGCCAAACCGAATTTGAGAATTACAACACTATGGATGACCATTTGATGCACATAGTAGGCAAAGCCAAAGACCAAAAAGGAAATGTTTATTATAAAGTCAAAAACTCTTGGGGAACCGAATCAGGTAGAGAAGGTTTTGTTTATATGAGTGTTTCTTATCTTAAATTAAAAGCCATATCTGTATTACTCCACAAAGACGGTTTACAACCACAGACCAAAAAAGCATTAGGTTTATAACAAAAAGGGAAGCGATTAGCTTCCCTTTTTATTTATCCTATTTTAACCGAAGTCATCGTCAATGAACCGCCGACAGCTTTGTCATTGAAGAAACTTACTGAATCCGTTTTATCTTGTAATCCCAAAGTATAAAGCAACGGATAATAATGGTCCGGTGTCGGAATCGCCAACTTGGCTGCGCTATCTAACTTTTCGTAAGCAATTAAAGATTGAGCATCTCCGAAAGTGATTTTGTCTTTAAAAACCTGATTGATTTCATGAGCCCAATCGTATCCGAATTCGGGTTCGTTGAGTTTGTCCCAAGCCACCATTCTCAAATTGTGCACCATATTACCGCTGCCGATAATTAAAACGCCTTTTTTACGTAGCGAAGCCAATTCTTTGGCCAAATCATAATGGTATTGTGGTGGCTTAGTGTAATCAATACTCAATTGCAATACGGGAATATCGGCATTGGGATACATGTGTCGCACTACTGTCCAAGTTCCGTGATCTAAACCCCAATCATGGTCGAGTTCAACTTGGGTTGATGTGATTAATTTGGAAGTCTCTTGAGCCAATTCCGGACTTCCTTTTGCCGGATATTGCACATCAAATAAAGCTTGAGGAAATCCGCCAAAATCGTGTATGGTTTTCGGATTTTCCATGGCGGTAATATGCGTTCCGTTGGTTAACCAATGTGCGGAAACTACTAAAACTGCTTTAGGTCGGGGAATTTCTTTTCCATATTTGGTCCATGTTCTTGAAAACTCATTGTCTTCAATGCCATTCATAGGCGAACCGTGACCAATGAATAAAACGGGAAGTTTAGTATCGGTTGTTTTTAAGTCTTTTGACCAATTGTATAAAGGGTTTAATGCCATCATTGTCGTTCCTCCTATTGCTAATTTTATAAAATTACTACGCTTCATATAGTGCAACATTTGTATATACAAATATATGCCAATTTGTTCACGAACAAACCCTATTGTAAAAAATTTAACAGGTAAACCAAAATAAGGTTTGCACACGCAAAAAAACTTATATATTTGATTGTTATTGTTTAAATCTCTTAAATGCAACAATTTACCCGTCAGGAAAAATTAAAACACTTGTTTGGTTTTCCCGTAGTCATTGCCTCATTAGGCTATTTTGTGGATATTTATGATTTGTTACTTTTTGGTATTGTTCGCATTCCCAGTTTGAACGATATGAACTTAGATGCCGATACGGTTGGCACCATGATTATCAATTACCAAATGATTGGATTGGTTTTGGGTGGTATTATTTGGGGTGTTTATGGCGATAAAAAAGGAAGACTTTCAGTATTGTTTGGTTCGATAATCGTTTATTCATTGGCCAATATTGCCTGTGGCTTTTTACCCCAAATGGATTTTGCAGACAAAGGAATGATTTACGCTTGGTTGCGCTTTATCGCCGGAATTGGTTTGGCCGGAGAATTAGGCGCCGGAATTACCTTAGTTTCCGAAACTTTACCCAAAGAATTGCGAGCCATTGGCACTTCTATTATAGCCGGATTTGGAGTATTGGGAGCTGTTGTAGCCCAATTTACAGTAGAATTGGCCGGAAGTTGGACTACCGCTTATTTCATCGGTGGCGTATTGGGATTGATGTTGTTAGTCCTTAGAATCAGTGTAGCTGAAAGCGGCATGTACCAATCGGTTAAAGAAAATACTTCCGTTAAAAGAGGTGATTTTTTGGCCTTTTTTACCAACAAAATACTTTTTGTCAAATATTTGAAATGCATCCTGATTGGCGTTCCTATCTGGTATTGCATCGGAATCCTGGTCTTTATGGCCAACCAATTTGCTCCCGAAATGGGCATCACTTCCATCGACCCCGGAAAAGCGATTATGTGGGCATATATTACAACTTCTGTCGGTGATTTCTCGAGCGGTTTTATTTCACATGCTTTGCATTCGCGAAAAAAAACCATTCTTTATATGTTATTATTTACTTTGATTGGTGTGGCTTTGCTCCTTTTCAGCGGTCATAAAACCGAAAACATGTATTATTTTTATTGTGGCTGGATTGGCTTAGGTTGCGGTTTTTGGGCCATGTTTGTTACGGTTTCTGCAGAACAATTTGGCACCAACATGAGAAGTACGGCAGCGACTAGTATTCCGAATATGGTTCGCGGCACAGTGCCAATCATGTTAATAGGATTCGACTATTTGAAGCAAACCAATTCGGTGATTATCTCGGCTGCAATTGTAGGTTTGATTGCATTTGCTTTGGGCATATATTCCACTTTGACCATCAGCGAAACTCATAATAGGCATATGGATTTTGTGGAGTGAAAAAATCCTCTTTTTAACAACAATTTTGGAATCCAAAATTCTATATTCTAAATCCAACCTTTGTATCTTTGCACCTCGTAAATTGCAATTATGGAATCAGTACTAGAAAGCAACCAACCAATCGGTAAACCCAAATGGCTAAAAGTCAAATTGCCTATCGGTCAAAAATATACCGAACTACGTGGTTTGGTCGATAAATACAAGCTTAACACTATTTGTACTTCGGGCAGTTGTCCTAATATGGGCGAATGTTGGGGCGAAGGCACAGCCACCTTTATGATTTTGGGAAATATCTGTACGCGTTCGTGTGGATTTTGCGGCGTAAAAACCGGCAGACCCGAAACCGTTGATTGGGACGAACCCGAAAAAGTAGCGCGTTCGATTAAAATCATGAAAATCAAACATGCCGTAATCACCAGCGTTGACCGCGATGATTTGAAAGATATGGGTTCGATTATTTGGTTCGAAACCGTACAAGCCATCCGCAGAATGAATCCGCAAACCACTTTAGAAACGCTTATCCCCGATTTTCAAGGTGTAGAAAGAATCATTGACAGAATTGTTGAAGCCAATCCTGAAGTAGTTTCCCACAACGTAGAAACCGTTCGCAGATTGACTCGTGAGGTTAGAATTCAGGCAAAATATGACCGAAGTTTGGCCGTGTTGAAATACTTAAAACAACAAGGTATCAAAAGAACCAAATCGGGCATCATGCTCGGATTAGGCGAAACCGAAGAAGAAGTCATTCAAACCATGCAAGACTTGCGCGATAATGACGTAGACATCGTTACCATTGGTCAATATTTACAACCCAGCAAAAAGCACTTACCGGTAAAAGAATTCATCAGACCGGAACAATTCGAGAAATACGAAAAAATTGGTAAGGAAATGGGCTTCCGTCATGTGGAAAGCGGTGCTTTGGTGCGTTCGTCTTACCATGCGGAAAAACATATATTATAGTCGAAAGTCGTAAAGTCAAAAGTCGAAAGACATAAAATTGACTTTAAGACTTTAAGACTTTAAGACTTTAAGACTTTAAGACTTATGACAAAAATTGCCATCAACGGTTTCGGAAGAATCGGGAGAAATTTATTCCGATTGCTTTTAAACCATCCCACGATTGAAGTAGTTGCCATTAATGACATTGCTGACAATCGCACAATGGCACATTTAATCAAGTACGACAGCATTCACGGCGTTTTGCCTTATGAGGTTTCTTTTGATGAAAATTCGATTATAGTTGACGGAAAACATTATATCTTTTTTCACGAAAGAGAAATCAGTAACCTAAAATGGGAGCATATTGATTTTGTAGTAGAAAGTACAGGCAAATACAAAACCTTCGAAGACATCAACCAGCATATTTTGGCCGGAGCCAAAAGAGTAATCCTTTCCGCACCGAGTGAAGTCCCGGAAATTAAAACCGTAGTTTTAGGCGTAAACGAAAACATTTTAGACGGTACAGAGCTAATCGTTTCCAACGCCAGTTGTACCACTAACAATGCCGCGCCGATGATTCAAGTCATTAACGAATTGTGTGGCATTGAACAAGCTTACATCACTACGGTTCACTCCTACACTACTGACCAAAGTCTGCACGACCAACCCCACAAAGATTTGCGTCGCGCTCGTGGTGCAAGTCAGTCCATAGTTCCTACCACAACCGGAGCAGCCAAAGCTCTGACCAAAATTTTTCCAAAAATGGAAGGCAAAATTGGTGGCAGCGGTATTCGGGTTCCCGTACCTGATGGTTCATTGACGGATATCACTTGTTATGTGAAAAAACAAGTAAGTATTGAAGAAATCAATTGGGCTTTCAAAAACGCCGCAGAAACTAACCTAAAGGGAATTCTTGCTTATACGGAAGACCCTATTGTTTCGGTAGATATTTTAGGCAATCAAAACTCTTGCCTGTTTGATGCGCAACTGACTTCTGTGATTGATAAAATGGTAAAAGTCGTGGGTTGGTATGACAACGAAATAGGTTATTCTTCCCGAATTATTGACCTAATAATTTTGTTAAAAAAATAAATTTGCTACATTTATAGTCCTGAATCCTATATAATCCTGCAAATTTATGAGATGGTTATTCCTATTATTACTATTTCAAACCCATAGTTTTGGACAACGAAAAGCGACTGCATCTTTTGATAGCACGGCTTACTACATTGACTTGGTCAATTTTAACAAAAAAATCAACAATTACAAATCGTCACTTTACTTCTCTCAAAAAGCAATTAATTATGCTGATTCAGAAGGAAATACCAAACAAAAATCAGACGCTTTCTATTCCTTAGGTTCAACTTATTTCGAACTAAAGAAATACGAAGATGCCGTTGAAGTTTTTTCAAAATGCACAACCTTACTAAGCGCTTTACCACCTAGTAGCCAACAGGCCATTTGCTATTATAATATGGGAATGTGTTACATGAATTTGGATGACTTTCTAAAGGCTGAACACAATTTTAATAAAGCCCAAGCCATATACAACATTCTAAAAATTGATGCTTCTGAACCTTTAAAACTTCAAAAAGGGATATTGTATAAAGCTAAAGGAAAAACAGATTTGGCCGCAAAATTATTTAATCAGATTATATCAAAACCCGATATTGAAGACATCTATAAAACTAAAGCAGAAGCTTTATACCAATTGGGGTCAATTGAAGAGAATTTAAATCACAACAACTTAGCGCTAAATTATTTCAATCGCTCCTTAGCGTTAAACAACCGAAGTAAAAACTTTGACCAAAAAGCAGCTATTTTGCTTTCATTGAGCAGAACCAATGAAAAATTGTTAGATTTAAAAAAATCCCATGCTTATTTAAAAGAACATTTAGCCTTAAAAGACAGTCTCACTTCTGCAAGTCAACAAAAATTGGATGCCAATGATTATCAGGAATTCAAAGAAAGCGAACGAATGAAAGCCCTTGTGCAAATGACTAAAGAAAGTGACGCCCAAAAAAGAACCAATAAATTCGTGAAGTTAATTAGTATATTGGCCATTTCACTAATTTCAATTTTGTCGCTTTTGAGTTTGTCATTGTATAAAAACAACATCATCAGAACACGGTCAAACGACCTTTTAAAAGAAAAAAACTTAGAATTGGAAATCGCCAAAGACAAAGCAGAAAAAGCTTCCAAAGCGAGAGCTGAATTCCTTTCAACGGTTAGTCACGAATTGCGTACACCACTCAACGCCATTAACGGTATTACTCATTTGCTCATAGAAGACAACCCGAAGCAAACCCAATTGCATTATCTGAATTCATTGAAATTTTCAGGGAATTACTTATTGACATTTATCAATGAAATATTAGAAATCAATCGAATAGACTCGAGCAATATTGAAATTGAATACATCGATTTTAATTTGAAACAATTGTTGCAGAATATTCAAAACTCAATGAATGAAATTGCCACCAAAAACAATAACAAATTCACTTTGGAAATTGACCAAAACATCCCGGAAATCTTGTTGGGTGACCCTACCAAACTTTCCCAAATTTTTATCAATCTAATCAACAATGCTTTAAAGTTTACCAAAAATGGTGAAGTGACTGTTATTGCCCGATTGGTTGACCAAGGCAGTGATTTTTCCCGAATAAATTTTGCCATCAACGACAATGGAATCGGTATTCCGGAAGAAAAACAAGAATCTATTTTTGACAGTTTTTCGCAAGGTTCCATCGAAATCAACCGAAAGTATGGTGGCACCGGTCTGGGATTAACCATCGTAAAAAAACTAGTTGACTTATTGGGTGGCGAAATCACTTTAAAAAGTGAAATTGGTGTAGGAACGTCTTTTGCTTTTGAACTCAATTTACTCAACGGATGTAAGGAAATCAAACCCGAAAAACCTAAATCTTACTCCGATGATGTTTTGGCCGGTAAAAATGTTTTGGTTGTTGAGGACAACAAAATAAACCAGATGGTTACCAAAAAAATGTTGGAAAACAAAGGCATGAAATGTAAAATTATCGACAATGGAGAAGAATCAATCGCGATAATGAATGCCGAAAATGATTTTGATTTAATTTTAATGGATGTCCACTTACCCGGAATTAACGGAACGATTGCCACACAACACATTCGCGAATTCAATACCGAAATGCCTATTATAGCATTAACGGCTATTTCATTAAACGAAAATAGAGAAATGTTATTGTCTTTCGGGATGACGGATGTAATCACCAAACCCTTTGAACCTGAAAATTTCTATCGGGTAATTGCTATGAATTTAGTTTAGTATTGCAAAATCAGTTCTTTAATCAAAAGCCTAACTTTAGGTTCCGCTTCTTGTGCTGCTTTTAAAACTTCTTCATGGGTGATACTTTCCAAGTGTTCTTCGCTGCCGATATCGGTAATCACCGAAATTCCGAAAGTTTCCAATTCCATGTGACGCGCCACAATTACTTCGGGAACGGTTGACATTCCGACACAATCAGCGCCCAAAACTTTGACCATCTTATACTCGTGTAAGGTTTCAAAAGTTGGTCCTTGCAAACCAAGATAAACGCCATCATGGACTTCAATAGCAGAAGCTTTGGCAATCTCTTTAATTTTCGCAATCATATTCGGGCTGTAAGGCTCATTCATATTGACAAAACGCGGTCCGAAACGGCTATCGTTTTTCCCTCTCAAAGGATGTTCAGGCATCATATTGATATGGTCAGTAATAATGGCGATAGAACCCACTTTATAATTCGGATTCACACCACCGGAAGCATTGGAAACAATCAATTTGGTTACACCAATATATTTCATCACTCTAACCGGAAACGTAACTTCCTGCATCGAATATCCTTCATAATAATGAAATCTGCCTTGCATGGCCACGACTTTTTTATTGCCTAAAGTACCAAAAACCAGAGCGCCTTTGTGACCTTCAACCGTTGACACCGGAAAGTTCGGGATTTCATGATAAGGCAAAGTAAATTCAACTTTAATATCATCGGTAAAACTGCCTAATCCGGAACCTAAAATCACACCGTATTCAGGTGTAAAATTGGTTTTATTCTTAATATAATTAACGGTTTCTTGTACAAGTTCCCACATGGATTTGAATTTTATAAATTATTTATTTTTAAGACTAACAATATTAAAAAACTTTAAAGCAATACTACTATAATTGCCCATTGATTTTTGAACAAAGTAAAACTAAATGCTATCAATCGATTATGACTTTTATCATGAATAGTTTTTTTAACTTGATGAAAAATAGCTTATTTTTGAGCATCCCAAAAGGAACTCTTTTGAAGTAAACCCAACATTTATGCTCTCTAAAAAAGCCAAATACGCTATAAAAACGCTTATTTATTTACATCAAAATAAGACTTCCACACCTATTTCAGCCAAAGTTATAGCCGAACAAGAACGAATTCCTTATAAATTTTTAGAAACCATATTGCGTGATTTAAGACAACACAAAATTCTAAAAAGTTCACGTGGTCCTGAAGGCGGTTATAGTTTTTTAAAAGAATCCAATTCAATTACAGTAGCCGAAATCATTCGGTTAATTGATGGTCCAATTGCCTTAATTCCTTGTGTTTCTGAAAATTTTTACAGCAAATGCAATGAATGTGTTGATGACGAAGAAACTTGTAAAATAAGAAAATTATTTGGCCAATTGAGAAACGAAATGTTACCGATTCTTAATAAAACTATTGAAGAACTGAATTCGATTTAGATTTTTTTTTTAAAATTTATATCATATATATTTGATAGGAATTATATGTTTTATATTTTTGAAAAAAATAAAGCCAAATGATCAAAAGAAAGAAGTTGCTTTTATTGCTTTTTTTAGCCGCACCCACAATGCTGTTTTCCCAAACAGATACGCTTGTAAAAAAGATAGTGAAAGAAAAAGACCTTCGCCTTTCCTATTACGTTGAAGCAGAAAGCTTCGGAACCAAAAGAGAAACCGAACCTCAAAACTATGTATTGAATTACAGTGAAATAAACGGCGACAAATCTTCTAAATCCAATTGGCTAAACCTTGGTTTATATTCCAGAATGCGTTCAGAATGGCGTCATAATGATATTCGAAGAACGGATACTTACAGTAATGATTATCTTTTACTTTTTAAAACGCGCGCCTATATTGGAATAATTAATATTCTTGATCCCTTTAGAGGCGCAATTGAATTTGGAGATTCCAGAAGAAACAATGGAAATTACGCTCCCGACAACAGAGATGTCAATCCTACCGATATCATACAAGCTTATGCCGAAATCTATTTCGATAAAATATTACCCAAAGATGCTTTAGGCAATAAACGCCCCACTTTCCTCAGATACGGAAGAATGGCTATGGAAATGGTAGACCGAAGATTGATTGCTACCAATCAGTGGCGTAATACTACCAATAATTTCAGAGGTTTCAGAATGCAAATTGGTCAGGATAAAAACGATTGGCAAATGGATTTTTTGCTTTTAAATCCAATCCTGAGAGATATTAACGACTATGACAAACCCGATACTAACCAAGAGTTCAGTGCCATTATCGGGCATTGGCGAAAATGGTCAAACATCATTACTATTGAACCTTATTATTTGTCCTTAAAGCAAGAGGCTGCAATAGCCAATGGAAATAAATCCAGAAACATACAAAGTCTGGGACTTCGATTGTATGGTTGGATAAAAAGCACCGGTTTTAACTATGATGTCACCGGCATACATCAATTTGGCACTGACAATCACAAAACACAAAAAGCGTATGCTGCCACTGCAGAAATAGGATACACCTTCCAAAAAACTAAATATAAACCAAGGCTAAGCGCTTTCATAGGTTATGCAAGCGGTGATAAAAATCCTAATGATAACGAAAGTAATCGATTTGAAAGGTTCTTCGGTTTTGCTCGTCCGTGGTCAGCCGATGACTATATCATCATGGAAAATATTATTGCGCCCAAAATCAAACTGGAATTCCAGTCAAAAATTAAAAACACTTTGGTAAAAGTAGATACCGGTTACAATTTTTATTGGCTGGCCAGCAAAACAGACCGCTTTAATAATCTATTAGGCGGAACCGCAAATAATCGAGATTTAACAGGCCAAAGTGGCAGTTATCTCGGTCATAATTTCGATTGCAGAATTCGATTCTACCCTGTAAAATATCTCGAAACCAACATTGGATACTCCCATTTTATCACGGAAGAATTTGTGCAAAACCAACAAATGGTGTTAAACGGAAATTATGCTTCCGACTCAGACTTCGTTTATCTCGAACTGACTTTCAACTTTCTAGAATTAATCAAGAAAACAAAATAAACCACCATAAACCATGAAAAGAATAAGACTAAGACACATCGGAATTTTTATTGTGCTGTTAAAACTTTCATTAATTGCCATTGTAGTTATAAAATATTTACCCGAGGCAAAGCCTGAGGATTTAACTTTTGACCAAACCTTTTTATGGTTTGTATTGGCCGGTTTCTTGGCGCAAATTGTAGATGGTGCACTGGGAATGGCTTATGGTGTAACTTCAAACACTTTACTGTTAAGTACCGGTCTTTCGCCTAAAGTAGCCTCAGCAGCTGTACATACCGCAGAGGTTTTTACCACAGGTGTTTCTGGTTTGTCGCACATTAAATTTGGGAATTTTGACAAAACACTTTTTTTCAAATTAGTTATTCCGGGCGTTATAAGTTCGGCCATTGGCTCCTATCTTTTGGGAAATATCATTGATGGCGATTTCATCAAACCTTATATTATGATTTACTTATTGGTTTTAGGAATTATAATCCTTAAAAAAGCATTTGCTAACCAAATCAACCATGAAAAAAACATAAAAAATGCTCCCTATTTGGCGCTGTTTGGTGCATTCCTGGATTCGATTGGCGGCGGTGGTTGGGGTCCGATTGTGACTTCAAATTTAATCAACAAAGGAAACACACCCAATATTGTCATCGGAACAGTAAATACTGCCGAATTTTTTATCACTTATGTAAGTGCCGGAATTCTAATTTATTTTGCAGGAATCCAAAGTTGGCAAATCATATTGGGGTTAATTGTAGGTGGCATTGTGGCTGCGCCTCTCGGTGCTTATTTTACCAAAAAAATATCCCGAAAATCACTAATGACCATGGTTGGAGTACTAATCATAATAACCTCACTTTATGGCATTATAAAAGCATTTTGGTTATAGTTGCATTGCTTTCAATACAAGTGTATCAAATTGGTCTTGCCTGGAAATAAATTTGGATTTTATAGGTAAATAATACAATTTTCCACTAAAATTATGAGTCATAAGTCGAACAAAATCCTTTTCGGTTGTCACGATAATTTTATCGACTGCTTGGCTTTTGATGTTTAAAATATCGCTTTCGGTAAAATGATGATGGTCGGCAAAAGTCATAACCAAATCATTCCCTGATTGCAAATAATCAAAAAACGGTTTCGGCTTAGCAATTCCGGCCAACAATAATTTTTCTTGTAATTTGACTTCACCGACTTCTAAACTACTGGTTTTGTTATAAACCTTATCATCATAATCAACAAAGCTGAAGAAAATAGGTAAATCCAAACCAATCTTCCTTTTGATATTTTCCTGTGCAAGTTCCGTCATGTTCGACGGACATTTGGTGACAATTATAAGATTTGCTCTTTTAGCACCACTCCTACTTTCTCTAAGATTTCCTGTGGGCAACATAAAATCGTCGCAAAACAAATCATCATAAGAAGTCAAGAGAATATAAAATCCGGCTTTTACTTTTCGGTGTTGGAAAGCGTCATCGAGTAAAATCACTTCGGGCTTATCTTTTTGTGCCAATAATTGAGTGATACCATTACGTCGGTCGGCGTCGACTGCGACTTGTATCTGTGGAAACTTTTGAAAATACTGAAACGGTTCGTCTCCGAGAATTGCCACATTAGTATTGGCATCCGCCAAAATAAAACCTTCCGATTTTCTCTTGTATCCTCGACTCAAAGTAGCAACTTTATAATGTGGCGAAAGCAACCGAATCAAATATTCAATTTGGGGTGTTTTCCCGGTGCCGCCAACACTGAGATTACCAACGGCAATCACCGGAATGTCGAAAGAATACGATTTTAGTATACCTTTATCGTAAAGATAATTTCTAACAGAAGTGATAATGCCATACAGAATGGCCAAAGGAAAAAGTAATTTTCGCAACAAAATCATAGTACGAAAGTAACGATTTTTTATCTTTGAATGAAAATATTACGGTTCCAATAACTAATGAAACTACTCAGCCTGCATTTTCTTTTATCGTTTCTCTTCCTCACACCACTGTCTTTTTCGCAAGAAGCTGACAATACGGCTATTTTGAAAATCATTTTCAATAAATATTACAAAAACGAAAAAGTCATAGCCAAAGGCAGACTTCAACTTCTAAATTTCTATTGCGGAAAAGCACCAAATAACGAAGAAGTATTAGAAGTAATTTCAGGAAATGATTTATTGAAAAAAAATGCAAGCGAAATCAAAAAGCAAATCATAATCGGCATCAACGAAGATTGGTCAAAAGAATACAATGTCTTGTTTGACAATCAGAACCAATATTTGAAAAGTAAAGTCAATGCGTGTCTGTCTTTGGAAGAATTTCAAGAAGTATCCAAACAATACGGCGAAAACAACCAGCGTTTGCTCATTATTAACAAACCGATTTACTTTGCCAAAAACCAATATGCCTTAGTAAAAGTCGCTTTTTACAGAAGTATCGAACACAATAGCGGTCGATTTTTACTATTAGAAAAAGTAAACGACACATGGATTATTAAAGAATATTTAAACGAATGGGCAACTTAGTTAGTTTTCAGTCGCAGTCAAAGTATTCAGTTAGCAAATAAAAAAATATGAAGATTAAAGAAATACTCTCAGTTTTAGAAGAAATGGCGCCTTTGGCTTATGCTGAAGACTTTGACAATGTTGGTTTACTCGTTGGTGATGCCAACGCAGAAGCCACAGGAATCTTAGTTTGCCACGACGCTTTAGAAAATTTAATCGATGAAGCGATTGCTAAAAAATGCAACTTGGTCGTTTGCTTCCATCCTATTATATTCTCAGGTTTGACGAAAATTACGGGTAAAAATTATGTCGAGCGCGCGGTTTTAAAAGCCATCAAAAACGACATCGCCATTTATGCGGTTCATACGGCTTTGGACAATCACAAACACGGCGTGAATAAAATCTTCTGTGATGCTTTGGGCTTGACCCAAACCAAGATTTTGGTTCCCAAAAAGAATTTCATCCAAAAACTCGTAACCTATACCATTCCCGAAAATGTTGAAACTTTACGCAACGCGCTATTCGACGCCGGAGCCGGAAAGATTGGCAATTACGAAGATTGTAGTTTCAATTCTAAAGGCATTGGAACCTACATGGGCAACGAAGACAGCAATCCTGAAATTGGGAATCGCTTCGAATTTGTGGAAAATGAAGAAATCAAAATCGAAGTCACTTTTGAAAAACATTTGCAATCTAAAGTCTTGAAAGCCTTATTCACCAATCATGTTTACGAAGAAGTCGCTTACGAAATCTACGAATTGCAAAATCACCATCAAAATATCGGTCTCGGCATGATAGGCGAACTCGAAAAACCAATGAGTGAAAAAGACTTCTTAGCCTTTGTCAAAGATAAAATGCAATGCGGAAGTATTCGTCATAGCGAATTGTTAGGAAAACCAATAAAGAAAGTAGCCGTACTTGGCGGTTCGGGAAGCTTTGCAATTAGCAATGCCAAACAAGCCGGAGCCGATATTTTTCTGACCGCCGATTTGAAGTACCACAACTTTTACGAAGCTGAAAATCAAATCGTTTTAGCTGATATCGGACACTTTGAAAGCGAAAGATTTACAAAAAATTATATTGTTGATTTTCTTAAGAAAAAAATCCTTAATTTTGCAATCATTTTTTCGGAAGAAAATACAAATCCAGTTAAGTACTTATAAAATATGGCGACTACAAAAGAACTAAGTGTTGAAGACAAATTAAGAGCTATCTACGACTTACAAATCATAGATACAAGAATTGATGAAATCAGAAACGTTAGAGGAGAATTACCTTTAGAAGTGGAAGATTTAGAAGATGAAGTTACTGGTTTGAGCACTCGTTTAGATAAATTAAAAAGCGATTTGGTAGCTATCGAAGAGCAAATCAAAACCAAAAAAAGTGCCATCGAAGAGCATCAAGCGGCCATCAAAAAATACACCGAACAACAAAAAAATGTTCGCAACAACAGAGAATTCAACTCTCTGACTAAAGAAGTAGAATTCCAAGAATTGGAAATTCAATTGGCTGAAAAACAAATCAAAGAATTGAAAGCTTCTATCGATCACAAAAAAGAAGTAATTGCCAGTTCAAAAGAGCGTTTAGACCAAAAATCTTCTCACTTAAAACATAAAAAAGCAGAATTGAACGACATCATGGCCGAAACCCAAAAAGAAGAAAGCTTCTTAATGGAAAAATCAGCCGAGTATGAAGGACAAATCGAAGAAAGATTATTGGCAGCCTACAAAAGAATCCGTTCAAGCGTTCGCAACGGTTTAGCAGTAGTATCAATTGAGCGTGGTGCTTCGGCTGGTTCGTTCTTTACGATTCCACCACAAACCCAAGTAGAAATCGCCGCTCGCAAAAAAATCATCACCGATGAGCACTCAGGAAGAATCTTAGTAGACGCTTCATTAGCAGACGAGGAAAGAGAGAAAATGCAAAAATTATTTGCTCACCTATAATAATTAATCCCGATTCATTCGGGATTTTTTTATGAAGAAAATCCAGTATTTTTTAATCACCAAATCGGTTGGACTCTACATCAACCTAATCAGTTATTTCTTTCCGGAAAAAGCAAAACAAATCGCCTACGCCATTTTCAGCCAACCCCGAAAAGGAAAAATCAAAAACGGCAAACTACCTAAAACATTGCAGAATGCCCAACAGGAAACCTTGCATTACGACGGCGAAGATTTCCAAACCTACATTTGGCAAGGTTCTGAGGAAATTATCCTTTTACTTCACGGCTGGGAAAGCAATGCCTCACGCTGGAAAAAGCTTTTGAACCAACTAAAACCCTTAGGCAAAACCATCATCTCCATCGATGCACCGGGTCACGGATTAAGCTCGGGCAAAGAATTCAACGCACCACGTTATGCCGAATTCATTCACGTTTTGACACAAAAACACAACCCAAAAACACTCATCGGTCACTCCATCGGCGGCGCGGCGATTACTTATTATTTGCACAAATATCCCAACGACCACATTGAGAAAATCGTTTTACTTGGCGCGCCATCAAGTTTCAAAAAATTAAGCGACAACTTTGTCGATATCTTGAGCCTGAACAACAAAATGAAAAACCTTTTGGAGAAACATTATCAGGAAAAATTCAATATTCATATTAATGAGTTTGCCGGACACCTGTTCGCCAAAAACTTCCCGCAAAAAGCCATCATTGCCCACGATATCCATGACACCGTCATCCTCGTTGAAGAAGGCAGACATTATGCTTCCACTTGGAAAAATTCAACATACATCGAAACCCAAGGCTTAGGCCACAGCATGCACGACAAAGAATTGTACCAAAAAATAGCCGATTTTATTACAGAAGCGTAAAGGCTTGCGCTTTCTTGTTGTCCCTTTTCCCGCTATTCGCGCTACATGGTAGCCGCTAATATCGGGGCTAGATAGGTTTTGTCTTTTGTATCAGTCATTTTAAAAACCTGAAAATCAACACCCCAAAAACAAAACACTTTGGGCAAAAACATCTTTTTAGCTTTTCTGCAAAAAAAGTAGCGACCAAAAACAAATATTTCCTATTTTTAACAAAATCATTACCTATTAACATTACAAACTATTCCAAAACATGAAGATTCTAAAAATACAAGCATTACGCGGCCCAAACATCTGGAGTGTACAACGCAAAAAATTAATCCAAATGCGCTTGGATTTAGAAGAAATGGAACAATTTCCAACCAATAAAATCGAAGGTTTTCGCGAACGCATTGAAGCCATGTTTCCTACCATGATAGAACACCGTTGTTCAGAAGGAACGCGTGGCGGATTTTTCTCCAGAATCGAACGCGGTACTTGGATGGGACATGTTATTGAACACATCGCTTTAGAAATTCAAACCCTAGCCGGCATGGAAACCGGTTTCGGAAGAACTCGTGAAACCAAAACTCCGGGAATATACAATGTAGTCTTCAGCTATACCGAAGAAAACGTCGGCATGTTCGCCGCCGAAAGCTCAGTAGCCATAGCCGAAGCTCTAATTGCCGGAACTGAATACGATGTAGAAGGCGATATCCAAAAAATGCGTGAAATCCGTGAGCGTGTCCGTCTCGGACCATCAACAGGAAGTATAGTAGATGAAGCCGTTGCCCGTGATATTCCTTGGATAAGATTGGGGACAAATTCACTAGTACAATTAGGTTACGGTGTAAACCAAATGCGTTTTCAAGCCACTATCACTTGTAAAACCAGCAGCATAGCGGTTGACATCGCTTGTAACAAAGAACAAACCAAACGCATGTTAGACTTGGCCTCCATCCCGGTAGCCAATGGCGGTATTTGTGTAGACGAAGAAGATTTAGAAACAACCATCAAAAAAATTGGTTACCCAATCGTAATCAAACCTTTAGACGGTAATCACGGAAAAGGCGCTTCTATTAATGTAGTAACTTGGGAAGATGCCGTTGCCGGATTAGAATACGCGCAAAAATACAGCCGAAGAGTCATTGTAGAAAAATTCATCACCGGTTTCGATTTCAGGGTTTTGGTGATTGATAACAAATTGGTCGCAGCAGCCAAAAGAGAACCGGCACACGTAGTCGGCAACGGAAAAGACACCATTCAAACTTTAATCGAAGAAACCAATAAAGACCAAAGACGCGGTTACGGACACGAAAATGTCTTAACCCAAATCGACGTCGATCGAGATACTTTAGACTTACTAGAAAAACTAAACTATACCGTTGATTCTGTACCCAAAAATGGCGAAATCGTTTATCTAAAATCAACAGCCAACTTAAGCACCGGCGGAACTTCTATTGATGTTACCGATATGATGCATCCGGAAAATATTTTCCTTTGTGAACGTATTTCTCGTGTAATCGGCTTAGACATTTGTGGTGTTGATATTATGGCGGAAAATTTAACCCAACCCTTAAAAGAAAACGGCGGTTGTATTTTGGAAGTCAATGCTGCTCCGGGTTTCCGTATGCACTTGGCGCCAAGCGAAGGTTTGCCAAGAAACGTTGCCGCTCCGGTAATCGACATGCTTTATCCTCCGGGAAAACCAAGTCGCATTCCGATTATAGCCGTAACGGGAACCAACGGAAAAACCACCACTACCCGATTATTAGCACACATTGTAAAAAATAACGGTTATAAAGTAGGTTTCACGACTTCCGACGGAATCTATGTGCAAAACCACATGATGGAGAAAGGCGACACGACCGGACCACTTTCGGCCGAATATATTTTGAAAGATCCAACGGTAGAATTTGCCGTATTGGAAACCGCTCGCGGCGGAATTTTACGCTCCGGTTTAGGCTTCAGTCGTTGTGATATTGCGATTATAACCAACATACAAGAAGACCATTTAGGTTTGGCCGACATTCACACTTTAGACGATTTAGCTCGCGTAAAAGCGACTGTAGTTCGTTCCGTAAAAAAAGACGGTTGGGCCATTTTAAACGCCGAAGACGAACAATGTTTGAAAATCGCGAACGAGTTGAGCTGCAACATCGCCTATTTCAGTATGGACGAAAACAATCCGAAAGTACAGCAATTTGCCAAAGAAGGAAAAGTGGTTGCCGTTTACGAAAACGGTTATATCACCATCAAAAAAGGCGAATGGAAAATCAGAGTGGAACGTGCTACACATGTGCCGTTGACTTTGGGCGGAAAAGCGAAATTCATGATTGCCAATGCACTTGCTGCCACTTTAGCCGCTTATTTACAAGGATTCAAAACCGAAGATATTAGTTTGTCATTGCAAACGTTTATTCCGAGTGCGGCGCAAACTCCGGGTCGTATGAATATTTTTGAGTTTAAGAAATTCAAAGTATTAATCGATTTTGCCCACAATCCATCAGGCTATAAAGGTGTTGAAGAATTTTTAACCTCAGTAGATGCCACTAAGAAAATCGGAATCATTGCCGGAGTTGGTGACCGAAGAGACGAAGACATCAGAGAATGTGCCACCATCGCCGCTCGCATGTTTGATCATATCATCATTCGACAAGAAAAATACCTACGCGGCAGAACAGAAGAGGAAATTATCGGTTTAATTATGGAAGGCATCAACGCTTCGGGCAGAACTGTTACACATGAAATCATTGCCAAAGAAGTTGAAGCCATCAAACACGCCATCAACAGCGCGCAAGACGGCACTTTCATTACGGCTTTAAGCGACGTGGTAACCAACGCCATTGACATCGTTCAGGAATACTTGGACAAAGAAAATGAGGATGGAAATATTTAAAATTAAATTCTAAAATAATGAATCCCAATTTCCAATAGGTTTTTGGGATTTTTTAAACCCTAAAGAAATGAAACGACTTCAAGATATTCTCAACCAAATCGAAAGCCACATTCCTCATCACGAAAAAGTAAATGATAAGGTTTCACAATCTACCATTGGTTGGCAATTAGACCATAGTTTATTGGTTATTAACGGTGTTGTCGAACAAATGAAAATTTCCAATCCTGAAAATTACAAATGGAAATTCAAATGGATTCGGGTCTATATTCAAATCACAAACAAGATTCCAAGAGGCAAAGTCAGAGCACCAAAAGCTGTTAACCCACTTGAAGTTGCATCAATGGAAGACTTAAAAGCCAAACTCGAACAAGCCAGAAAAAATATCGCCGAGTTGGAAAATCTTCCTCCAAAAAGTTATTTCACGCATCCGTTTTTTGGCGATTTAAACTTAAAAACAACTATTTGGTTTTTAAAACTGCACACAAACCACCATTTGAAAATCGTTAATGACATCATAAACAAAGGATAATTTTAAAAAAAGATTATCCTTTTTTTATACATTTACGGCGCTAAATTTCAACCTTATGAACAAAAAAATATTCGTGGCATTGCTATGTTTTGTTGCCACAACAGCTGTAGGACAACTTAAAAAAATTACACTTGAAGAATCGGTTTTACAACAAGGTCGTGCCTTCAGAGCCGATGGTTTAACCGGTTTTCAATGGATTCCGAACACCAATAAATACGTATTCTACACGGATACATGGACCAAAATGAAATCGGCTTCTACTACTGACGATGCTGCAACTGAATTGGTTACTTTGGCTGACTTGAATACCGCTTTGGGAACCAAATTGAGAAACTTCTTTGGTTTACAATGGGTTGACGCAAACAACTTCATGATAGCTGAAAATGGTAAATATTACACTTACAACTTAACTACTAAAAGCGGTAAGCTCACTCAAAAAGCACCGGAAACTGCTGAAAACAATACGTTCGATAATAATAAAGTAAACTTGGCTTTTACCGAAGGAAACAATTTGTACTTCCTAAACAGTAAAGGTGAAAAAGTTGCGGTAACCAATGAAACCAACAAAGGAATCGTATCAGGACAATCTATTGCACGTAACGAATTCGGCATTAGTAACGGTATTTTCTGGTCGCCAAAAGCTTCTTATTTGGCTTTCTACCAAAAAGACGAAACAGAAGTAGCCGATTATCCATTACTAAACATCAATGAAACACCTGCCCAATTGGTCAACATCAAATATCCGATGATTGGACAAAAAAGTGAAAAACCACGCGTTGGCATTTACAATTTGGCCACCCAAAAAACAGTATTCATTACGCCAAGAGGAAACCAAGACGACTATTTAACCAACTTGTCTTGGACACCGGATGAAAAATACATTTTGATTGCCGAATTAAATCGAGGCCAAAATGATATGAATCTGAATTTGTATGATGCCAATACAGGTGCTTTCATCAGAAATATTTTAAACGAAAAAAATCCACGTTGGGTTGAGCCGGAACACGATGCTTTCTTCCCGAATGCGAAATCCAACAACTTCGTCTGGTTTAGCGAAAAAGATGGTTTCCCTAATATGTACTACTACTCTATCGAAGGAAAATTAATCAAGCAGTTGACCAATAACCAATTTGTAGTACGCGATATCATTGGTACCAACACTGCCGGAACCGAAATTTATTTCAAAGCCACCGGTCCAAATCCGACGAACATGTTGGTTTATAAAGTCGATTTAAAAGGCAAACAAACACTTATCACCAAAGACCAAGGCGTTCACAATGTGATTCCGAGTAGTGAGGGCAACTGGTTTTTTGACGAATTTTCGAATCACGATACGCCATCTAAATCGTTATTGTATGACAAAAGTTTGAAAGCCAAAACACTTTTGGTGAGTAAAAATAAATACGATGGTTACGAAATCGGAACTGCCGAAATCAAAACCATCAAATCTGCTGAAGGAACAACCGATTTATACACGCGCTTGATTAAGCCGAGTAACTTTGACCCAACCAAAAAATACCCGGTTTTAGTTTACGTTTACGGCGGACCACATGCTCAAATGATTACCAATTCCTATTTAGACGGTGCCAATTTATGGATGTATTGGATGGCCGAACAAGGCTATTTGGTTTTCACAGTAGACAATCGCGGTTCTGACAACAGAGGTTTTGCTTTTGAAAGCATTATCCATGGTAATTTAGGCACCAACGAAATGGACGACCAATTAAAAGGTGTCGATTATTTAAAATCATTGCCTTACGTTGACGGCAATCGCTTGGCAGTTCACGGATGGAGTTACGGCGGATTCATGACGACTTCTTTAATGTTACGCAAAGCCGATACGTTTAAAGTAGGCGTTGCTGGCGGACCGGTAATCGACTGGAAATGGTACGAAGTGATGTACGGCGAGCGTTACATGGACACACCAACAGAAAACCCAAAAGGATTTGAAGAAACTACTGTTTACAATTACGTAAAGAATCTAAAAGGCAAACTGCTTCTAATTCACGGAACCAACGATGATGTGGTTGTTGAACAACACAATTTATCTTTGGTCAAAAAATTCGTAGAAGCCGGAAAACAAGTCGATTATTTCCCTTACCCAATGCACAAACACAACGTAACCGGTAAAGACCGAGTGCATTTGATTCAAAAAGTTTTGAACTATGTGATTGATAATAATAAGTAGGAGCTAATCCCGCTTTCCGCTATATCTTTTTCGTTAGTTCGAGTCTGGTGACAACTGCGTATCGAGAACACGAAAAAGGATGCCGCTCCAATCGGGGCTAAAAAAAATCCCAAACTTGAACAATAATCTTTGGAACCTGCCTGCCGGCAGGCAGGTTTGGGATTTCTTATTTAAGATTTATACATTAGGTTTTCTGCGGTTTTTTTCTCGCTGCCGGAAACAAAACATTATTCAATATCAATCGGAATCCCGGTGAAGTTGGATGTAGGTCGAGTACCGTTGGTTCGTCACCTACTCTATGCTGGTAATCCTCAGGATCATGTCCACCATAGAACGTAAAGAATCCTTTTCCTTTTTGTCCATGAATGTAACGTGCTTCATCGTTCAACTCATTTTTACCTAAAGTCAACACATTAGATTTAATCAAATTACTGTCGAAAGAAGTGGTTTGTCCCATAAAACCTTTGACCAATTGCGTATGATTTTGGCACAACATACTCGGAATCACATCCCATTTGGCAGAGAATTCCATTAAGGTAAAATAATCTTTTTCAAACGGAATTCGGCGTTTCTCCGTCATATCAATGTCCGAGAACTCATAGTGTTCCGGTTTTCGGTCTAAAATAAAATTCTTGAAGGCAAACGTTTTGTTGTAATCTATTTGAGATTGGTAATTGGCATCACTATTGTCGCCGTCAAACATCGGTTCACAAATATCCACACCTTCCGCAGAAAGCGCAATATCAAAACTATCCGTCGCCGAACACATCGCAAACATAAAACCGCCACCGATTACGAAGTCGCGTATTTTTTTGGCCACAGCCAATTTCTCTGTCGACACTTTAAGAAAACCTAATTTGGCGGCCAAAGCTTCCGCATCTTTCTTTTGTTCTATATACCAAGGCGCATTTCTATACGCACCATAAAATTTCCCGTATTGTCCGGTGAAATCCTCGTGGTGCAAATGGAGCCAATCGTATAAAATCAATTGGTCGCCCAATACTTCTTCGTCATATACGACTTTAAACGGAATTTCGGCATAAGTTAAAACCATTGTTACCGCATCGTCCCAAGGTTGTTTTCCCGGTGGCGAATAGACTGCAATCTTGGGTGCTTTTTCTAAAACAACCGTTTCCATATTTTGTGACGGACTCGAAATTTCTTCCAAAACCGATTGCATTTCTCCATCAGAAAGGACTTCAAAACTCACACCTCTAATTTGACATTCTTTGCGAATTTCGGCTACATCGGGTAATAAAAAAGAACCGCCGCGGTAGTTCAATAACCAACTCGCTTTGTATTGTTTGTCTAGAGCCCAATAAGTGATTCCGTATGCTTTGAGATGGTTTTTTTGGGAAACCTCATCCATTGGTAACAATATAAAATTTGCCTTTACGGAAAAGGAAAGCAATAGGATGAATATGTAGAGTGATTTCTTAAACATTAGAGGCAATATTTAAATCCAAAGATAATAGATTTACTGTGAACTAAATCATAAAAAAATCCCGAGATTAATCGGGATGGTATTTTTAAAAAGGAACGTCACTGTCGTCGTCATTGTTGATATTGCTTCCGAAAGCTTCATTAGGCGATGGTAAGTTCTTCGTCATAAACGGATTGTCATCGTGGTTCATTTTCGAAGGTAAATCGTCAAAACCGCCACCATATTCTTCTAAGTTGTCAAACTTACCTAGGTTTCCGATAAATTTCAGACGTATATTTTCTAAGGAACCATTTCTGTGTTTGGCGATAATAAACTCGGCCTGACCGGCAGTTGGTGATTGTTCGTCGTCATCCCATTCATCAATTTTGTAGTATTCCGGTCGGTAGATAAACGATACGATATCGGCATCTTGCTCAATCGCACCGGATTCACGTAAGTCAGATAACAATGGTCTTTTACTTGAACCACGTGTTTCAACGGCACGCGATAATTGGGATAACGCAATTACGGGCACTTCTAATTCTTTGGCTAAAGCTTTTAAGTTACGTGAAATGGTAGAGATTTCTTGTTCACGATTTCCGCCGCCTTTGCCGTTGCTTCCGCCTGCGGTCATCAATTGAAGGTAGTCGACTATAATCATCTTGATGCCGTGTTGTGAGGACAAACGTCTTGCTTTGGCTCTTAAATCGAAGATGGAAAGCGATGGCGTATCAT
>NZ_JBKBLM010000016.1:0-60548 GCF_046296355.1 Flavobacterium sp.
GATTCATGTTTGGGATACCGAAGGTGGCGTAGCGTTTAGCTGTGAAGAGTTTACAATAGATCAAGTGATGGTGATTGATTATCCGCGTTACTTTACACCAAACGGTGATGGCATCCATGATGCTTGGAATATAGTAGGCTTATCGAATTTTGCTGAGCAAACCACGATATACATCTTTGACCGTTACGGCAAGCTTTTAAAACAATTGAGTGCCAGTGACCAAAGCGATGGTTGGGACGGAACTTACAACGGAAAACCATTACCATCAACAGATTATTGGTTTACGGTAGATTTCCCTGAGCAAGGAGCGATGAAGCAATTTAAAGCGCACTTCTCGTTGAAACGATAAATAACAGATTTATAAAAAAGCCACTCAAATCGAGTGGCTTTTTTGTAATGATAGAAAATCAATGCGTGTAATTAGCCCCGATAGGAGCTGGCTACCCTGCCTGCCTGCAGGCATGTAGCGCGGATAGCGGGAGCAGGAGTGAAGAAAAGCACAAATGATCTGCTTCTAAAAATAAAAAAAACGCCTCAAAAAAATGAAGCTTTTTTTGTGGAGTCGGGGAGAGTAGCTACGCTCATCTCCAACGTTCCTTTTCTGCAAATGCAATTTTCAGCCTTTACCAGGCTGACGGCTTAAAATAAAAAAATCCAATCAAGTGAACTTGTTGGATTTTTTTATTTTAAGCCGCAATAAAATTGCGCTTGGTGTGGAGTCGGGGAGAGTGGCTTCGCCCATCTCTGGTATTCCAAAATTGCAAATGCAATTTTCGGTTTTTTCAAGACCGCCGTATTAAAAATGGAAAAATCAGATCAAGCGAGCTTGTCTGATTTTTCCATTTTTAATACGCTAAACCGCGCTTGGTGTGGAGTCGCCGAGAGTCGAACTCGGGTCCAAACAAGCAACTAAAGAGCTTTCTACACGTTTAGTCTTTGATTGGGTTTTCGACAGTAGGCTATGCCAAAGACAGCGGCCTAATGCTTAGCTCTATCAGTGTCAGAAAGGATTCAGAACATTACCTTTCCTAGGTTTACTTTTACGGTTCCCCTGAGCCAGACGCCATAAACCAAGGCTTCTGAGGAGAATCCAGCTTCCTGACCTTGTCGGGACTTGGCAAATCTTACTTTAATTCAGATTATGCAGCTAAAGCGTAGTTATTTTCGCCGTTTATGTGTTTATACCCTTGGATTTACGAGCAAAAGGTACCATGCTCGACGTGCTTACTGTTCAATTCGACTTGCTGTCAAAACCAGTCGACCCCAGATTATTATTCTGATTAGCAAAAATCAGACCACAAAAGTAGTTAATTATTCGTCATTATCCTCATTCAATTTGAATGGATAATCGCCAAAAAGGGAAGCCAATTTTTTTGACTGGTAGGTTTTTCGGGTGAATTTATTGGAAAGTGTGATGATGGTTACTTTTTCTTTTCTCAAATTAATGAAGGAAGAAGTATTGCCGTGCCACCAGCCGTTATGAAAAAAGAAAGGTTCTCCTTTTTCAAATTCAATCATTCTGATTCCGAGGCCATAATTTTTCAATCCTTTGCTTTCATAGCTATATCCTTGGTATACTTTCTTTAGTAATTCTTTATTGAGGAAGAAAGGAGCATAGCGTGCAGCATCAAATTTTAATAAGTCTCTGGGTGTAGAATATATGTTTTTATCGCCGTAAATTCCGTCTAAATAATCGGTTCCAATTTCGACATGATTACCTTTATAGGAAGGGACAATATTTTCTCTGTCTTTTTCAAAATCACACACATAAGTATTGGTCATTCCCAGTGGTGAAAAAATCATTTCTTTCATTGCTTCCGGATATTTTAATCCGGTTACTTTTTCAATGATTAGCGCCAACATGGCATAATTGGTGTTGCAATAGCTGAAATGGGTATCGGTTTTGGTTTCCAATTGAATTTCTTTCTCTACCATTACTTTGACGATGTCCTCATTGGTCAATAATTTTTTCTTGTCCCAGTTATTATTTTCGAACGTGAAATAAGCATAGTTTCTCATGCCGCTTCTGTGGTTTAAGAGCGTTTGCACTGTAACATCAGGATAGGGAAAACCATCGATTAGTGTAGTTACTTTTTGGTCGAGTTTAATTTTTTCAGCATCAATTAACATCAAAATTGCCGTTGCTGTCAAAACTTTACTAACCGAAGCGATATGTAATGGTGTTTCTTTCGTTATTTTTTCATCGGTTCGTTTATTAGCGTAGCCCATGTAGTTTTCATAGATGATTTGACCGTTTTTGGCCACTAAAAAACTCACGTTATCATTCTTTTCAGACCAAGTTTTTTCAAAAAAACGAGCAGAACCATATTTTTTGTCATTGATGAATGATTTGGAAAGTTCAGGCAATCCTTCTTTCATAGGTTGCATAACCGGAATTCCGTTTTCGTTGATTTTAATGATACTCTCTTGTGTTTTCTCTTGTTTGGAGCAGGAAGTACTGATTAAAAATAAGATACTGCAAAGTAGTATATAGTGGGATTTTTTGATTTTCATTTTAAAGACTTATGGAAACACAAATATAATTATTCAGGTAAGGTGTATCGTTAATATTTTGCAAAGCTTTCAACAGGTTTTTCACAATTTTTATTTTTCCGAAAAAGTTTTGAAAACGATTTCGTTACTACTACTTTTGGGGCACAAAAAAAAGAGAGAATGAAATTCGGCATAATTAAAGAAAGAAAAAATCCACCCGACAGAAGAGTTGTTTTTACTCCGGAAGAACTGGTGAGATTACAACAGGAACATCCTGAAGCTATAGTGAAAGTGGAAAGCTCTGATATTAGAGTTTTTAATGATGAAGCGTATAAAAAACTAGGTATCGAGGTAGCTGAAGATATTTCTGATTGTGATGTATTCTTTGGAGTGAAGGAAATTCCGGTTGACTTTTTGATTCCGAATAAGAAGTACTTTTTCTTTTCGCATACGATAAAAAAGCAAGTACACAACAGAAAGCTATTGCAAGCAATTTTGGCCAAAAATATTGAATTGTATGACCACGAAACAATCGTAGATGCCAGCAACAGAAGGTTAATAGGTTTTGGTCGTTATGCCGGAATTGTTGGTGCTTATAATGGCTTTAGAGCTTTCGGAATTAAATATGATTTGTTTACTTTACCTAAAGCGGAAACCTTAAACAGTAAGGATGATTTAATCGTTCGTTTAAAAAGACAAACTTTACCCAATATCAAAATTGTTTTAACGGGTCACGGAAAAGTAGGTATGGGTGCCAAAGAAATTTTGGACGGTATGAAGATTAAAGAAGTTTCAGCAGCAGACTTTTTAAATAAAGTATACTCACAACCTGTTTATACCCAAATCGACGTATTGGACTATAACAAACGTCTTGACGGACAAGTTTCAGACAACAATGATTTTTACAAAAATCCACAAGAATACACTTCTAACTTTGAACGTTTTACTAAAGTAGCTGATATATACATGGCAGGTCATTTTCACGGGAATAATGCGCCTGATATTTTGACACAGGATATGTTGAAAGCGGCTGATTGTAAAATAAAAGTCGTAGCCGATATTTCTTGTGATGTTGACGGACCGATTGCTTGTACTATTAAAGCTTCAACGATAGCCGAACCGTTTTTTGGTTATTTACCCTTTGAAAATAAAGAAGTACCGTTTACACATCCGGGTTCGATTATGGTGATGTCTGTCGATAATTTGCCGTGCGAACTGCCTAAAGATGCAAGCGAAGGTTTTGGAGAAATGTTTATGGAACATGTGATTCCGGCATTTTTCAACGGAGACAAAGATGGTATTTTAGAGCGCGCCAAAATCACCGAAAACGGCAAACTCACACCTCGATTTGCTTACTTACAAGATTACGTTGACAGAAATTAATTTTTAATTGGTACCAAAAGGCATAAGTTTTTTTATTTTTGACTATTAATCTGCCAAAAGTGAGAAACAAAATCGCCTTTTTCTTTTTATTGCTCTGCTCATTTTTGAATGCTCAGGAGTTGTTACCGTTTGTAGAAAACTTTACCAAAAGTAATTACAATGGCGATAATCAGGTTTGGAGTGTTACCCAAGGCAACGACAATGCCTTTTATTTTGCCAATAACCATTATTTACTTCGTTATAACGGTGTTCGTTGGGAAAAATACAGTTTGCCTAATAAAACCATCATAAGATCCGTTTTTTCGGATGGTGATAAAATTTATTCGGGTTCTTACAATGAATTTGGGTATTGGAGAAGACAGAACGGAATATTGCGATATACTTCTCTTTCGGAAAACAAAAATTTTTTTACCGGTTCCTCCATTAACGAAGAGATTTGGAAGATTTTTAAGCATGACAATAAAATTTACTTTCAGTCTTTCAATGAACTTTATGTGTTAGAAAATGGTAAGACGCGAAAAATCAGGATTCCGTTTCAAATTTCATATTGCTTTTTAGTAGAAAATAAAATCTATGCTGCTTCGGTAAAGGAGGGCGTTTTTCTTTTTGAAAATAATAAATTCAAGAAGATTGACAAATGGAATTTATTGGAAGACAATATCATTCACGCTATTGACAAAGCCGATGGGAAAATGTTCTTTTTTACCCAAAAAAGTGGCGTTTACATTGAAGAAAGCAACACTTTAAAACCTTGGTCACATCCTTTAAATGAATTACTCAAGAGGGAAATTATCATTACTGCCAAAGCCATTTCTAATAACAGACTCGTTATTGGAACCGCTTTTCAAGGCGTTTATGTCATTGATTTAAAAAACAATAGCTACAATAATATTTGCCGAAAAAATGCCTTAAAGAACAACTCTATTTTAAGCATCGGATTGGATAAAGAAAATGATTTGTGGCTTGGCTTGGACAACGGAATTTCTCATATCGAAATCAATTCTCCGTATAAAATATTTTCAGACAATACAGGTGTTTTGGGTTCGGTTTATACTTTGGCACCACTGAATGGTGGATTGCTTTTAGGCTCCAATCACGGTGTTTTTAAATACCAGAATAAAACTTTAACCTTGTTATCAGATTCTCAAGGACAAGTTTGGGATATTTTGAAAGTAAATGACAGATATCTCATCGGACACAACGACGGAACCTATATTTATGAGCATGATGTTTTGCAAAAAGTAAATGAAGTCAGTGGCGGATGGAAGTTCTTAAAGAGTAATTTTCATGATATCTTTTTCTTAGCCAATTATTCAGGCATTGTAATTTATGAGAATCCAAGTGATTTTAAGCGATACAAATACTTTTCAAATCTTACTAAGCCCATAAAAAATATAGTACAGAACAAACCAAATGAGCTTTGGGCTGTAGACAATTACAGAAGCTTGTATCGAATACTCTTTGATGATAATTTCGCCGTTAAGAAAATAGAAAACATTACCCAGAAGAATAAAATTCTCAATGATTATGGTGTTAAAATGGTGAATTTTAATAATGATGTGCTGTTTTATATCAATTCAAAATGGTACGGTTATAATGCTATTTCCGATAAGTTAGAACTGAATGCTTATTTCAATAAATCGTTTTCCAATATTTCAGAGCTAATCCCAATTGATGATGAAAATTTTATTATTCTAAAAGACAAGTCACTTTATGTCATCAATAGAGTCAATGATAAGTTTGTATGGCGACTCATTCCTGAAAAGTATTATGAAGGAAAAATTATCAACCAAGATACCAAGGTGTTTAAAACCAATGGGCAATATTTATTAAATCTCGATGATGGTTTCTTTGCATTTAAATTGCAAAAGGCCAAGCCCAATCCCCATAGCAAAAGTGTGAAATTGGAAGCAACTGTTGATGGAGTATTTATTGAAAAATCAGCATCGATAGACTATAACAAGTCAATCAGTCTTGATGTTATTTCTGAGTATTATGGCTACAACAAACAAGAACTTTTTTACATACTGGATGACAACAATAAATACAATTCTTTAAAAGATTCGAACATTGTTCTAAATAATTTGTCCAGCGGAAGTCACGAATTCACGGTTTATTGTAATAATGGAGAGAATTACATTCAGTTAGATTCCTTTAATTTCAGCGTGGATAGGCCATGGTACATTTCTTTTTGGATGATTTTGATTTATGTATTCATTATTGTAGGAGCTTTTTACCTTTATTATAAATGGAATAAAATCCGCTACATCGAAAAACTAAAGTTAAAAGAGGAAGAACTCAAACACCAAAAAGAAATTCTTCACTTGGAAATGGAAGCTCAGAATAAGTTGAAGTTGCAAGAGTATGATAAGCACATTTTGGAAGTTCAAATCCAAGCCAAAGCCTCTGAAGTTGCCGGTAAATCATTGTCTATTGCCAAACAATCAGAAATGATTGAAAGCATTCAAAAAGCATTAGAATCCGAGAGTGATATCAGTAATTTAAAAAGCAGTATTAAAAAATCGATTAAGATTAATGCTATTAATAAAAATGAATGGGAGAGTTTTGAGAAAAACTTATTACAAAGCAACGAAGAGTTTGTACAGCGATTGTCTAAAAAACACCCAATCTTAACCTCTAAAGATATTAAGCTTTGTATTTACCTAAAAATGAATCTTTCTTCTAAAGAAATTGCACCGTTAATGAATATTTCTTTCAGAGGTGTTGAGCTTCATCGTTACCGCTTGAGAAAGAAATTAGGCTTAACCTCAGATGACAGTCTTTCTAAATTTATGATAAACACATAATTTTATGTGTTTTTTTGTCAAAGTTGTAATTTTTTTTATACTATTTTGTCAATTATTAACACATCAATACTACATCATCAATGATGTGTATCGATGTGTTTTTTGTTGTTAATATATATTTTAATTAATTGAAAATTAATAATTTGTGATTTTATTTTAAAAAAAAGATGTAGTAATGTAGTAAGATATGTATAACTACTATAACGATTTAGTTCACTATATTTACTAAAACAAAATCAAATTTTATACAATGAAAATTTTCTTAGCTTATTTTTTGTTGCTAACTATTGGTTACGTGTCTTACGCTCAAGAGATAAAAGGTAAAGTAATTGATGTTAGTGGAATGCCACTTCCGGGAGCAAATGTTGTTGTCAAAGGAAAGAACATTAGTACATCAACTGATTTTGACGGTGTTTTTTCTTTAAAAGCTGATCTGGCTGATAACATAGAGTTTTCAATGATTGGTTTTGAAACGGTTTCTTTAAAAGCCCAACCGAATATGGTTGTAACCCTCAATGAAAGCAATCAGTTGTTAAAAGAGGTTGTTGTAGTTGGTTATGGTACTAAAAAAGCCGGTTCGATTACCGGTTCTGTGGCACAAATTAAGGCGGTTGATATTGTTAAAACACCTTCGCAATCCGCTGTACAAGCTATCCAAGGGAAGGCTGCCGGTGTAAATATTGTTACCAACGATGAGCCTGGCTCTAATCCTTCTATCCGTATAAGAGGTTTGGGAACAGTTTTAGGGGGAAGAGATCCTTTATATTTAATTGATGGGGTAGAAGCTACCGGATTGAATGGATTGAACCCAAATGAAATTGCTACTATTGATATTTTAAAAGATGCCTCTTCCTTAGCTATATATGGTCAAAAAGCGGCCAATGGAGCTGTAATCGTTACTACCAAAAAAGGAAAAAAAGGAAAAATAAAGGTGCAATACGACTCTTACTACGGTCAAAAATTTATTCAAAAGAAAGTCGAAATGGCCGATTCGTACCGCTTTGCCTATTACAATAATGTTGCTGCAGGTTCTTCCTCTTATTATAGTTTTGAACAACCTTATAATACTGATTGGCTTGATGAAATTACGGATACCGGTGAGGTGATTAGCAACTATGTTTCATTTTCAGGAGGTAATGAAAACGCCAGCTATTATTTTGGAGCTACAAATTACAAAGAAAAAGGGATTTTAATCGGAACCGAATACGAACGAAATAATATCAATTCAAGAAACGAATTTAAAATATTTGACGATAAAGTAAAGATTTCTCAAAATTTCAATCTTGCTATCGCTAACAATACGCCAAAACCTGTTAACGCTTTTACGAATGCTTACAAGCAATCACCAATTGTTCCGGTGTTTTTTCCAAACGGAAGATGGGGAGTACCATTGCGTAATCCAGCCACCGGACTGATAGATATTAATGGAAACGATCGTTTCAATAATGTTGCTAATCCTGTTGCCCAACTTACTTATTTCAATGAAAGAAACAAGAATATTGTAATGTCAGGTTCTGTTGCCGCTGAAATTGCCTTGTTGAAAGAGTTAAAATACACTTCTAATTTTGGTGCTACTTATGTTTTGAATAAAGGCTTCAATTTTTCGCCAAATGCGGATATTTATTTATCTCAAAATGCCACACAATCATTACAAGATTATGAAGATAGTTTCGGCGATAATCCCATAAAATACAACACGCTTCAACAATACAAAAGCGATGATTATATGTGGAATTGGGATAATTACCTAACTTATAAAAAAGTATTTGACAAGCATGATATTACCGTAATTGCCGGTATGTCTAGGTCTACCAAAAATAATGGTGAATATTTATCAGGAACTCGTTTTAATGTTCCGGAAAGTTCCAATTACTGGTATTTAGATCTATCGTCTTTTAACGCAGATACAGCACCGGGTAGTGTTGTGGCTAACAGCCATTCAACTCCAATTGTTTCTATAGCTTATTTTGGAAGAGCTGAATATGAGTACAACAACAAATATTTGATATCGGCTTCCATCAGAAGAGAAGGAATCAGTTCGTTTCAGGATGTAAAAAAATGGGGCTACTTCCCAGCGGTTTCTGCCGGTTGGGTAATTTCTAATGAGGCTTTTTTAGAAAAAATAAAATTCATCAATTATCTTAAATTCCGCGCCGGATATGGAGAAGTTGGTAATGCAAATTCACTGAATGCATTAAATATTCCTGTATTTGCTGCGGGTTATAACTATGCTTTTGGAGATGATCAATCTATTTTTCCAGGAAGCAATCAGCCTTATCAAGTTGATCCAAACCTAACATGGGAAACCATGAAAGAGTTTGATTTCGGACTAGATTTCAAAGTCTTGAACAATAAACTTTCGGGTTCAATTGATGTTTATGACAGAACTTCTTCAGACGTGATTCTTCCTGTAACGCTTCCACCGGTATTATCTCCGGGAGAAGTGACTGTAAACACAGGAGAAGTAAGTAATAAAGGAATTGAACTTTCATTACGTTGGGATGCTGAAATTAACGACAATCTAAAATATTGGGTTTCCGGAAATTTTTCACACAATAAAAACGAATTGACCAAAGTGAATAACGCTTATTTTTCAAGATTAATTGGCGGTGGTTTAGGTAATGGAGAATATACCAAACAAGTATTGGTTGGTCAACCATTAGGTAGTTTTTATGTTTATGATGTGCTCGGTATTAACGGTGATGGCGCTTTTATTTACAGTGATGAAAGAGTTGTGGCAGGTTCTTATTTGCCAACTTACACTTACGGATTGAGTTTAGGTGGAAGTTACAAAAATTTTGACTTTTCCGTGGATACTTATGGTGTCGGTGGAAATAAAGTCTACAATGGAAAGAAAGCGCAACGTTTTGGAGGAGAGAATATTGAGTACAGTTACTTGGATAGCTTCTGGACACCTTCAACACCCAATGCAACCAATCCAAAGCCTTATAATGAAATACCAAGACCTTCTACTTATTTCTTAGAAGACGGTTCTTTCTTGAGAATTAATAATATTACCATTGGATATACGATACCAAATTTTTATAACAAAATTGAAAGAGTGAGGATTTATATCACCGCTGTTAATCCATTTGTATTTACCAAGTATACAGGGTATTCTCCGGAAGTTGTTGGTGGTGACAATGCAAATCCTCTTGGTGGTGCCGGAATTGAATTGGATGCATATCCAACTAATAAAACATTTTTGTTTGGTCTTAATATGAGTCTATAAAATACTATGAAAAATGATTTGTAACATAAAATTTAAAACAATAGCGCTGTTCTTATTTCCGTTGATTTTCTTATCCTGTGAAGAAGATTTAAACGTCGAACCCAACAATGCCTTAACTGAGATTGATTTTCTTAACGATCCTAACAATGCCGTTCAATTGGTGAATGGTGTTTACAACAAACAATTGGATTATAATATGTACGCCTTTTCATGGATAGGAATTACTAGTATTGTCTCCGATGATGCCGATAAAGGTTCTACATTAACTGACACTGGAGTCGATAAAGGAAGACTTGATAATTTGGCTTTTGGCCCAACTGATATTTCCTTTAATGATGTTTGGATAGGTCGTTATGACGGAATATATCGTGCTAATAATGCCTTGTTTTATTTAGAACAATTATCTATCGAAGAAAGCCTCAAGAATAGATTAATAGGCGAAGTAAAATTCATTAGAGCTTTATGCTATTTTGATTTGGTTCGTTGTTTTGGTGGAGTACCGTTGGTAACATCAAAAATTGATATCAATGATACAGCACAAATCAATGAAGTGGTATACGTCAGAAAGTCAAAAACGGAAACTTATGCCCAAATTGAAACAGATTTATTAGATGCCATCGATAAGCTACCTTTAAAAGGAGCATATTCACCTAATGATAAAGGAAGAGCTTCAAAAGGTGCTGCACAAGCTTTATTAGCTAAAGCCTATTTATACCAAGAGAAATGGCAAGAATCATTTAATATGAGTGGTAACGTAATAAGTTCAGCCCAATACAGTTTGATGACCAATTATGCTGATGTTTGGAAAGAAATAGGCGAAAATGGATCCGAATCCATTTACGAAGTACAAGCCACATTAACCAAAGGGTTACAAGATTATACAAATGTTCAAGCACCAAGAGGAACACCAGATTTGGGTTGGGGTTTTAATACGCCATCATTATCCTTAGCCAATTCCTTTGAACCGGGCGATATTAGAAGAAGTAGTTCCATCATTTTTGTTCCGTCAGTACTTTGGGATGGATTTGTTGCACCAACTACTTGGACCAATGCAAGATACAATTACAAATCTTATCAGAGTAGTATAGCAGAATCTTGGAATGGAGACCGAACCCAAACCGCTAAAAATCTGAGAATTTTAAAATATAGTGATATACTATTAATCAGAGCAGAAGCAGCCTTTCATCTTGGGTTGAATTCAGAAGCTACTGATAGAATTAACGATTTACGAGCAAGAGCCGGTTTACCGATAGTAAGTTCGGTTACCCTTGATAACATTTTAAAAGAACGAAGAGCAGAAATGGCAATGGAGCATGACCGTTGGTTCGATTTAATCAGAACCGGTCAAGCATCAGCTGCTATGGCTGCTGACGGCAAGACATTTATAGTTGGAACTCACGAATTGTTTCCGATTCCACAAAATCAAATAATTACAAGCGGAGGCTTACTAACTCAAAATCCGGGGTATTAAAATTAATTTAACTTAAACCATTTTTTTTATTATGAAAACGAACAAAATTTTTATTTCAGCATTTGCTTTAACAATTGCATTTGCATCATTAACAAGTTGTAGCAGTGATAGTGATAGTTCATTGCCACCAATTGGAGGTTACAACAATGCTGGTGAAGTAGGAGCAACAGATTTAGTTGCCTATTGGCCTTTAAATGGCAATGGTAAAGAAAGTATTTCGAATACTTCGCCTTCAGCTACCGTTGGAGCGTCATATAACACCGCTGTAAAAGGCGACGGTTTAGTACTGACTAACGGGTATTTAGCTTACCCTGAAATTACGGCTTTGGCTAGTACTTCAGCCAGTATGTCAATTAGTTTATGGGCTAAAATCACTAACAATGGAGGAACAGATGGACACCCAACAATGTTATTCTCTTTAACTCGTCCAAATGAATGGGCAGGAAATTTAAACTTAATGTCTGAAACAGGTTGGAGAACTTCTGCTAGTGACACATTGGTGGTTAAAGGTTTAGCCGTAATTAAAAACGGTGATGGAAGTGCTAATTTCCAAGACATTATCAATTCAGCTAATCCAAGTCCGGATGACATTGCGGCTGGTCACGTAGCTCATGCTGCAAAATATGCAAATGCTTGGGCTCATTACGTAATCACATGGGATGCACCAACAGCGTTATTCAAAGTGTATGCTAATGGTCAAAAAATTTCTAATCCGGTTTGGGAATCTAGAAATGGCGGAACAGCTTTACCTTTAAATTTCTTTACACCTGCAAAAGCAGTTATCGGAACATTTGGAACAGTAGTTTCCGGCACAGCTGATTCATGGCAACGACCTATGAATGGTCAAATTGACGAGATTCGTGTTTGGAAAAAAGCACTTTCAGCTTCAGATATCAATTCATTGTATGAGTTAGAACTAGCAGGTAGATAATTCCTGGACAATTTTAAAAAAGTCTGGTGGTTTAACTGCCAGACTTTTTAATTCTAAATTTAATCATCTCCCCATCAATCATGAAAAACATTGCCAAAATGATTATCCTTTTACCTTTTTTACTACTTTTCGGCTCATGCTCAAAAGATTCTTCAACGCAAACACAAGAACCTACAGTGTTAACCGATGAGGAGATTCTTAACTTGGCCCAAAAAGATGCTTTAAAATACTTTTGGGATTATGCAGAAACCAATTCAAAATTAGCCCGAGAAAGATGCCATATCGATGAACCGTCCGTTGATGAAAATCTTGTAGCCACAGGTGGTTCAGGATTTGGATTAATGACTATTCTGGTAGGTATTGAACGTGGCTTTGTTCCAAGAGGTGAAGCAGTAACCCGATTGAATACAGCGCTTACATTCCTTGAAAACGCAGACCGATTTCACGGTGCTTGGCCTCATTGGTTGAATGGTGTGAACGGAAATGTCGTTCCCTTCGGAACTGTTGATAATGGTGGAGACATCGTTGAAACTTCCTTCCTGTGTCAAGGATTAATCTGTGTTAGAGAGTATTTCAAAAATGGTACTCCAGAAGAACAAGCATTGGCTTTAAAAGCTGATAATCTATGGAAAGGTGTGGATTGGAATTGGTACACTAAAGGTGAAAACGCCATGTATTGGCATTGGTCTCCTGAGTATGAATGGCAAATAAATTTTAAGTTGGAAGGTTATAATGAATGTTTGATTACCTATATAATGGGTGCTGCATCACCAACCCATCCGATTCCATCTGCCGCTTATCATGAAGGTTGGGCCAGAAATGGAAATATTGTTAGTGCAAGTACAAGTTTTAATATTCCCAGAGTTTTTAGTTATAACGGAACTTCAACGGTTGGACCTATGTTTTGGTCGCATTATTCTTATATGGGATTAGACCCAAGAGGTTTAACAGATCAGTATGCCAATTATTGGACATTGACCCAAAATCACACCAAAATAATGAATGCTTACTGTATTGCTAACCCTTTATCATGGAATGGTTATAGCGACGAATGTTGGGGTTTAACAGCAAGTTATTCTCGTAATGCTAATGGTACAACGGGCTATTCTGCACACCAACCTAATAACGACAGAGGTGTGATTTCGCCAACAGCTGCCTTATCCTCATTTCCTTATACACCGGAAGAATCAATGAAAGCACTGCGGTTTTTTTATGAAAATGAAAATTGGAAAGATAGATTGATAGGTGTCGCCGGACCGTATGATGCTTTTTCGCCTCACCACGATTGGGTAACTAAAAGATACTTGGCCATCGACCAAGGAACTATTGCACCAATGATTGAAAATCACAGAACAGGATTTCTTTGGAACTTATTCATGCAAGCTCCTGAAATACAAACCGGTTTGCAAAATTTAGGATTTACTTCCACACAACACGGATTTTAATATGATGCGTTATTTTAAAATACTACTGTTCTGTTTCTTCGGTACTAGTTTTAATACTTTTGCTCAAGAAACTTCTGGTAGCTTTTCGACTCAAATAACTACAACTTATTCTTATGGTTATCTATTGAGTCAACCCAAAAATGTAAAATCTAAAAAGCCGTTAATTGTTTTTTTACACGGTTCCGGTGAAAGAGGAACAGATTTGGAAAAACTTAAAATTCATGGTCCATTAAAATACAATCAAAATCATGAATTAGACGCATTCATACTTGCGCCACAATGTCCGGAAAATGGTAATTGGGAAGCTGAATCGCTTTACCAATTGATTCAAAAAATCGTTAAAGAAAATAATATTGATGCCAATAGAATTTACTTAACCGGTTTGAGTATGGGCGGTTGGGGAGCATGGGACTTGGCATTAGCCCACGCCGAGATTTTTGCTGCCTTAGTCCCAATAGCAAGTTTTGTAAATCAAATGCAAGAAGACGATGCTTGCAAAGTAAAAGATATTCCCATTAGAATTTTTCACGGTCTGCTCGATGATGTAGTGGTTTTAAATTCTGTAACCAATGTATTTAAAAATCTTAAAACATGTAACGCCGATGTTCAACTAACTATATTTGCAGATGCCGATCACGATAGTTGGAGTAGGGTGTATGACAACTCTGAAGTCTACGATTGGATGTTGCAACAAGTTAAAAAATAAGGAACTATAATGAAGTTAAAAGCCACAATAATCCTATTACTGGTAACCGGATTAACCTTTGCCCAAAAAGCTAAAAAGGGTAAAACCACTATAACAATTGCACCAAAAGAAGTTTTTGTGTCTGATTTATTATCCAAAATGACTTTGGAAGAAAAACTTGGACAGCTAAACTTACCTACTTCCGGAGATATTACTACCGGTCAAGCCAACAGTTCAAATATTGCTAAAAAAATTGAAGAAGGTAAAGTTGGTGGCTTGTTCAATATAAAATCCGTCAAAAAGATTAAAGAAGTTCAAAAGATTGCCGTTGAAAAAAGTCGCTTAAAAATTCCGTTGCTTTTCGGAATGGACGTCATTCACGGATACGAAACTACATTCCCGATTCCGCTAGGATTATCGTGTACTTGGGATATGAATTTGATTAAAAGAAGTGCCCAAATTGCCGCTCAAGAAGCCAGTGCCGATGGCATAAATTGGACGTTTTCACCTATGGTAGATATTTCCCGAGATCCGCGTTGGGGAAGAGTTTCCGAAGGTTCAGGAGAAGATCCTTATTTGGGAAGCCAAATTGCCAAAGCCATGGTTAGTGGATATCAAGGCGATGATTTAATGAAAAATAATACAATTTTGTCTTGCGTAAAACACTTCGCTTTATACGGTGCACCGGAAGGTGGAAGAGATTACAATACGGTTGATATGAGTAAACTCAGAATGTTTAACGAATATTTACCTCCATACAAAGCTGCAATCGATGCGGGAACAGCTTCTGTAATGGCCTCATTTAATGAAATCGATGGGATTCCGGCAACGGGTAATAAATGGTTATTGACAGATTTGCTTCGGAAACAATGGGGTTTCAAAGGTTTTGTTGTAACCGATTATACCGCAATAATGGAGATGAGCGAACACGGTGTTGGTGACATGCAAACCTCAGCTGCTATGGCATTAAATGCCGGAGTAGAAATGGATATGGTAAGCGAAGGTTTTTTACTAACGCTTAAAAAATCACTAGAAGAAGGCAAAATCTCAATGTCGCAAATTGATAACGCAGTAAGGTTAATTTTAAATGCCAAATACGATTTGGGACTATTTCATAATCCTTACAAATATTGTGATGCCAATCGTGCGGAAACGGAAATTTTTACTTCATCTCACAGAGCTGAAGCTAAAAAGATTGCCATAGAATCATTGGTTTTACTAAAAAATGAAAACCAAACGTTACCCTTAAAAAAGTCAGGAACCATTGCCGTTATTGGTCCGTTAGCGGATGCTAAAGAAAATATGGCAGGAACTTGGAGCGTGGCAACCAAACAAGAAAAATCGATTTCATTGATCGCAGGAATTAATTCGGTGGTCGGAAATTCAGCCAAAATATTGTATGCCAAAGGTAGTAATCTCGATTATGATGCCGCTTTAGAAGAAAGAGCCACCATGTTTGGTAAAACCTTACACAGAGATAACAGAACGACCGAAGAACTACTCTCAGAAGCGCTGAAAATCGCCAATCAAGCGGATGTTATTGTGGCAGCATTAGGGGAATCAGCTGAATTCAGTGGCGAATGTAGCAGTAGAACTAATCTAGAAATACCACAAGCGCAAAAAGATTTGTTACAAGCTTTATTAAAAACAGGAAAGCCGGTTGTTTTGGTTTTATTTGATGGTCGCCCATTGGTTATAACGGACGAAAATAAAACCGTTCCGGCTATTTTGAATGTTTGGTTCGCCGGAAGTGAAGCCGGTTATGCCATTGCCGATATTTTATTCGGAAACGAAAATCCATCAGGAAAATTGACGACTACATTCCCAAGAAGTGTTGGGCAAATCCCAATTTATTACGCTGTAAAAAACACCGGAAGACCATTAGGCAATAAAGAAGGTATTTTCGAAAAGTTTAAATCAAATTATATTGATGAAAGAAACGAGCCTTTATTCCCATTCGGATTCGGATTGAGTTATACGTCTTTTGATTATTCAAATTTGAGATTATCTTCTGCTGTAATGAATGCCAATGAAACACTTAAAGCTTCAGTTGACATAACCAATACCGGAAATTTTGATGGCAAAGAAGTGGTTCAGTTATATATCAGAGATTTAGTGGGTTCGATAACCCGACCGATTAAAGAATTAAAAGGATTTCAAAAAATAAACCTTAAAAAGGGCGAGAAGCAAACCGTAACATTTGAGATTAGTGTAGAAGATTTAAAGTTCTATAACTCAGATTTACAATTTGTAGCCGAACCCGGGAAATTTCAAGTCTTCATCGGAAGCAATTCCGATACTAGTAATAAAATAGAATTTGATTTGGTTAATTAGTTTTATGTTTACTTCAAGGAAAACCCTTTGGTTAAATACTAAAGGGTTTTTTTAAAGTAAGGAGTAATTTCTATCTTTAGCAAAAATATACTTTATGAAAAATTCGATTACCATCACCTTGTTGTTGTTCGCTTTTTGCCTTAAAGCGCAAACGATACAATCGCCTTCAAAAGAACTTACGCTCGATTTTAAATTGGCCGAAAAAGGAAGACCTTCTTATTCGTTGACTTATAAAAACAAACCGATAGTTCTGAACAGTCTTTTGGGTATTTATTTGAAAGGTGATACCGATCTGGCAACCAATTTTAAAATTGACAGTGTCAGAACAATAACTTTTAATGAAACATGGAAACCGGTTCTAGGTGAGCAATCTAGCATTGTAAATCATTATAACGAATTGACCTTTTGTTTATCTCAAATAGGAACAAATAGAAAGATCAATATCATCTTCAAAGTTTATGACGAAGGCATGGCTTTTCGCTATGAATTTCCAAAACAATCCAGTCTGAATTATTTCATCATTTCCGATGAGAAATCAGAATTCAACTTAGCCGGAAATCACAAAACGTTCTGGATTCCGGGCGATTTTGACAGTCAGGAATATGCTTATAATGAAACTTTATTGTCAGAAGTCAATACTGAAAAAATCGATTTAAATAATGGTATCGGATTAAAATCAATCGCCGAAAAGTACGTTGTACAATCACCATTAATGATGAAAACCGCCGACAATTTATACCTTAATATTTTTGAAGCCGCCGTAGTCAATTATCCAATAATGCATTTGGATTTAAATCCAATAACAAATGCGCTTACCTCTCGTTTAGTGCCAAATGCCATTGGCGATAAAGCCTATTTGCAAGCACCATGCGTTTCACCTTGGAGAACGATTATGATAAGCGATGATGCCAGAAAAATTGTTGGTTCCAAAATGATTTTAAATCTTAACGAGCCATCAAAAATTGAAGATACTTCATGGATTAAACCTATGAAATATGTTGGTGTGTGGTGGGAAATGCACGTAGGAAAATCAACTTGGGATTATGCCGGTAGCCAAAATGCCCAAAATACAGAATCTAAAGAATTAATTGCCAGTGGCAAACACGGAGCAACTACGGCTAATATAAAACGCTATATAGATTTTGCAGCCAAACACGGTTTTGACGGTGTTTTAGTCGAAGGTTGGAACGTTGGTTGGGAAGATTGGTTCGGCAATTGGAAAGAAGATGTTTTCGATTTTACGACGCCTTATCCTGATTATAATTTGGCCGAGATTAACGCTTACGCCAAATCCAAAGGCGTTAAGATGATTATGCACCACGAAACTTCGGGTTCGGTGGCGAATTACGAAAGACATTTAGACAGAGCGTTAAACTTGATGAAAGAGTATGGTTATCCTGCAGCAAAATCAGGTTATGTAGGCAGAATTATTCCGCGTGGTGAATTTCACGATGGGCAAACCATGGTCAACCATTTCAATTTCGTAGCCAGACGTTTTGCCGATTACAAAATGATGGTCAATTCACACGAAAGTTCTCGTCCAACCGGTTACCACAGAACATATCCGAATTACATTGCTGCCGAAGCCGCTCGTGGAAATGAGTTCAACGCTTGGAGCAATGGAAATCCGCCAATGCACGAAACCATTTTGCCATTCACCCGATTATTAGGCGGACCAATGGATTATACACCGGGCATTTTTGAAATTAAAATGAGCTTTTATGACAAAAGTAAAAAAGAGCAGGTTCACACTACTTTGGCCAAACAATTAGCCTTGTATGTAACCATGTATTCTCCGTTGCAAATGGCAGCTGATTTACCGGAAAACTACGAGAAATACCCAGATGCGTTTCAATTTATCAAAGACGTTGCGGTAGATTGGCAAGAATCCAAATATATTGAAGCTGAACCGGGAGATTATTTGACTATTGCCCGTAAAGATAAAAAATCCGAGAATTGGTTTTTAGGCGCTATCAGTGATGAAAACGCCAGAAATACAGAAATCAAATTGGATTTCCTTTCTCCGAATAAAAAATACAAAGCCATCATTTACCAAGACGGAAAAACGGCTCATTGGGAGAAAAACCCAATTAACTACGAAATTAAAACCATGACAGTGACTTCCAAAAGCAAGCTGAAATTAGTTTTGGCTGCTGGTGGTGGAACGGCTATTAGTTTTGTGCCAATCAATTAAAACTCACTTTTATGAAACATCGGATTGCACTACTATTACTGTTATTGATTTCAAATTTTGGAATTGCCCAACAAAAAACATATTGCAATCCGATTAATATTGACTACGGTTATTGCCCAATTCCCGATTTTGTAAAGCAAGGAAAACACCGCGCTACAGCTGATCCTGTAATTACTTTTTTTAAGGGTGAATACTATCTTTTTTCTACCAATCAATGGGGTTATTGGCATAGCAAAGACTTATCGGATTGGAAATTTATTTCTAAAAAATTCCTTCGTCCCGAACACAAAGTTTATGACGAATTGTGTGCACCATCTTTGTCTTTTGTCAATGATACTTTATTGGTAGTTGGTTCAACTCACGGAAAAGAGTTCCCGCTATGGATGAGCACTAATCCGGCGAAAGGCGAGTGGAAAGAGTTAATCCACAAATCGGAAGCCGCGGCTTGGGATCCACAGATTTTTTGGGACAAAGAGAAAGACGAAGTTTATGAATATTACGGTTCGAGCAATTTATATCCGTTGTACGGAATGAAACTCAATCGTAAAACTTTCCAACCGGAAGGCGAGAGAATTCCGGTGTTGGCATTGAATGACGATGAACACGGTTGGGAACGCTTTGGTGAACACAACGACAATACTTTCCTGCAACCGTTTACCGAAGGCGCTTTTATGACCAAACACAACGGTAAATATTACTTGCAATATGGTGCGCCCGGAACCGAATTCAGTGGCTATGCCGATGGCGTTTATGTGGGCAATCATCCGCTTGGTCCTTTTGAGTATCAATCACACAATCCGTTTTCGTATAAACCCGGAGGTTTTGCTCGTGGTGCAGGACATGGAGCGACTTTTACCGATGCAAACAACCAGTATTGGCATATTTCTACGATTGGCGTTTGTGTGAAAAACAATTTCGAACGCCGTTTGGGCATTTGGCCTGCCGGATTTGATCAAGATGATATTTTGTATTCGAATACCGCTTATGGTGATTATCCAACGTTTTTACCTTCGGAAAACAAAGGCCATTTAAGCGAAAGTTTTGCCGGCTGGATGTTACTGAATTATAACAAACCGGTTCAAGTTTCTTCAACATTGGGTGGCTTTCAGGCGAACCTTTCGGTAGATGAAGATATCAAGACTTATTGGTCGGCTAAAACGGCTAATAAAGGAGAATACCTGATTTCGGATTTGGGCGAAAAAAGTACCATCAACGCGATTCAAATCAACTATGCCGATCAAGATGCTGAATTTATGGGCAAACCCGAAACGACCTTGGGACACAAATACATCATTTATACTTCTAATGACGGTAAAAACTGGAAAGTCTTAATCGACAAAAGCAAAAGCACTAAAGATGTTCCGCACGAGTACATCGAATTGCAGACTCCGACTTCGGCTCGGTATTTAAAACTGGAAAATATCGGGATGCCAACGGGTAAATTTGCGATTAGTGGTTTTAGGGTTTTTGGCAAAGGAAGCGGAGCAAAGCCAAGTGAAGTTAAAGGATTTGTGCCATTGCGTTCGGGACCAAAAGTAAAAGGTGAACGAAGAAATGTTTGGTTCAAATGGCAACAGGAACAAAATGCAGACGCTTATGTAATTTACTTTGGCAAATCACCTGATAAATTATACGGCTCGATTATGGTTTACGGAAAAACCGAATATTATTTCAATGGTTTGGACAAATCTGATGCGTATTATTTCCAAATAGAAGCTTTTAACAACAATGGTATTGGACCAAAGTCTGAAATCAAAAGAGCGGATTGAGTTTATGAAGATGACTTCGTTAATAACTAATTCTACCGCTAAACTTTTTTTTTTACTTATAAATGTATATTTAACCAATTAATTTTATTCAGCATTAATTTTTAACAACCAAACCAAAAACTATAATTATGAGTACACAAAATTTGAAGACCAATTGGGCACAGTTTATTCCTTTAGTCACTGTATTTTTCTTTTGGGGATTTGTCGCCGCTAGTAACGATATTTTAATTCCTGTTTTCAAGAAAGCTTTTGATTTAACACAAGGTGAAAGTCAGCTTGTATCGGTTGCTTTTTATGTAGCATACACCGTTGGTTCTATTATTTATATGATTATTTCTTATTTGACAAAAGGTGATTTAATCAATAGAATTGGTTATAAAAACTCTTTGGCTTTAGGTTTAGTAATTTCTGCTTTAGGAACTTTATTGTTTTATCCTGCGGCGAATACAGGTTCGTTTCCTTTAATGCTTTCCGGATTATTTATCGTTGCGCTAGGTTTTTCTTTGCAGCAAACGGTTGCCAATCCATTGGCGATTGCACTTGGACCAATAACTACCGGTTCACAGCGTTTAACTATGGCTGGTGGAATTAATAATCTTGGAACAACTATTGGACCGCTAATCGTTAGTTTTGCCATATTTGGTTCGGCAACTTCAGGAAATACTGAGATGAGTATTGAAAGTGTAAAAACACCATATTTGGTTCTTGGTGCAGCATTCTTATTAGTTGCTGTTTTATTAAAATTCTCTTCATTACCGGACAAACCGGCTGCTGTTGTTGAAGTGGAAGGCGAAGCAGATAATACCAGAAGTTCGGCTTTGAAATATCCACAATTGATTTTGGGGATGATTGCTATTTTCGTTTATGTTGGAGTTGAAGTATCTACTGCGAGTAATTTGCCAGAATACATGGAAAAAAATCTTGGTTTTATAACAAAAGATATAGCACCTTATATTTCATTATATTGGGCAAGTTTGATGATTGGACGTTGGACAGGTGCAATTGAAGCCTTTACAGATAACATGAACACTCAAAAGATATTGCGATTTATTGCACCCTATTTGGCTTTTGGAGTGTTCTTGTTTGTTAATGCTATTGCAAAACATGATTTAACGCCATTTTATGTATATGCATTAATTATTTTGGTTTTAATTGTCGCAGATATGGTCAGTAAAGGAAATCCAGCTAGAATGTTATTGATTTTTTCCATTTTAGGGATGGTTGCTCTGCTGGTTGGAATGACTACTGACGGAATGGTAAGTGTATATGCGTTTACTAGCGTTGGTTTGTTTTGTAGTACGCTTTGGCCTTGCATTTTTACATTAGCTATTAGCGGTTTAGGTAAGCATACTAGTCAAGGTAGCAGTTTTTTAATCATGATGATTATGGGTGGTGGAATTGTAGCATGGTTGCAAGGAGAAATAGCAGGAATTTTAGGTATTCACAGTAGTTATATAGTAGGTGTATTCTGTTTTGCCTATTTAGCGTTTTATGCTTGGAAAGTTAGCGGAATACTAAAAAGTCAAGGAATTGACTTTGATAAAAAAGTAAGTGGCGGTCATTAATCCATCCGAATCTTTATAAAATCAAAAATCCCGCATCGTGTAAACTTTGCGGGATTTTCTTCATCAAAACCTAACCAAAACAACTAACTATTTATTTTTTATCCTCAATCTTGGCCTTTGTACCATCAGATTTGTAGTAGTAGTAATCATCATCATTTCTTGGATTGTTTGTTGCATAATCGTTATCGTAATCGTAGTTGTTGTGGTAAACATACCCTTGATTTCTAAAACCTTTAATGCTTCCAATCATATCTACAATATCACCTCTGCGGTTGTAAACAATTTGCATTCCACCAATTTGTGTCAATGCATGTCTGTTATATCTCATGTAAACCGTTCCAATTCGGCTTACTCTGTCTCGGCTGTCGTAGTTGACAAAAGTGTTACCAACACGTCTTACTCTACCAAAACTATCATGTTCAATTCGAGTTCCATAGTTTACAGCGCCTCTAGCTGCCGTAGCTTTTGTTCCTCTTTTTCCGGCAGTTCGGTAATAGTAATCACCTTCGCTGTCTTGTGGACGGGTATTAAAATCAAAGTCTCCATTTGGAAAAACAAAAAACTCAATGCCTCTTTCCACAAATGAGATTGGCTCATCAAAGCTATATCTCGTTCTTACTTCTGTTGCATTCACTACGTTTCCAACCAGTAAAACAGTAGCTACTAAAAGGGTAATTTTTTTCATAATCAATACAAATTTGAGTTTTGCTTACTCTTTCGATTTTCAGCGTCTTCGAACAGTTATTATTGCTGTTGAAAGGTACATTCCAATACGTGTGCCAAAGCCCGTAAATAAATTCTTAAGGTTTGATTAAGATGGTCTAATCGTCATTAATACAAGACCTTACGAATCATTTTTTGTCTTGCATTTTATTTTTATGGTATTGAATATGTTTAAAATTTTAGTACATTTGCTAACGAACTTGCAAACTAAACAACTTTATTTTATTAAAATTTCAATGAAAAACCTACTATTTTCATTATCCTTTTTGTTCTTGATATCAAATGGCTATGGTCAAACTTATGTGCCTTTTTACGGAACTGTAGTTGAACAAGTTTCTGAAACTAATGTGTTGGCCAATCTGACTGAATTTGAAAATTTAGGCATAAAAAGGAGAGGAACAACCGCTTTGCAAAATACACTCGACTGGTTGAAAGCTGAATATTTAAGTTACGGATATACTGCCGCACAGTTGCAAGAATACAGTTTTACCTATTCGGGTTCAACATGTAAAAATTTGGTGGTGACCAAAGTAGGAACACTTTATCCTAATAAATTTGTGATTATTTGCGGACATTATGATACCATAACCGGTAAAGGAACAAATGACAACGGAAGTGGGGTAGTTACTATTTTTGAAGTAGCACGTTTATTGCAAAATATTCCAACAGAATATTCAATAAAATTTATCAATTTCAGTGGTGAGGAAGATGGTTTGGTTGGAAGCCAGAATTTTGTTTCTTCCGTAGTCAATGCCACCAATCCAAAAATGGATATTCGTTTGGTTTTTAACATTGATGAAGTTGGAGGAAGAGCCGATATGACCAATGATACTATTACTTGCGAAAGAGATACAGGAAGTCCGACTTCTAACAATGCCGCCTCCAATACATTCACCAATCAGTTGATTACTTGTACTCAATTGTATTCTCCTTTAAACACTTATTTGTCTTATGCCTATGCCTCAGACTACATGCCGTTTGAAGACAATAATGAAGTAATCACCGGTTTTTTTGAAAGAAATGAAACGCCACATCGCCATACTTCAACTGATTTATTGGTCAATATGGATCCGCATTATGTTTATAACATTGCCAAAGCCGCTACCGGTGCCATGTTGCACTTTGCTGTGGCTTCCACAACATTAGAAACTAATGATTTGTCGAATGATTTTCAAGTGAGTTTTTATCCCAGTCCGGCCAAGGATTTTTTAAATATTAATTTAGGAACATTGACCGACAATCATTACACTTTCAAACTGGTTGATTTGCAAGGAAAGAGTGTAATTTACAAACAAGTTGAAAATGCGCAACTCATAGAAACAGTCTCTTTAACCGGGTTGTCTAAAGGAGTATATATGGCCGTATTAGAAACAAACAAGAATAGAATTACCAAAAAAATTATAATAGAATAAATTTACTTTACTAAAAAAGCCTTCCATCAGAAGGCTTTTTTTATAGTTTGTCTTTTAGGTATTGTGCCGTAATTGATTTTTTATTTTTCACAAGTTCTTCCGGAGTTCCGACTGCCAGTAATTGCCCTCCGTTTTCGCCACCTTCCGGACCCAAATCAATAATCCAATCGGCACATTTGATCAAGTCGAGATTGTGCTCAATCACTATGATGGAATGTCCTTTTTCAATCAAAGCATCAAACGAAGCCAATAGCTTTTTGATATCGTGGAAGTGCAATCCGGTTGTGGGTTCATCAAAAACAAATAAAGCTTTTTCTTTGGTTACACCTTTCACTAGAAACGAAGCCAATTTGATACGTTGTGCTTCTCCACCGGAAAGTGTAGAAGACGATTGTCCCAATTGGACATAACCTAAACCAACATCTTGAAGAGGTTGTAACTTCTGAGTGATTTTAGTTTGTTTGTTTTCGGCAAAAAAGGCAATGGCATCATCAATGGTCATGGTTAGAATATCATCAATGTTTTTGCCTTCAAAAGCTACTTCTAAGACTTCTTTCTTGAAACGTTTTCCACCACAAGTATCACAAGGCAAAGAAACGTCGGCCATGAATACCATTTCTACATTGATTGATCCTTCACCTTTGCATGTTTCACATCTTCCGCCATCAACGTTGAAGGAAAAATGTTTGGCTTGGTAACCTCGCACTTTAGAAAGTTTTTCTTTGGCATACAAATCACGAATGTCGTCATAAGCCTTGATATAAGTTACAGGATTCGAACGCGAACTTCTCCCGATAGGGTTTTGGTCAACGTATTCTATGTGTTTGATGTGTGAAAAACTTCCGGTTAACTCACTGAATTGTCCTGCTTTGTCTCCGATGCCTTCGAGTTTCTTTTGCAACGCCGGAAACAATATTTTCTTTACCAAAGTACTTTTTCCACTTCCCGAGACACCTGTGATTACGGTTAAACTTTCTAAAGGAAAAGCAACGTCTATGTTTTGCAGATTGTTTTCTCGAGCGCCTTTGATTTCTATGAAGTTGTTGGATTTTCTGCGTTTTTTTGGCACTGAAATTTCCAATTGACCATTTAAGTATTTAGCCGTCAATGAATCCGCCTGCAAGATTTCGTCAAATGTACCTTCGGCTACCAATTCTCCACCAAAAGTTCCGGCTTCCGGACCAATATCGATGATTCTGTCGGCCGCTTTCATGATGTCCTCATCGTGTTCAACCACTACAACGGTATTGCCTAAATCGCGTAGGTTTTTCAGTACTTTAATTAATCTCTCAGTATCTTTTGGGTGTAAACCAATACTTGGTTCATCTAAAATATACATCGAACCCACTAAACTACTGCCTAATGAAGTCGACAGATTTATTCGTTGTGATTCACCGCCTGAAAGCGTCGCAGAGTTTCGGTTTAGAGTCAGATAGTCCAGCCCAACATCGCTTAAAAAAGCCAGTCTGTTATTGATTTCTATCAAAAGGCGTTTGGCTACTTTGGCATCATATTCGGAAAGATTCAATTCATTAAAGAAAGGAATTAGTCTTTTAATCGACAAGTCAACCAATTCAGAAATAGTTTTACCGCCAACAGTGATGTAATTGGCTTCTTTGCGTAATCGTTTGCCTTTACAAGTGTTACATTTGGTTTTACCTCGATATCGCGATAACATCACACGGTTTTGGATTTTATAATTTTTCTCCTCTAGTTCTTTAAAGAAATCATCTAATCCGGTGAAGAGTTTGTTGCCTTTCCAAATCAGGTTTTTTTGTTCTTCAGTTAGTTCGAAATAAGGTTTGTGTATAGGGAAATCAAATTTATAGGCATTGTTAACCAATTGATCTCGGTACCAACTCATACTTTCACCACGCCAAGGAAAAACAGCGTTTTCGAAAACTGAAAGTGAAGTATTAGGAATCACCAATTCTTCATCAATACCAATGATATTGCCGTAACCTTCACAAGTTGGACAAGCACCATAAGGATTGTTGAAACTGAATAAATGAATATTGGGTTCTAAAAACGTAATGCCGTCTAATTCAAAATTGGCACTGAATTCCAGACGTTTTTTAGTGTCTAATTCTTGTAAATAACAAATGCCTTTGCCTTCGAAGTAGGCGGTTTGCACGGCATCGGCCAAACGATTATAAAAGTCTTCATCTTCAGCTGTTTCAGCATTCAATACAATTCGGTCAATGATGAGTAAAATGTCTTTATTGTCTAATGAATGTTGGTCGATTTGATCCAAACGCACCATTTCGTTATCAACCAAAATACGTGCAAAACCTTGCTGTAGTAAAACTTTCAGCTTGTCTTCCAATTGTCTTCCTTGTTCCAAATGAATTGGAGAAAGCAATAGCCATTTACTGTTTGGGTCAAATAGTTTTACAGCATTGACAACATCTGAAACCGTATCTTTTTTAACTTCATTGCCTGAAATAGGAGAAAAAGTCTTTCCTATTCGAGCGAAAAGTAATTTTAAGTAATCATAGATTTCGGTTGAAGTACCAACTGTTGAACGCGCATTTGTGGTATTTACCTTTTGTTCGATAGCAATCGCAGGTGCAATCCCTTTGATGTATTCTACTTTGGGTTTGTCTAGTCGACCTAAAAATTGCCGTGCATAAGAAGACAAACTTTCCACGTATCGGCGTTGTCCTTCAGCATAAAGCGTGTCAAAGGCTAAACTTGATTTTCCTGAACCTGATAAACCGGTAATCACTACCAATTCATTGCGCGGAATCACCACATCTAAATTCTTTAGATTGTGAATTTGTGCGCCTTTAATTAAGATGTTTTTTTTAGGTTCTAGTGTAGCAATATCAGTACTCTTCATAGCAAAAAAGGAATGTTCGCAAAGTTAATCAATTCTGACAGGAGTTTGTAACAAAGTTAATTAGGAAATCTTAGTATTTGCTCTTAATTTCTTTTGTCAATATCATTAAAAAATGCTTTTATTTTTATGGTAAAGTTTTTTTTTGAGTTAATTTTTTTTAAAATCACCACATTTAGTTTGATTGAAATAAAGTTTTAAGCAAAATAAATACAACATTACCACAACATTTTATTCTTTTAACATTTATTTTGGCAATTACTTGAATGACTGTTATTAACTTTGAGTTATTGTATTTAGAACGATTAAGAAAGGTTTTAGACTGTATAGTTTTTATATAGTGTAACAAATCTTCATACTATAAACAAAAAATTAACTTTACATTCAAACTAAAATAAATTAATTATGAAAAAAATTACTTTCTTACTATCATTAATTTTGTCTACGATGACATATGGTCAGATTGTGACTAATGGTAATTTTCAAACTGGTACAGCTGCACCTTGGTACGGAAATGCTGCAAATGTTGTAGATCTTGGCGCAGGTTCTTTTGTAAACCAAGCCAATGTAACTGCTGTTGCTAACCCATACGATGTTAATCTTAGTCAAGTTGTTACATTGACGAGTGGTAATACATACGAATTAAGTTTTGTTGCGTTTACAGACAACATTACTAGTTCTAGAACTATGATTGTTGGTCTTGGTCAAGCTGGTCCGCCTTGGACTGCTTTAACAGCAACATCTACTTTGACAGCTACACCACAAACATTTACATATCAATTTACGATTAACTATGGTGATGCTGTTAATGATAGAGTTATATTTGACATGGGCGCTGCATTAGGTTATGTATTTATTGATGACGTATCCGTAGTTCAAGTTGTAAGCACTTGTAATAATGGTGTTCAGGATGGTACTGAAACTGGGATTGATTGTGGAGGTTCTTGTGCACCATGTGTTGCTTCTCCAACAACAGCAGCACCAGCTCAACCTAACAGACCTACTGCAGATGTAATATCAATATTTAGTGATTATTACACACCAATAGCTACTTTAAATTATTCTGGTGTAGATGGGCAACCTTCTAATGACAATACATTTAACACTTCTTGGTGTCCAGGTGCAACTACTTTAGTTCAAGTTCAAGGGGATAATACAAATAAGATTACTGGTTTAGGATGTGAAGGTGTAGCTTTTTTTGCTGGAAGATTCAATGCTACTGGTTTTACACGTTTTCACATTGACATTTGGACACCTACAACAACTCAAGATAAAGTATTTAGTTTTAAATTTTCTAACTGGAATAATACAACAGGAGAAACAAATGCTTATGAATATACTGCAACCAATGCCAACACATTACTAAGTGGAGCAGAGGGAACATGGATTACTATAGACATACCTTTATCTACACCAACTTTTAGTTGTATAAATACACCACCAGGTAATGCTTGTCCAAGCATGACTGATTTTACTCAGTTCGTTATTACATCTAATTTAGGAACTGTTTATTATGACAACCTTTATTTACACAAAAATACTGTATTATCGACAAATGATTTTGAAACGTTAAAAGCAAGAATATATCCTAATCCTGCTACGAATCTATTAAATATTGAGTCAGAAATGTCAATTGAAAAAGTTACAGTATACAATATTTTGGGTCAAGAAGTAATCTCAAAATCTCCAAATGCTGAGTTAGTTACTCTTGATGTGTCTAGTTTACAAGTAGGAGTTTATGTTGTAAAAGCGTCTATTAATGGAAACGTTTCTTCAACAAGATTCATGAAAGAATAATTTTAAGTTAATTAAGTTATGGAAAAGGAATTTTCATATCAAATGAATTTTCCTTTTTTTTTGCCCCATTTTTTAAAATATTGGGTTTTTTAAATAATAAATAAAAACGTTTTTAATACATAAATATAAAAATAATCATGAAAAAAATTACATTATTATTATTCCTTTTTACTTTTTCATTAGGATATTCACAAGACCAATTGTTAGGATTTGAACCAGGAGAAACTGGAAGTGTAGGAGCTACTTTTGGCGATATAGGTGCTAACGCAGTGCCTACACCTATTGTTGAAGATGGAACCGGTACAAACACAACTAAAGTTCTTAAAATCGTTGGAAACCCTGCATGTGAACCTTGGCAAGGTGTAAATTTAACGCTAACCTCTCTAGTTAATTTAACAACTACCAAAACTATGACAATGGATGTTTTTTCTGATACCCCTATTACTTTCTTAGTTAAAGTTACTGGCGGAACAGGTGGTCCAGCTATATCAGCAGCTTCTGCATCACATACTGGTGGTAGCACATGGCAAACAATTTCATTTACATTTACTACTTCTTTAGATGGCCAACCAACCCCAGCAAATGGTATCTATAGTGGTTTTGTTATTCACACTTATTGGGCTCCAGGTGCAGTGTCATTTTTTAATCCAACTGTTCCTACACCAGCGAGAACTTTTTATGTAGATAATATCAAAGGACCACTTGGAGCACCTCCAGTAGTTCCACAACCTCTTACTGCTGCTCCAACTCCTCCAAATAGAGCTGCTGCCGATGTAAAATCATTATTTAGTGACGCTCTAGTTGGCTATACACCTGTAACAGTTATTGGTTATACCGGTGATGATAATACCTTTAATACTTCATGGTGTGGCGCTACAACAACTTTAGTACAAATTGAAGGGAATAACACAAATAGAATAACTGGTTTAGGATGTGAAGGGATTGCATTTTTAGCAGGAAGATTTGACGCATCTGGTTTTACTTATTTCCATATGGATATTTGGACAGCGACTCCAACTCAAGATAAAAGTTTTAATTTTAAATTCTCAAACTGGAATGGTACCACAGGAGAGACTAATGCTATAGAATATTCTGCTAATAATTCAAACATTTTGACAAGTGGTTCAGAGGGAACTTGGATTTCTATAGATTTACCTCTTACTTCTTTCAATTGTATTAATACACCTCCTGGCAATGCGTGTCCAAGTGTATCTGATTTTGCACAATTCGTTATTACTTCAGATTTAGGAACAGTATATTATGATAACCTTTACTTACACAAAAATACTACATTAGGAACTGACGATTTTGAAGCTTCAAATGTAGAACTATATCCAAATCCTGCTACTAATGTTTTGAACATAGAATCAACAACATCTACGATTGAAAGAGTTTCTGTATATAATCTTTTAGGTCAAGAAGTAATTTCTAGAACTCCAAATACTGAGTTAGTTACTTTAGATGTTGCTAGCCTTCAAGTAGGAGTTTATGTTGTAAAAACTTCTATAGATGGAAATATTTCTTCAACAAGATTTATCAAAGAATAATTTTAATTTAATTATTTTTGAAAGCACGAGATTTATTTCGTGCTTTTCTATTTAAAGTAATCTATCGATATTAATTAATAAAAAAATTGTAATTCTGTAAACAGAATTCGTAATATTGTGTAAATATGACTTTCAAAAAATCATTCAATAATAGATTTATCAGCTTAGCAATACTAATATTGTTTACCAATTTTATGGTTGCTCAAGACTTACCGCCCATTGTAAAATATAACTCCACAACATACAATGCAGGTAATCAGAATTGGATGATATCACAAGATAAAAATCACTTTGTATATTTTGCTAACAATGAAGGATTACTTGAATTTAATGGGTCTAATTGGGCTCTTTATCAATCCCCTAATGAAACTATTATTCGTTCTGTAAAAGTTATTGGGGATAAAATATACACGGGTTGCTACATGGAATTTGGGTATTGGGTCAGAGAAAAGAATGGCAGGCTTAAGTATACTTCTCTAAGTCATAAAATCAAGTCAAAAATTAATGTAGACGAACAGTTTTGGAACATTTTAAATTATGATCAGTGGGTTATTTTTCAGTCCTTAGATAGAATTTATATTTATGATACCAAAACGAGTGTTTTTAAAATTGTAAACCCTAATAGTCGCATTTTAAAATCTTTTAAAACGGAAAGCTCAATATATTATCAAACGGTTAATTTTGATTTGTTTGAAATCGAAAATGGCACCAGTAAATTGGTATCCAATAATTCAATTCTAAAAAACAACAAAATAGTAAACGTATTTGCTATAGATGAAGGCTTGTTGATTCATACACAATTTGATGGATTTTATAAACTGACTAATGGAAATTTGGTCAAATTCAATACAGAAGCCGATTCAGAGATTGCAGCAAGTAGTGTTTATAGTAGCCAAATGATTGCCAATGGTAATTTTGCTGTTGGAACCATTTCCAACGGTGTTTTTATTTTGACAAAAGAAGGCAAAGTAAAGTACCATATTACACAAAGAAAAGGATTGAGCAATAATACAGTTTTGTCTATATATGAAGATACTGATAATAATCTATGGCTTGGATTAGATAACGGCATCAACTGTATCAATTTAAAATCTCCAATTAAAAGTTTTTCGGATGATTCCGGAAATTTAGGAACCGTTTATGCTTCGATCATTTATAAAGGCTTTTTGTATTTAGGAACAAATCAAGGGTTATTTTATAAAGATTATTTAAATGAGAGTCAATTCAAATTTGTTAAAGGAACGAAAGGTCAAGTCTGGTCACTCTTTGTACATGATGGCGTTTTGTTTTGTGGTCATGATTCCGGGACTTTTATAATTGAAAATGACAACTCAAAACTAATTTTTTCACAATCCGGAACATGGAAACTGGAAGTAGTACCTAATAAAAAGAATTTATTGCTTCAGGGGAATTATTACGGCATGTCTGTGTTGGAAAAAGTTAACAATCAATGGGTTTTCAGAAACAAAATATCCGGTTTTAATTATTCCTCTAAATATTTTGTAACTACTAAATCTAATGAAGTTTATGTAAGTCATGAATATAAAGGAATATTTCGTTTTCAATTGGATTCTCAATACCGTAAAGGTTCTGGTTTATATGCCTACAAATATCCTTATAAAGGGAAGAATGCAGGGTTGTCAAAATTTAACAATTCTATTTACTACGCTTACAAAGATGGAATTTTCAGATTGAATCAAAAAACCAAACAGTTTGAAAAAGACAATATACTAAGCAGTGTTTTTGATAATAATGAATACTCTTCAGGGAAATTAATTATAGACAATTCTAATAAACTATGGCTTTTTTCAAAGAATTACATTAATTATTTCACGGTCAATAAATTAAATTCTGAATTGAAGAAGAATGTGATTTCTATACCGTCATCAATTACCAATACGATGCTAGGCTATGAAAACATTACGCAATTGTCTAATTCAGTTTATATAATTGGAACCACAGATGGTTATTATACTTTTAATATTGATGAATTAAATTTCAAAAATAACCATGTTGCCATTTCGAATATTAGTATTAATAAATTAAATGGACATTTAATAAGTTCATCAATAACTGAGTCGGGTTCATTTTCACATGATGAAAACAATATTACGTTTAGTTATACAGTTCCGATATATAATAAATACGTTATCGCGGAGTATCAATATTTGCTTGAAGGTTTTCAAGATCAGTGGAGTGATTGGAGTTCTAAACCAACCATTAATTTCAAAAATTTATCTCCGGGAGATTATAAATTTAAAGTTAGGTCTAAATTAGTTAATTCACAGACAGAAAATGTCGCTGTTTACTCGTTTACAATCGCAAAACCTTGGTACAGTACAAACTTTGCCATTATTATTTATTTCCTTTTAATTTGTTTGTTGGCCTATTATATCAACAAAGCTTATGTCAATTATTATTCACAGCAGAAGCAAAAATTGATAGATGAAAATAATCTTTTATTAGAAATAAAAGAGTTAGAAAACGAGCAGCAATTAATGAAATTAAGAAATGAACAACTCTCCTTAGATGTGAATGAAAAAAGTAGAGAGCTGGCCTTATCCACAATGAGTTTGATTAAAAAAGATGAGTTATTGGCCTTAATCAGAGAAGATTTAAAAAAATCATCTGATGAAGCCAGTTCCAGAAGTGTCAAATCAATAATATCTACAACTATAAACAAAAACGTTTCGGCCGATAAAGCATGGAATGTATTTAAAGAGGCATTTGATTCTGCAGATAATGATTTTTTGAAGAAAGTAAAACAAGCATATCCTACCTTAACACCAAATGATTTAAGATTGTGTGCCTACCTAAGGTTGAATTTATCTTCAAAAGAAATTGCTCCTTTATTGAATATTTCTGTGCGTAGTGTTGAAATTAAGCGATATCGTTTGCGTAAAAAAATGGATTTGCCGCATGAAACAGGTCTCGTTGAGTACATTCTTTCTATTTAAGAATGTCTTTTCGCTTCGATTTGACTATACATTAACTATACAAAATATGTTTATTTCTCAAATGTTTCGCAGCAATAAATATTTAAATTACTAGTGTTTTCGGTGCAATTCATTTTTTAATTGACAAAACTCACATTGTATAGTTTCTATAATCTTTTATTTTTTTTTGGAATTATAAAAAATGTAAATTTACTAAATATCATATTTTACCATTTTTTTTATTGATACATTAATAAAAACTACCTAAAATTACAAATTATGTAATTTAAATCGTTTTTGATTAAAAGCTCATTAACTAAAAATCAAATTTCAATAACAACCAAAACAATTATTAAAAATGAAAAACTTAATTTTATTATTCATCATCATGATTTTTTCACCCTCTGTTTTTTCGCAGGCCAATAAAGTGGTTTTAGCGAATAATAATGATGGAACTAAATTCGTAGTCGATGGCAAAGATTTTATTGTAAATGGAATGAACTGGGATTATTTTCCAATTGGAACAAATTATTCCTACAGTCTTTGGAATCAATCTGATGATTTTGTCAAAGAAGCTTTGGATGAAGAAATGGGGCTACTTAAAAACATGGGGGTTAATACGATAAGAGTTTATTCGGGAATGCCCAAAAAATGGATTGAATACGTTTATGATAATTTTGGGATTCACACCATGTTAAATCATTCTTTTGGTCGTTATGGTCTAACATTAGACGGAGTTTGGACGCCAAATACTGAGTATTCCGATCCTAAAACACGTGAGTTGTTGATGAAAGAAGTTAAACAAATGGCTTCTGATTACAAAGACACAAGAGGTTTGTTATTGTTCTTGTTAGGAAATGAAAACAATTATGGTCTTTTTTGGGATGGTGCTGAAACAGAAAATATCCCAATTAAAGATAGAAAGTCAACCATAAGAGCTCAATCAATGTACAAATTATTCAATGAGGCTAGTGTAGCGATGAAGTCTATTGATACATCACATCCGATAGCGATTTGTAATGGTGATTTGTTATTCCTTGATATAGTTGCTCAAGAATGTAAAGATGTTGACATCTTTGGAACTAACGTTTATAGAGGGGTTTCTTTTGGAGATTTATTTGAGCGTGTAAAAAAAGAATATGGCAAACCGGTATTGTTTACTGAGTTTGGCGCCGATGCCTTTAACGTATTAAGTAATGAAGAAGACCAAAAAGCACAATCTTTTTACCTAAAAGGGAACTGGAAAGAAATATATGCGAATGCTTCAGGCCAAGGAAAAGCAGGTAATTCACTAGGTGGTTTTACTTTCCAATTTAGTGATGGATGGTGGAAATTTGGACAAACTAAAAATTTAGATTTGCACGATTCCAATGCGTCATGGTCTAATGGTGGATATCAAAAAGATTTTACCGAAGGTCAAAACAATATGAATGAAGAATGGTTTGGGATTTGCGCCAAAGGATCAACCGACGAGAAAGGTCATTACCAACTTTACCCGAGAGCAGCTTACTATGTTTTAAAAGAAATACATCAATTAAATCCTTTTGCTGCCGGAACAACACTGACTTCAATTGACAGTCATTTTGATAAATCGCAGATTATGGATGCTGTTTTGAGAGCAAGAGGTGACAAAGCTGCTTTAGGTGGCAATGACAGTGAGGTTCTTAAAATTAGTAATTTAAGAGCAGAGTTCACAACTTTTAATACAGGTGGTAGTTTAATTACAACACCTGATGCAGCTGATCCTGATGCAACTAATTACCCTAATAGATTAGGTTTTGACCACATGCAATCTTATTTTATTGGTGTTGAAGGAAATCCGGCACCTAATATGAAAGCAAATGTGAACGTTAATATTTTGGGTCGTGTAGCTGAAAATCCAATAAATGAAATATTTTACGAAAATAGAGGCCGTACACAAACTATTCAAACAACTGAAGGGCCGGTATTAATTTCTGATGCCAACAGAGTACAAGTTTATAATGCATCATACAGTTGGAATCAAAAAGATTTTGATTTGAGAGGATTCTACAGAACAGGACATTACCATTGGGGTTATGAAGGCGACTTCTTTGCTTTGTATTCGGAAGCAAATTATGGTCCGAATTTAGATATCTATAACGGAGAAACATTAGGTTTTGAAGTAGATGGAAAAAGAAGTTTGAGTGGTTTTAAAGCTGCATTTGGTCCACAACTTTGGTGGGCGGCGAATCCTGCAGTACTTTTGAAGTATAGCAAAAAAATAGGCAAGTTTGATGCAACAGCTGTTTATCATGAAGATATTGCCAATGCTAATAATATTCAAACTTCTATTTTTGTTCCTCAGCCTAAAACTCGTAGAGCTACGCTAGCTTTTAAGACAAAACTTGGTGCATTAGGTATTGAATTTGGTGGAATTTGGGCAGGACAACCTTTGAACGGAAGAGTTTTCCAATACGCTGTTGAAACTACTCCGGGTAATTTTACCGCTTATGATGATAAAATAAATTCAGAGGATAATTGGGGTGGAAAAGCAAAACTAACCTTTTCAAAAGGAAGGTTTAATGTATACACTCAAGGAGCTATCATGGGATTAGTTGCTAATGGAGGTGCAGATAATGTTCAAACATTCACCGGATGGAGATTAAAAGATACTGGAAGCGGAAATCAAATGAACTTTTTAGCCGGTTTTACTTATAATGTCAATTCCAATTTACAAATTGCACCAAACTTCTTATGGCAAAAACCATTGGTTGATGCTATGCCTAATGGTATAGATGCACCGGGAAGATTGCGTAATATTTTAGAAGACCCATTTATAGTTAGAGCAAACAGAGAAACTGTTGGTGGAGAGTTATTAATCACTTGGGATCCAACTCCTGCAACCTGGATGTATGAATGGAATAACGATATGTTAGAAGATGCAAAATTTGCAGTAAGTACAGGTTTTGTATTCAGACATTTACCAACCAATCAAGATGCAGCTATCGGATTTTTAGCCAATCGTACAGCTTTTGCTTTTGAAAGATCTGCGCCGGCTCAAGATTTATGGGAATCAAATACCAGAATAGTTTCAAAATTAAGCACTGATTTAGGGTTTATAGCCAATGTTTATTTTGGGAACGGACAAGCAAACGGTGATTCTGAGAGAACCATTAACAGAGCAGGAGGTGATGTAAGATTAATTTATAGAAAAGTAAAAGTTACCAGTGCAATAAAGTTTAACGATTGGGGTCCATTTGATTATCACAGAGATTTTAATTTGACTTATCCGTTACAAACATCATTAGATATTTCAACTTCTGTTGGAAAACCAAGTTGGTTTATATTGCCTGATACCAGAATTGGAATTATGGGTATTTGGAGATCTTTGAATCAATTTTCTCCGAGATATTCGCCTAACCAAACGGCAACAGAATTTGCTACAGAACCAATTTTATCTCCGGTTGGTTTTGGAAACGGATCTGAATGGGAAATTAGAACATACATTCACATAAATATTGGAAAATAATTTAAAAAATTGAAAAATGAAAAATACAAAAATTAATTATTTAAAAAAGTCACTACTATTGTTTATAGTATTGATTTCAGCGGTCAATTGTGATCGTGAATTATCGGATGACGCAACGTTATCTGGATACTCAAAAAACGGTGAAATATTCACTGATAATTTTATTGGTTTGGGAAGCAATTTTTACTTTCCATACGGAAACTCTAAATTTACAGCATTTTCTGTTGATACTGAAGAATCCTATAAAGGTTATGCTTCAATTCGTTTCGATGTACCAAATGCAAATGATCCTTTGGGAAGTTATGCCGGTGGTATTTTTAGAATAGATGGTGCTGGACGTGATTTAACAGGTTATGATGCCTTAACATTTTGGGCAAAAGCTTCTCAAGGAGTTACTATTGATGAATTTGGTTTTGGAGAAGATTTTTTCCCAAATGAGTTTATTACTACCATGAGAAACGTAAGCGTTGGAACTGCATGGACAAAGTACATTATTCCAATACCAGAAGCTTCAAGACTTTTGCAAGAACGCGGAATGTTTAGATATGCAGCAGGTTCTAACGGAACTAATGGAGCCGGCTATACTATTTGGATTGATGAATTGAGATTTGAGAAATTAGGAACAATTGCCCATGGACAAGCTTCAATAATGAATGGTAATAATGTAACACAGACTACTTTTGCAGGTGTTACTTCAAGTGTTGATGGAGTTATTGCTACTTTCAACTTACCTACAGGAATTAATCAATCGGTATCAATTAGTCCTTCTTATTTAGAATTTTCTTCGTCAAACCCTAGTGTGGCAACTGTAGATGCTTCTGGACTTGTAACTTCTATAAGTGCTGGGACTACTGTAATAACTGCTACTTTTGGAGGTGTTCCCGCTACTGGTAGTTTAACTATTAATTGTGCAGGTACTTTTATTCATGCTCCTGTACCTACAAGAAATCAAGCCAATGTAGTTTCAATTTTTTCGGATGCTTATACCAATGTTCCTGTAAACTATTATAATGGTTATTGGCAGCCTTGGCAGACTACTGTTTCAAATGACTTTTCTGTTTTAGGAGACAATATTCTGAATTATACCATTTTTAATTTCGTTGGTATTGAATTTAGTAACCCTACAATAAATGCTAATAGCATGACAGGTATACATTTAGATGTTTTCATTCCAGGACCAGTTGCTCCTGGTAGACAACTTAGGGTTATTGTAGTTGATTTTGGTGCAAATGGTGTTTTTGGTGGTGGAGATGACACAAGACATTCAACCACTTTTACAGCCCCAACTTTAGTTTCCCAAGCTTGGATTCCAATAGAAATTCCTTTTTCAGCTATGCCTCTATTGTTGAGTAGATCACATTTAGCCCAAATTATACTAGAAGGTGGAGATGGTTCGGTACTTTATGCAGATAACATCTATTTTTATAACTAATTAGACTTTATTTAAAAACATTTAAAATACATATAATGATTAAATCAATAAAAAGAAGTTGTCTCTTAACAGGAATAACCCTGTTGCTTATAGGTTGCTCAACAGATGAAAAACAAACTGTGACAACGATGAAACAATTGGTTATGCAAGACGAGTTTGACACAAATGGCGCACCAAACGCTAGTTTGTGGAGCTACAACATCGGTACAGGTAACAATGGATGGGGTAACAATGAATTACAGTATTATACGGATAGACCTGAAAACATAGTGGTTGAAAATGGAATGTTGAAAATTACAGCAATTCAAGAACTTTATATGGGAGCTGGTTATACCTCGGCAAGAATTTTGACCAAAGGAAAATTTGAAAAAAAATACGGAAGATTCGAAGCCCGTATCAAATTACCATGGGGTAAAGGGATTTGGCCGGCATTTTGGATGCTTGGTGCAAATTCTGACACCGTTGTATGGCCACAATGTGGTGAAATAGATGTAATGGAGTATTTAGGTAACAATCCTACCACCGTATTTGGTACAGTACATGGACCAGGTTATTCAGGTGCCGAATCCATTTCTAAAAGCTATTCATTACTCAATGATAGGTTTGATAATGACTTTCATATTTTTGGAATTGAATGGGGAGAAAACTACATAAACTATTATATAGATGACGTTTTATACAATCAAATTACACCCGAAGATGTTCCCGGAGAATGGGTTTTCAACGAGCCTTTTTATATTATTCTAAATATGGCTGTAGGTGGAAATTTACCAGGTACTCCAAATAGCCAAACGGTATTTCCTCAAACAATGTTAGTTGATTACATAAGAGTATATGAATAAATGTAATAAAGACAACTAGACTTCTTGTATAAAAAGTCTAGTTGTTTTTATGGCTTCGATTGGACAGAAAAACAAAGAACTCTTTTTAATTATTATGATTGACAAACAAACCACATTAGTTGATAATGAGATTGAAGATAAAAAGGTGTCCATGGATATCGTTTTGTTAGATGGAGAAAAATTTTATAAAATAGCCAATAATGATGCCATGCGACCATTCTTCATGAGTGTCGTTAGCGATTCAAATCATTGGTTGTTTATTTCAAGCAATGGCGGTATTTCCGCCGGAAGGAAAAATGCTGAATACGCATTATTTCCTTATTATACGGATGATAAAATAACTGAATTTGCAGATATTACCGGGAGTAAGTCTGTTTTCCAAATTCACTCTGAAGACCAAACCTACATTTGGGAACCGTTTTCAGAACGTTTTAATGATAAGTATAAGCTTAGCAGAAATCTCTACAAAAACAATTACGGAAACAAAATCATTTTTGAAGAAATTCACCATGATTTGCAACTGACTTTCAGATACCAATGGAGTAGTAGCAACTTGTTTGGCTTTGTTAAAACCTCAAAATTGATTAACAATGCAACTGCAGATTATACTATTACTCTTTTAGATGGTATTCAAAATGTCTTGCCACAAGGAGTTAATAGTGATTTACAAGCCACAACCAGTAATTTGGTAGATGCTTATAAACGAAATGAACTTCATGCTGAAAGTGGGTTAGGGATTTTTGCCCTGAGCGCTATTATTGTTGATAAAGCTGAACCAAGCGAAGCCTTAAAAGCTAATGTTGTTTGGTCATTGGGCTTTGAAAAGCCTACCTATTTACTGTCTTCATTACAACTTGCTGCTTTCAGAAAAGGACAAATCATCAAGCAAGAAACCGATGTTAAAGGTGAAAAAGGCGCTTATTTTATCTCTTCAGAAGTTGTTTTACAATCCAATTCATCGAAAGAATGGAAGATTGTTGCCAATGTAAACCAAAATCAATCGCAAGTAATTGCCTTGACTGAGGCCATTTGTAATGATAAATTTCTTGACCGTAAAGTGGTTGAAGATGTCGATTTGGGAACCCAAAACTTAATTGCATTAAACGCCACAGCCGACGGATTACAATTCACTGCTGATAACCGAAAAGATACCCGTCATTTTTCAAATGTCTTGTTCAACATCATGCGTGGTGGAATTTTTGATGAAAATTACCAAATTGATAAAAGTGATTTTGTAAACTATATTGCAAAAGCAAACAAAATTGTTTCAGAAAAGCAAGCCTTTTTTTTGAGTCGTTTGCCGGAAACCTTCAATTATTCGTATCTGCAACAACAAGTTACAGAAAATGAGGATGCCGATTTATTGCGTTTGTGTACTGAATATCTACCGCTTAAATTCAGCAGAAGACACGGTGATCCAAGCCGTCCGTGGAATAAATTTTCTATCAATACAAGAAGTGAAATTGATGGCTCAAAAATCCTTGATTACCAAGGGAATTGGCGCGATATTTTTCAGAATTGGGAAGCTTTAGCGTATGCTTATCCTGATTTTATCGATGGAATGATTCATAAATTTCTGAATGCTTCTACTTTTGACGGATACAATCCTTATCGCGTTACCAAAGACGGGTTTGATTGGGAAACCATCGAACCGGATAATCCTTGGTCTTACATTGGATATTGGGGAGACCATCAAATCATTTATCTATTAAAATTTTTAGAGTTCATAGAGAAATACCAACCCGGTAAACTCAATAGCTACTTTGACAAAGAATGTTTTGTTTATGCAGCCGTTCCTTATACCATTAAGTCGTATCAGGAGATTTTGCAAAATCCAAAAGACACCATCTTATTCAACCATGAATGGGATGCCAAAATAAATGCCAGAAGAAATCAAAATGGAGCTGATGGCGCTTTGTTAAGAGACAATAACGACGAAATCTACCATGTCAATTTAATCGAAAAGATTTTGGCCACAGTTTTGGCAAAAATGTCCAATTTTATTCCCGAAGCCGGTATTTGGATGAATACCCAACGTCCGGAGTGGAATGATGCTAATAATGCTCTGGTCGGGAATGGTGTTTCAATGGTTACTTTATATTACTTGAGAAGATTTTTGAAATTTTTCCAACAATTACTCGAGAACTCTAATCAGGAGACCATTAAAATTTCGAATGAAATGGTTGAGTTTTACCATGCTATTCGAGAAAATTTGGTTGCTTTCCAACCTTTACTGTCTGAGTCTATTAACGACAAAAACAGAAAGCAAATTTTGGATGCTTTAGGACAAGCTGCTTCAGAGTATCGTTACCAAGTATACAACAGTGGTTTTTGGGGCAAAAAACGAACCCATTCCATGGAAGGTTTGAAGAAGTTTACCCAAGTAAGCATAGATTTTATAGAGCATTCCATTAAAGCCAATCAGAGAGAAGACAAATTATATCATGCTTACAATCTGATGTCTGTAGCAAACGATGGAGTATCAATTTCCTATTTACCCGAAATGCTCGAAGGCCAAGTAGCAGTCTTAAGTTCAGGTTTTCTAAATGGTAAAGAATCATTAGAGGTATTGGATGCCTTGAGAAATAGTGCTTTGTACAGACCTGAACAGAACAGTTATATTTTATATCCGAATAAAGCGCTTCCTAAATTTTTAGAAAAAAATACCCTGCCTAAGGATAGGGTTGAGAAATCAATTTTATTGAAAAAGCTTTTGGATAATAACAACTTCCAAATAGTCAATCAGGACATCAAAGGAAATTATCATTTCAATGGCAATTTTCATAATGCCAATGATGTAAAGGAAGCTCTTCTTCAATTAGCAAACCAACAAGATTATAAGTTATTAGTAGATAATGAGTCAGAACTGGTGTTGCAAATTTTTGAAGATGTCTTCAATCACAAAGCATTCACAGGACGTTCCGGTACTTTTTATGGGTATGAAGGTTTGGGTTCTATCTATTGGCACATGGTTTCTAAATTGCATGTTGCAGTATTAGAAGTTATTGAGACAGCTGTGGAATCCAATGAAAATCAAACCACAATTAAATCATTAATTACCCATTTTGATGCCGTTGGAGCCGGAATCGGTGTGCACAAGTCACCACAAGTTTATGGTGCTTTTCCAACCGATCCTTATTCGCACACACCATTTAATAAAGGAGCACAACAACCCGGAATGACCGGACAAGTGAAAGAAGATATTCTGACCCGCATAGGAGAATTAGGTGTAAAACTGAAAGACGGTCAATTGCATTTTCAACCTAATTTTCTGCTTAGAAATGAGTTTTTGACACAAGAAATTGAGGCTACTTTTGTTTTAGTCGATGGCACAAAGATGCCATTAACTATTCCAAAAAACAGTATGGCCTTCACAGTTTGTCAAGTGCCTGTTATATACAAAATAGCTACTGCAAACCATATAGAATTGTACAACGCAAATGGTTCTAAAGAAACACTGGATTCGCTAGAATTAAGCAAAGAGCAAAGCACAAAAATATTCCACAGAAATGGTGAAATTTCCCAAGTAGTGGTGTATTTAGATGAAAATAATTTGAGATAATGAACAAATTAATTTACATCATACTACTCTTGTTTATAGCATGTAATCAAAAAAACACTAGCAATTTAGTTTCAAAAGAAATGACCGCAGAGAAAATATTAGGAAATGTTGAGTGCCAAGCTATTTGTTATGGCGGATACCGAACCCAAACAAGAGAAAAGCAACCCACAATCGCAGAAATAAAGGAGGATTTAAAGTTACTTGCTGCCTTAAACATTAAAATTATCAGAACTTATAATGTTCATTATGAAGAGGTTTCTAATGTGCTAAAAGCCATAAGTGAGTTAAAAAAAGAACCTGAAGGTTTCGAAATGTATGTAATGTTAGGTGCCTGGATTGATTGCAAAAATGCGTGGACAAATTTGCCTCCAATTCATAACGAAGAAAGCGAACGAAATGCTGTCGAAGTTAAGGAAGCAGTCCGATTAGCCAATCAATATCCTGATATTGTTAAAATTATAGCAGTAGGAAATGAAGCCATGGTAAAATGGGCCGCGAGTTATTATGTAACACCAAATATCATTTTAAAATGGGTTAATCATTTACAAAATTTAAAAAAAGAAGGCAAATTATCCAAAGAAGTTTGGATAACCTCATCAGACAATTTTGCCTCTTGGGGTGGAGGTGGAAAAGAGTATCATGTTGAAGATCTAAACCAATTGATTAAAGCGGTTGACTACATTTCGATGCACACTTATCCAATGCATGACACTCATTACAACCCGGTTTTTTGGGGAGTAAAAGAAAGTGAAATGCGTTTGTCTGAGAAAGAAAAGATAGATGCTGCGATGGTTAGAGCTCGAGATTATGCTGTTCAACAATACGATAGTGTGGTCAATTATATGAAATCAATTGGTGTCAATAAACCAGTTCACATTGGCGAAACGGGTTGGGCTTCAATGTCTAATGAGCATTATGGAAATGAAGGTTCTAAAGCTACCGATGAGTACAAATCGGCTCAGTTTTATAATTTAATAAGAGAATGGTCCAATAGCAATAAAATTTCGTGCTTCTATTTTGAAGCTTTTGATGAGAATTGGAAAGATAGCGCAAATCCGATGGGTTCAGAAAATCATTTTGGATTAATCAATTTGCAATCGCAAGCCAAGTATGCCCTTTGGAAAGAGATTGATAAGGGCACTTTTAAAGGTTTAACCCGAAACGGTAAGCCCATTACAAAGACCTACAGCGGCGACGAAAAAGCATTATGGTTGGAAGTAAAAACACCAACATCGATTTTAAAAAAATAAAGAGTGCAAAAGATTCAGTGTAAAATAACCAATGTTAAATTTTTGATACTAGCGTGTAGTATGGCATTTTCATTGCAAAGTTGTAAAGTAACCGATAAACTAAAGGTAGAAGTATATGAAACTTCCGCACAAGGTCACTCGTTAAAAAAAATGACTGAATTTACCGATAATAGCAAACCGCTAATCATCAAATTGAATCCGGAAGAAAAATTCCAGACCATCACGGGTTTCGGTGGTTCATTTACCGAAGCTTCTGCTTATTTGTTAAACAAATTAAGTCAAGCCAATCGAAAAAAAATACTCGATGCCTATTTTAGTGAAGAAGGTGCCAATTATTCTTTGACACGAACACACATTGCTTCTTGTGATTTCTCTTTGAGCAATTATACTTATGCAAAGGTTGAAAATGACCTAAAAATGGAGCATTTTACCATAGAAGACGACAAATCCGACCTTATTCCGATGATACGCGAAGCCAAAACCATTTCTAAAGAGGGGTTTAAGATTATCGCTTCGCCTTGGACTTCTCCACCATGGATGAAAGACAATAAAAAATATGTAGGCGGAAAATTATTGCCCGAATTCAACGATGCCTTTGCTTTGTATTTTTCAAAATATTTAGAAGCTTACAAAAAAGAAGGAATTGATATTTGGGGTGTTACCGTTATCAACGAGCCACATGGCAATGGAAACAACTGGGAAAGTACTCTTTTTTCGCCGGAAGAAATGACCTTGTTTGTTCAAAATCATCTTGGACCAAAATTAGAAAATGACGGTTGGGCTGATGTTAAAATTTTTGGATATGATCAAAACAGAGCCGGTTTGCCGGAATGGGTTGATGCCATGTTTAAAAATGAAGCCACTTCAAAATATTTCGCGGGAACGGCTATTCATTGGTATGAAAGCACCTATGAATATTTTGCAAAAGAACTACAATACGCCCACAAAAAAGCACCCAATAAATACCTAATTGAAACCGAAGGCTGCGTTGACTCGGAAGTACCACATTGGAACGATGATGCTTGGTATTGGAAAAAAGAAGCTACAGATTGGGGTTGGGATTGGGCTAGTGAAAAAGAAAAATATTTGCATCCAAAATATGCTCCGGTTAACCGCTATACTAATGATATCATTGGCTGCCTCAACAATTGGGTCGATGGTTGGGTCGATTGGAATATGGTTTTAGACCGTCAAGGTGGACCGAATTGGTTCAAAAATTGGTGTGTCGCACCGATTATTGTTGATGATAAAAACGATGAAGTATATTTTACCCCTTTGTATTATGTGATGGCTCATTTCAGTAAGTTCATGCGTCCGGGAGCAATAAAAATCGGATGCACAATCGATAACAATGAGGTCGTAACCACAGCAGTAAAAAATCTCGACGGAACTATAGCGGTTGCTATTTTTAATCCAACTGATGCAAAACAAACAATCAACATACAACTAAACAATAAAAACACTATCATTTCAATCGATGCAAAAGCATTGCAGACGGTTATAATCAAACCAAACTAACTAAATAATTTAAAATTTTACTTATGTCTAATAATAATACAAATACCAAAGTAATGGTTCCTATGTACAAAAAGATAGCTTTTGGTATAGGAATGCTTGCTAATCAAATGTTTCCTGCTGCGCTTGGCGTTTTTATGGTTGTGCTATTGGCAGGTTTTGGTTTTGATCCATGGATGGTAGGATTTTTAACTTTTGCACCTCGATTATTCGATTTTATTATTGATCCCATTATGGGTTTTATTACTGATAATACTCGTTCTCGTTGGGGAAGAAGGAGGCATTACGTTTTTATTGGAGCTCTGATAATGGGGATATCTTTTTTATTAATGTGGCAAATTTTTAAAGAAAATGGAGTCTATTTTAACTTTTTCTATTTTCTAGGATTTAAATTATGTCTTTATTTAGGACTTACTATTTTTAGTGTTCCATTTGTAGCCATGGGCTATGAAATGAGTGAAGATTTTCACGAAAGAACACAAATTATGGCTATTGCTCAGTGGATTGGACAGTGGGCATGGGTTATAGTTCCATGGTTTTGGATTATAATGTATGACAAGGAATTGTTTTCTAATCCTGAGGTTGCTACTAGAACACTAGCTATATGGGTAGGAATTCCTTGTATGATTTTTGCAATGGTTCCAGCATTCTTTATTACTTCAAAATCAACTTTAAATGAAACTTCGTATAAATCAATTAGTATAAGGAATGTAGGAGAAATTTTCAGAAATCTAATTCACGAATTTAAAGAAGCTTTCAAAATTGCCGATTTTAGAAAATTATGTTTTGCAACTTTTTATACTTTTAATGCATTTAATACAGTTGCACAATTTACTTTTTTCATTATAGTTTATTATTTATTTAATGGAAATCAACAAGCTGCCGGAATTTGGCCTGCCATTTTTGGTAGTGGTGGTGCATTAGTCACAACTTTTCTAGTTATTCCGCTAGTGGTAAAAATGGCTAAGAAGATTGGTAAAAAGAAAGCTTTTTTGGTTTCTCAATCCATATCAATTTTTGGTTACATTTTACTTTATTTCTTATTTATTCCAGGAAAACCTTATTTGTTTTTAATCGCAATTCCATTCTTTTCCTTCGGAATTGGAGGTTTGTTTACCACAATGATGTCAATGACTGCCGATGTTTGTGATGTTGATGAACTCAATTACGGTCAACGACGAGAAGGTATTTTTGGCGCTATTTATTGGTGGGTTGTAAAATTAGGATTCGCAGTAGCGGGTTTATTAAGTTACTTAATTCTTGATGTTATTGATTTTGATGGAAATTTAGCTACTCAAACACCAGACACCTTATTTTGGTTACGTTTTTGTTTTTCGGCTATTCCAATTGCAGGTACATTAACTGCTATTTTTTACATGTGGAATTATGGATTGACTGAGGGTAAATTAAAAGAAATTCAAGAAGAATTAGCTTCTAGAAAAGGAAAAGTAAAAGTTCAATCTTCTGCTTTTCTTTCCGGAAAACTCGTTTCAATATTAAAAAATGGTTCAATAAATAATTCATTTGATTCCGAATTGAATCAAAAAAGTAATGCCGAAATAAAAACACTTTATTCAGAAATTCTAAATAATGGTTTACACGGCGTTTGTTTTAGTCCCTACACCGAAGGGCAACAAGCCGGAGACGTTTTATCAGCTGACCAAATAAAAAGAAGACTCGATATTATTGCTCCACATACCCAATGGATTCGCTCTTTTTCTTGTACTGAAGGCAATGAGTTAATACCGGAAATCGCACACGAAAAAGGGTTAAAAACCATAGTCGGAGCATGGATCAGCGATGACAGAGACAGAAATGAAAAAGAAATACAATCCTTAATCAAATTGGCAAAAGCCGGTTTAGTTGATATCGCAGCAGTTGGGAATGAAGCTTTGCACCGCAATGAGATTTCTGAGCAAGAACTTATTAGCTACATCAAAAGAGTAAAAGAAGCATTACCCAATATCTCTGTAAGCTATGTAGATGCTTATTATCAGTTTTTAGACCGACCGAATTTGGTTTCCAATTGCGATGTGCTTTTGGTTAATTTCTATCCGTTTTGGGAAGGCGCTAATAATGATTATGCCATTTCCTATTTGCAAAATATGATTGAAGTTACACAAACGGTAGCCCATGGAAAGAAAATTATAATCTCAGAAACCGGTTGGCCTAGTAAAGGGGAAACGGTTGATCAAGCTATTCCATCAGAAATCAATGCTATAAAATATTTTGTGGCATCACAAGAATGGGCTAAAAATAACAATATCGAATTGTTTTATTTTTCATCCTTCGATGAATCATGGAAAGCCAATCAAGAAGGAACCGTCGGAACAGCCTGGGGAATTTGGGATAAAAACGAAAAATTAAAGTTTGAACTTAAATTAAATTAATATGTCATATAGAGAAGGTCATTATTTTTCCTTAGAAGATCATTCTTTTGAAAATACACAGTCAAGTATAAATTTTTTTGAAATTTCAGTTAAAAACTTAAAAGAAATTTGGAGAGAAACATTAGAAAAAGGAATGCACGGTATTTGTTTTAGTATGTATGAAGACGGTCAAAAACCCGGTGATATTATTTCTGCTGAACAAGTAAACCGACGCATTCAAATTCTAAAACCATATACCCAATGGATTCGTTCATTTTCATGCATTGAAGGAAACGAACATATTCCGAGAATTGCCCATCAAAATGGGATTAAAACACTAGTAGGCGCATGGTTAAGTGATGATTTAGAACTCAATGAAAAAGAAATTGAGGGTTTGATTGAACTTGCCAATGAAGGTTGTGTAGATATTGCGGCTGTTGGGAATGAAGTAATGTACAGAGGTGATTTAACCGAAGAACAATTGTTAGCCTATATCCATCGTGTGAAAGAAGCATTGCCTAATATTCCTGTGGGATATGTAGATGCTTACTATGAATTTTCTCACCGACCAAATATTACCCAAGCCTGCGATGTCATTTTAACCAATTGTTACCCATATTGGGAAGGTTGTCCTATAGAACATTCCCTGAATCATATGCAAAGTATGTTTGGATCAGCCAAAGATGCCGGTCATGGAAAGCGCGTGATTATTACAGAAACGGGTTGGCCAAGCGAAGGCGGTTCTCTTAAAGGCGCTTTTGCTTCGAATGAAAATGCGATGCAGTATTTTATAGAAACACAAAATTGGTCAAGACAAAATAATATCGAAGTTTTCTACTTCTCTTCTTTTGATGAAGGATGGAAAGTAGGAGCGGAAGGTGATGTCGGCGCTTATTGGGGATTATGGGATAAAAATGAACAATTAAAATTTTAGTGTAATTTATTAAAATTATTATTTAAGTAAGTTAAGCTCTAAGATCTGAATTAATGCAATCAATAAAAAATAAACACTCATTATGAGAATTAATATTTTTCAACTATTTTTTTTAATTTCCATCCTTGTAACGCAAAGCAGCTATTCTCAAGTAGATGTTGTTTACACCAACTTAGTATGGTCTGACGAGTTTGATGCTAATGGTGCTGTAAATTCAAGTAAGTGGCATCACCAAACCCAATTGCCAGCAGGTGGAAGTTGGTTTAATGGTGAAGTACAGCATTATACTGATCAATTAACAAACTCTTTTGTCAATGGAGGTTTTTTGAATGTAGTAGCTAAAAAAGAACCATACACAAGTCAAGGAATAACCAAGCAGTATACATCAGCTCGTTTAAATTCGAAGTTTTCATTTTTATACGGTCGTGTTGATGTTAGAGCAAAAATTCCAACCAACCAAGGTACTTGGCCTGCTATATGGATGCTTGGCAAAAATGTGAATGAGAACGGTGCCTTTTTTGATGCACAATTCGGAACTACAGATTGGCCGGCCTGTGGTGAAATTGATATTATGGAACACGGTATAACGCCATCGCAGCCAGCGAATTATGTGCAGAGTGCTTTACATACTCCATCATCTTTTGGTAATACAACTAATATTGGAGGTACAATTGCTAATAATTTAGGCAATGACTTTCATGTGTATTCAATGAATTGGTCTCCTTTTCAAATCTCTTTTCTGTTGGATGGAGTGGTATTTTACACTTACAATCCTGCAGTTAAAACACCAAGTAATTGGCCATTTAATGCTGAACAATATCTTTTGTTAAATATAGCTATGGGAGGAATTGCAGGAACAATACCTTCAAATTTCACACAAACGGCAATGGAAATTGATTATGTTAGAGTATACCAAAATACACTTGTAGATACTCAAGCACCAACCAACTTTACCGCTTCAATAGGCGCTATAACTAGTTCAACGATAGAATTATTATTGAATGCTGACGACAACTCAGGAAATGTTAATTACAACATTACATACAGTGGTGGAACTATATCTTTAGCCAATCCTTCTGGAGTTCAAAGATCGGTTGTTATTCCTAATCTATTGCCTAATACCAATTATAGTTTTTCAGTTGCAGCCAGTGATTTGGCAGGAAATGCTTTTGTTACTAATCCAATATTGCTCAATGCAACTACTACAGGAGTTATAGGATGTTCGGGTAATGATACAGAAGCTCAAGCGGGTACTTTCTCGATTGGATATAATTACGCCTTTGAAACTTTAGGTACCGATGTGAAAATCACTTTTGAAATGTTGGATACCGATAAAGTTGGCGTAGTAGCATTTTTATGGAGACAAAGTCCTTTTACAGAATATCAAATGACCAATGTGTCCGGAAACATATTTACTAAAACCATTACAGGACAAACTATTGGTTCAACTATTAATTACGCCGTGAAGTTTGCTTACGCGGGTGGCTTATCTGTTACAAGATATTTTTCTTATGTGGTTGGAAATAATTGTGCGTTAGAAATACCAACATTATCTGAATCCCGCCAGTTATGTTATCCTAATCCCGTTGAAGATATTTTGCATTTACAGTTGTTGGATAGTCATAACCAAATAAGATTGACAGATGTTTTAGGAAAAACACACCTAGAAAGAGTAGTAAATGCCACCGGAAATCTTGATATGAGTGATTTTAAACCCGGAATTTATTTTCTAAGAATTCAAAACTCACGAGGAATTCAATATTTAAAAATAATAAAGAATTAGCATATAGTTTATTTAAAAATAAGATTTCAATTCCGAAGAGAAATCTAAATTTTTACAGGTAAATGTCAAGTAAAAATGTCACCTCTCTTTTAGAAAATAACATTTTTTTAGTTTTTATTTGTTTTTTAAATATATTTTATGTTAAATTTGGCTTATAATTAACTCTTAAACCTGATTTGCCTATACGCGACAATTACTTTTTAGATTAAAAACTCTTTTTTAACCCTACACTAAAAGGTATTGTTATGGCTAAATCTCAACTTCCGGATGCTATATTAGTTGATAAGTACGTTGCTGGCGATGAAAACGCTTTGGCAATATTAATCAACAGGCACCAATCAAAAATTTATGGGTATATCTATTCCAAGGTTTCGGATAGAGATGTAACAGAAGATATTTTCCAGGAGACATTCTTCAAGGTGATTCATACACTTAAATCTAAAAAGTACTATAACGAGGAAGGTAAATTTTTGTCTTGGGTTTTGCGTATAGCCAGTAATCTAATTATTGACAAATACCGTAATGATAAAAAAATGCCATTAAACCGTGATACTGATGAGCTATTAATTTTCTCCAGAATTACTGATGATTCGTTAAATATCGAAAGAAGATTAATTAAAAATCAGGTGGAAATCGATATTAAAACGATTATTGAAAAGTTACCTCATGACCAAAAAGAAGTAATTATGATGCGTTATTTTTTAGACATGAGTTTTAAAGAAATAGCAGATTTTACAGGTGTTAGCGTAAATACAACTTTGGGAAGAATGCGTTATGCCATCACAAATCTGAGAAAGGTGATTGAAAAAAATAAAATTTATTTGCCTTCCTAGATAATAAAAAGTAATTTTTTGCGTTACTATATAAACATCCAAAACAAACTGATTTTATATATGGCAAAACTTTACTCTAAAAGAAAATTAGCTCCCAAAAAAATGTTACCAAAAAAAGAAACAATCCGTTTAATACTTCAATATTCTTGTGCATTGAATATTATTAAAGTAGGTAATATGAACTTCGAAACAATAGCTAATTAAGAAACATCCCGATACAATTATCGGGATTTTTTTTTATAGTATTCTTCCAAAACGCCTTTTCGACCTATGGTTTTGGTGATGACATCTTTTCCTAAATCCCATCCACGAGCCGGTGAATATTCTCTTCCATACCATATGATTTGCAAGTGTAATTCATTCCACAGTGCTTTCGGAAAAATGGCTTTGGCGTCTTTCTCTGTTTGTTGCACGTTTTTGCCGTTGGTCAAATTCCATCTGTACATCAATCGATGAATATGAGTATCTACCGGAAAAGCCGGAACACCAAAAGCTTGTGACATAACTACACTGGCGGTTTTGTGTCCAACAGCCGGTAATCTTTCTAAAGCTTCAAAACTCTGCGGCACTTCTCCGTTATGTTCTTCAATCAAAATTTGAGACAACCCATAAATGCCTTTCGATTTCATCGGCGATAAACCACAAGGCCGAATGATTTTCTTGATTTCTTCCACCGAAAGTTTTACCATATCATATGGATTATCGGCTTTAGCAAAAAGGAGTGGTGTGATTTGATTCACACGAACATCAGTACATTGTGCGGAGAGCAAAACAGCAATCAGCAAAGTATAAGCATCTTTATGATTGAGTGGAATAGGGATTTCAGGGTAAAGTTCTTTTAACGTATTTATAACAAATGTTGCACGCTCTTTTTTGGTCATTTTAAACTAAATTTGAATTGTAAAAATACTAAAATAAACTCAGAAACTTAGTAACTCAGTAACTCAGAAACTTTAAAAATGACAACACTACAAAAAGGTGACAAAGCACCCAATTTTTCCGGAAAAGACCAAGATGGCAATATACATACTTTAGCCGATTACAAAGGACAGAAGTTGGTGGTATTCTTTTATCCCAAAGCTGATACACCGGGTTGTACGGCTGAAGCTTGTGATTTGAGAGATAATTTCGAACGCTTCAAAGCTAATAATTATGCACTTCTGGGAGTTAGTGCCGATAGTGCTAAAGCCCAGAGTAAATTTAAAACCAAATATGAATTTCCTTTTCCGCTATTAGCAGATGAAGACAAATCAGTTATTGAAGCTTTTGGCGTATGGGGACCCAAAAAGTTTATGGGAAGAGAATATGATGGCATTCACAGAACTACATTTATTATTAATGAAGAAGGAGTGATTGACGAAGTGATTTCAGATGTAAAAACCAAAGCTCACGCAGCTCAGATATTGAAATAAAAAAAGCCAAGATTCAATTCTTGGCTTTTTATTTATGCCTTTTCTAAAACTTTGTTGGGATCGTAACCAAACAATTGGTGTTGCTTGATGATGTCTGAAATTCCTTTTGGCAATAAGTTTTCCCAGCCGGGAGTTCCGTTGCTGATCATTTTCAATACCTCACGAGAGAAGATTTTTAAGTGATCTTTATCGAAATCAGTGATGTCTACTACTTTTCCGTTATAAGCAAAGAATTTATACAACTCTTTCATACGTGGATGAACTTTCAAGTTTTGGGAGTTGACAATTTCTCCGTTTTCGTCTTCCATTGGATACAAAAACACTTTCAAATCTCGATAGAATAATTTACCGAAGGCTTCCAAAATACCACCACTCAAATGACGGTAGTATTTTTCGTCAAAAATATCAACTAAATTGTTGACACCCATGGCCAATCCCATTCGGGCTTTGGTGTAGTTAGAGAAATATTCCACTACTTTATAATATTCCTGGAAGTTTGAAATCATTACAGTTTGACCTAATGAACAAAGCAATTCAGCTCTGTCCATAAAATCTCTTTCGTCAATTTCGCCTTCCGAACGCAAATTAGAAAGTGTAATTTCAAAAATAACCAAGGTATTGTCTTTGTCCACTTTACTTTCATCAAGGAACATTTTTAATGATTTCTCATACATGTCCATGTTTACTTGCGTTACCGGACGGAAACTTCCTCTAAGCGCTAAGATGTTTTTCTTGTAAAGTATCGATGCTGGCAAGATATTTTTTCCGTCAGGACCAAACATTACCGCATCTGTCATCCCATTTTTAACCAATTGTAAACTCATTAAACGATTGTCAACATTGGCAAACCGCGGACCCGAGAAGTTGATGGTATCAATTTCTAATTGGTCTTTGTCTAAATGGTCATATAAATAACGCAACAATTTTTTCGGATCGTTGTATTTGTAATACGCACCGTAAATCAGGTTTACCCCCAAAATCCCTAAGGTTTCTTGTTGTAAACGCGCATCGGTTTCTTTAAAACGTATGTGAAGTGTAATCTCATTGTAATCTTCATCAGGCTCAACTTGGTATTTTATTCCAACCCAACCATGCCCTTTAAATTGCTTAGCGAAGTCAATTGTAGCAACAGTATTGGCAAAACTGAAGAATATTTTATTGGGATGTTTGTCTCTTTTTAAACGTTTTTCAATCAGTTCTACTTCATGATTCAACATTTTTTTCAAACGACTTTCCGTTACATAACGACCATCATCTTCAATGCCGTAAATTGCATCACTGAAATCTTTATCGTAGGCCGACATCGCTTTTGCTATAGTTCCCGATGAACCACCGGCTCTGAAAAAATGCCTAACCGTCTCTTGTCCGGCTCCAATTTCAGCAAATGTCCCATAAATATTTTCATTTAGGTTAATTCGCAATGCCTTATCTTTGATAGCAGGAATTTGTTCAATGGCTTTATCGCCTTTCAATTTTATTATAGAAACAATATTGTCCATAGTTTAGCGTAAGTGTTCTTTGCAAAGTTAGTAAAATAGCTATTTTATTAAAAGATAATTAAGTCTATTTTTGTATTTAATTACTTTTAAAGCCAAACCTCAAAAGTATCCTATCAAAAACCGTGCTATTATGCAAGTTTATTTTCTCGGAACCGGAACATCACAAGGCATTCCTGTTATTGGAAGCCATCATTCAGTTTGTAAAAGCGAGGACTTTAAAGACAAGCGTTTGCGGGTTTCTGTTTGGGTCACTTTCGAAGATTTTTCTATAGTAATCGATTGTGGTCCCGATTTCAGGCAACAAATGCTAACTTCCGGTTGTACTCAATTGGACGCCATACTATTCACCCATGAACATGCCGATCACACAGCGGGTTTGGATGATATTCGACCGTTTTTCTTCCGACAAAAAAAAGACATTCCGATTTATGCTCATGAAAGGGTTTTAGAGAACTTGAAAAAGCGTTTCGATTATATTTTTGAAACCGAAAATAAATATCCGGGTGCGCCGGGTGTGGAGACTTTTGAAGTAAAAAATAATCAGGCTTTTACTATTGGCAATACTAAAATTACTCCCATCGATGTAAATCACGGAAATCTGCAAGTTTTTGGCTATCGAATTCAGGATTTTGTATATTTAACCGATGTAAAAACTATTGCCTATACTGAAATTCAAAAGCTGAAAGGTGTAAAAGTATTGGTAGTGAATGCTTTGCGCGAAGAGCCACACCATTCACATTTTAATTTGCAGGAAGCGTTAGATTTTATACATTTGGTACAACCAGAAAAAGCGTATCTGACACATATCAGTCATCTGATGGGTTATCACGAGGAAGTTCAACAACAGTTGCCCCCAAACGTGTTTTTAGCCTACGACAATTTGAAAATTACAATTTAATATTATGAAGAAATCATTGTTTTTATACTTGTTTATCATTGCGGTTTTAATGAATATTTTTACCTATAAATATTTTACTTCAAAAGAAGCTGCGCAAGACAAACCCGAAACAGTGCAAGACAATAAGAAAATAAATGACAGCATTACCAAGTTGGCAGACCAACTCTACGATGCCAATTACTTTTCTTTGGAATCCAATGACAGAGCTATGAATTATTTGAACCAAAATGACATCAACGTATTTGCTGAAAAAGTAAAACAAGCACTTTTGGCCTATAATGATGACAAGGCTGGAAATAAATACACCGATCAAGTTACAATGGGTGAGCAAAAGTTTATCATTACTAAAGTAAAATTATTAAACCACCGATGGATTATCGCCAGCTACAGCAATGGTAAACTATGGGGTGAAGTCATGTTGAAATATTTTATCGAAGATGATCAAACGGTTTCATTTGAAATCATGAATTCCTATTTATATCCTGAACAATTAAACTAGAATTTTTTAAGGCATGAAAAAAATCTCTCTACTCTTAATCGCTTCAATCTTACTGTTTTCGTGCAAGTTAAATGACCAAAACGAAACGGAATCAGATGAAGAAAATGTTCCTTCGGCTGTTAAAGATTCTACTATTGTTAACGACAAGGATGAGCATGGTTGCTTGGCAACAGCAGGTTATATATGGTCAAAAATGAATAAAGAATGTGTAAAAGGTTATACCGGAATCCAACTCAATCCGGTTGACAAACCCGAAAACGAAGATGAAACTTTGAGTGCTTTTGTCCTTTTTAGTGAAGACCAAAATCAAGCTGAAGTTTTTCTTCCTAATGAAGCCAATTCCATTATTTTAATTCGCCTTGCAGAAGGCAAACCCTGGGTTTTTGAAGATTGGCAATTGGTGCCTTGGAAAGGTTATGTTTTGAAAAAAGGAACCGATATCAAATTTTCAGGTGATGGCCAAATGGGCAAAAAAATCACCGGTAGTGATACCCAAGAATAAAAAAAGTCCTGATGATTCGGGACTTTTTATTTGGATAACCAATGTTTGAAATCAAAGAAATTCTGTGGTGCTACGCCGTGACCAACCATATATTCTTTAAAGACTATTTCAATACCCAATATTTGTAACATCGGAATGGATTTTCGTGCCCATTCTACCGGAATGACTTGGTCAACCGTTCCGTGTGAGGCAAATATTTTTAGGTTGTTCAAATCATTTTCGGTATAATCATCCACGGCAATTTCCGGGTTAAAATAACCACTCATAGCTACTACACGCTGTACTTTTTCCGGATAAGACAAAGCCACAGCATAACTTAAAATACAGCCTTGGCTAAAGCCAATAAGCGTTACGTTTTGAGTATCAATAGGATATTCCGCGACTAATTCATCAATAAAGTTTGCAATAATATCTCTAGAAGCTCTGGCTTGACCAATATCAGAAAACTTGTTTTCATCAGCATCAAAATTTATAGCATACCAAGCATAGCTTCCATACATCATGTCGAATGGTGCGCGGGCCGAAATCACATAATATTCTTCGGGCAATTCACCGGCAAAAGAAAATAAATCTTCTTCATTGCTGCCATAACCGTGAAGCAATAGGAGCAAAGGGTTTTTGTCTTTTTTGACTTTTGGTTCTCTGACCAAATGATGCAGGGATAAACTCATTACAAACTTTTAAATGTTTTTTGAAAAAGGCTTCCCAATAAAGGAAGATTAGTGGTTTTACCGATAGCTGCAGAAAAAATTCCATACATAGCCAGAACAGAAATAAAAATCCACATCGAAGCCGCAATCATGAAGTTTTCAAAGTGACTTATGGATACGCCCAAGAGAATAAAGGTCAATGTCAATCCTAAGCCTTGTCGAATGTGAAAAGACGCATAAGTATTCTTTTTTTCGCTATTCATAGAAAGAGCAATCAGCGGTCCGAAAAGCAAAATATAACTGATAATGGCTATAGTTTTGCCTTCTTTTATGGTTTGATTATCCATGGTTTACAACTAATTTTCCTTGATTGTAAATTCCCAAAGCTTTGCCTTTCATGGCTTGTCCAAGGAAAGCGGAATTTTTAGATTTTGAAGCTATATTTTCTTTGCCAAATGTCCAATTATTGTCAATTTGGAACAGGGTAAAATTAGCTTTATTGTTTTCTTTAATTTCTTGACTTTCAATATTTAAAATAGATTTACCGAAAGTCAATTTCTCAATTATTTTTTCCAAAGGTAACACCGTTAAAAGAGCACCAAAAGCGCTTTCTAAACCAATCGCTCCGTTTTTGGCCAAATCAAATTCCATCTTTTTATGCTCGATGTCGATTGGATTATGATCAGCAGTAATGCAGTCAATCGTGTTGTCTAAAACACCTGCTATTAAAGCTTTTCTATCGGCCTCTGTGCGCAATGGTGGCGACACTTTGTATCTTGTATCAAACCCATCCAGTTTTTCATCCGTTAGGACCAAATGATGCACAGTTACACTACAAGTCACGTTCAAACCTTTCGCTTTAGCTTCTTTTATTAACGCTACCGATTGGGCTGTAGAAATTGTTGGGATGTGTAATTTACCTCCGGTGTATTCGAGTAAAAATAAGTTTCTTGCAATGATTAATTCTTCGGCTAAGTTGGGAATTCCTTTTAAGCCTAATCTTGTCGAAACTATTCCTTCATTAGCTACGCCATTGCCTTTGATGTTGTCATCTTGCGCAAATGCAATTACTAAACCGTCAAAATCTTGAGTGTATTGTAAGCCAATTTTCAAAAGATTTGCATTTGCCAAACTTTTGCCATAATCTCCAAAAGCCACTGCGCCGGCGTTTTTCATATCGAACAATTCAGCTAAATCTTTGCCTTCGCTGTTTTTAGTCAATGCGCCAATAGGAAATAACTCTGTAGCAAAATTAGCTGCTTTTTGTTTAACAAAATGAACCTGTGATTGGTTGTCAATAATCGGATTTGAATTGGGTTGCAAAGCTATTCCGGTAAAGCCACTTTTAGCAGCGACATCCAATCCGTTAGCGATGGTTTCTCGGTCTTCAAATCCGGGTTCGCCCAGGGAAACACTGGTGTCAAACCAACCTTGAGAAAGATGTAAGCCATCGTGTTGGAATTCTTGATGTGTATCCGAATTAGGAATCGAAACGCCTATTTCTTCGATTATGCCTTTTGTAATTTTCACATCAACGGTTTGATGGTGGTAAGGACTTTGCGGGTCAACAATTTTGGCTTTTCGGATGATTAGGTTCATTTTACAAATTTTTGAATGAGTAGTTCTAATACTAAAAAGAGTAGGGTAAGCAGCACAAACCATTTCCAGATTTGTGTATCGGTTCGGTCGGTTTGAATCGAATTAAAAACCGTTTCTATATCTTCAATTTCCTTATAATTCGCAGCAATGTCAGTATTGGCTAAACTCAAATTGCTTTCGGTTCGAGTATAATTAAAGCTGATATTCTGTGCCAAATTTACTCCGTTAAAGATACCAAAATTTCCGGCTTCGATAGGATTGTCACCAAAAGTAATTTTGACTTTGGTATTCAACAATTGTTGCACCGGAATAAAACTTTCTGTGGCATTTTTTACGTTAAGAATTTCATCTTTTGTCAACAGTGCGTCTACCACAAACGGTTGGTCTTCGCCAATAATTATCGCATTAACACCGGTTTTTTGGCTGTTTTGTGCCATGTTGTAAAATGTGGGTACGATTAAAGGTGAATTTTGGAAATTACTGTTGGTTTTGTTGATTGGCGCTGCAAAAAGATAAACTGCAGACAAAGGATTCGAAACCGAAGTCAGGAAAGCACTTTGGTCTTCATAACTTAAAATAGCAGGCGTTGTACTGTTGATTCCAAAAGCAGTTTTGGTTGACGGATATTGAAAATTATCAACCTTTTTTTCAAATACATTGCTAAACAAAGGATGATTGAAATTGATTTTGGTTACTTTCTTATCGTCGTTGGCCATCGCTTTGAATTGAATAGCTCCAAAGTTAGCCAAGAAACCATTCATTACGTTCACATTGCTTTCTTGCGCCGGAATTATGACAACATTTCCGCCTTTGTTTACAAATGATTTCAGTGTGGTTTGTAAGGCTTGCGGAATGTCTTTTAGTTCGTTTAACACAATTGCGTCTTGTTTTTCCAGCAAGTTGTAATCCAAATTGGCTATCGGGAAATTGGTATAAGCAAACTCGTCACTGGTATAAATTCTCGACAGGAAATTGCTTTTATCGGTTTCGCCAATGCTGATTACGTTGGTTTTACTAGGTTTGGAAATGCTGAAATAATAAGTATTGTCATAAGCCAAACCTTTATCGGTAATCGAAACATAGCCGTGAAAATCTTCTTTTGGAATGGTAAACTTAATGGTTTCAGTAGTGTTTTTGAAATCGATTAAAGTCTTCGCTGTCAACTTGTTTTGGTTATACAACGCAATCGGAACCGCCTTAATATCTTCGCCATTGGCTGATAATTTTACGCCAATTTCATAGAAACTGTCTAATGTTTGTTGGATATAAACACTGTCGATGGCAACGTTGTTCTTTTGTTCCGCTTCCGGAATGATGAAATAGACATTGTCTTCCTTTTTAAAACTTTTCCCTTGATTGGTTTCCAATCCGACGGCATCGGTTATGACAATGATGTCTTTGTTGAAAGCAGATTTTCGGGCATTGACTTTAGCAATTAAATTATCTAATCGGAAAGGCGTTGCGCTGTATTTTAAATCCTGTAAATCCTTTTGAATCGATTTGATATCGGTGTTCCAATAGGTTTCGGAATTGGTAATCAGAGAAAAATTCTGAGCTTCCGGAGTATGTTCTAACAAATCTTGAACCGCACGTTTGAGCAATTCACCCTTTTGCCCTTTGGCTTGCATGCTATAGGAATTGTCTAAGATGATGTACATTTCGTTAGTTGATTTCAGGCTTTCTTTCGCGGTGAAAAAAGGTTGGGCAAAAGCTAGAATCAAGCAGGCGAGAAGCAGTAAGCGCGTGAAAAGCAACAACCATTTTTTGATGGTCGAACTTTTTCGGGTTTGCAGGGAAAGTTCTTTTAGGAATTGTACGTTGGTGAAGTATTCTTTCTTAAAACGTCGCAATTGAAATAAATGCACCAAAATTGGAATCACCAATAAAAAAAGAAAATATAGAATTTCCGGGTGTTT
>NZ_JBKBLM010000017.1:0-59606 GCF_046296355.1 Flavobacterium sp.
GGGTTTTTTGTTATTTAAATCCTAAGCGATTTTTTAATTTTAAAAACAATAAGGCAATGGCATAAGCATCGTCTGAGGCTGAATTCTTTTCGCTCAAAGGAAGTTTGTAATGCTTAACCAAGTCATCAATAGAAAAAGATTTATTGCTGATATCCATTAACTTTTGATGCATGATTTCAATGTCTAAGGCTTCATTTCTTAACTTACCACAATCCATTTTTTCCAAGGCTTCGTTGATAAGTTCTATATCAAAATGAATGCGATGACCAACCAAAACCGCATTGCCGATATATTCCACTAAGGCTTGAATGGCATTGTATTCGGCCAGTTTAGGCAACTTGCTTTCGATTAAAAATTCATTGGACAAACCATTATCGTGAAGGTATTTGTATTGCAGTATAACTACTTCAAAATTATCGCCAATGATTACCACATCATTTACTACCGCGATTGCACCAAAAGACAAAATCACATCTTTTTTTGGGTTTAAACCGGTAGTTTCCGTACTTAAAATGACATACCTGTTGGATTTGGTTTCAAACTTAGATAAGTAAGTCTTCCAAAATTCAGGATGCTCTTTATTGATGTTTTTAATCCAATCCAGCATATCAGGAGAATTGTGTTAATTGAAATTTGTCTTTAATCAGTTCTTCCAACTCACGCATAGGTGACAAGGCGTTTTTGAGTTTTTCACGATCAACTTTAGTCAGTTCTTCAATATTGACAAAATCGCCCGAACTATCATTTTTCAAGCCTTCAAGCGTTCTAAATTTGGATAAAATCAAAAAGGCATCGGCACAATTTAAATAGATTTCAGAAAACTTAGGATCAACCAAAGCCAATTGTTTGAAGCGAGAATAGGTATTGTTAATACCGCGTAAATTCAAGCTGATGGCAAATAATCGGGCACCGTCGACCAATGGCATGATGGCTCTGTTTTTAATGTCAAATTTGCCTTTGTGTTCGCCTTCTTCTTCCAAATTGAATTTTTTAAAGAAATTAAGCGGTGGGTTTTTGCGCAAAGCATCATTGCCCAAATAGTCAAAGAACAGTGCGTTATTCTTGGTGTTTTTAAATATCAAATCGGAGATGGTATCTTCAATTTTCCCTTCACCAAAAGCAATTTCGTAGTCAAAAAAGATACTGCTGATATCATTTGACTTTTCGCCCGGCGTTTTCATCCAGTTATTGTATTGCTTCATCCAATCGCTCAATGACTTACACCAAAGCATGTTGCTGGCCATGTGACCATTGGGACAAAATTGGTAACCAACTTTTTCTAATATAGCCGTAGTTCTTTTGGATAATTTCAAGAAATAATCTTTAACATCTCTGTATTTTTCAGCAGCGACATCTTCAAAAATCAGAATACTGTCTTGGTCTGTCAATAAAAGTTGTTCTTTTCGGCCTTGGCTTCCAATGCTCAACCACGCAAATCTGGATGGAGGAGAACCTAAGTCTAAGATAGCCAATTCAACAGAACGTTTTATAATAGCAGTGATAATTTCGCCTGTAATATTATAAATATGCGGTAATGGTATATTCTTAGCAATAGAAGTTTGAATCAAATCGGTTAGTTTTTCACGCACCAATTTTAATTCTTTAGGCGATAGGGAACGTTTAATTTCCTTAATCAAAACACCGGGATTATTGGCTTGAGCCACAATCAAATCATGTTCTGAAATAATGCCTTTTACTTCAGATTTATCAGAACCATCGGTAGTAACGCATAAATGACTGACGTTGTATTTTAGCAACAATAATTGTGCTTCAGCAACGGAAACATTTTCAGGAACGGTAATCACCGGTGCCGACATTATTTTGTCAACAGCAGTCGAAATAGGGAATCGGCCATTGGCAATTTTGGTTCTAAAGTCGGTGTCAGTTACAATTCCAATAGGACAGTTTTGTTCCAAAATAATGGCACTGTCAATCAGGTTTTCAGTCATCAACTGTGCGGCATCTTTTACAGCAGTATTTCCGGCAATTTTGAGTGGCGTTTTATTGTAGGCTAACGATTGAAAATACTGAATCTCATTTGATTGATTTTCGGTGTAAACGTTGTCAGTAATCAGTTTACCACGATTTTCTTTGTCAAAAGGATTGCGTGTATTGGTGGCAAAACTTTCCAGTAAAAAGTCTAAAACCTGTGGATTTTGAGCTACAAAAGGTTTGAAAGCTACAATAGGAATAGCGTAAACAATACTATCTTCACGCGATTTGGCGGTCATCATATAATTGTTTTTGGCAAAAAACGGGCGCAAACCAAAAACATCACCGGCATAACACTTATTCAATAACGTTTCTTCTGCATCTGCAATTACCGAAAGATTAATCACACCTGAAGCTACAACATAAAAACTATCGTGGAGTTTGTCGTCAATTTGGAACAAAATTTTATGCTTGTCTAAGTTGACAACACCAATACTGGTCGCAACCTGAATCAATTCGTCATGACTCAAATAATTGAATGGCGGATATTCTTTTAAAAAGTTGGCAATATTTTCAGCAATAGAATTACTCATGGCGCTAAATTTAAAATATATAAAACATTATTTATACCCCGACAAAAATAGTAAAGCTTTGGGCAAGTTAGGGGTAATTGTTAAAAACATTTGAAAACTAAAAGGAGTGGTTGATATTTGCTATTTAGAAAATACTATTTTACATAATATAAATTATAGTTCGTAAAATATACGTTTTTACCAAACTGAATATTGTTACGTAAATAGCTTATTTTCAAAACTATAAAATACCTTACTTCAATGTATGAATTTAGAAATTAAGCTCTCTAAACTTTTTACCAATGGCTAAAGTCAATTTGGTTTTATAATCTTCAATTAACCATTCACGATAATTCTTGCTAGTTTTCCCCAAACAATTTACAAAACGTTTGACGCGACTTTCAATATCATCGCCTAATAATTTGGACAACATTCTTGCGCCATTTAAATCGGTTGAATTTTCTACACACATTAAAGCATGTTGGTTAATCGATTTTTCCAGTACTTCTTTGGAACGCAAATTCAAGGCGGTATTCTTTTTGAATTCTTCTTCAATATCCATCGTGACCTCGACAGTTTTAGCAAACATCATCCGAATAGCATCCGGCATCGTATACTTGAAGTTAAACTCAATTTCTGCATCGTCACGCAGACTTTCCAAATAATACTCGGGAGATTTAAAAATATGCTGCCAATCTAAAGGATCATTCCACAAACCAAATCGCAAAGCATTGTTTCCTAAATCGATAACGGTAAAATTATCTTTGTGTGGCAATTTACGTGAACCACGACCAATCATTTGGAAATACAAAGTCAATGATTTTGTTGCGCGATTGAGTATAATGCTTTCTACTGTGGGTTCGTCAAATCCTGTCGTTAAGATGCCAACTGAGGTTAAAATGGCATCAGGTGTCTTTTTAAACCACTGTAAAATGTCTTTTCGGTCTTCGGCTGACGTTGTGTTGTCTAAGTGTTTGATAGGAAAACCGGCTTCTTTAAAAGTATCATAAACATACAATGACGTATTGATTCCATTGTTGAAAATCAAAGTTTTTTTGCCCAAGGATTTCTCGGTATAAGCATGCAATAATTTCTCTTGCATGACCATGTTCATATACAAATCATCCGAAGATTTCACGGTATAATCACCGTTGATTCCCACTTTAAGTGAAGTTAGTCCAACATCATAACTATAAGTGGTAGCTTTGGCCAAAAAACCTTTATCTATAAGCGATTGAATAGTATCACCAACGATTAATTCGTCATAATTTTGATGCATTGGCAACTTGATATTGGAACTCAAAGGCGTTGCAGTAACTCCTAAAATAAAGGATTTTTTGAATTGACTGAATAATTTTCGGAACGAATTGTAATGGGCTTCATCAATAATGACCAAACCCACATTGTCAATCATCAGTTTTTCGTCGTTCAAACGATTTTTCAGGGTTTCCACCATCGCTACAAAACAAGAATATTCATCTTGATCGGGCAATTCTTTAATGTTGCTGTTGATGATTTTGTTTTTAACATCAAAGCCTTTAAGCATTTTGGAGGTTTGCTTACAAAGCTCAATTCGGTGTGTCAAAACGACTACTTTCTTATCGTGTTGGGATAAATAACGGCGAACAATTTCAGAAAAAATCACTGTCTTTCCACCGCCGGTTGGCAATTGGTATAACAAGTGATGGTCATTTGGGGCATTATCCAAACGCTCAAAAATTTTGTCAATATCGCCTTTCTGGTAACCGTAAAGTTCCTTTTTTTCTTCTATTTCGGCATTAAAATCTTTCTGAGACATAGCGATTTGTACAATTTTGCAAAAGTACAGCTAAAAAAGAGTTAACGCACAATTAAATTTTCTAAATAACAAAAAATTAATATTCGAGCCTTTCTACAACAGCAATAAACTCATACTGATTGAACCAATTTTGGGCCATAGCCTCGTTTTTAACAGCCACTACTCTACTTTTAAAATCATCCAGAATTCCCCTTTCAATCATAAAACTAACTGCTTGTTGGTAGGATGTCAGCATACTTTTGAAAAACAATTCCTGTTTGATTACTCTTTCAGCTGAAAATGTCTGAGCAATTTCAATATTGTAAAGCATGATATCGGCAATGATAAAAGAGTCAACACCAAGCGATATGAAATGTTTGATGAATTTTTGGGCAACAGAGCGACGCATTTTGGCCTTTTTACTTTTCACAGGAAAGTATTCGTTAGAGATTTTGAACTTGGCTTCGCGAACTAATTTGTCTTCATTGGGATTAAAAGCAAAATCATAATAGACTTTTACATCGCTGAATTTGTCATATAGCTCTATAATTTGCTCTTCCAATTGGGCTTTGGAAAGTTCGGTTAGGTATTTCTTTAAATCTCTTTTACTCATCTTGAATTTATACTAACAAAAGTAACCGCTTTTTCTTTCTTTATTAATGTTATTACTTAATTTTGTCATCAAATAAAAAAAACATGACCAAGCTTTTTAAGTTCACAGCCATTGCTGAAGGCATTTCCTATCTGGTTTTATTCTTTAATATGTTGGTTATCAAACCCACCAATTTAGATTTGTATAAAACGTTGTTATTTCCAATAGGAATGGCGCATGGCGTTTTGTTTATTGGTTATGTAATATTGGCTTTTGTCATATTCAACCCTCAGAAATGGAGTTTAAAAGAATTGGCCATCGTTCAATTTGCGTCATTATTACCGTTTGCTACTTTTTATGTGGAAAAAAAATATGTAAAAAATGCATAAAATCTTCGAAAAAATCTTTGGTTGGAGTTATCCGCTTTTTAAAAAATGGGATTTTGGCGAAACGCTTTCATCCTATTTAAGTTTGGCGATTAACATCCTGATTTTAGGTTTTATTGCCTACACTATATTCTTGGTTTTCAGGTTTGCTTTGGTGAGAATCATGATTATAATTGCCCGAAGAACCAAAACCAGATTTGATGATTTATTAGTTTCCAACAAAACAGCGAAATACACTGCGCATCTGATTCCGTTGTTGTTTATCTACAAATCGGTTCCTATTATTTTAGAGAATTTTGTGTATTGGGAAGGCATTTTCGGGAAACTGGTCGGGATTTATATTGTATTGTTGAGTTTGTGGATTATTAAAACCATACTCAACGCGTTTCGAGATCATTTAAAATCAAATCCATCCTATAGTGATAAGCCTATTGATAGTTATATTCAGGTAATTATGATAGTGCTTTGGACTTTTGGTTTTATCATTATTGTTTCCAAAGTGTTTGATATTAGTACCAATGCAATGTTGGGAACATTCGGAGCTATTTCGGCTATCATCATTTTGATTTTTAGAGATACCATATTGGGTTTTGTGGCTAGTGTCCAAGTTTCTTTGAATGATATGGTGCGGATTGGTGATTGGATTACTTTTGACAAATTTGGTGCCGATGGCGATGTAATCGAAATCAATTTGGCTACAGTAAAGGTTCGAAATTTTGACAACACCACAACAACGATTCCCACCTATAGCATGATTTCCGATTCTTTCCGAAACTGGCGCGGTATGTTGGATTCCAATGGTAGAAGAATCAAAAGGCACATTCTAATCAAAGCCAACAGTATTCGTTTTTTAGACGAGAAAGAATTGGAAGAGTTAAAGAAAATCCAATTGGTAACGCATTACATTGAGCATCGTCAAGTCGAAATTGATAAGTTTAATCAATCCCATAGTATCGATAAGTCTTTGTTGATTAACGGTAGGAATATGACCAACTTTGGGTTGTTCCGAAAATACATTACCCAATATTTAAGCCAATATCCTGGTTTGAATAAGGATATGATTTTGTTATGTCGTCAATTGCAGCCAACGGCTCAAGGAATTCCGTTGGAGATTTATACTTTCTCCAATGATAAAAGATTTGAGAACTACGAATACATTATGGCCGATATTTTTGATCACATCTTTGCCTCAATTCCTTATTTTGACCTGGAAATTTATGAGATGCCTTCAGGCAAAAGTGATTTTGTAGATCAATAATCGGTTAATCTGTCCTGAATATACTCGATTTGTGTTTTTCCGTGTGGTTTTGGTTTACCGTCCTGTCCTAGGCTTACCATAGTAATACTGTCAATAGTGATGATAATTTCGCGGGTCATCATATTTCTTACTTGACAAGTTAAAGTTAATGATGAAGCTCCGAATTTGACAACGTCAATACCGATTTCTACTATATCACCTTGTTTGGCAGAACTTCTGAAATTAATCTCCGACATGTGTTTGGTCACAATTTTTGGGTTTTCCAATTGGATGATAGAATACAAGGCCAATTCTTCATCAATCCAAGCCAAAAGTCTGCCGCCGAATAAAGTACTGTTCGGATTTAAATCTTCGGGTTTTACCCATTTTCTGGTGTGAAATCTCATAGAAAATAATTTGTTTACCAAAATTAATAAATTTCGTTAGGGCAATACTTTTTTTGGCAATTCATTAACCGAAATCGTTTTCATGAGTTAAGGTCTCATTGATTTATTGTAAATATTCAGTGAAAACAAGCTCTCTTCGTCCATTAAAAGGCAAAAAAGTTGATTATTAATTGTAAACCTATATATTTGCATTGATTTTAACATTTAATTGTATATTAAATTCCTCGTGTATGAAAAAAAACCTACTTACCCTATTCGCATTTTTATTCATTTATTCGGCCAACGCACAAGTTGCAGTTGATACAACCGGTTTACTTGGAGATAGCTATAACAAATGGTCTATTGAACTTTCAGTTGGACAAGGCAAAGGTGTAAAGCCTTATGCTGATGGCTATTTTTCCAGTAATCCGGATAAAGTTTTCGGAGGATTACAACTTAATTCCTTTGGGATTGGTGCTCGATACATGATTAGTCCAAAATTTGGTTTGAAATTCGATTTCAACTATGAGAATTTCAAAAACCAAAGCGGTAGCGAAAGCTTAGAGTTTGAAATGCTTCAATACAGAACCGGTATTCAAGGAGTTGTTAATGCTGTTCGTTTATTCGGAATTGAGGAAGCGGCAGGAAGATTCGGATTGCTTTTGCATGGTGGTCTTAACTTTGCTTATATGCAGCCACAAACAGTGGCGCCTGGTCACAACAAAGGAAGACATGAATGGAATGGTGGTTTAATTGTTGGGTTTTCCCCACAATTCAGACTAACCAATTCATTAGCCCTATTTGCTGATTTGAGTACCATGAATAATTACAGACAACATTTTAATTGGGATGGTTCTTATGCCGAAAGCACAGATAATCTTTCAGGACAACAGGTATTGTTGGCATTTGGATTGTCATATTCGTTCGGTAACGAGAAAATTCACGGAGATTGGGCTATTATCCAAGACAAAAAAGACAAAGAAATAGAAGAATTAAACAATAGAATCGGTGAAATCGAAACCTTGATGAACGATGCTGATAAAGATGGTGTGCCTGATTATTTGGATGTTGAAAATAATTCTATCGCCGGAGTGGCTGTAGATACGAAAGGAAGAATGGTTGACAAAAATACCAATGGCGTTCCTGACGAATTAGAAAAATACATTGATAATTCAATAACCAATAACAATACAAACAATGCCACATTGTCTAAAAACATGTTAGAACAATTGATAAATGAAGGTTATATTGCAGCTTATTTTGACAAAAGCAATTCACAACCAACACCTGCTTCTGCAGATAACATTGGTTTCGTGCTGAATTACTTAAGAAACAATCCAACCGCATCAATTGAAATTTCAGGTTATGCTGACGAAGTTGGTAGCAGTGCTAAAAATGAAAAGCTAGCCGATGCCAGAGCAGAAAACGTAAAAGCAATTTTGGTTAAAGCCGGCATTAATCCATCAAGATTAAATGCTAAAGGAGCCGGAATTGACAGCTCAGTTGATAAGAACTCAGAGTACGCAAGACGACTAGTTCGCAAGGCAGTATTCAAGATAACTAATTAACAATTAATTATTGATAACTATAAAATGACCTCTGTTTTACGACAGGGGTTTTTTTATAACTTTAAAATATCTGATAGTAAGATATAAACTTAAAACAAAACCACCATGGAAGCCAGAGACAATAATGTTCTAGAATTAAGAGGAGAATCTTTAGGAACAATCACAAGTCAGTCCTCGCTCGAGGAAGTTTTTCAAAATAAAACCCTTCGTCCTATCTTAAAGTTACAGAATGATTTGTTCATTCAGGTTTTCATTAATTACGCTATGAAACAAAAGAATGTTTTCTTTACTCTAACACCCGAAAAGAAAATGGCCTATGTGGAGAATGTAATCCAAAGAGACATCAAATTCAGAAACTCTCTTAAAGGAATGGTTATCGCCTTTTTTACTTTGGATGAATATGCTGAATACATTCAAAACTCTTCCAATCTCAATAAAAGAATGATGAATATGTTAGTTGAGAGACTTAAGAGTCAAATCCAATTAATTGAACTCGAAGCTTAGTTACTGACGTTTTTATAGTAGACTAACAGTTTTAACTACTGTTTATAGACACTTGCGGAATTTATATTACTGTTATTCTTGACAATAATTAAATTCAGTATTTGTATTTACTACTTTTTTTGGAGAATTTTCAAAAACTAAATATTATTAAATATTTTATCGCAAAACTTAATAAGATTCAAAGTTTTACGCATTTCACAACAAATTTTTCATTATAATTGTTAAAACGAATAACAATTATGAAAGAGGAATATTTTAAATGGTATTCGCCTAATTTAAGCCGTGAAATCCAAATGCTGGTTTTCGGACATGCCGGCTATCCGGTCATCCTCTTCCCCACTTCAATGGGAAGTTACCACGAAAATAAAGACCAAGGATTAATAGAAAGTGCTCGCTGGTACATCGAACAAGGATTGATACAAATCTTTTGTCCGGACAGTATTGACAAAGACAGTTTTTATAACAAAAGCATTCATCCTGTCCATCGCATTCAAAATCATGTTTGGTATGATAAAATGATTTGCCACGAAATTGTTGAACGCGTTAAAAACAATACTTACGCCGGAAAAGTAGCCGTAGCCGGTTGCAGTTTTGGCGGTTATCATGCAGCTAATTTTGCTTTTAAACATCCCGGATATGTTAGTCATATGTTTTCACTTAGCGGCGCATTTTCAATCAAAAGTTTTATGGATGGACATTGGGACGACAATGTATTTTACAATAGCCCGGAAGATTATTTACACGGATTAAACGACGGTGAATTATGGAATATGGATATCATTCTTGGTACTTCCAATTGGGATATCTGTTTTGATGCCAATTTGAAACTGAGCAAAATTCTTTCCCAAAGAGACATTCCGCATTGGTTAGACATACGGCAAGACCGAGAACACGATTGGCCGGTTTGGCGCGAAATGTTTCCGCATTATTTATCCAGAATTAAGTTTTTTTAAAAATAATAACTAAGACAAAACAATAACACAAGAGATATGAAAAAGATAGGTATTTTATTCGGAATGGAAGACACTTTTCCCTACGCATTCATCGAAAGAGTCAATTCAAAAAATGAGAAAGGCATTATTGCTGAAGCTGTAACCATAGACAAAGTCGTTCAAAACAAAGGTGGAGAATATGCTGTGATTATCGACAGGATTTCACAAGACGTTCCATTTTATCGCGCGTATTTAAAAAATGCAGCGTTAACCGGAACCAACGTAATCAATAATCCGTTTTGGTGGAGTGCCGATGATAAATTCTTCAACAACTGTCTAGCTGATACTGTTGGCGTTCCATTGCCTAACACTGTAATTCTGCCTTCAGCGGAACATCCGACAGATACCACTTCCAAATCCTTCAGAAATCTGAAATACCCAATGGATTGGGAAGGAATTTTCGAATACATAGGTTTTCCGGCTTATATGAAACCTTACGCCGGCGGTGGTTGGAAAAACGTTTATCGCCTTGAAAACAAAGAAGAATTTTGGCAAAAACACCAAGAAACCGGTCAGTTGGTTATGCTTTTACAAGAAGAAATTGTCTTCGATGATTATTACCGCGTGTATTGTTTGGGCGGAAAAGCGGTTAGAATTATGCCCTACGAACCAAGAAATCCGCACCATTTAAGATATGTTGTAGAAAATCCGAATACGGATAAAAAATTGATGGCAACTATTAAAGATTATACGCTTCGCCTTTGCAAAGGTTTAGGCTATGATTTCAATACCGTTGAATTTGCGGTTCGTGACGGCATTCCATACGCGATCGACTTCGGAAATCCTGCTCCTGATGCTGAATATACTTCGGTTGGCGCGGAGAACTTTGAATGGGTTGTGGAAGAAGCCGCTAAAATGGCCATAGCTTTCGCTAAAAAACAAAAACCAGGGAAAGTCAACCTAACTTGGGGAGATTTTATTAAAAATGCTGCAGCAGAAAAATAATAGCTTTCCTTTAATTTAAAAGTGAAATAATGACGAAGCAATTACCCGTATTTACCTTAGGCGTAGAAGAGGAATACCAAATTATAGACCCACAAACCCGTGATTTACGATCGCATTTGTCTAAGATTGTAGATGGTGCCAAAATCATTTTAAACGAACAGGTAAAAGCCGAAATGCATCAATCTGTGGTGGAAGTCGGAACCAATATTTGTAAAAATGTCAAAGAAGCCAAAGATGAAATTCGGTTTCTGCGAAGTAAAATTGTTGAATTGGCGGCCAAACAAAACTTAGTTGTTGGCGGTGCCGGAACGCATCCGTTTTCGCGTTGGCAAGACCAACCCATTACCGACGATCCAAGATACCATCACATCGTAAATGAATTACAAGATGCGGCGCGTTCCAATTTGATTTTTGGGATGCATTGCCATGTTGGGATTGAAAATCGTGAAATTGGTTTGCAATTAATGAATCAGGCGACTTATTTTTTACCGCACATCTTTGCATTGTCAACAAATTCTCCTTTTTGGGAAGGCAGAAATACCGGTTACAAGTCATTCAGAACTAAAGTATTCGATAAGTTTCCAAGAACCGGTTTGCCCGAATATTTCGATAGCGTTCAAGCGTATGATAATTATTTGGAAACGCTTGTTAAAACCAAATGCATCGACAATCCGAAGAAAATTTGGTGGGATTTGCGTTTGCATCCTTTTTACGATACCATTGAATTTCGCATCACCGATATGAGTTTGACCGTTGATGAAGCGATGTGTATTGTTGCCATAATCCAAGCGGTTGTGGCTAAGTTATACAAGTTGACTATGGCGAATACCAGTTTTAATATCTATAGAATTGCTTTGATAAAGGAAAATAAATTCCGTGCCGCGCGTTATGGAGTTGAAGGCAATATGATTGATTTTGGTTTGCAACAAGAAGTCAATACAAAAAGCTTAATCCTCGAATTGCTTGAGTTTATCGATGATGTGGTTGATGAATTATGCAGTCGTGATGAAATCAATTATGTTCACACCATTTTAAATAACGGAACCGGTGCCGATAAACAATTAGCCGTTTTCAATCAAACACAGGATTTAACTAAAGTGGTAGATATGATTACGTCAGAATTTACCAGAGGATTGTAATGTTTTAAGTTATAAGTTGTTAGTTGTAGGTTAGTATTTGTTGATAGCCTTTTGAAAACTTACAACTCAGAACATACAACCCACAACCATAAAAGTTATCTTTGCATTACCAAATTGTAAAAAAATGAATCACCCCATTCGCATAGCGATTTTAGACATGTACAACGGAGAACCCAACCAAGGAATGCGTTGTATCATTGATATTATTAATAGATTTAACCAAATTGTTACGTTCCAAGTTTTTGATGTCAGAGGTAAATCTGAGTTTCCGGATATTCAGAAGTATGATATTTTTATTTCTACCGGCGGACCGGGAAATCCTCTCGAAGGCGATGGTTGGGATTTGAAATGGTATGATTTTGTGGACCAACTCTGGAATTGGAACAAAGACCAAAAAGTCAAAAAACACATGTTATTCATTTGTCATTCGTTCCAAATGGCTTGTCATCACTTCGGTTTGGCAACGATTAATAAACGAAAAGCCACTTCGTTCGGGGTAATGACCATTCACAAAACCGAAGCAGGAACCAATGATCCCATTTTAGAAGGTTTGAACAATCCTTTTTACGCCATTGATAGTCGCGATTACCAAGTGGTTCAGCCTAAGTTGAGTATTTTTAGCAAAAAAGGCGCGATGATTATCGCTTTAGAAAAAATAAGAACGCATGTAGAATACGAACGCGCTATTATGGGCGTACGTTTTTCGGATGAGTTTGTTGGGTTGCAATTTCACCCCGAAGCGGATGCATTAAGTTTTGTGGCGAATTTGAAAAACAAAGAAAGACGTGAACACATTATTGCCATGAAAGGCAAAACCAAGTTCCGCGATATGTTGGAAGATTTATTGGATGAAGACAAAATCTATAAAACCAACGAAACCATTATTCCGAATTTCTTGCGCATTGCTATCAATGATTTGATGAAACACAGAAAATCGCTTTCCAATTAGATTTATAAAATGAATCCAAAATACCGCCAACTTTTCAACGACAACTTTACCGTGGCCAAATACGAAGCCATGCAAGACGATATCACTTCAGATTTCGATTATAAAGTGACATTCCGAATTGGCGAAACTCCTTTTTTTATTTCGAATGAGTTAAAAGCACAGTTGTTAGAAGGTTGTCAGGAAGTTATTAATTTCATTCAAAAGGACGACTTCAAATCACTTACCGATAGGGCTTTAGAATTAAATCGAAAAGTACCTAACGAAGACAATCACACCACGTTTTTAGCCATCGATTTTGGCATTTGTGAAGAAGATGGCGAGATTGTTCCCAAGTTAATTGAAGTACAAGGTTTTCCTTCGCTATTCAATTTTCAGAATCATTTGTCCCTAAAATTTGTCAACCACTACCCTTTTCTGTCTGAGTTAACGCCGTTTCTGAATGGATTAAATCCGGAAAGTTATTTGAAATTAATAGAAGAGGTTATCTGCAATGACTTCCCAAAAGAGAACGTAATCCTTCTCGAAATCGAACCCGAAAAACAAAACACCAAGATAGATTTCTATTATTGTCAAAGAGATTTAGGCATTCCGGTGGTTTGTGTGACCGAGTTGTACGAAAAGCAAAACCAACTATTCTATAAAAATAAACAAGGCAAAGAAACGCAAGTAAAACGCATTTACAATCGAGTAATTTTTGACGAATTGGATTTGCGAACTGACTTACAGTTAAATTTCGATTTTTCAAAAGAATACGATGTAGAATGGGCCGGTCATCCGAATTGGTTTTTCAGAATCAGCAAGTTCATTTTGCCTTATTTGAAAGGAAAATATTTTATTGAAACCACTTTGCTTTCCGACTTAAAAGAAATCCCAACTGATTTAGAGAATTATGTTTTAAAACCTTTGTTTTCTTTTTCAGGAAGCGGCGTGATTTTCCATGTAAAGCCGGGAGATATTGAAGGTGTTAAAGAAAAAGACTTGTACATATTGCAGAAAAAAGTCAATTACAAACCCATAATCCAATCGCCTGACGGCAAAGTTAAAGCCGAAGTTCGTTTGCTTGCTGTATGGAAAAAAGACACGCCATCTCCTACTCTAGTAACTAATTTAGTAAGATTAAGTCGTGGGGAAATGATTGGCGTAAAATTCAATAAAGACAAAGATTGGGTTGGTGGAACCGTTGGGATGTTTGAGAAATGAGTTTCACAGAGATTCACGGAGAAACACTAGAGATTCACAGAGATTTAAAAATATTTAACTTAAATATTTTTTCTTTACTTCTAAAAAGGTTTTGGAAGTATTCACCAATTCATTTACAATTTCGCTTCTCAAAGTTTCTAAATCTTCATATTTTAAATACTTCGCCCAATCTTCTTGAGTCAAAACTTCTTTGATCGTTCTGATGGTTTTAGCGGTTTCTTTGGCATTTCGCAATACCACTTTTTCGTTGTTATCTATAGTTAGTTTGTGGTAGAAATTAACTTCCTTGGTATCCAAATTCACTTTGACAAAAAATAGCTTTGAAGTATCATCATTAGAATAAAAGTTGGTCCAATTTGCAAAAGCGACCGTGATGTTTTGATTCTTAAATTCAGTCAACGGAATCAATCGCCAATGGCAATTCGCTACTCTGCCCCAATGATTGGAAATGCGGTACAAACCCTCAGCCGTAAAAATGTATTGGCTTCCGGATTGACTGGTGTAATTGATTTTTAAATCCTTGATTTCAGAAAAAGGCACTTCTTTCCAAATACAAAATGTATGCGAATGAAAGTTAAGTTTGGTGTAGGTTTTATTGGCCACAAATATTGTTTTAAAAGGGTTCTCGATACATTCCGATTGCATCGGAACACTCGAACTGACGAATACAACAATGTTTGTGTATTCGTGGTTAAAATTTTAATGCAATTTCTTAACCGCTTCTTGTTGGGCTACTGTAGCAAAATCTCTAATCAAACGTTCAGCATAATCGTCTAATAATTCGCGGACACGTGCGTGTTTGTCGCTTTTCACCACCAATCCGGCGTGGTATTCTAAAGGAACACGGAAACACACTTCACCATCACTAAAACCGGATAAATCAGGATGTTCAAATTTGGACAAAGTCAGTACAATTCCGGCGTATTCTTTTTTGATGTTTGGCAATTTGTATTCTTTGCCTTTGACTAACGCATCTTCAATTTTTGCCCATTCTGCCCATAGATTCACTCCACAAGCTGCTTCTACCATTTCGGCTAAATGAGCCCCGCCAACCCGAGAAGCCGTTTCTAAAAAGTAAATTTTTCCATCATCATTGCATTTGATAAACTCGGTGTGATTAGCGCCATGTTGCATGCCAAATGCTTTCATCACTTGCTCATTTTGCTTTTTGATGGCTTTATCATCTTTGGAATCATACGGAATATTGGCACTTCTGAAAATACCTCCGCCTTGGGAGATTTCCATTGGCGTGGCCAAATATTGAGAAGTTATGGAAAACAAAGTTTTGCCGTGCCAATTCAATCCGTCACAATGATACACTGCTCCGGGTTTGAATTGTTCTACTAAATACTTAATTCTATTATCACCTAAACCGTGAATCTTTTCCCAAAGTTCATCTTTGGAATGGACTTTCATAATTCCGGATGCCGAAGCCTCCGAACGCGGTTTTAAAACCCACGGTGGCGAAACGGTATCGGCAAACTCATTGATTTCTTCATCATTGAATAGCGGACTGAACGCCGGAATCGAAATACCGGCATCTTTGGCACGCATTCTCATGGCTAATTTGTCTCGGAAATACCTTCCCGTGGTTTGTCCCATTCCGGACATGCGCAAATTTTCACGCAAATACGCTGCTTTTTCTACATCAAAATCATCTAAGGCAACGATGCCGTCAATCTTTCTTTCTCGCATTAAACCGGCAACACCGGATAAAAGTTCTTCTAAATTCCAATCAACATCTTGTCCGGGCATGAAATAAATTTCATCAATATAATCAAAGGCCCAAGGTTTGTCGCGCAACTTCTCGGAAGTGATTAAATAGACTTTATTGCCCTGTTTCTTTAAATTAATTAAGAAATCATTCCCTTTAAAATAATTGGAAATACAGATGAAATTCTTGATTGGATTTTCCATAAGCTATAGATTTTCAATAAATTTAGTAATTAAATGTACGCCATAAGCAGTCGCATGTTTGGTTTTGGCAAATTCACTGTCTCCAAAAGCTACGCCTGCTATATCCAAATGTGCCCACGATTTATGGTCTTCGGTAAAATACTCTAAAAACTTAGCTGCCGAAATCGCTCCGGCAACAGGTTTCCCTGAATAGTTTTTCACATCGGCAATTTCACTATCGATATCCGGTTTGTAAGCATCCCAAAGCGGTAATTGCCACAAACGCTCTCCAATCGCATCGCCTGATTGTTGTAGTTTTTTGGACAACGCTTCATTATTGGTAAACAATCCGGCGCATTCGTAGCCTAAAGTACCTACAACGCTTCCGGTTAAAGTGGCTAAATCGATTACGGTTTCGGGTTTGTAGTTTTTGATTAAATAAGACAAGCCATCAACCAAAATCAATCTGCCTTCCGCATCAGTATCTATGATTTCTATGGAATGTCCAGCATAACTTTGAATCACATCGCTTGGCATAAAAGAATGCGCATCGACTGAATTCTCACACGCAGGAACAATAGCCGTTACGCGATAAGGTAAATGCAAATCGGCGACCAATTGCATAGCGCCTAAAACCGCTCCGGCTCCGGCCATATCACATTTCATTTGAACCATTCCGGCGGTTTTAATATTCAATCCTCCGGTGTCGAATGTGATTCCTTTTCCAACCAAACCGATGTGCTTTTTGGATTTCTCGGGTTTGTATTCCATGATGATGAATTGCGGTTCATTGGCACTGCCTTTTCCGACTGACAGAAAAGAATGCAAACCTACTTCTGTCGATTTTTCTTTACCAAAAACCGTTACGTCAAAACCATATTTTTTGCCTGCATCGGTTGCCCAATCGGCTAGGTATTTTGGGTTGACTTTGTTTGGCGGTAAATCGACTAAATTGAAGGTTTCTAATTGGGCATTGGCTATTTTGATGCCTTTATTGATGGCTTCTTCAATATCCCCTTTGGCTAAATATTGTAATTCGAAATTGTCGTTGGTAAAAGGATGCGCTTCATTTTTTTTGTAATGTCCTAAATCATAAGTACCCAAAACCAATCCGGAAACAGCGGCTTCTACTTCACTCGCATTGAATTTATCCGGAAAAACCAAAGCTACATTTTGACCGAACACTTCTTTTTGTTTGGCTGCAATTCTTCTGAAAATGGTTTTAATCGATTTGTAATCAATCTCTTTTCCGAGACCGATAAAGACATGAGTACAATCGTATTTTTCTACTAAATAATGGGTGTCCTTTTTGCCGTAAAATACTTTGGCGGAAACGGTAACTCCATGGTATTCGATGGGAACAATACTTTTGGCATTGGTTTCGAAAACCGGAATTAAAATCGTACCGACAAATCCGTCTAAGGTTTTGATGTGTTTTGTCTTCATAATTATTCTTCTTTTGTACTGAAATAAAGCCATTCAATTGCTTTAGGGAATTCGTCACTCCAGTATCTTTCGTTGTGTTTGCCTTCCATGTTGATGCTTAGTCGCACTTTCATTTTATCGGCAAAGCCTTCTTTTTTTAGTAATCGTTTTTTGAAATTCTTTACATGATCAATCATGGTTGCGCTTTCATCGCCGCCGGCATAAAGATAAATTCGCGTGTCTTGCGGTTCATCCATATCGAGGAATGACAATTTTATCTTTGGAACAACCCATAACGATGGCGAAAAGATCATTAGTTTGCCAAAGAGTTCCGGATACATAATCCCCGAAAAGATACTCACCAATCCACCCATAGAGCTACCGCCGATTCCGGTGTGTTCGCGTTCGGGTTTGGTTCTGAAATTGGCATCTACAAAAGGTTTTAAAGTTTCGGTTACAAAGCGAATATACTTTTTGCCTTCACCACTACCGAGTACTGTATTGCCGACATTGTATTCTTTGATTCTTTCTTTTTCGGCATGTTCAACGGCGATGATGATGATTTTACCAATCTTGTATTCGGCCATTACAGCGAGTTTTTTATCTATTTCCCAATTGCCGTATTTGGCTTTTTCGTTGAATAGATTCTGAGCATCTTGTAAATACAATACCGGATAAGTTTCGGTTGTTTTTTCGTAATCATGAGGCAACAACGCCCAAACCCTGCGGGTTTTGTTCAATTGCGGAATCTCGAATTCTTCGGAAATTAAATGGACTTTTGGCAAAAACTTAGATTTGAATGGCAACCAATTGTGACGCCACTTCGCTACATGCTCTTTGCGAACGCCATTGTGTTGTTTACAGCTTCTGTTTTCGGTACGGTTGCCGAATTTATCTATTTCTACTTCGCTCCAATCGCCTCGGGTGAATTTGTATAAAAGTTCGTCGGGATAAGAGAAATCGTGGGCAAATTTGTAATGGTACAAGCCTTGTCCCACGCGTTCCATTTCAAATTGTTTGTCTTGGGTTTCCCAGTTATTGAAGTTTCCCGAGATATAAACCGGTCTTTCGTCGTCTTCGTCGGTGGTTAAAATTATATTGAGTTGGGGTTCAATAATTTTCTTAAGGGTTAAATCTTCCGCTACATTGTCTTCGGTTCTGCGCATGCTTTTTAATCATTTTTACATAGAACGTAAATATACTTTATTGGGGTTGGATTACAAAGCCTTTTTCAAAAATTAGCAGATAATCGATAATGCGTATTTTTTATTGAAATATCTTAATTTATTTCACTTTAAAATAAAAAAACCTAACAGAAATGACTGTTAGGTTTGGGTTTATAAGATAAAAAAATAACTAATCTTCTTCTTGTTCTCCTCCGGTTTCAGGAGCTGCTATTTCGGTATTGCCACCATTGGCTCTGATTTCGGTGTGGCGAACTTCACCACCTGAGGTGCCTACTTCTTTTACCAAAACTGCGGTCACTATGGTTAACAATAAAGTAATCCAGGTAAATAGGTTGGCTTTGGAGTGTTTTTTAAGATTGGCAATTAATGATAACAAAGCAAAAGCGCCGGTTACATAGAGTACCAAAATAAACTTCTCGGCTAATTCTTCGTGTTCGTGAATGATTTTTTTGCCAACACTAGGCATGTCTTCCACCAATTCTTCTGCGCCTTCGCCGGTTGACATGGCCGCAAAACCAAAAACAGCCGAAACCATCAGCAATACAAAGGCGGTGTTCTTCACGGTATTATTTTTTAAGACAATACCGGCGATTAAAATTCCCAATCCAAAAATCGTCCCGATGATTGGAAAATGGTTAACTAATAAGTGTAAGTGTGCGTCGTTCATGGATTTAGTGGTTTAATTGGTTTCAAAAATACTATTAATTTCTTAGTCAAAATATGATAAATATCAACTGTTTTATCACTTAGTAAAGCCCAAAATTACTTTGGTGCCTTTGTTTTCTTTGCTTTCAATTTGCAAATCTATTTGCAGTAATAATGACAATCTTTTTACGATAGACAATCCTAAGCCGGTGCCTTTAATTTCAGGATGTTCGTTTGATTTAGAGCGATAGAATTGGTCAAATATCTTTTGCAAATCTTCTTCCGCTATCCCAATTCCCTGATCGGAAATGGAACAAATTAATTGGCTATCGCTTTCTAAAATATCAAAGGTAATGGTGTCATTAGGTTTAGAATACTTCACGGCATTCGTCAAAATATTATTGACAATAATACAAAGCAAATACGAATCGGTATTGACATAATACTCTTTGTCGAAATTAGCAATGCACTTGATTTTCTTCTCTGCAATAATGGTGGTATTTCTGGAAATGACATCCAAAAATAACCCGTTTAGCGAAACCCTTTCAATCTTTAAAGTCTGTTTTTGGTTTTCGAATCGGGCTAATAAAAGTAGCTCATCTACCAAATGGTTTAGTCGATTTACTTCGCTTACACAGAAATCAATCTTTTCTTTATACTCCTCAGGATTACGGGGTTTGCGCACTAATACTTCTAAAGTTCCTTTAATTACAGCTAATGGCGTTCTGAGTTCGTGTGAGGCATCAGAAGTAAATTGCTTTTCACGTTCAATGGCATTTTCTACCCTATCGAGCAGGTTATTGATGGTTTGGGAAAGTGTGAATAACTCGTCACGATTGAGTGGTAGCGGAATCCTCGATTTTAGATTGTCTTTGGTGATAATATTAGAAGTTTCTATGATAGCACTAATTGGTTTTATGCTTCTACCGGCGATGAATCGGGCGATGAGGAATAAAATGATTAAGATGATGGGATAAGCCACTAACAAGATGACAAACAAGTTGTGTAAAACCATAGCCGAATCTTCTAGTGACATGGCTACAATTAAATACCCGATGATTTTAGTCCCTTGGTAAAGCGGTACTTGTATTTGGCGAACAGCAATGTTTTCGAGCTTGGTGTCAAACAATTCGTTTACCGGTGCCTTGGGCTTGTAGGTTAGTTGTTTTTGCTTCAGGTTGGGCGATTTCTCTACCATAGCGCCCAATTCGTCAACAAACTGTATGAAAGCCGGACTGACTTCTACTTTATTGAACTGACTGGTTTTCCATTCTTCTTCTTCGATTAGGAGTACACAGTTTTCTATGACTTCTATTTCCTTTAGATGTTTGGCAACTTCGGTTTTGATTTCGTTGTTAACCCTGATGTAGACACTGAATCTAACTATGGAATAAATCACAAAGAACACCACCAAAATCAATAAGGCAGTGGTGATAATATAATTGGAAGCGATTCTGTTTTTAAAAGAAAACTGTTGCATTTAATGGGTCAAAAATATTTAATAGTACATTTTATTTAAGCTTCTGAAAAAATTAGCCACAGATTACACAGATTTTACTGATTTACACGGATTAATCAGTGCTAATCTATGCTCTAATTACTCATCATTAGCGATATAACCAACCCCACGAATGGTTTTGATGTAATCCTCCTCTACCTTTAGGTTTAGTTTTTTTCTGATGGCATTCATGAATACATCAATTACACCGGTGTCGTATTCAAAATGGATATCCCACACGTCTTGAATGATTTGTGTTCTGGAGCAAACTGTTCCTTTGTTTTTAACCAAATAGTGTAGCAAATCAAACTCTTTTTGGGTAAGTGACACCTCTTTTTTATCGACTGTAACTTGGTGTTTTTGCAAGTTTATTTCAACCGGTCCAAGGGTTAAGACATCACTCTCGACCTTGTCTCTAAGTTGCACTTTGATGCGTTCTACGAGTTCGTCAAAGCTAAACGGTTTTTTGATGTAATCATTGGCGCCGGCTTTGAGACCTTCAACGGTTTCTTGCACAGTGTCTTTGGCGGTTAGGAATATAACGGGGATTTTGGTGTTTTGCACTCTTATGGCTTTGCATATTTCTAAGCCGGTCATTTTGGGTAACATCCAGTCTAATAACACTAAATCAAACTTGGTGTTTTCAAAAAGCTCTAATCCTGCTTTTCCATTGTTGGCTGCACTAACTTGATAACCTTCTTCTTCTAAACCTTGCTTGAGGAACTGCACTATGCCTTCTTCGTCCTCTACTATTAGAATGTGTTTCATATCATTGGGTTTGTAGTGCTAATGTACTGCTTTTTATGTTTTGGCGATAGTGAAGGTTTTGTTTTTAAGGGAAAATTAATTTGGATGATGTTACACAGAGATGCACAAAGAAGCACTGAGATTCACGGAGAAAAGACAACTAATCATTTACTGCACTTTGATTGGGCTTTAATAGGTCTTTGATTGGGCTTTGATTGGGAGTAGTAGCTTTTAAAAGTATCATGAACAACTTTACCATGGCTTACCATAACTTACCTATGGCTTTACTATGACTTTACTATGGCTTTACTACGGCTTTACTACGGCTTTACTACGGCTTTACTACGGCTTTAATACGGCTTAGCAGGTTTATAAACATTAGAGTTTAAAAGTACATTTATAGGAAAATTATGTTAATAACTTCACTATAATTCCCTATTGATGGGGATTGGATGGTGGTTGGGAATTTTGTAAGTTTGGTATTAATCTACTGATAAGAGTTATACTTATAGGAGAGTTGGTGCTGACTGCTGTCGGAAAGTAATAGAGAAGTTAAACTTGAAAATTTATGTACGGAAGAGTTATATTATTATTTGTTAGTTTAGTCATATTCTCTTGTAAAAAGAAAGATGCTATTGAAACAAAAAAACACACACAAGAGAGAATAAAATACAAAGTTCAATTTCCAGATACTGTAATAGTAAACAAACCGTACAACGGAGTCATAAAATATCAAAGTTCTTTAGACACAGTCACTACAACTTTTGATGATAAAAAGAAAAATCGCTACGTACTATTTTTTATGACGATCACACAAAATCCAAATTATGATGAGAAACACTTAAAACAAATCTTTAGTGACACATTTGGAGCATCAAACAACAGAGAAATAGATATAGAGAATATTCAATTTAATAAGCCAGGTATTTTTTATATTGATGGAATTATTAATGATTATGTTGTAATTGATTTAGATAAGAAAAATAAAGAAGGTACTAAAATCGTGAGAGAAATTGAAGATGAGAAAAGAGTTACTCATAAAGTTGTTGTAATAGGTAAAAGTCAGTGATAACAGCAGTTTGTAACTACTGCGCACTTGGGCTTGCTCCGAATTTTCTTCGAAAATTCAAAAAGGAGTTTCATATTTAGAATCATCAGTAATAAATCATGACAGCAGTTACAAGCTGCAAGACGTAAGCAAACATTATGAAAGAAAAAAAAATATACAAAATAACTTTATTAGCACTATTGTTTTGCTCCTATTGTGGTGCTCAAACCTCTGATTTTATTGTCACTACAGCTCAAGATACTATTTATGTTGATAAGGTAACTGTAACCGACTTTGGAGTAAAAACAAAGGTTGCCGGCAACAAGAAAAAATATCAAGTAGACGAGATAATTAGTTATTATACAGTCAATAAAAACGAGTATTATGAACGCATACCGGTCGAAAAAAAAGAACGCAAAGCTCCGGATAGATATGATTATCAGAGAAATGAAAATTTCTATTTAGAGCAATATAAAAATGATAAACAGTACAAATTTATTCAAAGATTAACCCAAGGTAAAGTTAAATTATTTTGCGAAGTTGAAATACTAGGCGGCACAGGTACAGCAGGTCAAGCGGGATATTTTGCTCCTAGTGAAAAGCGGTTTTATTATATCGCAATATATGATTCAAAATTAGAACCCATCACTAAGGAATCCAATATTAAATTATTTGATTTTAATCATGGTTTAACATTAAATACAGCAGTTTATGAAGTATTAAAACTATATCTTTATGGAAACGAGGACATAGCTGTTAAACTTGATAATTTATTTAATTCAAAACCAATTGCAAAAGAAAAGCAAATTATAGAATTGATTAATGAGTATAATCTTTGGGTAAAATCAAATAAATAACGACTTGTAGTAGCAGTTTGCAACATCTGTGTGGCTTGGTTTGTCCACCGAATTTTCTTCGAAAATTCAAAAAGGAGTTTTATATTTGAATAAATCATCGCAGTTGTTGCAAGCAGCGGCACGTTAGCGGTAATTTAAACCACTATCATCTAAAAATCATGAAGTCAATATTTCTAATTTTATTGCTACCACTTTTGTCAGTAAAACAACCCGAGACTAAATCTGTTAGATTTGATGGTTTGTATGTAACACAGTGTTCATTTGAAGATGATATTGAAGGCGATAAACAATATTTAAGATTCTATCCTAATGGAAAAGTGATAAGCATTCCGACCGATTGCCAAGGTGATGGGGTTGAAGTAAGCAGTTGGTTTTATATTGACAATAAAGAGATTGAATATCTGAATGTTGGCGAATACAGAATTAATGGAAATCAAATTGCTTTTTCAACAGTTAGTAAGGTTGGTATTGTTGAGTATAAAGGAAAAATTACTAAAGAAGGCGTACTTAAACTTAAATACAAAAGTTTGATAAATGGTGATAGAGGAAATGAAGAGTTTAAGTTTTATCAAATTAATAATTTACCATAAACTACCACTAACAGCAGTTTGCAACAAATGCGTAGCTTGGGTTTATTAATAAGTAACAACAAAAAAACATGAACATAATAATAATCATTCTCTTAGTCTTTGCCATTCTCATTAAAATCTTTCCGCCTAAGAAGCCCAACTTTTATTATGGCTATCAATTAGGAAGTGCCAAAAACAGTGAAGCACATTGGAAACTGGCTAACCAATATGCCGCAAACTATTTGATTTTACTGTACTCTTTTTTACTGTTTTTATCAGTAATACTTCATTACTTTCAATACGACGCGGGTATTATAGTTTTATCTATTTTGGTTATCGGACAAATATTTATTTACTATTCAATTGAAAGAAAGTTAAAAACACAATTATGAAAAAAGCACTTTTATTAGCCCTTGGCCTACTTAGTATTTCCTGTGTTGAAACTAAAACCGAATTTAAAGGATTAGGCGACTTGAGTATCGGTACAGAATTCTCTTCTTTGGCTATTGCCTCTTCTTTTACAAAAGTGATGGATGATGAATTTTTCCTCAATCGTTTTGAGGTTTCAGAGGAGATTGGTGCTGTTTCCGATTTAAATGTAACCACCGAAAAAGGGAAAATATGTGAAGTAAAATTCTCCAGCAATGAAGCCACAAACACAGCCGAACTGAAAGAAATATTTAAAGCTTTGAAAGAAGAAAAAATAGACCAAAACAAGTTAATTGGTGTTGAAGAAGGCATAGTAATAAAAACCTACCAAACAGAAGATGAGACCATTTTTGTATCGGTCATAGAATACCAAAACAAGCCGCTTAAAAACGGGCAACCTTATTGTGAGTACAGCTACATACACAAAGATGCCGCAGCGAGAAATCACAACCTGACTTTAAAAAGTATGGGTAAAAAGTAATCCCTATTTAAAACAAATAAAAAAAACCTATGGAAAATAAATCTAAGAAGAATGCTTCCATCTTTATGATTTTGGGCGGATTACTGGTATTCGGCAATTATATGCTAAAACTCGACAATCAAAAAGACAATACCAATCATATCATTATTATGGTTTGTGCCGCTGTGATTGTCGTTTTGGGTTTCGTATCGCTTAGGAATATTGCCAAAAAGCAAAACCCTAACTCCTAACCCTTACTTGTCCATTACAAAACCAATAAAGATAATGAGATACTTCCTTCGTCAGTATGACAAATACTCGTGGAAATCTTCTCATACCTACAACGGAGGGAACATATAAATAAAATCCAACAAAATGAGATACTTCCTTCGTCAGTATGACAAATACACTCGTAAACCTTGTCATCCCGACAACGGAGGGAACACATAACAACTAAAGCAATAAAACTTAAGTAAAATGAACAACACAATGATTGAATATAATGAGGGTTATCATTCTTATTATGTCTACATCATTACCAATAAATACCGCTCAACATATTACATTGGAATGACCAACAATCTTGGTGTGAGATTAAAACAGCACAAAGAGAATATTGAAAAAGGTATTAAAACCTTTGCCTCTAAATACAACATTGAGTTTTTAGTTTATTATGAAAAATTTACGTGGGTACAACAAGCAATTGCCAGAGAAAAGGAAATTAAAGGTTGGAGAAGAGAAAAGAAATTAGATTTAATAAAAAATTTTAATCCTCAATTTGAGTTTTTGAATGATAGATTTATGAATCAGTAATATTCTCATTTTGAGAACGGAGATAAACAATTAACATGAAAAAAAGGGATGTGATACTTCCTTCGTCAGTATGACAAAGTGAACCAAAAACTTCTTTGTCACAAAACTCCCTACTTGTCCATCACAAACTTAAAGCCCATCGAAACGATATCGGCGCTTAAAGTATCGCTACGTTGGTAGTGGTTGAAGCGGAAATCGATATTCTTCAGACCAAATTTCCAAATGTGTGCTTTGGTAAAGATGTCAAGGTAAGTCGCTCCTACTCCGTACTGGCTGGCGTTGAACGTTGACAAATCATAATCTGACGTATAATACTTTTCAGTAGACACATGCGCTTCAAACGGGGCAAAATATTTCGATTCTGTTTGGGTGTAATAGCGATACATTGGGTAAACGGTGAAGTGATCATTCAACTTAATCGGCACTTCAATATTGGCTGTATGTGCTTGGATGCCCCAATCATCGGTATAAAAACGATAGTAAGTCCGCAGTTTAAATGTTTCGTTGATGTAGTAATTCATTCTTGCGCCTATCGGCAATTTGAAACGCGTATCCGGCAAACGCTCGATGTCATCGGCTAAGCGATAAACACCCACATTTTCAGGTGTTTCATACACCGGAATGTATTGGCTTTGCCCAATATAATAATTGGATTTATCGGCAAAATAGATGCGGTGATAAGGTGTTGATAGCAATCCTTGTTGTTGCAACACATCAAAGAAAAGGGAAGCCTGTAGTTTTTTGGTCAATATTTGCGAAAAGGCAAACGACAACGAATAAGAGTTTCGATTCACTGATTTGATATCTTCAAACTGAGAAGGCAAATAACCGGTAGTCGACACTCCGTTTTGGTCATAAACCGTTACGCCGCTAAAATACCCGTTGTTTAAGAAACCAGTGCCATAGCGGTCGTACTCATGTAATTCTGTTGGTAATATCGGTCGCCATTGGTCTAGATAAACATTGGCTTTCAAACTTAACTCGGTATTCTTTTCATTGAACAATTGGGCAATACCACCGCCAAAACCTATAGAAGTATAATCATACTCATTGGAAAACGACACATCGGCATTCCAAATAAAGTTTCTGCTGTCGGAGCTATGACTGTAATTGATGGTTACACTCGTCAAAGCATCTTGAGCTGAAGCGCCCGAAGAAGCTAGCCATGGTGTTCCATAAGGTGAACCGGCTTTGTCATCATCGTCGTCATCGTCATCACCGCCTGAAGCACCGCTACCGTTAAATGGATTAATATTACTGGAAGAAGCTGAAGTGTAAGCTGATAAACCGGCGTCAACGGTTAGAATGTCATCGGCATTCATCGGAATGCTAATTACAATGTTTGAAGCTAGATCGGTTAGTTTCTCCGAACCCATTCCGCCCGAAACAGCAGAGTGAACACCGTCCTGTTTGTAATAACTGATTAAGAAATCAACTTCGGTAGCGTCGAGAACTCGTTTTTTGAAAACAGCGGTACTGTCTTTTTCCTGAGCAAAAGAACGGTAACCGCCTAATAGGGCTAATAAGAAAATGTATTTTTTCATTTTATTTTTTAATTACAACCACAACCTCCGCCTGTTTTTCCGCCATTGGCACCGGCAGCGGCTTCTCTGTAAACCTGAAAGGTTACTTCATAGCGTTCGGCAGTTTTGGCAGACAACTTCATTTCGGTGTCGTTGATATATTCTTTTTCATATTCTTTCACTGTAGTGCAAGAAGACATGAAAACAATCAGTGTAAGTAATCCAAATATTTTAGTCATGTTGGTATTTTTTTATATCGATATTTTTTGAGGTCGTTATTTTACCTTCTTCATCCACCATAATGCAGCCTACGCCCGGTAATTGGTTGACCAAATTCATTCCTGCGTCTTTGCCCATTACGAATACGCCTGTGGCTAAGGCATCAGCAAGTTCGGTGGTTTTGGCAAATACACTCACGCTAATTAAACCCGTAGCAGGATAACCGGTACGCGTGTCAATGATATGCGAATAGCGTTTGCCATTGAAGGTGACATATTTTTCATAACTGCCCGAAGTTTCTACCGCCGTATCTTCTAAAGGGAAAGTAGCAAATATTTTGTTTTTGTTCATTGGGTTTTTAATCCCTACTTTCCATTGTTCTCCATTAGGCTGTCTGCCCCAAGTACTTATGTCTCCGGAAATATTGACCAAGCCGGCGACACAACCTTTGGAAAGCAATAAGGCTTTAACTTTATCAGCGATATAGCCCTGACCTATGCCGCCCATGCCGAGTTTCATGCCTTCGAGTTTTAAGAATACGGTTTGTTTTTCTTTGTCGATAAGGATATTTTCATACCCTACTCTTTCTACTGATTTTTTGATGGCTTCCGGCGTAGGCATTTCTTTCATGCTGCCGTCAAATTTCCATATCTTATCCAGAGAAGCATAACTGATGTCGAACGCACCATCGGTAAGTTTTGAGATTTTTATGGAACGCTCAATCAATTCGATTAATTCGGTGGGCACTTTAACTGCTTGTTTTCCGGCATTTTGATTGATTTGTGACAATGGTGTAGTGGGAATCCAATCGGAAATTAAATTCTCTATGCGTTTGACTTCGGCTATAGCCATGTCTTCATATTGATTGGCTTGCACTGTGTCTTTGGCCACCACCGTTATTTCAAACGGACTGCCCAGCAAACTCACTTTTCGTTTGTGAATCAGTTGGGCATTGGCGCTAAAACCAACGGTAAGAAATACTATTAAAAGTAATCGGTTCATGTTTATTTGATAAGGGCTTGTAGTTCGGCGATATATTTTTCGGCAGTTTGGTTTTCATACCCTTTTCGGGCGACTACTTTTCCGTTGGCATCTAATACGACAACCAATGGGAAAAAGCCATCTTTATTGTATTTTTCGGCTAATGCCAAATTGGCTTTCTTAAGTTCTTCGGGTAATACATTGGCTTTCTTTTTAGGGAAATCAGCGCGTAATAACACAAACTTTTCGTCGGCATAAGTTTTAAATTCCGTTGATTGCCAAACGTTTTTGTCTAATTTGATACAAGGTGCACACCAATCGGAGCCGGAAAATACTAAGAGGATGTTTTTGTTTTCTTTGGCTGCGGTGGCTTTGGCCTCTTCGATATTAGTGGTCCAGTTTTGAGCAAAAGTATTGGTAGTTATTAATACAAGGGCGAATAGAAAAAGGCGTTTCATGATTGAATTTTTATATAAAGAAAGTTAGGATTCATTTACCCTACCTCGTTGGGTAAAATTATAATTTAATTGTGCCATTTTAACAAGAACTTTTTTCTTAAGCTAATCTTAATAATCTTGCTATAGGGTATTGTACTCGTGATTTGTTCTAGTAATATTAATTGTATCTCTAAATGAATTATTTCAAAAAGTACTCTCCAGTTATTAGTTTGTTATTTCTATTCATCATCACCAATTTCATCCTCCGATTGGTTCTGCTCTTCCACCCTATTACACAATCAAGTTTTAGTTTAATGGAAGTCGTTAAGATATTTGTTCTTGGTTTATTTTCAGATCTATTGGTGTATGTAATAGGTAGCTCATTTTTATGGCTTTATTTGTTGTTTTTATCCAATAAGAAGTATTACAAACCTTGGGGATATTTTATTTTTGGTGGATTGGTTTTATTGATATTATATGTTTCCTTTTTCAATACTATACTCAATGAATACGGTGGTTCGTTACCTGAAATAGGTATCAGTTTCATTGCTTTAAAAACATTACTGTTTGGCTTGTTATTGTTTTTACCGAAATACCAAAAAACATTGAGATTGATACTGTTTTCGATAGCTATTTTCATCTTTGTATTGGTGATTGTTCAAAACGCTATCAGTGAGTATTTCTTTTGGAATGAATTTGGCGTTCGCTATAATTTTATTGCTGTAGATTATTTGGTTTACACCAATACTGTAATTGGCAATATCATGGAATCTTATCCTGTGATTCCTTTATTTACAGGCGTTGGATTGATAACCGGAATAATCACTTACCTCATTGTAAAACGTTCCCAACCTTTTTTGAACTACTTACCAACTTTTAGAGATAAAATATTAGGGTTAGGTACTTATGCTTTGTTATTGACATTGTCGCTATTTGCTGTTCCAATAATTGCCAAGCAGGGAAATAATAGTAATGTTTATGTAAATGAACTCGAAGCTAATGGTATATACAAATTCTACACAGCTTTCATGAACAATGAGTTGGCTTTTGATAAGTTTTATAAAACCATACCCAACGACGAAGCATTTGTCTTGTTACAAAAGCAATTAGCCGGAACAAATGGCGGAAGCACTTTGCGAACCATTACAAGTGATTCGACCGAACTTCATAAAAATGTGGTGCTGATAACAATTGAAAGTCTGAGCGAAGATTTTATGACCGAATATGGCAATGAAAAGCACATCACGCCTTTCTTGGATGCTTTGGCGGATAAGAGTTTACAATTCACAAACCTATATGCAGTAGGCAACAGAACCGTTCGCGGATTGGAAGCCGTGACTTTATGTTTGCCACCAAGTGCTGCGGAAAGCGTGGTGAAACGAGTAGATAATAAAAACAAATATTCGACAGGTAATCTATTCAAACAAAAGGGATATGCCGTAAAGTATATGTATGGCGGCGATGCTTTCTTTGACAATATGGGTGATTTTTTTGGTGGAAACGGCTATGACATCATTGATAAAAACAACTTTTTACCCGAAGAGATAACGTTTGCTAATATTTGGGGCGTATGTGATGAAGACATGTATCAAAAAGCCATCAAGGAGATGAACCGTGAAGCCCAACAAAACAAACCTTTCTTTAACCACATCATGACGGTAAGTAACCATCGCCCATTTACTTATCCAGAAGGGAAGATTGATATTTCGGGAACCGCTAAGTCGAGAAACGGTGGCGTAAAGTATACTGACTATGCTTTGAAGCAATTCTTTAAAATGGCCGAAGAGCAACCTTGGTTCAAGAATACCGTGTTTGTCATCTTAGCCGATCATTGTGCTTCAAGTTCAGGAAAAACTGAACTACCTCTAGACAAATACCGAATTCCGGCGATGGTTTATGCTCCGGGATTTATAGCGCCTAAACATGTGAAAACTTTGATGTCGCAAATTGATGTTATGCCAACGCTGTTTGGTTTGCTAAATTTTAGTTACGAGAGTAAGTTTTTCGGACAAGATGTCTTTGATAAAAACTATCAGCCAAGAGCTTTTGTGGCGACTTATCAGGATTTAGGCATGATAAAAGACAATGTGCTCACGGTTATTTCTCCGGTAAAAAAAGTAAAACAATTTCAGTTAATTCCACAAGTCAAGCCACAGATAAAACAGGAATTTCAAACACACTTTGAAGAAAAACCGATGACTGCTTTGAGAGAAGATTTAGTAAAAGAAACGATTGCCTACTATCAAAGTTCCGCCTATTTATTAAAGCATAAGAAACTCAACAAATAACCTCAAAAAAAAAGTCCCTCGAATGAGAGACTTTTTTTTTATTTATTTACAAGCTTCGAGCGCTTCTGCAAAGGACAGGATACTTTCGAGATTGTTTTTGAATTCCTTTTTTTCAACCCTTTCTAAGACTGAAGGACAGCCTTTGGCCATTTCTTCAAATCGCTTTTTCGGACCGAGCATCCAACCTGCGGAAGCATTTGATTTTCCTTCGGACTCACTGTTCATTTTGAGAATGATTTCACCGTTGAAATATTGGTAAACACTTATTTTTTTGCCAACATACATTTCTTTGGCAAACTTTTTAGTTGCAGAAGCCATAGTCATACCGCCATTATCAACAGATACACGGAAAGCTACTGTAGCATATTCTTCTCCATTGCTCAAAATCAAGCGAGAAACCTCATTCGCTTTGAAATTGCGCTCAGAGAATTTACCTTGGAAATCTTTAACCGTTACCGTAACCGCTTCGCTTAGATTCATAGATCTGCTTTTGTGCATATATCCTGCAATAGTATCTTTCTTAATGGTAAGCATGTAAGCTAAGATATAATTTTGGTCAGTTTCTATGCTGTAAGGTGCATCGCTGGCAGGCGCACTTGAAGTATTGTTGGAATAAACCGGTTGCTTTTCTTCAAAGACAAAGTTTTTGGTTTCCACGCTAAAATGGCGATTGGCGATTTGATTGGCTTTGAAAAGGGTAAGCATTTCATTATTTGTTTTCAACATCGATTCCCCATCAAATTTATCATAGTCATTGGCAATTAGTTTTTGGCAATACTCATTCGACTTAGCAGGTTTGTCTAACAAACTGTAGATTTTAGCCAAGTTAAAATAAGCGCTGTATCTGATTTTACGGTGTGCTTTTTCGTCTTCGGCATATTTGTTTGGCAACGATTCGAAATAAGCAATCGCGTCTTTTACTTCGGTTTCAATATCAGCGGTTGGTTCGGCAAAATTCATTCTGTCGAAAGCATTTTTCACAGTCAAATACGCATTGTATTCAGCCAATTGTTCCGGGTGCTTTTTATTGGCCAATATCCATAATTTATCCGTGCCCGACTTCACCGGATAACCGAATTCATCATTTAGTTCGTTGTTTAAGGTATTTACCACTTCGGTTGTAAAGTTGTTTCGAATCAAATTGTAAATACCGTATTGAAAACTCTCTGCTTGAGTATAGCTTTCGTACTCTTGACTCTTGGCGGTTTTTTGAGCGGTGAAGTTGATTATTTTATTCACTTTTCCATCACTGCTGACTACTTTGGCGTTTCCGTCTTGGGAATAAGAATAATTAACCGTGTAAAAGTATTTATTGGTCACTCTTCCGTTTTTATCTTTGGAAGAACTCATTCTGTTGGTGATGTCTTTTTTGGTAATTGCCGGATTTTGCAACACGACCTCTACGCTCAAGTAACCGTTCTTTTCTTTCTTTTCAAACCCCGAAATGGTAACTTGATTCTCAATAAAGAATTTTGATTTGCTGTATTGCAAGTTGCGGTCAATATTGGTTACAAAAGAATACGTTCGGTTCTTTTTTTCTAAAATTGGTTTGGCCGGTAACGCTACATAAGAATAATTAATATCAAATGGATCTAAATCTGTAGACTGCGCCATTACTGTTAAACCGAATAGCATAAAAAATGCTAAGAGTAATTTTTTCATGATTGTTTTAATTTTTGCCAAATATAGGCGAATTTTTAATTGATTGAACCTGTTTGTTTAACGGAATTTGAAATGATATTTTGCCCCAATTCTAATTCTTATAGTCTTTTTCAATACTTTTACAACACAAATAAACCTTTACTATCATGACCAGAAGAATTTCAGTTGCCCTGCTTTTTTTACTTTTTACCGTAACTACTTTCGCCCAAAACAATTACGCCAAATTAGACAGTTTGTTTACGCTTTTAGAAAGCAACAACAAATTTATGGGAAGTGTTGCCATTAGCGAAGGCGGAAAAATTTTATACAGTAAATCCGTTGGAGTAACCGATATGTATAGCAAAAGAAGAGCAACAAATGCAACCAAATACCGAATTGGTTCTATCTCTAAAATGTTTACTTCCGCTATGATTTTTAAAGCGGTAGAAGAAAAAAAAATAGCATTAGACCAAACTATAGAAGCTTATTTTCCATCGGTGCCCAATGCTAAGAAAATAACCATTTCTAACTTGTTGAACCACCGAAGCGGTATTTATAACATAACCAATAGTGGTGATTATTGGACGTATTACACCAAGCCCAAAACAGAAGCAGAAATGGTAGCCATTATAGCCAAAACCAAAAGCGATTTTGAACCCGACAGCAAAGCGGATTACAGTAATTCCAATTACATTTTGTTGAGTTATATCTTGGAAAAAATTTATAAAAAATCATACGGAGAAATTTTGACCGAAAAGATTACCAATCCACTTGGTTTGAAAAATACTTATTTAGGCAACAGAATCAATTTAGGAAAAAATGAATGTTACTCTTTTACATACACTGAAAATTGGGACACTGAAAAAGAAACCGATCCTTCAATTCCGCTTGGTGCCGGCGCTGTAGTTTCCAACCCAACTGATTTAAACATTTTTATCGAAAGTTTATTTGCCGGAAAGATTATTTCCAAAAAGAGTTTACACCAAATGACCACTATCAAAGACAATTATGGAATGGGCATTTTTCAACTTCCGTTTGATAAAAGAAAAGGATTTGGTCATACCGGTGGAATCGATGGTTTTAGTTCATCATTGGGTTACTTTCCCGACAGTAATGTATCGGTCGCCTTAACTTCTAACGGCAATAATTTTGACAACAATCAAATTATGATTGCCTTATTAAGTACTTACTATGCTGTGCCTTTTGAAATGCCTTCTTTTAAAACGATTGCCTTAACCGAAGAAGAATTAGACAAATACCTTGGCAATTTTGCCAGTGAAGAATTGGCGATGACTATCAAAGTTACCAGAAAAGCCGATAAACTCTTCGCTCAAGCAACTGGTCAAGGTGAATTTCCTTTAGACGCTACTAAGGCTGATACTTTTGAATTTTTAGCAGCCGGAATCAAAATGAAATTTGATTTAGCCAACCAACAAATGACCTTGCTTCAAGGTGGTAAAAGTTATATTTTTAGAAAGATTTAAATTGATACTAATGGTCTGAACCCAAATTTATAGTTACTTTTAATTATGTTTAGACACCAAGGCAAAGCCCGAACCTTTCTGCACAACCTGCGATTAGCGGCATTATTGTCATTGGTTGCCGGTATTGTGAATATCACAGGCGTTTTGGCTTTAAAAACCCTTACCACAAACGTCACGGGACATTTTGCATACTTTGCCGAAGAGATCATGCGCAAAGATTATGCAATAGCCATTACTTTTTTGGTCTTTACTTTGTGCTTTTTATTGGGTTCGTTTACCGCAAATACTATAGTCGAAATTGTTTTACAAAAACGACCAAGATTGGCCCATGTGGTTCCTATCGCGTTAGAAATTGTTATACTTACTGGTGTTGGCTTGTTTTTCGGGACTTCGAGTATTTATGACACCCACGGAAAAATTGAAGCTTTCCTATTGCTTTTTGCGATGGGTATTCAAAATTCATTGGTAACCAAAGTATCACAGTCGACCGTTAGAACTACGCACTTAACCGGTTTGTTTACCGATTTGGGTATCGAACTTTCCCAATTGTTCTTTTACAAAAAACCCGAACAGCAAACGAAGTTAAAAACCAACATTTACCTGAGATTATCCATCATTTCGTTCTTCTTCATCGGCTGTGTTTTGGGTGGATTTGCTTATGGGTATTGGCAAATAAAAACCTTATTGATTGCCTCATTCATATTAGTCATAGCGCTGTTTTATGATTATCTTCGATTAAAGTTTTTTGAAATTACTAGAAAATCATTTGAATTATAATTTATGCTGCATTTCAACAGAAACTACTTTCTACTGACCATTTTGCTTTTTTTTATTGAAGTTGGTATCGCATTATTTGTTCACGATAACTTTGTCCGACCTTATTTGGGTGATGTTTTGGTCGTGATTTTAATTTACTGCTTTGTAAAATCATTTTTAAAAGTATCAGTAATCAAAGCAGCAATTGCAGTTTTACTGTTTGCCTTCAGTATTGAAACACTGCAATATTTAGCAATAGTGGAAAAATTAGGATTAGAAAACAACAAAATGGCCAAAACCGTAATTGGCACTTCTTTTTCTTGGGAAGATATTCTGGCATACATGGCCGGAATTGTTTTAGTGATTGTTTTTGAGAAGATTTTTAATAGAAAAAAAAAGCTTTAAAAGTGTGAATTTTACAATGATTAGTCTAAATAGTAAAATATATTCTGATCAGCATTGCTTATTTTTATACTTTAAAAGTTTTATAAATTTAAAGTATTAATTATGAAAAAAATATTTCTTTCGGCAATCGCTATTACTTTTGTTTTGGCATCTTGTAACCAAAAAAGCAAAGAAGATTCTGTGGATGATGCAGAACTTAATAGTGTTGAAACAGAATTTAAAAACAATGACACTATATCAATTGTAACAGATACAGTTCGAACAGAAACCCAACAAGCGGTTTCCTCTCTATATGCCTGTCCAATGCACCCGGAAGAACAAGGTGATTTGGATGATGAGTGTCCAAAATGCGGCATGAAATTGACGGAACCAGTTCAGTAAGTGTTTGTTGTGTAACCTTATTATTTAAACCAACTTTGAAATGCGATTATTTTAAAGTTGGTTTATCTTTGTATAGCTAAAACAATAAGGATGAAAATTTACATCAAAAATATGGTCTGCAGTCGATGTAAAATGGTAGTAAAATCCGTTTTTGAAACTGTTGGAATTGAAACCTTAGCTATTGATTTGGGAGAAGTTGAGTTAAAGAGCGAAATCAGTGAAACCCAAAAATCAGCTTTATCAAAAGCACTTAAACCCTTGGGCTTTGAAATTATCGATGATAAAAAGAGCAAAACTATAGACCGTATCAAAACACTCATCATTGATTTGGTCCAAAACAAAAACAACGATTTAAAAAGCAATCTATCCCATTATTTGTCTCAAAACCTCAATCAGGATTACAACACGCTAAGCAATCTTTTTTCAGAGGTAGAAAACACCACCATCGAGAAATATTTTATCCATCAAAAAATTGAGAAGATAAAAGAGCTCATTATTTATGATGAACTTTCCCTGAGTGAAATTGCTTATTCGCTCAATTACAGCAGTGTTTCGCATTTGAGTAACCAATTCAAAAAAATAACCGGCTACTCACCTACTTATTTCAAAAACTTAAAGCTCATCAAAAGAAAGCAAATAGAAGATTTGTAAATCTTGCAAATCATCCCCAAAATTGTGCAAATCCCCAAAATGGTTATAACGGAAATTTGTATTCAAATACTATAATTATGATACATACCTATAACATTACCGGAATGACTTGCGATGGCTGTCGCAGCAAAGTTGAAAAAACACTGAATACGATTGATGGGATTCAAGCAGTCGTTACTCTTAATCCACCAGTGGCGACAATCACTATGGAAAATCATATTTCAACTGAAAAATTACAAGAAGTCTTAACTGCCGTTGGAAACTACACTATAGCAATGGATAATGGTAGTCACCAAAAGGAAATCACCCATGCTCCAATAGCAAAATCATGTTGCTCTGTTCCTACTCACACTGATAACAAAGCTTCTCAAGTTCCAAAAAATGCTGCCGGAAAATACTATTGCCCGATGCATTGTGAAGGCGATAAAGTCTACGACAAACCCGGCGATTGTCCGGTTTGTGGGATGGATTTAGTAAAAGCTCCTGATTTAGCAGTTGCCAAAACAAGCTACACTTGCCCGATGCATCCTGAAGTTATTCAAGAGCATCCGGGTTCCTGCCCCATTTGCGGAATGGATTTAATTCCCATGGAACCGAAAGATGACGAAGACCAAAAGACGTATCTTGATTTACTCCACAAAATGAAAATCGCCGTGCTTTTCACCGTTCCGATTTTTGCCATTGCCATGATCGAAATGTCACACAATAATCCTTTACTGCAAATAATGAGTGTCGCAAAATGGAATTGGGTGCAATTGCTACTAACGCTTCCGGTAGTTTTTTATAGTGGCTGGATATTTTTTATCAGAGCTTGGAAATCTATCATTACTTGGAATTTAAACATGTTTACCTTAATCGGAATCGGAACCGGTGCTGCTTTTTTATTTAGTCTTTTCGGAATGTTTTTTCCGGATATATTTCCGGCCGAATTTAAAACCGAGCATGGAACAATCCATCTCTATTTTGAGGCAACGACGGTGATTCTGACTTTAGTTTTATTGGGACAATTATTAGAAGCTCGAGCGCATAGTCAAACCAATAGTGCCATTAAAGCCTTACTCAAATTGGCCCCAACAGAAGCCACACTAATTATTGATGGTTCAGACAAAGTCATTTCCATTCATGATATTAAAAAAGGAGATTTATTACGGGTGAAACCGGGCGATAAAATTCCGGTTGACGGAAAAATAACAGATGGCGAAAGTAGTATTGATGAAGCCATGATTACCGGCGAACCTATTCCTGTAGATAAAACAATAGATGATCCAGTAATCGCAGGAACAATCAACGGCAACAAAACGTTTGTTATGGTAGCAGAAAAAGTAGGCTCAGACACGTTACTCTCTCAAATAGTTAAAATGGTCAATGATGCCAGTCGTTCCCGAGCACCGATTCAGAAACTAGCCGATAGTATTGCCAAGTATTTTGTTCCGATTGTGGTTATTGTTGCTGTAATTACATTTTTTATTTGGGCCAAATTCGGTCCAGAACCTGCACTGGTTTACGGATTTATCAATGCCATTGCAGTCTTAATTATTGCTTGTCCGTGTGCTTTGGGTTTGGCGACACCAATGTCGGTAATGGTAGGCGTTGGTAAAGGTGCGGAATCAGGTGTATTGATTAAAAATGCAGAAGCTCTGGAAAATATGGATAAAGTGGATGTTTTAATCACTGATAAAACCGGAACTATTACGGAAGGAAAACCATCGGTGGAAAAAATATATGCTTCCAATAATAACGAAAATGAAGTGTTGCAATATATTGCTTCCTTAAATCAATATAGCGAACATCCATTGGCGCAAGCGATTGTCAATTACGCAAAAGAAAAATCGGTTACCTTGATTGAAGTCAGAGATTTTGAGGCCATCATAGGAAAAGGCGTTGTAGGAAGTGTCGGCGGTACAAAAGTGGTTTTAGGCAATAGAAAATTAATGGAACAAATGCAAGCAAGTATTTCCGAAGATTTGGAAACCAAAGTGGTGGCGGAACAAAAATTAGGCAAAACCGTTTCCTATATCGCTGTAGATAAGGTTGCAATTAGTTATGTTTCAATTTCAGATGCTATAAAATCTTCAAGTGTTGCTGCTATTACATCGCTAATTAGTAAAGGAGTATCGGTAATTATGTTAACGGGAGATAATCAAAATACTGCAAAAGCCGTAGCCGATGAACTGCACCTCACTTCTTTCAAAGCAGGCTGTTTACCCGAAGACAAACTTAAAGAAATAAAACGCCTCCAAGCCGAAGGAAAAATTGTAGCGATGGCAGGCGATGGCATCAATGATGCACCGGCATTAGCGCAAGCCAATGTGGGAATTGCAATGGGAACAGGAACTGATGTAGCGATTGAAAGCGCAAAAATTACTTTAGTTAAAGGCGATTTACAAGGAATCGTTAAAGCCAAAGATTTAAGTCACGCTGTGATGAAAAACATCAGACAAAATTTATTTTTTGCCTTTTTCTATAATGTATTAGGGATTCCAATCGCGGCCGGAGTACTGTATCCCTATTTTGGAATTTTATTATCGCCAATGATTGCAGCACTGGCAATGAGTTTTAGTTCTGTTTCTGTAATTGCCAATGCTTTGCGCTTGCGAAGTCTAAAATTATAAATTATGAAAAAGTTGATACAAATACTCCTATTGTTATTCATGGTTTCAATCGCCCATGCACAAACTAAAAAAGAAATGCCACAAACCATTTATACTTGTGTAATGGATCCTCAAGTTCGTGTTACCAAACCAGGTAATTGCCCTATTTGTGGTATGAAATTAATTAAAGCAAAGCCTCAGCCAACCAAGAAAAAACCTGTTCCTAAACCTATAACCACACCTGTTAAGAAAATAGTTCCTGTAGTTGCTAGAGAAATTATTCAAGACACCGTTACAACTGTAAAAGAAGTTGAAGTTATTGAGCCAAAGCAACCCATTGTCGTGCTAAAAAACGATCCACCCAAAACTATACGTTATGATTTATATGTGCGCGATACAATTGTCAACTTTACCGGTAAACCCAAAAGAGCGATTGCGGTAAACGGACAAATACCAATGCCAACATTAACTTTCACCCAAGGTGATACTGCTGAAATATATGTGCATAATGAATTAAAAGAAAGCACTTCCTTGCATTGGCACGGCTTGTTTTTACCCAATAAAGAAGATGGTGTTCCTAATTTGACACAGATGCCTATCGAACCGGGAACAACACACAAATACACTTTTCCTATCATTCAACACGGAACCCATTGGTACCACAGTCATTCCGGTTTACAAGAACAAATTGGCATGTATGGTTCGTTTGTTATGAATAAAAGAAATGAAGATCCAACTTTCAGAAAAGGTATTGATGATTTACCCACAATTCCTGTCATTCTGAGCGAATGGACCGATATGAAACCCGAAAACGTGCACAGAATGTTGCACAATGCGACCGATTGGTTTGCTATCAAAAAAGGAACTACACAAAGTTATGCTGAAGCCATCAAAAACGGACATTTTTTAACGAAAGTAACCAACGAATGGAAACGCATGAACGCGATGGATGTAAGCGATGTTTATTATGATAAATTCTTAATCAATGGTAAAACTGAGAATCAATTTTCGCAATTCAAAGCAGGTGATAAAGTACGCCTAAGGATTTCCAATGGTGGTGCTTCCTCCTATTTTTGGCTAAACTATTCCGGTGGAAAAATCACAGTAGTTGCCAGCGATGGTAACGATGTTGAACCCGTAGAAGTGGATAGATTGCTTATAGCCGTTTCTGAAACGTATGACGTCATTGTTACGATTCCGGAAGATAATATCGCTTATGAGTTTTTAGTTACTCCGGAAGACAGAACCAAATCGACTTCATTATTCTTGGGCAACGGAACAAAACACCTAGCAACGCCCTTACCCAAATTGAAGTATTTTGAAGGCATGAAGATGATGAACGAAATGATGAAAATGAATGGCGATTTAGATGATATGGGTATGAAAATGTCTATGAATACGATGGACATGAACTCGGTTATGTATCCTGAAATTACTGGCGCTTCGATGCCAACCGAGGAAACTGACATGAGTCACCACAATCACGGTGATGCAAAACCTCAAAAAATAGTTACGCTTAATTATGCAATGCTAAAATCGCCCACTAAAACCAACTTGCCTAGTGACGCACCGGTCAAAGAACTACGCTTTGAATTATCGGGCAATATGAACCGCTACGTTTGGAGTATGGACAATAAAGTAGTTTCGGAAACCGATAAAATCTTGATTAAGAAAGGCGAAATCGTTCGTATTACCATGTACAACGGTTCGATGATGCGCCATCCGATGCATTTACACGGACATGATTTTAGGGCAATCAACGGTCAAGGTGATTATGCACCGTTAAAAAATATCATCGACATTATGCCGATGGAAACAGATACGATTGAGTTTGAAGCCAACGTAGAAGGCGATTGGTTTTTCCATTGTCATATCCTTTATCACATGATGGCCGGCATGGGGCGCGTTTTTAGTTATGAAAACCAAGCACCAAATCCGTTGATACCGAATCTAAAATTAGCCCAACGAAAATTATTTGCCGACGATAGACAATTTCATATCATGGCCGAAAATGATTTTGCCACTAATGGAAATGACGGAATGTTGATGATTGGCAATACGCGTTGGAGTATCGGCACAGAATGGCGATTGGGTTACGGCGGTAAACATGGGTATGAAACCGAAACCCATATTGGCAGATACTTAGGCAAAATGCAATGGTGGATGCCTTTTATCGGCTTTGATTGGCGTTACCGAAAAATGCATGGTGAAATAGAAAGGAATCTTTTCAATCAAAAAAGCACCAAAGACGAGCGTTCTGTTTTTAGCGCCGGTATCGAATATACTATGCCAATGCTGGTAAAAGCACAGGCTGAAGTGTTTACTGATGGTAATTTTAGATTGCAATTTGAACGAATGGATATTCCGCTTTCAAAAAGATTACGGATGAATTTAATGTGGAATACCGATAAAGAATACATGGCGGGATTCCGCTATATTTTGACTAAAAACCTTGGTGCAACAACCCATTATGACAGTGATATGGGATTAGGTTTTGGTGTGAATTTGAATTATTAAGCATTACAACAAACCGTTATACTTTCTAATAAACCATTCCGAAGCTAACGAAAGTGCCAACAAAACCAATAACCAAACCCAATCCACCAAAAGCGATTTCTTGACGATGGTTTTCTGAATGGCTTTATAACTTTCGTCTTCTGACAATTGTTTGATTAAGGCATCGACTTGGTTTGGCAAATAAGCTTTGCCTTGGGTTTGCGTAGCCAATTGGTTCAATTTATTCCAATCCGGATTGACGAATTGCTTTTCGATATCAAAATCTAAAACTTCAAATCCGCTACTGTAAGAGGAATTGGAATTCAATTCTTTCACGGTAAAGTTGTAGTTTCCTGCCGCTAATCCGTCTAAATTCACTTGGAAAGCATTCGTGGTTCTTAGTAAATCGTAGTTTTTAACTTGCTTGGTTTTGGTATTGGTTACCGCAATGGTTAATCGAGCTTTTTCGTCTAATTCGTAGTTTTTATTGAAATACTGTGCTGTAATTTCAATGCCTTCGCCTGAATTGTAAAAACGCTCGTGGTTCACTACCAAAGACTTTCTGGCATTATTGGAAGCTAAATACTGAATGGTCTTATCCAAGAAAATATCGAAATCGACAAAGTCTTTTTTGGCCAAATAATTATCCGAACGCCATTTCCAAATGTTTTCTCCGAATAAATAAGCCGAACGTTTGCCTTGTTCTTCGTTAAACGTCAACAAAGGTTGATTGGTGGCAATATTTCGAATGGTTGAAGATAATAAAGTATTCGTGTTTCCTTTTGCGGTAATCGTTCCAAATGGATTTTCTAATGGCGGAAATTGTTCAAAACCAATATTATCCAGCGCAAACAAATTAAACTGAGAATCATACGAAGCCAAATAATCTTCCTTCTGCGAACTCATTTTAAAAGTAAACTGACTTTGGTTTTGGTTTAAAAAGTTGAAATCAGTATCGTTTCCGGTGATTATCCAAGTGTTGATTTTGGCATTGGCATTCTTTTCGAAAACCGATTTAAAAGCAACCGTTGGTTGGTAAAGAATTAAAATATTATAATTCTCTAAACTACTGACTTGATTAGGTTTAAGAATGGTTACTTTTCGTTGGGCATTAGTTTCGATAGCGCGTTTGATTGCTCCTAAATCAGGATGCGCCATATCTGAAATCAAGGCGACTTCCGTCTTTTGATCTATCACTTCAACAGCGAAATTCTTGGTGTTGTTATAAGTGTTTTTCTCTTGCTCTTTAGAAGAAATTGTGGCTTTCAGAATTTGCAATCCAACATTATTCGCCGGTAATAAAACATTCAAAGTGGCTGACTTTTTTGAAGGCGAAAAAGCAACCGTTTGCTCATTTAAAACCGAATTCCCTTGGGAAATTTTAAAAGAAGCATTGATACTTTTGGTTCCCGAATAATTCAAGAAAACTTCCACCGGATATTTGTTCTTATGGAAAGCATATTTATTGACATTCAATTGGGTAACTCTCAAATCCAAATAAGTCGTCGTGTCGCCTACTACCAAAGGATATACTTTATTATTTGGGTTAAACCCAAAGACATAATCTTCACCCGAAGTCTGGTTTCCGTCAGAGATTAGAATCGTTGGGAACGTTTGGTTTTTATAGATATTCTTCAAGCTCTTCGCTACGACATCTATATTCGATTGTGTTCCTTTAAAATCAATCGTATCCGAAGGTAAAAAGTCTTCATCGAACTGATACGTCTGCACTTCAAACTTATCATTTAAAGCCGAATTGTCTTTAAGTTTCTCAAACAATTCCAGCGCTTGCTTATCCGACTTCAAATCCACCATCGAAGCAGAATTGTCAATCACTATAGGCAAAGGCGTTTTTACAGTTTCAATTGTTTTTCGAGTAATAATTGGATTAATCAACAAAAGCAACAATCCAAAAACTGAAAAGAAACGCAAAAAAGCCAAAAGTAAAGTCACTTTAGACCTGCTTTTGACTTTGCTTCGCCAGTTCGCGCCTTGCGCTCGGGTGTATAAATATTGGTAAAATGAAACGCCGGCAGCAATTAGTATTGATACAAGTAATAACAAGATTGTTGTGGTGTTCATTATATTTTTATAGTTGTTAAAATAAATAAAGCTCCATAGGAGCTAACTATCTGTAGCATATCAAAGGTTGCAAATATCAGCTCCGTAGGAGCGAACTATCAATCTTCTATCCATTCGAATAAAAATCTTTCATCATATTCAATTTCAAATTTATGCAAAAAATCTGTGTATTCTTCCTTAAATGTTTTTGTTTTGTGGTGTTCTCTCTGATTTGTTATATAATTAACAACCGTATCAATTTGGCTTTTGGAATATGAGAATGCACCATATCCTTCCTGCCAATTGAATTTTCCGTTAATCCATTTGCTATCATTGATAAATTTAGACGAACCCGCTTTAATATCTCTCACTAAATCTGATAGGGACATATTTGGTTTCAATCCAACCAATATATGCACATGGTCTGGCATTGCAAAAATTGACAAAAGCTTTTGTTCTCTATTTTGAACTATTCCAGTAATAAATTTTTGTAATTCTACCCTATTATTTTCCTGAATTAAATTTTGCCTTCCTTTAACCGCAAAAACAATTTGTATGTATAATTGTGTGTAGGTGTTTGGCATTTTAATAGGTCGCTCCGATGGAGCTTTATTAATGGTTTAACGATTTTTCTACAAATAGTATGCTCCTACGGAGCAATGGAAAGACAATTTATATTAAATAAATAGTATGCTACTATGGAGCATTGGAAAAACATTATATATAATTATAAATCACTAACAAAAGTAATAGACGTTTAATTTTCTAGACAATTATCGCTCCGTAGGAGCCGACTGTTTGTAGAATGATTATAGAATATTGCAATAGAGCTCCATCGGAGCGACCTGTCAATCCTAAGTAAGCATTCCTCCGCAAACATTCAATACTTGTCCGCTAACATAAGCACTCATATCAGAGGCGAAGAACAAACAAGCATTCGCAACGTCTTCCGGAGTTCCACCGCGTTTTAACGGAATAGAATCTCTCCAACCTTGTACTACATCGTCGTTTAATTTGGCGGTCATTTCGGTTTCAATAAATCCAGGTGCAATCGCGTTGCAACGGATATTTCTTGAACCTAATTCTAAAGCTACCGATTTGGTAAACCCAATCATACCGGCTTTTGACGCGGCATAATTCGCTTGTCCAGCATTTCCTTTTACCCCAACCACTGAACTCATATTTACGATAGAACCTTTGCGATTTTTCAGCATGATTTTTTGAACGGCTTTGGTCATATTGAATACCGACTTCAAATTGATTTCGATTACTTTATCAAAATCCTCTTCGCTCATGCGCATTAAAAGGTTGTCTTTGGTAATTCCGGCGTTGTTAATTAGCACGTCAACGTTCCCAAAATCGGACATAACATCGTCGACTAATTTTTGGGCTTCATTAAAATCAGCTGCGTTTGATTTGTATCCTTTGGCTTTAATTCCTATAGCGGTTAATTCGTTTTCCAATGCCAAAGCACTTTCGGCAGAAGAACTATAAGTAAAAGCCACATTGGCTCCGTGTTGGGCAAAAACTTTAGCGATGCCGCTTCCGATTCCTCTACTTGCGCCGGTTATAATGGCTACTTTTCCTTCTAATAATTTCATATTGTAAAAGTTTGTTTTTATTATTCTAATGAAAGGTCAAATATAGGAATATTTTACACGTTGAAAAAGTTAACTTTACTTTTAAACCTTTTAAATTTAATTGAGTCCTAGCTGTCAACTAACCAACCAAAACCATTTTTTATGTTCAAAAAGTTTATCCCATTACTTGTTTTGCCACTCACCTATTCCTGTGGTAGTGATGACAGTTCAGACTACGTACCAATCGACCCATACGCCAATATCACGGCTACTTTCGGGAGCAACATCAATCCGGAAAGTCTGGCCAATTACGCCAATCAGACCGTTCCAAATTATATCACCAAAGACAACACCGGCGGAAATGCAATTACGGACAAAGGCGCTACTTTGGGTCGGGTTTTGTTTTACGATAAGAATCTATCTTCCAATAATACAATTTCGTGCTCGAGTTGTCACCAGCAAGCCAATGCTTTTGGTGATAGTAATATTGCAAGCAATGGCGTAAACGGTACAACAGGTCGACATTCGATGCGTTTAATTAATACCCGTTTTGCCAATGAAACCAAATTCTTTTGGGACGAACGCGCTGTAAATTTGGAAACCCAAACCACGATGCCAATAAAAGACCACGGTGAAATGGGCTTTAGCGGGACTAATGGCGACGAACCTTTTAGCGGTTTAATAACCAAATTAAGTAACATTGGTTATTATAAAGAGTTGTTCCAATTTGTCTATGGTAGCGAAGAAATCACCGAAAACAAAATCCAATTGGCTTTGGCCCAATTCATCAGAAGTATTCAATCATTCGATAGTAAATATGATATAGGAAGAGCACAAGCGGCTAATGAAGGACAGCCTTTTGCCAACTTCACGGCTCAGGAAAATCAAGGCAAGAATTTATTTTTATCGCCACCGGTCTTTGATGCTACCGGAAACCGAACTGCCGGAGGATTAGGTTGTGCCGGTTGTCATGCTGCGCCCGAATTTGATATCAATCCGAACACAGGAAACAATGGCATTATTGGTACCATCAGCGGCACCGGAATAGATATTACCAATACCAGAGCACCTTCTTTACGCGACTTAGTAAAACTTGACGGAACCACTAACGGACCGATGATGCATACAGGAGTGATTACTACTTTGCAAGCAGCTATTGGTCATTATGGTACGATTAATTTAGCGCCGGGCAATACTAATTTGGACCCAAGATTACGCCCCAATGGATTTGGACAACAACTCCATTTAACCGCTCCGGAAGTCAATGCAGTGATTGCTTTCTTGAGGACTTTATCTGGAACCAATGTTTACACCGATCCTAAATGGGCTAATCCGTTTCCGAATTAATAGAAACATTTATTGTAGAGACGCGATGCATCGCGTCTCTACTCTTTTTTTTCTATCCTATTGCTTTCTATTAATTCGTTTAGTAACTCTTCTTGTTTTTGCAACATCATTAGTTGGTAATTTTGTCTTACCATCTCCTTCGGCCCACATCTTTCCAAGCTTTTCATAGCTTTATCTTCTAAAGTTACTAAGGCTCCGGGATGCAGTGCGTCCTCTTTATCTTCCTGTTCTTTAAAATAATCAATTAGTTGGAGTAGATTCAATGTAGCTCGATATTCTTCTTCCATTTTGGGTAACTTTCTAATGATACCCGACTGAAAATGTTTACAGTCGTCTAAGGCTTTCGTAAGAAACTTTTCTTTTTCTTCCTCCCAATCAGCAATTTGAGGATAATCCTTTGCTTCTGGTGCTTTGGTAGTGGCCATAAAAATTCCTATTTGTGATGATCTTACTAAAGCTGTTGTAGGCAATTCTCGTAAACCCAATTCGAAAAGTGATAATTGGCTTCGGGTAATATTCAATAATTCAGACATTTCGTATTGCGTAAGATTCAATTCTTTTCTGAGGTGTGTGCTTTTTTTCATCTGTAGCATTTATTTTGTAGCATTTTAAATTGCTACAGTATTATTGCTACATTCTAAAACAAATAAGGTGCCAAACCAAAAAAGCCCCGATTTCTCGAGGCTTTTCATTTATAATATATGTATGGGAATCAATTATCCCATTACTTCTTTTACTTTTTTACCAATCTCAGCAGGAGAATCTACTACGTGAATACCACATTCTCTCATGATTCGTTTTTTGGCTTCAGCCGTATCATCAGAACCACCAACGATTGCACCGGCGTGACCCATAGTACGTCCTTTTGGAGCCGTTTCACCAGCGATAAAACCAACCACCGGTTTGCGGTTACCGTCAGCTTTAATCCAATAAGCAGCATCTGCTTCTAATTGGCCACCGATTTCACCAATCATGATGATACATTCGGTTTCCGGATCGTTCATTAATAATTCTACAGCTTCTTTAGTCGTTGTTCCAATGATTGGATCTCCACCAATTCCGATAGCGGTTGTAATCCCTAATCCTTGTTTTACTACTTGGTCTGCCGCTTCATAAGTTAAAGTCCCCGATTTAGAAACAATCCCTACTTTACCTTTTTTGAATACAAAACCAGGCATGATACCTACTTTAGCTTCTTCCGGAGTGATTACACCCGGACAGTTTGGCCCAATTAATCTACAGTTTTTACCTTTGATAAAATCATAAGCTTTAATCATATCTGCCACCGGAATACCTTCTGTAATCGCGATGATTACTTTGATACCCGCATCAGCAGCTTCCATAATAGCATCGGCAGCAAATGCCGGCGGAACAAAAATGATAGAAGTATCAGCTCCGGCTTGCTCTACAGCGTCTTTAACCGTATTAAAAACCGGACGCTCTAAATGGGTTGAACCACCTTTACCAGGCGTTACACCACCAACTACATTGGTTCCGTATTCAATCATTTGGGAAGCGTGAAATGTTCCTTCACTTCCTGTAAATCCTTGTACTATTATTTTTGAATTTTTATTAACTAAAACGCTCATGTTTGTGTTTGTTTATTTGTGTTTATTTTTTGTGATGCAAAAGTAGAAAATAGTAATTAGTAATTAGTAATTAGTGATTAGTTTTTTGCAAAATTACTATAGTTGACTCATCTGATAGCCGCGGTATAATTTATCGTCTTTGACTTCCCACACGACCATGAAGTGCGCCAACATCATTTCCTCTCTGGGATTTTCAATGGTTTTTACGTAATGTGCATAACGAACAGCAACCGTATTTCCATTGGCCACGATATGAGAGATTCTTGATTTGGAACGAAGATAAGCTTTGCTCAACTCTGTACTCAATTCAACGATTTGACTTTGGTGAAGTTTCAAAAAACCTTTGGTACTGTGCCATTCCAAAACAACATCAGGATGCAGTAAAGCTTTCACTTTATCCGCGTCTAATATTACATCCGATTTGTAAAATTCTTGAACGATAGCTTTAGCGCTCATATTTATTTTAGTTTATTTAAAATTTCAGGTATTTTCTTGATATAAGCAAACTGTTTCATCTTTTCACGAGCTTCATCTATAGGTGTTCCCGAATAGGTTTTTCCGCCTTCAATAGATTTACTTACACCGGTTTGGCCTAAAACAACTGCTTTTGTACCAATGGTAATTCCGCTTGTTGTTCCCACTTGTCCCCAAAGCGTAACTTCATCTTCAATGATTACACAACCGGCAATTCCGGTTTGGGCAGCAATCAGACATTTTTTACCAATTACGGTATCGTGCCCCACATGGACTTGGTTGTCAATTTTAGTTCCGGCACCGATAGTGGTATCGCCTGTAACCCCTTTATCGATGGTACACAACGCTCCTATGCCAACATTATCCTCAATAATAACTCTTCCGCCTGAAAGCAATTGGTCAAAACCTTCCGGACGTTTTTTATAATAAAAAGCATCAGCACCTAAAATGGTTCCCGAATGGATAATCACATTGTCACCAATAACCGTATGGTCATACACAATTACATTGGCATGCAACAAGCAGTTTTTACCGATAGTAACATGGTGACCGATAAAACAATTCGGCTGAATGACTGTTCCCTCTCCAATTGAAGCGGAAGATGAAACGCTGGCATTAGCAGCCACAAAAGGTCTGAAATGCTTAGTCAATTTATTGAAATCTCTAAAAGGATCATCGGATATCAACAACGCTTTGCCTTCCGGACAATCGACTTCTTTGTTGATTAAAACAATAGTCGCTGCTGATTGTAAAGCTTTATCATAATATTTCGGATGGTCAACAAAAACAATATCACCCGGTTCCACCACGTGAATTTCGTTCATGCCATGAACGGCAAAATCATCGGCGCCAACGTATTGACTGTCGATGATGGTTGCGATTTCTTTTAGGGTATGTATTCTTGGAAACTTCATGTTTTAGTGTTCAGTAATCAGTATTCAGTATTCAGTTTTTCTGCTAACTGACCACTATTCCTTAACTCTTTCCATATAAGAACCTGTAGCCGTATCAATTTTGATTTTATCACCTTCGTTGATGAATAAAGGGACGTTTACAGAAGCTCCGGTTTCTACTTTCGCAGGTTTGGTAGCATTAGTAGCGGTATTTCCTTTTACACCCGGTTCGGCATAAGTCACTTCTAAAACTATAGAAGCCGGCATATCTACTGATAAAGGCAAATCGGTTTCCGTGTTAATTTGAACCATCACTACTGTTCCTTCTTTTAATAAATCGGGAGCATCAAGGACTTTTTTATCCAAAGTAATTTGCTCGTAGGATTCCGTATTCATAAAATGAAACTGATCACCTTCCGCATATAAAAACTGGAAGTTTTGTGTTTCTACACGAACTTCATCAATCTTGTGTCCGGCCGAAAAAGTATTGTCCAATACTTTACCGTTGGTTAAACTTCTCAATTTAGTTCTAACGAAAGCCGGTCCTTTTCCCGGTTTAACGTGAAGGAATTCAATAATTTTATAAATATCGTGATTGAACTTAATGCATAATCCGTTTCTAATATCTGATGTAGATGCCATTGTAATGTGTATTTGTTAATGCGGTTATTTGTTTATTTGTTTTTAATAAGATCCTGAATATCCTTTCATGATTCCTCGTGAAGAGTTTCTGATGAAATCCAAAATCTCGTCTCTTTCCGGTGTTGCTTCCATTTCACCTTCAATGATGGCCATTGCTTGTGAAGTGTTATAGTTTTTTTGGTACAATATTCTGTAAATATCCTGAATCTCTCTAATCTTGTCTGAAGTAAAACCTCTTCGTCTCAATCCTACTGAGTTAATTCCAACATAAGAAAGCGGTTCTTTTGCGGCTTTAGTGTAAGGCGGAACGTCTTTACGTACCAAGGAACCACCGGAAATCATAGCGTGATCTCCAATATGGATAAACTGGTGAATTGCTGCTAAACCACCAATGATAGCGTAGTTTCCAACGATTACGTGTCCGGCCAAAGCCACTCCATTTACGATAATAGCGTTGTCACCAATATGACAATCATGCGCAATATGCGCGGTTGCCATAACCAAACAGTTTTTACCAATTACGGTTTGTCCTGAAGCGATAGTACCACGGTTAATCGTTACACATTCTCTGATGGTTGAATTATCGCCGATTATGGCTAGTGAATCTTCGCCACCAAATTTTAAATCTTGGGGCACAGCGGCAATTACGGCACCGGGAAAAATATTGCAATTCTTTCCGATACGGGCACCTTCCATGATGGTAACATTGGAACCAATCCAAGTTCCTTCACCGATGATGACGTTGTTATGAATAGTTGTAAAGGGTTCTATTACGACATTCTTAGCGATTTTGGCACCAGGATGTACATAGGCTAACGGTTGGTTCATATATTATTGTTTTTTGGCTATTTGCGCCATAAGTTCCGCTTCGGCTACTAACTTTCCGTTAGCATACGCTTTGGCTTGCATATGACAAATTCCTCTTCTTATTGGCGTAATCAATTCGCATTTAAATATCAAAGTATCGCCCGGAAGCACTTTGTGTTTGAACTTCACATTGTCTATCTTCATAAAGAATGTCAAGTAATTTTCAGGATCGGGAACGGTGCTTAGCACTAGAATTCCTCCTGTTTGTGCCATTGCCTCTACGATGATAACGCCGGGCATAACCGGTGCTTCAGGGAAATGGCCCACGAAGAAACCTTCGTTCATCGTTACGTTTTTCATTCCGACCACATGGTTGTCTGACATTTCAATGATTCTGTCAATGAATAAAAATGGCGGACGGTGAGGCAAGATACTCATGATTTTGTGAATATCCATCAATGGTTCCAAATTCAAATCGTAAACCGGAACTTGATTGCGTTGTTCTATTTTGATAATCTTAGATAGTTTTTTGGCAAATTGTGTATTCACAAAATGACCCGGTTTATTGGCAATTACTTTTCCTTTAATTCTGGTTCCGATTAAAGCCAAATCACCAATCACGTCAAGCAATTTGTGACGTGCCGCTTCATTTGGATAATGTAAAGTCAAATTATCAAGGATTCCATTTGGTTTCACTGAAATTTTATCTTTTCCGAAAGCTACTTTCAGATTATCCATGGTTTTCTCAGAAATCTCTTTGTCAACGTAGACAATGGCGTTGTTTAAATCGCCTCCTTTGATTAAACCGTTGTCTAATAAAGTTTCTAATTCGTGAAGAAAACTAAATGTTCTGGCATCTGAGATTTCAGTTTTGAAATCAGAAATATTTTTTAAAGTAGCATTTTGTGTGCCTAAGACTTTGGTTCCAAAATCAACCATAGCGGTTACTTGGTAATCGTCTGAAGGCATTACAAGGATTTCACTTCCGGTGGTTTCATCGGTAAAAGAGATTACTTCTTTTACTACATAATAACATCTTTCAGCGTCTTGTTCAACGATTCCGGCTTTTTCAATAGCTTCCACAAAAAACTTCGAAGAACCATCCATAATGGGTGGCTCCGATTCGTTTAATTCGATAATAACATTATCCACATCACAACCTACAAAGGCAGCTAGAACGTGTTCTGAAGTTTGGATTTTTACGCCTAATTTTTCAAGGTTGGTTCCTCTTTGGGTATTCACCACATAATTAGCGTCGGCTTCAATAATTGGGCTTCCCTCTAAATCAACTCTGACAAAAGTATAGCCATTGTTTATTGGTGCGGGTTTAAAAGTCATCTTTACTTCTTTTCCTGTATGGAGTCCAACTCCGGTCAAGGAAACTTCGTTTTGGATGGTTTTCTGTTTAACCATTGGTATGCTTATTTATTAGTTTGTTATTTATTTTTCTTCAATTCTTCTAAGTCGGCTACAATCTTCGGTAAGTTCCTGAAATGAACATACGATTTACTGTAGTCGCCATAATTAAAAGCCGGAGAACCTTGTATGGTTTCCCCATCGGCTATATTTTTTCCTATTCCTGATTGCGCTTGCACACGAACATTATTGCCAATAGTCAAATGTCCTGCAATACCCACTTGTCCACCAATCATGCAATTGTTTCCTATTTTGGACGAACCTGCGACACCGGTTTGAGCGGCAATCACGGTGTTCTCTCCTATTTCAACATTGTGGGCAATTTGAATATGATTATCGAGCTTAACGCCTTTTCGGATGATGGTTGAGCCTAATGTCGCTCTGTCAATAGTAGTGCAAGCACCAACATCAACATAATCTTCCATAATCACATTCCCGATTTGAGGTATTTTGCTGAAGGTTCCATCTTCGGTTGGCGCAAAACCAAATCCATCTGAACCTATAATAGCTCCGGAATGTATAGCACAATTAGCACCAATAATTGATTCGGAATATACTCTGACACCGGCAAAAAGAATGGTATTATCACCTATGGTTACATTGTCACCCACAAAAGTGTTCGGATAGATTTTTACATTGTCACCAATAATGACATTTTTGCCAATGTAACTAAAACTACCTAAGTACAAATTCTCGCCATAAGTCACATTTTCTGAAATCACTGAAGGTTGTTCAATCCCTGATTTCATTAGCTTCACCTGATTATAGTATTCAAGCAATTTTGAAAAAGATTGATAAGCGTCTTCGACTTTAATCAAAGTAGTTTTGATTTCGTTCTCAGGTTCGAAGGTATTGTTTACGATGGTAATCGTAGCTTCGGTTGAGTAGATATAATTGAGGTATTTTGGGTTGGCTAAGAATGTTAGCGAACCTTCAGTGCCTTCTTCGATTTTTGACAACTTGAAAACTTCGGCGTCCGGGTTGCCTACCACTTCGCCTTCAAGAATTCCCGCTATTTGAGCTGCTGTAAATTTCATTCCGACAAAAGTATAAAAAAAACGATTTTAATGTTAAATTTCGGCAAGTTGTTTTGGGTAACAAATAAAATACTTGGTTACCGGCTTTGATAATGCCTTTAAATTCAATTGGTCCGAAGCTTCCACTACATCTTCTATCGTTCGGTCTTTCTTCAAAATGCGAATCGGTTCTGCTTCCTTACTGTAAGCCTGATTTTTAATCTTTCCTTTAAAAATAAAATACTTGGCTTCTTGAATGGTGATATTATTTTCTTTGGCAAACCGACTTGACATTTCCTGCAATACTTCCACCGGGAATTTTTCGCTGTGGAGTTTGATTTTGGATAAATCACGATTGATAATCATTTTGCTTAAACTACTCAAAATAAAATCCTCGTGAAACTGCCAAACTTTTAAAGCACTAATAATATCAAAATCATCTAATTGCGCAAAAGTATCTAAATCATGAGTTGAGAAATTATCCAGTGTGACTTTGTGTTCCATAAAGTACTTCAACGGCTTGCTGCATTCTATTTCAATGCCTTTATGAAGAAGTTCTTTGGCTCTTTGCAATGTTTTGGTCAACGTCAATTCGGCGACCAAACTTGTTTTGTGCAAATAAGCTTGCCAATACATTAATCGGCGCGCCATCAAGAATTTTTCTATCGAATAAATCCCTTTTTCTTCCATGACCAAAACATCATCGACGACGTTCATCATTTGGATTAAACGGTCGGAATTGATGTTTCCTTCTGCAACACCCGAATAAAAACTGTCGCGTTTTAAATAATCCATTCGGTCCATGTCGAGCTGACTTGAAACCAACTGCAACATAAATTTTCGGTGGTATTCGCCTTTGAATACTTGGATAGCCAAACTCAATTGTCCATCAAATTCCTCGTTTAATTTATTCATAAACAACAACGAAATCGCTTCGTGATTGACTTCTTCTACAATGCTGTGTTCCATCGCATGCGAAAATGGTCCGTGCCCGATGTCGTGTAAAAGAATGGCGATTAACAAAGCATTTTCTTCCTCTTTTGAAACAGAAACTCCTTTAAAACGAAGTACTTCCACGGCTTGTTGCATCATGTGCATCGCGCCAAGCGCATGGTGAAAACGCGTATGATGCGCACCGGGATAAACCAAATAAGACAAACCCATTTGGGAAATACGACGCAAACGCTGAAAATAAGGATGCTGAATTAAATCATAAACCAAGGTATTGGGAATGGTAATAAACCCATAAATCGGATCGTTGAATATTTTTAGTTTATTGGTTTGGCTCACAGTTTTATTGTTTTTTCAACCACATAGATACATAGTTTTTATTAATGGCATCAAGAAGTTTCTCTTTAGTATAGAAAATTATAGCAATCTGATAGTAATTTCTATGTTTCTATGTGGTTTCAGTTTAGTAAAGATATAAATTTAGACCAAGGCTTTAAAATAGTTCAATAACTGTTTGTTGTTCTCACGCGTTGGTGTAAAAACTTCTAATATGGCAGGTTTGTCGTTGTTTTGAAATAATTGTTTCAAACCATCGGTCAATGTCGCTTCATCGCTCGCTATGGCATAATCCAATTGGTACATTTTGGCCAAATGTTCTGCGGTCAAACAGTGTGAAGTTTCAAAGTAAGTATTGAAAGTTTCATTTTCCTGATGACCGGGAAGAATTCTGAAAATGCCGCCACCGCCATTATTAATCAATATAATTTTGAAATTTTTTGGGATATAATTGTTCCAAAGCGCATTGCTATCATATAAAAATCCAATATCTCCGGTGATTAAAACGGTTGGCTTTTTGCTTCCAACGGCTGCACCAATTGCGGTAGATGTACTTCCATCAATACCGCTAGTTCCTCGGTTGCAAAACACTTGAATGGAATTGTCAATATCAAATAACTGAGCGTAACGAATCGCAGCACTGTTGCTGATTTGCAACTGAATATTCTTTGGCAAAGCCGATAATAAATTTTCAAAAGCTTTTAAATCAGAGAATTTCACTTTAGCCAAATACTCGTTGTGTTTCACTTTTCTATCCTGATGAATCGTTTCAAAAGTCGATTTGTAATGGCTTTTGACTTCTTTTAAATGCGGCATAAACTGTAAAAAAAACTGATTCGGACTCACCACAAAATGTTTAGTCAGTATGCCAAAGGTGTTGTAAGCTCTCAGTTCGTCAATATGCCAATGGTGTCTTGGTTTGTATTTTCTCAGGAATGCTTTTACTCTTTTGGAAACAATCATACCGCCAAAAGTGATAAGTATTCTAGGTTGTAATTCGGTAAACTCTTTTGGTCCAAAAGGCGTAATCAGCGTGTCAATATTATTGATAAATGAGGGATAATGTAAGTTTGACGTGGTTTCTGTCAGCACAACAACCGAAGGAAATTCGGCAAGCTTGTCAATCCATTTTTGTTCTACTGAATTGGGAGCGCATTCGCCTACTAATACCAAAATTTTTTGGCTGTGGTTCCATAAAGTCGAAAAAGCGATGATATCTTCTACCCTAACTTGGCGGTGGACTTTAAATAAACTCGTTAAATTCACATCGACCGTTAGCTTATTTGTGGTTTGGTATAAAGGTTCTTCAAACGGCACATTGATATGCACCGGACCTTTGTGCGCAATGGCTACGTTAATCGCTTCATTGATAAACACATCGTTTTCTTCAGAAGCTTCTTGGAGTAAATTGGCATTGTACAAAGAGTGATTCAAAAAAACATTTTCTTGGCGAATGGTTTGCCCGTCGCCAATATCGATTTTGTCAAAAGGTCTATCGGCTGAAATGACAACAAAAGGAATCTGGCTGTAAAAAGCTTCCGCTAATGCCGGATAATAATTCAACAACGCTGAACCAGAAGTACAAACAACCGCTACCGGTTTTTGTGTTTGTTGGGCAATACCCAAAGCAAAAAAGGCAGCACAACGCTCGTCCGCAATACTATAACAACGAAAATTAGGGTTATTGGTAAACCCGATAGTCAACGGTGCATTTCTGGAACCTGGCGAAATAATAATATCGTGAACTCCTTTGGCATTGCAAATCTCAATAATGCTTTGTGCCAACGGTATTTTGGGATAAATCATTGTTGTTTTTTATGGACTACAAAGGTACAAAGTTGTGTAGGTTTTTCAATACTAATGAATAGTTTTATTACTTTTGAGTACACTTTTTTATCCCATGGAAATTAGCATTAGACCTTATCGAAATCAAGATGTTCAACCTATAGTGGACATTATCAATTACAATATTTTAAATTCAACCGCTTTATACGATTATCAGCCGCGGACTTTGGAACAGCAAGAGGCGATTTTTGAAGATAAACTAAAGAAAGGCTTTCCGGTAATTGTGGCCACTATTGAGGATAAAGTAGTTGGCTTTGGTTATTACAGCGAGTTTCGTTTTAGAGAAGCTTATCGCTTTACCGTTGAACATTCGGTTTATGTAGCCAATGATTTTCACGGCAAAGGCATTGGTAAATTGATTATGGAAAACCTAATTCATTTGGCCAAAAATCAAAAACTGCACACCATGATAGCGGTAATTGACTCGGAAAACCAAAGCAGTGTGACTTTTCATGAGCAATTTGGTTTTAAAACCGTAGCAGTGCTTAAAGAAACCGGATTTAAATTTGACCGCTGGTTGCATTCTCAGCTTATGCAATTGATGTTGGAATAATCCTTAAAAATTACTTTTATGAAAAGACAACTCATCAGTTCGGGCTCCACTTTTGAAACAGCAATCGGTTATTCGCGAGCAGTAGTTCAAGGCGATTGGGTTTTTGTATCCGGCACCACCGGTTTTGATTATGAAACAATGACCATTTCGGAAGAGATCGAAGAACAAACAGAGCAATGTTTGAAAAATATTGTTGCTGCTTTGAAGAAAGCTGACGCCGAAATAACTGATGTAGTTCGCGTACTTTATATTGTGCCAAATGCGGAAGAATTTAAGCTATGTTGGCCAATACTTAGAAAGTATTTTGGCGAAAGCCGACCGGCTGCCACTATGATTTCCGCAGGTTTAGCTGATACTCGAATGAAAATTGAGATTGAAGTGACTGCTATAAAGCAGAAATAAAAAAGTTAAAATGAAGATTTTATTTATTAATTTTTGAATATAATTTGATTAATAAAGTGTCAAACCATTTAAAATCGTTCATCAAATTATGAAACATTAATTCTACTCGTATAATATTGTTTTACAATGCTCAACTACCTTCATTTGTAATTTATTAATTTTGAAAGTTAAAAATTCATCAAAATTATTTTTTCTTACCAAAATACAAACAACTGCGTAATCGTCATGTGAATATGCCTTGAAAACAATAATATTAGCTTTCTTTTTCTTTGAAATTAAATTGTCAAAAAAGGAGATTTTTTTTTTAATTTTTGAGTTCTCAGGATATCTTATTTCATTATCATTAATTTTTAAAGTATCTATTTCAGTTTTTGGCATGCATTTACTATACCCATTAGAATCTGAATTAATTTTTCCATTGAATAAAAATTTTTTAATATTCTTGAATTCGCTATCAATCAAATTTTCTAATAAGTAATTAAATGCAATTCTCTCAAAGGATTCTTTTTTTTGGCCATTTACGGAAATACAGCAAAGTACTAGTATCAATAAACATACTTTTTTCATTTTCTAATGCTTTTTTAAAGCTCTATTAACTTGTTTGTAGAAATCTTTTCAGGTATAAAGTTTTAGTGTAAACAAATTCGAAGACTGAAACTTAACACTATCCAAAAATAAACAAAAAAACCGATGAGGGTTTCATCAGTTTTTTATAAAAAAGTCAGGGGGTATTTGTCAGGCAATTTCGATGCCGTTCTCTTCTAATATAGAGAGTAAATAATTACTCTGATTGGCGTTGTATTTCTCTACGCCGCTTTGGTACCATTTCTGGATAACATCAATTTGGAAACCGGTATAACCATCAGAATCGATATCCATTCCCAACATTCCGGCTAAAAGAAAATCTTCTAACACTTTGTTTGTGACTATCAATTGCGGAATGCCATAAGCTACTTTTCCGTTTAATCGTTCATACTCTATTCTTCCTTGTTCGAAACCAAATTTATAGGCTTCATTTTTATTTTCAGAAATTGTAATATAAGGATTGTGGCCACTTGCATAACCCTCCAAATAATCCTCTCTGTATACTGGGTTGAAAATATTCTTCATATAATGATCATTGTGGTAGTTGATATTTAATTCAAAACTAATAACAATAGTTTAACATTGAATCAAAAATCGTTGAACGGATAAAAAACTCTTTAAACCACGAGTTCAGTGAAGTTTGTCGATTATTTTAAAGCAAAAAACCTGACGAATGACTTCATCAGGTTTTAGTTCAATAAAACTATTATTTTACTTTTCGTTAATCCAACCGACAATTGCGACATCAGTTGGTAATACTCTTGGCGATAAAACTTTAACTAATTCACCTTGTTCGTTGATTAAGTATTTTTGGAAATTCCATTCGACTTCGCTGTCTTGTAATCCGTTTTTACTTTTTTGGGTTAAGAATTGGTAAACTTCACTTTTATCGTCTCCTTTTACTGAAACTTTACCCATCATTGGAAACGTAACGCCATAATTCATTTCACAAAATTGGGCTATTTGTTCATTACTTCCCGGTTCTTGTGCTCCGAAGTTATTGGCCGGAAAACCAATGATTACAAAATTTTTGTCTTTGTATTTTTTGTAAATGGCTTCTAAGTCTTTGTATTGTGGAGTCAATCCACACTCGGAAGCGGTATTTACAATTAGTATTTTTTTGCCTTTTAGTGAGGCGAAGTCAAATTCTTGACCATATAAATCTTTTACCTTAAACTGGTAAATTGTTTCTGCTTTTACTGCTGTGTTCATTTCTTTATTGTTTTCTGTGGAATTTGTATCTGAATTTGGTTGCGCATTGCTTTGACAGCTCCAAAGTAACAATACGCTGCAACTCAGTAGGATTATTTTTTTCATCTCTAAATTTTTTATAAAATTACTCATTATTCAATAGTTTGCTGTTATACAATTGCTAAAGTTTATGTTAAATAAAAAAAGCCCAATGAATCTTCACCATTGGGCTTCCAACAAACATGATAGAAATTTGATTTCTACCACAAAACAAAAAACCTAAACAAAAATCATAGCGGATTTTTCCCTAAA
>NZ_JBKBLM010000018.1:0-57736 GCF_046296355.1 Flavobacterium sp.
GATCTAAACGCAAAGTTCCGTTTACGGTTATGGTTGGATTAGTGGTCAAAGTCAAAGCACCGGCTATACTCAAAGTACCGCCAACAGCAATTGCTCTATAAGCATTGGTAGCCATAACAACTGTAGTGCCCGAAGCAATGTTCACGTTTCTCGGAGCACCTACTGCCGCTGGCCAATAGGTATGGAAATTTTGCACCGTATAAGTACCACCTGTATTAAAATTCAAAATACCATTGGTACCATAAGATAAATTATTCCCATCGGCATAACCGCTTGCGTTGATTTCAAATGTACCGTTGATGTTGGTCGTTCCGTTATTGGTATAAGTTAAACTGCCTGTGGCCAATGTTCCTCCAACATTTACAGTAGTGGTAGTTCCCGCATTTCTCGTTCTGTAAGTAGCGCTATCCATAGTTACTTTATGACCACTGTTGATAGTAGCATTGTCTGCCGAAGTTGGCACTACACCACCAACCCAAGTAGCGGTATCAGACCAGTTTCCGGTTTGAGCTGAAGTGATTCCGGCGGTATTTACAGAACCACCAAATTGTAATGATAATTCACCCGCAGTTAATGATCTTCCTATGGCAAAAGTTCCGGTTGTTGCTGTAGCTCCCCAACCAATTAATCTAAAAGTAATAACTGTTCCGGATGTTACATTCTGTAAAGCAGGAATCCCGGCTAAACTTATCTGAGTTTGAGCAACTCCACCTGTTGTTGTTGATGTAAAAGATATATCACTTCCTATCTGCGTAAATGTAGTACCATCAGTACTATAATACCAAGCGAAAGCGTTTGGACCTGTACCTGAACGTCTAAACTTAGCGTCTAGCGTTGATAGAGAAAGAGTAAAACCTGAGTTAGGCGTAACCGTAAAAGAATATCCTCTGTTGTTTGTAACAGCATCTGGTTTCGCACCACCATTAGGAAAATTTGTAGAAGCTAAAGCATTTGCTAAAGCAACAGTATTCAAACCACCATTTCTGGTTAATGGCGTATAAGTTAAATTAGCATTTGCCGAAGCATTTGGACTAAATGAGGCTTCAGTTCCTAGTGCTCCATTAAAATCCCAAGCAAAGATTTGCCCGTAAGACGTTGAAGTTGAAGCAGTAAAAAGGGCAATTACAAAAAGTAAAATTCTAAATTTCATATAATTTTATAAAACGTTTCATAGTCATTAGCGATTTTTGCGCACAAAAAAAGGTCAAGACAATTTGAGGTAGGAATTAGGGCGTACAAAACTACATCTAAATTACTAAAAAACAAGGGGTTTGGTTTAAGAAATGATTAAGTAATCAACATTTTTATTGACAATTTGGGGTATTGCTTTCAAATTGAAACGGTTGCACGGTAAAACATCGGTTAAATCTTATGACGGGCTATGGTGAGTTAGTGTTTTGGCTTACGTTTTTTGTAGGCTTTTGAGCGACAGTTGTGATTGGAGAGTTACACAGAGATTCACGGGGGGAAAAAGAGATTCACGGAGTGAAGAGTGGTCAGTGGTCAGTGTTCAGTTGCTTTGCTCCCGATAGCTATCGGGATTGCGGTTAAACTTTTTACACAGATAAAAAATCCGTGAAAATCCGTAGTACCTGCCTGTCGGCAGACAGGTCCGTGTCATCTGTGTGCTAAATCTAACCTGAAACACCGCTTTCCTTACCCGGAACATCGGTTTCCTAACCTGGAACACCACAATCCCAACTCAGAACAGCACGATTCCAACTTGGAGCAGTACAATCCTAACTTAGAGCAGCACGATTCCAACTCGGGAAACCACTTTCCTTACTTGGAGCAGCACTATCCCAACTTGGGAAACCACAATTCCACCTACGAAACCACTATCCCAACTTAGGGAACCGCGATTCCAACGCAGAGCAGCGCTGCGGAGCGCATTGAAACACCCGCAAAACCCTTTTCCCTTCTCCCCAAAATTCCCTACTTTTACCCCAACTACAAAAACCCATGACCGAAAAACCAACCCTATCCGAAGCCACGCTCAAACTGGAATATTACTGTTCCTACCAAGAGCGTTGTCACCGGGAAGTGGTGGATAAGTTGTACCAACTGGGAATGAAAAGCGAGGAGATTGATACGATAGTGGTGCATTTGCTCCAACACAATTTCCTCAACGAAGAGCGCTTCGCCCGAAGTTTCGCCCGAGGCAAACACCGCATCAAGCTTTGGGGCAAAATCAGGATTGTCAACGAACTCAAAGCCCGACAAATCTCGGCACCCAATATCAAAGCCGCGTTAACCGAAATTACGGAAGAGCAATACCAGGAAACTTTCCACCAATTGGCCGACCGTCATTGGCACAGCCTAACCGAAAGAAAAGGTCAAAAAAAGAACAAGAAATTCTGCGATTATTTATTGCGCAGGGGTTGGGAAAGTCATCTCGTTTACGAGAAGATGAAGGAGTTGGAGGAGTAGTTGCGAGTGTAAGTTACACAGAGATTCACAGAGAAAAAAAGAGATACACGGGGTAAAAAGAGATTCACGGAGGAAAGAGTTTTCAGTCGCAATCGCAGGGAAAGTTTAACCTCAAAAGAACCAAAAGGATTCAAATAAAATTTACCATTAAGAAATTAAGGAAAATTAAGCCTTAATGAAAACCTTAATTTTCCTTAACTTCTTAATGTTTAATAAAACTCTGTGAATCTCTTTTTTACTCCGTGCATCTCTGTGTAACTGCAACTTAAAATTCTCTGCTTAACAACACACTAACCGCATTCCCGCCAAAACCGACAGCATTAATCAACACATTGCGAATTGCTTTGCGCGGATTAGGTTCTTCGATATATGGAATTCCGATAAAGGTTTGGTGTTGCATCATCAGTAGTGCCAACTCGATATTCAGCATGCCTGAGGCACCGAAAGTGTGGCCTATTTTCCATTTGTTGGTCGTAAGCATGGGCAAGTTTTTCCCGAAGACTTTTTGTATCGCTTTGTATTCTGAGGTGTCGCCTTTTAGCGTTCCCGGTGCGTGCATAACAATGGCGTCAACTTCGTCTAAAGCGGTATTTTGCAGCGCCATCGCCATCGATTTTTGAAAGCATTTAGCGTCTTCTGAGATGGAAATGTTGTGTTGTAAATCGTCTGTAGCATAGCCAATTCCGGTGATGTAACCTAAGGCTTTTTGGCTTTCGCCCAATTCTAAACAAGCCACAGAAGCTGCTTCGCCTAAGACCATGGAGTTTTTGGTTTTGGTCAAATCGAAGGCGCGACACGGCCATTGCTGTTCTTCATTGGCATAAATCTTCAAAGCTTGCATTTGGGCCAAAGTAAAAGCGGTCAATGGTGCTTCACTTCCACCCACCAAAAACTTAGTCGCCAGTCCCGATTGCAGCCAAGCCACGGCATTCAAAACCGCATGCAGAGCCGTAGAACACGTTATGGAATGCGAGATTTCGGGTCCGGCACTCTTTAAATCATGCGCCACCCACGAAGAGATATTGCCTAAAGTGGTGGTTGGCGAAGTTAATGTCGCGGTCATTCCGGTTTCAATAAATTCTTTATGGTATTTTTCAAACAATTGCGTAGCACCGCGAGAGGAACCAATGTTAATGCCGAAGTCGGAACCTTGTTGCCAACCTGCCTTTGCAATCGCTTGGCGCGATGCCAATATCGCGAGTAAAACCGTTTCGTCTAAGGCTTTGTATTTGATGTCTTCTTTGCGCAAGGCGTCGATTTCCTTTCTAACCTCTGCAGGAATCATCGCCACAAACTGACTTTTACCATTAAATTCCTTAGTAGAAATTAAAGTTTTAAGCGAAAGATAATGGGCCCAAATCGCTTCAGGATTATTTCCTAATGGCGAAATCGAAGCAAGAGAAGTAATGGCAATTTTGGTTTTCAACATGATTGTATTCTGAAGCGTAAAGGTCGTAAAACTCTTTGTTGTGAAAAAGATTTTACCACAAAAGAATCAAAAGGATTCAAAAGTCACAAAAGAGTTCTTTGAGTCTTTGTTTTTCTTTGTGCCTTTTGTGGTTTAAATCATCTCAACAGCGTCTTCAACTATACCATAAACCTTTTCCAGTTGTTCGTTTGAAATAATATACGGTGGCAAGATGTAAACGATATTCCCCACCGGTCGCAGGATTACGCCGTGTTCGATGAAGAAGTTATAGAGTTTCATTCGCATCGAACCATAGTAACTTTCGGCACCATCGGTTTTGATTTCTAAGGCGAAAATTACACCGAGTACACGAGTGGTTTTGACTTTAGGATGGCTATTCATTTTTTGGGCGAAAGCCAAATGTTGGGCATTGATACGCGTAATGTTGTTTTGCATTTCGGCTGTTTCCAACAAACCGATACTCGCCAAAGCCGCAGCACAACCCGTTGGATTCGCGGTAAAAGTATGTCCGTGAAAAAGCGCTTTGTTGACGTCATCATTGTAAAACCCGTCGAAGATTTCTTGGGCAAAAGTGGTAATCGCCATGGGAATTGTTCCGCCGGTCAACGCTTTCGACAAGCACATGATATCGGGTTTGTTTTGCAAATAATCACAAGCGAAAGTTTTCCCGGTTTTTCCGAAACCCGTCATGACTTCATCGGCTATGGTAAAGACTTGGTGTTTTTGACAAAGGGCAATCATTTGGTCTAAAACTTCGGCGGCATACATCACCATTCCTGCTGCACCTTGTACTAAAGGTTCGAAGATAAACGCGGCGTATTCTTTGGTCGCCACCAAATTGGTTAAAGCTTTCAAGCTGCGTTCTTCATTCCCAACTGTTGGCACCGGAATGCGCACGACTTCCAACATCGACCCTTGAAACGCTTCGGTATAAAAAGTAATACCGCTGGCTGCCATCGCACCGAAGGTATCGCCGTGAAAAGCATCTTCAAAAGCAATGACTTTAGTTCGTTTTGCGCCTTGGTTGTAATAGAATTGCAAAGCACCTTTGAGCGCTACTTCCACTGCGGTTGAGCCGTTATCGGAATAGAAGATTTTCTTTTGGTTGGCAGGCAAAATCGAAAGCAGTTTCTCAGACAATTCCACCGCTTTGTTATGGGTAAAACCTCCGAACAAAACGTGTTCTAAGGTCGTTAACTGCGTATAAATCGCATCGGCAATCACTTTGTTCGAATGACCAAACGGATTGACCCACCAAGACGCAATCGCATCGATAAATTCTTTACCGTTATCATCCCAAAGCAAAGCGCCTTCGCCTTTGACAATGGCGGGCAATAAACCGGTGGTTTTGTGTTGGGTATAAGGATGCCAGTTGTAGAGTTGGTCTTTTTCGGATAGTTTCATGCCGTTAAAGATTTAAAAGATTATCCCGAAACTTATCCGCGTAATAAGCAATTACGTTCGCGTCGAAATACGGTTCGTTATCAATTCTACCGATGCATTTTACACCAATTTTATTAAGGATAATATCTTCGGTGGCTTTGTTTTCGTCTCCTGAAAAAATGATGCCGGCAACTTTTATTTTTCGGTTTTGCAAGGCTTCGATCGTTAGTAACGTATGATTGATACTGCCTAAATAATGTCGGGACACGACAATCACTTTATGGTCTTTTTGGATTAAATCGATTACACATTCAGAATCATTTAATGGCACTAAAACGCCGCCAGCGCCTTCAATCACCAAATGGTTTTCAACTTTGGTTTCGACAATTTTATTTAAATCGATGCGCACACCGTCTTTGGCGGCAGCCAAATGTGGGCTTGCCGGAGTGTTGAGCGCATAAGCATTGGGGTGAAAAACAGATTTGGTATTCGATACCAATGCTCTAACTTTATGACTATCGGAATTATCTAAATCGCCGGCTTGTATGGGTTTCCAATAATCGGCTTCTAAGGCTTCCGTTACTATAGCGGACGCGACTGTTTTGCCTACATCGGTACCAATTCCTGTGATGAATATTTTCATATAAATTAGTTTCACAGAGATTCACAGAGTTTATTGGAGATTCACTGAGGTTTTCTCTGTGCATCTCTTTTTTTCTCCGTGTATCTCTGTGTAATTAAAACACAAAAGTAGCTAACAATTCCAAGACATTTGAGATTTCTTTTTCGGAATTGTAACTGTGCAAACAAAAGCGCAAGCGTTCTTGTCCTTCGGGAACGGTTGGGGATAAGATGGGTTTGACGTCAAAACCTTTTTTTTGCAATTGCGTTGCAATGCTTTTTACTTTGTCATTCCCGGGAATGATAGCGCATTGAATGGCCGATTTACTGTAAACGAACATGGGTTTTAATCCTAATCTCAGTTTCTCTTGATTGAAGAACAGGATGTTGTTTCTTAACGCTTGTAGTGCGGTTTTCTCTTTTGCCAAATGTTGGTACGCGACTAAAATTGTAGCCACACTATGAGGCGACAAACCTGTGGTATAAATAAAACTTCTGGCGAAGTTGACTAAATAGCTTTTGAGTTCGACACTACCTAAAATGGCGGCACCGTGACAACCTAATCCTTTTCCGAAGGTCATGATACGGGCGAAGACTTTGTCTTGTAGGCCCAAACTTTGAACGACGCCTTCACCTTGTTCTCCGAAAACACCGAGTGCGTGGGCTTCATCGATTACTAAATAGGCGTTGTACTTATTGGCTAAGGCAACGAGCTCTTCTAAGTTAGGGCAATCGCCGTCCATGGAGAAGACAGACTCGGTGACGATGTAGATGGTTGTTGGTTGTTGGTTGTTGGTTGTTGGTTGGAATCTGCTGAGTAGCCCTTCTAAATCTTCTAAATCGTTATGCCCAAATTTATAGGCTTTAGCATGGCTCATTTGGATGCCGTCACGGATAGACGCGTGGCACAATTCGTCGTATAGAATCACATCATTTCGTTGCGGCACGGCACTGAAAAACCCAACATTGGCATCGTAACCGGAGTTGAATATTAAAGCAGATTCGGATTGGTGGAAGTTGGCGATGTAACTTTCGGTAGCTTCATATAAATGGTGGTTTCCGGAAATTAGTCGGGAACCGGTGGCGCCGTTGCTTTTGATATTATTATCCAGAAGATATTGATGGGTTTGATTGAAAATAGTTTCACTGTGGGCAAACCCGATATAATCATTGGAGGCAAAATCTACCAAATCTTTGGCTACAGGTAGTTGGCGCAAAGCGTTGTTGGCTTGGCGTTGTTGGAGTTTAGCTTGAAGGGATTTTGGGAGTTTCATAGTGTTTCTTTTTCAACCCATTTATTGTTTCCTTTTTCGGTAGCTTCCAGTAAATCGATGTTAAGTTTTTTGGCAACCATGGTGCCAAATTTAAGTGCATGTTCTTCTTCGGCTAACTTATACATTTTGTAATGTTTGTTTTGTAGATACCATAGATTGACTTGATATTCCATTTCATCAACCTTAAATACAGAAACATAATCTAAATCGGGTACTTTTGATTTGACATCTTTTGAAAATGGGCCTACGCAAAATCTCGAAATTAAAAGGTCTTTATCAGTATCGATAAGAACGGATTTAGTACATGAATATGATATACCGGAAGCAAAAAGTAATATGGAAGATTTAAGAGCAATTGGAATTAGTCCTGCTGTCTTTAAATTCAATTCGTAATTTTGATAAAAAGGAATAAGCTCATATAATCTATAAATAGCAAAAGTAAAAAAGATAGCAGCTATTATCACCATTAAAAAAGGCCTTCTTCCTTCATGCACTACCAACTCATATTCTTTCAAGTTTTCTTCCATATTTCAAAAATAAAAAAAGCCCAACAATAATGCTGGGCTTTCTCTCTTTATTTTGAATCGTATTAGTCGGCTAATACAATTACTTTATTGTCTTTCATTTCAATAGTTCCTGAATTGATTTCCAGAGTGTAGTTTTGGTCGTTTACTTTGGTAAACTGCTCGGCTACTTCTTTGCCCAATTTAAAACTATCGGCAACGATTTTCACGGTACCTTGTTTTAGGATAGAAACTATAGGTGCGTGGTTGTTCAATACTTGGAACGAACCATTCACACCCGGTAAAGAAACTGAAGTAACTTCTCCTTTGAATAATGTAGCTTCCGGTGATACTATTTCTAAAATCATTTTTTTTAGTGATTAGTAATTAGTGATTAGTAATTAGCACCAACTGAATACTGCCAACTGCTAATTGCTAACTGATTATGCTTCTGCTAACATTTTTTGTCCAGCTTCGATTGCTTCTTCGATAGTTCCTTTCAAGTTGAAAGCTGCTTCCGGAAGGTGATCTAGCTCACCATCAATGATCATGTTGAATCCTTTGATGGTTTCTTTGATGTCAACCAATACTCCAGGAATACCGGTAAACTGCTCCGCTACGTGGAATGGTTGAGACAAGAAACGTTGTACACGACGCGCTCTTGATACGGCTAATTTATCTTCTTCAGACAATTCTTCCATACCTAAGATGGCGATGATATCTTGTAATTGTTTGTATTTCTGTAAAATCTCTTTTACTCTTTGTGCACAGTTGTAGTGCTCATCCCCTAAGATTTGAGCTGTAAGGATTCTTGAAGTAGAATCTAACGGGTCAACCGCAGGATAAATACCTAACTCAGCAATTTTACGAGACAATACTGTTGTTGCATCTAAGTGAGCAAAGGTTGTTGCCGGCGCCGGGTCAGTTAAGTCATCCGCAGGAACGTAAACCGCTTGTACAGAAGTAATCGAACCTTTGTTGGTTGATGTAATACGCTCTTGCATCGCACCCATTTCTGTGGCCAATGTTGGTTGGTAACCTACCGCAGATGGCATACGTCCTAATAACGCTGATACCTCAGAACCTGCTTGTGTAAAACGGAAGATGTTATCTACGAAGAACAATACATCTTTCCCTTGGTCAGAACCAGCACCATCACGGAAATACTCAGCGATAGATAATCCTGAAAGTGCTACACGAGCACGAGCTCCAGGTGGCTCATTCATTTGTCCGAATACGAAAGTAGCTTTAGACTCTCTCATTCCCGGTTTGTCTACTTTGGATAAATCCCATCCTCCATTTTCCATAGAGTGCATGAAATCGTCACCATATTTGATAATGCCTGACTCTAACATCTCACGAAGCAAGTCATTTCCTTCACGGGTTCTTTCTCCTACTCCAGCGAATACAGAAAGACCACCGTGACCTTTGGCGATATTGTTAATTAATTCTTGGATCAATACGGTTTTACCAACTCCGGCACCACCGAATAATCCAATTTTACCCCCTTTTGCATAAGGCTCGATTAGGTCGATTACTTTAATACCGGTGAATAAAACTTCTGTAGAGGTTGATAAATCTTCAAATTTCGGAGCCGGTCTGTGGATAGAAATTCCATCTTTACCTGCTTTTGGCAAATCTCCTAATCCATCGATAGCATCACCAATTACGTTGAACAAACGTCCGTAAACGTCAGCACCGATTGGCATTTGAATTGGCGCACCAGTAGCGTTTACTGCTGTTCCTCTAGACAAACCGTCGGTTGAGTCCATGGAAATCGTACGCACTGTGTTTTCACCAATGTGAGATTGAACTTCCAGAACTAAAATTGAACCATTTTTGTTAATGATTTCTAATGAGTCGTAAATTTTTGGCAACTCAACATCTTTAGTATCAAATACTACGTCAACTACCGGACCGATGATTTGCGAAACTTTTCCTATTGCTTTAGACATTGTTTATGTATTTATTAAATAGCTATTTAGGTTTAAAAAAAACACCTCTTTTTTCAGAGCGCAAAGGTAAAATTTCTATTTCGAAAAATCAATATTTGAAGTGAGTTTTTTTCTTTATTTTTTGATGAATTGTCAATTAAAAGCAAACATTGGGTTATGCCAAACAAAAAACCACCTGATTTCTCGGGTGGTTTTGGGAATATATAAATTTGGTTGGTTTAGAAATTAGCCGGATCCATTGGGTATAAAATTCTGTATAATCCGATGTTAACTCCTTTGAAGTTTGAACCGTAAGTGGCGTTGATGGCTCTAAAAAATTCATTAGCAATTAAAGCATATCCTCTTGGGCTAGGGTGAACACCATCTAAGGAGAATCCACCACCGGTTACATAAGCTGACGTTACTGTAAAGTTATTAGCGGTAATACCTCCTTGAGCGATTTGAGACTGTAATACATTGGCATTAACAAACGCTAACCCTTTTGCATTGGCAATAGACTCGATGCTTGCATTATAGGCATCAGTTGCTACTCTTACTTCTTGAATTTCTTCTTTAGACAGCACCCAGTTGTCAGCTAAAGGAACTGATACTCCATTTACTTGAGCAGGGTTTCCTCCTACAGTTGTTCCGATAACACTTCTTGCAGGCAATACAATTAAGTCTTCACTGGTCGCTTGTCTGTATGATGGAATTCCGAAACCTGATAAATTGGTCAAATAACTGTCTACCATAACCACACGATTGGTACTTGAAGCGGAGAAGGTAATAGTTCTTCTGGCTACTTCTGCTGCCGATAACAATCCGTTAGATTGAGCAAACAACAAACCGTTGTTGTAAGGTGCAAATCCGGCATTTAATTGGGCAGCTGTAGCGGCATCAAGCGGTACTGGATTATGAGGTACGGTTGTAAAGTAAGGAATGGTAGTTACATAAGGAAGATTGGCTACAACTCCTTTGGCTCCGTTAGCGGTTAATTGATCAACCAAGGTATTGTAAACACCGGCAAAAACAGTAGGATCAGTGATGTCATTAGCGCCATAAGTCGCCGGATTTGGATTCCCGGTTTGATTGGTTCCAGCACCACCTGAAGTAGCATAACTTAAAATATCATTATTTCCTATCCAAAGAGAGAAAAAGGTTGGGTCTTGTGCCAAAGCATCCGCTAAAACAGTTGTACTCGGACTTGAAGCAAAACGCACAAAATAAGGATTCGCTTGTCCGCTTAAAACTCCGGCAACATTACCGTAACCCGGTGCTAATAAATGGTAACTTTTAGCTCCCGGAACACCCATGTTATTGAATGGTCCTGAAAGAACGTTAGTTATGTCTGTAGTTGGTGGTCCTGTTACCGGTGCCGGTCCTGATCCGTTAAAGTATAATCTTGTCCCGGCGATAGGCGTTCCGCCAAGCAACAATCCGCCTGTGTTATCAGCCATGTAAGGAATTGTAAAATCCCCTCCTCCTACTAACGCAAACTGACTGGCTAAAATATTAGGGTAAGAACCTTCCTGACCGGCAATAAACAAAGCACTGTCAGAATATCCGGCCGTTAATGAATTTCCTAAAGAAACATATTTGGAAAAATCAGCGGTTCCTGCTGTAAGTGGTGTTCCGTCTGTTGAGTTAGGGTCAACAAAAGGCTCATCCTCACTATTACACGCTACAAAGGTTAAAGACACCAATAGTAGCCATTTGAAATTTTTTATCATAACTATTATAATTTAATAATTTGGTTTGAATTATGGATTGATTGTTAAAGACAAGAAGTATTGTTGACCTATTAATCCAGGACCAATAAGCTGTCTGTATTCTGTACCTCCTAAGTTTGTTGCTCCGGCTTTGATTACTGATTTTAAACCTGGAAGACCGTAACTGATTTGCGCATCGATAACGGTTACTGCATCAATCATTCCATCGTCAAAAGTTGATTCCCAGTAGTACTCATCACTCCATCTTCCGCTGATGTTGAATCCGAAGTTTTTGAACAAATTGTCATTGCTGAAGGATGCTTTCACTCTGTGTTTAGGGGTATTAAATCCAGCCTCAAAACTTGGGTCTTTGGCTTGATCAAAATCAAACTCGGCATAGTTATAATTAGCAGATACTTCAAAGTTTCTTGGTAATTTTTTTGAAACTCCAACACCAAATCCTAATGATTTGATTTCGATATCTGTGTTGGTGTATAATTGGAAAGCTCTTGTGTTTCCTGTAGCTAATGCATCTATCGACTGAGCACCCGGATCTGTTGGCCCTAATAATGGATTTGGAGCATCTTGTGCTGTACCATATAATGGAGCTACAACCGTTAAGTTACCAATAAAGTCATTATAAATATTGTAGTATCCATTGATATCATACGTAAATCCTTTTACTTCAGCTCTATAACCTAATTCAAAAGCTTTCACTGTTTCAGGTTTTACTAAGTCAACATCTGTTCTTACCAATAAGGCAGAAGCAGCTATCGGATCGGTTGGAGCCAATGCAGCAAATGCTTGAGCTGATTGTGCTGTATAGGAATTATAATATGCATTATTTCCATCGATTGTTGTTGAAGTCCCACCAACCAATGCTTGTCCTAACGGAGAAGTAACCGGCAGTGTTTCAACATATCTTGTTAAGTTATCCGGTGCAGAACCTAATAAAATAGCATTACCAACGTTGAATCCAATGTATTGGTCTTGTGTGGTTGGGTTACGGAAACCGGTTTGGAACGAACCTCTGAAGATGTGATTTTTAGCTTCCCCTGCAGTGTATACTAAGGAAACTCTTGGTGAATAATTTCCGTCGAAGTTTTCCGCTTTGTCGTAACGAACAGAACCGGTAAATTTCAATCTATCATCCATTAATTTTTTCTGAACTTGAGTATAAACTCCGTATTCATCGTACTTAATTCCGCCAAATTGTGGGGTATCAGTATAAATTCTTCCGAAAGAGTTTAAGTCATATCTTCTGTAAGAACCACCGACTTGAATTTCGGCCACTTTAATTAAATCTCTAAAGTTGTAATTCGCATCTGAATGGTAAATTTTTGAATTGTCCACTAATTTAGACCCTGATAATACATCAGGATTAGCAATTACCTGGTTGAAGGCATTTTGGAATTCAGGCGTTCCTGGCAAAAATCTTCCGGTATCAGCTACATTTCTCGCTGCTGCGTGTGCTTGTGTAGGCGTTGCACCTAATAAAGTGGATTGCACATAAGCTCCGGCGTATTGACCGAACCATGTAGCATCTGGTTTCCAAGCTCTGTTTATGTTAAGCCCAGTGAAAAGCATATCATAAGAACTTCCGCCGTCTTCTGTTGTAAAGTAACCTCTAACAAAAAAGTTTTTACCGGTTAGTTCTAATTTGTGTTGTTGCATAGAGAACCCGTTCAAATAATAACGGTTTGCTCCTTGATAAACGGAATTTCCAAATCCGAATTTACTTTGCCAAATAACTTCCAGTTTTTCGTTACCGAAAGGTCTTAAATGCAAGGAAAAATCAATTTTCGCATTTCTGACTTGATTATCTGTTAAGTCTACCTCGTTGTATCCTGTTCTTGAAACATTTTCATTAGGAAGTATATTTAAAGCAGAAGCAGGAAGCAACCCTAAGCCAACCAATGATTGACCAACACTTTTAATATTGGTTGTCGCTTCATCTCCGTAAACATTTATACCATTATAGTTGTGGTGACTTCTATCTCTTCCCTCTACTGTTTTATCATCATAATCTGTCGCCCACCAATCTGTCCCATTCATGTAAGTGAAATTGGCTTTGGCTGCGAAATAGTCATTAAATTTATGTGCTGCTCTTATACCATAATCACGATAATCGTTAGAACCCGCTGCTTTTTGACTGGTTGCTCCATATTTTACATACGCAGAAATCCCTTGGTATTTGAAAGGACTTTTACTGTTCATGAATAAAATTCCGTTGAAGGCATTGGCACCATAAAGCGCCGATGAGGCACCCGGAAGTAATTCAACACTGGCCACATCTATATCTGAAACTCCGATAAGGTTACCCAAAACAAAGTTCAACAATGGTGAAGAGTTATCCATACCATCAACCAATTGCATGAAACGCGTATTGGCAACTGTTGCAAATCCGCGGGTGTTGATTGACTTAAACGACATACTACTGGTGTTCATTTGAACCTCTTTCAAATTTTCCAAACCATCATAAAAAGTTGGCGAAGCTGTCTTCTTAACGTCTCTGATGGTCATTCTCTCGATAGTTACCGGGGATTCTCTGACTTTCTCAGGTGTTCTTGAGGCAGATACTACAATCTCGTCTAATTGTGTTTCTTGCTCTGTTAATGAAACGCTTACATTTTGGTTGTTGGAAGTAACACTTACTGTTGACGAACCATAACCTACACTGGAAACTTCTAGGTCAAAAGGTGGTTTTTTTGTGGTTGTCAAACTGAAATTCCCATTGGCGTCAGTAATTGTACCGGCACTTTCTCCTGCCACTTTAACATTGGCTCCTGGAACTGGTTGGTTTTTACTGTCTTTTACCGAACCAGAAATTGAAGTTTGCGAATAAGTAATGCCGCAAAAAAACAATGAAAGGATAAATAAATAAATCTTCATTTGGTTTTATATTTTGTTGGTTTATGGAACCAAAGTACAAATATTTTTTTTACATTATCAAAAAAACACCTTTGTTTTTGGCAATAATTAATTATTCAGTTTGAATATTAACAATTCAACAATATATACCTTTTTTAAGCTTTTATTAACTTTTTGACAGTATTGGTAAAAAAAATACTATGCTTACATACAAAATGAAGATTTCATTAAATTAATCACAAATAATTAGCAAAAAAAAAGCGAGAATAAATCTCGCTTTTAAGTGTATTTTGTAGTAAAAAATTTATTCTACTGTTACCGATTTTGCCAAATTTCTGGGTTGGTCTACATTACATCCTCTTAATACGGCTATGTGATAAGATAATAATTGCAATGGTATTGTAGTAATCAACGGTGATAGTGCATCTGATGTTTCCGGAATTTCGATTACGTGGTCGGCTAATTCTTTTACTTGGGTATCGCCTTTGGTCACCACGGCAATAATTTTACCGCTTCTCGACTTGATTTCTTGAATATTACTCACCACTTTGTCATAATGTCCCTGTTTTGGCGCAATAACCACTACCGGCATTTGCTCATCAATTAGGGCAATCGGTCCGTGTTTCATTTCGGCAGCAGGATAACCTTCGGCGTGTATGTATGATATCTCTTTTAATTTTAAAGCACCTTCTAAAGCTACCGGGAAATTATAACCTCTTCCCAAGTAAAGACAATTTGGAGCATCTTTGAACTTGGCCGCAATTTCTTTGGCTTTGTCATTGGTTTCCAAAGCTTCTTTCACTTTTTCAGGAATAACTTCTAATTCTTGTAAATAACGGTGGAAATCAGAATTGGACAACGTTCCTTTGGCTTTAGCCAAACGAAGGGCAATCATGGTTAACACGGTAATTTGTGTAGTAAAAGCTTTCGTAGAAGCCACACCAATTTCTGGTCCGGCATGGGTATAAGCTCCGGCATGGGTTTCTCTGGAAATAGAAGAACCTACAACGTTACATACCCCAAAAACAAAAGCGCCTTTTTCTTTGGCCAACTTAATAGCGGCTAAAGTATCGGCAGTTTCTCCCGACTGGGAAATGGCAATCACTACATCTGACGAATTGATGATTGGATTTCTGTATCTGAACTCGGAAGCGTATTCAACCTCAACCGGGATTCTGGTAAATTCTTCGAAAATATATTCGGCTACTAAACCGGCGTGCCATGATGTCCCACAGGCTACGATTAATATTCTTTGGGCATGAAGGAATTTTTCAAGATTGTCTTCCACTCCGGCCATTTGGATAATGCCTTGGTTGGCCAACAATCTCCCACGGTAAGTATCTTTGATAACATTAGGTTGCTCATAGATTTCTTTGAGCATGAAATGGTCATAACCGCCTTTTTCAATTTGCTCCAAATTCATTTGAAGTTCTTGAATGTAGGGATCAACTAAAGTATCGTCTTTGATTTTTCTGATTTTAAGCGGCTTGTGTAATCTTACGATGGCCATTTCTTCATCTTCCAAATAAATAGCATTGGAAGTGTATTCGATAAACGGTGAAGCATCGGAAGCGATGAAAAATTCATCTTGTCCAACACCTATAGCTAACGGACTTCCTAATCTTGCAACCACTATTTCATCCGGTTTTTCTTTATCAAAAACGCAAATAGCATAAGCTCCAACGACTTGATTAAGGGCAACCTGAACGGCTTTACCTAATTTTAGGTTTTCTTTTTTCTTAACCTCTTCAATTAAATTGATTAAAACTTCAGTATCGGTATCAGAAGTGAAAGTGTAGCCTCTTTTGAGCAATTCCTTTTTCAAGGGCTCATAGTTTTCAATGATTCCGTTGTGGATAATAACTAAGTTTCCTGAATTGGATACATGCGGATGTGAATTGACATCATTGGGAACACCATGGGTTGCCCAACGCGTGTGCCCCATTCCGATAGTAGCTTTAGAAGACGCTAAATCTTTTGATTTTTCTTCAAGGTCAGAAACTTTTCCTTTGGTTTTGGCAATACTAATCTCTTTACCATCGCAAAGCATGATTCCGGCACTGTCGTAACCTCTGTACTCTAATCTTTTTAAACCTTTAATTACTATTGGATACGCTTCTCTGTAACCAATGTAGCCTACAATTCCACACATAACTTTACGTATTAATCAGGTTTGGTATAATAAATTTCAAGTTTTATTTTTTTGTCATCCGGAACTGCCGGATTGGTGCCGTATAGCACGGTTCCTAACGGACTCAACACCGACATGTTTGGTGCGCTATCAGTAGTACTGTTAGCCGTTCTCAATTTGGAAAAACCAACATTGTTAATGCTTTCCGTTACTGAAAGTCCGAGTCTCACATTCGTAGAATCGTTTGAAATCAAGTTTCTAACGTGATTGGTTAATCTGATTTTGTACTTGATTCCTCTGCCATTATCTACATCCTCCAATTCTAAAATGCCCCCGTGAACATATCTGTTGAATTTAGGATAAGTTGAATTAGTGCTAAAGTCGTATGTATAGTCGACTAAAATCCTATTGTTGTTCAAATCATATAAAAAAATACGAGTTGGTTCTATCGTTTTGGGGTCAGACATGGCGGTTCTGTCAACATAAAAAGTAAGATTGGCTTCGTTGATTAACCAACCATTAGCTTTAATCACTTCTACTTCATCGGCTATGCCATTATCATCCGCATCAGGACCAAAAATATCAATCACTGCGATTGACCCTTGACCACCTTTTAGATACAATTTTGATGCTTCGTCAGTATTGTTGGCCGTGGCCGATAAATAATCGGTGTTTTCGTTAGAATTGTTAAGCATACTAACCGTATTTCCTGTCAAGTTCATGACTAGTGTCTTAAACTCTCTTTCATAGGTTGGAATACCATTTGTGACGGTTTCCTTATCTTCATTATAATACACTGTTATTTTTCCACCTAAGAAATTAATCATCGCCATCTGTCCCGGATTTCCGTTTTCTACTTTGAAATATAACCCTCTGAAATAATTCTTAAACACATTGTTGTTGACCAATTGTCCACTTGGCGCATTTAAAAGTAAATTGGTAAATACGGATTTGTTCAAATGCAATCTCATTGACGGAGCTGTTCTGGTTTCAACTTCCTCGTCGTCATCATTTAACGCGACTGTTTTATGCTCTCTTTTATCAAAATAAAACTGGGTATTTTCATGCCCGTCAGCATTATCGCCACTAAGCGGGGCGTCATTCAATAAAAGGGGAATTTTGTGCGCATTGATTTCCGCATCTTTATCGGTATAAAAAAGCTGGGGTTCGGCAAAAGATTGATTGGGATCTAAATCTCTCAAGAAATAATTCGACTGGTAAATACTCAAACTGAATTTTGAATTCTCAGGTCCGTAAATAGAGTCTAACTCATAAACTTTAAGTCCTGCCTCATCTGTGCTTTTTAAAGTACTGAAATAAGGAATATCCAAAATGATACTGTCAATTTCTGTCGGATCAACATCATAATCTTCCGGGTCGACATTGTTGAAAGTCGGATTTTCACTGTCTAATTCCACTTGGGTTACAAAATTAGCTTGAGTGGTTCCAAAAGCCGGATTGGAATAAAAGCCCAATGGATTAATCGGTAAATTATTAGAAGATATTGGGCCTAATTTTTGGTTGTAAGCTTTGACACTAGCATCGGTGTATCTTTCAAAACCAAAATGGTCATCACCTACGATGTCTGTTCCTAATTCATTGAAATCTTTGTCACAAGCGGCAAATAAAGAAAGGGCAATAAGCCCGAATAAAATCTTTTGTACGTACGATTTTTTAAACATAAATCTTAATAATTATTTTTAGGGGAGCATTTCCTTATAGAAGTTGGTATAGGCTTCTGAAAATTTATCTTTCGAGGCGAAAGGTAAAAAAGGTTTTCCTGAAGATTCTATAAATTTTGTTAAACTTGACGACAGGTTTTCAGAGGCAATAATCACCGCATCTGAGTGTTGAATGGAAGACATGATAAGGTTTTCATAGTTAGGCAATTCCAATTCTTGAATGGCTTCATGAGGAATATTGTCAAACTTAATTTTGTTAATCATTTCCGCATTTAAAGTCCCTTCAAAAGATTGACTGTAAACCGAAGTCACAATTTTAGTGTCCGAAAACAAAGCTTCGTCTTTGTAATAATGCTTCATGTAAACAGGCAACAAACCGGCCATCCAACCGTGAACGTGAATGATATCGGGAACCCAATTTAATTTCTTAACGGTTTCCACAACGCCTTTGGCAAAGAAAATGGCTCTTTCGTCATTATCGGGATACATCACACCATCTTCATCGCTGAAGGTTGCTTTGCGTTTGAAATATTCATCATTATCAATAAAATAAACTTGAATTCTCTCTTTAGGTATAGAAGCCACTTTGATAATCAATGGCATATCCAAATCATTCACTACTAAATTCATTCCCGACAATCGGATAACCTCGTGTAATTGATGCCTTCTTTCGTTGATGTTCCCATATCTTGGCATAAAAATTCTTATTTGCCCGCCTTGATCATTAACCATTTTTGGAACGTCATACGACATTAAAGAAACCTCATTCTCAGCCAGATAAGGCACCACTTCAGATGATACATACAATATCCTCTTATCTTCCATAATCTATTTTACTTTATTTATTGGCAATAAAAAACAGGCAAAAGTACAAAAATTTATGCAGTTATTTATGAAAATAGTAAGTTTGCAACTCATTTACCGAAAGCCAATGCTCATTTTTAACACTCAAAATGAATTAGTTTCTTATTTAGCTACTGTTTCAAACGCCACAACTACCATTGGCTTTGTACCCACTATGGGTGCACTTCACCAAGGACATTTATCGCTTTTGTCTGATGCATTGAAGAACAATTCCATAGTGGTAATGAGTATTTTTGTCAATCCGACGCAGTTCAACAACCAGGAAGATTTAGCCAAATATCCGCGAACATTAGAAACCGATATTGAAAAAATAAAATCCGTTTCCGACAAAATTATCGTTTATGCACCCAGCGTAGAGGATATTTACAACGGCAATACGGTTTCCCAACATTTTGATTTTGACGGTTTGGAAAACCAAATGGAAGGCCAATTTCGTCCCGGTCATTTCAACGGCGTAGGAACGATTGTCAAAAGACTTTTTGAAATTGTAAAACCAACCCATGCCTACTTCGGAGAAAAAGATTTTCAGCAGTTGCAGATTGTCAAAAAAATGGTCGAAAAAGCAAAAATACCGGTCAAAGTAATAGGCTGCCCAATCTTCAGAGAACCTAACGGATTGGCCATGAGTTCGCGCAACGAAAGATTATCGGATACCGAAAAGAAAGAAGCCGCTATCATTTATAAAACCCTTTTACAAGCCAAGAAATTATTCCCCACAAAATCGGCCGCAGCAGTAAGTCATTGGGTTAAAAAGACATTCGACCAAAATTCAAATTTTACTTTGGAGTATTTCCAAATTGCCGACGAAGCCTCTTTGCTTCCTTGTATCAGAAAAAGCAAAAACAAAAAATACCGTGCGTTTATCGCCGTTTTTGTCAACAATATTCGATTGATTGACACTATTTCACTAAAATAATTTACCTTTGCCCCATGCAAATTCAAGTAGTAAAATCTAAAATTCATCGTGTAAAAGTAACCGGTGCCGATTTAAATTATATTGGCAGCATTACCATTGACGAAACCTTAATGGAAGCCGCAAACCTCATTGAAGGCGAAAAAGTTTTCATTGTAAATGTAAATAATGGAGAACGTTTTGAAACCTATGTGATCAAAGGCCTCAGAAACTCCGGAGAAATAACCCTCAATGGTCCGGCAGCCCGAAAAGTGCAAAAAGATGACATCATCATCATCATGTCGTATGCCACTATGGATTTTGAAAAAGCCAAAACATTCAAACCTTGGATGGTTTTTCCAAATGAAAAAGATAACTCCCTGACCTAAGCACTTGAAAAAGCAAATTAGCAAATGGCTGACTATTCTCATTCCTCTTTTTATTGGAATAGGCATCATTTACTACCAATACACCACACTAAAACCGGATGAAATTGACAAAATAAAGAGAAGCTTTCAAAAGGCCAATTACTCTTTTATTGTTTTGTCACTTATGATTGCCTGTGTAGGCTATTGGTCAAGAGCCTATCGCTGGAAATTTGCCCTCAATCATTTGGGATACCAAACCAAATTCCACAACAATTTTTTTACCGTTTGCGTTTCCTATTTGGTCAATTTGACCGTGCCGCGTTCGGGTGAAATTTCTCGTGCTGCCTTGCTGAAAAAATATGAAAATGTCCCTTTTGACAAAGCTTTCGGAACTATCGTTGCTGAAAGAATTGTCGATTTACTTATTTTTTTACTCTTTGTTTTAATTGGATTCATCTCTCAGTTTGACGCCATTTATCAGTTCTTATTGAGTAAAAATGTTTCTTTACAATACTTAATTTATTACGGCATTGCAGCTGTTGCCATGGGCGTGATTTTTTTGCTCATTTGGATTTATGCCGAATGGCCGATCATCTTAAAACTCAAGGAAAAATTGTCAGGGCTAATTGAAGGCATGACGACCGTTTTGAAAATGAAAGACAAATGGAAATACATTTTCCACTCTTTTTTCATCTGGATTTCTTACCTCAGCATGTTTTATGTGGCCATTTTTGCCTTACCCGAAACAGCAGAAATAAGCTTTGATATCATCATCATGGGCTTTATTTTTGGTAGCTTAGCCGTAGGGTTTTCTAACGGTGGATTGGGCGCTTATCCTTTTTCAATCGCTTTGATATTCTCACTTTACGGTATTTCAAATGATATTGGCATTGCCTTTGGTTGGCTGGTTTGGACTTCTCAAACAATCCTGGCTATTCTTCTCGGATTGATTTCCTATGTTTTGCTTCCGGTGTTCAATAGAAATAAATAATTTACTATCTTGCTAATCATTTTAGCAACGACTCTATTTAACCAAAAAACATTTTCCATGAAACAATTGTTTTTACTATTGCTGTTTGTTTGTTCGGGTAATTTATTGGCCCAAAGAACCATCACAGACACTATAACTTCTCAAAAACTCAACGAAGACCGCGAAATCAAAATCGGACTTCCGCCATCTTACGATAAAAACAAAGCCCAAAAATATCCTTTACTAATCCTTTTTGACGGTGATTTTCTTTTTGATGCTTTTCAAGGCGCTTTGAGTTACGGTTACTATTGGGATGATTTACCCGAAGTGATTGTGGTAGCCATTAGTCAAAACAAAAACAACGAACGCGAAACCGATTGTACCTTCGATGAAACTACCGGTTTGCCTTCGGAAAAAGGAGCCGATTTCTTCGAATTTGTGGGGATGGAATTGATTCCGAGTATCCAAAAAAACTTTCGTGTCGCACCATTCAGAATGGTGGCCGGATTAGACACCACCGCAGCCTTTTTGAACTGCTATCTGTACAAAGATCAACCCATATTCAATGCTTACATTTCCATGAGCCCTGAACTCCCGGAAGGAATGGAAGAACAAATTCCGGAGAGATTAGCAGCGATGCAACAAACTACTTTCTACTACCATTGTACTGCCGAAGGTGATATGAAAAAAATGAAAACCCGTATTCAAGCCTTAGACGCTGCGGTAAAAAATGTAAAAAATCCTAAACTCAACTATCTTTATGAAGAGTTCAAAGGTGCTTCACATTATTCGTTAGTGTTACATGCTATTCCGAGTGCTTTGTACCAAATTTTCTCAGTTTATCAACCAATTTCAACGGTAGAGTTCCAAGAAAAAATCGCTGTATTGCCTTCGGGTTATGTCAAATATTTAGTCGATAAATATGCGGTACTTGAAAACTCTTTAGGATTAAAACTGCAAATCAGAATCAATGATTTCAAAGCCATTGAAGCCGCTATTTTGAAAAACAAAGCTTACGTAGAATTCGATGAATTGTCTCAATTAGCGCGAAAAAATTACCCGAAATCCATGCTGGCAGATTACCATTTGGGACAGATGTATGAAAAAACAGGCGACACCAAAAGAGCCATCAAGAGTTACCAAACCGCTTTCCAAAAAGACGAAATTGGTGATTTGACCAAAGACATGATGCTCGAAAGAGCCGATGCCTTAAAAGGAGAACTCAAAAACAAAAAAGAGGAAGTGATTGAAGAAACACCGCCAACTGAGGAAGTTCCAACAGATACACCGCCATCAGAAACACCTGCCGAAGAAAAAAAACCAGAATAAATATACCCTAAATGTCGAAACTCAAAACTACTTTTTTTTGTCAAAATTGTGGTACCCAATATGCCAAATGGCAAGGCCAATGCAATGCCTGTAAAGAATGGAACACCATAGCCGAAGAGATTATTCAAAAGGAAGAAAAGTCGAGTTGGAAACCTGATACGTCTGATTCCAAAAGAGTTTCAAAACCACTTCGCATCAAAGAAATCGATTCGACGCAAGAAGTGCGAATGGACACCACTGACGGCGAATTAAACCGCGTACTCGGTGGCGGTATCGTGCCCGGTTCGTTAATCTTATTGGGTGGCGAACCAGGAATCGGAAAGAGTACGTTGCTGTTACAGATTTCTTTAAAATTACCTTATAAAACCTTATACGTTTCGGGCGAAGAAAGTCAGAAGCAAATTAAAATGCGAGCGGAAAGAATCAATCCGAACAGCGACAATTGCTACATCTTAACCGAAACCAAAACCCAAAATATCTTCCGCCACATCGTAGAAACCGAACCCGATATTGTCATCATCGATTCGATTCAAACCTTGCATACGGATTATATTGAATCCACTGCCGGAAGTATTTCTCAAATCAGAGAAACGACTGCTGAACTGATTAAATTCGCCAAAGAAACCAATATTCCGGTGATTCTTATTGGTCATATTACCAAAGACGGCAACATCGCCGGACCCAAGATTTTAGAACACATGGTCGATACCGTTTTGCAATTTGAAGGCGACAGAAATCACGTCTACAGAATCCTGCGTTCGCTCAAAAACCGTTTTGGTTCTACTGCCGAATTAGGCATCTACGAAATGCAAGGTTCAGGTTTAAGAGAAGTGTCCAATCCTTCCGAAATATTAATCTCACATCGAGAAGAAGAATTGTCAGGGACCGCCATTGCTTCCACTTTAGAAGGCATGCGACCGTTGATGATAGAAATTCAGGCCCTAGTTTCAACAGCCGTTTATGGCACACCTCAACGAAGCACAACCGGTTACAATGCCAAAAGATTAAATATGATTTTAGCGGTTTTAGAAAAACGCGCCGGTTTCCGTTTGGGCACCAAAGACGTTTTCCTAAACGTTACAGGTGGCATTTCCGTGGATGATCCGGCGATTGATTTAGCGGTTGTAGCGGCTATTTTGTCTTCCAACGAAGATATCGCTGTGGGCAAAGATGTCTGTTTTGCAGGCGAAGTGGGTTTGTCAGGTGAAATCCGTCCGGTGAATCGCGTAGAACAACGCATTCAAGAAGCCGAAAAATTAGGTTTTGCGACTATCTTTGTATCTAAATACAATAAAATTGCAACTAAATTTCCGGGTATAAAAGTAGTTTTAGTCTCTAAAATTGAAGAAGTGGTTGAGCAGTTGTTTGGGTAAATAATTTAAAGATTATTTTATGAAAATAAAAAGCCTATTGCTATTGAGTTGCTTGTTTTTTTCCTGCAACAGCAAAAATGTATTCTCTGAGACCAAAGACGATTTTACCGCAAATCAATGGCCCAAAAAAGAAGTCCAAATGTTTACTTTTTTGATTGATGACGAAAGCAAAAACTACGACTTTTCTATAAAAATAAGCCATATATACAACTATCAATTTGAAAGTGTTCCGATAGAAGTAGGCATCACTAATCCGAAAGGCAAAACAGAAATTCTATTCTTTGACTTGCTTATAAAAGATGACAAAGGAAAAGACAAAGGCGATTGTTTGGGCGATTTATGTGATTTAAAACAAACGTTCAAAAAAAATGTTAAGCTGTCAAAAGGAACTTATACGGTACATATTTCCCATCGATTTAACTATGATTATTTACCCAATATCATATGCTTGGGTTTAAACGTTGACAAAACAGAATAATGAAAAACAAAAAACAAAAAGCATTCCTAGTCCTCAAAATAGGCGGTATTGTTGTACTGCTTGGGATAGTGTTGCTTTTTGCTTTTCGAAATACCATTTTAGAGAAAGTCATTCACCGCATTGATGCCAAAATGGAGCGCGATTACCAATGTGATTTTACCATTGCCAAAGCCGAATTTCAGGGCTTAACGAGTCTTGAATTCCAACAAATTACTTTAGTGCCAAAAAACGCAGATACTTTGGTTCGTATTGACGAATTGAAAACCAAGGTGAGTTTTTGGAAATTATTCATGGGTGATATTCAATTGGGAAAACTCGAAATCAACAAAGGTTATATCCAATTGGTAAAAACCAAAACCGGCAGCAACTTCGATGCTTTTCTTCGTTCTAAAAAAGAGAAAACGGACAATTCAGAAGTCAATTATGCCAAACTTTTAAACCGAATTTCCTCCAATTTAATGGATTTGGTACCAACCGATATGCACGTCAAAGGCTTTGCTTTTAAGATTAATGATAAGGGCAACAAAGTGGTTTTCGATTTTACCCAATTGGCTTTGGCCGATAAAAAACTCAACACTTTAATTGATGTCACCGCGAATGGTTTTTCCCAACAATGGGCCATCAACGGTTTTGCCGATCCAAGAGACCGAAAAGCCGATTTGGAATTCTTCAACCCAAAAAGCGACACCATACGCCTTCCTTATTTGGACCAAAAATTCAACCTGAAAGCGGGTTTTAAATCGATTCATTTCAACTTAGACAATCTTTCGATGGACAGTGGCAATTTGCATATTGACGGTTATTCATCTATACAGAATTTAATGGTCAATCATCCCAAAATTGCGAGCAAAGATGTGGTTGTTAAAAACGCCCGATTTGATTACCGTTGGATTGTCGGCCCGAGATTTATGGCATTAGACAGTACGTCAACCGTGCAATTGAATAATATCAAATGTCATCCGTATGTTTCATACACCAATGAAAACGATAAAATTTATGCCCTCAAATTGACCATTCCTAAAATGAAAGCCAACGATTTCATTACCTCGTTACCAACCGGTTTATTCCACCATTTTGAAGGCATGGAAGCACAAGGCAATTTTAGTTATGCCCTTAATTTTGAATACAATGACCACAAACCAAACGACATCATATTTGACAGCAAACTAAAACCCGAAGGTTTAAAAATCACCAAATATGGGGAAGCCGATTTAAACAAAATCAACAGTGAATTCACCTATCGTGCGATTGACAATGGTGTAGAGCAAAGACCTATCATTGTTGGGAATTCAAACTATAACTACACACCGCTTTCCGCCATTTCGCCTTACTTAAGAAAATGTGTGTTAACCAGTGAAGATCCGTCGTTTTTTGAACATCGTGGGTTTATCAACTCTGCTTTCAAACAGTCAATTGTCAAAAACATCAAAACCAAAAAATTCACCCGTGGTGCCAGTACGATTAGTATGCAATTGGTCAAAAATGTATTCTTAACCCGTGAAAAAACCTTATCCCGAAAACTGGAAGAAATCCTATTGGTTTACATTCTAGAAAACAACCGAATCAGCTCCAAAGAACGCATGCTCGAAGTGTATTTCAACATTATAGAATGGGGACCAAATGTATATGGTATTGGCGAAGCATCGCGGTTTTACTTCAATAAAATACCTCAGGATTTAAATGTAAATCAGTGCTTGTTTTTGGCCGGTATCATTCCGAAACCTAAAGGCTTTATGTCTCGTTTGGAGAATAGTGAAAAATTCAAACCCTTTGCCCAACAACACAACGATTTCTTAATGCGATTGATGTTTCAAAGAAACCTCATTACCGTTAGCGACACGATTGGCAACTTTGCTTTGGATATAACCGGACCGGCGAAAATGTACCTTAAACAAAAGCCGACTACTATTGATCAAGATAGTTTAAGTGTTGACGATTTTAATTTTTAAAAGCACTATTTAAACTATCAAGATTGCGTTTTTTCATAACCCTTTGATTGTAATGGTTTTATTTTTAACTTTACCAAAAACCTATTAGCTATGAAAAAAATTCTACCTTTCGTTTTTGGTCTTTTGACTATGACTTCTTTTGCCCAAACCATCGGATTGCAAAGTTTTGCTACCGGTTTTTCTTCTCCGGTTGAAATTACTCATCCGGCCAATGATGCCCGACTATTTGTAGTACAACAAGCCGGTTTAATCCGAGTTTTGAATGCTAACGGAACGGTGAATACCACTCCTTTTATAAATTTGAGCACCGTTATTCTTTCCGGTGGTGAAAGAGGTTTGCTAGGCTTGGCTTTTCATCCTAATTATGCTACCAATGGTTATTTCTATGTCAACTATACTCGTGCCGGTGATGGCGCTACCGTAATTGCCCGTTATACGGTTTCCTCAGACCCTAATGTAGCGGATGTTGCGAGCGGAACGGTTTTACTTACTGTAGCACAACCTTACAGCAATCACAATGGCGGTACTATTAAATTTGGCCCCGACGGTTATTTATACATCGGAATGGGCGATGGCGGCAGTGGCGGCGATCCCGGAAACAGAGCACAAAACATCAATGAGAATTTAGGTAAAATGTTGCGCCTCGATGTAGATTCAGCTTCGCCTTATGGCATTCCTCCTACAAATCCTTATCTAGGTATTGCCGGTAATGATGAAATTTGGGCCATTGGTTTAAGAAACCCATGGAAATTCTCTTTTAACAGACTGAATGGCGATTTATGGATTGCCGATGTAGGTCAGAATGCTCTTGAAGAAATCAATAAAGTTAGCGCTCCGATTCCCAACACCGGTTTAAATTTTGGATGGCGTTGTTACGAAGCAAATGCAACTTACAATAATTCGGGCTGTCCTGCTTATAGTGCAACTTATGCTCCAATTACATTTTACGCTCACGGTTCACCCATTCGTTGTTCTATTACCGGAGGTTATCTTTACACCGGAACTACTTATCCTAATTTTGCAGACAAATACTTATTTGCCGATTACTGTTCCGGAGAAATTGGCTGGGTAAATCCAGACGGAAGTATCACTTGGAACTACGATGGAGCTAATTACTCGACCACGACTTTCGGAGAAGACAAAGACGGAGAATTGTATGTAGCCGTTGGTGGCACAATTTATAAAATCATAGATACTTCATTGAGCACGGATAATTTTGCTCAAAATAACATTCGATTATACCCCAATCCGGCTAAAACGGAATTGTTTCTGAAAAATGAAAATACCATCAGATTAAAATCAGTGAAAATTATCGATTTATCAGGCAAAATTATTCTAAGCCAAGACCTTAATGACAGCGAAATCAATGCCATAAACATATCCGGTATTGCCAAAGGTATGTTTTTGGTGGAAGTAAAAAATCAATCCGGAAATTCATTCCAATCTAAATTGGTCGTGGAATAACTTTGCGAATAAAAATCCTTTTAGCCATTTATTATTAAGGCGCAGGATCAGGAAATACTGCTTGAATTTTGTTGATATCGGCAATGGCATCTGAAGACAATTGCACTTCAAAAGCCGCAATGTTCTCCTTAAGTTGTTCCATCGTAGTAGCTCCAATAATGGTTGACATCACAAAACCTTGTTGGTTTACAAAAGCCAACGCCATTTGGGTTAACGTCAATCCGTTGGCTTGTGCCAATTCGTGATACAACTTTGTCGCCTTGTGACAATTCTCATTAGAATATCGAGTGAATTGTGGAAACAATCCTAATCTTGAAGTCGGTTGTGTACCATTCAAATGTTTACCGGTTAAGAAACTAAAGGCCAAAGGAGAATAAGCCATCAAACCCACATTTTCGCGCAAACAAATCTCGGACAAACCTACTTCAAACAAGCGATTCAATAAAGAATACGGATTTTGAATGGTAGCAATTCTTGGTAAATTGTGTTTTTCGCTTTCATTTAAAAACTTCATCACACCATAAGGATTCTCATTCGAAACGCCAATGTGCTTGATTTTCCCCTCTTTGATTAAACCGTCATAAACGCTCAATACTTCAAAAAAATTGTCTTGCCATTGGTTGTCAATTTTAGAAACACCACGTTGCCCAAACATGTTCATCACGCGTTCCGGCCAATGCATTTGGTACAAATCGATGTAATCTGTTTGCAGGTTTTTCAAACTCAATTCAACCGCTTCATGTATATTTTGCTTTGAGAAATTTAATGGTTGGCGAATGTATTCCATCCCGCGATTGGGTCCGGCTATTTTAGTAGCAATAACCAAATCATCTCGCTTTCCGGTTTTCTTTAGCCAAGTACCAATGTATTTTTCAGTCAGCCCTAGAGTCGCTTGACGTGCCGCAATCGGATACATTTCGGCGGTATCAATAAAATTAAGCCCTTTTTCAACGGCGTAATCTAATTGAGCATGCGCATCGCTTTCGGTGTTTTGTTCGCCAAAAGTCATGGTGCCCAAACAGACTTTGCTGACTTTAATATCTGTATTCGGTAAAGTAGTGTAGTTCATTGGTATTGCATTTTCGCTGCGCAAAAGTAAAATATTGTAACCGTTAATTTCAACCGATTAACACATTTTTTGGAATCGTTTGAAACAAAAAAGGTTCTAAGCAAAAAACTCAGAACCTTAGTCTCTTAGCACCTTAGCGCCTATTTCTTAAAACTCGTTCAACATTTTGGAAATCTCATCCAATTTCGGAGTCAAAATAATTTCAATTCTTCTGTTTTTGGCTTTGCCTTCCGGAGAATCATTGCTCATAATTGGCGCATATTCTCCACGACCGGCAGCGGTTAAATTCTTCTTTTGAATACCGCCATTTTCGCCTAAAATATTCACAATCGCCGTAGCTCTTTTAGTCGATAAATCCCAGTTGCTTTCGATGCCGCCGCCAATGCTTCCAAGGATTTTATCATTATCGGTATGACCTTCAATCAACACGGTAATGTCAGGATTTTGGGCCAATACTTTACCCACTTCCACCACAGCTTTTCTTCCTTCTGAACCTACGGCCCAACTTCCGGTTTGGAACAACAATTTATTTTCCATTGAAACATATACTTTCCCGTTTTTCATTTCTACTGTCAAACCTTTTCCTTCAAAGGCGTTCAGTGCTTTTGACAAAGTGTCTTTTAATTTTTTCATAGCAGCATCTTTCGCCGCAATCATGCTTTCCAATTCGTTCAAACGTTGCGTGCTTGAAGCCAATTCGTCTCTCAATTTGTTCAAACGGTCTTGCTCGGCTGCCAAGGCTTTTTCTTTGGCTTCCAGTTGCGCCAACAACTCGCGGTTTTTATTCATGTTGGTTTCCAAAGCATCATTGCTGTTTTTCTCTAACGCAGCATACGATTCTTGTAAAGCCTTTAAGTTATTTGTCGTAGCAGTACAATCCGCTTGCAATTTGTCTCTATCGGCTTTGAGTTTGGACAATTCTGTCATCAAGGACTTGTTGACCGAATCAAACTCGGCATTGGCCTTATGCAATTCATCCACTTCATCCGACAACGAACGATTCTCTTTTTTTAAATCGGTGTATTTGTTCTCTAAATCATTGTAGATTTTTTTTGACACACAAGAGGACAGTAAAGTCAATACTACTACTCCTAAAATTATTCTTTTTATCATAAGTTATTTTATTTATTTTAATTGTACATATCGGGAGTAACTACATATTCCGTAACGTGTTCTCCATTTTTATCTGAGTAATTATACTTGATGGTAACTTGTTTATATCGTAATGATTTGCCCTCCGGATTCTCCTTTATGTTTTTCAAAAGATTGGGGAAAACATATTTTTTTATCGTATCTAAATTGATTTCTGCTTTTGTGATATCATTCAATTTGTATTTGTACTGAAGGGTTTTGTTAGGCAATGCCTTAACATTTACCAACACCGTTATTTCATCAACCTGAAAAGGACAACCTCTGTTCATGTTCTCTGCTATTTGGGCAAGTTCTGCATCAACTGGCGAATTTAGTGCATCAACTGGCGAATTTAGTGCATCAACTGACGGATTTAGTAAAGTGTATATTCCAAAAAAGGCAGCCCAAAAACATGCTACAAAAATTACTAATAGGATGGGATGTATCTTTTTCTTTGGTTTATAACCAAATACTACCGCTGCTGTTTTTTCCAATTCCTTAACCGGTAACAAATGCCCACAATCCAAACAATATTTTGTCTCATGATTATGCGCTGTTTGACAATTTGAACAAATAGTTTCCATGCTTAGTGTTTTAATCAATTTCCACCAAAACCGGACAATGGTCGGAATGCTTGGCTTCGGGTAAAATCACAGCTCTTTTCAATCGGTTTCTCAACGGTTCGCTGGCCAAACAATAATCAATTCTCCAACCTTTGTTATTGGCTCTGGCATTGGCACGATAACTCCACCAACTGTAATTATCAGGCTCTTTGTTGAAGAATCTGAACGTATCAATGAAACCACTTTTCATGAATTTATCCAACCAAGCGCGTTCTTCCGGTAAAAATCCGGAAACGGTTTTGTTGCGAATAGGATCGTGAATATCAATCGCTTCGTGACAAATGTTATAATCGCCACAGATAATCAAATTCGGAATTTCCTTTTTTAATTCGTCTATATAATTTTGGAAGTCATCCATGTACATAAACTTGTGGTCCAATCGTTCAATATTCGTTCCCGAAGGCAAATACAAACTCATCACCGAGAAATCGTCAAAATCAACGCGAAGATTTCTGCCTTCAAAATCCATGTGCTCAATTCCGGTTCCGAAAACTACATTATTCGGCTTGACTTTAGACAAAATCGCCACACCACTATACCCTTTTTTAGTAGCCGGAAACCAGTAGTGATAAGGATAACCCGAAAGTTCCACATCGAGCAACGGAATTTGGTCTTCGGTGGCTTTTATTTCCTGCAGACAAATGATATCGGGGTTGGCTTGCTGCAACCAATTCAAAAATCCTTTGGATATCGCTGCACGAATGCCGTTTACGTTATAAGAAATAATTCTCATTAAGCTTTACATTAGTTTTCCCAAAAGTAGCTAAAAACAAAAACATTTGAAACCCAAAAAACATAATAAAAAATTAAAGTTTACTTAGCGATTTCTGCATTTTCTGAAAGCTATTTCAGTAGAATTACTATCTTTGTTTCTTACTCAAAATTGAAAGGTATAAATGGGTTTAGTTACTGCTAAAGAAGTTGCAAAAGCAATAAACGCTGATAAATATGGGGTTTTCGGAACTTTTTGTGGCTGGCTATTAATGAAAGCTTTAAAAATTTCGACCTTAAACAAACTCTACGACCGTAACAAACATTTGAGCGATGTAGAATTCCTAAACGCCATTTTGGATGAATTACATATTAAGTTTGAAATCCCTGAAGACGACTTAAAACGATTACCCAAAGACGGCGCTTATATTACCATTTCCAATCATCCGCTTGGCGGAATAGACGGTATTTTGCTATTGAAATTAATGCTCGAAAGAGAACCCAATTTCAAAATCATTGCCAATTTCCTGTTGCATCGTATCGAACCGATGAAAAAATACATCATGCCGGTGAATCCTTTTGAGAATCATAAAGATGCTAAATCGAGTGTCATTGGTATCAAGGAAACACTGCGCCATTTAAGCGATGGAAAACCCTTGGGTATGTTTCCTGCCGGAGAAGTGTCAACCTATAAAGACGGCCGATTAGTAGTTGACAAAGCCTGGGAAGAAGGCGCGATTAAAGTAATCCGAAAAGCACAAGTCCCGGTAGTTCCGATTTATTTTCACGCTAAAAACAGTCGCTTTTTTTACTTTTTATCTAAAATAAATCCAACACTCAGAACAGCCAAATTGCCTTCGGAATTGTTGACCCAAAAAGACCGCGTGATTAAAGTGCGTATCGGTAAACCAATCTCGGTGGCCGAACAAAACGAGCACAAAACCATCGAGGAATACTCAGAATTTTTACGTCGAAAGACTTATATGTTGGCCAACTCGTTCAACGAAGAGTCCAAACTATTGAGTTCGCAAAACCTCAACCTCAACCTAAATTTAAAAACCCCTAAAAGTCCGAAACAAATCGTAAAACCGGCCAACCACGACAAAATCATTGAAGAAGTGGAAGTCTTAAAACAAGGTGATTATCGCTTGTTGCACAGCAAAAACTACATGGTTTTCTTAGTAACTGCCGATAAGATTCCGAATATTTTACACGAAATTGGTCGTTTGCGCGAAATTACTTTTAGAGCCGTTGGCGAAGGGACTAATGAATCTATCGACCTTGACCAATACGACAATTATTACCATCACATGTTCCTTTGGGATGATGAAAACCAACAAATTGCCGGTGCGTATCGCATGGGATTGGGCGCAGAAATATTCCCAAAACACGGCATCGAAGGTTTCTATTTGCAAGACTTGTTCCGATTTGAACCGGAATTGTACGGCATGATGTCGCAATCCATTGAAATGGGAAGAGCGTTTATTGTTAGTGATTACCAACAAAAACCAATGCCGTTATTCCTGCTTTGGAAAGGTATTGTACACACCACTTTGCGTTATCCGGAACACAAATATTTAATTGGCGGCGTGAGTATCAGTAACCAATTTACAGAATTCTCTAAATCACTCATGATTGAGTTTATGAAGTCGCATTATTATGATCCTTATGTGGCGCAATACATTCACCCGAAAAAAGAATTTAAGGTAAAACTTAAAGACGCCGACAAAGATTTTGTCTTCAATGAAACCGAAGCGGATTTGAATAAATTCGATAAAATCATTGACGAAGTAGAACCGGGAAGTTTGAGATTACCGGTATTGATTAAAAAATACATCAAGCAAAATGCGCGCGTAGTAGCTTTCAACGTTGACCCATTATTCAACAATGCCGTCGATGGTTTAATGTACATCAGAATCGCCGATTTACCCGAAAGCACGGTAAAACCGGTCATGGAGGAATTCCAAGCGGAACTCGAACGAAAAGAAAAGAATTATAATTAAGCATAAAAAAAGGCAACTCATTTAGTTGCCTTTTTTGTTATTCTAACTTTACCCTTTCCTGAAATGCTTTCCAGTCTTTATCCGATAAGGTTTGTTTGCTTTTAAGCTTTTTGTTTTTAATGTATTCCAAAATATATTTGGCCCGTTCTTCTGATTCCGGGTGGTCTGATATCCAATACATAGTGGCGTCCATATTGCTATCCATCGCCATTTGGTACATAAAATCAGACATGGGTTTAGGATCAATTTTAGCATTAATCATATAATCAACGCTGGTGATATCCGCTTCTTTTTCTAAAGTTCGGTCATAAGCAGAAGAGGTTAATTCTTTTAAAATTTCCCTTGCCATGGCACCGCCTTTGCTTCCGCCGGCTGCAGTTAATAATACAGAATATCCTAATTCTTTGGACAATTTTTTCATCACGTGGTTTTTCTCAATATGAGCAATCTCGTGACCTAAAACACCTTGTAAGGCTTCTTGTCTTTTACAGTCTGCTATCAATCCGGTGTAAACAACCAAGTGATTATTGGGCAAAGCAAATGCATTAATTTCATCCTTAATGATGATGTGAACTTTTAAAGAATCGCGTTCGATATCATTGGCTTCACACAACGGATTAATCAAACTGTCTAATGTTTTTACTAAAGTATCATTGGTAACAATATCTTCTGTATTCGAAATTTCAGACCAAATCAAATCGCCCAATTTGTTTTCCAAATTAGTCGTTCTTTCTCTTACTTCGAAAAACTTCATGAAATCCAATTGGGAAAACCCAAACCAAACTGCGGCGAATCCCATGACTATAATTAATCCCTGAAAAATGGTTCTCTGTATCATTATGGTCTACAAATTAAGTTAGTAACATTACCGAAGAACAAAAACTGCACATGTTTCCCTTTTCGGGTTTGAATGGCGGCGTAAATGGTGGAGAAAATCTCAAATAAGTTGAATAAAATGACCGTGAAAATATAGGCAAAATACTCATTGCTGGCTTTCTCATCAGAGAATAATATGGAAACCGTCCACCAAAAACTGGCGCTGTTGATTCCCAATAAAGCCAATTGTGACAATAACGCTTGCGTACAATGCCAACGCACAAAATAAGTGCCTTTTCTATTGGCCAAATAAAAGAAAAACGTTGCCAATAAGTTGATAATCGGCAAAGGCAATCCGGCGATAAGTGCTACTAAAGACATCAAATAACTATTGGATGATTTTTCGCATTCGTGTTCGCCCGGTTTATAGGCAAAAGTGGTTTCTTGTATCATAGATTTTTATATAAATTCCAAATCCAATTGAGCAGTACTAACAGGATTAAAACAATGGCAAGCCAAGGTTTTCTGATAAGACCTTCTGTTTTTTTATATGCTGTAAAAAAAGTATCTCTTTTTAAAATAATATCGGTCAAAACCCAAACAGGGAAGATTGTCATGATGACAGCAACAATTATTCCAAAGGGGTTGATCAATAATGAGTCAGTAATTTTGCCTTGCAAAAGCAACATTACAGCTCGAGTGGTACCACAGGACGGACAAGCGTAGCCGGTCACATTCTTTATTGGACATAGACTATCGATGTAAGCTCCGTTATTGTAAAAATGATTTAAAAAAAGGTAGATAAATCCTAAGAAACAAGCCAATAACAATATTCCGTAGAGCTTGTTTCTATTCATTTTAATAAAGTGCGTTTTGGAAAGCTTCCATGTTTTTCTCGCGAGCAGCACCCATAATTAAAAACCAATCTATTATAGTCCAAATTCCTAAACCTCCGCAGGTTAGTAACTTTCCAACACCCATTCCTGTATCGCCTATGTAAAAACGATCTATACCCAGTGGTCCTCCATTTACAATTGAGATTATAAGCGCAGTTGTTGGCTCTTTGAATTGAAGGGTTTGCACTAAACCCCATTTAGATTCGTCAAGGCTTAATAATTTTTCTCTAACAGCGTTCAGATGATGACTTTCAAAATACTTTGCGTTCATCATCATAAACATGTCCACTTTTTGTGCTTCCATAATATTGTTTTATTGGTTTTGTTAATGATGGGTCTAATATATAAAATTCTTATAAAATAATACTATCTCCGAAAAAACTATTATAGAAAAGCGGCGTCAATAGGTTCCCAAAGTTCAATCTTGTTGCCTTCCGGATCGAGTATCCAACCGAATTTTCCATAATCATAAGTCTCCATGTCGCCTACTATTGTTACACCTTCTTCTTTTAAAACTTTTAACAAAGCTTCCAAATCATGCACCCTAAAGTTCATCATAAAGGGTTTGTCACTCGGACTGAAATAGTTAGTCTTGGCTTCAAACGGTGACCATTGCGTGGAGCAATCATTCCCGTCTTTGTCTTTCCACCAAAATGTCCAGCCGTATTGGTCAGTTGGAATGCCGAGATGGTTTTTGTACCAATCTTTTATCGCATTTGGGTTCTCACTTTTGAAGAAAAAGCCACCCAAACCGGTTACTCTTTTGAAATCATCTTTACTCATTGGCTTCTCTTTTATAAAAAATGGTGACGGCCAATAAAAGCAAAATACCTTCTACAGTAAAGAAAAATAAGTGATTGAAAACTTCCTGAGCAATATAACTACAACCCAATCCAAAGGCCAAAAACCCAATGCTCATGTACAAAACCTGCAATCTTGCCACGTGTTTTCCTTCCTTTATGGGCTTGGCCAAAAAGAACAACCAAATACTCGACAACAACATCATAATCGAAGAATACAACCAAATCATTTGCATGCCTTGTGCCGCAACAGGCTGGATTTCTCCTTTTTTAATGTGTTCTAAAACCGCTGGCATGCCCATAAACGCATGAGGAAAAAATTGAAGGAAGGTTAGGATTCCCACAATTACCACTAAATAATAACTCACTTTATTCATAATCAAAAAGGTTTAGTTCATATTCAAAAACAATTCGTAATTCGTAATTGAACAATTTTATCCACGATAGTCTGCGCCAGTTTTTCATGACTTTCAAACGTCCAACCGGCGATATGTGGGGTTAATAAAACATTTTCTGCTTGGAGTAAATACTCGAAAGCTTTAGGTTTTTCGGTATCGATAAAAAGATTTTCAAAAGACAATTTTTCATATTCCAAAACATCCAATCCGGCGCCGAGAATTTTACCCGATTCCAAAGCGGCGACCAAATCATCAGTCACTACATTTTTCCCACGAGAAGTATTGATAAACCAAAACGGTTTAGCAAAAGCATTGATAAATTCATCATTAACCATCTTATCCGTTTCGGGTGTCCACGGAATGTGCAGACTCAAAACATCGGCTTGGGCTTGTAATTCCGAAAGGGTAACTTGCTTCGCATTGGCATCGCCTACATTCGGAAGAATATCATAACACAAAACTGTAACATCAAATCCGCGTAGTTTCTTAGCAAACGATTTTCCCATATTGCCATAACCGATGAGTCCAACGGTTTTACCTTCTAACTCATACCCTCGATTGCCTTCTCTTATCCATTTGCCTTCACGCACTAATCTATCCGCGCGATTCAGTTTGTTCATTACCGATAAAAGCATGCCCAAAGCGTGTTCCCCAACCGCATTTCTGTTCCCTTCAGGAGCAGCGATAAGATGAATGTTTTTAGCTTCGGCATACTCGCAATCGATGCTTTCCAATCCGGCACCAACGCGAGCGATGAATTTAAGATTAGTGGCTTGGTCTAAAAAGGCTTTATCAATTTTAAACCGACTGCGAATAACCACGCCATGATAATTATGAATTTTGGCTTCTATTTCGGCTTTAGAAGAAGTAAAATCGGCTTCATTCTGAAAACCGGCTTGCTCCAATTGTTCCCACAACAAAGGATGATTGCTGTCGATATGAAGAATTCTAATGTCTTGGTTGGGCATGATGGTAAATTGAAGAGTAAAGATAGTATTTATTAGGAGATTTTGAAAAAGTGCTTTTGTTTCTTCCTTCGGGTTTTAAATCCGTTAGTACATTTCTTTTCTTAGTTTTTATTATAAATAGTCCCAAAAAGTTTCTTCCCAACTATGATTGTAATCATAAAATTAACAACTGTTTAGTGCCGAAATTTGTTTAAGAAATTTTAATACATCCAATCATGAAAAAATTATTTTTAACTGCTCTTGCTTTTTCTCTGTTAATCGCTTGTGGTAAAAAGGAAAAAGAAACCGAAGAGTATAATCCTGCAGCTGACCCAAGTGCAACAGAAACAACCGCTACTGACCCGTCATCTTATGACCCAAAAAGAGGTGAAGGTAAATTTACCACAGTAGAACTAGGCGCTGCTTTAGACCAAGCCATGGCGACTAAAGGCGAAGAAGTTTCCGGAGTAAAATGTACCTCTTGTCACAAAATGACCGATGAAAAATTAGTCGGACCAGGATGGAAAGGCGTAACAGAACGAAGAAAACCGGAGTGGATTATGAACTTCATTACCAATCCTGACCCAATGATTGACAAAGATCCGGAAGTTCAGGCACAATTAGAAATCTGTTTAGTTCGTATGCCAAACCAAGGTCTTAGTGACGACGATGCCAGACACATCTTGGAATACATGCGTAAAAATGACGGTGTAAAATAAACCAAAACCTGAGATTGGTTAACCGTTGAAAGTGCTGACCAATCTTATTTAAAATCAATTATAATGAAAAATAAGTTTGTTAAAGCAATTTTTGCGATTGCTCTTGGGAGTGCTTTGTTCACTTCTTGTAAGCCAAAAAACTCCGGAGATGCCGTGAGTGGTGACGCCGCTCAAAAAGCCTATGTTGCTCCGGGAAAATATGATGAGTTTTATAACTTCGTGTCCGGAGGTTTCAGCGGACAACTGAGTGTTTACGGTCTTCCAAGCGGAAGATTGTTCAGAGTAATTCCGGTGTTCTCCGTTGACCCTGAAAAAGGTTGGGGATACAGTGAGGAAACCAAACCCATGTTAAACACCTCCAATGGTTTTGTGCCTTGGGATGATTTACACCACACCGAAATGTCACAAACCAATGGTGAAGTAGACGGTCGCTGGGTTTTTGGTAATGCCAATAACACGCCGCGTATCGCTCGTATTGATTTGAAAACATTCAAAACAGCTGAAATCATTGAGCTACCAAACAGTGGCGGAAATCACTCTTCCCCATTCATCACCGAAAACACCGAATATGTAGTAGCAGGAACCCGTTTTAGTGTACCGCCTGATTATGTTAATGGAGATGTAGCTATCAATACTTACAAAGAAAACTTCAAAGGCCACATCAGTTTTGTAAAAGTGGGCAAAGAAGGTGAAATGGACTTAGCGTTCCAAATTGTAACGCCCGGAGTTAACTTCGACCTTTCTCACGCCGGAAAAGGAAAATCACACGGTTGGTTCTTCTTCTCTTGCTACAACACCGAACAAGCCAATACTTTGCTAGAAGTAAATGCTTCCCAACGTGATAAAGATTTTATCATGGCGGTTAACTGGAAAAAAGCCGAAGAATACATCAAAGCCGGAAAAGGCAAAAAACAATCGGTAAAATATGTCCACAACAAATGGAATGAAAAAACCCATACCGCTACTTCTGAAATGAAAAATGAAGTATTGGTCCTAGATGCTGCGGCTTTAAAAGACATTTGTTATATGATTCCTTGCCCGAAATCACCTCACGGTTGTGACGTAGATCCAACAGGTGAATACATTGTAGGTTCAGGTAAATTGGCCGCTTTGATTCCGGTATTCAGTTTTGATAAATTGATGGGCGCCATCAAAAACAAAAAATTCGATGGCGAGTACGGTGGCATTCCGGTAGTAAAATACGAAGCTGCTTTACACGGTGAAGTTCAAAAACCGGGCTTAGGACCATTACACACCGAATTCGACGGCAAAGGAAATGCTTATACCACTTTCTTCGTGTCTTCTGAAGTAGTGAAATGGGACATCAAATCTTTGAAAGTATTGGATAGAGTACCAACTTATTATTCTGTAGGTCACTTGTGTATCCCTGGAGGTGACAGTAAAAAACCATTCGGTAAATACTTAATCGCTTACAATAAAATCACCAAAGACCGCTATTTACCAACCGGTCCTGAGTTAGCACAATCGGCTCAAATTTATGATATCAGTGGCGATAAGATGAAGTTAATCTTAGACTTCCCAACCATCGGAGAGCCGCACTATGCTCAAGCCGCACCGGCCGAGTTGATTCGAAATAATGGTCAGTTGAAATTCTACAAAATCGCCGACAACAACCACCCATTTGTGGCCAAAGGCGAAAAAGAAGCCAAAGTAGTTCGAAAAGGCAACCGAGTAGATGTTTGGATGACTTCCATCCGTTCTCACTTTGCACCCGATAATATTGAAGGTGTTAAAGTAGGTGACGAAGTGTATTTCCACGTAACCAATTTAGAACAAGACTGGGATGTACCTCACGGATTTGCCATCAAAGGTGCCGACAACGGTGAGCTATTGATTATGCCGGGTGAAACCGCTACCCTAAAATGGCTTCCTAAAAAAGCCGGAATTTGGCCAATGTATTGTACCGATTTCTGTAGCGCACTACACCAAGAAATGCAAGGCTATGTTAGAGTTTCTCCAGCCGGAAGTAACGTCCCGATTACTTATAGTCTGGGAACCAACTTACCGAAGGCAACCAAATAAAATTAACCAAAGGGAACAGATTTTATTTGTTCCCTTTTTTTCTCCTATGAAATGGAAAATATAAAAATTTCAGGCTTGTCAAAAATATTGCTTTTGATCACAGGACTATTATTTGCCGGTGCGTTATTTGTCCCAATGTGGCAAATCCAACTCGAAGCACCGCAATATCCTGAAGGTCTCGTGCTTCGTTTACACGCCAATAAAATCGGTGGCGATGTTGAAATCATCAACGGATTAAATCACTACATCGGCATGGCAACCTTGCACACCGAAAACTTTATTGAGTTCAAAGTTTTGCCTTATGTCTTTGGTGCTTTTGCCCTAATTTCCATCTTGTTGATTTTTGTGGCCAAAAGAAAAGCAGTCTTGGCTTTCCTAATTACTTATGTGCTTTTTATCGTCTTAGCAGCAATAGATTTTTACCGATGGAACTATGAATACGGACACAACCTTGACCCAAATGCAGCCATCAGAGTGCCGGGAATGGCTTACCAACCGCCACTTATTGGCTACAAACAATTGCTAAACTTTGGCGCCTATTCTATCCCCGATACCGGTGGTTGGATGTTAACCGCAGCCGGAATTTTATTATTTTTAGTGGTGCTAAAAGAATATAAGTTTAATAAAAATAAGTAAACATGAGAACGCTCGTTATGGCTTGTATCACAATGCTAACCTTACTCTCTTGTGGTTCCAATGAGCCAAAACCCATCAAAATAAATTCAGATGCCTGCGATTTCTGCAAGATGACGATTGCCAATGGTAAATTTGGTGCCGAATTAATCACCAAAAAAGGACGCTATTATAAATTTGATGACTTGGCTTGCATGGTACAATTTGCCAAATCCAATACCGTTGTGCCTTACCTGTCATTCTTTGTAAACGACTATCTCAAAGACAACACGCTCATTCCGGCCGAAACCGCACATTTTATCAAAGGCGGAAAAATCAATTCGCCCATGAGAGGCAATATGGCCGCTTTCAGTTCAGCCAAAGAACAAAACGAATTTGGCCAAAAACTAGAAGCCCAAACCATCACTTGGTCCGAAGTTTACAACGCTTACAAATGAAAAATCTAGTTTATATACTCTTCTTTTTTGGCTTGATTTCTAATGCCAAAACCATTACAGTTGGTAAAACCTATCCGGTCAAAACCATCAAACACGCTTTGACTTTGGCAATCGATGGCGATACCATTATCGTTACTCAAGGAATATATAAAGAAGGGAATATTATCATCAACAAAAAAATTGCTTTTTTAGGCAAAAACTATCCAACGCTTGATGGTCAAAATAAATTTGAAGTCTTGTCTGTTGCAGCCGACAGTGTGCTGGTGAAAGGTTTCAAAATCATCAATTCAGGTTATGCCGCTTTGGATGATCCTTGCGGAATTAAAGTCTATGACCGAAATTTTGTTCGCATCGAAAACAACATCCTCGACAACAATTTCTTTGGCATTTACCTCCAAAACTGCAAAAACAGCATTGTCAAAAACAATACGATTAAAGCCTATGGCAAACAGGAACAACTCATCGGAAACGGCATTCATTGCTGGAAAAGTGAGCAGCTGCAAATCATTGGTAACCGAATCTCCGGCCATCGCGACGGGATTTATTTTGAATTTGTAACCCAATCGGTCATTTGGAGAAATATTTCCAACCACAATATTCGTTACGGTTTGCATTTTATGTTTTCCAATGATGATTCGTACATCACCAATGTTTTCAAAGGAAACGGTGCCGGTGTTGCGGTGATGTTTACCAAAAACGTAAAGATGTTCAATAATTATTTCGAAGAAAACTGGGGTGATTCTGCTTATGGATTATTGCTCAAAGAGATTGCCGACAGCTATATTTTCAACAATCGTTTTGCGAGAAACACTTCCGGCATTTATATGGAAGGTACGTCCCGAATTAAAGTCGAGAAAAACGTGTTCGAAGCCAATGGTTGGGGCATGAAAATCCAAGCAAGTTGCATGGAAAATGAAATCGTAAACAACAATTATGTAGGCAACACTTTTGACATCAGTACCAATGGAAGTCTGGTGCTCAACACATTTAACAGCAATTATTGGGACAAATATGAAGGCTATGATTTAAACAAAGACGGTATTGGAGATGTACCATATCATCCGCTGAGTTTGTTCGCCGTTTTGACCGAAAACAATCCGTCGGCCATGATCTTATTCCGAAGTTTTATGATTACTCTTTTAGACAAATCAGAAAAAGTTTTACCCAGCATAACGCCTGACAATTTTATAGACAATAAGCCCTTAATGAAGTCGCTGCCATTATGATTGACATACAAAACATTACTAAAAAGTTCGGCAAATTAGCCGTACTCCAAGACATCAACCTTTCGTTTCAAAAAGGCCAATGCATTGCGCTTATCGGTCCGAATGGTTGCGGAAAAACTACTTTAATCAAATCTATTTTGGGAATGGTTTTACCCGATAGCGGCTCAATAACGGTCAACGGAAAATCCATCCTCGGAGAATATTTGTACCGAAACAATATTGGTTACATGCCTCAAATTGGACGTTATCCTGACAACATGACTATCGGTCAAATTATTGAAATGATTAAAAAAGTACGAAACAGCGCAACGGAATTAGACGAAGATTTAATACACGCCTTTGAACTGGATAAACTATTCGACAAACAAATGAGAACCCTTTCCGGCGGAACTACACAAAAAGTTAGCGCGGTTTTAGCTTTTCTTTTTAATCCCGATGTACTGATTTTAGATGAGCCTACAGCCGGTTTAGACCCATTGGCTTCTGAAATTCTGAAAGAAAAAATAATCCGCGAAAAAGAAAAAGGAAAGCTGATTCTCATCACATCGCACTTGCTCAGCGAATTGGACGATTTGATTACCGAAATTATTTTCATGCAAGAAGGCAAAGTGCATTTCCATCAAAAAATAGAAGACTTAAAAGCTTCTACCCAAGAGGCTAAAATCTCGAAAGCGATTGCCAAAATCTTAAAAAACAACCGCCATGAACCGCATCATTAAAATCATCTTACTCGACATCCTAAAGAACAAAATCGTGTTGGCTTACACCTTGATTTTGGCCGCACTTTCGTGGAGTTCTTTCGCCTTAGAAGACAATGCTGCCAAGGGTTTATTGACCATACTCAATGTCATTTTATTCACTGTACCGTTGGTTTCCATCTTGTTTTCTACGATTTACTTGTACAACAGTTCCGAGTTTATCGAATTGTTATTGAGCCAACCTATCAAACGCCGAAAAATCTGGACGAGTTTGTTCCTTGGTTTATCGCTTTCGATGGTTTTGGCTTTTGGGATTGGTGCCGGAATTCCGTTATTGGTGAATGCGCCCGACAGCGTTGGACTCATGATGATTGCTATCGGCTGTTTGATTTCGGTCATCTTTGTGGCTTTGGCCTTTTTGAGTTCGATTCTCACCCGCGACAAAGCGAAAGGCATCGGAATTGCCATTATGACTTGGCTGTTTTTTGCCTTGCTTTTTGATGGCATCGTATTGTTTTTATTGTTCCAATTGGCCGATTATCCTATCGAAAATGCCATGGTTGGGATAACCGCATTGAGTCCGATAGACTTAGCCCGAATCCAAATTCTGATGCATTTAGATGTATCGGCTATGATGGGTTATACCGGCGCTATTTTCAAAGACTTTTTCGGAACCAGTGTTGGTTTGGTTGTCTCGTTCTTACTACTTTGTCTGTGGGCTATTATTCCATTTTTTATTTCATTGAAAAAATTCAACAAAAAAGACTTGTAACATGAAAACCGATATCCGAAACAGAAAAGACATCGAAAAATTGGTCAACACCTTTTACGAAAAAGTAAAAACCGACGAGGTTATTGGCTATTTGTTTACCGATGTGGCTCATGTGAATTGGGAAACTCATTTACCGAAAATGTATAGTTTTTGGGAAAACATTCTTTTCTTTACCGGAAATTATGAAGGCAATCCCATGGCGAAGCACAAAGAATTGCATGAAAAAAGCACTATGAATCCAACGCATTTCGGACATTGGAACAAACTCTTTACCGAAACGGTAGACAGGCTTTTTGAAGGACCAAAAGCTGAAGAAATCAAAAACCGCGCACTGAACATTTCAGCCGCCATGATGTATAAAACGTTGAGCTGATGATGCATCAAATTATTTTAATATTTCATTTATTAGTCACCTATTTTTAGCTCAACCGGTTGAAAAAAAGCCTTCTTCTTATGATTTAACGCATAGTTTATCCTTTCAATATGCCTTAATATTGACTATTAAATTAATGCATCATGAAAACATCAGAAAAACAAACTGTGGGCGAATTTGTAGCCCAAGATTTTAGAACCGCAGCCCTATTCTCCAAATACAAAATTGATTTTTGCTGCAAAGGCAACCGAACTTTAGAAGAAGTTTGCGAGAAAAAAGGGCTTGACGCAAATGCCATTCAAAACGAATTAAATGCCGTTTTAGACTCTAAATCCGATAGCGCCATCGATTTCAAATCTTGGCCAATCGACCTACTTATCGATTACATCGAAAAAACGCACCACCGTTATGTAGAAGAAAAATCGATTGCTTTATTATTCTATCTCGACAAACTTTGCAAAGTACACGGAGAAAGACATCCCGAGTTGTTTGAAATTGCGCTTCACTTTAAAATTTGCGCCGGAGAATTGGCCCAACACATGAAAAAAGAAGAGCTGATTTTGTTTCCGTTTGTCAAAAAATTATACTCGGCAACTAAAAACAACACCCCAATTGAGCAACCGCTTTTCGGAACGGTTGACAATCCTATAGCGATGATGCAAGACGAACATGAAGCTGAAGGAGAACGTTTTCTCAAAATCGCAGCATTGACTAATGATTATACTCCGCCAAACGATGCCTGTCAAACTTACAAAGTAACCTTTGCCATGCTAAAAGAATTTGAGCAAGATTTGCACAAACACATCCACCTTGAAAACAACATTGTATTTCCAAAAGCCATAGCTATGGAAGCCCAACTTTGTTTAAATCAAATGTAGTCATCCATGGGTGTCCATTTAAAGAACAATTGCAGTGGTAAAATGAAAGCTATACTTTCTCCAAAACCGGAAGGTCAATCTCGTTTACCACTGTCTTGTAAAACTGCAATTGTTTTTGGATAGCATGCTTTTCATTGGCAAAGAAATCGGTCGTCGCAAATAAGTCTATGTAGTAGTCAATGCCCAGCAACATATTGCTTTTAAAGGCATTCCATTTTTTGAGTTGGGCCGCCGTGAATTCCTCTGTATAGTTGTCCAATTCATTTTTCAAATAATCAACATACATGGCCAACTCTTTGACAAACATATTCGGGCGATGGGTTTCAGCCAACACATTAGCATTCCCGTATATGTGTTTCACCATATCGGCCAAAGAAACCTCTCGGTCAAAATACGCCAAATTCGGTCCGGGACAAATCACCACGCCTTGCTGTTGGCCTTTGACTTCGAGATTGTTTTCCATATAAGAAGCATTGGCCAAACCAACACACAAACAAGATTTCTCAAATATCTTAGCTTGCTTTTTCTGAAGTTCGTTGTCGGATAACAAGTCTTTTTGCGCTTCTAATTCAGCCAATTTAATATCCTGATATTTTTTAGAAGCGGTACACAAACCCTGTGAATCGTATTCTTTGCTGAGCGCCAACAATTTCTTCGGACAAGAACTTCCGGCTTTGTTGTCGTCTATTCTTTTTTGTTTCCAAAGATCATTGCTCATGCCTTTTACAGAGTTAAACGGAACACCGAGCGGTGATATATCACTCAAGTAAAAATCCTCTTCTTGGGCTTTCGCCAAAAGTGTTCTGGTGGCTTCATCCACCGAAGTCGCTTCGGGAACTAATAAAAAAGGCGAACCCCAACCCACCGTATCCATTTGAAAATGATGCAATAAAAACTCATGTTCTTCAGCCGTACCTACGCCACCTTGAGCCGTGATTTTTAAGTCGAATGGCTGTGCCGGAACAGGAAGATTTTTAGCTTCCAAAGCCTTCACCATCAACTCGTGTGCGGATTGGATTAATTGGTCTTTCTTAGTTTTAAACTCTTCCAAAATCGGTCCCATTAAAAAACCATCGGTAGCAAACGCATGTCCGCCACAATTCAACCCCGATTCGATACGGTATTCCGAAACCCAAAGCCCTTTTTTGGCCAAGAAATTCCCTTGAATCATCGCCGAACGGAAATCGCTTACTTTCAAAATAATTTTCTTTGACAACATACCATTCGCATCCGGATAAAACACCGGAAACTTTTCAAAATAGCTGTACAACCTTGGATTCATGCCTGCCGAAAGAACTACTGAAGAAGTCAAATCACTCTCGGCAAAACCGCGCAATGAAGCATGAGCATCGTTAAACTCAACCGGCAGTTGTTCGTTTTTATCAAAATTGTCTTTGTCGACTTTAGTCATGATATTCACATCAATCTCGCCCGGCGCAAAGTGTTCAGCCAAGTAATTTTTAACCGATTCTTTGATTAATAAACCTTCATCTATGAACTTTTGCAATCCTTCTTTAAATGCTGATTTATTGGGCAACATGGCGATATAGTTTTCCAAAGCGGTTTTGTTTTCCGCCAATTCGTTTTTAAAACTTTCAAACTTGTCTTTAACAATCGTATCCACCAAATTCAAATAGTGCTTGATGCGTTCTGCACGGTAATCATGGCACTTTTGGGTAATCTCTTGGTAAGGCAAACTGAACTTTTTACTGTAAAAAGCACGCATTTTTTCTATCAACTCATCATCAGTAATGGAGATTACAGAGGAAATCCCAAATTGCGCCACGCGAATCGGACTGTCAATGGTATAAGCCAAGCCCATAACGGGTATGTGAAAAGTATGAATGTTGTTCGTAGTAGTCATGTGGTAACGTTTTAAATAAGGAGCGAATTTTGGAAAATCATTCCATATAAAGTATGATATATGTCATACCACGCAGTTATAGTAGTCATTTTTATATTTTTAATCACAAAAAAAGGCGTGAATGACAACTTCCACGCCTTTTCCCTTTCAAAAAAGAAAAACAAGATTTGAATTAATAACTATCCTATTTTGGAAGTAAGACGTCTCCAATTACGTGGATAATCCCGTTAGACGTTTCAATCGAAGCCACGATTTCAGAACCGTTGACAAAAGTCTTTTCGCCTTGTTTGGTAATTTTCACTTTACCACCATACACCATATCAAACTCTTGTCCGTCTTGCATGTATTCAACCTTCAAAGTGCCTACATAAGTGTGGTAACCTAAAATGTTTTGCAAGTCGGCTTTTTTCTCCTGTTTAAGCAAACCATCAACCGTTCCGGCCGGTAATTTATCAAAAGCCGCGTTGGTAGGAGCAAAAACGGTAAACGGTCCGGCATTGCTTAAAGAAGTCACCAACTCACCGGCTTTCACAGCCGCTACTAAAGTAGTGTGGTCTTTACTTCCCGAGGCAACCTGAACGATATTTGGATTAGAGGTTTCATCTTGTACGCCTTCTTGACCCACACTTTGAGCCGGTGTGCTTTCGGTTGTTTCAGTTGGGGTTTCGCTGCTTTGTTTGCAACCCACAGTGGCAAAAAAACAAGCTAAGAGCAAAATTTTAATGGAATTTTTCATAATAATAGATACTTGGTTTATACACACAAAGTACCTAACTATGAAACAGTTATTTTATGATTGAACTCATAAAACTGCAGGGATTTTAACTTTTTTTTATCGAATAAAAAGCGGTGATGCCTATACCCGAAACCATTAAAGCCGCAATGCCAAAAAGCAGCTCGTTCACAAACGGAATGACCGTATAACTAAACGAGGCAATCCCTTGAACGGCCAAAACCAATTCGTTTAAAAAAACACCCACTGAAAAAAGCGTAATCCCGAATTTGATGGGGCTACGGATAAAAAAGAAATGATTGACATAAATGTAAAACAACAAAAACAAACTGATAACCGCCAATAAAACCAAATGCAAATAAGCAATCACTATAGGTCGGAAACCAAAAGCCAACTGACTAAGCGCGGGAATCGTCGAGCCTAATTGCAACAGCAACTTTCCGCTGCAAGCCACCGCCACAAACACGATAATGTAACGCAAAAAGAACGGGTAGTTTTCAAAAACGCCTTTTTTAGTTTTAATGACCTTAAACAAAAACGGAAACCAGGCAAACACTTGAAGAAAAGCAGCAATTACGGTTGGAATGTAAATCCACAAGGGTATATCTAACCATAATACAGACAAAACATAAGCCGGAATACAAGCGATAAAAAACAGCCAAAACACCTTTTGATACAAAGGCGAATCCGTGGTTTTTAAGTCGAGGAAATGCACTAACAATCCCATACACGCAAAGAAAAACCAACCGTTATACTGAAAATGCAAATAGTAATAAATAGAAGCCAAATATTCGTTTTGATGGATGTTTTTGGTAACCATCATATACGCCAAAGCAAAAGTGCCCAACGATGAAATCACATTAAAAAAAATAGCGCCTTTAAACCAATTGACCGATAGCGAGCTCTTGTCCACCGCTTTCAAATCTTTCCAATATTGGTACCCAAAAACATAAGCCACAATAATAGAAGCAGTAGAAAACACAATCGAAAAGGCCGCATAACCTTGAATAATAAAGAAAACCAACATGCCATAAGCACAAATCAAATTGGCCAATAGAATCTTATTATAATTACCAAATCTGTTGCCTAATGCCTTTTGCCTATTGCCTCTTTTCTCCAAAAACCCAACCATCAACACCATTAAAGTATGGCTAATCCAACCGGCAAAAGCAAAATGAGAATGGGAATGCTGCAAATTCTTTTGGTTAAAGAAAGGAAATTCGAAACCTATTTTATACCGCATCAAAAGCCCGAGCAGCGCCACAATCAGCAAATTGAGTAGTGAAAACTTCAGCCAAAACTTAGGGGTAAATTGCATTAGTAAAATATTTTGTGGTTGATAATCTCAACCTTATTCGTTTTTGACATTTTAGACAATGCCCTAATTACGGTTTCCACTCTTAATCCGGTGAAATTGGCAATCTCTTGTCGGGTAAACGGAACTTGCTCTTTCTCACAGCCGCTTTTCCCTTTTTTATGTGCATTCAAAAAAGCAGTAATTCTAAATTCCGGCTTTTGATTAATAATATCCTTTGACGTCATGGCTTTTGAATGTATTCGCCTCGACATCAAGACCAAAAACTGTTTTTGAAAAGACGGATATTCGTCCAAAATTTTTAAAAACTTCTCCTTAGAAAGCTTTACAATTTTACTGTCCTGAAATGCCACTGCCGTAGCCGGATATTTTTCATCAATAAATAATGGCGGTTCGCCAAAACTTTGCCCTTCTGAAAAATACCCTTGCGTAAATTCTTTTCCCTCATCATTAGAATTATACATCCTAATGCTGCCTTCTATAATCTGAAAATAAAAATGGGCTATTTCATCTTCACCAAAAATCATTTCGCCTTTTTTATATTCCTTAGCTATGGCGCCCCAAGTAAAGAGTAAGTCTAAGTCTATTTGCATTTTGATTTTGAGTGTTTTAAGTAAAAAACGCTTATTTTACAAGCCTTCCCAACTAATGGATACAAAGTTAATTCGAATAAAATTACAAAAAATATGACCATAGTCATATAAATAATAACTTTATCTGCTTCAGGCTTCGAAGAATCTTATAGGTGAAATGTTACCCTTAAAAGAAACCTTTTCCTCAACCTCAACCTTACCTTTTAACACCATAACCTAATATTTTTAACTACTTTAGCATTCTAATCATCAAACTAAAACTATGAAGAATACTAAACTCATCTTGTTATCGGCTTCCGTTTTATTGGCGGCTTGCAGCCAAAAAGAACTCACTTCGGGTATCACTAAAAAAAACATGGATACGCTGGTAAAACCCGGCGATAACTTTGCCGCCTATGTCAACGGCGCTTGGATGAAAACCGCCAAGATTCCGGCAGACAAAGCTTCCTTTGGTGCTTTTGACATGTTGGTAGACCAATCCCAAAAAGACGTCAAAGCCATTATCGAAGAAGCCGCAAAAGGCAGCAATGCGGAAGGTTCCGACGAACAAAAAATCGGTGACTACTACGCTTCTTTTATGGACAGAAAAGGTCGCGATGCGAAAGGCGTAGCGCCTATCCAACCCGAATTAAAAGCCATCGATGCCATTGCTTCTTATGACGATTTAGCAGCATATTTCGGAAAAGCCAACCGCATAGGAGTAGCCATTCCGTTCAACGTTTCGGTCTATACCGATTTTAAAGATCCTACGAAATACACTTTAATCACTTGGCAAGGAGGTCTCGGACTTCCGGAAAGAGAATACTATTTGGCTACCGATGCTAAAATGGCTGATATCCGTACAAAATATGTAGCCTACATCGAAAAGATGTTCCAATTGACCAATATGCCAAACGCTGCCGAAAGTGCCGCCACCATCATGGCTTTGGAAACTACTTTGGCTTCCAACCAAATGAAAAAAGAAGACACGCGCGACATTGTAAAACTATACAATGCTTACGCTGTAAAAGATTTAAAAACGTTGATGCCCGATTTCAATTGGACAGCCATGCTAAAAAGTGCCGGTGTAGCCAATGAGAAAAAAATGGTAGTGACCCAAGTAGACTATACCAAAAGCCTAAACAACATTATCAAAAACACCCCAATTGACACTTGGAAAACCTACTTAAAATGGGGTTTAATCAACGACTCAGGCGAAAGTTTAACCACTGCCATAGACAACCAAAAATTTGCTTTTTACGGCAAAACGCTTAATGGTATTGAGAAGCAACAAGAAGATTGGAAACGTGCCGTTGATGTGGTAAATGGCGGTTTGGGTGAAATTGTGGGGAAAGTCTATGTCAAAAAACACTTCTCTCCCGAAGCCAAAGAACGCATGGTGACTATGGTGGAAAATCTATTAAAAGCCTATGCCGAAAGCATCAAAAAACTAGATTGGATGAGTCCGGCCACCAAAAAAGAAGCCTTGAAAAAAGTGGACAACTTCATGATTAAAATTGGTTATCCCGACACTTGGAGAGACTACTCAGCCCTTAAAATAGACAAAAACGACTTCTTCGGTAACGGTGTACGCGCTGCCGAATTTGAATACAACCGCAACCTAGCCAAACTAGGCAAACCGGTAGATCGCACCGAATGGGGCATGAACCCGCAAACGGTAAACGCTTACTACAATCCTTCCTTAAACGAGATTGTATTCCCGGCTGCCATTTTGAAACCGCCTTTCTTTGATTTGAATGCCGATGATGCTGTAAACTATGGTGGAATTGGAGCCGTGATTGGTCACGAAATAGGCCACGGTTTTGACGACCAAGGAAGTGCTTTTAATGGCAAAGGCGAAATGAAAAACTGGTGGTCACCACAAGACTTAGCCGCTTTCAAAAAGAAAACGGCCGCTTTGGTTGACCAATACAGCAGCTTCAAAGCCTTCCCTGATTTGAATGTCAACGGTGCCTTTACCTTAGGCGAAAACATAGGCGACTTAGGTGGATTGAGCATTTCCATCAAAGCCTACAAAGCCAGTTTAAACGGCAAAGAAGCACCCGTAATGGATGGCTTCACCGGCATGCAACGCGTATTCCTAGGTTGGGGACAAGTATGGTTAGAAAAATCCCGTGCCGAAGCCCTGCGCAGTCAAATTGCCTCCGACCCACATTCACCGGCACTATTCAGAGTCAACGGAACTGTGCGTAATATTCCTGAGTTTTACGAAGCGTTTAATATTAAACCAACGGATTCTTTGTATTTGGCTCCTGAAAAGCGTGTGAAGATTTGGTAGAAGAAATCATACTATAATAAAAACCCTGACGGAGACGTTGGGGTTTTTTGTTTTACCACTAAAGCCAATCGAAATCCCGACTGTCACCCTGAGCCTGACGAAGGGCAAACCCATTGTTCATAAATTTTGCAAACAAACAGACCTTATGCTTACAATCGTAGGCGGGCCAATCGTAGGCATAAACATAATTTTAAACACATGAATATTAAAGAAAAATTTGGCAATAAGGTTAAAGCTTTGAGAGAAGAAAAAGGCTTCTCCATCGAGCAGTTAGCCAACATTTCCAACGTAGATAGAAACTATATTTCCGATATAGAAAAGGGAAAAAGAAACGCATCGATTGAAATAATTGAAAAGGTAATAACCGGATTAGAGAGTGATTTTGCAACATTCTTCAGTGATAAAAGTTTTAAGAGATGAAAGAGAAAAAATATAAAGTTTATTCATTATTTACTGGTGCTGGTGGTTTTGACATTGGTTTTGAAGAAGCTGGATTTGAAGTAATTGGCGCATCCGATATTTGGAAAGAAAGCGAAAAAACAATGAATTTAAATTATCCTAATATTCCATTTATTTGCAAGGATATTAGACTGTTAACTTCTAGTGAAATATTAGAAAGCACAAATAACGTTTTTCCTGATATAATCATCGGAGGTCCCCCATGTCAAGGATTTTCCGTCATGGGAGATAAAAATTCAGCAGACCCCAGAAATTCACTTTTTGAAAGTTATGTTAGATTAGTTGATGATTTGAACCCACTATGTTTTGTTTTTGAAAATGTAAAGGGAATAAAAACTATGTTTAATGGCAGATACCTAAATATGGTTGCTAATAGCTTTGCTGATTTAGGCTATGATATTCATCTTAAAGTTTTAAATTCAAAAGAATATGGGGTGCCTCAATCTAGAGAGAGAGTAATTATTTTTGGAACTAGATTAGATAATCCCTTTAACTATCCTCTTCCCAATGATAAACAGATTGGAAATTTAATACCTTATAAAGATGTTGGCGAAGCAATAAACGATTTAATTGATAAAGACGAAACCTTCCCAAATCACATTCCTTTGGAACATGGTGAAATTGTATTAGAAAGATATAAACTTATCAAGGAAGGTGGAAAATTGCCTCCACCTGAAGAATTACCTGAAAAAATAAGAAGAAAGAATTTTGGAAACACATATGTTAGATTAGATAGAAACAAGGTTTCGTCAACTATGGTTCCAGGAAACAATGCTTTTCCAGTACATCCAATTTTAAACAGAAGTTTGACACCCAGAGAGGCTGCGAGAATTCAATCTTTTCCAGACCAACACATTTTTACTGGACCAAGAAAAGAACAATGTACTCTTGTTGGAAATGCAGTTCCTCCTTTAATGGCAGCTAACATTGCTGCAGCAGTAAAACGTCATATTGAATCAATGGAAACGGAGGAAACTTCAAAACACATTTATTTAAAAAAACATAAAAAAATAGAATTGAGTAAAGAATCAAATTTTAAAAATAACAAAAAAAATAAACTTAGTTTTATTGATTTGTTCTCCGGTGCTGGTGGCATCGGTGTTGGCTTCGAACAAGCTGGTTTTGAGCATGTATTTAGTGCTGATTTCGATTCAGCTGTTGCTAAAACATTTAGACATAACAATCCCAACATTCCATTTATAGAAGGAGATTTATCGGATGAGTCTATTTTTAATAAAATAAAAGAAGATTTCTCAGATAAGGAAATTGATATTATTGTTGGAGGTCCTCCATGTCAGGGTTTTTCAATGTTTGGCAAAAGAAGATTTGTTAATTCCAAAGACTATAATCCTCATGATGATGATAGAAACAAATTAATTTTTACTTATTTAGAATATGTTAAACATTTTAAACCAAAATGGTTTTTGATGGAAAATGTTCAAGGATTGACCACTCTTGATGGAGGATCTTTCCTAAAAGCACTTATTTTAGAAATTGAGAAGTTGGGTTATAACAATCATGACTACAAAATAATAAACACAGCTGATTATGGTGTTCCTCAAAAAAGAAAACGCTTTATTCTTATTGCAAATAGAACAGGTAATATCATTCCTTGGCCAAAACCAAAGTATTATGAAAAGCCAGAGGACTGGGAGAAACCTTACAGGAGTGTTGGGGAGGTTTTATTAGGTTTAGAAACAATAAAATCACAATCTAAATATTTTAATCACACTCCTATGAACCATTCTCCAGATGTCGTAGAAAGATTTTCATATATAAAAGAAGGATGTAAAATTGTCCCTGATGATTTACCAGAACATTTAAAGCATAGTAAAACTGGTAAAGAAATTCAAAGTTTCAGTAAAGTCTTTTTTAGACTTAACAGAAATAATCCAAGTCACACATTAGTCCCAGGACATAGTGCTTTTCCAATACATCCTTGGTTAAACAGACAATTGACAGTCAGAGAAGCAGCTAGAATTCAGAGTTTCCCTGATAACATTGAGTTTTTAGGAAATCATGGTGAACAATGTAAACAAGTTGGTAATGCATTTCCTCCTATGGCAGCAGAAACAATAGCTAATAGTATTGCAAAAGCAATTTCTAACAATTGGATTGAAGAAGATACAAGCAACCTTGCATATTATTCATTAATAGAAAAATAAATTATTTAATCGAATCAGGAAAGAACTATAATTCTAATGACAGATATTCAAATTAAATTTCGAGATTGGTTAACCGTTAATTTTACAAAATCTGCGGATAAATATTTTTCTTATTTTAATACGGCTAATAAAATTTCTATAAATGCTGAATTAGGGGATTTATATAAATGGACCGCAATTGAATGGTCTAGTAATGAAAGTCAATTAAGAGAAAACAAAGATTTTATAGAAATAAATGCTAAAGGGCATAACAATTTAACTGCTAGTATTGGGCAATTTAAAAAATTCTTGAGAATGGAAATTAAAAATATAGTAATTCCACCAGTAATTCCATTTCCAGAATTCAAATGGAGATGGGCAGTAACTACACCTTCCGAAAGCCTTAATACTGAAGAACTTTTATTTGGGGTTTTAGCAATTCTCGTAAAACATAATGGCAAAAGACATGCCACACAAGAGTTTAAGAATGATTTGTTGGAATTACAAAATAGAACTGGTACTAGTATTGATTTAGCAAAAATTGATAGAGATATTAACAAAAATATAATAGAAAATTCAGGTCAATATTGGAAAGCACTTGGATTACTTAATTCTACAACTGACGGTACAATATCGGTTACAGATTTAGGTAAGGGTATTGTCAGTGGCAATATTTCAAAATTAGATTTTATAAAGAAATTGTACAATGATTTTTCATTGCCTAACCCTAATATAGAAAGTATATCTACTATCAGCATCTGGAATGATAATAACATTGTTGTTCATCCTTTTAAGATCATTTTCAATATTTTATTAGGTCTGTCAAAAAGAAATCAATCGCCAACAAATTGGTATATTGAAGGAGAAGAGCTCAGAGATGTTGTAATTCCGTTATCTATTTATAAAGATTTAGATGTTGATGTTTATGTTGACAATATTCTAAAATATAGAGCCGACAAATCTCAATTTAGCACATGGCCAAATTGTGCTCCTGGAGATAATGACTTTAGAATGATTAAAGAATATTTGTTATTTCTCTCAAACTTTGGGTTTTTAGATTTAGTTGAATTAAAGGATAAATCAAAGAGATACTATATTAATTCATTAACCTTATCAATTTTAGATGAAACAGTTTCTTTAAAGAAAGAAGATATAATTATTAAAAACATGGGGACAGAAAAATTTGATTATAAAGCTTATTTGAAAAGTTTAAATGAAAGTAAATTAACATTTTCTGATCTATTGATTATAAGGTTTATATCGTCTCTTTCCTCAAAACCATTCGTTATACTTAGTGGCTTATCTGGTTCTGGAAAAACCAAAATAGCACAAAGCTTTGTGCAATGGATTTGTGAAGATGACACCCAATACAAAATTGTTCCTGTAGGTGCAGATTGGACTAATCGGGAACCTTTAGTTGGTTATCCAAATGGATTAGTTTCAAATGAATACATTACTCCAGATAGCGGCGTAATTCATCTATTAATGGAGGCGGTAAAAATAGAAAATGAAAACAAACCTTTCTTTTTAATTCTAGACGAGATGAACCTCAGTCATGTAGAAAGATATTTTGCAGATTTTCTAAGTATAATGGAATCCAATGACTCCATAAAATTATATACAGGCAAGGAAAGATCAAGTTTAGATGGTATACAAATTCCTCTTGAGATTGGTTGGCCAAAAAATGTATTTATTATCGGTACAGTAAACATAGATGAAACAACATACATGTTCAGTCCTAAAGTATTAGACAGAGCCAATGTAATAGAATTCAGAATTACAGAAGAAGAAATAAATGGCTTCTTAGCAAGTCCGGGTATTCCAGTTTTAAAAAAACTAAAAGGTCAAGGAATTGCAATGGCAAAAAGTTTTTTATCCATCTCAGAAAAAGTAGATATAGTTAAAAACAAAGCACTAACAGATGAGTTGGTTTATTTCTTTAACGAGCTAAAAAAAGTGGGGGCCGAGTTCGGTTACCGTTCTGCTACAGAGATAATGCAACTAGCGGCAAAATTAAAAATGTTAGAGCCTGAAATTAGCGATAATGTTTGTTTAGATATTGCTATTATGCAAAAGTTGCTACCAAAACTACATGGTTCTAGAAGCAAGTTAGTGAAAATATTAATTGCTTTAGCGGGCTTATGTATCGATGGTATGAAAAAGGAAGATTTCGAAAAGAATTTTGAAGAACTTTATAAAAAAGACTTTGAAGGTATTGATCTTAAGTACTCCATTTCATTTGAGAAGCTAATTAGAATGTATAAAAATGTCTTAGCTAATGGTTTTACTAGTTATGCTGAAGCATAGAGAAACATGGAGGAAACCAAAAAACATATTCAAATACCATTAACATTCTTTAACGAGATTGATTTTTTAGAAATCTATCCTGAAAACAAGGCTAAACTTTTTGAAATTTCCGAAGTTGAAGCGAATGAAAATGGAGAAAGTCCCTTTCAGATTTTGGAAGGGAACAGTTATGAATATGCCTTTACTAATGAAAATTATCGCTTAAATTGTAGTATTGATGGAGTAATTTCGCAATCAAAGCGTAACCCATCTCTAGGAAGGATAGTGCCAAATATCTATGTAGGAACACTTAAATTATTTGTAACTGATATTACCCAATTAGGTAAAGAATACTCTATTACTATTGAAGTCTTAGCTACTAAGTTTGATACTGAACTCGACAAAAGTTACCGTGAAAACTATCGCTTTATGCTCAAAGACATAACGGATAAGTGTACGGAACTATTAATGCAGATCAACTCTCCGATTGAACAAAATTTTGAAACCGATTTTTCAAGAGATAACGAAACCATTTACCAACGATTTAGTTTTATCAGTACAATCATTGAAAACAAAGATTTTGAGGAAGCAGTACTTAAAATTATAGCTTCTCCCAAAACCAATTGGGATACTGAAGAAGAAGTTGTTGACATCCGTAGAATCAGAAGATTCAACAATGCCGCTACTAAACAAATAATATCAGGCTCCAATAGAATTCCTCTACAGACATCACATCCATTATACCAAGTCGGGATTCATTCAATCCCGAGTAAAATAAATAGCTTTAGAAAAATAGAGCACACAGATACACCCGAAAATCGATTTATAAAACATGCCTTAGAAGTGTTTTTAAGATTTGCAGAAGACTGCCAACAGTACTTCAAAGATAAAGGATATGCCAGGCCATCTATTGAAGCCTCTAATTTGGTCACAAAACTAGATGGTTATTTAAGTCATTCTTTCTTTAAAGATATATCAAGGCCAACCTCATTAAAATTAAACAGTCCTGTTTTACAACGAAAAAGCGGTTATCGCGAGATTTTAAGTGCTTGGCTACAATTTGACTTGGCAGCTAAGTTAGTTTGGAAAGGAGGCGATGATGTTTACAAAGCAGGCAAAAGGGATATCGCCACTTTATACGAATACTGGCTGTTTTTCACGCTTTATGATTTATTCAAAGCTAAATTCAAAATAAAGGATATTGAGCACGAAGAGAAATCATACAATCATTTATTAG
>NZ_JBKBLM010000019.1:0-56079 GCF_046296355.1 Flavobacterium sp.
AAAGTTCTTTTAGGAATTGTACGTTGGTGAAGTATTCTTTCTTAAAACGTCGCAATTGAAATAAATGCACCAAAATTGGAATCACCAATAAAAAAAGAAAATATAGAATTTCCGGGTGTTTGAATTGCATTCATCTAAAGTTTGTCAAAAATAGTAATCAATTGTCAATTATCAATTACCATTAAGGAATTATTTCTTCTTTCTCTTCGCAGCTCTGTTCTTCAAAATATTTCTATTCACCGAAGTGCCGGTTTTCTTCTTCGTTTTCGATGGTCCGCCAAGATTGACTTTGGTGTTTTTCTTGGCTTTTTCGTGAAAAGATGCGCCGCCTTCCAGTTTGTTTGTTTTCAAAATCACTTTCATTTTCTTTCTGTCTTTCTCAAACTCAAGCAAGCGTTCCGCAATGACAACTTCTTTTGGTAAAGCCAAAAACTTCAGTTCTTTTTCCATCAGCATTTCGGCCTCAATCATGATTTCTTCTTCTCTCGGACTAATCAAACTAATCGCAATACCCGATTTATCGGCACGACCGGTTCTACCGATACGGTGAATGTATTGTTCTTGAATTTCGGGAAACTCCACGTTGATTACATGGGTGATGTCTGAAATATCCAAACCTCTCGCCATTACGTCGGTAGTAACAATTCCGCGGATTTCTCCGGCTTGGAATGTGGCCATAGTTTGTAAACGGTAGTTCTGTGACTTGTTAGAGTGAATGGTTCCAAATTGCTCCGGGTAAACTTCTTCTAATTTATCGGCTAATAAATCTGCTGTTTTTTTATTATTGACAAAAAGCAATACACGTTCGTATGCGTCGTCTTTTAGTAATTCGATTATCAAATTGACTTTCGTCAAAAAATTAGGTGTTTTGTAACCCAATTGTTCAATTTGTTCCAATGGCGTTCCGCTTGGTGCCAAAGAAACTTCTTCCGGAAAATCAAAATATTCGTCCAACATGCCATCAACCTCATCGGTCATAGTAGCTGAAAACAAGATATTCTGACGTTTGGTTTTAATCATTGTTAAAATAGAAGTCACTTGGGTTCGGAAACCTAAATTCAGGATTTGGTCAAATTCATCAATCACTAGTTTTTGCAAACTATCAAAACGAATAACGTTGTCCAATGCCAAATCCATAATTCTTCCCGGCGTACCAACCAAGACGTCGATTCCTTGATAAACAGCTTTCTTTTGCGTATTGATGTTTACACCACCGTAAACGCCTATAGTTCGCACTGACATGAATTGGGTAAGCTTTTCAACTTCGGCCGCAATTTGAACTACTAATTCACGCGTGGGAACCAATATGACAACTCTTGGCGTATCAGTCGCAACAAATTTCCATTGTTTTAAAATGGGTAAAAGGTAAGCGAATGTTTTTCCGGTACCGGTTTGGGCAATTCCCATCATATCACGACCGGACATAATCACCGAAAAGGATTTTTCTTGAATAGGTGTTGGCGTGGTCAAACCTAATTCATCGACGGCTTTTTGTAGTGATTTTGGAAGATTGAATTGCTCAAAAGTGCTCATGTTATCTGTAATTTGCCGCAAAGGTAAGGAATTCTATTTTGGGAATATTTTACTAGATTGCTTTTTGCTAATTGACAAATAATCAATAGAATTTGGTTTTAATTAATACTGAGTTTCTTACTATTCAATTATTTTACTATATTTATAAATTAAAATTTCATTTAGTTTTCCATTGCCACCTCAAATACGCCTATAGTTTTAACCTGCAAAACTAATCTAGTAACCAACTTAAACCCTAGTTGATGAGTACAATGCAATCTGTATTGATAGTTGAGGACGAAATGATTATAGCGGCAAATATATCCATGCAACTAAATCATCTGGGATACCAAGTAAACGGTATCATCCCAAGAGCCGAAGAAGTATTGCCACACATTAAGCAACAAGTTCCCGATATTCTTTTGATGGATATTAATTTAAAAGGTGAAATGGATGGTATTGAATTGGCCGGTTTAATTCTGAACGAATATAAAATTCCTATAATTTACTTAACGGCAAATTCAGATGAAGCTCATTTTAACCGAGCAAAATCAACGAATCCTTATGCTTTTATTTCCAAGCCCTTTAAGAAAATCGATTTACAACGAGCGATTGAATTAACCATTATTCGGGTTGCAGAAGAGAAAAGTAATAAGTCTAACGAAGAAATTACGAACGAGCCTTTTTTGCTTAGCGATTCTATTTTTGTACGCCATCATGATAAAATGGTGAAAATTAATATCAATGATATCCTTTACATTGAAGCCGAACGCAATTACTGTAAAATACATTGCAAAGACAAAGAACACTTGATTGTTTCTACATTAAAAGATTTAGAAGAAAAATTGACGGTTAATCATCTGATGCGAATTCACCGTTCGTTTATTGTAAATTTATTTCACATCGATGAAATAGCTAATAATCATGTAGTTATTGCCAGAAAAGCCATTCCGCTGAGTGCTGAGTTAAAAAAGCAATTGTTACTTCACATCCAAAAGATTTAAATAATGAAGACCTTTATTTTAGTCTTATTCCTAATCATTTCTCAAGTATTATTTTCTCAATCAAAACAGCAATTATCTTCAAAAGAAGCTTTGCGCTTGAGTGATAAATACAAAGAAAAGGCAAGTTGGTTCACCGATATGCCTCAATATAATCCTGACAGTACTGCTTTTTATGTGGCTAAAGCCATTAAAGTTTTAAATCCAAACGAGCCAACACATCGCAATAAATTGTCACAATTGCAATTTGACAGCAATAAAGATATGATTAGCGGACTTCCAAATGCTGAAAAGGATTCGATATTGAAAGTCCAATGGTCCGATTATGAAGAATTAGATATAGAAGTAACCGAAAACCGAATTTTACAATATGAATATTTGGTTTTTTGGGCGAATGTCAAACTTCAAAAAGGGGATTCAAAAGCTTCTTTAGATTTGTTTGAAAAGGCTTTGGCTTTAATCCATAAAAATGATAAACCAGATGTGAAGGCAAGAATGACTTTGGATAAAGGGTTATATTACGGTTTTTATGGTTTGGAGGCAGAAAAAAAACTGTCACTTAAGTATTTAAAGGAAAGCTTAGTTTTTTATAAAAAGAATTACAAAAAGTATCCTTCAGAATATTATATGATTAACGCCGAATTGCAATATTATTACACCAGTAAAAATATAGATTCTGCGTACTATTATCTTAATGAGGTTAAAGCAATACTAAAGAATTTCAAAAAACCTTTGTGCCATATTTGGTATTATTCCTCATTAGGAAGTTATCTCATAGGAAAAAAGCACAATTATGAGGAAGGAAGGACCAATATTAACAAAACCATTGAATTAATAGAAGCCTACCATTTTGAGGATTACTATGGTTATTGCCTTGAGCGATTAGCTGATATTGATTACTATACTAAAAATTATGATCAAGCGATTGATAACTACACTAAAGCGCGTGATGTTTATCTTAAAAACAATGACCATTATAGTGCTATTAATGCCTTAAATAATATAGCCGATACTTATGAAGCCAAAGGAGATTTAGCCAATGCCTTAAAGTTTAAAAAACAATATTATACAGAATCATTAGCTTCTCAAAAGGAATTGAACGACCGAAGTTTACGCGAAAGTGAATTAAAAGTAAATGTCATAAACCAAGAAAAAGAGCTGACACAAAAAAGTAACCTTCAAATTTTCTTTATAGTGGCTTTAGGTTTGTGTTCAATTTTATTACTATTAATCTATCGAAATGTTCGACTCAAACAAAAAAGCAATTTAAAATTAGCGGCTGTTAATCATGAACTCGAAGATAAAAACAACTTGTTGGACAAGCGCAATGCTGAAAATGAACTTTTACTCAAAGAAATCCACCATCGGGTGAAGAACAATCTTGAAGTCGTTTCCAGTTTATTGGCACTACAATCCGCACAAATTGATGATCAAAATACCAAAGATACCATGGCAGAAAGCCAGAATCGTGTGAATTCAATAGGTATCGTTCATCAAAAATTGTATCAAGGAACCAATCTTGGCGCGGTAGAAATGAAAGATTATTTCTTAAATCTCAGCGAAAGCATACTCGAAAGTTTTGGAGCCGAAAAACGCATTGATTTAAAATTGGCGATGGATAATCTCGATTTAGACATTGACACCGCAGTTCCGTTAGGTTTAATAGTGAACGAATTGTTGACAAACACCATCAAATACGCTTTTCCAAAAGGCGAAAACGGAACCATTACTATCAAGCTTCACAAACAAGACAACAATATTCTCCGATTGGAAGTTGCCGACAATGGCGTTGGAAAATCGGGTATCACCCACGGAACAGGCTTTGGCGGTCAATTGATATCATTGTTAACACATCAATTAAATGGTACCATGACAGAAGAAAATCTAAAAGGCACAACCGTTATTTTTGATTTCAAATTGAAAAAAGCCGGTTAATCATTTCCCTAGATAAATAAAACCTATACTTCGGACAGTTTTTTAACGGTTTCGTCCTAAATCTCATTTTTTTATATTTGATTATCAGTTATTTAGAGGTAGAATTAATAGTTAATTCTGTCAAACCAATAAAAACTAATAATCATGAAAAACAATTTTAACTCCGTGATGAAGATTCTTCTTCTCACGATGCTTATCCCTTTCTTAGGTATAAGCCAAAACAAAAATGTGATTTCCACCACTCGTTTATTTCCAAAAGTTGACAAACAACTGGAATTTGAAAAAGCATTAGCCACTCATGCTCAAAAGTACCACACCGGAGATGTAAAATGGCGTGTATTTGAAATTGCATCCGGACCCGATGCCGGAGGATTTCATATAGTGGAAGGACCAAAAACTTGGGAATCAGAAGACGTTAGAGGTGATATCAATGTGGCACACAACAATGATTGGCATAAAGGCGTAACCATCTATTTAACTGATAAATATTCTAGTGGTTATTCTGTTTACATCGATTCGTTAAGTACAGTTGCAATTGGCGATTACTCTGATAAAGTACAAGTTTCACATGTTTATCCTAAAATAGGTTGTTCTTATAAAGTAGCTACAATGATAAAACAATTAAAAGCTGCTTGGGAAGCACAAGGTGTAACGGTTGCGGTATATGAAACAAATGCTTCCGGAACTGCACAATTTGCAATTGCAAGACGATACAAACAAGGTCTAAAAGAAAAAGAAGTGGGTTTTAGAAAATCATTTGTGGATGCTTTCGAAAAAATACATGGTAAAGGTTCGTGGGGAATTTACAATGATAATGTTAAAGAATATATCGATGAACAATGGAGCGAATTAATTTTTTACCGAGCTGATTTGAGTTCGAAATAACAATACTAATTAGTGTGTTACCCAAAACCTACAGGATTTCAAGCGTCTTGTAGGTTTTATTTAAAACCAAACATTATGAAAAAATTTATATTACTAGGACTTGCGATAGTATTCTTCGCATCGTGCAACGAAAAACAACGTTACACCCAACAATCATCGGAAATCGATACTTATAAAAAAGTAATGGATGATTATAGAAAAAAGGATTGGACAAATACAGCAAGTTTTTATGCCGATACTGCAAAAATTGCCAACAATGTGGTTAAAGAAAAGGCATTAACGGTTGCACAAGCCCTAGAACAAAACAAAGAAGATGCCAAATTATTCGATTGGAAAGTAGAAGATATGGATGCTGAAATGGTAGTTACCGATAAAGGCGAAACTTGGGTAAATTACTGGGGAACATGGAGAGGAACGATGAAGTCAACGGGTAAAGTTTATGTTATTCCTTTTCATTCTACTGCTCAGTTTATTGAGGGTAAAATTGTGAAAGAGGATGGCTACTGGAATACTTCAGAAATAGTGGCGGATATGCTTAAACAACCTGAAACTACAATGCCAACTGAAACAGTGTCTGAAAAATAATTATTAATTCAACAACCTACAAGGCTCAAAAATCTTGTAGGTTTTTTTAATAGAATTAAAGATGAAAAAAGTAGGCATCATTGGTGGTTCGGGTTTTATCGGAAGCTATATCACCAAAACATTTTTAGAAAATGATTACCAAGTAAAAGTATCTGCTACCGATATCACTCGCGAAGACAAATACCAACATTTGATGAACTTGAAAAATGCTGAGAATTTATACATCAGCGAATTAGAGATTACTGATAAAGAACAATTGGAAGACTTTGTTTCAGATTGTGATTATGTCATTCACGGTGGAACACCATTTATATTAGACTTTCAAGATGCAGAAAGGGAATTATTTGAACCAACGATTAATGGTACTATAAACTTTTTAGAAGTGATTAATAAAACTCCGGGAATTGAGAAAGTAGTTTTAATTGCTTCCGTAGCCGGATGGAATACTAATTTTCCAATGCCGGCAAACGGAAGGGATTTTTACGACACCTTTGACGAAACACATGCAAGATTTACCAGCAAAGACAGCCATCCTTATGCGCAAGCTAAATTCATTGCCAATCAAGTGGTAGAGCAATTTATTAAAAATAATCCTAGACTTTCTTACGAAATCAGTACTGTTTCACCGGTAATGGTAATGGGAAAAGCACTTTCAAACAGAGAAGATTCAACTTCGGGAGGATTACAATTTCTAATCAAAAACAAAATAGCGCCCGATGATTTCATCCAATTTTTATATGATAACGATGTGCCATTTGCTATTGTAGATGTTGCCGATGTTGCTCAGGCTACTTTTAAAGTTACTACGACTAAAGGCTTACATGGCAAAGATTATTTGTTAAGCAGCGAAACTTTTAAAGTGTCAGATGTTCATTTAATGCTTAACCATCAAGAACCGAAAGAAAAAGCCCAAATAGTTTATAAAAGTGATTTGGCTAAAAACGATTTACGAATGCAATTCAGAACCGTGAAAGAAACTTTGAATAATTACAACAATTAAAAACTTATCAAATTGAAAACTACATTTTTAGCGTTTATATTATTTGCGTCTTTCGGAAAAGTATACGCACAAGAGACAACAAACTTTTCCTTTAACCATTTAGCATTATCAGTCAAAAATCTCGATGAGTCAGCTGCTTTCTATATCGAAGTTTTAGGCTTGCAAGAAATCACCAACAAGACCAAAATCGAAGGCATTCGCTGGTTTTCTCTTAGCGAAGGAAAAGAATTGCATTTGATTTCTATTCTAAAAGAACCGGTTACGATTAATAAAGCAGTTCATTTTGCGCTTTCTACTACAAATTTTGATAACTTTATCAAAAGGTTAGAGGAGAAGCAGATAACTTATTCTGATTGGCCTGGTGTTACCAATAAAGTAACCCTGAGAGCTGATGGAATAAAGCAAGTATACTTTCAAGACCCAAGCGGTTATTGGATTGAAGTTAATAGCGTTCAAAAATGATAGAAACAATTGTAAAACCCAGAATACAATCCATCGACCTTTTGAAAGGTATGGTAATGGTGATTATGGCACTAGACCACGTTAGAGATTACTTTCATTATTCCGCTTTCTTTTTTGATGCTACCGATCCGGAGCAAACTACATGGCCAATCTTCTTTACTCGATTTATAACCCATTTTTGCGCACCGGCGTTTAGTTTCCTAGCCGGAACTTCTGCGTTTATGATTGGCAAAAGAAAATCACTGTCTGAATTGTCAAGTTTCTTGTTCAAACGCGGACTGTGGTTGGTTTTCGTTGAGATAATCATTGTTAATTTAGGATGGAAATTTGATTTAAACTTCACCCATATCAGTTTGGCAACTATTTGGCAATTAGGTGTTAGTATGATTGTTTTGGCAGTATTAATTCATCTTCCCAAAAAAGTGATTCTGGCGTTTAGTTTGGTTGTTATTTTTGGACACAATTTGTTAGACAATATCCATTTTGACGGTAGCTATTTTTGGGCTATGATTCACCAACCGCAAAAAATTGAATTTGCAGAAGGACATTTGGTTGTTTTTGCCTATTCATTATTGCCTTGGATTGCTGTAATGTCATTGGGTTATTGCTTTGGTTCACTTTACGACAGTTCTTTTGAGGCTCAAAAAAGAACCCGAATCTTAAATAGTTTAGGAATAGGCTGTATGGCACTTTTCTTTATTTTGATAGCATTCAATACTTATGGTGATCCGATAAAATGGACCAATTATGGCGATACTTCCAAAACACTAATGTCAATTTTTAATGTTAGCAAATATCCTCCATCTTTAATGTATTTACTGGTAACATTGGGTTGCAGCCTTCTCTTTTTGGCGAATACCGAAAAACTAAAAGGCAAAGTCGTTAATTTCTTTTGCTTGTTTGGACGAGTTCCCTTTTTCTATTATATCCTTCATATTTACCTGATACATTTATTGGCAGTTTTCACAGCAGAATTCACTGGATTTGGTTGGCAAATTATGGTTTCAATGCCCACATTTGTCACAAGAGTTGAAGCTTTGAAAGGATACGGGTTTAATTTGATTACGGTCTATCTCGTTTGGATTCTAGTGATTATTTTACTTTATCCTTTGTGTAAAAAATTCGATGCTTATAAACAAAACCACAAAGAAAAATGGTGGCTGAGTTATTTGTAAAACAACCTTAATAATTGAGTATTATGAAAAAACTACTAAACTTCGTATTGCTAATTTCTTGTAATTTCCTTTTCGCCCAAACGTACATTACCAACGTAACAGTTGCCGATGTAGAAAAGCAAAAATTAATTCCCAATCAAACGGTAGTTGTAACCAAGGATTTAATTTCAAATATCCAATCGAGCACTAAAATTAAAATCCCTGCAAATGCCACAATAATTGATGGTAAAGGCAAATTTCTATTCCCGGGATTGGTGGATGCGCACATTCATTTCTTTCAAAATGGTGGCTTGTATACACGTCCGGATGCCATTGATTTTAGAAGTAAAATGCCTTATAATAAAGAAATCGCCTTGGCACACAACACCATGGAAGACAAACTACGCAGGTATTTGCAAAATGGAATTACCACAGTAATCGATGTTGGTGCTACTTATAGTTTTTTAAAGCAAAGAAAAGATTTTGCTATTAAAGATTTTGCACCAACTGTTTATATGACAGGACCATTGGCTACAACATATGAACCATCAGTCTATCTGAATTTAAAAGAAGACGAACCTTTTAACTTGGTCAAAACCGTTGATGATGGTATTAAAATGGTACAAAACCAATTACCGTTAAATCCTGATTTTATTAAAATTTGGTACATCACTTCCCGAGACAAAGATGGCATAGAAGCTAGTGCGAGAAAGAACTTGCCCATTATCAAAGCAATAATTGAGGAAGCCCACAAAAACAAACTAAAAGTTGCGGTTCACGCTACAGAAAGAATTACTGCGCAATTGGCTGTGGAGGTTGGCTGCGATTTTTTAGTGCACAGTGTTGATGATGAATTGTTGAAAGACGATTTTGTCCAATTGCTCAAAAAGAACAAAACCATTCTTTGCCCAACATTAATTGTTCACGATGGCTACGTCAATACTTTTGGCCAAAACTTGCAATTTACCAACCATGATTTATTAAAATCTGATCCATATCAATTGGGTTCTTTACTCGATTTAAGGCATTTGCCCGATACTTTACTTATCAACAATTACAAAAGAAGTATGAATTCTAAAGACTTTGCTGCCGATGTTGTGAAGGACAATTTAACTTGTATGCAAAACCTAAAAAAGCTATCCGATGCCGGTGTTTTAATTGCCACCGGAACTGATGCCGGAAACATTGGTACTTTACACGCTTCCTCTTATTTAGCCGAATTAAAAGCCATGCAAAAAAGCGGCATGAGCATATGGCAAATCATTCAGGCATCAACAATTAATGGTGCCAAAGTGTTGGATAAAGAAAATGAATTTGGAACCATTAGTATTGGAAAAAAGGCCAATTTGATTTTGCTGGATAACAATCCGATTGAAGACTTGGATAATATTGCTAAAATTAATCGGGTTATCAATCGCGGCGTAGTTTTTAATCCGTCGGATTTAATTCCGGAAACACCTGAGGCTTTAGCACAGCGCCAATTAAATGCTTACAATCTCAGAGATTTGGAGGCTTTTTTGGAACCTTACGCTGAGGATGTTGAAATCTATAATTATCCTAACGAACTGCAATCTAAAGGAAAAGAAATGATGCGCCAAGGTTATGCGGGAATGTTTAAATCAGTGACCAATTTACATTGCGAATTAAAAGAGCGAATAGTGCAAGGCAATATAGTAATTGATAAAGAACGAGTTCAATTTGGAGATAAATTCGTCGAAGCCGTGGCAATTTACCATATAGAAAACGGTAAAATTAAGAAGGTCTATTTTATCAATTAATTATAAATAATCACCAAGCAACTAATGACAAATCAAAAAACGAATCATTTAAAAAAAGCCCTTGGCGTTGGTTTTGGGATTGCCATTTTAGTCGGAAGTTCAATCGGCGTCGGTATTCTCAGAACACCGGGAACCATTGCCGGAGTGCTCGATAATTATTGGCTTATCATTGCCTGTTGGCTTGTTGGTGGCGTGTATGTTTTAATTGGTGTAGGAACCTATGCCGAATTGGCGACTATGCTTCCCAAAGCCGGTGGTTCTTATAATTATATCAAAAGAGCTTTCGGAAATTATGCCGGCTTCTTAACCGGTTGGTATGATTTTATCAATAATGCTTTAGCACCAGCGCTATTTTGTATTGTGATTAGTGAATTCATAGTGGTTTTATTTCCAAGTTTGAAAAGTCAGATCACCATTATTGCTCTCGGACTTTTGGTTGCTTTTACCTTACTTCATTCCAGTGGAATAAAAAGCGGAAGCATTATGCAACAAATAACAAGCATCATCAAAGTCTTATTTTTTGTTGGCTTTATAGTAGCTTGCTTTAGGTATTCGGGTGTAAAATTCGACCCCACTGAAAGCCATTCTTCTATTCTTGAAATGAGTGTGATTATTGGTTTTTTCAAATCGCTTCAAATGGTTTTGGGGACATATGAAGGTTGGAGTTCAGGTTGCTTTTTTGCAGAAGAAGATGAAAATCCTAGTAAAAATATTCCTAAATCATTGTATAGCGGAGCTATAGTGGTTATAGTGATTTATGTCATTATGAATATGGCTTTTTTGTATGTTTTACCGGTTTCTGCATTAGCCAATTCAACATTTGTGGCTTCAGATGTAGCCAACGTTGTTTTTGGACAAAACGGTAGTGTTATCGTAACCGTTATCGCTGTATTCTCCATCTTGGGAATTCTTAACGCTTACATGATGATTCCGGCAAGAATTTTATTTGGATTGAGTCGGGATGGATTTTTTATCCAAAAGGGAACAACGGTTAATAAAGGCGGAACACCAATCGTAACGCTCCTGATTTCTTCCTCAATCGCTTTTGTAATGATTTGTATCGGTTCGTTTGAAATCCTATTTTCTTTGGGTGCTTTCATGGCAGTTATTGTGTGGGGATTTGCTTATGCAGCCTTAATCAAACTCCGAATTTCAGAACCTGATTTGCCTAGACCTCATAAATCTTGGGGCTATCCGTTGACTTCAATAATCATGGTATTATTTTCTATAGCTTTATTTTTTGGATTTGCCTATAGTGACCGTAAAAGTTTCTTAATCATCACGATTATTACCTTACTTTCTTATCCCATTTTTTTATTACTAAATCGTACCCATAAAAATTAACAATTATGACAAAAGCTACAGTAACCAACGTCCCAATTCAAAATCACGAACGCGAAATCTTTATGGACGCTCTGCGAGGTTTTGCTGTTCTTGGAATATTCATTGCCAACTTGAATTTTCTTAGTCATTACCAGGGTTCAGATAACGCTATCGGACCTTGGCTACTGAAAGGTTCAGACGATACTATGAGTTTTTTGCATCATATGTTTATTGAAGGCAAATTCTATTCTATTTTTAGTTTATTGTTTGGTTGGGGCATTGCATTGCAAATCAAACGCGGCTTAGCTAAAGAGGTTGATGTTTTACCAATTATCAAAAGAAGACTTCGGATAATGTTGCTGCTTGGCGCAATGCACTTACTCATTTGGATAGGCGATATTGTCTTTTTTTATGCGTTGTTAGGTTTTATATTATTACCGCTTCGAAAGTTTTCTGACAGAACATTATTAACCACTGGTATTATACTCATCCTTTCGCCTATATTGTTGTATTGGTTAAAAATGACCTTTCCGGTGCTGAATTTTCCAGCACAATTATTATATCAAACCGGAGATGATTTGAGGGATAAGTTAACCAATATCAATAGCAAAGCTACTTACATCGATTTTATGCAAAACGGAAGTTGGTTTGACCATCTTAAAAGAAATATTAGTGGTATTTTCTATCGTTACGGCTACTTGTTCTTTGTGAGCAGAATTCCAAAAGTACTGGGGATGTTTCTAATTGGTTATGTCATTGGTCGTTCTGATTTTTATAAGAATTTGGCCCAAAACAAAAAAATAATCTACTGGATTATCGGACTTGGTTTGCTAATCGGTTTACCGGCTAATTATCAATTGGCACAATACATGTCGGCACCCGGAGACGCTTATTTCGATTTAAAAATCAATGGTTGGTATGAAACTATTGTTTATGCACTTGGTGTTGTTCCTTTGGCTTTGGCTTATGTAGGCATTTTGATGTTGGGTTTTCAAACGACCATTGGTCACAAAATATTACTTATAATTTCGCCTGTCGGCAAAATGGCCTTTAGCAATTACTTAATGCATTCGCTGATAGGGAATTTCGTTTTCCTCGGTGCCGGATTGGGTTATATGGGACAAGTTGGGCCGGTTTATTACACGCTTTTTGCTATCTTAGTATTTATTTTCCAAATTATTTTAAGTACTATTTGGTTGAAAAATTTCCAATACGGACCGATAGAATGGCTTTGGCGCTCGTTGACTTACAAGAAAAAGCAAGTATTCAGAATAAATTCAAATCAGTAATATGGGATTACGAGTTATCATTATTAGCGTTTTATTGGCACAACAAATTTCAGCACAATCCATACTGCCGCCCATTCAAGAATGGCATGGGAAAAGCGAATCCTTAATTGCAAAAGCCAATAATCCTTGGATAACACCAACAGAAAAAGCCGATTTTATAACCACACCAACTTATGATGAAACCATGAATTGGTTTAAAAAACTAGCCGATGCATCACCATTGCTAAATATGGTTTCTATTGGAAAAAGCGTCGAAGACAGAGACATTTATCTGATTATTGCTTCTTCTGAAAAAGAGGTTACTGCTACTGCATTAAAGCAATCCGATAAGCCATTGTTATTCGTTCAGGCAGGAATTCATTCGGGAGAAATTGATGGCAAAGATGCCGGAATGATGTTACTGCGCGATATTGCTTTTGGTAACAAAAAGGAACTCTTAACCCAAGTGAATTTTTTATTCATTCCGATTTTGAACGTTGACGGACATGAAAGAAGTTCGTCTTTTAACCGACCGAACCAACGCGGACCGCAAAATATGGGTTGGAGAACCAATGCCCAAAATTTGAATCTAAACCGTGATTACGCCAAGGTTGACACCAATGAAATACGTGCGGTAATTAATGTGATGAATGAATACAATCCGTTGCTTTATATGGATATTCATGTTACCGATGGCGCCGATTATCAATATGACATCACTTTTGGCGGATTGGGACGACAAGGTTATTCTAAAGGTATTTCTAATTGGTTAGCCACCAAATATAAAACTCATGCGGATAAAGATTTAGCCGACAGTGGACACATACCCGGACAATTATTATTTGCAGTCAATGACCGTGATTTTTCGCAAGGCAATATGTTGCTAGTGGGTGAACCACGATTCTCTGATGCTTATGGAGATTTGAGACACATGGCCTCTATTCTTGTCGAAAACCATTCTTTAAAACCATTTAAGCAAAGGGTTTTAGGAACGTATGTGTTGTTAGAAAGCACTTTGAAATTATTGGCCATCGAAGGAAAATCACTCCAAGAAATCACTTTATCGGACAAAGCCAAAAGAGAAGCAACGCTTCCCACAAGATGGAAAGTACCTGAAATGAAATCGGCTGCCACTTTTGAACACCAATCAAATGTTAAAGTCAAAGAGGATTCGGGAACAGTTCCGGATAGTTTAAAACTTTTAGGAATAGAATCAAGAATAGTCAAATCATCAGTGACCAATGCGGATTATGTTGAATGGACCGGCAAACCGATAACCATGACTATTCCCAATTATAAAGGTACAGAAGGCGTAGATTTTGTTTCTCGTCCGAAAGGCTATTTTTTGCCGCCAACTTGTACCGAAGTAATTGAGCGATTGAAACGCCACGGCATACAAATGGAAACCTTAAAACAATCTCGTGAAGTAACCGTAGAAATGTACCGAATTCAGGACGCAAAATTCCAAAATGATGGTGGCAACACTGTACCCTTTGAAGGACATATGCAAGTCAAAGGAAGACCAATTCCTGAAACCAGAAAACAAGTTTTTGCGGCAGGTTCGATTTATATTTCCACGGACCAACCTTTGGGTGATTTGGCAATAATGTTATTGGAACCAAAATCGCCCGATTCGTATTTGAGTTGGGGCTTTTTTCATCAAATTTTCCAACGTACAGAATACATCGAAGCATATGTTTTGGAACCAACCATGAAAAAAATGCTAGAGGAGTCACCCGAATTGCAAAAGGAGTTTGCCGAAAAGAAAAAAAACGATACCAATTTTGCGAACAATCCCAACGCCATTATGACATGGTTTTACAGCAAAACAAAATATTACGACGACCGTTATTTATTGTATCCGGTTGGGAGGGAAATATAAGTTCAGAAGATAAAAATGAAAATATAATCAGAGTTCTTTTGCTCATTATTCCATTGGTAACTAAAATCAAAATTAAACCGCTCATATAATTATAAAATTGTATTATGAAAAAAATTATTCTCATCAGCTTCTTATTTTGCTTCAAAGAAGCCACTGCGCAAAAAAGCAATTACAGCGAACTCATAGCCAAAAAAGCGGCTCAAATTGAGCAAAAAGTTATTGATTGGCGACACGATATTCACCAAAATCCCGAACTCGGAAACCGTGAAACCAGAACTGCAGCCTTAATTGCCAAACATTTACAATCATTAGGTATTGAAGTGAAAACGGAAGTTGCCGTAACCGGCGTTGTTGGCATTTTAAAAGGTGACAAACCCGGACCGGTGATAGCATTAAGAGCCGATATGGATGGCTTACCCGTAATAGAAAACAACAATTTACCATTTGCTTCAAAAGTAAAAACCACTTACAACGGAAAAGAAACCGGCGTAATGCACGCTTGCGGACATGACGGACACGTAGCCATACTGATGGGTGTAGCCGAAATCCTTTCCGGAATGAAAAAAGAGTTGCGCGGAACGGTGAAATTCATCTTCCAACCTGCAGAAGAAGGCGCACCGGTAGGGGAAGAAGGCGGAGCTGAACTCATGGTAAAAGAAGGTGTTTTGCAAAATCCAAATGTCGATGTCATTTTCGGATTGCACTTGAGCGCCGGAACTGAAGTCGGCAAAATCAATTATCATCCCGGAGGAACTATGGCTTCTTCTGCTGATGTGAAAATTACCGTAAAAGGCAAACCTTCGCATGGTGCTTATCCTTGGCAATCTGTTGACCCTATTGTCGTTTCGGCCCAAATCATTAATAGTTTGCAGACGATTGTGAGTAGGAATGTACAGTTAACCCACAATCCTGCAGTAGTCACTATTGGTTCAATTCATGGTGGTAATCGGCATAATATAATTTCGGAAGAAGTTGAAATGCTGGGAACCATCAGAACATTCAGTAAATCTGATGAAGAATTAGTATTTGAACGCATCAGACAAATTGTTACCAAAACGGCCGAAGCCGCAGGAGCAACCGCTGAAGTGAAATTACCTTATTCGTCTTATAATCCGGTGACTTTTAATGATGTTGCGCTGACAGAAGCCATGTTGCCATCCTTACAAAAAACAGCCGGAAAAGAAAACGTAAATTTAGTGCCTGCAGTAACCGGTGCTGAAGACTTTTCATTCTATCAAGAAAAAGTACCCGGTTTGTACTTCTTCGTGGGCGGTATGAAAAAAGGTCAAGATCCTGATACTGTCGGACCACATCATACACCGCAATTCCTTATAGAAGACAGCGCTTTTCTCACCGGAATGAATGCTTTGTGCAACCTGGTTTTTGATTATATAGCATTGAATAAAAAATAAGTAATAGTTAATCGCTAATGACTTTCAAACTTAAATGCAACTATGAAAAACAAAGTCAATCTAAAATCCACAGATAATAGCAGTTTGTAGCCAATTTTAAATTATAGTTTTTAATATAAATATCTAAAACATAAATAAGATGCTCGAAAAATTATCAAATCTCCCGACTCCATTTCAAGTGGTTAGTGATCCTGTATCACTCATTGTTATTGCCATCTTTCTTTGTTTGTTAATTGCAGAGGAACTATTTCCCGGTAGGTCTTTACCGCATGTCAAGTATTGGAAAGTTAAAGGTATTACGGTGTTTGTGATTTACTTTTTCCTTTCTTCTTATCTTCCGTTGATTTGGAATGATTATTTCGCAAAATACAAAATGATTGACTTGTCTTTTTTGGGGGATTTCAGCGGTGCTTTATTGGCCTTACTCATTTATGAACTTGGGATATACGTTTGGCATCGTTCCATGCACAAAAGCAATCTGTTATGGCGGGTATTCCATCAAATGCATCACAGTGCAGAAAGGGTTGATACTTATGGCACTTTCTTCTTTAGTCCCATGGATATGATAGGTTTTACTTTCCTTACAAGTCTGGCGATGGTATGGATTGGTTTTACGGCGCAAGCCACGATTTATGCCATTTATGGTGCGACATTCTTAGCGGTAATCCAACATACCAATATCAAAACGCCTCAATGGATGGGTTATATTTTCCAGCGTCCGGAATCGCATTCCGTTCACCACGAAAAAGGAGTTCATGCCTATAATTATTCCGATCTTCCTTTATTTGATATCCTATTTGGCACATTCCGTAACCCAAAAGACTTTGCTAATGAAACCGGATTTTATCCTGGTGCCTCTGCTAAAATTGGTAAAATGATGCTTTTTAAAGATATCAATAAAGAATAATAATCACTTTGGTTATTCAGCATTAAAACCCTTCAAAAACACCCAAGCCAAACAACGCAAAATCATATTTCACGGGATCGGTTTTGTCTAGTTTTCGTAGTGCTGTGTCTAATTCTAATAAAGCTTTACCGTCATTTTGTTTTCGGGTGAGCAATCCCAGTTTTCGGGCAACATTCCCGGAATGAACATCCAATGGACAAGATAATGATGAGGTTGGAATATTTTTCCAAAGGCCAAAATCAACACCGTTATTATCTTTTCGAACCATCCAACGCAAATACATGTTGATGCGTTTTGCTGCCGAACCTTGAATAGGGTCAGAAATGTGTTTGGTCGTTCGTGGCAAATGGGCTACTTCAAAGAAATGGTTTTTAAAAGCCGAAATCGCGGGTTGCATAGATAATTCTTGTTGGTTATTGGTAAAGAAGGTTTCCAATCCAGCATGATTTTGATAGAGATTTTGCAATGCCAGAATAAAAGTCTTGAAATCTGTACTGTTGAAAGTACGGTGCACAAAAGATTCCAAATTGTCTAAATGATATTCGTTATGGTTCATCACAAAATCATAAGGAGAATTGCCCATCAAATCCATCATGCGTTTGGCATTGTTGATGATCATCTTGCGGTTACCCCAAGCAATAGTTGCTGTAAGAAAACCTGAAATTTCAATGTCTTCTTTCAATGAAAACTGGTGCGGAATCTGAATAGGGTCGCTTTCGATAAAATTAGGATTGTTGTACAACGCGACTTTTTCATCCAGAAATTCTTTGAGTTCAGCTTTAGTCATTGGCTTTCGTTTTTTTGGTATAAAAACCTTCGCTTAAAGTTTTCCCTCGCAATTGGGGAATGACCTGAAAATAGGTTTCAAAATATTCCAATTGTTCTTTATTTACACAAGGCAAAGTTCCATTTCCGGTTATCCAAAATAATTCAGTATTGATAGGCGAGTAGTAATTGAGATTTCTTTTTGAAACTTTATTAAAATCGAGTTCTTCTTTAGTATTTGGTTTTGGATGAATGACATTTTCCAATTGAAATGTACTGTTTTCAGCTAATAATTTGTTCTGTGTCAAAGCACTGAAAGACATTGGCACAAAAACCAAAACAGCAACTAACAGCAGACTCAAACTAAGTAAACCCGAGATAAGTTTCTTTTTAGTGACTAAAATCGAGAGGAAAATAAGCCCGAAGAAAATCGTGAAATAGACATAAAAACGATATTGTGGCGAACTCATAGCGAGTAATATCAATAAGGCAATAAAAACAAAATAAACATCTCGAATCTTTTGTTTTGGATAATATTTTGAAATTAGGAAAGGTGAAATTAGCAACAAGGATACAGTTGTCAATCCAATAATACTGTCAATCCCGTTGTGCAAAAAATATTGATTGAGGAAGTCTAAAAACGAAGCATTTTCAAAAGACCCAAAACCCATATAAAACGAATGCATCATTTCTCCTCCAAAGAAATAATTTATGATTTCTAATGGCACTAAATAATCAGCTCCTGAATAGGGTAAAACGGTCAACGGATAAAATGGATAACCGGTCAGTATTATGTTTTTTATGGCAAAAAGAAACAATACCAATCCACCCAAAAGCCGAATTGGAATGAGTTGGCTTCTTAATAAAGCAATATGTTTTATAAAAAGAAAAAGCGGAAAAATCAATAGCACTACAGTCGTGATTTTGATGTAAACCGCAAAGAGCACCAAAACTGTTAAGAGGTTAAACTTTTCTAAAGCATCCTCTTTTTGAGAATCCAAATAAATTGAAAACACTATAAATCCGATAAGATAAACCGGCAAATCAGGTGATGGAGCGCTTATAAATTGGAACAGAAAAACGTAAGCCAAAGGCAATAAACCAAAAACCAAATCCAAACGTTTCCCCTGTATAAAATAGGAGTGAAGCTTTTGAAACGCCCAAAAGTTAAAAAGCAAAAATACATACCCATTCAAATCATTAAAGCCATCGTAGAGGAATGAAAACGAGTAAACACTTTGTGTGATGTGCCAACCGCTGGTTTGTCCGAGAAACAAGTGTAAATTCGCCAAACCGGGTACAAATCCGTATTCGTTCAACCATTTCATAGTTTGAATATAATAAGTTTCATTGTCAACTATAAAAGGCAAAGTTGCGCTTTGGGCCAAAATTAAAACACTACTGAAACTTAAAAGCACTTTTACCAATACTGAAAAATCTGAAAGCTGTGTTCTTGTGCTTTTGAAAATCCCTTTTAAATAGGCTTTAAAATAAAACCCAAGAACCATTGAAGTTATCAGTAGAAAAATGTGAAACCCCATATTTATCGGGCCAAATATTGCCCAAGCACTGGCCAAAAGTGTAACGCAGAACAAACCAAAAATCCCTGTAATTACAATAGGGAAAGATTTGATTCGAAAAAGTTTTGAAAAACCTATTCCAAAAGTGATGGAAGTGAAGAAAATATACAGCCAACTAAGTAGAATAAGCACCATGATATCAAACTATTAAGCCGTCTTTCATGACTAATTTTCTATCGGCCATATTGGCTAACTCTTCGTTGTGGGTAACAATGACAAAGGTTTGTCCAAATTCTTCTCTTAGTTTAAAAAATAATTGGTGCAAATTTTCAGCCGAAGCGGTGTCCAAATTCCCGGAAGGTTCATCGGCGAAAATTACCGCAGGTTTGTTTATCAAAGCACGGGCAACTGCTACACGTTGTTGCTCACCGCCCGAAAGTTCGTTGGGTTTGTGATGACTTCTTTCTGACAAGCCTAAATAATCCAGTAAACGTTTGGCTTCGACTTCAGTTTCCTTCTTTTCTTTGCCTGCGATATAAGCCGGAATACAAACGTTTTCCAAAGCGGTGAATTCCGGTAACAATTGGTGGAATTGAAAGATAAAACCCAAATGCAAATTTCTAAATTTAGATAAAGCTTTGTCATTCATTATCAAGATTTTTTCACCATTTATCTCAAGTGAAGTGTCATTTAATTTTGACGCATTGTCAAGCGTTCCGAGTATTTGCAACAATGTAGTTTTTCCGGCACCGGACGCACCAACAATCGAAACAATTTCTCCTTTCTTTATATGCAAATAAACACCTTTTAAAACGTGTAAACTATCGTAGTATTTGTGAATGTTTTTGGCAATAATCATCAATCGAATTTTTCACAAAGTAACAAAGTATTTTCTTTTAATGGTTGATATCAATTTTTTTTATGCGTGAATAAATTATAAAGTTATGTTAACTTATTTATTTTGTTTAATTATTACCTACATTTGTTAAACAAAAAAAATAATTAATTCTTATGAACACACCCATTGAAAAAGAATTATTTGAACTGATAGGTGACAATCATCAAATGACTTCTGCAGAAACACCGTTGCGTCCCGACGCATTTATCAAAACAGATAAGCAAAAGATGGACAACATCGAAAAACATTTTCATAGTATTATGGAGGAAATGGGTTTGGATATGACCGATGACAGTTTGAAAGGAACGCCACATCGAGTAGCGAAAATGTTTATCCAAGAGATATTTTCGGGATTAAATCCTGCCAACAAACCAAAAATTTCGGTTTTTGATAATTCTTATCATTACGATAAAATGTTGGTAGAAGCCGACATTAGTTTTAATTCCACTTGTGAACACCATTTTTTACCCATCATAGGAAAGGCACACATTGGTTACGTTTCCAGCGGAAAAGTAATTGGTTTATCCAAATTGAACCGTATAGTCGATTATTATGCTCGCAGACCACAAGTGCAAGAGCGTTTGATTATGCAGATTTTTAACGAATTGAAAACTGTCCTAGAAACGGATGATGTGATTGTAGTTATGGAAGCCAAGCATTTGTGTGTTTCCAGTCGTGGTATTCAAGATGAGAGCAGTTACACTTCAACCATTCAATATGGTGGAATATTTAAGGACAAAGAAAACAGAAACGATTTCTTTAACCTCATTAATAAAGAAAAGTAGAATGTAAATTGAGTATTTTGGTAAAAAGTCCTGAGTGTTAATTTACTCGGGGCTTTTTTTATTGGGAATCAAAAAACCCAATCCCATACTTTTGAGCATCTTCTTTTCAAAAGCCCAAAAGAAAGTAAACTGCCCGAAAATAAATCCGAAACTAACCAATAAAACCTGGTAAATAGGGAAGATGAGGATGATGTATAAAGGATAATAAATCCAATTCGAAACATCGCCTTTTACAATACCGAACAATTCTAAAACCGGTTTGGAAAGATAAGCCGAAGTAGAACCAGTAACCGCAAAAACGACCAAAATAACAAAGACTTGCCAATTTGATTTGATGTTCCAACGCTCTTTAAAACTTGCCATAGGATGATTTTCTACAAAGATAAGAGATTATTGTCTTGGAACAAATCCGGCCAACTGTTGGTTATAACGGTTTTGAAAGTAAATGAAATAATTGTAAATCAAATAGTTGACTTCATATCCGTAGCGAATATTAGGTTCGTAATTGATTTGCATTTCATATAAATTCGGACTGTACTGCATTGGCAACATCGCTCTGCGATTCCATTCTGCTACATACATTCGATTTTTTATTTCAAAATAACTTTCGGCATAATAACCTCTCGGTCTGGCTCTTCCGGCAAGCCATGAACTAAAACCGGGATCAATAATAATCACTTCATATTCCAAACTGTCATTGGCAATTTTTACCGTATCCGAAACTTTGGCAATACTATTATTATCCGCATCAGCTATCGTCTTAGAACTGTTACAGCCTATAATAACCAATAGTAGAAACCCAATTGACACTAAAGTTTTCATCGCTCCAATTTTTCATAAAATTACACAAAACGACTCAAACATTATACTGTCAATATGTTAAAATAAAAAAGCCACACTTTGCAGTATGGCACAAATTGTATTTCTAAAGGTTTAAACTTTCTCGGCTTTCAGCAAACTAATAATTTGCTCCGCTAATTCGGTTCCGATTCTATCTTGTGCTTCTAAAGTCGCTGCGCCAATATGAGGCGTCAACGAAATTTTAGTATGCATTAAGATTTGGATTTCCGGAGTCGGTTCGTTTTCAAAAACGTCTAAACCGGCAAATAATACTTTATCATTATCCAAAGCTGCTATCAAAGCCACTTCATCAATCACACCGCCACGAGCGCAGTTTACAATCCCAACGCCATCTTTCATCAATTCAAATTCTCCTTTGCCAATCACATAACCGTCTTGCGCCGGAACGTGAAGTGTAATAAAATCAGAATGTTTAATCACATCTTCCAAAGGCTCGGTTTCAAATTCCACATTGATAAACTGACCATTATAAAAATCGACTTTTACTTCGGCTTTGTCCACAAATTTATCGGCAGCAATCACTTTCATCCCAAGACCTAAAGCCATTTTGGCGACAGCCTGACCAATTCGGCCAAAACCAATAATCCCCAAAGTTTTACCACGCAATTCGATACCGTTAGCATAAGCTTTTTTCAAACCGTCAAAGTTGGTATCTCCTTCCAAAGGCATATTTCTGTTGGCATCATGTAAAAATCTAACGCCTGTAAATAAGTGCGCAAAAACCAATTCGGCCACGCTCTCCGAAGAAGAAGCCGGCGTATTAATCACATGAATTCCTTTACTGCGAGCATAATCCACATCAATATTGTCCATTCCAACGCCACCGCGACCAATGATTTTCAATCCCGGACAAGCGTCAATAATGTCTTTTCTAACTTTAGTCGCACTGCGAACCAAAACCACCGAAATGTTATGGGCATTCACATAATTGGCAACTTGCTCTTGTGCTACTTTGGTTGTAATCACTTCAAAACCACCTTTTTCTAAAGCTAGAATTCCGCTTTTTGAAATTCCGTCGTTGGCTAATACTTTCATTCTTTGTTTTAAGTTATATGTTGTAAGTTGTATGTTTTTTTAGGAGCTTAATCCGGCTTTCCGCGCTACACGGTAGCTCGCTCCAATCCGGGCAATTATTCTGCTAACTGCGACTGCGACTGAACACTGAAAACTACCTCAAGTTCCTTCATCACATCGACTAAAACTTGTACGCTTTCCAAAGGCAACGCATTGTACATTGAAGCTCTATAGCCACCAACAGAGCGATGACCGGGTAATCCCGAAATTCCGGCTGCTTTCCACATTTTGTCAAACGTTTCCTGATGCTCCGGATTGACCAATAGGAAAGTGGCATTCATAAAACTTCGGTCAGCAGGATTAGCTGTTCCAATGAACAACGGATTTCTGTCGATTTCGCTGTAAAGCAAATTGGCTTTGACTTCGTTGATTTTTTCAATGGCAGCGATGCCGCCTTGGTTTTTTAACCATTGTAAAGTCAACAAACAAGTGTAAACCGCAAAAACTGAGGGTGTATTGTACATGCTTTCGGCCTTAATGTGTTTTTCATAATCCAAAATACTCGGAATTGTTCTGCCTGATTTCCCAAGGATTTCTTCTTTCACCACAACTAGTGTTGCTCCGGCAGCACCCATATTTTTCTGAGCTCCGGCATAAATTAAGTCGAATTGAGAGAAGTCTAAACTGCGCGAAAATATATCCGAACTCATATCACAAACCACAGGAATATCGGTTTTTGGAAAGGATTTTATTTGTGTTCCAAAAATAGTATTGTTACTAGTGCAGTGGAAATAACTCGCATCAGCAGGAATCGTATAGTCAGTTGGAATATGATTGTAATTTTGTTCTTTAGAAGAAGCTACCACAACGGTTTCACCAAACAATTTGGCTTCTTTAATCGCGTTGTTTGCCCAAGTTCCGGTATCTAAATAAGCGGCTTTGCCATCAACTTTCATTAAGTTGTAAGGAACCATTAGGAACTCTAAACTCGCGCCACCTTGTAAAAATAAAGCTTGGTAACCTTTGCCTTCCAAACCCAGAAGTTCCAAAACCAAAGCTCTTACTTCGTCCATAACCGCCACGAAATCTTTGCTTCGGTGTGACATTTCCAATATGGACAAGCCCGAGTTGTTGAAATTTAAAACTGCTTGAGCAGATTTTTCAAAAACTTCTTGCGGAAGTATACATGGTCCGGCGCTGTAATTGTGTTTTTTCATGGTGGTTTTCAAAAAAAATTAAAGTGCAAATTTCGGAAATAGGCCTAAAATAAGCCGTTAGAATTCTGCAATAATAAGCCGATGTTATTAACGAAAACGTTTTAGTTTATAACATTTATTGGGAATCTTTCAATCAGATTTTCAATAAAAAATCCAAAGTATCAACATTATCCGCATAATCCCAAAGTTCAGGCTGTTGGGTTTTACCAAAAGGTATACTGTTTTCAATAACACTTTTAGAGACAATGCATTGAATTTGCTCCGCATCGGTTTCCAATTGTTTTTTAATATCTGCTATATTTTCATAGTATTCATAAAACACCGAAGAAATAGGCGAGGCGTAGCTGATATCTTCTTTCAAAGTTAAAAACTCGTTATCCAATAACTTAAAGTTACTCATTAAGAAAACAGCTTTGTTGTAGTCGTAATTGTTAGAATATTTTTCGTAGAAAATTACGTCTTTGTATTCATAAATCGCTTGAAAGAACGGTTGGAAATCGTAACCTTTCGGGACAAATAATTTGGAAACATTTCGGCAACCTAATCCGAAGTAGCGAAAAATATCTTTACCCAATTTCATTAAATCATCCTGACTTTCATTCCCGGTCAAAACCGCTACAGAGTTTCTGTTTTTGCGAATGATGCTCGGTTTGTCTTTAAAATAGAATTCGAAATAACGAGCGGTATTGTTGCTTCCGGTGGCAATTACGGAATCAAATTTCTCCAGCTTGCCATCAGTAAAGGTGATATAGTTTTCAATTTCGGGATTGACAGCAATTAAATATTTAGCCAAAAACTTGATCAGATGTTGGTCATTCGAAGAAGTCTTTATCAAAACTTTATGCCCTGAAATTAATACGGAAAGAAAATCGTGAAAACCTACCAACGGAATATTTCCGGCGAGAATTAAACCGACGGTTTTAGGCTGTACTTTTGAGAAATCGTAATTTGATACCCATTGGTTCAAATTCTCTTCTTGCAAAGCTTTAGCCCAAGATTGCACCGAATGATAAACTTGCTCCGGTGTAAACCAACCGTTGTGTGATTGCGACAAATGAATCAAATCGACAAAGCTTTCGAAGAACAAGTCATTGTGATGAACCGTCTCATTTTTACTGTTTTGTTCCAAAGAGAATTGGCTTAAAAACTTTCCTAATTCAACAAAACATTTTTTTTTCTCGATTTGTAACATCAGTAGCTTGTTTATGAATGGTTTTGATTGTAATTTTGCGCAAAATTAATTAAAAATTAGCTATGGCAATCATAATAACAGACGAATGTATCAACTGTGGTGCATGTGAACCCGAATGTCCAAATACTGCTATTTACGAAGGTGCTGACGATTGGCGTTATAAAGACGGAACCAAGTTAAGAGGAAAAGTAATTTTACCTGATGGAACCGAAGTCGATTCAGACGCTGCCCAAACACCAATATCAGATGATATTTATTATATAGTACCCGGAAAATGTACGGAATGTAAAGGTTTTCACGAAGAGCCACAATGTGCTGCGGTTTGTCCTGTAGACTGTTGTATTCCCGATGATAATCACGTAGAAAGCGAAGAAACGTTACTCAACAGACAATCGTTTTTACATAACGAATAATCATTTTAAACCTCAAGCAATTGAGGTTTTTTTATGCTTAAAAACAAAAACCCGAACACAAGTGCTCGGGCTTTTTCAACAAAACATGAAATATATTAAGGCTTCACAACAATAAATTTTTCAAGGACTACTGTGTCTGTTTTTTCGTCATAAGTCTCTAAGACAAGATTTCCTTCTGCATCAAAATAACCAACAGAGAGTTTGTCCTTGTTTTTATAAATATAATTATTATTGGAAGTTCTTCTTAAAACGGCGCGTTCCTGATTGTCCGGAAAGGCCATTGTATAACCGCTTTTGTCAATAGCTACTTGGTATTTTTGACCGTTGTAAGTATAATAAGCTGATCGGTCTACATCTACAAACTGGGTCACTCCATCTACAGCTACCTGAGTTTTTTTGGTCACATCGACTTCTTGGTCAGATTTCATCGGAATATTTAAAGTGTTGGCTTTTGCTTCTTCTAATTTAATTTTTTGTACTTCTTTAGTTTCCTCAGTTTTTACAATTTTTTTCTCACCTTTAGAATCCTTGATGGTCTTAGTGGTGGTTTTAACTTCAGATTTTACATTCGTATTTTGAGCCTGACTGCCAATGGTAAACAGCAAAGTAAAGATGCTTAAGAGTAGAACTTTCATAACGAATAAGTTTAATGGTTAATACATTACAAATCTATTCCTAAATCGAGACGCTTATGTTATACTATTTTTACTAATTGTTATAAGATGCACATAAAAAAAAAGTCCCGAGTGAAAACTCAGGACTTTTAGTTAATTATAATTTAGATTAGAATTTGAAATTCATACGAGCGTAGTAGTAAGCACCACCAAAGCCCATTTGTACGGCATCCCAATAACCACCGGCTTCAACCCAGTCATCTTGTTGGTCAGGATAAATATTGAATAAGTTGTTGCTTCCAATACTTAATTTGCTGTTTTTAGAAAGATTGAAACCTAAAGTCAAATCGGTTACGATTTTAGCACTGTAAGTATCAGTAGCTGCTTTAATTTGGTTAGCAAAAGAACCATAGTCGGCTACGTCTTCATACATTTGGTAGTCTAATAATTTTACTTCGCTAAAACGAGTAAAAGCCAATCCTGCATCAAACCATTTGCGGGAATAGTTCAAGTTTAAGCTGAATTTGTTGTCCGGTGCAGAAGCCAAAAGGAAGGCTTTTTCTCTCTCGCCGAAGAAAGTTTGCTCATCTAAAGTGCCATTATTCACTTTGTCTACTTTCATGTCATTGATGTTACCCAATAAGGTCGCACCAAAAGAATTGTCGCCAAATTTCTTTTTCCATGAAATAACCACATCCAAACCGGTAGTTTTAGTGTCAACACCGTTTACGAAAAATTGGGCTGAATCAACACCAATGTTTAAAGCTGAGGCGTCAAAGTAACCGGTCAACACGATTCTGTCTGATACATTCACCATATAACCGTCGATGGTGGCTGTGAAATCACCGTAAGAAGCCGTGAAACCGAACGATCCGTTAACGGCTTTTTCTTCATTCAATTTACCAATACCAAAAGCTTGTGTTACCGGACTATTATTAGGAGATAACAAAATTTCTGAGGCACCACTCGAAGAGAAGTTGGTAAAACGAAGATTGTAATATATCTGTGCCAAAGAAGGCGCTCTGAATCCTGAACTAATCGAACCTCTTAAATTGATGTTAGCACCGGTTTTTAATCGGGCGGCCAATTTTCCGTTTAACGTACTTCCGAAATCACTGTAATTTTCAAAACGCAAAGCCGAACTCACCATGAAATTATTGTTTACATCCAATTCACCATCGGCATAAAGCGAAACATTCGAACGACTACGGTTTACTACGTTGTCCGGACTGTAACCAGGAAAACCTTGTGAACCACCAGGTCTTGGATCACCTGTATTTGGGTCGTTAGGAATTGTTTGATTCAACGGATCAGTAATCGGTTGGCCATTTACATCATAAGTAGCATACGAACCTTCTTCTCCGGCAAAAATCGTAAATTGTTCTGTTCTGTATTCACCACCAAAAGCCAAGTTGAATCCGTTTAGAATACCATCATAGTTTTTAGACAAATCCAAATTGATGGTATTTTGACTCAAAGTATGACCACCGGCATCAAATTCTGTAGGCGAAGCTTCTTCCAATGAAGCATTCAACGTGCCTTTAATGTAGTAATGGAATAAGTTTTTACCATAAGTATTGCTAATGTCTAAGTTCCAACCACCGGCAGTTTGCGTTCTAAATCCGGCAGAAACTGAATTGTCGATAATTAAAGAGGTAATTCTTGGTGTAAATCCGTTCGGGTAAATATCGGTTACAATTCTAGGAGAAGGATTGTTTCTGGTAAACGCATAAGCGTCAGTATCTCTGAAATTTCTTCCACCAAAAACATAAAACTTGGTTTTGTCTGAAACAGGAATAGCAGCATTCACAAAGAAATTAAAGCTTTCAATCGAAGCTTCTCCAAAACCTCTTCTGAAATCAAATCCCGGACGCAATGTCTTTTCTTTGTTCAGATACTCAGCGGTAAAGTTAGCAAAACCGCCTTTGTCGCCAATTTTAGTTCCGTAATTAGTAGTCAACTTAATGGAATTTCCATCAAAGCTTTTACCATCGGCAGTTTTGTTGCCATCGGCATTCGTGTCAAGGAAATTATCACCGGTATTCGCAGTTCCGGCCGGAAAATTACCATCGGCATTGGTACTGTACATACCATAGGTAACGGTTCCGGTCAGTTCATCAACGTTGTCATTCAAAACAATATTGATTACTCCGGCAATGGCATCTGAACCGTATTGGGCAGCAGCACCATCACGAAGGATTTCAATTCGCTTAATGGCAGCCGCCGGAATTGCATTCAAATCGGTACCGGTATTACCACGACCTCGAGTTCCGAATAAGTTAATTAATGATGATTGGTGCCTTCTTTTGCCGTTGATTAAAACCAAAGTTTGATCCGGTCCCATACCTCTCAATGTTGCAGGGTCAACGTGGTCAGCACCATCAGAACCCGATTGTTTGTTGGCGTTAAACGAAGGCGCCGCATATTGCAGTAATTCATTGATTTCAATCTTACCGCTTTGGGTAGTAACGCTTTTTACATCAATAATGTCAATGGGAACAGCTGAGTTTACTACAGTTCGTTTTGAATTTCTTGAACCTACAATCTTGATTTCTTGTAGTTCGTTGGTTTTCATTGAGTCGTTTTTAGTTGCATTCGGATTGTCTTGCGCTGCAATGTATCCAAACTGCAATGAAAATAACAAAAGTGTAATTTTTTTCATAAAGTTGGTTGGTTAGTTGTTAATGAAACGCAATATAATATTTTTTCAGTGCTATTTTAACACTAAGGATAAAACTATTTCAACAAATTAACTAACATTATGTTATGTTTATAATTTAGAATGAAATTTTACTAAATTTGCTTAAACCCAATCTGTAGATGAAGAAACTTTACCTGTTTTTTTTATTGGTTTTAAGTATGAATCTTAATGCGCAATCTGTTGAGAAGTCATTGATTTTGAGAGATTCAGAGACCAATCTTCCCATTGAAGACGCTACCGTATTTATACAAAAAACCAAACAAACGTTATTGAGTAATACTGAAGGGATGGTTTCTTTTGTGTTAACCGGAATTTCCAATATTCAAATAACCCATTCTTCCTACAGCTCAAAAACACTTAGATCGTCCACTTTAAAAACGGCTGAGAATGTTATTTTTTTAAAAAGCAGTATAACCGATTTAGATGAAATTATTGTCACCAAACAACATCCTCAAAAAATCCTAAAGACTTTAGTGGAAAATTCCAGAAAAAAGCTCACTGTGCCCGCACGGTTAAAAGTTTACTCCAGAGAATTTTTTAAGCTCAATGGCAACTATTCTTATTACAATGACGGATTGATGAATTTTCAGCTTTTTGGTAAGGACAAGAATTTTAAGAATACCATTTTAGTAGAACAGAATAGGTCCTTCGGTTTATTGACAGAAGAAATAAAATCGGATGTTTTAGGGTACAATCTCAATGATATAATGCATAATTATTATAGCTTCAAATATTTAGAATACATTTTGAACTCAAAAGCAAAAAAGCAATTTGATTTTTTAATAAAAGCCTATTCTAATAATAAGGATTATAATGTAATGTTGATTACACCGTTGGAAAATAGCAAGGGATTGTTAGACGATTTTAAAATTGTATATGATTGGAAGCAAAAAATCATCATTGAGGTTAGCTCTTTTGTTTCTCATTCCACCATTTCAAACCTCAAAGAAAACACCGCGATTGGAACCAAAAATATTTACAAATCAATATTTAAAACCATTTACCGGTTTGATAACGACAACTATTATTTATTCAGTTCCAAAGAGGAAATTGGTTTTGAACGAGTGGATAAAAATAAAACCACCGATATTGAAGTCCGAAATTACTTTGTAACCACCAATTTCAGCAACCAAAACTACAGTTATAAAGACAGCGAAGTTTTTAAAGACAAAACACTTTACAACAAGAAAAACACCATACTTTCAGACTATTGGAACGTCTCCGGATTAACTGCTACCGAGGAAGAGCAAGTTATCATTGACCAATTAGCAGAACGCACAAACTAACTTTTTTTGCCTTTTAAACCGCTTTGTTACTTGGTTTTATTACGCTATATTTGCACACTTTTTATAACAATAACAAAGAAATGAAACGCTTTAGCGTTACATATTACCGATAGAAATAGTAAAGAAATATGAAAGCAGGAATTGTAGGATTACCAAACGTTGGAAAATCAACCTTATTTAATTGTTTATCGAATGCCAAAGCTCAAAGTGCGAACTTTCCGTTTTGTACTATCGAACCTAATATCGGAGTGGTAAACGTTCCTGATCCAAGAATCAACAAATTAGAAGAGTTGGTAAAACCGGAGCGTGTCCAAATGGCAACGGTGGATATCGTTGATATCGCCGGATTGGTAAAAGGAGCAAGCAAAGGCGAAGGTTTAGGGAATCAATTTTTGGCCAACATCAGAGAATGTAATGCTATTATACACGTTTTGCGTTGTTTTGATAATGACAATATTGTGCACGTTGATGGGAATGTAAATCCAATACGTGACAAAGAAACTATAGATATCGAATTGCAGTTAAAAGACTTAGAAACCGTTGAAAAACGTTTGGAAAAAGTCAACCGCGCTGCCAAAACCGGAAATAAAGAAGCCCAAGTGGAGAAAGCATTCTTAGACAGAATCCGTGAAGCTTTATTGCAAGCGAAATCAGCGAGAACTGTTCTTCCTCAAAATGCCGACGAAGAAGCATTAATGGAAGATTTCCAATTAATCACCACCAAACCGGTTTTGTATGTTTGTAATGTAGATGAAGAGGCAGCCGCAACCGGAAATGCTTATGTTGAGCAAGTTCGCGAATTGGTAAAAGACGAAAACGCAGAGGTTATTGTTTTAGCCGTTGGAACCGAAGCCGATATCACCGAATTGGAAACCTACGAAGAGCGTCAAATGTTCTTAGAAGATTTAGGGTTGACCGAACCGGGTTCGGCCGTTTTAATTCGTGCCGCTTATAAATTATTAAAGCAACAAACTTACTTCACAGCCGGAGTTAAAGAAGTTCGCGCTTGGACCATCAACATCGGAGATACGGCTCCAAAAGCTGCCGGAGTAATCCATACCGATTTTGAAAAAGGATTCATTCGTGCCGAAGTAATTTCGTATGAAGATTATGTGCATTACGGCTCAGAAGCCAAAGCCAAAGAAGCCGGAAAATTCAAAGTTGAAGGTAAAGAATATATCGTAAAAGATGGCGATGTGATGCATTTCCGTTTCAACGTTTAATCCGACTTTATGAAAAAAATAGTATTCACTTTTTTGTTAGTGACATTTTTTGTTGGTAACAGTTTTGCCCAAGGCAAGTTAAAAGTTGGTTTTAATGGTGGTTTGACTTATTCAAGTTTTAGAGGTAATCCCCAAATAGAAACCTTAGATGCCGGAGTAGATTTTTTGGTTGGTCTTTCATTTGAATATCAATTAAAAGAGAGATTGTCATTAGTGGCCAATATTAATTACGATAGAAAAACAGCGACTGATAACCCTTATATAGAAATCTTTGATAGCCCTGATGATCCGAGTTTTTATGGTCGGGTAAAAATTAAATTCAAAAACCAATTTATAACGCTACCCATTCTTTTGAAATACCAATTTGGGCCTGATAATAGTTTGTATATCAACGGCGGACCATTCATGAGTTATATGATTAAATCAGAACTTTGGAATGATTATGACGAAAGAAATACTGATCAAACCGATAATTATAAAAGTCTTGATTTTGGTTTAGTATTTGGATTTGGGAAAACATTCAAATTGAAGAACAATAACAAAATAAGCGTTGAAATAAGAGATAATTTAGGATTATCCAATATAAGCGATGTACCTGTTGTTGGCAATGGTTATATTAAAACTAATTCACTCAACTTGATTTGCAATTATTCATTTAATTTCTAAAAAGAACAACTCTAATAAAAAACTGCTAAAGAAATTTAGCGGTTTTTTTGTCTCTCAAATCTACCGACTTCACACTGTGTTCTACCATCTTTTTTTGTCAATATCCTATTGATAACTTCTGATTTTTGTTCTTTTATTTCCATTCGATTTCCACTATATTAGCACAAAATCGTTAGTTTTTAAAATGTCAGAACAAAATCAATATACCGAAGACAATATCCGTTCGCTCGACTGGAAAGAACACATCCGAATGCGTCCCGGAATGTATATCGGGAAACTCGGTGACGGTTCTTCACCCGACGATGGTATTTACATATTGCTCAAGGAAACCATAGATAACTGTATCGATGAGTTCGTTATGGGCGCCGGAAAAGTCATTGAAGTGACTATCAAAGACAAACTGGTAACCGTCCGCGATTACGGTCGTGGTATTCCGCTTGGGAAAGTCGTTGACGTGGTTTCCAAAATGAATACCGGTGGAAAATACGACTCCAAAGCGTTTAAGAAATCTGTTGGTTTGAATGGAGTCGGTACCAAAGCTGTTAATGCTTTATCGAATTATTTCCGTGTGGAATCGGTTCGGGATAACCAGCAAAAAGCAGCCGAATTCTCAGCCGGAAATTTAACCATCGAAGAAGACTTGGTAGAATCGACTAAACGACGAGGAACCAAAGTGTCTTTCGTTGCCGATGAAACCATTTTTAAAAATTACAAATACCGAAATGAGTACGTCATCAAGATGCTCAAAAACTATTGTTACTTAAATCGTGGTCTAACGATTTATTATAACGGTGAAAAATACATTTCCGAATACGGTCTAAAAGATTTACTGGAAGAAACCATTTCGGAAGAAGACATGCAATATCCGGTAATTCATTTGGAAGGCGATGATATTGAAATTGCTTTAACGCACAGTAAATCGCAATACTCAGAAGAATACCATTCGTTTGTCAATGGACAAAACACTACTCAAGGTGGAACGCATTTAGGTGCTTTCCGTGAAGCGATTGTCAAAACCATTAAAGAGTTTTACAACAAACCTTTCGAAGCGTCAGATATTCGTAAATCGATTGTTTCTGCCATTGCGGTTAAAGTAGAAGAACCGGTTTTTGAATCACAGACCAAAACCAAATTAGGTTCGACAGATATTGGTCCGAAAGGTCCATCGGTGCGTACTTTCGTAAACGATTTTATCAAAACCAAACTCGATAACTATCTACACAAAAATCCGGAAGTAGCCGATTTGTTATTGCGCAAAATTCTTCAAGCGGAAAGAGAACGTAAAGAGCTATCCGGAATTCGTAAGTTGGCTAAAGACAGAGCCAAAAAAGCGAGTTTACACAATAAAAAACTACGCGATTGCCGAGTGCATTTAACCGATGCTAAAAATCCACGAAGTTTAGAAAGCACGCTTTTCATTACTGAGGGAGATTCGGCTTCGGGTTCAATTACCAAATCGCGTGATGTAAATACACAAGCCGTATTCAGTTTGCGTGGTAAGCCTTTGAATTCGTATGGCATGACCAAAAAGATTGTTTACGAAAACGAAGAATTCAACTTACTCCAAGCGGCTTTAGACATCGAGGAAGACATGGGCGATTTGCGTTACAACAATATCGTAATCGCCACCGATGCCGATGTTGACGGCATGCACATTCGTTTGTTGCTAATCACATTCTTTTTACAATTTTTCCCTGAGTTGATCAAGGATGGCCATTTGTACATTTTGCAAACACCATTGTTCCGTGTGCGAAATAAGAAGGAAACCATCTATTGTTACAGCGAAGAAGAAAGAGTAAACGCGATAGAAAAACTTAAACCCAAACCGGAAATCACCCGATTCAAAGGATTAGGAGAAATTTCACCCGATGAGTTCAAACATTTTATCGGACAAGACATTCGATTGGATCCGGTCATGTTAGACAAAGCCACATCGATTGAAACCTTACTCGAATTTTATATGGGTAAAAACACACCGGACAGACAGATTTTCATTATCAATAACTTGAAAGTGGAGTTAGACGTTGTTGAAAAATAATAAATTAAAAAAGTAGCTGAGTAGCTATGTAACTAAGCCACTGAGTATTTTTTTGCTCAAACTTAGGAACTCAGTAACTCAGGATCTCAGTAACTTTTATATGAAAGACGAAGAAGAAGACGATATCATCCCAAACGAAGACGACAACAACGACGAGTTGAACGAATCTTCAAGCGATGACGCAATGGAAGAAGGCTTTGAAGACATCAAATCTTCGGGCGGCAACCATTTCTACGAAAACGACGAAAACCCGGAAGACACCATTACCAAAGTTACAGGAATGTACAAAGATTGGTTTTTGGACTATGCTTCCTATGTAATCTTGGAGCGTGCCGTTCCGGCAATTGAAGACGGATTCAAACCGGTGCAACGCCGTATCATGCATTCCATGAAAGAGTTGGATGATGGTCGTTACAACAAAGTGGCGAACATCGTCGGACACACCATGCAGTATCATCCACACGGAGATGCAAGTATTGGTGATGCAATGGTGCAAATCGGGCAAAAGGATTTGATTATCGACATGCAAGGAAACTGGGGAAATATCCTAACCGGTGACAGCGCTGCGGCTTCGCGTTATATTGAAGCGCGTATTTCTAAGTTTGGCCACGACGTTTTGTATTCCCCAAAAATCACCCAATGGGGAATGTCGTATGACGGTAGACGTGCCGAACCAATTAACCTTCCGGTAAAGTTTCCTTTATTGTTAGCCCAAGGTGCTGAGGGTATTGCCGTAGGTTTATCGACTAAAGTTTTACCACACAATTTTAACGAACTGATAGATTGTTCGATAAAAGTTTTAAAGAACAAACCTTTTACTTTATTTCCTGATTTCCCAACTGCTGGTATTGCAGATGTGTCGAATTACAACGACGGTTTGCGTGGCGGACGTGTGCGAGTGCGTGCCAAAATTGGTCAACTCGACAAACAAACGTTGGTCATTACCCAAATTCCGTTTTCAACCAATACTTCAACTCTGATTGACAGTATTCTGAAAGCCAATGAAAAAGGAAAAATAAAAGTCAAAAAAATTGAAGACAATACCGCTGCCGAAGTAGAGATTTTAATCCATCTTCCGCCAGGCGTTTCTCCTGATAAAACGATTGATGCGCTTTATGCGTTTACGGCTTGTGAAACTTCGGTTGCGCCGTTAGGCTGTGTGATTGAGAACCACAAACCTCTGTTCATTGGTGTTTCAGATATGTTGAAAATTTCGACACATAGAACGGTTGATTTGCTTAAACGCGAATTGGAAATTCAGTTAGACGAACTCGAAAACAAATGGCATTTCTCGACTTTGGAGAAAATCTTCATTAGAGAAGAAATGTACATCGATTTCAAATTGTACTCCGACAGAGAATCGCTTTACGTTTACATGTATGACCGATTTAAGCCTTTCTTGAAATCGTTTGTGCGAGAAATCAATGATGACGATTTGCAAAAGCTAACGCAAATTCCAATGATTCGTATCACGCGTTTCGACTCGGATAAAGCTGATGATGCGATTGCGAAGTTGGAAGCCGAAATGGAAGAAGTAAAACACCATTTAGGCCATATCATTGATTATACGATTGATTTCTTCCAAAAACTAAAAGACAAATACGGCAAAGGTCGCGAACGCCAAACCGAGTTGAGAAGTTTCGACACGATTGAAGCTACGAAAGTGGTTTTGAGAAATACCAAACTTTATGTAAATAGAGAAGAAGGTTTCTTTGGAACAGGTTTGAAGAAAGACGAATACGTAGCCGATTGTTCCGATATTGATGACGTAATTGTCTTCTTACGCGACGGAAAAATGATGATTGCTAAAGTCGATGACAAGAAGTTCGTGGGCAAAGACATTATCCACATTGCGGTTTTTGATAAAAATGACAAGCGCACGATTTACAATATGATGTACCGCGATGGTAAAAACGGATCCACGTTTATCAAGCGTTTTAATGTTTCCGGAGTTACTCGTGATAAGTTTTATGATTTGACCCAAGAAAAACCTGGAAGTCAAGTCTTGTATTTTTCAGCGAATCCGAATGGAGAAGCAGAAACGGTGACGATTTTGTTGCGCCAAATTGGTAGCGTGAAAAAACTAAAATGGGATGTAGATTTCTCCGATATTGCCATCAAAGGAAGAGCATCTCGCGGAAATACCGTAACCAAATATCCGATTAAGAAGATTGAACTTAAAGAAAAAGGCATTTCGACTTTACGTCCGCGTAAAGTGTGGTTTGACGATACGGTTCAAAGATTGAATGTGGATGGTAGAGGTGAGTTGTTGGGTGAATTTAGGCCAAATGACCGATTGTTGATCATCAACCAATCCGGGAAATTGAAAACGATTGTGCCTGAGTTGACGACGCATTTTGATGAAGACATGATTGTTTTAGAGAAATGGCATCCTAAGAAACCGATTTCAACCATTTATTATGATGGTGAAAAAGAACGTTACTTTGTTAAACGCTTTTTGGTCGAAAACGAAAATAAGGAAGAAACCTTTATTACGGAACATGAAAAATCTCAATTAGAAATCGTTTCCACCGATTGGCGACCAATGGCAGAAATTGTATTTGCCAAAGTCAAAGGTGTGCAAAAAGACACGATTACGGTTGATTTGGAACAATTTATTTCAGTCAAAGGAATTAAGGCGATTGGAAACCAATTGACCACAGACAAACTTAAACAAGTCAATTTGCTAGAACCATTACCATTTGAAGAACCGGAAGAAGTGCAACCGGAAGATGTAGAAGTAACCGGAGAAGACAATGTTAGTGATGACATTCAAACGGAAACAGATGATGACGGACAGATTACTTTGTCTTTAGAATAACTAAACCTGCCAGGTTTTCAATACTAATTCTATCTAGCCCAGATTGTAATGAAAATAAAAAAGTCCCGATTATTTCGGGACTTTTTTATTGTAATGAAAAGCGGGAAATGCCATGACCGATAAAGCCCAAGCCATTCGCTCCTAATTTTTATATCAGTGTTTCTTTTTGCGCATTTTCATATTGATGAATTCCACCGCCAACGAGAACGCAATGGCGAAATACAAATACCCTTTTGGCACCACGCCAACGTGTTGTCCGGCCAAAGAAGCATTAGACAAGTGCATACTTTCGGTGATTAACATAAACCCGATTAGGATTAAAAAAGCTAAACCTAACACTTGAATTGATGGATTAGCATTTACAAAATTTCCAACCGGAACCGCGAATAAAAGCATAACACCCACAGAAATCACAACAGCGGTTACCATAATGTATAAAGCGCCTTCAACACCATTGGTCATTCCAACCGCAGTTAAAATACTGTCTACAGAAAAGATTAAATCGATTAATAAAATTTGAACAATTACACTACTAAATGATTTAGCAGCCGACGTTTTTAAATCTTTTTCCTCTTCGCCTTTGTGGTCTACTTTTTCGTGGATTTCTTTGGTACTCTTATAGATAAGAAAAATACCACCAAGCAAAAGAATAATGGCTTGACCGGTGAAACTAGCACTAAACCAACCCCAATCAATGCTAAACCATGGCGCTTTCATAGCGATTAGTATCGTAATTCCAAATAACAAACCAATACGCATAAACATGGCTAGGAATAAACCAATTTGAGTGGCTTTTTTGCGTTTTTCGGCGGGTAATTTTCCGGTTACAATTGAAATGAAAATGATGTTGTCAATTCCTAGAACAATCTCTAAGAATGTTAAAGTTAAAAGCGCTATCCAAGCATCGGGATTTAAAAATACTTCCATGTGTGTAAATTAAGTTTGTATCGGTTAAACGGGATTATTTTAGTTTTGTTACAGTGCCGCGTTGTTTTTTGGCATCGCCCACAAAAGAATAGTCAAAAGTATAACTATTCTCGTCAGTAGCCAAAATTGTCATGCTGATTGCTTTGCGCTCGTTCATCGTTTTGGGATGCAGTTTTTGCAACACCAATTCGCAGTCATTCACCCAACGAACAGAAGCCGTATCGGTTTTGCCGTTGAAAGTCTCTATTTGAAGCGTTTCGGTTCGCGTAAAAGTAGAGGTAACTTTTTTTCCATTGATTTCTTGCGAAAATTCAAAAGTCCCGGTTTTGAAATCGGTACAATTACGTTCTTTATCTGAACAGGAAAAAAGGGTTAAAGCGAGTAGGAGTAGTGATGTTTTTTTCATTTTCTGAGTTTCTGAGTTTCTGAGTGCCTGAGTTACTAAGTTTTTGAGATTTTACTCAGCCACTTAGTTACTTAGCTACTTAGCTACTTTTTTAAATTATTTGATTCATCAACTGTAAAGTTCTTGATGCTATCAAAATAGTTGTTATTTATCGTTTTGAAACAACGCGTCAGTTAGTGTTTTGATTCCTTTAAACATAAAATAAACTGCCAAACCACTGAGAAAAATGCCAATAGCTAAAACCAACCAATGCCAAATATTTTGTTTGTTGATAAAGGCGTTGTAAATAACACTTGGACCAATAAACATTAGTGGTAAAGCGTAAAGCATGAATTTAATTCCTTTGTCGAGTAGCGTTTTGTTGACTGACATAGTTTAGAATTTTAATTGGAAACCAAAACCATTTTGATTGGCAATAGCATTCAGTTTCATAGTATTATCGGCAGTACCTAATTTCAATTCTTTGTGTTCCGAATTGTAGATATTGATTGCTTCTTCATATCGTTTTTTTCTACCCGAAAGTACTGGGATAGAAATGGCAATTGAACCTAAACCTGCGTAAGTCATAACCGATGGGTATTCTTTATCCGAAAACAAACCTATGGCTAAGTCACCAACTGTTAATCCGATACCAAAACCCAATAAAAATCCACCTAAAGCTTCTTTTGATTTGGCTTGTTTGTATAATATAATTGCTTTGACATTGGTAGCCAATAAGTTTTTGGTTTCTTGATTGCCGATTCGGTTACCGCCGTAATAGAATCTTCCTTTCTCTAAACTCATTTGTTGTGAATAGGAAAGTATTGAAACGAACAATAGGGCTAAGGTGATGTACTTTTTCATTTATATATTTTTAAAATAATCTACTGCTTTTCTAACGCTGCCGTGTTTTTCTAACAAAGCCGAAGCTTCTTCATAACTCACCGGAATTTCACCCATAATCATCCGAACACCGCGGTCAACCAATTTTACATTACTCAATTGCATATCGACCATTTTGTTGCCTTTTACTCGACCCAATTGAATCATCGCAGCAGTAGAAATCATATTCAAAACCAATTTCTGTGCGGTTCCGGCTTTCATGCGTGAACTTCCTGTTACGAATTCGGGACCAACAACAACTACAACCGGAAATTGTGCAGTCAACGCTAACGGACTTCCTTCGTTACAAGTAATGCAACCAGTAATGATATTGTTCTCATGGCATTTTTCCAAACCACCAATTACATAAGGTGTAGTTCCAGAAGCGGCGATGCCAATTACTACATCATTTTGGGAGATGTTTTCAGCCACTAAATCTTTCCAGGCTCGGTCTTTGTCGTCTTCGGCAAATTCGACAGCTTTGCGAATGGCTTTGTCTCCACCGGCAATAATTCCGTTCACTAAGTCGAAAGGGACACCAAACGTTGGCGGACATTCTGAAGCATCTACAATACCCAATCGTCCTGAAGTTCCGGCGCCGATGTAGAACAATCTGCCGCCGAGTTTCATTTTGGCCACAATTTGAGTCACCAAACTTTCAATTTGCGGCAAAGCTTTTTCCACAGCCAATGGCACGGTTTTGTCTTCGTTATTGATATTGGCTAACAAGTCGTGAACCGACATTTGTTCGAGACTTTCGTAACGCGAGGATTGTTCGGTAGTTTTGGTGAAGCTCATTTTTGAGTGACTAAGGTTCTGAGTGGCTAAGTTACTGAGTTTTCTTTAGATTTTTAAACAAAACAAGCCAATAAAATCCCCAAAATAATCATCGAAATCTTAGCGATATTAAATTTATGTCCTTCGCTGCTTTCAAAGATAATGGTTGAAGAAATATGGAATAAAATCCCAATGACAACGGCGGTGATTTCGGTGTAATATTGTGTGATTGATGGAGCAGAATCGGAAACAAATGTTCCTAATGGTGTCATCAAAGCAAACGAAATCATAAAGACAAACAAAGCTGTTTTATTCAATTCCGCATTGAGAAAAAAAGTCGTTAAGATAATAGCGATTGGCAAGTGGTGAATCGCAATTCCGTAAGCCAAATCATGGTGATGCCCAACCGGAAATCCTTCTAAAAAGGCATGAATGCACAAACTGATAAATAGTAACCAAGGCATTTGCCTGATTTTGTCATGACCATGAACATGACCATGTTCGGCACCTTTGGAGAAAAACTCTAAAATGATTTGGAACAAAATTCCGACCATGATGAAAACACCAATATTTAATGTTCCCGGACGATGATGCGCTTCGTATACTTCCGGCAACAAATCCATCACAGTAATTGACAACAAAAACGAACCGCTAAAGGCCAATAACAGTTTTAGATTGTTCTTCTTTTTAGGTTTAATAATCAATGCAATTGCATAGCCTAAAAGAACTGATAATAAAGGAAGTATGTAATTCATTTATTTAAAAATCATAATTAATCTTTCACTGGTATTCTTGTGGAATTTCTTTAATTTATAATCCCCAAAAGTATCCAATAAATAAATGCCCGCTTCGTCCATCATGCGTTGAAAATCCTCTAACGTATAGGCTTTTACTTTTTCTTCAAAATGAAATTGCTGACCATCGGCTTCAAAATCAATTTCTTTGATGATAAAATGATTCGCATCATATCGTTTGATGTGGAATGTGATGCCATCCACTTCTTTGGTTTCTTCCGGAATTAAGTTTTCCAAAACCGTGTAAACATTCATAAAATCAATCACGGCAAAACCATATTCTGATAAGCTTTCTTTTATGGCTACTAAGGTTTTCAAATTGTCTTCTTCGTTTTCAAAGTAGCCAAAACTGGTGAATAAGTTGAATATGGCATCAAACTTATCTTCAAAAGGTTCGCGTTTGTCATGAACCACAAAGTGCAAGGTTTCATTCGCATTTTTATTGGCTTCTGCAATACTGTTTTCGGATAAATCGGCACCAATGACGTCGTAACCCAATTGGTTTAAATAAATGGAATGACGGCCTTTGCCACAAGCTAAATCGAGTACTTTGGCTTTTTCGGGTAAGTTTAAATAATGGGTAAGATTGTCCATGAAGATTTGAGCTTCACGGTAATTTCGGTCTTTGTATAAAATATGGTAATACGGTGTGTCAAACCAGGAAGCGTACCAATTTTCGGATTTACAATTTGTAGTATCTGACATTTATTCTTTTCAAATGAATTCTTTCACCCGCAAAATTAGTGTATTTTTGCCGAACTTATGGCAGTATTACTTATTGATATTGTCATTGAAATTGATATTAAAAATGGAGAATTTTAAAATGGTAGCCAAAACCTTTTTTGGTTTTGAAGAAATATTGGTCAAAGAATTACAACAATTAGGCGCACAAGACGTTGAAATTGGCACACGTGCCGTAAGTTTTAAAGGCGATAAAGGGTTTATGTATAAAGCCAATTTGTCGTTGCGAACCGCGTTAAAAATTCTAAAACCGATTTACTATTTCCGTGCTACTAATGATCAGAATTTATACAAAGGCATTCAAGGAATTGATTGGAGTAAGTATATGAACGCCAATCAGACTTTTGTGATTGATACTACGATTCACTCGGATAATTTCAAACATTCCCAATTTGTTTCCCAAAAAGCGAAAGACGCCATTGTGGATCAATTTCGCGATAAAACCGGTCAAAGACCAAGTGTTGACAAAGACTTTCCTGATTTAAGAATCAATATTCACATCGATCGTGACCAATGTTCGGTAGCGCTGGATACTTCGGGTGCTTCATTGCACCACAGAGGTTACAGAACGGCAACGAATATCGCTCCGATAAACGAAGTTTTAGCGGCAGGAATGTTGTTATTGTCAGGTTGGGACGGAAGTTCAGATTTCTTAGATCCCATGTGTGGTTCCGGAACGATTTTGGCGGAAGCTGCCATGATTGCTTGTAATATTCCTGCGAACATTAACCGAAAAGAATTTGCTTTCGAAAAATGGAACGATTGGGACAACGATTTGTTTGACCAAATTATCGATGCGTTGATGAAGCGAACCAAAGAATTTCACCACAATATCATTGGTTATGACAAAGCGCCAAGTGCGGTTCAGAAAGCCAAAGACAATATTCTCAATGCTAATTTAGACGAATACATCACCATTAGTCAGGCGAATTTCTTTGACACCAAAAAAGAATCGGCCGGACCATTGCATATGGTTTTCAATCCGCCATACGGTGAACGTTTGGATATTGAATTGGAGCGTTTTTACCGCGAATTAGGCGATACTTTGAAGAACAATTATCCGAATACCAATGCTTGGTTTATTACAGGTAATTTAGAAGCTTTGAAATTTGTTGGGCTAAGACCATCTCGAAAAATCAAACTCTTCAACGGAAGTTTGGAAGCACGTTTGGTGAAATACGAAATGTATGAAGGCAGCAAGCGAACTAAGTTCCAAATTTCGGAAGAAGAATAATTAACCGTTTCTCTTAGCAATTTCTTCTTTAATCTTTTTCAAATTGGCGTAGTTTACAATAACCATGGGTAAAAACGCCAATGGAATCACAGTAAATACATTGAAACCTTGCTCGATGGTTAGATAAGTACCAATAGCAAATTGCAAAATTATAATACCCAACAATAACCCTGTAGCTAATTTTGTGGTTTTGGCTCTTTTTTCGAGTTGCTCAATAGTTAATGATGAAAGTTCCGGTTCTTTTCTCATGATTTTAGTTTTTTGGCCTCGGTTTCTAACGATTTAATGATGGTTTTTACTTTAGCGGCTTCAATGCGTTTGGCTTTGATGACTTTATTCTTGTCCAATATATAAATCACCGGAGTAGAGTATACATCATATTTTTCAATGGCATTATTGTAATGCGCTCCATCATAAACATTCATAAACGGCAAATTGTTATCGGCGATGTATTTTAAGTATTTGTCGCCTTCGTGTTGCATATAAACACTGTAAACTTTTACACTTTCCTTTTCCTCAATCAATTCGTTATAAGCTTTTACCAATACCGGAATTTCTTTTTGACAGTGACCGCAATCTACATCCCAAAAAACCAATATGGTGTAATCGGCTTTGACTTCACTGAGCTTGACCCACATTTTGTTGATTTCATTGACATTTTTGTAAAAGACTTTGGTCATTTCATCACTGTTTTTGGCGTCTTCAAATCCCATCGACTTCATTTTATAAAAATCTTCCGCTCGAATCATGGCCAAATCAATGGCTGTGGCACCGACCAGTAAGGGTTTTAACTTGTCGGCACGCTTGATTATTCTTTGTACAACATCGGGATCATCATAAATTCCGTTCGCTTTTCCGGTCTTAAAATACTTATCGGAAAGATGAACAAAAACCTTATCAAACCCCATTATTTTTGAGGATTCGTAGGTGTAAGTAAAATGTGCCAATACCAATTTGAAGAGCAAACTTTCAGGCTTTATTTTTAAAAGAAAACGGTCAATTTCTACGCTGACAGAATCGGGATGTGTCACCACCACTTTATCGAAATAGGTTTTCAATTTGCTGAATAAAAATGGATTGCGCATGATGGCATCTTCTGTTAAATCGACGTTTCTCCAGAAATTGTTTTTATAATAATTGTAAACAGCAGTACTATCCGGTCTGCCATTGGAAGCATTAGGAACATTTTTAAGCGTTTTCTCTGTTTTTAGATTTAACACTTTTGCGATATAACTTCCTTGGTGTTTGACAATAAAACTTTCTTCGTAGTTGGCAATACTTTGCTCTAATTCCAGTTGTTTTTTGTTGAGGGCAAGTGTGTCATTTTTAGTCGCTAAAACGTGTTGTTGCTTGTATTCGAAAAAGGCTTTGTTTTGTTCGCCTAAAAATTTAAGATAATTAAAAAACTCGTTTTGTCTGTCGGAATTAAGCGCAGTTAAATCTTTGTTGATATTAAATCCGGCTTCACTTTTTAACTGAAGTTTTTGAGTGTCATCATCTATAAAAAAATCGAAAAGGATTGATTTTTGTTGGCTGACCAAAGAATAAATTCCGGTATCCAATTTATTTTTTCCACTAAAAACTATGCGTCCGTTTTTAATAGTGGTGCAAGTATCTTTGATTAAAGTTTTGTCAAATCGATAAAAAGTAAGGTATGCTAAAGTATCATTGCAATTTTTTAAATCGATGGTGATTTCATAGCCGGTTTGGGCTGTAGCATAAAAGGAAGAGCAATAAAGAATAAAGGCAAGCAGTAATTTCTTCATAGACAAACGCTTTGGGTTTTATTTGATAGTCAAAAATAATCTATTTTTCAAATAAAAAGCGGTTCGATTTTTAAAGTTTCCTTAAAAAACAAAAACACCCTGATTTGGGTGTTCTTTATAGTTTATTTTTAATTGTACTTTAAATGACTAAAACTCGTCAAAAAGTACAATGCCTTTTCTTTCGAGATTTTTTTTGATTATAAATTCAGACAGGTTGTATTGTGAAGACAAATCGGCAATGGTTATGCCTGAAAAGAACAGTTCTACTAAAGTGTCTAAAATAACCGGATTTATTTCCTCATTGTAATTTGGCTCATAGCCGTTTTGGCTAACCAAATTTTGTTTTGATTTATACAGTGCATCAATGACAATATCGATGTCATTACTTGGGAATTCAAAGATGTTGATTTCGCGATTGTTTTGAGATACTTGTTTAAGCACTACCATTTTGGTGGTTTTCTTCTCGTTTTTTAAATCAATAGTGTAGTTATAAACATTGCTCATAGTTAAGGTAGTTTTAAATTTATGTAAATTTGGGTACTGTAAAAATAGCAATTCTCTTCGGAAATAAATGTTAATTAACACAAACATCCCCACTAATATGGGAATGTAGCTTGTTTTATGAATGAAAAGTCAGATTAAATATTGTTATTCTTACTTTTTATTATGGGTTTCTATATGATGCAACAACTGCGATTTTAAAGTTTCTAGGTATTGTTTGAGTTCGGTAGTGTGTACTTTTTTGGAAGCCGTTTCGCTCAAAGACAATGGCGTTTCATTCAAATATTTGTATAGTTCGGGATAGTTAGTTTCAATTTCAGTGGTTATCCGGATGATATCCTGCATGAGTTGATTTAGGGTTTTCATAGCTTCATTGATATAGTGTTAAGTTACTATAAAAATACAAATTTTACGGATTTGGGAATTTGATTATTTGAGTATCTTTGGCACACAAAACAAACATCATGACTAACAAAACAAAAGCTTTGCTTTGGAACTTCCTAGGTTTTGCTCCAATTTTTATAATCGTTTACTTTTTACTGCAACGTTATTCAGGCTTGACCGGACTTTGGCTTCCTTTTACCTCATTTATTGTTGGTACTATTGTAGCACCAAAATTCCAAGCAGTCAAAACCCGTGACGGAGAGAAAATCTTTATGAAATGGTTGTTTATGAAAGGTATTAAGCAGTTTTAATTACTTCTTTTTCTTTGCTTTTGCATTTTCATCTGCTTTTTCTTTAGCCTTTACCGTTGATTTGTATAAAGGGATAAAATAGGAAACTGTATAGTTAAATCCAACTCCGAAATCTCCGTTATAAGTTCGGTTGAATCCAGGAATATATAGGTTTTCAAAGTTACTTGGTTGCTTTTGTGTTACCAATCGATTCAATCTGAAACTAAATCCAACAAAAAAATTATTGAAGACTTCGGCTTTCATTCCGGCCACGACTTCTATCCATTGTGCGGATAAACCACTGAATTTTTGATTGGGATATGCGATTGGTGATTCTCCAAAGTAACCGTTGTTTGAATCATACAGTTGATAGCTGTTCAATGTTTGGTTAAAACTGCTCACGCCATAACGCAAACCGATGGAAATAATATTTTCCATATCGAGCCAATTTTGATAGCTATTGTAATCAAAACCCACTTTAAGATATGTGCCTTTGGTGGTGAAATTCAATTGCTCATCATCAACGGTTTTGTCTTCGTTCCCGATTTCTGCCGCTAGATAATGTTTGCGTGTTAAGCGATAATCGCCTACAAGCTCCAAACCACGATAGTCTTTTTCGTAAAACGAACGGGTAAGTTTGAATAAATCAACCCCAAGGCGCAAACCGTAACGCTCCATTTTAGGAGGAATACTGTCTTTTTTGGCCGTGGTTTTTTCTTGCGCATTGCTTGTCAACGAAAGCAATACCAAGGCTATACTAAAAGTAAATTTTGATATGTACTTCATTTTCGGTTGCAATGTTATTGGTTTGTATGCTGATGTTTCTTATCCATAATTGATCGGGTGTAGCGGCATCAGTATGGGTAAGTCCGTTAGGCGAATTCAATTCATAAATGGTTTTATAACCACAAGCTCTGGAAACATAAACATTTTGACGAATGTAATCAAACTGTAAAAAGTCTTCATTGTCCGTTCCTGTTGTGCTGGTACTGTTTAAAATCAAACTGTATTTGGTCATGTCTTCGGTATTTTTAAGCGGCAGATAAATTTTGCTTACGCCATTAAAAGTACCTAAGTTTAAGTCACCAATGGCTCCTTCGCCTTTTACTTTCAAGCTGGTTACGTTTTTAGTATTCACCGGATTGGCATCATCGTAAAATTCTAAGACCAATTGCGGCGTGGTTTCATCTACGCAAATATCATCTTTCTCACAACCGGAGATGGAAAGGGTAAGTAATAAAAGGACAATTATTTTTTTCATATTTTTATTGTCTAACTAACATTTTTTTGAAACTGCTGGCATAACCATCGATATTTTGCATGACTATGGTATCCTTACTGACTTTTATTATCTCCGAATGTAAATAGTTATATGTGCTACCTATAACATTATAACCATTATCGGTTTTTTGCCATTGATCAGCACCTAAAAGCATACATAAATAGCCATCAGAAGTTTTTGAAGGTCCACCTATAAGAAATTTTTTGTCACTTCTAAATATATATATTGTATTCAAGTCGCATTCTATAAGCCCGTCCGAGGTGAAGGTATTGTCAATTAATATCTTTTCGACTTTCCATTCTCCAATAATGTAATCAGTGTCATCATTCTCACAACCTGAGAAGGAAAGGGTTAGTAGTAACAGGAAAAGTATTTTTTTCATAGCAGCAAATCGTAATTCGTAATTACTAATTCGTAATTCATTTATCTTCTCTCCAAAAGTACAACATTTTCCACGTGATGGGTTTGCGGAAACATATCCACCGGACGAACGCGTGTTACTTTGTATTTTTCATCCATTAAAGCTAAGTCTCTGGCTTGTGTTGCCGAGTTGCAACTTACATACACCACTTTTTCAGGGGCGATTTTCAGGATTTGTTCTACTACGTCTTTGTGCATGCCATCTCTTGGCGGATCAGTTATGATAACATCCGGTTGTCCGTGTTGAGCGATGAAGTCATCGTTGAAGACGTTTTTCATATCGCCTACATAGAATTCACAATTCGTGATATTATTGCGTTTGGCGTTTTCTTTGGCATCAAAAATAGCTTCGGGAACGGCTTCTACGCCAATTACTTTTTTCGCTTGTTTGGAAACAAATTGGGCAATAGTTCCGGTTCCGGTGTATAAATCGTAAACCACTTCAATGCCGGTTAATCCAGCAAATTCTCGGGTGATTTTGTATAATTCGTAAGCTTGATCGGAATTGGTTTGGTAAAACGATTTGGCATTAATACTAAAGTGTAGGCCTTCCATTTCTTCCAAAATATAATCTCTCCCTTTAAACAATTTAATGTCTTGGTCATACAAAGTGTCGTTGGCTTTGCCGTTAATCACATATTGTAGCGACGTAATTTGCGGAAACGTTGCGTGAATGTGATTCAGTAACAATTCGCGTTGTGCTTTGTCTTCTTTGTAGAATTGTATCAACACCATAATTTCTCCGGTAGAAGCGGTGCGAATCATTAACGTACGCAACAAACCGGCATGATTTCTCGCGTTGAAGAATTCCAAATCATTTTCGGTAGCAAAACGTTTGATTTCGTTTCGAATCGCATTTGATGGATCTTCTTGTAAATGACATTTTTCAATGTCTAATATTTTGTCCCACATGCGTGGAATATGGAAGCCCAAAGCATTTTTATTGTCAAACTCAACTCCGGATTGAATCTCAGCATCGGTCATCCAACGCGTATCGGAAAACCCGAATTCCATTTTGTTTCGGTAAAAGAATTGTTTTTTCGAACCTAATATTGGTTCAAAATCAGGCAACTCAATTTTACCAATGCGTTTTAGGTTATTGAACACTTCTTGGTTTTTGTAAAACAACTGTTTGTCATAATTCATATTCTGCCATTTGCAACCGCCACAAGCACCAAAATGATGGCATACCGGTTCAACTCTGTCGCTGGAATATTCATGAAATTTAATGGCTTTGCCTTCAAAATAGGCTTTTCGCTTTTTTAATGTTTGCACATCTACCACATCGCCGGGAACGACATTGGGTATAAAAATGATTTGACCTTCAGGTGCTTTAGCTACGGATACGCCTTTGGCACCGGCATCTAAAACGGTTATGTTTTCAAATATGACTTTGTTGGTTTGTTTTCTTCCCATAGCGCAAAAATAAACTATTGGAGAAAACTTAAATGGGATTTAAGAAAAAAATATAAATTAGTAGAAAATTAAAAGTATGCACACTCATTTAGCCCTTCTCCGAGGCATCAATGTCTCCGGTCACAAAATGATTAATATGGTCGCTCTGAAAAAAGCGCTTGAAGGCATTGGCTTTACCAATGTAGTCACGTATATCCAATCGGGAAATGTGTTTGTGGATTCCGAAGAGGAAAGTCCGGGAAAGGTTGGTTTCCTAATTAAGCAGGAAATTTTCAAAGAATTTGGACATGATGTTCCGGTGATTGTCATTGGTAAAGAAGATTTGCAAGCGTGTCTGGACCGAAATTTATTTCTTAACGATGAAGGCGTTGATTTAAAGAAACTCTACGTTTCCTTTATTTCTTCCGAATTGCCTGAAAACATGATTACCCAACTCAACTTAAACTTTATCAAACCCGACGAAATCCAACTCGACGGCAAAAGAATTTACCTTAAATATGACATTTCTCCTGCCAAAACCCGATTAGACAACAAATGGATTGAGAAGAGCATGAACGTGGTTTCTACCACACGCAATTGGAACACGGTTAATAAATTGTTGGAAATGTTTGAAGAGCGCGAATAGTCGTAAATTAGCCTAAATAAAGAAACTATGAGCACTAAAGCCACTTTTAAAAGCACAATTTCCGGTACGGAATATCCTAATGATGAAAGGGTTTGGGTAAAATCGATTCGGGCTTCGATATTCGATTTGATTAAAAAAGATTATCCTGATTTTGATTCTAGTGGTTGTATTGCCAATAGTGAACTCAATGTGTACAGAGAAAAATATATCGCCCAGTTTCTGCAATCGGAAGTAGGTGAATTGACCGATTTGCATAAAAACGTAATCAAGTCGTTAACTGCCGATAAATCCTTTGTTTCTAAAGTTGAAGATGAAACGGACAACCGTACTTTTGGGCAAATGATAGCTGATAAAGTAGCCGATTTTGGTGGGAGCTGGACATTTATAATTTCGTTCTTTGTGTTTATTTTGATATGGATTGGTTCCAATGTATACCTTTTACTAAACAAAGGTTTTGATCCGTATCCGTTTATTTTATTGAACCTGATTTTGTCATGCTTAGCCGCTTTACAAGCACCGGTAATTATGATGAGTCAAAACCGCCAAGAAGAAAAAGACCGCGAACGCGCCAAGAAAGATTATATGATCAACCTAAAATCGGAACTCGAAATCAGAATGCTTGACGAAAAAGTTGACCACCTAATCATGCACCAACAACAAGAATTAATAGAAATACAGAAAGTACAGATTGAGATGATGAATGATATATTGGAAAGAATTAAAAAATAGTTATGAGTTATGAGTTATGAGTTAGTTGGTGAAAATCTAAGTAGTCTAACTTTCTAAAAATCTAACAATCTTTTTATACTTTTACCGAACATATGGATGATTTCTCTCCAAAAGAAGGAATAACGTTTTAATAATTAATCTGCGTAGTGAGAGCAGATTAAAATTCGAATTACAATGTCAGTTTTAGAAAAATTAACTTCAGCAGATGCCATTGCGTTAGAAAACAAGTATGGAGCCCACAATTATCACCCGTTGCCGGTAGTGCTGAATAGAGGAGAAGGAGTTTATGTTTGGGATGTAGAAGGTAAAAAGTATTATGATTTTCTTTCGGCTTATTCTGCCGTAAACCAAGGCCATTGTCACCCGAAAATTATCGGTGCCATGATGGAGCAAGCCCAAACCTTAACACTAACTTCCCGTGCCTTTTACAACGATAAATTAGGCGTTTACGAAGAGTTTATCACCAAATACTTTGGTTTTGATAAAGTGTTACCCATGAATACCGGTGCGGAAGCAGTGGAAACCGCCTTGAAAATCTGTAGAAAATGGGCTTACGAGAAAAAAGGCATTCCAGAAAATGAGGCCAAAATCATTGTTTGCGACGGTAACTTCCACGGTAGAACTACTACGATTATTTCGTTTTCCAATGATGAAAATGCCCGCAAAAACTTCGGTCCTTACACGGCCGGATTTATAAAAATAGCTTATGACGATTTAGACGCTTTGGAAAAAGCGATTACGTCTTCTAAAAACATAGCCGGTTTCTTGGTAGAGCCTATTCAAGGTGAAGCTGGCGTTTATGTACCAAGTGAAGATTATTTGGCGAAAGCCAAAGCTTTGTGTGAAGCCAATAATGTATTGTTTATAGCCGACGAAGTGCAAACCGGTATTGCCAGAACAGGATCATTATTAGCCGTTTGCGGAAATTGTACTTGTGAGAATCATTGTGAAAAGCAATCTTCTTATGTCACGCCTGATATTTTGATTTTGGGTAAAGCTGTTTCCGGTGGCGTTTATCCGGTATCTGCAGTTTTGGCGAATGATGCCATTATGAATGTGATTAAACCCGGACAACACGGTTCTACTTTTGGAGGTAATCCAATTGCGGCAGCTGTAGCAATGGCTGCATTAGAGGTTGTAAGTGAAGAACATTTGGCACAAAACGCTCAAAGATTGGGTAAAATTTTCCGTGCTGAATTGGCTAGATACATCGAAACCAGTAACATTGCAACTTTAGTGCGTGGAAAAGGTTTATTGAATGCAGTTGTAATCAATGATACGGAAGACAGCGATACGGCTTGGAATATCTGTATGAAATTGGCAGAAAACGGTTTGTTAGCCAAACCAACACACGGCAATATTATCCGCTTTGCACCGCCATTGGTCATGAACGAAGAGCAGTTGTTAGATTGTATTTCTATCATTACCAATACTTTAAAGCAATTTGAAAAGTAATTTAATAATCAATTTATAAACCAACCAAAAACCTTTTTATTATGGAAGAAAACCAAAATTTCGGATTACAATTGCAAACTGCTGCTCAGGATTATTTAAGAGAAAGCGCCAAATGGTCGATGTTCTTAGCTATTTTGGGCTTTATCGGAATTGGATTTATGGCACTTATGGCTATTTTAATGACATCAGCTATGTCAATGATGCCTGAAGTTCCCGGACCATTCGGCGCCATCAAAGGATTTATTTCAATTATGTATTTGGTTTTTGCTATTTTGTATTTGTTCCCAATTTATTATTTGTATAAATATGCTGATAATACCAAAAAAGCACTTAATTCACAAAACTCCGAATTATTGACGAATGCTTTCAGCAACTTAAAATCACACCACAAATTTTTAGGTATTTCGGCCATTGTTGTCATTTCCTTATACATTTTAGCGGCTGTGGTTATGGTAATCGGATTTAGTGCCATGAGATAATAAACTTTCGTTTAAAGTATATGTAAAAGCATCTTCCATTGAAGGTCCTTTTTTTATGGCATTTGCCAATAAAGTTTACTATTTTTGAAGTCTAAGTATATCCCATGAAAAAACTTGTTTTTCCTTTTATGATTGTGGCCATTATAGTGGGTTTTTACGAGCAAACTAAGGCCAAACCCAATGTCTTTATTTTGGCCATAGCCGTAGCTATTTTTATGTATGGTGTAATGCAATTGAGTGCCAAAGTACCAAGTAAACATTCAGAAACCGAAGACGAAGAAGATGTTAAGTAAAGGCGATAAGGTTTCGGTACTCGATGATGCCATTGATGGTGTTGTTGTTGATGTTAAAGGCAATGAAGTTACGATTGAAACCACCGATGGTTTTAATTTAACGTTCAAAACTCAGGAACTAATCAAGATTGGCAATACCGGAGAAATGAATTTTAGCTTTAATAAAAATCAGGTTATTGCTGAGAAAGAAATTCCGAAACCTAATTATACTAACACGGAAAAGAAATCTAAAAAAGAACTTCCGGTGCCCGAGTTTGATTTGCACATCGAAAAGTTGGTCAAAAACCACAAATCTATGAGCAACTTTGATATCCTGACCAAACAAACAGATACGGCCAAATACCATATTGAATTCGCCATCAGAAACCGAATTCCTAAAATCGTCTTTATTCACGGCGTGGGCGAGGGAATTTTAAAATCAGAGCTCGACTTTTTGTTGGGCCGATATGACAACGTTTCCTTTCAGGATGCCAATTATCAAAAATACGGTTCCGGTGCTACAGAAGTTTATTTCAAACAGAGTGTAAAATAAAAAAAGTCCCGATTCTCGTATCGGGACTTTTCTTTTAAAACTAACCAATTATATTTAATCCAAACTTAACTTAAAATTTAATTACGCTACGCTGCTTTCTGAACTGCTAACTTTTTTCAAAATTGATCTGATAATAACACTGTTAGTGTTGATACCTGAATTGATTAAAGCTTTTTTACTGAAGCTTACATTTGATTTACTTCCTGCAGTTTTGTTAGTTCCCATAAACCATACTGCGAAATTCATAGAAGCAACAGCAGTTTGAGAAGTGATAACGATAGAATCATTTTTAGAAACAGAAACCTCAGTTGTAGCAGCTACAGTAGTAACTTCTGCTTTAGCCTGACCAAAAACACCATTGCTTGATAATACTAATAATACAAATAAAACAAATAATCTAACGTTGGTTACATTTTTTTGAGCTACTGTGTTATTTGTTGTTTTCATAAGGCGTGTTTTAATTTGTTTCTTATTTCTTTGTCAAAACTACTCCAAGACTATTCGCCACTGAAATTTTTTCGATAACTAACCCCAAAAGTCGTTTAATCGACAAAATCAATGAATTCAAGGGTTTTCAGCGTTTTTATCGTGCAGTTAATCTATAAAATGTTAAAAAAACGTGTATTTCACCGATGAAAAACCAAAAATTTCTATGAACTGCACACTCCAAATCACAAACCTTTGTGCAAATGCCAAAAAATGGCAAAATCTTCCTAAATTAGCTTCGGATTAAATTAATTACCCTCAAAATGAAAGTCGAACAAAAAGGCCACACTACTACTATTAAAGATACAGTCGGACAAACGGCTGATTTTTTAATGAAAGTCACACACGAACACAATAGTTATAAGAATAGTAATCTGATATTGGATTTAACCCATGATAAGAATTTATCATTGGAAGATGTTAAGTCGTTTGCCGAACTAATCAAATTGCACAAAAAGCAAAAGAAATCAATTGTTCTTGTGGCTGATAGTGTCAACTTTAATGCCGTACCCAAAAGCATTTTATTGGTACCAACTCTTTTAGAAGCACACGATATTATAGAAATGGAAGAAATTGAGCGCGACTTAGGATTTTAAAACCCATGAAGTTAACCATATTGGGTTGCTATGCAGCCACGCCACGAACTATTACTAATCCAACCGCACAAATATTGGAAATTCGCAACCGCATGTTTCTCATAGACTGTGGCGAAGGCACTCAGGTTCAGCTGCGCAAAAACAAACTCAAGTTTTCCAAAATCAACCACATCTTTATTTCGCATTTGCACGGTGACCATTTTTATGGATTGGTCGGTTTGATTTCTACCTTTATGTTATTGAACCGTCAAACCGATTTACATGTATACGGACCCAAAGGCATCAAAGAAATTATCTTATTGCAATTGCGTTATTCTAATTCGTTTACCGGTTACAATCTCTATTTCCATGAATTGGAGTCGAAAGAAAGCGAAGTCATTTTTGAAGACGAGAAAGTTATCGTCAAAACCATTCCGCTAAAACACCGCGTTTACACCAATGGTTTTCTGTTTCAGGAAAAACCTAAAGAACGAAAGCTCAATGTAGAAGCTGTAGAGAAGTATAAAATCGATACTGCTTATTACAGAAAAATAAAATATGGCGGCGATATCACTTTCGATAATGGTAAAGTAATTCCCAATGCCGAATTGTCTTTCGACCCCGAACCCACAAAAAGCTACGCCTTTTGCAGCGATACGATGTATGACGAAACCCTAGTTCCGCTGATTCAAGACGTTGATGTTTTGTACCACGAAACCACTTTTCTGGAAAGTGAAGTGGATAAAGCAGAGAAAACCATGCACAGTACCGCCAAAGAAGCCGCAAGAATCGCCAAGTTGGCGAATGTCAAACAATTGCTTCTCGGGCATTACAGCACACGTTACAGTAGTATCGAGTTATTCAAGCAAGAAGCGGAAACGATATTTCCCAATGTATTGTTAGGCGATGACGGCAAAGTATTCGATTTCGATTAAGGTTAGGAGCGAAGGGTTCGGGATTTATCGGCTATCGTAATTCCTGCTATCCATTACAATCTCTTCGAGGATTTCCACTGCCATCAGGGCTAAAAAGTCATCCATTTTATATCCTGAAAACTTAGTAACTTAGCAACTTCAAACTATTTATGCCATGGAAGACTTAAGCCACTACAGAAAATCCTATGAAAAGAGCGAACTTTTGGAAAACAACATTCCCGAAGATCCCATCAATCTTTTCCACAAATGGTTCTACGAAACGGAAGAATTCGGTGGAGTAGAAGAGGTCAATGCCATGACAGTAGCCACTATCGGACTTGACGGATTTCCAAAGAGTAGAGTAGTGCTGCTCAAAAAATTCAACGAAGAAGGCTTTATTTTCTACACCAATTACAATTCCGAAAAAGGAAAAGCCATTCTAAATAATCCTAACATTTGTTTGTCCTTCTTTTGGCACAGTCAAGAACGTCAAGTGATTATTAAAGGAATCGCCGAGAAAACTTCCGATATCATTTCCGATAATTATTTTGATTCAAGACCGGAAGGAAGTAAGTTGGGCGCCATTGTTTCTTCACAAAGCGAAACCATTCCTTCCCGTGAATATTTAGATCAAAAACTTAAAGAACTAGAAAAAGCATATGAAGGTAAACCCATCCCAAGACCGGATTTTTGGGGCGGATTTTTAGTTCGGCCGGTAGAAGTAGAGTTTTGGCAAGGCAGACCAAACCGCTTACACGACAGAATCAGATACAAGTTAAAAGAGGATTATGTTTGGCAAATCGACAGACTTTCTCCTTAAATAATATAAATAATGTTGAAAATTATGTAAACCACTCTTCGGAGTGGTTTTTTAGTTTTGTCAACATCGATAAAAAGTATCGACGAAATACACTTAAATAGGAAAATATCTTATAATAATTATAAAATTATGCATTTCATCGATTTTATTTGTGTTTTAATCGATGATTGTGCTAATATTGTCTAACCAAATCAAACAATACGTTCTTAAATTAAATTCTATAAAGTGTTTGCCCCACATCTACTTTATTAAAA
>NZ_JBKBLM010000020.1:0-54206 GCF_046296355.1 Flavobacterium sp.
ATGAGAATGAGATGGGGATTTTTTTTGGTGATGGGCGTCGGTTTTTAAAAGACATAAAATTCTTACTTGACTGTTTTTTACAGTTCTTATTTTGCCCGACCAACTGTACGAAAAAATCGACCAACGGATTGTTTTCGGCTGGTTAACAATTAGTTAATATCTTTTTCTTTTTTTACCTCTAATTCTATTTAATTTTGTTGTTCAATTTTTATAAAACAAATATGAAAAACACTTTACATTTTAGAAAAATTCAACATTTTTTCTTCTTGAGTTTTACAATGTTATTGCTGCTTTTGTCCGGAAAAGGATATGGGCAGACACTTTATGAAGACTTCAATTACACTTCTCCACTAAATATTGGAGGTTCAACAAGTAGTACTGGAGGACCTGTCAATAATTGGTTTACTCACAGTAATAGTCAAGTTGGAGTTATAGCTGTAACATCAGGGAGTTTAAGTTACACAGGATTACAAGCTAGTACTGGAGATAAGGTTAGATTGCCAGCTTCAAATTCAACAGTACCAAGAGATGTTAACAGAGCTACTTCAGGGACTGGTGCAACAATTGCATACTATTCTGTATTGATTAATGTGGCAGACGCTACACAATTAAGTGCTACTACACCAGATTATTTTATGTGTTTTGGTGCTACTTCAGGGACAAGTGTTACAAGCCTTGGTGCAAGATTAGGGATAAAATCGGTTAATTCTGGAGCACAATATAGATTGTCTATATCAAATACAACAACTACTTTTACTGAGTTTGCCCAAGATCTCGTGTTTGGTACAACTTATCTTATAGTTGTGAAATATGATAGAGGCACAAATCCTACAGTTGCTAGTTTATGGGTTAATCCTTCTAGTTTAGGAGGTGCTGAGCCATCAGGTGCAATATCCAATACTAGTGGTACCTCCACTTTTGCAGCTTTTGCTTCAATTTGTTTAAGAAATTCATCATCAACACCAAAAGCAGATATAGATGAAATTAGAGTTGGGACAACATGGGCGAGTGTTACACCTATACCTTTATTAGCTGCACCAACGGTTACTACTACAGCTGCGGTTGTTGACAGTGCTACTTCGGCTACTTTGGCAGGAAATGTTACCGCTGTTAATGGTGCTGATGTTTCAGGGAACGGTTCGGTTTATTCTACTACCGATGCTACTCCGACTATAGCTGAAGGCGCTACGCAATTGGCTACTGATACTCCTGGTATCGGAGCAGGTGCTTTTTCAAAATCTACCGGTAGTGTTTTGAGTGTGAATACACTTTATTATTATAATGCTTATGCTATCAATTCACAAGGAACAGGTTATGGAACAGCTTCCAGTTTTTACACTTTAGCCAATTTACCAACAACACCTTCGGTTGATACTCCAACTACTACTTCTTTAAATGTTACTCTCGGAGGAAGTGATGGCAATCCATCTACTACTCAATATGCTATTCAAGCTAACGGCGGGAATTATGTTCAAGCTGACGGAAGTTTGGCTGCAGGTGTTGTATGGCAAACTGCTGCTACTTGGGGTATAAAAACGGTTACCGGTTTAAGCTCAAGTACACTTTACTCTTTTGCTGTAAAAGCCAGAAATGGTGCCAATGTTGAAACCGCTTTTGGTACAGCAGGCACAAGAACTACCGATACGGTTACGGCAGCGAATTTGGTTTTAACAACAGGTACTCCGGCTTTTGGAGATGTTTGTGTTAATACTGAAGCTAAAGCCAGTTTTACTTTTAACGGGTTCAACCTTAACAGTACAGATTTGACTGTTTCCTCTTCAAGAGCGGATACTGTTATTACTTATTCCTTAACTGAAAACGGAACTTATGCTGCTTCATTAACTATTCCAAATAGTGGTACTTCATTATCCAATCAAGTTGTTTGGGTAAAATTTGCACCAATTGAAGAGTTAACGCTTGCGGGTGATGTTTTCTCTATTTCGGGTGGTGGACTTGCTTTACCATTTGAGTTTTCGGTTACCGGTACTGCTGTAAATACAGTAGTTTCGGGAGTAACAACCGCAGCAGCTACTAATATTACTGCTGTTGCTGCTACTTTCAATGCGGGAACTTTTGTGATTGGATGTTCTCCGGTTACTTATGGAATTGAGTACAGTACTAGTGCTATTTTTACCGGTAGTCAAACTATAACTGATGCGCTTCCTTACACTTTATCAGATTTAGAGCCTAATACTACTTATTACTACAGGGCTTTTGCTATTGATGATGTTGATGCAGCCTTTGGCGCTGCGTTAAGTTTTACTACTTCTCAATTAGCAGCACCAAATGATTTGCCGGGTGATCCTGTTTCTTATGACAGCTTTACTGCCAATTGGGAACCGGTAACCGGAGCTGATGAGTACAGATTGGATGTGAGTAGTTATCCATCTTTTGGAATTACAACCCCAACTACTGATTTATTTTTCTCCGAGTATTTTGAAGGTTCTGCTAATAATAAATATATAGAAATTTATAATGGAACAGGTGCTTCAGTAGATTTATCTGATTACCAATTGATTTTGTATTCAAATGGTGGTGTTACAGCAACAAATAATCCACCTTTAGCATTATCGGGGATTCTAGCAAATGGTGCTACAATTGTATATAAAAATGCATCTGCTGCTGTTTATGGAGGTGCTGCTACTTCAAGTGCTGCAATAAATTTTAATGGTGATGATGCTATTGCGTTGTTTAAAATTTCAACAGCTAGTTATGTTGATATTTTTGGAAGAATAGGAGAAGACCCAGGTTCTGCTTGGACAGCAACGGGTATTTCTACAAGTGATAAAACTTTAGTACGTAAACCAACTGTTTTAGGTGGTGTAACTGTTAACCCAGTAAGTGGTTTTCCAACTTTAGCTGCAGAGTGGACGCAATTAAATATTGATACAGTTTCTAATTTGGGTTCACATTCAATTGATAATGTAACTCCATCGTTTATCATTGAAAACCAATCGGTTGCAGGAACTTCCTATCCGGTTACAGGTTTAGAAGGTAGTACTAACTATTACTACAGAGTTAGAGCTAAAAGTACCAACAGTACTTCAGCCAATTCAGATGTAGTAACCGTTACTACAGATGCTACGCCACCAACATTTGGTAGCGTTTCTCAAAGTGGTGCAGAAGAGGTTTGTGATGGTAGTGAAGGTACGTTTAACGTTACCGGTTTATTGCCAAATAGTACTTCTACTATTACTTACAACATTAATGGTGGTGCTCCTCAAACGTTTACCGATGCTGTAGCTAATATTTCAGGTTTTGCGACCTTTGCAGTAACATTACCGGCTTCTTTTAACGGATTAACCCTTACGGTTACTCAAATTGAAAGAACTGATGTTGTTAGTCCTGTTCTAACAGTTACTACTAATAACACAGCTGTTATCGCTGTTCAATCAAGATATTCTTTCTTCGTTGATGCAGACAATGACGGATTCGGAAGTACAACTACCAGTATGGAATGTTCTTCTAGTGCTGCTGTAGCGCCAACAGGTTTTGCTACTAATGATGAAGATTGTGATGATCTTGACCAAGATATTAATCCGGATGCTACAGAAGTTAATTTTAACGGTGAAGATGACGATTGTGACGGTTCTATATTTAACGGTCATGATGAGGTTGTTTCTAATGTAACTCCTCCAAGTGGTGCTTTAGCAGCTATGACTACTCCAATTACTTGTTCGGTTGCGACTAATACCGCTCCATATTCAGGAGCTTCGGTTGTACACAAATTCAGAGTAACCAGAACTTCACCACCGGCTGCTCCGGTTGAGTTTGAAAGTGCTACGCGTACTTTTGCTATTTCATCTTTAGCTATTGCGGCTTACGCTGCTACTTATGAAGTTCAAGCCACTGCTATCGTAAACGGAGAAGAGCAACCTTATAATGGTAATACCGCTATATATACTACACCTGCTGCACCGGTTATTAGCACTGTTTCTGAAATTTCAACTAACCAGTGTAATCAAACTTTAACTGCGATTAATTCATATATCTATGCCAGCAATGGTCCTGCAGTAGTGCAGTTGTATGATTTTGAAGTGATTCGCGAAGTAGAAGGTTTGCCAACCCATACGCAAGTTTATACTACTACTGTACCTTATTTCCGATTGACTTCTTTGTCTATGCCGGCAACTTATGGTACTGTTTATAAAGTAAGATCTCGTTATGGATACAACAGTTTTGGTAGCGAAATCAGATCAAGTTATAGTACTCAGTGTACTATTACTACACCTTCTATGCCAACGGTTCAAGTGGTAGGAACACAATGTGGTCAAACATTGGCTTCTATCAATGCTTATGTTTATTCGACTTCGGGTCTTGGAAGTGCCAATCTTTATGAATTTAAAGTAACCCGTATCGTAGCTCCGGGAGAAACAGCTCCTGCGGTTATTGAAGAAACGATTCCAAGAATTGTTCCTTACTTTAGGTTGACCATGTTGGAAAATTTATTTATTGGATTAGGTAAAGAATATTCTGTATCAGTTCGTTACCGAGTAAATACGCCAGGTGTAACGCCAAGTATCCAGTATTCAGATTGGAGTCCGGTAGTTTGTTCTGTGTTTACCCCGGAGTTCCCAACTACAGGTATAGTTGATGCCCAGTGTAATCTTATTGACTTTACCCCATCCATGACACAATATATTTATTCCGGTATAATAACCGGTGCTACTCAATACCGTTTCCGTTTGGAATTGTTTGATGAATTATCCTCTACACCGGAAGTACCGGTTTATAGTGAGTCAGTTGACAGTGCGAATAATTATGTAACCTTAAATCAGTTTACCGGTTTATTGCCATCGACTACTTATGTAGTGACAGTTGCCGTTGAATTGTATGGTGAGTTCGGACCTTTTGGAAAAGATTGTGCGGTTACTACGCCTGACTTTGGTGCTAGGACAGCTACTGCCTTGGTAAGCTCAAGTTTTGAAGCGACGGCTTATCCGAATCCATTTGCTAATAACTTTACTTTAGGAGTTAAGACTTCAAGTGAATCATCAATTGGTGTTAAATTATTTGATATGGTAGGCCGTTTGGTAGACCAAAACACTTTGAATGTAGCTGAATTGAAGAATGCCACCATCGGAGATCAATACCCAAGTGGTGTTTACAATGTAGTTATCACACAAGACGGTGTTGTTAAGACACTTCGTGTGGTTAAACGATAGTATTAAGATAAAATAATACAGAATTAAGAATTGAAATCCCTGTCTCATAAGAATGAGATGGGGATTTTTTGATAGTGGTATTATAAGAACGTTATTTTTTAAGTTTTAATTTGATAGGTAGTTAAATACAATTACTTTTGTCAACGAGTCAAAAAAAAACACTGATTAAATGTTTTCAAAAGAAGAAGTTATAAGATTTCAAGAAATTGCTATATCAGCGGTTTTAGATGCCGGTGCTACTATTCTTGAAATTTATAAAAAAGATTTTAAAGTAGCCTTTAAAGAAGACGAATCTCCATTGACTATTGCTGATCAAGAGGCTAATTTTCGAATAGAACAAATTCTAAAAACTACCCAAATTCCAATTATTAGTGAAGAATCAAAGCAACTTCCTTATGCGGAGCGAGTAGGATGGGAGCATTGTTGGATTGTTGATCCACTAGATGGTACCAAAGAATTTATCAAAAAGAATGATGAGTTTACGGTGAATATAGCTTTGGTTGAAAATGGGAAACCTATCATGGGTGTAATTTTTGCCCCGGCACTCAAAGAGTTGTATTATGGAAACATCCTCGAATCAGTAGGCTATAAAGCTATTGTTGGAGAAGGAGATACTGTAGCAACCATTCTAAACAACAGTCAGCCGATTGCTCCAAAACAACACTATGAGTTTTTTAGGGTAGTTGGAAGTAGGTCTCATATGAATGAAGATACGCTGCAATTTGTTGACCAATTAAAAGAAAATACCACCAAAAAAATTGATATCATTTCCAGAGGAAGTTCTTTAAAATTGTGTTTGGTAGCTGAAGGAATAGCCGATGTTTACCCGAGATTTGCTCCTACTATGGAATGGGATATAGCCGCAGGACATGCTATTTGTAATGCTGTTGGCTTAAAAGTACTACAGCAAAATACCCATCAGGAATTGCATTACAATAAAGAGAATCTTTTAAATCCTTATTTTTCCGTAAGCAATGATTGATAAGTCACATAAAAGACACATAGCCAAAGCAGTTACTTGGCGTATAGTTGGTACAATTGATACGATGCTTTTGGCCTGGTTGATATCTGGCAACCCGATGATAGGTCTTAAAATTGGACTTTCTGAATTGGCCACCAAAATGTTTTTGTATTATTTACATGAAAGGGTTTGGTTTAAAATTAACCTTTCTAAAGAAGGAATATTAAGAGAAAGCCGAAAACGACATATAGCCAAAACCGTTACTTGGCGCATGGTTGGAACCGTTGATACCATGCTGATTGCTTGGTTTATATCGGGGAATCCATTTATCGGACTAAAAGTTGGTTTGGCTGAGATTTCCACCAAAATGATTTTGTATTACTTGCACGAACGTGCTTGGTATCGCAGTAAATTTGGCTTGCCCAAAAAAGAGGAAACCATTTTGGAAACTATACCCGTGAAAAATGAGCAGTAATATTACACAACAAAATTATTCGGTTAACCGTGATTCAAGAAACAAATTGAATCAGCATCCTTCTATGGTGTTATGGTTCACCGGTCTTTCGGGTTCGGGAAAATCGACTATAGCCGAAGCCGTTGAAGCCAAGTTACACGTAATGCAATTTAGAACCTATACTTTAGACGGCGATAATTTAAGAGGAGGAATCAACCACGGATTGGGTTTTACGGAAGTTGATAGAAATGAAAACCTAAGAAGAACCGCAGAAATAGCCAAACTTTTTGTCGATGCCGGCATCATTACCATAGCCGCTTTTGTCTCGCCTTTAGAAAAAGACAGAAAAATGGTGAAAGAAATTATAGGCGAAAATGACTTTGTTGAAATTTTTGTGGATACCAATCTTGCCACTTGCGAAGAACGAGATGTGAAAGGTTTGTACCAAAAAGCCAGAAAAGGACTCATTCCCAACTTTACCGGAATTGATTCACCTTATGAAAGTCCGACAAATCCCGATATTTGGATTAAAACTGATAATGAAAGCATAACAATAGCCGTGGCAAAAGTGATTACTTTTGTCAAGGAAAAAATTGAAACCAACAGCAATGAGTAAATTTTATTTAAATTATTTAGATGAGTTAGAATCGGAAGCCATATTTATACTAAGAGAAGTATGGGCACAATTCCAAAATCCTGTTATTCTTTTTTCAGGTGGAAAAGATTCTATAGTCGTGGCTCATTTGGCCAAAAAAGCATTTTATCCTTCCAAAATTCCATTTGCTTTAATGCATATTGATACCGGACATAACTTCCCTGAAACCATACAATTTAGAGATGATTTAATCAATGAATTGGGTGCGACTTTATTAGTAGGTTCTGTTCAGGAATCTATTGATAACGGTAGGGTTTTAGAAGAAAGAGGCAAAAATGCCAACCGAAATGCCTTGCAAACTACCACATTGCTTGATGCTATTGCCAATCACAAAATAGATTGTGCCATTGGCGGCGGTCGTCGTGATGAAGAAAAAGCAAGAGCCAAAGAACGATTCTTCTCTCACCGAGATGATTTTGGGCAATGGGATCCAAAAAATCAAAGACCGGAATTGTGGAATTTGCTGAACGGAAAATATTTTGAAGGTGAGCATTTCAGAGCTTTTCCAATTAGTAACTGGACAGAAATGGACGTGTGGAATTACATCAAAAAAGAAAACATCGCCATTCCATCGCTATATTTTGCGCATGAAAGAGAAGTGCTTTGGCGCAATAATTCTTGGATTCCAAAATCTGAATACCTTATTCTTGATGGAACCGAAGAAGTGCAAACCAAAAAAATTCGTTTCAGAACATTAGGGGATATTACCATCACCGGTGGTATAGAATCTGACGCAGATACTTTGGAAAAAATTGTAGCTGAAGTAGCGTCATTGCGTCACACCGAAAGAGGTAATCGCGCCGATGACAAGCGTTCGGAATCTGCTATGGAAGACCGAAAAAGAGAAGGTTACTTCTAATTATCAAACTCAAATCAGTATCAATTAATTTTCACAATATCATGATTATAGATAACAACCAATTATTGCGCTTTACAACAGCCGGAAGTGTTGACGACGGAAAAAGCACCTTAATAGGAAGACTATTATACGATTCAAAATCAATCTTTGAAGACCAATTAGAAGCCATCACTACCACCAGTAAACGTAAAGGTCACGCCGGAGTGGATTTGGCACTTTTTACTGACGGACTTCGCGATGAGCGTGAGCAAGGAATCACCATTGATGTGGCGTACCGTTATTTCACCACACCCAAACGTAAATTCATTATCGCCGATACTCCGGGACATATTCAATACACTCGTAACATGGTTACCGGTGCCTCTACGGCAAACGCGGCTATTGTATTAATTGATGCGCGTCACGGCGTGATTGAACAAACCAAAAGACATGCGTTTATAGCGTCGTTGTTGCAAATTCCGCACATTATTGTTTGTGTGAATAAAATGGACTTGGTGGAGTATTCGGAAACCGTTTTTAATGATATCGTTAATCAGTTTGAAGAGTTTTCGTCTAAGTTGAATATCAAAGACATCCGTTTTATTCCTATAAGTGCTTTAGATGGTGACAATGTGGTTAACCGTTCTGAAAACATGGATTGGTACCAAGATTCCCCTTTACTTCATTTGTTGGAAACCCTTCACATCAGTAGTGATATTAATAAAATTGATGCTCGTTTTGCAGTGCAAACCGTATTAAGACCACAACGAGAAGGTTTTATAGATTACCGCGGTTATGCCGGTAGAATTGCCGGAGGTATTTACAGAGTAGGTGATTCAATAACCGTTTTACCTTCGGGATTTGTGTCGAAAATCAAATCGATTAATGCCGGAGAGAAAGAGATTGATGAAGCTTTTGCCCCAATGTCGGTTTCCATGACTTTGGAAGATGATATTGATGTAGGTCGTGGCGATATGATTGTGAAAACCAATAACCAACCCGAAATGCTTCAGGAATTTGATGTCATGATTTGTTGGTTCAATAACGGTTCGGCTCGTCCCAATGCGAAATATACAATTATGCATACTACCAATGAGCAAAAAGCCATTATCAAAAATGTGGTTTATAAAATTGACATCAATTCTTATCACCGAATTGAAACGGACAAAGAATTAAAAATGAACGATATTGCTCGTGTTACCATTCGATGTACCCAACGATTAATGACTGATTCTTATAGAGAAAACAGAATTACCGGAAGTATTATCCTTATTGATGATGCTACCAATGAAACCGTTGCGGCAGGAATGCTGGTTTAGTAATAATTAGACAGTTTTGTCTGGACATTTTTTGAAATGAATGGTATTTGGTATTCTTCTTCCAAGATAATTATAATCTTTTGTCGGGTCTTTCTCTTGATGTGGACTTCAAGGCATTTGGTTCCGGAAGATTTTGGAATATTCCATACCTTCAATATATTGATTGTGCTTTTTATGGAGATTCCCAACACCGGTTTAGGTGCTAGTTTAATCAAACAAAAAGAAGTCAATCAAAACCACATCAATACCGTATTCTTTTCTTATATCGTTTTTGCTTTAGCAGTTGCCGGTATTTTGTATTTTGGAAGTGATGCCATCGCCGGTTTTTTGAATGTGAATGAACTTAGTACTATCCTTAAAAATATTTTTTGGTTGCCACTTTTTATTGCACTTTCCGCCATTTCCAGAAATATACTCTTGCGGGATTTAAAGGTCAAAAAAATCAGCCTGATTGAACTGTTCAGTTTTAGCTGTATTTATGTTCCGGCTGTTTTTATAGTGTATCATTTTCAACCCAATTTTTACGCCTTGGTTTATCCTTTGGTAGCCCAGGTTTTGGTTGAATCACTGTTGTTTTATTTCGCAAAAAAAGAAAAGTATTTTTTTAAGTTTGACCGAACCGCTTGGAATGATTTAATTCATTTTGGCAAATGGAATACCGCCAGTAGAATTGTTGGCATGATGGGAAACCAAGCTGATGGTTTGATTATCGGAAAGTTGTTGGGTGTAAATGCTTTGGGTGTTTACAACCGTTCCTACAGCATTATGAGCACGCTTCAAAATTTATATTCTCAGTATTTAGACAATATTATTTTTGCCGATTTTGCCAAAATGGGTGAGGATAAAAAGCAACACTTAAAAAAAATATTGAAAGTTGAATATTTGCTGAATTTATTCATATTTCCTTCCTTGTTAATTGTATTGAGCTCGACTTCAGAAATAGTTTGGATACTTTTAGGAGACCAATGGAAAGCATCTGAAGTATTGTTACAAATATTAACGGTAGGCTTGTTGTTTAGGTTAAATTATAAAATCACACTGCAATACCTAAGGGCACAAGGTTTTATTAAAAACACCTTTTATTATTCCTCTTTGTACTTAATTGTTACGGTCCTATTGATGCTCTCTTTTTCACATTATGGCTTAATTGGGATTACTATCGGTTATTCCTGCGGACTGATTTTTCAATACGCTCAGTTGCACTTTAAGGTGAGCAAAGAGATTCCCGGTTATTCATTTTTTGCATTTTTAAAGGTGAATAAATTTCTGCTTTTGAAATTTGTCATTATCTTAGCTTTTTTAACAAAAATTAACCCGTTTTTAAGCGATTCATTAAATATTTATTTGGCTTTTTCTTTAAAATGTAGCTTTATATTTTTATTTTTTGTAAAACAAATCTACTATGAAATTACTTCAATTCTTAAAGCAAAAAATTAAAACATTTAAGAAGAAATGGAGACTGGCCAACAATTCATTTTTTATTTTAAAGCAGTTGGGTTCATCGGGTCAAGGTTGTGAAATTAAAGGCTCAATATTCATTTCCAACAAATCAAAATTATTTTTAGGCAAGAATGTGCATATAGGTGATAATGCCTATTTTAAAACCGAAGGCGAAATCCACATTGGTGACAATTGTCATTTTAGCAGAAACGTTACTATATATTCCGTAAATCACAACTATGAAGGGATTGCATTACCGTATGACAATACAACCATCAAAAAGAAAGTTGTCATCGGAAAAAATGTTTGGGTTGGAATGAATGTCAATATAATACCCGGCGTTAGTGTAGGAGATGGTGCCATCATAGGAATGGGGTCAACCGTAACCAAAGATGTTCCTGATTTGGCCATAGTAGGTGGTAATCCTGCCAAAGTAATAAAGTACAGAGACAAAGCACACTATGATAATTTGGAAGCCAATAAGCAATATGGCGGAAGTGGTGGAAAACCCTTAAAAAAAAATAACCCAAAACTGTAATGGAAAAAGTCTTTGTAATAGGAGGAATGAAATGTGGTACAACCTCTTTGTACCAAATGTTTAAAAATAATCCGGAAGTTTGCCTCTCAAAATTTAAAGAAACCAGCTTTTTTACCAAAAGAATAGCCAAAGGGATGAATTGGTACAAAAACCAATTTGAGCCGCTCGAAACCACCAAGTATTTAATGGATGTTTCACCAAGCTATTCTAAAACACACTTGTTTCCCGAGTGTGCCCAAAAAATTCACGAATATGATGCCAATGCTAAAATAATCTACCTTGTTCGCGATCCTTTAGAACGGATTGTGTCCAATATTTATCACGATTTACTTAGAGGAAGACTAACCACTAAACAAATTAAATCGACTTTACAAAACGATGATAATTACATTAAAACAAGTAATTACGGATACCAAATAGCGCCTTACATTGAACTTTTTGGAGAGAAAAATGTATTGGTTTTGCAGTTTGAAGATTTAAAAACAAACTTACCGGCATTCAATACTAAAATCGCCAACTTTCTGGGGATTAATTTTAGCGTAGACAAAGTTTCTGCCCAAAATGTTTCCGAAAACAGGTACTTGATTAAGTATTTTGATGCAGTGCATTCGCGTTTCGGAAATGGAATTGTTTCTAAGCTTTATTTTTTATTTTGGCGTCTTGTGAATATAAAAGTCAGCAAACCGGAACTTTCCCAAGAAGAACTTCGTTTGATTTTTCAGGAATTAGAAACAGACACGAACACTTTTATCCAAAAGTTTAACGTCAATGAAAAGGCATGGAAATTTTGGAGTGTTGTCAAAAATCAGCAATAAATATGAACGTACACCTACATATCGGATTGCATAAAACAGGAACTACTTATCTGCAGTATAATATTTTTCCTAGTCTAAAAGATTTTCATTACGTTCAGTTGCCACCATGGAGAATCTTAACCCAGGCTAATTTATCCGTTCAAGAATTAGAAAAATACAAGTCGGAAATTTTAAAAGATTGGGATGGACAAAAAGATTTAATCATCAGTAATGAGTTTTTTTCGGGTGCTATTGAAAAATTTAGCAAGCAACAATTGATTTGTATTTTAGACAATCTGAAACAGCTTTTCCCTGGGGCGCAAGTCATTCTTGTATTGCGCAGTCCAAAGGGATATTTCAATTCGTTGTACAATTTTAGAGTGGTCAGCAGGGGATTTTGCACTAAATCCATGAGCCAATATTACGCCCAAAACAGACACTATTTCCTCGAAAAATTTGATTACGACTTTTTGTTAAATGCTGTCAGCAACCGTTTTTCAAAAACCAGTGCTATCAAATATGAGGTAATTAAAGACAACAATCAATATGTCGCTTTTATTTGTAAAGCGTTAGCGATTCCTTTGTTTGAAGTGTCCAATGACGTAAAAGAAAATACGAGTTCCAAAAATAAAGTTAGGGTTAATGCCCATTTGATTGTAAACAGATTATTCCTGATGTTCTTCTTGGAAATGTTGCCCGATGGTAAATTGAGAAATTATTTAAAAATTAAATATTTCAATTTCAAAAAAACAAGCGCTATAAAAAAACTGTCAAAATACTTTGAATCATTTGAATCAATTGCAAAAAGAGATAATAATTTGACTGTAGGCCAACAAAAGGAATTAGAACATTTTATAAGGAAGTATGATGAACTATATTTTTCAAAAAAATGAAGATGAACATACCTAAAACCATAGTGACATATCACAGTTTTGAAAATATTTCCAATTTTGAAAAACAACTTCAGATATTAAAAAAACAAAAAAATGTTTTGGTTACTGTTGATGATGGCGATTTGACATTCTATACTGAAGCTTATCCATTATTGGTGAAATATAAAATACCTGCAATTTTATTTATAATTACCTCCTTGATAGGAACAGAGATACCATTTTGGTGGAATGAAATAATGTATTATCAAGGAGAAGTTAAGGGTTTTAAAAAAGCTACAGAGTTAAAGTACATTCCAAATCAAGAAAGAATATATTATTTAATTAAGTTACGTAGTCTATCTGACAAACCTTTATTGAAACAACAACAACTTACCATCAAACAGTTGTTAGAAATGCAAGATAACGGAATTATTATAGCTAATCATAGCGACACACATCCGATGTTTGATCAATGTAATGAAGAGGTGATTAGAGCCGAAATTAAAAACACTAAACTGTTTTTTGAAGCAAACAATTTAAAAGGTTATTCGGTTTTTGCTTATCCAAACGGTGGATACAATAAAATGTCTGAAACAGTTTTGAAACAAGAAGGAATAGAATTTGCTTTTTTATTTGACCATAAAATAAATAAAGGGATAATCAATCCATTGCGTATTTCACGTTTGAGTGTTAATGATGATACACCCATATGGAAATTCAAGTTAATACTATCGGGTTGGCACTCTAAATGGGTACCATTAAATATATTTCTTTATAAAATTTTAAAAAGATGAATTTCATAACATTTAAGCAAAAAGTATATTCAAGGTACAGAAAATCAAAATGGGTTAGTGCTATTTTTTCTTTTTTTGGAAAAGAATTGCAACCCAAAAAATGGGTTTTTATTATTGGATGTTACAATTCGGGAACAACTCTTTTAACTGAGATTTTTGAAAAAAACAATCAGTTATGTGTATTGCCGGATGAAGGTGTAATGCTTACCAATCAATTGCCTAGACCCGAAGACTATGGCTGGCAAAGAATGTGGTCACAATGTGAAGAAAAAATGAAAATCGATATAAACAATGCTTCAGAAGTGGCAAGAATCACTAAAAGGCATTGGTCACATTTTGTAAAAGGAAATCCTACTATTGTAGTTGAAAAATCTATAGCTAATGCTGCAAGGATGTCTTTCTTTCAAGAACATTTTCCTAATAGTTATTTTATTTATATCGTTAGGAATGGCTACGCTGTTGCTGAAGGAATTAAAAGAAAAGCTATAGTTATGAAAGAAAACCAACCTATTTTGGGGAACAAGTATCCAATCGATTATACTGCAAAGCAATGGCAATCGAGTATAAATATTGTTGAAAGAGAGAGAGAAAGTATTAATAATTTTCTTGAAATTTCGTATGAAGAAATGACAGCTGATTTAAAAGGAACCTGTCTTAAGGTAACCAATTTTTTAGAAATTAACCCCTTTGATGATAATTCTTTACAAGGTGATTTTGAAGTTCATGGCAACAAAATGAAAGTATCCAATCAAAACCACAAAAGCTTTGCCCGTTTGAGTGAAGAAGAATGGCATACGATTAATACTATTGCTGAAAAAGGATTAAAAAACTATTCGTATTACACTGAAAAACCAATACTGTAATGAAAGTTTTATTTGTACAAGACAGTCTTGGAACCGGTGGCGCCGAGAAATCCAATTCTGAACTTTGGTATTATTTGCGTGACCATAAGGTAACGGTAAAGATTGTTGTTTTAGAACACCGCCAAAAAGGAATCGAAAGCGAAATCTTATCAGCCGGTTTTGAAGTGACTTTCATCGATCAACAAAATTTGTGGCAACAAGTCAACAGTATCACCCGAATTATAAAAGAATACCAACCCGATATAGTACATTCTGTCTTATTTAGGGCTTCTTTGAGAACCAGATGGGCCAAACTAAAAACATCTTTCTTTCATATAGAAAGTTTGGTGAATTGTACTTATGATGCGGTTCGATTTTCTGATCCTAAAGTCAATAAATGGGGATTGCATTTTTATAAGTTCTTAGACCGAATTACTCAAATCAATGGCACCGATAAGTTTATTGCCATTACTAATGAAGTACGCGAACATTACAGCCAACAGTTGGGGATTCCTCTTGCTAAGATTGGTGTAATTTATAGAGGCCGAAAGGAGAATGCTTTTTTAAACAGCAAAGCCGAAGTTAGAAAAGCTTTGCTTGATGAACTTAAATTTTCTCCAACCGATATTATCATAACGCATGTGGGTCGTCAAGAATTTCAAAAAGGTCATTTAGAATTGCTACAAGCCATCAAAAGCGTAGACAATCAACTGCAAGCATTGCATTGTAAATTTGTTTTTTGTGGAAGAGATGGAAATAATACCAATGAAATTGAAACTTTTTTAGCCCAAGAACAATTAAAAACCGGCATCCTTTTTTTAGGACATCGTCATGATGTGAACCAAATTTTGGCCGCGTCGGATATCTTTGTTTTTCCTTCCAAATATGAAGGTTTAGGTGGTTCACTGATTGAAGCCCAAGCTGCAGGATTGCCGATAGTTTGTTCGAATATCAAAGTGTTTGAGGAAGTAGTTGATGCTGACAGTAATGCTTTGATGTATGAGCTTGGCAACGCAGCAGATTTGGCTCAAAAATTACTAACCCTCATACAAAATGAAACTTTAAGAGCAACCATGGGCAAAGCAAGTTTACAAAATTTTAAAGAAAAATTTCAGTTGGAAAATGTAAATCGCCAAATGCTGAAACAGTATGAACATTTTCTTTCCAAAACAACATAAAATTTAGTGATCATCTTCCAACTCATACAAAAATCCCAACTACGTGGCGCCGAAATGTTTGCTGCTCAATTGTCAACGCATTTAGAGCAATTAGGGCATAAAGTGTATTTGATTTCTTTATTTCCGGGGCAATGTGATTTGCCCTTTTCGGGAGAGCAAATTAGTATGAATCGTCCTATTAATAAGCGATGGACGGATTATCAAGGTTGGAATGCGCTAAACCAATTAATACAAAAACACCAACCCGATATCATACAGTGCAATGCCGGTGATACTTTGAAGTTTGCAGTTTTGTCTCAAAAAATATTCGGATGGAAACAACCCATTATTGCTCGAAATGCTAGTATGGTAAGTCTTTATATCAAAAATCCGTTGACCAAATGGATTAATAAAAAGTTGTACCAAAATGCCTCGTTGGTTGTCTCCGTTTCAGAAAATTCTAAAAAAGACCTCAATGCATTATTTCCGGAAACCACTTCAAAAACGTTGGTTCTTCCTGTTGGTATTGAAATCAACCCTTTACTGGAAACGGAATGGAAAGGAGGAAAGCAAGCGAAACACCATATCATTCACGTTGGTGGTTTCAGTTTTGAAAAAAACCACGAAAGATTGTTGGTTATTTTTAAGGAGTTTTTAGAAAACCAACCCGATTCTCATCTTCATTTATTGGGAGAAGGCCCAAAGAAAAAGGAAATACAGCAATTGGCCACCGACTTGAATTTGCAAGACCAAGTCACTTTTTACGGTTGGGTTCCCAATCCGATGGATTATATTGCTAAGGCTGATTTGTTGGTTTTGCCCAGTATCATTGAGGGATTGCCGGGCGTAATTTTGGAAGCCATGTATTGTAAAGTTCCCGTTGTGGCTTATAATGTTGGCGGCATTTCAGAAGTTATTGATAATTTAACAACAGGATTTTTAGTTCCTAAAAACGAGGAAGCTATATTTGTAACCGCAATGCATCAAGCACTAACCGAGAATATGGAAGTTCTTTTAAAAAATGCTTTCGATTTAGTGAATGAAAAATACAGTAATGTTACCATTGCCAAGCAGTTTGAATCGGTTTATTTTAATTTAAAACAGCTGCGCTAAAAGTTATTATTTTGGAAAAAATTAAAATACTCCATATCATCAAATCATTAGGTCGCGGCGGTGCTGAAATGCTATTACCTGAGACTTTGAAAGTTCATGATGTCTCAAAGTTTGAATTTCATTACATCTATTTTTTGCCTTGGAAAAATCAAATGGTTGATGCCATTGAAAAAAGTGGTGGAAAAGTGACTTGTATTTCAGCCAAGAATAACCTCTCATTGCTATTGCAATATGCTAAAGTTAAAGCGTATTGCAAAGAGAATAAAATACAAATCATCCATGCTCATTTACCTTGGGCAGGCGTATTGGCCAGGATTGTAAGCAAGTTGTCAGGGATTAAAGTGTTGTATACTGAGCACAATAATTTTGACAAATATCACTTTTTAACCCGTTTATTGAGCAAGCTCACTTACCAATGGCAAACCAAAGTTTTAGCAGTATCAGAAGATGCTAAAGTAGCTTTAGAAAAGCACAACCTTTTTCATGATATTGTATATGTGCCCAATGGGGTTAATACTTCCTTTTTTTCAAAGAAAAATAAGTTTGGAAGTATAGAAAATGTTGAACAGTTTGTGGTAAATGACAAGGTGATTGGGACTGTTGCGGTTTTTAGAAAGCAAAAAAGACTCGATATTTTTATTGAAGTCGCTCATTTGGCCCAACAAAAGAAATTACCGTTTAAATTTTTGATGGTAGGCGATGGCCCCGAGATGGAAATGATTAAAGCTTTAATGGCAAAATATCAGTTGCAAAATGTACTTTTAGCCGGTCTTCAGGAAAGTCCGATTGATTTCATGAATTATATGGATATTTTTTTGATTACAAGTGACTTTGAAGGACTTCCGGTAGCTTTATTAGAAGCTATGAGTATGGAGATTGTTCCTTTTTGTACCGGAGTCGGTGGAATACCAAATGTTTTAAAAAACACTCAAAATGGTGTTTTGTTAACCTCTCAGGAACCAGAGGATATTTTGTTTACATTAGTGCAAAAGAGCATTGATGAAAGTGCTAACTTTGAAACGATGAAAAAGAATGCCAGAACTACTGTTGAAAATCAATACAGCATACAAAGAATGGTAAACCAATTAGAATCGATTTATACAGAAGTGCTGAATCATGGATAATAACTTTGTATACCAATTGGCTAAACCGGAAGATGTTGACCAAATTGTTACCCTCTTTGAGCTTTGTTTGGGCACTGAAGGTGGCGCGCCAACCGTAGGTTTTTGGAATTGGAAGCATAATCAAAATCCGGGTGGAATATCTCCTGTGATTTTGGCTTGGGATGAGGATAAACTCATTGGAATCAGAGCCTTTATGTGTTTTAAATTTCACAGCAAAGCAGTAATTTATAAAGCCTACAGGCCTGTTGATACTGCCACTCATCCGGATTATCAGGGCAAAGGAATTTTTAAAAAATTGACCCTGACTTTAATTGAAGATTTGCAACAAATAGAGGGAAAAGCCTTTATATTTAATACGCCCAATTCACAATCTAAACCGGGCTATTTAAAAATGGGGTGGAAAGAATGGGGAAAACCATTGATACAAGTCTTTCCGACATTTTCATTTTGGGGAGGCAATTTCAAAATGCATCAGACCCAATTATTACAACATGATTTTTCCAATATTGTGGTTAATAAAGAAGACAAACTCACTGTTTGTAAAGATGCCGACTATTACAAATGGCGTTACCAAGATATCGCATTACAACAATATGGGCTGGTAGAAATCAACAATTATTTGATTATTTACCGACAAAAAAAAGTCAAATTTTTGAAGGAGTTCAGAATATGTGACATCATTCATAAAAACAGTAGTTATGCAACGATGCCCACTTTTGTTTTGATTCGACTGTTTTTTTTGTTCCCAGCCGGATTTATTACCTTTATCAGTCAGAACCGATTTCTGCTTAGCTTAAAGCTGAAAAACAAAGCTCCAATGGTGACTTACAGAAAAGTCAAAGAAACCGATGCCGCTATATCTTTTAATTCCATTGATTGGACTATTGGAGAACTAGAACTTTTTTAATTATGTGTGGAATATTTGGTTGTATGGGCTCTTTAGATGCCGAAAAGAAAAACAGGATAAGCACCTCACTTAAACATCGTGGACCGGATGGACAGTATTTTAAAGAATTTAATTCCCTCACTTTTTTTCATGCAAGATTAAGCATAATCGATGTTGCCGGAGGAAACCAACCTTTTGAAACAGAAAAAGTGGTTTTGGTTTTTAACGGAGAAATCTATAATTATAAAGAGTTGGCCAAAAAATACCAACTCTCTTTAAATACACAATCCGATACAGAAGTTATTATTGCCTTGTATGCCAAAATGGGCACCGCTGCTTTTGAGCAGTTGGATGGTATGTTTGCTTTTGCCTTGTATGACAAGCAAGAAAAAAACATTTATTTGGTCAGAGATCGTTCGGGTAAAAAACCACTTTATTTTTCCCCTAATAACGGATTTTCATTTGCCAGTGAAATCAATGCTTTGTTGGTTTATAAATCGGCGTCCGACGTCAACCATCACCACCTGAAATGGTATCTTCAAAAAGGATTTGTAAGCGGAGAAAATACCATTTATAATGATATTTTTGAAGTTTTACCGGCACATTATTATACCTACAATGTCGAAACCCATAAAATAAGCCGTTCTCAGTATTGGAAATTTGAGGACTACTTTTTATCCCCAAAAATAAAAGATAAGAACGTTGCTCTTGAGCAATTGGATGACTTGTTTGCTAAAGCAGTAGAAAAAAGAATACTCTCGAGTGATTTTGAAGTTGGTGCCTTTTTGAGTGGTGGAATAGACAGTAGTTTGGTTTGTGCTTTTGCGGTTAAAACCAACCCCAATTTGAAGACTTTTACCGTAAAAATGAAAGGTGGTTTTGATGAATCGGAAGTAGCTTCATTAATTGCCAAGCAGTTAAAAACAAGCCACCACGAGTTAACCATTGATTATGATTCTCTTTCAGATGATTATGAAAAAATAGTGACTTCCTATGGAGAACCCATAATTGATGAGAGTATAATTCCGTCTTATTATGTTGCTAAAGCCGCTTCTGAACACGTAAGGGTTATATTAAACGGAGATGGAGGTGATGAAATTTTTGGTGGATACAGACGATATGTACTGTATAAAAATTATGAAAAAATAAAACTTTTTAGTGCTTTAGGGAAAAATATACTTGGGTTATTACCGGCCACGGATAACAAAAACGGTTCTTTGTCTAAATTAAATCGCTTGTCAGAATTTTTTAAGTACCAAAATGAGCAACAGTACTTTAGTGCCACAACAGATTTGTTTTTTGATGCACCCGATTATGGTCAATTAGAAGATGTTAATTATCTTTCGCACAAGTCATGGTCGAACACTTCTTTAACTTTACTGGAAAAGACCATGCTGACTGATTTTTACGGCATTTTGCCTAAAATATTATTTAAAAAAATGGATATTGCCACCATGCAAAGCAGCATTGAAGGAAGATCTCCTTTTTTAGATACTGATTTAATGGAATGGAGTGCCGCTTTAGACCAAAATTTGAAGATTAAAGGATTTACCTCTAAATATTTATTACGGGAACTAAATAAAAAATATATTGACGGCAGTGTTTATAAATTGCCTAAAAAAGGATTCGAAGTTTCAGTAAAAGATTTGTTGTGTAATCAATTAAAAGAAATGTCAATGGATTACTTGCATAGCAGTAATTGCTATTACACTAATTTTATAGACCAGAAGTATGTACACGATTTTTATTTGAATAAAGGCAAAATCAACGATGTCAAAAGATATAAGGGATTGTTTGCCTTATTAAATTTGGAAATTTGGCACAAAAATTTAAATAAAAGATAGATGGGAATTATTGTTTTATTGGCCTTATTGTTTCTTGTAAATGAGTTCTTTTATAAAAGAATAGTCATCAGGCATCCCCATGTTTCCATAAAACTAATTAAGAAAATTTTCCTTTACCATCTTTTATTTACCATAGCTTACTACGTTTATGCTGTTTATAATCCGTCAGATTCTAAACATTATCATAATGTGTTGAGGTATTCAGATGGTGGTTGGTTAGATACCATAGCAATGACCAATTGGGGTGTTTTTTTTATAGAGTATCCTTTTTTGAAATACTTTGGCTTTAGTTTTGAGATGCTTATGCTTTTGTTTTCATGGTTTGGATTTATAGGCTTTGTGTATGCTTACTTATTTTTTAGCGAGAACATTAAGGAGAAGATTATCGTATTCGGGAAATATGATTTATTAAAAATATTATTGTTTCTTCCAAACATGCATTTTTGGTCTGCTTCTATGGGAAAAGGATCATTAATTTTTATGGGCATTATGATGTTCGTTTATGCGGTTCAATTACCAAAAAAAAGAATATGGGCCTTGTTATTGGGCACTTTTTTCATTTTTTCTATCCGCTCACATGTTATGTTTTTTGTGATAATCGGAGTGATGTTTGGGGTGTTTTTCGGAAGCGATAAAAAACTCACAAAAGGAGCCCGATATTTTTTAGTGCTCTCCGGATTACTTTTTATTTATTTAGCCTCAAACTCTATTTTATCGGTTGCCAATTTGGAAAGTTCAGAAAATATTGTAGCCGATTTTGGTGAATTTGCCAATTCTCGTTCTGAATCGCTTTCTGAAAAAGCAGGATCAGGTGTTGCTATGGATAGTTACCCGCTTCCACTAAAATTTTTTACTTTTTGGTTCAGGCCTTTGTTTTTTGATGCACCCAATGTATTGGGTATTTTTAGCTCACTAGAAAACCTTTTGTATTTGATTTTATTTTTTAAAATATTAAAAAAATCATTTTTTACTTTTATTAAAAAAGCACCTTCTGTTGTTAAGATGTCTGCGATGATTTTTGTATTGACTTCATTTGCCATGACCTTTGTTATGTCTAATTTAGGGATTATCATGCGTCAAAAAGCAATGGTAATGTATTTTGGGTTCTTTGTGATTTATTATTTTTTGGCCTATGAAAAAGCACGTAAAAGATACCTGTGGCAAAAGAAAAATGTGCTTTCAGTTGAACCTTTGTCTGATAAAAATCAAGAAACTGTAAGTTTGTAAACCATGAAAAAAGGTGCTTTAGTCATATCATTGGATTTTGAATTGGTTTGGGGTATTTTTGACCATATTGAGCTTAAGGATAAAGTGTCGTATTTTAACAATACACTTTATGCGATTCCCAAAATGCTCGAGATTTTCGAACACCATGACCTCAAGGTGACTTGGGCTACGGTAGGCATGCTTTTTAATGAAAGTTGGGACGAATGGGAAGCTAATTTTCCGGATTTATTACCTACTTATGACAAGACTATTTTAAATCCCTATGCTTACGGAAAAGCCCATCAAAAAAGTGGTTATGACCAATATTTTTTTGCGCCAAATCTTATCAAAGCCATTCAATCGGTCAAGGGACAAGAAATAGGAACACACACTTATTCTCATTATTATTGTTTGGAAAAAGGACAAACCGTAGCACAATTTGAGGCCGATTTACAAAAAGCGAATCATTTGGCGAACCAATTTGGGATAAAATTGAACTCTTTGGTTTTTCCTCGCAATCAGTTTAATAAAAACTATTTGGCCGTTTGTGCCCAAAACCAAATAGAAACGGTACGTACCAATCCGGATGATTGGTACTGGGACACCACCAAACCTGATACGCTTTTTTCCAAGTTGGCCCGAACCGGAGATGCTTATATTCCTTTAGGTAAAAAATCATATACAATTGAAAGTGTAAATACGGACACTGTAGTTTGCCAAAAAGCCAGCCGTTTTTTTAGACCGCAACACAAAGTAAGCATACTAAACACCAAAAGATTAGCCAAAATAAAAAGCGAAATTACAACAGCCGCAAAAAACGGTGAAGTGTATCATTTGTGGTGGCATCCGCATAATTTTGGAGTTGATACTGACAATGCACTAAAAGCACTTAAGGAAATTGCTTTGCTTTATCAGCATTGTAATCAAGTGTACGGAATGGAAAGTCTTACCATGAAACAAATAAGCGATAATAGTATATAAGCTCAAGCATGAAAAATATCGCCGATTTATTGTTTTCAAAGCCTTATAAAAGTTATGCCATAGTATTTGTTTATCACTTAATTTTTATAGTTTTTGCCTACCAACTCAGGGTTTCAAGAACGGTTTCTGATGCGCATTTGTATTGGGGAAAAACACTCGACTTTAATCAATACTCGTGGTTTGATTTTGCCGACTATGGTGCTAAATTCATGGTCTTTATTAATTATCCGTTGGTTCAATTGGGTTTTCCTTTTTGGAGTGGTTTCTTATTGTATGGCATGATAGGTTTTTTTGGGATTCTTAAATGGATGCAATGGACCGATTTAGTGGTAAAAGATCGTTTTACGTATAAAGGTTTCAACTTAACAGTGTTGCTTTTTTTTATGCCTAATCTGCATGTTTGGACATCAAGTATTGGCAAAGAAGCACTGGTTTTTTGGGGTATTGCTGCGGTTGTATTCGGACTCACAACCCAAAAATACAAGACGTTTGGTTTTATAGCCGGAAGTTTGGTGGTTTTAATCATTCGACCTCATGTAGCTTTGATGTTATTGGCAGCGATAGCCATTACTTTTTTGTTTCAAAAAGGGATTTCGCTGAAGAAGAAAGTGATTGTAACCGGTGTTTCTTTTTTAGGGACATTAGGACTGTTGTATTTGGTTTTCCAAGCGACTAATATTAATTACTGGGACTGGAAAAGAATCAACTATTTTAATGACTATTCTATCCTATCGTTCCGACATTCCGGCTCTTATGTTCCTATGTTAGAGTACAATTATTTTTACCAATGGTTTTCTTTTCACTTCAGACCACTTTTTTATGATGCTGCTACTGTTTTAGCCTTTTTAGCCAGTATTGAAAATGCTTTTTCACTTATTGTTTGCGTGGTTGCCTTATTTTTTGCCCTTCGATTTTACCCTAAAATAAACTACACTTTAGCCATGAAGGTTGTAATTTTATTTACTTTTATAGCTAGTGTATTGTACATAGAAAGATATGCCAATTTGGGTATTTTCATGCGCACCAAAATGATGTTTCAACCTTTTATGATGATTGTTTTATTGCTTATCATCCAACAGGGTTTGACCCTAATGAAATTAAAAAAGAATGACTAAACCCAAATTGATTCGCCTTACAACAGTTCCAATTTCCTTAGAAAAATTGCTAACCGGACAGCTTCATTTTATGAGTTCGTTTTATGAAGTGGTGGCGGTTTCTTCGGATAAAAGTCGTTTGGAAAAAATTGGCGCACAAGAAAACGTCAGAACCTTTCATTTAGAAATGTCGCGAAAAATTACCCCAATAAACGATTTTATAGCCGTAATCAAATTATTCCTGTTTCTCAGAAAAGAAAACCCAACCATTGTTCATACGCATACTCCCAAAGCCGGCATCGTTGGGATGCTTGCCGCCGCATTGGCCGGTGTTCCCAATAGATATCACACTGTAGCCGGAATGCCATTACTTGAAGCGACCGGTTTTAAAAGAAAAGTGCTCAATTTTGTAGAGAAAATGACTTACGCTTGTGCGACAAAAATTTATCCGAATTCGCGTGGGTTGACCGATATAATATTGGCCAATAATTTCTGTAAAGCAGAAAAACTTAAAGTGTTGGCCAACGGAAGTTCCAACGGTATTGATACCTCTTATTTTAATCCTGAATTATACAGCGATACCCAAAAAGCTACTTTGAGAAAGCAATTGACCATGGCACAAGATGATTTTGTTTTTGTCTTTGTAGGCCGATTGGTAGCCGACAAAGGAATAAATGAATTGGTGGTTGCCTTTGAGCAATTATCAGCAGAACACCCTAAAATAAAATTACTTTTGGTAGGCGATTACGAAGCCGATTTAGATCCTTTGTCGGCTGAAACTTTGTCGGTTATAAAGAACAACCAAGCTATTATTTCAGTAGGTTTTCAAAACGATGTCAGACCTTATTTGGCCATTTCTGACGCTTTGGCTTTTCCCAGCTACCGCGAAGGTTTTCCTAATGTGGTAATGCAAGCCGGAGCCATGGGTTTGCCTGCGATAGTTTCTGATATTAACGGTTGTAATGAAATTATAAAAGAGGGCGAAAACGGATTAATCATACCCGTTAAAAATTCGAATGCCCTTTTGAAGGCCATGAAAAAGATAACCGAACAAAATGAAGTTACCCATATCCTAAGAGAAAAAGCCAGAGCCATGATTGTCAATCGGTATGAACAAAGGTTGGTTTGGCAAGCCATATTAGCTGAGTATAAGAGTTAGGAGTTTGGGAAAAATAAGTATTTTTACAAAAAACATTTGAATGTACCCATCTTTAGTAAAACCTCTGTTAGATTTTATAACCGCATTGATTGGATTGGTTTTACTTTCCCCATTGTTTTTGTTGGTTACGATTTTATTGTTTGTGGCCAACTCGGGAAAACCTTTTTTTACCCAACAACGTCCCGGAAAAAAAGGTGAAATATTCAGGATTATCAAGTTTAAAACCATGAATGATAAAAAAAATGCGGAGGGACAATTACTTCCCGATGCCATGAGGTTAACGAAAGTCGGTCAAATCGTTCGCAAAACTTCTTTGGATGAAATACCGCAATTGCTCAATGTTATCAAAGGCGATATGAGTATAGTAGGGCCAAGACCGTTGTTGACACATTACCTGCATTTGTATTCTGATTTTCAAAATCGGCGTCACGAAGTCAAACCCGGAATCACCGGTTGGGCCCAAGTCAACGGAAGAAACGCCATCTCTTGGGATAAAAAATTTGAGTTAGACGTGTGGTATGTTGATCATATATCCTTTATTTTAGATTTGAAAATCCTTTTTAAAACCGTATTAAAAGTGATAAAAAGTGATGGTATTAACGCTGCCGATGCGGCAACAATAGAGCCTTTTAATGGAAACTAACATAACACTTTACGGCGCCAGCGGTCACAGCAAAGTTATCATCGATATTTTGAATTGTAATTCGGTCACGATAACAGCTATCATTGATGACAACCCTAAAACCGATACCATCTTAGGTATGCCCGTGGTAAAAAATACCGACACCAATTTTTCAAAAGTACAGCATATGATTATCTCTATTGGCAACAACAAAGTCAGAGAGAGAATTTCCAATCAGATAAAGGTGGATTATATCAATGCTATTCATCCCACAGCCATACTTTCCAAAACGGTCACTCTTGGAAAAGGAACCGTAATTATGGCAGGTGCTATCGTGAATCCCGATGCGACTATTGGAAATCATTGCATAATTAATACCGGAGCCGTGGTAGAACACGATTGTCACATAGCCGATTTTGTTCATGTTTCTCCCAGTGTTTCCCTAGCCGGAAATGTTACTGTTGGTCAAGGAACCCACATTGGTATTGGTGCCAAAGTGATTCAAGGCATTACAATAGGAAAATGGGCCACAATTGGTGCCGGAGCCATCATCATAAAAGACATTCCGGATTATGCCGTAGTAGTTGGTAATCCCGGAAAAATTATAAAATTCAATAAAGAAAATGAGTAATTCAAAAATATGGTTATCGTCGCCACACATGGGTGGAAATGAGCAAAAATATGTACAAGAAGCTTTTGATACCAATTGGGTAGCACCACTAGGGCCTAATGTTAACGGATTCGAAAAGGATTTAGAAAACTATTTAGGCGAAAATATACATGTTGGAGCTTTGAGTTCAGGCACTGCTGCACTTCATTTGGCTTTGATATTATTAGGGGTTAAAAGTGGCGATGAAGTGATTTGTCAAAGTATGACCTTTTCGGCTTCTGCCAATCCGATTGTATATTTGGGTGCCAAACCAATTTATATTGACAGTGAATCTGAGACTTGGAATATGTGTCCGGTTGCACTGGAAACCGCGATTCAAGACCGCATTGCCCATGGAAAAAAGCCTAAAGCAATTATAGGCGTTCATTTATATGGCATGGCTTTCAAAGTAGATGAAATTAAAGCTATTGCCAATAAACATGAAATTCCCTTAATAGAAGACAGCGCCGAAGCATTGGGAAGTACTTATAAAGGCAGAAAGTGCGGGACTTTCGGAGATCTTTCGATTTTGTCTTTTAACGGCAATAAAATCATCACTACTTCGGGTGGTGGTGCTATAGTTACCAAGACTTTGGAACAAAAAAGTAAAGCCGTTTTTCTTTCGACCCAAGCCAGAGACAATGCACCACATTACCAACATAGTGAAATTGGGTACAATTACAGAATGAGTAATATTTGTGCCGGTATCGGAAGAGGGCAAATGGAAGTTTTGGACAAACACATTGGTTTGAGAAGAGCCATGCATGAGTTTTATGTCGGTTTGTTTAAAAATATTCCCGGAGTTACGGTATTTTCTGAACCCAATAGTGACTATTTTTCTAACCATTGGCTAACTTGCATCGTGATTGATGCTGCCAAAACCAACGGAGTAAACAGTGAGAAGGTCAGATTGGCTTTGGAACTGGTAAATATTGAATGCCGACCACTTTGGAAGCCAATGCATTTGCAACCGGTGTTTAAAGATTGTCTTTATTTTGGAAACGCTGTAGCCGAAAACTTATTTACTAACGGACTTTGTTTGCCTTCGGGTTCAAATTTGTCGGAAAATGACAGAGATAGTATCTCTAATGCAATACAGAGCGTGTTTGGGGTATAGGATTTGTTAATTTTTTTAATACTTTTACTGTCCGAATATAATATCAAAAAAAAAAATTGCGTAATAATACCACTAAAAATTACTTATCAGATTTAAGAAGTTATTTTTCAGAACTTCAGTTTGGTTTTAAATTAGAGAATTTAAGTTATCTGCCTAGGTGGATGGTATTGCTTTTAGATGTTACCATGATTTTTTTGGGTGGATTTATCACCTATTTTGTTTTTCAAGGTATCAAACTCGATTACATCAAAAATGAAGCGGTATTAATTTCGGCCAGTTTTTACTTTCTAGTCAATATCTTTTTCTTTTGGATTTTCAGAACTTATTCGGGGGTTATTCGACATTCTTCACAAGTTGATGCTTTGAAGTTGTTTTTTGCCCAATTTTTTTCCACGGCTTTCTTGGTCTTGGTTAATTATTCCAGTTTGATTTATTGGAACACCAAATTTTTCTTAACCACCGGTTTGGTCATTAATGGGGTGATTTCTTTTTGTTTTCTGTTTTTTTACAGGGTAGTAGTCAAACACACTTTTGAAAGATATTTTAATAATAAAAATTCAGTGAATTTGACCAATGCTTTGATTTATGGTTCAGACGTCAATGCTATTGCTTTAGCTAACTCGCTGCAATCAGAATCTCCTAAACGATTTAAAGTGGTTGGTTTTATGGATAAATCTGCCCAAAACACCACCAAAAGAATTCACAATTTACCCATTTTTACCGGTAATGTAATCACGGTTTTGAGAACATTGGATGCCGATGTTTTGATATTTGCGGACAAGTCTATTTCAAAAGAAGAACGGTCACAAATTATTGATGACTGCTTAGAGTACAATTTTAAGGTTTATACCATTCCGCTTTTAAATGATGTTGACGATCAAAAAGAAATTTCCAAGAAAATTAAAAACTTTGAAATTCTCGACTTGTTAGAGCGTGAACCTATTGTTTTAGACAACAATTCTATTTCAAAACAATTACATAAAAAAACGATTTTGGTTACTGGTGCAGCAGGTTCTATCGGAAGTGAAATTGTTAGACAAGTGATTTTGTTTAAACCCAAAAAAATTATTGTTTTAGACCAAGCCGAAACGCCTTTACACAATTTGAGTTTGGAAATCTCCAGTTTAGATCCGGAAGTAGAAACCATTAATGTGATCTCGGATATTAAAAATGTAGATGAGGTAGAACAAGTTTTTATCAAACACAAACCGGAAGTGGTTTACCATGCTGCAGCCTACAAGCATGTGCCCTTGATGGAAGAAAATCCGGCTCAAGCCATATTAAATAATGTAATGGGCACAAGGAATTTGGCTGATTTGTCGGCCAAGTACCAAGTCGGCAGTTTTGTAATGGTCTCAACAGATAAAGCGGTTAACCCCAGCAATGTAATGGGTGCCAGTAAACGAATTGCGGAAAAATATGTACAGTCTTTAAATTACAAACTAAAAACTGAAGACAGTAAAAATCACACCAAATTTATCACCACCAGATTCGGAAATGTTTTGGGTTCCAATGGTTCGGTTGTTCCGTTGTTTACTAAGCAAATCCAAGAAGGCGGACCTATTACCATCACCCATCCGGAGATTATACGTTATTTTATGACCATACCCGAGGCCTGTCAATTGGTATTAGAAGCCGGATCGATGGGTCAAGGCGGTGAGATTTATATTTTCGATATGGGTAAGCCGGTTAAAATTATTGATTTGGCCAAAAAAATGATTCGTTTAGCGGGATTCACTCCTGATAATGAAATTAAAATTAAAATAATCGGACTTAGACCGGGCGAAAAATTATACGAGGAATTGTTGAACAACTCCTCTAAAACCTTACCCACACATCACACCAAAATTATGATTTCCCAAGATGAGTTTCACCATCACAAAGAGCTTAACAAGTCCATTGATTTGTTGGTTGAAATAGCAAAAGTGAAACCGAATTCTGTTATTGTTACTAAAATGAAGAAAATTGTGCCGGAGTATAAGAGCTTGAATTCTGTTTATGAAGCCTTAGACAATGTTAAGGTTGATAGCTAAGATTTAACCATTTCTTTACAAATTAAGCCCAATAAATTAGAATATTAAATCTGATTTAGGAAATCAAATCGTAGATTTGCAATCTTAAAATAATAATAACCCACAAACTTACAGATAATGATTAAAAAGTTATTGCTCTTTATAATAGTGTCGTTTTTTATCGTGTCCTGCGCCAGTAAAAAGGATATTTTATATTATCAAGACATAAAAAATAATAGCCAAGACCCTATTAGCTACTTATCTAGTAATGTACAGATTAATGATATCTTGTATATCAAAGTTTCCGCTGTTATTCAGGAATCTGCCGATCCGTTTAACATACAAATAACCAATATGGGTAATGTTAATATTGAATCTTATAAAATTCAGGGTTATTTGGTTTCACAGCAAGGGAATATTATTTTTCCGTTGCTAGGAAAAATTAATGTGGTTGGGAAAAGTACCGAAGAAGTTCAAGAACTTTTGGCCAAAATGCTCACCGATTATGGCTACATAAAAGACCCAACCGTAAGTGTGCGTATTATCAACAGCAAGGTAACCGTTTTGGGTGAAGTAAGAGCTCCGGGGACTTATTCTTTTGACGAACAAAATATTTCTTTAAATCAGGCTATAGGTTTTGCCGGTGATTTGACCATAAACGGTATCAGAAAAGATGTGCTTTTAATTAGAGAAATAAATGGTATAAGAACCTATATCCACTTAGATTTGACTTCCTCCAATTGGTTTGACAGTCCTTATTATTATGTAAAGCAAAATGATGTTATTATTGTCAATCCTAATGGACCTAAGGTGATGTCTTCCGGTTATTTAAACAGCATCGGAACGACCTTGGGTATCATCTCTTTTGGGTTAACGATTTATTTATTGTTAAAAAACTAATTTAATGGAAAATACTCAATTTGAATCTCAGGAAAACGAGAATCCAATAAATATCTTAAATGAGTTATTCAAATACCTGCGTTTTTGGTATTGGTTTTTATTGTCGGCCGTATTGTCTTTTTTTATAGTTAATTATTATCTAAACCATACGCTGTCTGTTTATGAAACCAAAGCCAATGTCAAAATTATAGATGATTCTAAAAATAATTTTGTTTTGCCTGTTGCCGGTTTAACTTCATTGGGTAGAACCAAAGTTAATTTGGATAATCAAATAGAGATTATTAGGTCTTATAGGATATTAGAGCAAGTTTCAAAAGAACTAAACTTGGATACCCAATACTACACCATGGGGTATTTTAACAATATTGAGATTTGGAAAAAAAGACCTTTCAGTATCGAATGGTTAGATGCACCGGTCAATATGGAGGTAAAAAATGTATCTTTTGAAATAGAAATCGTCAAAAATGGATACAAAGTCGTAAATGTTGACGGAGAGGAAGAAAACGATAAGGTATTTCCGTTCAATTCTATTCAAAAGATCAAAGGCATCCCTTATCGATTATCATTGCAGGTTGGGACAGTCATCAACAAGTTACAAGACAAAAGGTATTTAATCAAACATCTGCCGACTAAAGCTACCGTTATTAATTTGTCTAATAACTTAAAAATAGCCAATTCAAATGAGAACTCGGATATCCTCAGTATTTCACTATCCGGAACTAATAAAGATAAATCCGAGGCTGTTATAAATGAAATAATCAAACAATTTGATATTGATGGCCTTAATGACAGGCGAATTGTTTCTCAAAAAACGATAGAGTTTGTTAATGATCGTTTTAAATCTTTAGAAAGAGAATTAGACTCTATTGAAACCAGAAAAGCCAATTACAAAAGCAATAAAGAACTAACATTCTTAGAAGCAGATGCCGCCTCAACTTCGGCTAGTAAAACTTCGGCTAAAAGCGATGTTTTTGAAACTGAAACACAAATTGCTTTATCTAAATTACTCGAACAATCAGTTAGAGCGGATAAGAAATTAGATTTGTTGCCAACCAACATTGGGGTAGTTAATACCGATATCAATCAATCTATCAATAATTTTAATACGGTAGTTTTAGAAAGAGATCGAATAGCAATGAGTGGTCTTGAAAACAATCCTAAGATAAAATATTTGAACGGAAAATTGGCTGATTTACAAGTGAATATCTTGCAAACCATCAAGGATTATCAGCAGGAATTGGAAGTGTCACTTTCTAAAAATAATTATGTTAAAAGGGCTTATACCAATAAAGTAAGTGAACTTCCTTATGACGAAAAGATTTTAGGTAGTATAGAACGAAATAAAAACATCAAAGAGTCGCTTTACATTTTACTTTTGCAAAAGAGAGAAGAGGCAGCTGTTAATTTAGCCATTACTTCTTCTTCATTGAAAGTAGTTGATTATGCCATAACCAATACCAATCCAATTGCCCCAAAAAGAGGGACTTTTTACATAGTAGCGATTGTAATTGGCCTATTAATTCCTTTCTTAATCATTTATATAGGATTCTTATTGGATGACAAGTTGCATACTAAGGAAGACATTTTAAAGTTGACCAAAAGCAAAATCATCCTTTCCGAAGTACCGCATATCAATTCGGATACCAAATTGACGAGTGCTAATGACCGAACTTTATTAGGGGAATCTTTCAGGATTTTGAGAACAAACCTGACTTATATTTTCCCATTGCAAAGCGAGAAAAAAGGACAAACGCTTATGGTAACTTCTACCATCAAAGGCGAAGGAAAAACGTTTACTGCACTCAATTTATCTATTTCGTTTTCTATCATGAATAAGAAAGTGCTGTTGATTGGAGCTGACATGCGTAACCCACAATTGCACAATTATTTGAATGTGAAGAAGTCGGAAAAAGGATTACAGAACTATTTGCACGATATGAGTGTCGATTGGCATTCTACGGTGAAGAAAGGCTTGACCGGAATTGACAATTTAGATGTGATACTTTCAGGTGCTATCCCACCGAATCCTGCAGAGTTACTCTCTAACGGAAGATTAGAAACAATGATAAAAGAGGCCAAAGAAGAATATGACTTTATTATTATTGACACACCGCCAACCTTATTAGTGACCGATACCTTGGTTATTTCTCACCTTGTTGATACTACTTTGTATGTGGTAAGAGCTGATTTTACGCCTAAAAATATATTAGAGTTTTCAGTCGATTTGAGTAACAGAGGCAAATTGAAAAACATGGCTTACGTTATCAATAATGTTGGGTCTAATTACAAAGGTTACAGCTACAACTACAAGTACAGCTATGCTTACGGCTACGGCTACGGCTATGATGATACGGATAACCGTGAAAAGTCTATTCTAAAAAGATTTTTATCTTTTTTCAAGAAATAGATAAAAACAAATCAGAAATTAAAGAAAGCATTGTTTTGGAAAACTACCGGCAAACTACCATGGTTTTTCAAAACAATTTTCTTTTGCATAAACTCTAAATGTCGGGTGTGGTGCACATCTGAGCCAATAAAATCGATTAAGCCTTCTTTGAGTAAGGCATCACTAATCTTAGCCACTCTTTCCCCGTAATATCCTACTGTAGACAACATGTTCAACTGAAAAAGACAACCGGCTTTTTTGAGTTTTTTATAATCAGATAATGAAGCATGATGGTAAAAATTATACCTTTCCGGATGGGCTAAAACCGGTTGGTAACCCGCGATTTGAAGTTCAAATAATATATCATAAAGTTGAATCGGCGGATTCAAATAAGAAATCTCCACCAAAACATGATTTTCTTTTAGGGCCAAGAGTTTTTCTTTCATAAAAAGTTCCCTAAACTCCGCATCAATCATGTACTCTGCGGCCGCTTTGAAATTGGTTTTAATGTTTGGAATCTGTAATTCTTCAGTAGTTGTATGCAGTTTTTGTTCTATTTTGGTTCTTTTATTATTCCAAACTTCACCCATAACATGAGGAGTTGTGATGAATTTTGTAATGCCGATTTTTTGTAAACCTTCAATCAAAGCAGTCGTGTCTTCAATAGTAGCAGCACCATCATCAATGCCCGGAAGTAAATGAGAATGTATATCGATGTGATTGCTTGGGATTAAATCACACAAATAAGGTTTTTGTTTAAAAAAATGAATCAAAATGAGGTATTTAAGGCGCAAAATTAATCAAATTATCCTCGGTTTTACCAATTTAAATGAATTAGTAAATAAAACAAGTCAATTCTTTCTATAGGGTTTCCTAATTTATATATTTGCAATTAATAGTTAACTTTGAACGATTCTTTAAATCCAATAACCCTCAATGGAAAACAATAGTCAGTCTCAAGATTGGGATTTAGTGATTAAAGGGCATACCTCGCTTTTTGACCTTAAATTCAAGGATCTTTGGAATTACAGAGATTTGTTGTTGATGTTTGTAAAACGCGATTTTGTTAGTTTTTACAAGCAAACCATTTTAGGACCGCTTTGGTTTTTTATCCAACCGATATTCACCACCTTAGTCTTTACTTTTGTATTTGGCAACTTAGCCGGAATAAGTGCTGACGGATTGCCACGCCAATTGTTTTACTTGGCCGGAATTACCTCTTGGCAATATTTCTCTGATTGTTTGACCAAAACCAGCACGGTTTTTAAAGACAACGCCAATATATTCGGGAAAGTCTATTTTCCAAGGCTGATAATGCCTTTAAGTATTGTCGTGAGTAATTTGGTTCGTTTCGGCGTGCAACTGATTTTGATGTTCCTGTTGATGTTTTATTTTTATATCAACCCGATTGAAGGCACAAGTTTTCATGTGAGTAACGGTTTGTTTTTATTCCCGTTTTTAGTGTTGCTAATGGCTTTTTTAGGCTTGGGATTAGGACTGATTATCACCGCAGTGACCACAAAATATAAGGATTTAACATTTCTGGTTACTTTTGGAGTGCAATTGTTAATGTATGCCACAACCGTAATTTATCCGTTGAGTTACGCTCGCGAGAAAGGCTATGGTCATATCGTTGAACTGAATCCCATGACCGGCATTATAGAAGCCTTCCGCTATGCTTTTTTAGGCAAAGGCGAATTTACCTTGTGGAGTATTGGCTATTCTACTATAGTTACTTTTGTAATCCTTTTTCTGGGGATTATCATTTTTAATAAGACGGAGAAGAATTTTGTTGATACGATATAGAGGTTGAGGTTGAGGTTGAGGAGTTTAATTTTTTTTGTAAATGACTTATTATAGTTTTGAGGATATGAATGTTTGGAAGTTGGCAATGGAAATTGCTGAACGTGTTTTTCATTTAACTTCGAAACTGCCTCGAAGCGAAGATTATGGGTTGACCAGTCAGATCAGAAGATCTGCTTTATCAATATCTGCGAATATTGCTGAAGGATACGGGAGGAGTACCTCATTAGATAAGAAAAGATTTTACACAATAGCCAGAGGAAGTATTTTTGAAACGAAAAGCCATTTAATTTATGGGAATAATGTTAACTATTTTGAGAGATCAGAGGTTACAGAGATAAATAAAATGATTGAGACAAGCTTATTAGAGTTGAATAAATTAATTAAATCGTTGGAGCCTAAGCCTCAACCTTAACCTCTTCTATGAAACGTATTATAAAAGTAGAAAACTTGTCAAAAGCCTATCAAATTGGGCAAATTGGAACGGGAACGATTTCAAGAGATATCGAACGTTTTTGGTTGACCAAAGTGCGCGGCAAAGAAGATCCTTTTCTCAAAATCGGACAAACCAACGACCGAAGCACCAAAGGCGACAGCGATATCGTATGGTCGCTAAAAGATGTCAATTTCGAAATCAATCAAGGCGAAGCGGTTGGGATTATCGGTAAAAATGGCGCCGGAAAAAGTACGTTACTCAAATTATTATCCAGAGTCACCGGTCCGACAACTGGCGAAATCAAAATAAAAGGCAGAATCGCGAGTTTGTTAGAGGTTGGAACCGGTTTTCATCCCGAATTATCCGGTAAAGAAAATATCTATCTCAACGGAGCCATTCTCGGAATGCGCAAAAAAGAAATCACCCGAAAACTAGAAGAAATCATCGACTTCTCGGGCGTAGAAAGATACATAGACACACCCGTAAAAAGGTATTCTTCCGGAATGTACGTGCGTTTGGCGTTTGCTGTAGCCGCGCATCTCGAAAGTGAAATCCTAATTGTAGACGAAGTATTGGCTGTAGGTGATGCCGAATTCCAAAAGAAATGTTTGGGCAAAATGGGCGACATCAGCAAAGGTCAAGGACGAACAGTACTTTTCGTATCCCACAACATGGCAGCGGTTCAAAATTTATGCAGCAAAGGCTTGTTGATAGAAAACGGGCAAATGTTGTTTCAAGGGAATATCAACGAAACCATCACGACTTATTTGCAAGGCAATTCGTTTTCCAATGATTTATTAAATGTTAGAGGGCGAAAAGGCAACGGCAAAGTCAAGTTTGAAAGAATTGATATTTTTGGTGAAAATGCCTCAGAAAATATTATTTCGGGGAAAGATTTACACCTCAATTTAAAACTCCAAAACCTAGAGAATATAAGCAGTGACAGAATCCGATTAGACGTGCGAATCGAAGATGATTTCGGTCAGCGTTTGTGTTGGGTAAGCTCGAGCTTGGTCGACATCGACCCACAAATCGTTCCCCAAAATATCAATATCACTTTCCCAAGAAATACATTTAACAACGGGGTTTATTTTGCCACCATTTACATGACCGTTGATAATGAAGTAGCCGATTGGATTGACAATGCTTTTCAAATTATAGTGGAAGAAGGCGACTTTTTCGGCAATGGAATGCAAGTGCCTAATCGTCAAAGCAAGATTTTAATGGATTTCGGAATGCGTTTTACCTAAGATAATTCTATAATGAAAAATACAATTATAACTTTTTTACTTTTTCTTTACCACAAGGTCAAGCGAAGTCATTTGTTGCGAAAATGGATCAAGCAATTAATCGGTTCGGGTAAAATTGTTCTCGATTTTAATGGTTTCAAAATGTATGCAGGCGTGACTTCGGCCATCGAATCAAATATTGTTTTTAACAGTTATAACGAAATCAAAGTCTTAGAATTGATTAGCAAATTGACTTCCAAAGGCTATAATTTTATAGACATCGGGACCAATATAGGCATCCATTCTCTGACAGCCGCTAAAGCTAATAAAAATATTGAGATTTTTTCTTTCGAACCGGAATCGAATAATTTTACCAACTTTATTCGAAACATCGGACTCAACCAATTTGACAATATTCGTCCGTTCAAAATGGGATTGGGCAATTTTAAAGGCAATACCTTTATGAATATCAATGAAGGTTGGAACAAAGGAAAGCACTCTTTAAAAGTGAACTTTCAGGAAAATGATAAAAAAATCACCATTCCGGTAAACCAATTAGACAGTTTCAAAGAATATGTAATTGGCAATCATTTGTTGCTCAAAATTGATGTTGAAGGTTTCGAAAAAGAAGTGCTCGAAGGTGCCAAAGCAGTAGTAAATCAAGTTGAAAATGTGGTTATTATTATCGAATTGGTAACCGAAATCAACAGCTTAGAAACTTGTAATCAAATAGTGAATTTACTTAAAGAATATGGTTTCGACCAAATTTATAAAATCAATACCGAAAACAAATTGGCTACCGTTCAAGCCTACGAAGGCAGTGCCGATTATGTTTTTGTAAAAGGAACAGAAACTTCTCAACTCTTATTCTAATTTTTAAAAATGCGCCAAGGATTCAATCCCCATAAAGATGTACCACAAGACCCAACCGAGTTCAAACATCAGGTGGTCATTCCGGTGTATATCCCTAATCAGGAAGGCTATTTTAAAGATAGTTTTAAGAATTTTCAGTTGTGCGTCCAATCATTGTTGCTCACTAGCCACAGCCAAACATTCATTACCATCGTAAATAACGGCAGTTGTGACGAAGTCAAAGAATATTTAAACGATTTATTCGAGACCCAAAAAATCAACGAGCTGATTCATTCAGAAAATATTGGTAAACTAAACGCTATTCTCAAAGGTTTGGCAGGAAACAACATAGAATTAGTAACCATATCCGATGCCGATGTACTGTTTTTAGAAAATTGGCAACAAGAAACCGCAGCCGTTTTTAACCAATTTCCAAAAGCAGGCGTGGTGGGAATCGTGCCGCAGTTCCGTACATTCGGACATTGTTGTGGCAACATGATTTTTGACAATTTGTTTACCAAAAAATTGAAGTTTAAACCCGTACAAAATGTTGAAGCACTAAAGAAATTCTACTACAGCATAGGTTGGGGCGATGATTACAATCCCGATTATCTGAAACAAATTTTGACCATAGAAAATGGGAATGCCAGTGCAGTGGTTGGTTCCGGACATTTTGTAGCAACCTACCGCAAAGAATTGTTTACCGAAATCCCAACTTATTTAGGATTCAAATTAGGCGGCACTTCGGAAAGATACTTGGATGAAGCGACTTTACCATACGGTTTGTGGCGTTTGACTACCAATGACAATTATGCCTATCACCTCGGGAATGTATATGAAGAATGGATGACTGAAACGATTAAGGCTTTTAAAAATAATGTCAATGAGATTCCAACCTTGAAGAAACTAAAAAACTTCAAACAAGAAAGTCGATTCAGTTATTATATCAAGAATAAGCTCTTTATCAAGTTTTTCAACAAAAGAAAATACCGACGCCTTTTTTATAAATTTATTGGTTTGCCCAAAGCCATGATTCAAAAATATTAGTCGAGCCATGTCAGTAGTCATAACAACTATATTAATTTCCACCAAGAACCGTTGTGCTGACTTGCTTTTCACTTTGGAAAAAATCAGATACTTAATTAGTGAACAACTGACTTGTGTGGTTTTTGACGACGGTTCTACTGATGACACTTTTGAAAAAGTCAAAGCACAATTTCCACAAGTACAATTGCAGCGAAATGAGGTCTCCAAAGGCTACATCTATTGTCGGAATAAAATGCTTAACGAAACGGATGCCGATTATGCTATTTCCTTAGATGACGATGCTCATTTTTTAAGCGAAAACCCAATAGATTCTATCCTTGATTATTTTGCCCAAAACCCTAGTTGCGGACTAATAGCAGCCCGAATTTTTTGGGGAAAGACCACTCCGGAAGCATTACAAACTAAGGAACCATTTCAAAAAGTAAAAAGTTTTGTAGGCTGTGGACATGTATGGAATATGAAAGCGTGGCGTGAAATCCCTAATTATCCAGAATGGTTTGAGTTTTACGGCGAAGAAAATTTTGCTTCCTTCCAATTGTTCAAAAGCCAATGGGAAGTACATTACGTACCCGAAATATTGGTCCAACACCGTGTTGATTTGAAAGAGAGAGCCAAAGACAACAAAGCTTTTGCTTTCCGCTATCGCAGAGCCATTCGCGCCGATTGGTACACTTATTTTCTTTTCCTGCCTTGGTCAAAAATCCCGAGAAAGATAGCTTATTCGCTTTGGATGCAAGCCAAAGGCAAAATTTTCAAAGGACAATTTAAAGTGATTGCTCCTTTATTTTTGGCGATTTGTGATTTGTTTTTGGCGGTGCCCAAATTGATGCATCACAGAAATGCCTTGACTTCACAAGAATATGACGCTTATGCCAAATTAAACGAGGCAAAAATATTTTGGAAACCGGAAAAATAGTTATTTTTACTTCCGTTACAATCCAATTGATGAACCAAAAACCTTATTTAATAGCCGAAATTGCTCAAGCACACGAAGGTAGTTTGGGAATTTTGCATTCCTATATCGATGCCGTGGCTAAAACCGGTGTGCAGGCGATTAAATTCCAAATGCACATTGCCGAAGCAGAAAGCAGTATCCATGAGCCTTTTCGGGTGAAATTCTCCAAAGAAGATGCCACGCGTTTCGACTATTGGAAGCGCATGGAATTCACACTCGAACAATGGAAAGGGATCAAACAACATTGCGATGAAGTGGGATTGGATTTTATCTGTTCGCCTTTCAGTAATCTGGCAGTAGATTGGTTGGAAGAAGTAGGCGTTCACACATACAAAATAGGTTCAGGCGAAGTCAATAATTTTCTTTTACTCGAAAAAATTACCCAAACCGGAAAACCCATCATCATTTCCTCAGGCATGAGTAGTTTTGCCGAGTTGGATAAAACCGTAGCTTTTTTGAAAAGCAAAAAGGCTCAATTTTCCATTTTGCAATGCACAACCGCTTATCCCACGAAACCGGAACAATACGGATTGAATGTGATAGCAGAATTGAAAGCAAGATACGATGTACCAATTGGTTTTTCAGACCATTCGGCCAAAATTGCTACTGGAATTGCCGCTATAGCTTTAGGTGCCGAAATCTTAGAATTTCACGTGGTTTTCAGCCGTTCGATGTTTGGACCGGATGCTATAGCGTCGCTGACTTTAGATGAAACCAAGCAATTGGCGGAAGCGGTAAGTGAGATTCATTTGGCACAAAATAACCCTATCAATAAAAACAGCAATGATAATTTCACTGAACTGAAAAGCATCTTTGAAAAATCGTTGGCCATTAATAAAAATTTACCACAAGGACATGTCCTTACGTTTGCCGATTTGGAAAGCAAAAAGCCCAAAGGTTACGGTATTTCCGCCGCCGATTTTGAAAAAGTAATCGGAAGACAATTGACTGTAAATAAGTCCCAATGGGATTTTTTGAATGAAGCAGATTTAGCATGAGCCACACCCGAAAAATAGCTGTCGTTATCACAGCCCGACCTTCTTATAGCCGAGTTAAAACCGTTTTAACCGCCATCAAAAAGCATCCCGAATTGGAGTTGCAACTCATCGTAGCTGCTTCGGCATTGCTCGATAGATACGGTAGCGCAGTGAATTACATTGAAAAAGACGGTTTCGAAATCGCCGCCAAAGTTTTTAATGTGTTGGAAGGTGAAAATTTAACGGCTGCTGCAAAAACAACCGGAATCGGAATCCTCGAATTGTCAACGGTTTTTGACAATCTTCGACCGGATATTGTAGTTACTGTTGCCGATAGATTTGAAACGATGGCAACTGCGATTTCGGCTTCGTATATGAATATTCCTTTGGCCCACATTCAAGGAGGCGAAGTAACGGGAAACATTGATGAAAAAGTCAGACACGCCATTACCAAATTGGCCGATTACCATTTTGTTGCGTCTGAAAATGCCAAACAAAGAGTAATTCAGCTCGGTGAAAATGCAAACATGGTTTTCAATACCGGTTGTCCTTCTATAGATATTGCACAAGAAGTGGCCAAAAATGATTCGTTGACTTTCAATCCGTATGAAAAATACGGCGGCGTAGGGTCGCAACCCGATTTGAGTAACGGTTATATAGTCGTGATGCAACATCCGGTAACCAATGAATACCAAGATTCCAGAAAACACATAGAAGCGACTTTAAGAGCGATTCAAAAAATCAACAAACCAACGCTTTGGTTTTGGCCCAATGTGGATGCCGGCGCGGATGGTACATCAACCGGAATTCGTTCGTTCCGTGAAAAATATAAAATGGAAAACGTGCACTTCTTCAAAAACATGGAAGGCGACGATTTCTTAAACTTGTTGCATTCCTCGCTTTGCCTGATTGGCAATTCTAGTGTTGGGATTAGAGAATGTGCTTATCTTGGTGTACCGACAATTAACATCGGTTCGCGTCAAAATCGCCGTGACCGTGGGCAAAATGTTGTCGATGTGACTTATGACGAAAACGAAATTATAGTGTCAGTCGATGCTATTCTGAAAAAACAAGAAAGACCAAAATCGGATGTCTACGGCGGAGGAGAAGCCGGAACTAAAATTGCTCAATTGCTCAAAGAATTACCGCTTCAGTTTCACAAAACCATCACTTATTAATGAAAGTTTTGGTCATCATACCTGCACGTGGTGGTTCGAAAGGCGTTCCCAAAAAGAACCTCAAAATCCTTGGCGACAAACCGTTGATTGCACACGCCATTGATTGTGCCAAAGCCTCCAAAAAAACCTCAAGATTCATCGTTTCTACCGATTCGGAGGAAATCGCCCAAGTGTCAAAGCAATTTGGCAGCGAAGTGATTCTCAGACCTGAAGATTTAGCCACCGATACCAGTAATGTGGTGACTGCCGTTGAACATGTTTACCAAGAATTAAAGGAAGATTTTGAGATTATTGTTTTGTTGCAACCGACTTCACCATTAAGAACTGCTGCAGATTTAGACAAGATCATTACTATATTTGAAAACGATAAAAATACCGATGGCGTAATCAGCGTCGTTTCGATGGACGATATGCATCCGGCGCGCATGTATAATTTGGGTGCGAACGATGCGCTGGCTCCTTTTTTAACCGAAGGTGAAACTGCCAGAAGACAAGATTTAAAGCCTGTCTATTATCGAAACGGTTGTTTTTATGCTGTGAAAACTACTGCTTTTTTCAAAGAAAAATCTTTTATGGTTGCCAATAAAAAAGCGTATGTGATGAATGCAGAATGGTTGGCCAATATTGATACCCCAAGAGATTTTAAGATAGCCGAAATATTGTACCAAGACTGGAAAGATGAGAATTTTAATCACTGAATCGGGCGATTTTAGTCCTAATGCTATTGCCGAACTTCAAAAACATTTTGAGGTGATTCAGCGTGATTTTACTTCACTCGAAGACTTGACTGAAAATATCGCTGAGGTTGACGTTTTGTTTGTCCGTCTCCGATTCAAATTGACCCAAGGAATCCTCGAAAAAGCACCACAACTTAAATACATTTTAACCGCTACAACCGGTTTAGATCATATTGATGTAGACTATTTTGAAAGCCGTGGCGGAAAAGTCATTTCGTTGAAAGGAGAAGTGGATTTTTTAGGATCGATTCCTTCCACAGCGGAACATACTTGGGCTTTGTTATTGGCTTTGCTTAAAAAAATCCCAACAGCTTTTGAAGACGTAAAAGAAGGAAATTGGCACCGAGATCATTTCAAAGGCAATAACCTTCGCGGAAAAAAAATCGGGATTTTAGGTTTGGGCAGAGTAGGGAAACAAGTCGCTAATTTTGCCCAAGCTTTCGGTTTGGAGATTGGTTATTTTGATATAGTATCGCAAACGAATAACTATAAAAGTTTTTCCAATCCACAGGAACTCTTTGCCTGGGCTGAAATCATAAGCATTCACATTCCGTACACCATTGAAAACGAAAATTTTGTCAATGAAGAATTATTACAGCATTGTCAAAAAAATGCAGTTCTAATCAATACTTCCCGCGGGAATGTTTGGGAAGAAAATCTGGTGGCCGAATTGCTCAAACAAAACAAAATATTCGGCATTGCAACCGATGTTTTACAGAATGAATTTGATAAAAAACAATTAAAAAAAAATCCTTTGGTCGAATTAGCTACCGAAGAATACAATATCATCATTACACCACATCTAGCCGGCGCGACTTATGAATCGATGGCGATGACGGAAGAGTTTATAGTGTCTCAATTTTTAAAAACAACGACTTTATAAGATGTGCGGAATTGCCGGAATCATTGGACCAAAAGCCAATAAGTTTATCCTCCAGAAAATGCTCGAAGCCCAAAAGCATCGCGGTCCCGATTTTACAGCCGATTGGGAAGTAGAAGGCAAAGCAGCTTTAGGTCACAACCGTTTAAGCATCATCGATTTGTCAGAAGGGGCGAACCAACCTTTTTTCAGTGATTGCGGGAATTATGTCATGGTTTTTAATGGCGAAATTTACAATTATTTGGAACTGCGAAAAATACTCCAATCCAAATACACTTTCAAAACCCAATCCGACACCGAAGTTTTGCTCAACGCTTACCGCGAATGGGGTGAAAGCTGTTTGGACGAATGCAATGGCATGTTTGCTTTCGCGATTTGGAATATCAAAACACAAAGTTTATTCGCAGCACGCGACCGATTTGGCGTAAAGCCGTTCAATTACTTTTTTGACCAAAATAATTTTTACTTTGCTTCTGAAATCCCTACACTTTTTGCCGCGGGAATTGCTAAAAAACCTAATGATAAGGTTTGGCTCAATTTCTTTTCCGAAGGCAGTTACGGGTTACCGAATGAAACATTTTGGACCGGTATTCAGCAACTCAAAGCCGGACATTTTTTGACTTTACAAAACAACCATTTGCAAATTAAAAAGTGGTACCACTTTGAGGAGCGCATTGCTCAATTGCAAAACCAGTTTCATCTAAACGAAGAAGAATACATCACCAATTTATTGCTTAAAGCCATTAATTTAAGGTTCAGGGCTGATGTTCCTATCGGTTTTAATTTGAGCGGTGGTTTGGATTCGAGTACGTTATTGGCACTGATTGACCAACAAGATATCGACAAATCGACGATTGAGGCTTTTACTTTTGTGACCAATGACGACCGCTATGACGAATTGCCTTGGGTCAAATCGATGTTGGAACAACGACCGTATCATTTGAATATTTGTCCGCTTTCCGCCAACGAAGTTCCCGATTTGTCGCTGAAAATTGCCCAAATGCAAGCCGAACCTTATGGTGGTATTCCAACGATTGCTTATTCGAATATTTTTAAAGCAGCAAGTCAAAAAGGCGTCAAAGTTTTGCTCGATGGTCAAGGTTCTGATGAAGCTTGGGCCGGATATGATTACTATATTTCAAACTCCGAAAGCATCGTGCAAGGCGTGACGAAATCGCCGTTTAGGGCCGGAGTTTTGGATGGGGATTTTGCTAAAAATTATACCAAAACCGATTACCCGAAGCCTTTTGAAGACGCATTATTGAATATGCAATACCGCGATTTGTTTTGTACTAAAATCCCAAGAGCTTTGCGTTTTAACGACCGCATTTCTATGATGTACGGCACCGAATTGCGTGAGCCTTTTTTGGATTATGAATTGGTGGAATATGTTTTTAGCAGACCGACCGATTTTAAAATCAAAGACGGCATTCAAAAATGGATGCTTCGCAAAATAGCCGAAAAGTTTCTCCAAAAAGACTTAGTTTTGGCACCCAAAAGACCTTTGCAAACGCCACAACGAGAATGGCTTTCGGAGGATTTGAAAGCTTGGGTAACGGCTGAAGTGGAAGTGTTGAAGCAAAATTCGTGGTTTGACCCAAAGGCTTTGCAAACAGAATTAGACCATTTTTTCAACGGCGACAATCAGAGTAGTTTCCACATTTGGCAATGGATTAACGCAGCACAAATTTTAAAATAGTATGCAAAAACTAACACAGCTTCACCGTTTAAATTGGGGAAACCGACTGCTGGTACTTCGGTATTTGCTCAAGCGTATTTTGCATTTGAAAACCACTGAAAATGAGCGGCAACTCAATGAGTTCTATTTTCACCTGATTAGTTTTAATGGCTTTTTGAAACAAGAAAATGACAAGGATTTTGTGTCATCTTATCCTGATTTTGGGGTTACTTTAAAAATTAGAAAAAGGCCTTCGAGTGATATGGATGTGTTTAGTCAAATATACCGATATGTGGAATACAAACCTGTGGTGGAGGTTTTTCAAAAACATTTCCCCAACGATAAAAAGTTGAATTTTATTGATGCCGGAAGCAATATCGGATTGACTTCAGTTTACTTTTCTAAGTTTTTTCAAGGCTCAAATTTTATTACGATAGAACCCGATGATTCCAATTTTGAAACGAAGTCTTTTAACCTTTCAACTAATGGCGTTGCTGCCAAAGAAAAAGTAAAAGGCGGTATTTGGAGTACGAATTCGTTTTTAAGAATTGTAAGCGATTTTAGAGATCAAAACGATTGGTCATTTCGCGTGGAAGAAACTACCACCGAGACCAATTTAAAAGCTTATTCCATCAATTATCTGATGGAGAAAAACCAATTTCAAACCATCGACATCCTAAAAATTGACATTGAAGGTTCGGAGAAAGAAGTGCTGACTTCACCCAAAGCGGATGTGTCTTATTTGGCGAAAACCAAATGCGTAGCCATTGAAATTCACGATGAGTTTGATTGTAGAGAAGCGATTTATGAAGTGCTGAGAAAATATAATTTTGAGTTCTTCAATTCGGGCGAATTGACCATAGGAATCAACCAAAACTTACTGTAATGTCAACCGTAAACCGATTAAGAGAACTCGACTTTTTGCGCGGCATCGCTATTATTTTAGTGCTGTTTCGCCATCAGGTTTTGTTTGATTTTTTGGAAACTATGGGTTGGATTGGCGTTGATTTATTCTTTGTGCTCAGCGGTTTTTTGGTTTCGGGTTTGTTGTTTAAAGAATACCAAAAATTCGGTTCCATCAATGCCAAATTGTTTTTAATCAGACGTGGTTTTAAAATTTACCCCATATTTTACCTGACCTATATTCTCTACATTATTCCAAGAATTATTCTCCATAAATTCGATTTGGAAAAAGCCTTTTATGAGCTGGTTTTTGTTCAGAATTACGCTTTGGGTTGGGGTTATGCTTATGCGGCGAGTTGGTCCTTGGCGGTTGAGGAACATTTTTATTTTGGCTTAGCCTTAGTATTGTGGTTGGTTTTCAATAAAAAAATCCTTCGTTTTGAAGTAGTAACCAATAAAACTTCCGCTTTTGAAAAATATTTGATAGCGGTTTTAGTGGTGATTTTTCTTTTAAGAATATTGGCCAATGTTCAATTTCCCGACGACACAGAGCGAAACATGACCATGTCTCACTTGAGGATTGATTCATTATTGTTTGGCGTTTTGGTTTCATTTTGGTACCATTTCAGAAGAGAAAAATTGACTGCATTTTACCTTCAACACAAGCCTAAATTGCTGTTGCTTTCTTTGGCTCTGCTTTCTTTTACGCCTTTTATAGCGCCCGGAGATTCTTTCTTTGTGAAAACCATTGGATTTACAATGCTTTATGTGGCTTTCGGAATTTTGTTGGTGCATTTTTTAATTGATGCAAATGTCAATCGGCAATTGAATCGACTTTTTACGGCAACTGTGGTGAATTTTATCAGTAAAATTGGTTTTTGTTCCTATTCGATTTACGTGATTCACTCTTTGGTGATTTATTGTTTTGGATTTCTGCACATTACTAATCGTTTTATAGCTTTTCCTATAGTATTCATTATCTCCGTAATTTCCGGTTTTATCATGACTTACCAAATTGAAAAGTTTTTCCTTACTTATCGCAATAAATATTATCCGAGCCGAACATTTTAGCATTCATTTACTTTCATATTAACTCTAAAATAGAGATATTTGAGACTTCAATTGAAAAACAAGAATGCAAAACAAAAAAATATTCATACTTCTTCCGGATGGTGTGGGATTGAGAAATTTTTCTTTTACAAATTTTCACAAAATTGGTTTACAAAAAGGAATTGACATCACTTTTTGGAACAATACCCTTTTTGATTTAAGTGAGTTGGGCTTCAAGGAAATACGTTTCCAAAATGCCAAAGCACACCCGATGACCGATCTATTGAAGATGGCCCAAACCCGAATAGAATTAAATTTAAATATCAAGAAATCTAAAGATACAATCTACAATTATTATCGATTTCCGTTTTCTTATTCCAATTTAAAATCAACTCTGAAAAGCCTTTACAAAGAAGGGTTGATTCTTTTTAATAATTCTGAGAAAGGATTAGAACGCATCAAAAAAAGCATCGCCAAACAAGAGCGAAAAACCAAACTCTACTTTGACAGTTTGGAAACCTTGCAAAACGAAAAGCCTGATTTGGTTTTTTGTACCAATCAAAGAACTATGTTGGCCGTAGCACCGATTCTCGCTGCTCAGGATTTGGGAATCCCTACCGCCACGTTTATTTTCTCTTGGGACAATTTGCCCAAAGCCACTAAGATTGTCGAAACCGATTACTATTTTGTGTGGAGCGAACACATGAAAGGCGAATTATTGTATTACTATCCGCATGTCAAAGAAAGCCAAATCAGGGTTACCGGAACGCCACAGTTTGAAACCCATACCGAAAAGGAATTATTGGTTTCCAAAGAAGCTTTTTTCAACGAGCACCATTTGGACTTAACTAAAAAATACCTTTGTTTTTCGGGAGATGATGTGACTACTTCTCCTAATGATCCAACCTATTTGTCGGATACCGCTGCAGCAGTGGTAAGGCTTAATCAAAAAGAGCACAATTTGGGTATCATTTTCAGAAGATGTCCCGTTGATTTTTCGAACCGATTTGACGCTGTGTTAGAGCAATACAAAGACGTTATCACTAGCATTATACCAAAATGGGAGAAAAAGGGTGAAGCTTGGCACGACATTTCACCAACTAAAGCCGATTTAGCGTTGCAAATGAATACCATTGCGCATACCGAAATGGTTATTAATTTAGGTTCTTCGATGGTTTTTGACTACGTGTCTTTTAACAAACCTTGTGGTTATATTAATTATGAAGTGCCCAATGCGCAATATCCCAAATGGTCTGTGAAAAATATTTATCGATTCATTCATTTTAGGTCGATGCCGAGTAAAGATTCAGTTTTTTGGATAAATCATCCAAACGAAATTGAAGATTGCATTGCAAAAACGCTCGACCACAAAGCCGAGGCTATTATTGCTAACGCCAAAAAATGGTTTGAAAAAATTACCCAACATCCGCCGCGATCTGCTTCGGAGAGAATTTGGACCGCAATAGAGGAAATCTGTACAAAATAAAATGGCAAACGAATATATTTTATCTGATTATAAGCGCTGCGGTATTCACAAAATTACCATCGGTGTTTTGTTTGATATTTTTATCATAAGACCCAATCCCGGATTGAAATACATGACCATTTTTCGTTTGGTGCAACATTACAGAAGACGCAACCGATTGCTGTTTTACTTTTACTTTTTGTGGCTCAGACGTTTAAGGGTTAAGTATGGTTTTGACATTTCGTACCGAACCCAAATAGGGAAAGGATTTTATATCGGTCATTTCGGTAACGTAGTAATTCATGGAGATAGCGTGATTGGTGAGAACTGCAATATTTCCCAAGGAATTACCATTGGCGTAAGTAATTATGGCAAGAAAATGGGCGTACCAACCATAGGCAATGAAGTTTTTATCGGACCTAATGCCGGAGTTTTTGGGAATATTACGGTCGGAAACAAAGTCACGATCGGCGCCAACTCGGTAGTAACCGAAGACATTCCTGAGGGTAAAACTGTGCTTCCCGCAGCGGCAATTATCATCGACAAAGATTTATCCGACTATTATATTCAAAGTAAAATCAACTAATTGTTCTAACTATATTTCACATCATGTCCTACCAATCGTTATTGCCTTTGATACAAAAAACCGGAAGTGCTCTTTCTCCGGAGCAATTTCAGGAAAGAATCAATATCGTCTTTCATGATTTTGAAGCTCAGCATTATGATGCCATGCATACCGATATGTGGGGCAGTTTACAAGAACAGATTAATTTATTGGTCGACGATTTATTGGCGCAAAAAAATATAGAAAGTAAAACCCTCAGTTTGCTCGATATTGGTTGTGGTACCGGTTTGAGTACACAAATTTTACTCAACTCAAAACTCGGACCACACATTAGCCAAGTGACTTTATTAGACACTTCGCCCAACATGTTAAAGTTTGCCGAAGCCAAAGCCAAAACTTGGGACAAACCCTATAAAACGGTTAATGGCTATTTGGCATCACTTACCGAAAAGTTTGATGTCATCATCATCAGTTCAGTGTTGCATCATATTCCCGATTTGGAGACTTTTTTAAAACAAGTGGATAATGCGATGACTTCAGGCGGAATTTTAATTCATTTGCAAGATCCAAATGGAGATGCTATCAATGAAACCGAGTATTTAAGCAGAAGAAATCGTTATGAAAAAGCCCTCGAAGCTTTGCCGAAAGAGAAAAAAATCACCGATTTTATTCCGAAAAAGTTGCTCAAATCCATCAAGCGACTTTTGGGACGTTTAGATTATATCGATTTAATCAATGACCAATTATTGGCAGAGAAAACCATCAAAAGACGCATGACTGCCGACGAGATTTGGTCGGTAACCGATATCCATGTGGAAACAAAAACTGATTCGGTGAACAAAGGTATTTCTTTAAAGTTTCTGAAAAACCAATTGCAAAATTTTGAATTGCTGCAAATGCGTTCCTATGGCTTTTTCGGGTACTTGAAAAGTGATTTAATCGAGAGTTATCAGGTAGAAGAAACCCAATTGATTGCCGAAAATCAAACCAATGGTCGAAATATATCCTGCATTTGGATGAAAAAATAGGATGATGAAAATAGCCTTCCTGACAACTGAATATCCTCATGCCAAAACCGGTTTTTCCGCCGGAATCGGTACGAGTATTATGAATTTAGGAAAAGGCTTACTCCAATTGGGTCACCAAGTGACCATAGTGATTTATGGCCAAGATAAAGACGAAACTTTTTTCGATAACGGATTTACTTTCTATAAAATTAAAAACAAAAAGCTCAAAGGGTTTTCTAGAATTTTAACCCAAAAAAAGATTGAAAAACTGATTAATGATTTAGTAGTCAAAGGCGAAATTGATGTCGTTGAAGCCGCAGATTGGACGGGAATTACGTCCAATATCAACCTCAAATGTCCTTTGGTAATTAAGCTTCACGGAAGCGACACTTATTTTTGTCATTTAGACCAACGACCGGTCAAGTTTCTCAATAGATTCAGAGAAAAAAAGGCATTGCAAAAGGCGAATGCTTGGCTTTCAGTCAGTCAATATACGGCAACGGTTACCAAAGAATTATTTGCTTTGTCAAATGATTTTACCGTCATTCCGAATGGAATTGATTTGGCTGACTTTTCAGTGGCTGAAATGAAAAACACGGCAGCCGAAAACACCATTTTATACTTTGGTACGCTAATCCGAAAAAAGGGTTCACTTGAATTGCCATTGATTTTTAACGAAGTATTCAAACAAAACAAGCAGGCCAAATTAATCCTAATTGGTCGTGATGCTGCAGATATTACCACTGGAAATTCTTCGGTTTGGGCGATGATGCAACCGTTATTTGACACCGCTGCTTTTCAAAACGTGACTTTTCTGGGAAGTGTTCCTTATGACCAAATGAAGACGCATATCAATGCTTCAACCGTTTGTGTTTTTCCCACATTTGCCGAAGCTTTGCCCGTTTCTTGGATAGAAGCGATGGCGATGCAAAAGGCTATCGTGGCTTCGGATATCGGCTGGGCCAAAGAAGTAATTGACGATGACGTCAATGGATTTTTAGTTAATCCGAAAGAGCACCAAGTCTTCGCCAAAAAAATAAACATATTGCTTGAAAACACTTCGCTAAGAAGTCAAATCGGCGCAGCAGCCAAAGCTAAAGTGCAACAAAAATTCAGTATCGAAGTGGTGGCCCAACAAAGTGCTGCTTTCTATCAGAAATTAATCAGATGAAAAAAGCGCTCAAGAAAATACTCAGTGGCTTAATGCCCAAAGGAAACGCCAAAGAACAACTTAAACTTTTTTATTACAGGCTATTAAAACCTAAGAAAGTAACGTTTGACTTGGTTGAAGGAAAAGATAAAATGGTATACAAAACCGGTTTTCAAAATACTTCGCTAATTACAAACGAAGCTTTGTATCCGATAGTGGCGGATTTTGACTATTACCAACATTTTTATAAGGTAAAATCGGGTGATGTGGTTATTGATGCCGGAGCTAATTGTGGTCATTTGACTGTTTTTTTCTCCAAATTGGTGGGCCAAAGCGGAAAAGTATTTGCCTTTGAACCCGATAAATTCAATATCGAAAGAATCCAAAAGAACATGGCTTTGAATCCGGATTTGACAGACAATATCAAGATTGAAGATTTATTGCTTTGGGATAAAAATGAGTGGATAGATTTTTACGAAGCCGGAACAGCAGGTTCTTCTGCGGTATGGATGCCCGATGCGGAACATTGTGTCAAAAAGCAAGCGGTCACTATTGATGATTGGGTTAAAACCAGCCAGCTTCAAAAACTCGATTTTATCAAAATGGATATCGAAGGTGCCGAGATTGAAGCCCTTGACGGATGCGTGGAAACAATTAAAACTTTGCAACCGAACTTTGCCATTGCTTCGTATCACGTTGTAAACGACGAGAAAACGTATATCAAAGTGGAAGCTTTTTTCCGCCAAATGAATTATCCATACAAAACAGTCACCTTCAGAGGCAATGAAATTATAACCTTTGCCGGACCGAATTTGAAATAAAAGAAAGTTTCATGATTATAATTTATCACAACCAATCAAAAGTAACTAACGTCGTTTCCATCGAAGCGCGTGACTTTTCGACTTTCAAAAATCGAAATGTGGTTGCGGTATTGCTTGATTTGGCCGATAAGTTTGAGGACGAAATATTGGTTTGGTGTCACGAAAGTTTAAAAGACAATTTGAATGTCAATTCGATTGAAAACCTGTTTCACCATAAAAAGTTGCTTTTTTCGTTTAATCCTTCGTCTTCTGATTATTTCGGAAGAGAGTTGGGTTACATAGAAGATTCGCCTTTTATCAAAATTAATAAAGAAGTTCGATATGCTACTTGGCAAACGAGTAGTCAGGTTGGAGCCATTCACGCTTCGGCACTAAAAGCTTGTAACCCAGATTTGACAGTGGAAAATGACTTTGATTATTTTCTGCATTCTTTGGCCAAAAGAATCATCGTTCATGGTTTACTGTGCTATTCAGAGCCGAAATTACTTCATGGTAAAACCTCCGAAAAACCACTGAATGCAGCAAGTCTTTCCACTCTTTTTAAATTTTCCAAACAACATTACCGAACACGTTGGATTTTCCTTTTGTTCTTTAATTTGATGCTGTTTGAAAAGCGTTTTCCGTTGTTGCCGTTGGTGTTTTCTTTGTTCAGTAAAAAGAGAACTTTTGACCCGATTAGATTAAACCAAATACCATTAGCATCAACCAAAACGATAGTAGAAAAAGGCACGATTGATGTCTTGATTCCGACTATTGGACGTAAGCAATATTTATTAGACGTGCTCAATAATTTAGCCGCACAAACGCATTTGCCCACTAACGTAATCATCATTGAACAAAATCCTCTCGAAGAAAGCGTTTCCGAATTGGATTTTATCCAAAATAACTCTTGGCCCTTTGCCATCAAACACCGATTTACCCATCAAGCCGGAGCTTGTAACGCCCGAAATTTGGGATTGGAATTGGTAGTAAGTGAGTTTTGCTTTATGGCCGATGACGACATTGTTTTTGGCAATGATTTACTCGAAAAAGCTCTTGATACTTTTCGGTCAACCGGTAATGAAGTGTTTTTAGTGGCTTGTCATTTGAAAACGCAAACCATAGAACGCCAAGCGCCCAAGCAATTTACAGTTTTTGGTGCCGGTCATGCTTTTGTGAAAACGGCCTGTTTCGAAGGCCTGCAGTTTAATATGGGTTACGAATTTGGTTTTGGCGAAGACAATGATTTTGGGATGCAATTGCGCCAAAAAGGATTTGATATTTTGTATATTTCCACGACCCATATTTTGCACTTAAAAGCTCCGATGGGCGGATTTAGGACCAAACCAACTTTGCGTTGGCAACACGAAGCAATCCAACCCAAACCTTCACCAACCGTGATGCTGTTCCGATTGTTGTATGATACGCCAGAGCAATTGTTGAGTTATAAAACCACGATTTTTTTGAAGAATCTTAACAAAAGTTTTTTAAAGAACCCTTTTGGTTATATTAAATTGTTCAGGAAAAAATGGGACACCAGTATTTTTTGGGCCACTAAATTAAAGCATGAATAAGATGAATTTTACCCTGGTAATTTGTACGTATATGCGACCCAATCCTTTATTGAAGCTACTGACTTCGGTAAAGACGCAAACACTTTATCCGAATGAAATTCTCATTATTGACGGTTCTTTGAATGACGAAACCAAAACTATGATTGAGCAGCATACTTTTCAAAAGCTGACTTATTTTAAAGTGGAAAAGGAGCACAGAGGTTTAACCAAACAGCGCAATTTTGGGATTTCCAAAGTGTCATCGGATGCGGAAGTGATTTGTTTTTTGGATGATGATACGGTTTTGGAACCTAACTATTTTGAAGAAATCATCAACGCTTATCATAGTGATTCAACCATAACAGGCGTGGCCGGAATTGCCATTAATGAAAACCGTTGGATAAAAAAAGAACCGAATAAAACATACAGTAAATACAAGTTTTATGAATTCGAAGGCTACGTTTATCCCGAAGGTTCACGGAATATTTTGAGAAATTATTTTGGTTTGCAGTCGGATTTAGGTCCGGGACGCATGCCTGAATACTCACACGGCCGAACTTGTGGTTTTCCTTTGACGGGCAAAATTTATGAAGTCGATTTGTTGATTGGGATGTCGTTTTCATTCAAGAAAGGAGTTTTTGACAAGATTAAATTCTCGCATTATTTTGAAGGTTACGGCTTGTATGAAGACGCCGATTTTAGTATCAGAGCTAAACAATTCGGAAAAAATGTGATTGCCACCAAAGCGCAATTGTCGCATTACCACGACCAATCGGGTAGGCCTAACAAATACCAATACGGCCAAATGGTGACCCGAAACGGTTGGTTTGTATGGCGTGTGAAATACCCGAAGCCTTCTTTCAAAGCCAAGTTAAAATGGACTGCCATTTCATTAGTGTTGATAATCATCAGATTTAGCAATATCTTTACCACTAACAAACGTTGGGAAGCGTTAACCGAATCTTGGGGAAGAACCGTTGGTTTGGTGCGTTTGCTTTTTGACCAACCCAAAACAGAAT
>NZ_JBKBLM010000021.1:0-52840 GCF_046296355.1 Flavobacterium sp.
TTGGTTGGTTATTAGAACTGTACACATAATGCCATGGTGGATTTATTGCCTGCGGATTTTTAGCAAAAGGAAACCATTCTTTCTTATCATCGATACCATTGGCTCCGTTGAGGATAAAATTAGCATTGACACTCTTAGGTAATTTATACAATTTCCCCGAAGTAATCCAAGCGATATTGCCCTTGGCATCACCGTACATAATATTTAAACCCGGTGCGTGAATCAACTCGATACTTTTATGAAAACTCTCTAAGTTTTTAGCATGAGACAATTCATAAACGGCATCAAGAATTTGGTTTTTTTGTTGGGTAAAAATCCAATGCATCGCCACAGACTTATCGGTTTTCAATCCGTCAAGCAAGCCAGTGATTATCGGTCCGTGACTGCTGGTTTTGACATTAAGTTTGACATCGGTACTGTCTTTGACTTTGATGGTTTTTTGTTGGTAGGTGTAATTTTTAAATCCTTCAGGCGTTTTGTATTGTTTTGGATTATTCGGATTTTCTTCTTCTTGAAAGAAATCAACATCGTCATTTTCAAACATGGTTAAGCCATAAGCATAGTCTCGATTGTGTCCCAAAAGCGGAAACGGTGTTCCGGCGATGTAATACCCATAAATTTCATAATCAGGGCAAACGATGTGGGCTTCGTACCAAGTTCCGGGTTGCGAATACATGATGTGTGGGTCATTGGCCAAAATGACTTTACCGTTTTTGGTTTTTTCGCCACCAATTACCCAACTGTTACTGCCTATAAAAGCGGGCACCGGAGAAGTTTCGAGCAAACTCGCTACTGCTTTTGAGATTTCGCTGTATTCTTTGTATTTCCCTTGAAACGATTGCAATTGTTGGGTTCCCAATTCACCTTGGATTCCGAAATCTTTTAAATATTCCATGCCAAATCGGTCGCGAATGTCGGTTAGCAACGGATCGGTTTTTTGTGCCATGGCAAAACTGAACGACATGAATCCGAAAATATTGTAAACATCTTTTAGGGTGAATTTTTCTTGTTCAATTCCGAGTAATTTGATTTCGATTGGCGTTTTTCCTTCGGCGACATATTGATTGATTCCGTCGAGATAGGCTTGCGCCAAAATATACGTTTGCGAATCTTTATCCAACTGCGCTACTGCCTTAGCAGAATTTTCATCGATGCCAATTCCGGCAAAGAACTTATCTGTTTTTAAAGCTGCTCCACCAAAAATTTCTGAAAGTCTTCCCGGACCGATGCGTCGCATGAGTTCCATTTGCCAAAGTCGGTCTTGCGCGTGAACATATCCCAAAGTCGTCAAAGCATCTTTTTGGTTGTCGGCATAAATGTGCGGCACGCCATAATCGTCGAAGTAAACTGTGGTTTCTTTGCTAATATTTTGCATCGTCAATTCGCCTTCATAATCGGGTTTGCTGTATTGCAAATAGCTTGCGCCGACAATAAGGATTAGAACAATAAGTAATAAAATGACAAGCAGGATTTTCTTAACGAGTTTCATGGAGATAGTGATTGAATAACAAATATAAGGATTTCGGATTTGAGTATTAAAAACAAAACCCTTTCAGTTTCCTGAAAGGGTTTATTGTCATTGAAAATTGTTTTATGCAAACACAACTTCCGGTTCTTGTTGGCTTAAACAATGGAAACTGCCTAATCCCCAAATAATATCGGTTGAATCTATCCCAACTACTTTTCGTGATTTAAAACAATCTTGGAGTATGTCTAAAGCCTTAACGTCGTTTTTATCATCTCTGAATGTTGGGACAATTACTTTTTCATTGGCTATATAAAAATTGGCGTAAGAAGCCGGCAAAATTTGGTCTTCATAAATTACTGTTTTTGGCATTGGCAGCTCAACAATGTTTAATTGTTTGCCATTTTCCAATCGCATTTTTTGTAGCAATTCCAAATTTTCTTTTAATATCAAGTGGTTTTCGTCGTTTTTATTTTCCTCGATAACCGTTACAACAGTGTCTTCATTGACAAATCGGGTGATGTCATCAATATGTCCGTCGGTATCGTCACCGATTATACCGTCATTGACCCAAAGAATATGTTCGACACCATAATAATCCATCAGGTACTTTTCTATTTGAGATTGGCTTAAATGAGGATTTCTGTTTTGGTTTAACAAACAAGCTTTGGAAGTTAACAATGTTCCTCTGCCGTTGAATTCAACACTTCCGCCTTCCATAACAATTCCGGGATTAAAAACCTGCAATACCAGTTGTTTCCCAATTAGTGTTGGAATTACATCATCTAAATCGTAAGGAGGATATTTATCACCCCAAGCGTTGTAACCCCAATCTACTATAGCTTTCTCTTTAGAATTATGATTTAACAAAAAAGCAGGTCCGTGATCACGACACCAAGCATCATTCGTTGGATTGAAATAAAAAGTAATTTGGCTTAGTAAATATTCTAAGTTGGTTACTTTTTGAGCATAAACAGCATTTTTTAGTTGTGCCAATGCAAAAGCTTTCATGCTTTCATCTTTTACATTAATGCAAACCTTTTGATGGTCGGCCACTTGCAAAATAAACTCGCAATAGGGATGGTATATGGTATTGATTTTTCCCGGCCAAGATTCTTCTTTGTGTGGCCAAGAAAGCCACAATGCTCGTTGAGGCGCAAATTCTGCCGGAAAATAAAATCCTAATTCTTTAGGTGTTTGCATGATAGAATAATCAATCTTCGTCAATAAATCTTTTAGTGATTGGCTGGTAACTGTCGATTCTTCTGTCTCTTAAGAAAGGCCAATGCATGCGAAAATAATTGGATTCTTTCAGGTCAAGATTGGTCACTGTAGTTTCTTCGTTTTCATGAGAAGCTAAATAAAGTAATTTGCCTTGAGCGTTAGCTACGAAACTTCCGCCCCAGAATTTCATGGCACCATCTTGTTCAAAACCAACACGATTGACACTCACCACAGGTACGCCATTGGCTACTGCATGAGAACGTTGAATGGTTTGCCAAGCATTGTATTGGTCTTGGTTGGTTTCTTCATCTTGAGAAGTTGCCCAACCGATGGCAGTTGGATAAAATAAAATTTCTGCACCCATTAAAGCGGTTATTCTTGACGCTTCCGGGTACCATTGGTCCCAACAAATTAATACGCCAATTTTAGCAAACTTAGTTTGAAAAACTTTGTATCCTAAATCGCCTGGAGTGAAATAGAACTTTTCATAAAAAGCCGGATCATCCGGAATATGCATTTTTCGGTATTTGCCTAAGTAAGTTCCGTCGGCGTCAATAACTGCCGTTGTATTGTGGTAAAGTCCTTCGGCTCTTTTTTCAAATAAAGAAGCGATAATGACCACGCCTAATTCTTTAGCCAATTCACACATAATATGGGTTGTTGGTCCGGGAATGGCTTCGGCTAATTGAAAATTATCATAATCTTCCACATCACAAAAATATAATGAGGTGAAAAGTTCTTGCAGACAAACAATTTGTGCGCCTTTTGAAGCAGCATTTCTTATTTCTCTTTTGGCTTTATCTACATTGGCTGCTACATCTTTTGAGCAGGACATTTGCACTAATCCAATTTGTACGTTTGTCATTTTATTTTATTTTCTGCAAAGTTAGTGTTTATGGTAAATTTTTGAAACTATTTTTTAAAACTGCTTATGATCAAAAAACAATCTGTTAATCAACGAGTTGTTTACACAAAATCCTATTTTTATTTCGCTAAAATACCTTGTTTTAAAATCTGTCCGAAATCATACATATCCTCATAAGAACAATAAAATGGTGCCGGCGCTAAACGGATTACATTGGGTTCGCGCCAATCGGTGATTACGCCGTTTTTCATTAAATAATCGAACAAACTTCTGCCTTGACCGTGAAGAAAAACCGAAAGTTGACAAGCGCGTTCTTCTTGGTTACTTGGCGTAATGATTTCAAATTCGGTGCCGTCAATATCTTTATCAATTTCGTGAAGGATAAATTCTAAGTAAGCGGTCAATTGGTTTCGCTTTTTGATGAGTTTTTCCATGCCAACTTCGGCAAACATTTCTACGGAAGCCAAATATGGTGCTAATGACAGTATCGGCAGATTACTTATTTGCCAACCGTCGGCGCCATGAACGGGTTCAAACTGAGGTTCCATTTTGAAACGACGCTCTTTGTTGTGTCCCCACCAACCGGCAAAACGCGGTAAATCGGCGTGGTGGTGTTTTTCGTGTACGAAACAGCCTGAAGCATTTCCCGGTCCGGAATTCATGTATTTATAACTGCACCAAGCGGCGAAATCTACGTTCCATTCGTGTAATTTTAATTCGATATTTCCGGCAGCGTGTGCCAAATCGAATCCGACGATGGCGCCGGCTTTGTGTCCGGCTTCGGTGATGGTTTTCATATCGAAAACTTGTCCGGTATAATAATTTACGCCACCAATTAATACTAAAGCCAACTCATCACCTACTTCACTAATTTTGGCTAAAATATCTTCTAAGCGAATGTTGTGTTCGCCTTCTCTTCGTTTGATTTCTACTATGGCATCTTCTGTTTTATAGCCGTGAAAATTGACTTGGCTTTGGAACATGTATTGGTCGGAAGGAAAAGCTTTTTCTTCGCAAATGATTTTATATCTCTTAGCGGTTGGGTTGTAAAAAGAGACCATCAACAAGTGTAGATTTACGGTCAAGGTGTTCATTACCGTGATTTCTGAAGGTTTGGCGCCTACTATTCCACTTAACGGATTGGCAAATCTTTCGTGGTAATCCCACCAAGGTTTTTCGGCGTAGAAATGACCTTCCACGGCTAAATTGCCCCAATCGTTCATTACGTCTTCTACATATTTTTTGGTGCGTTTGGGTTGTAACCCTAAGGAATTTCCGGTGAAGTAAACCACGTTTTTGCCATTGTGCTGTGGGAAAATAAATTCGTCTCGATAGTGTTTTAAGTCGTCTTGCGAATCGAGTTGTTGAGCAAATTCGCGGGTATTTTGAAAAGTCATAGTGTTTAGTTTGAGGTGTAAAAGTATTGAAAAGTAGTAATGTGACAAAGCAACTGGGTGATAAAGTGACTGAGTAGCTGAGTGACTGAGTGACTGAGTTTTTTGACCCATAGATTGTCTCTAGCCCTGATGGGAGCAAGCTACCGTGTAGCGCGGACAGCAGGAATAGGGTTTAAAAAAAGGCCCGAACGATTGGCTCCCAAAAAAAATCCCAACATTACTGTTAGGATTATAGTTTTAGATGATTAACATCGCGTCACCGTAAGAATAGAAGCGGTATTTTTCTTTGATGGCTTCTTCATAGGCTTTTTTCATTAAATCGTGACCACAGAAAGCTGAAATCATCATTAACAAAGTTGATTTTGGCGTATGGAAATTGGTAATCATACAATCGGCTATGCTAAAATCGTACGGTGGAAAAATGAATTTGTTGGTCCAGCCCGTATACGGATTCAAGGTTCTTGCTGAGGAAACTGAGCTTTCGATGGCGCGCATTGACGTAGTTCCAACACAGCATATTCTGCGTTTTTTTTCTTTGGCCGAATTCACTATATCACAAGCTTCTTGGGTGATGATTAGTTCTTCGGAGTCCATTTTGTGTTTTGATAAGTCTTCTACTTCTACCGGATTGAAAGTACCTAATCCTACGTGTAAAGTTATTTCTGCAAAGTCAACGCCTTTGATTTCCAATCTTTTCAGTAAGTGTTTGGAGAAGTGTAAACCGGCAGTTGGTGCGGCTACTGCGCCTTCTTCTTTAGCATAAATCGTTTGGTAACGCTCGGCATCTTCTTCGGTTACTTCGCGGTTGATGTATTTTGGAATTGGGGTTTCTCCCAGTTCGGTTAGTTTTTTTCTGAATTCGGTGTACGAACCGTCGTAAAGGAAACGCAAAGTTCTACCACGTGAAGTGGTGTTGTCGATAACCTCAGCGACTAATGAATCATCTTCACCAAAATACAATTTGTTTCCAATTCTGATTTTACGTGCCGGATCTACCAACACATCCCAAAGGCGTTGTTCTGCATTGAGTTCTCTTAATAAGAAAACTTCGATACGCGCGCCGGTTTTTTCTTTGTTACCGTACATACGCGCCGGAAAAACTTTGGTATTGTTCAAAATCATCACATCTCCATCATCGAAATAATTGATGACATCTTTGAATAATTTGTGTTCAATGGTTTTGGTTTTTCGGTTAACGACCATCAATCTTGATTCGTCGCGGTTTTCTACAGGAAATTCAGCAAGTAATTCGGTGGGTAAATTGAATTGAAAGTGAGATAATTTCATCTAAGAATGTTTAAAAGTTTAAGCGAAAAGTTTAAGGTTGTAAAAAACTTAAATATAAACGCCTGCAAATATACTACTGTGAGATAGGCGTTGTCAAGTGTTTTGGGGTTTATTTTTTTAATTAAGTTGCTGAGTGCCTGAGTTGCTGAGTTGCTGAGTGATTTTCAACACACAATTTGTCAAACTTAGTTACTCAGACACTCAGTTTCTCAGATACTTTCTATTTGAAATCCGATGCTTTTTAAATCTTCCCAAAAAGTTGGATAGGATTTTGAAACGACTTCGGCTTCTTCGATAATGATGGGAACTTTTAGTGCCAATGGTGCGAAAGCCATGGCCATTCGGTGGTCTTGGTAGGTTTTGATGGCAATATTTTCGTTAATCGTTGATGATGGTTCCAAAGTCAGACTGTCATTGGTTACGGAAATATTGGCTCCGAGTTTTGTTAGTTCAACTTTTAAGGCTACGAGTCGGTCGGTTTCTTTGATTTTTAGCGTGTGCAAACCGGTTAAATGACAACCAATGCCTAATCCGAAGCAAGTTACGGCTATGGTTTGGGCGATATCGGGAGAATTGTTAAGTTGTAAGTTGTAGGTTGTAGGTTGTAGGTTATGAGTTTTGCGTAAAAGAATACTATTGCTTTCAAAAATGGTTTCGACTCCGAAAGTTTTATAGATTTCTTCCAAAGCGCTGTCGCCTTGTAAACTGTTTTGTTTGTAGCTCGATAAAGTGATTTTGGTTCCGATTGGGGATAAAGCTGTAATGGCGTAAAAATAGGATGCAGATGACCAGTCGGATTCTACAGTTAGGGATAAGGGATGAGGGAAAAGGGATAAGTTTTTGACTGTGATTTTATTTCCGACAAATGAAGTTTCTACTCCTATTTCATTGAGCAAAGCCAAGGTCATTTTGATATAAGGAACAGAAGTGATCTCGCCTTCCAGGGTTAATTCTAATCCGTTTTCTAATTTGGGCGCGATGAGTAACAATGCTGAAATGTATTGGCTACTAACATTGGCCGGAAGGGAAACTTTGCTTTGCGTTAGTTTTTTTCCTTTAATTCTGATAGGTGGAAAACCTTCATTTTCTTCGTAAGTGATATCGGCTCCGAGTTGTTTTAGTGCTTCGACTAAAATTTGAATCGGGCGTTCTTTCATTCGGGTTGAACCTGTTAGAATTACTTCCCGATTTTCTTGTATGGCAAAATAAGCAGTAAGAAATCGCATGGCAGTTCCGGCGTGATGGATATCGATTATCTCATCGCTTGAGGCCAATGCATTTAACATTACTTCTGAATCATCGGAATTGGAAGTGTTTTCCAACACCAAATTCGGATACAAAGCTTGCAATAACAACAAGCGATTGGTTTCCGATTTGCTTCCGGTTATTTTGATGGAAGTTGGATTTTGGATGTTGGATGATTTTAAAAGTAAATTCATTTGCAATTTTACAGAGTTAAGCAGAGAAGCACAAATATACACAGAGAAACTCCCGACTTCCAACTTCTGACTCCCAACTTATTTCAACTTTTCGTTATTGTGATGGCGGTCGTGGTCGCGATTGGTTTTTAAGTCCATTTTTTTATCAAACGCAGCTTGTAAATCGATGCCGGTTTGGTTGGCTAGGCACAAAACCACAAAAACCACATCGGCTAGTTCTTCGCCAAGGTCTTTGTTTTTATCGCTTTCTTTTTCAGATTGTTCTCCGTAACGACGGGCTATAATTCGGGCTACTTCGCCTACTTCTTCGGTGAGTTGGGCCATATTGGTCAACTCGTTAAAATAGCGCACACCATGGTTTTTGATCCAATTGTCTACTTCTTGTTGGGCGTTTTTAATATCCATCTTACATTTTCTTTAAAACTATTTTCTCGGTTTGTTTGTTGACTAATTCTTTGAAGAAACTTTTTAAAGCTTCATAGTATTCCGGTTCTATAACAGCATTATTGATGTCAATGGTATAACTCAGTTGTATTGTCTTTTCGTTACTCGAGATATTGTACTTGAAATTGGCTAATCCATCAGGCATACTTACCGATTTAGGTTTAGGCAAGGTTTCCAAAGTGTATCCTTCAGGGATGGTTAAAGAGACGTTGTATTTGTCTTGGTGAGGATATACAAAATCAACCGGATATTCTCTAACCTCTTGCTTAAAAGGATTCACAGTGAGGGCGAAAAACAAAAACGGGGAAACATACATTTTATCTCCGATAACTTCAACGCTGTTATTCGTGGTAAAATTATAGTTTTCAATTATGGGTTTGGTGAATTCAAAATTATTTTGAACTTCATAATTGGCCACTTCAATTTCGCTGTATTTTTTTTCTAACCTGTCTACCAGACTTTCTTCGGCCAATCCATTATATTGGTCTCTGTAAAGATAGGCATTGTAATCAAAATATTGGTGTCTGATTTTTCCTTCTGCTTGTCCTTCCGGATTAATTTGCGCAATAATATTGATTATTTCTTTAGAATTCAATTTGGGCATCAAATCAATTTCTGAGGAAGAACCGTCTTCTTTGATGACTCTGCCTTTCCAATTTAAGTCGCGAACGGGTAATATATTAATGGCTGAATTTTTATCCGTAGCGTCTAACAGTAGACTTTCTTGGTCGTCAAAAGCATTGACAATTACGCAATTAAAAATAGATTTATTAGGAAAATAAGCCAATCCATTCTCTCTGGTGCTGATTAGCACCGGATAGGCTTCTACACCGGCCATTTTGAGCATTGACAACAAGATGAAATTGATTTCGGCTGCATTCCCTACTTTTTCCTGATACGCTTTTGCTACCCCTTTTTTGGTATAGTATCCGTATTTCTCGTCCCAATTCATTTTATTTTTAACAAAGGTAAAAACGGCGTTTATTCTGTCTTTGGTGGTGAAATCTTTTTTGATTAAAAGCCTTAAATCATCCATAAAATAAGCGGTCTCTTTTAATTCTTTCCCAAATCGTTCGTCTTCGTAAATTGATTTGGCAACATTTTCCCAGGTTGTTGATATTTGTTTGGGTTCTTGTTCCGGGTATCTTATCACTTCTAGTTCATGCTCTATCTTTCCGTAGTAATTATTGATTGAATTTACGTATTCTTCATCTTTTAAAGCAGGTATATCTTTAGCGGTGTATTTAGTAACGATTTGATTAAACCTCATCACTTTGCCCACGTTTGTTTTATCAACCTTACTGTTAAATGACTGAGAAGTAGGTTCTATATCATAGGTGATTTCCGGTTTGACAAATCCTCTAACCATTCCTTTATAAAGGTAAAACTCGGGAATTTCAGATATATACTCGGCATAATCTACGGGGATATTGTACTGGAATTGGAAATCCGGTAAAACAGAGATGTTTTCAGATTTCAAGCGGTATTTTAATTCGATAATAGAACCTTCTTTTACATTGGGAAAAGTAATGGTTCTTTTGGCCCAAAACTCGTTGATTACCTTTTTAAATTTACTTTGATTGACTACTTTCTCTTTAACGATTTCATCACCTTCTAAATTATAGGTGTAAGCACTAAGAATATCAACAAATTCATCATTAAGATTTTCGTAGCCAACATAATACGGAATGTCAAAATTGCCCCATTCGAAACCTTCTTTTTTATAAATTTTTATTTTTATTTCAAAATCAGTTGCCGAAACAAATCCGTTTTCTTCATAATAAGTAAAGGTAGTTTTCGCCTTTTTAAAAATCACAACTGCAGCAGCAGCAGTATCTTTGTCATAGAGTTTTTCTGCTAACTCTTCTTTCTTCACTTTGCCCAAAACAGCTTTTTGAGCCATTGAATTAAGGCCTACAAGAATAAAAAATAAGCAAAAGATTCTACCAATCATGCTACGCTTTTTTGAGAACTATTTTCTCCGTTTGTTTGTTGACTACTTCTTTGAAAAAACTTTTTAAAGCCTCATAGTATTCCGGTGTAATGATAGCAGAATTGATATCTAGCGAATAAATCAATTGCAATTGCGTTCCGTTATTGGAAACATTGTATTTGAAGTTTGCTAAATCGTCCGGCAAGCCTACTGCTTTGGGTTGTGGCAATGTTTCTACTACATAGCCTTCGGGTACAGTTAAACTAATTAAGTATTTGTCTTGGTTAGGGAATACAAAATCAACCGGATATTCTCTGGTTTCTTGTTTGAATGGATTTTCCTCTAATGTAAAAAACAAAAAAGGCGAAATATACATTTTATCTCCAATAATTTCGATGTTCTTCTCAGTTGAGAAAGCGTAATTTTCTACAATTGGCTTGGATAAATCTGTTCTATTTTGCATATCATAATCGGAAACCTCAAGTCCTTGATTTCGCTTTTCTATTCGCTCTACTATACTTTCGTTATTGATGCCGCTGTTTCTGTCTCTATAGGAAAAGGCATTATAATCAAAATATTGGCTTCTGACTTTTCCCTTAACTTGTCCTTCTGCATTGATTTGACCCATGATGTTGACCACTTCTTTTGAATTAAATTGTGGCATCAAACCGATTTGAATTGAAGAACCATCTTTTCGTATTAATCGACCGAACCAATTTAAATCGCGAATAGGCAAAATATTTGGTAAAGCATACTTATTGGTAGCATCAAACAAAATCACTTTTCCGTTGAGTTCAACCCCTGAAATAACATAATCAAATGCCGTTCTGGAAGGGAAAAGCGAAATCCCGTTGCCGCGAGTACTCAGTAAAACCGGATTGGCTTCGAAACCGGCAAAACGAAACATGGAAGTCATCATTAAATTGATTTCTGCTGCGTTGCCCACTTTATCCTGATAGGCTTTTCTAACGCCAACGTCACAACTATAACCATGATAATCATTCCAATTCATTCTTGATTTGACAAAATTAAAAATGGCGGCTATCTTTTCTTCTGGCGATGTTGTTCCGGCTAAAACTGCCTTTAAATCTTCCTCAAAATAACCTGTTTTATTTAATTCGGGACCAAAGCTGTCATTTTCATAAATTGCCTTCACTACATTTTCCCAATCTGAAGACAAATTCTTGATAGGTTGATTGGGATATTGAATAGAATTTAATTCGTGTTCAATACTACAGGTGTAGTTTTTAATATTATTGACAAATGATTCATCTTTTAAAGCAGGAACGTTTTCTATTGTATAAACAGAGGTCGTTTCCGCGTAGCTGAATTGTTCATTGGAAAAGCCCGTAGTCGTAACATTTCCTTCCGATCTTTCTTTGCTGGTAGTGTTTATTATTTTGGTAGTACTACTGGTTTCATACTTTGGCGCTAAAAACCCTCGCATTAAAGGTTTGTAAACATAATATTCCGGAATCACTGTTTTGAATTGACTGTATAAAACCGGAATACTGCTTTGAAATTCCCAATCCTCGAGTACGCCTATACTTTCTGACTCTAAGGTATATTCAAACTCCACTATTGATCCTTCTTTAACATTAGGCATCGCAATCTTTTTTCTGCCCCAAAATTTGTTGATTTTCTCATCAAACTCACCGTCACTCTTTAGCTTTGTTTTTTCAATTTTTCCCTCTACTAAATTGTAGGTTACTGCGTCTTTAAAATTTAAACGCTCTTTAGTATTTCCGCCAATATAGTAGCGAACAGCTTTGTTGGCCCAATCGTATCCTTCTTTTTTATATATTTTAATCTTGGCTCTGACTCTGGTTTTCATTACAAAACCTCTTCCGTCTAAATATTCAAATCTAACCTCGCCTATATCAAATAATACTGCTGCTGGTGCTGAGGAATCAATTGGACAAACTTTTTCGCTTAATTCTTCTACGGTTACTTTACCCAATTCACGTTTTTGGGCAAAAGAGGTGAAAGAAGTCAATAAAATAAGGATAATGATTTTTTTCATGGTGGTTAGGATTTTGAAATGACAGTTTTTGAATTATCTAATTTGGCTATGGCTTCTCTGAACTTTCTGTAACTTTCGTATTTGGCACTTTCGTAGAATCCTTTTTTGATTACCAGTTTTCGTTTGCAAATTATTGTTTTGGGATTCAATGAGACAAACTCTATTTTATATTCCCCAAATTCGGTTTTGAGTTCGGCATTATTGGGTTTTGCTTCAAAAATATAGCCTTCCGGAATGCTAATCTCAATTTCATCCTCATCGGTATAGCCTCTGATGACTTCAAAGGGAAATTCACGGGTTTTGTATTTCTTAGGCACATAACTGTTTTGGTCAAAGGCATTGAGTGCAAACATCAGCTTTCCGGCAGAGTTTTGGGCATAACTTTCCGCTTCCATTTCTAATTCTTCCGTAAACTCAATCTTATTTTTGTCGTTAGTCAGTTGCATTTTTTTGATAGACAAGTTGTTGATATTGGCAAACTCATCTTTGTAACTTCTGGTCTGATCTTCCTTACTCATTCGCTCTTTACCAAAAGAATGATCGTATTGTATACCTTGAGAAATCATTTTAATTTTTCCGGTCAATTTGCCTTCTTGATTCACAGAATATGCGCCTTTTATCGTTCTCAAACTTTCGGTTTCTGTGTATGTTTTGGTTTTTACAATTTCACCGCCTTCGGGTTTGATTATAAAAGCATTTCTATCGTCTGTAAAATCTCCTTGAAACCCAAATGGATTAGTTTGACTGGTGCATTCGAGCCAAACATAATTTGATTTATCGGGGATGGCTAAAATGACGTGATTGCTTTGGAAAGAAACGATGTCGGTATGAATATCTCTTTTGCTGGTGTCGCCGTATAACCTTGCATAATATGACTTTACGCCTACCTCATCCAATAATGTTTTAGTGTAATTTGTTAGTGCTTTACAATCGCCGTAGCCCAGTTTATCGACGTCTTTCGCCTGCATTGGTTTCCAACCTCCGATACCTTCTTGAATGCTTACATATCTTGTTTTCTCTTGAACATACTTGTAGACGATTGCCGCTTTTTTCATCGGATCACTTTCATTACCAACCAACGCCTTTATTTTTTCTTTGGTTTCAATAGGCAAATCTGCAGTTCCGGACAATATTTCTTCATAAAACCATTTTCCCATTTCACTCCATGAATTGGCATGACCATTTACGCCTTCCAGACTAAAGCTGGTTAAACCAAACATAACTTTGGGAAATAAATATTCGAAATCAGGGGACAATTCTTCGTACTTTTTCGCCGTTAAATTTTTGGCCGAATAAGTTATTCCTTTATCCGTTTGTGTCTTTTCTATTTGAAACTTTGATGAAAAATTTAATTCCTTTGCATTGAGTTTTAAATCAGGCAAATAAGAGATTGTTAATATCGAAGCCTGAGTACTCACTAAATACCCTTGGATAGGACTCCAAGAGGGAATAAAAACAGTATTATTGGTCTCAATTTCCGAAACAAATTCCACCGTAAACGGATAACTTACAGGAACATAATCAGCATAAAGCATTCTGCTGTCAGAAAAAACAGTTCCTCCGTCAGTAGTACTTTGGTCTTTAAAATCTTTGCGTTTGATTGTTTTTAGCTCTTTGCCAAAAGCATCAAAGACAACCGCCTCTATTTTTAGTATTTTTTGACTCTTATCATAGTTCTCAGATAAATCCAAACTCCTCAAACCCAATTCATTTAAAACCGTAGTGACTATTTTAGATTTTATTACCATTTCTTTTTGAGAAGGAATAGAAATATTAACCTCGTTCAGGCGAATGACAGCATTGGCATTTTGCTTTAAACTGTCGGGAATAAGCATGGTCGCATACTCTAACTTTTGGGCTTGTACGGTAAAAGAAAAGAAAAGCAAGAAAAAAGGTAAAACGCTTAGTTTCATTTGTACTAAATTTTACCAAATATAAAAAAATTATGATTTTATTTATAATCTTATTCCTTAATTTTTGTGTCGATGATTAAAGTCACCGGACCGTCATTTAATAAAGATACTTTCATATCGGCGCCAAATTGTCCGGTTTGGACTTTTTTCCCCAATTCGGTTTCCATTTGGGCGACAAAACTGTTGTATAATGGTATCGCAACATCCGGCTTAGAAGCCTTGATGTAAGATGGGCGATTGCCTTTTTTGGTTAAGGCATGAAGGGTAAACTGACTTACGATGATCATCTCGCCGTTAGTCTCTTTTAAAGAAAGATTCATTATGTGATTGTCATCGGCAAAAATTCTGAGATTAGCTATTTTAACGGTTAACCAATTAATATCTTCTTGATTATCTGAATCTTCAAAACCTACCAAGACCAATAACCCTTGCTGAATATCGGCTACTTTTTGACTTTCAATAGTTACTGAGGCTTGTGAAACTCTTTGGATTACTGCTTTCATTTCAATTAAAAATTACTGAACACTACTTTCGGGTTTCATCGCTAGCAACTCGGTCATCGTTGTAAATATCCGAACGGTAATGTTCATCGTCACCTTCGAGAATTTTGAGGTAACTATTGTAACGTGACCAAGCAATTTTATTGTCTTCCAGAGCTTGTTTTACAGCGCAATGCGGTTCTTCTTTGTGCAAACAGTTATTGAATTTGCATTGGTCTTTCAACCTAAAAAACTCAGGGAAATAATCGCTGATTTCCGAAGGTTCCATATCTACTATTCCAAATCCTTTGATTCCGGGAGTATCTATAATTTTAGCATCAAAAGACAAATCATACATTTCGGCAAAAGTCGTCGTATGTTGTCCTTGTTTGCTTTGTTCCGAAATGTGTTTGGTTTTTAAATTCAAAGTAGGTTCCAAAGCATTGACCAAAGTTGATTTTCCAACACCCGAATGTCCCGAAAACATACTCACTTTTCCGGTCATTAAGGTTTTCAATTCGGCAATACCTTTTTTCTCAACCGCAGAAACTTTCAAACATTTGTATCCAATTTCAGAATAAATATATTGCAAGTACATCTGCTCGTCTCGCATGGCATCATCAAAAGTATCAATCTTGTTAAAGACCAAAACCGCTTCAATCCCGTAAGCTTCGGCAGTAACCAAAAACCTATCGATAAAACTGGTAGTCGTTGGCGGATTATTTATAGTAATCAAAAGGAAAACAACATCAATATTAGAAGCAATGATATGCGTTTGCTTAGACAAATTCACCGATTTACGAACGATATAATTCTTGCGGTCGTGAATGGTATTGATTGTACCCGTGATGTCATCTGAAGTATCATCCAATTCAAAATCGACTATATCGCCTACGGCTATTGGGTTGGTGCTTTTAATGCCTTTCATACGGAACTTTCCTTTGATACGACATTCATAGAATGTATTATCTTCGGCTTTGACGGTGTACCAACTTCCGGTAGATTTATAAACGAGTCCGGTCATTTTTTGAATTTAGGATTCAACAAAGGTAAAAAAAATGAAACTGTAATGAGTTTAAAGTTTGTTTCAAATAAAAAGGCTGTGAAAAAATCACAGCCTTTAGGTTTTAGTCCTCTAGAATCATACGTCCCAGTTTGTCTAATTTTCTTCTCGAGGAATAAATGATAAACTCATTTTGATTTTTGCGGTAATAAATACCCGGACGCAAAACCAATTCGTTCTTAATTACTTCTTCCGGATCTTTTCTGGTGATTTGTCCTTTAGCATCAAAGATGAAAAGTGATGGAACTGCATTGTTGTAATTGCCTAATGATTTGATTTCTTCAATATCGGTAACGCCTTTATTTTTAACATTATCATTGAAAAGCAAATTCAAAACACCATCTTTATATATCGGAATGGCTCCTAAATATTCAGGTCCTTTACCCATTTGTGCCAAAGGAATAGCCAAGGCCATACCTACTGAAAAGTTTCCATTACCACCAATAGCTCCAAAGGCAAACGACATAGTCGTTACCGTAGCCGATTGTTCTTTTGGTAATACATTACTCCAATCTAATGAACCATCCGGTTTAAGACAAGTAACGATAATTTCGTTTTTAGTATAAGTTACCGGAGTAAAAGCCAATGGTCCGATACCTGAGCTTTGTCCAACATAAACAAACTGTAATTCAGACAAGACGATGATACCGCCGTCATTCTTTTCAATTAAGGTTGTGATGCTATATAAAGGTTTTAAGTCTTTTCCTTTTTTGGCTCTTCTTTCACCCAATAATTTTACTTTGGTAGCATAATCAAACTCATTGAATTTTAAGTTGTCATTTACATTCGTGGCCAAATTAATAGTCGCATTATAAACGCCTTTTAATTCCTTATTGGCTTTTCCGTTGTCGCGAACACTAGAGTAAAATCCAACCAATTGAAGTGTATTTTTGTTGGTTGACATCATCTTACAGTTGATGATTTCTTTGCCTTTGATATTGATATCTACTACTTCTTTTACATAGTTGTTGGCTTTTTTGAAAGCGTGGATTTGGAATTTTTCCACTTGCTCTTTCTTTTTAGAATCACGGTAGCTTTCATTGATTACTAAGAACACGTCATCTTGAAAATTCAATTCAAAATCAGAGATAGTAAACTCATAATCTTTCTTGCTGTCGTCAAATTTCACTTTCTCCTCACTGCTGAAAAGAGTGGCTAATTTGTCGTCAAACAATTTAACTTCATACTTAATGGCGTCTTCTTTTGGAAAACGAGACGTATGCATGATTAATAACGCACCTTCATCAGGAGATTGTTTAAAATAAAATCCGCCACGCTCTGACTTTTTAGCCACTTCAGAATTGAATAAGGTCACGGTTGTTTTGCTCAAAACCCCTTTTTCTGAAATTTCAGTTCCGATAAGATTGAAAATTTTTTCTTTTTTGTTGTAAACACTTCCTATGGCGAAAAGCTTCCCGTTTAATAAAAAAATATCTTCAAAGTCAACCTCTTTATCGCTGATTTGTGGAATGACAATAGGATTAGACGAAATGATTTTCATGGTTTTTGATTCAAATATTTTCAGGAAATAATCATCCTTTTCTTTGAATCCGAGGGCGTAAATTTTATTACCGCTTTCCCCAATAATCTTTACGATTTTTTGTTTGTCTTCCGGCAATTCTTCACCGTAAGTCATGTTGATTTTGTCAATTTTGTTTTGTGCATTCAAGCTTATGCAACTGCAAACAAAAAAGACAAAACCTAAAAAGGTTTGTTTCATTTTGGTTGTTTTAAAATTAGAGATTGTTTTTATTGTGGCGCAATGATACAAAAAAAACCGGCCAAAATGCTGACAGGCTTTCTTTTTAACTTAACGAAGGCAAATTAATTATTAATGACTTTCTCCTGATGTGTAATACTTTCTTGGTGAATTGCCTTGAAAATCTTTAAGATAAACTCCTCACTCAAGCCTTTTTCTTCTCCGTCTAAAATCATTTTTCCTAAGATTTCGTTCCAACGTTTATTCTGCAAAACCGCCACGTTTTTTTCTTTTTTTAACGCTCCGATTTTGTCGGCGACTTTCATTCTTTTGCCTAAAATCTCCAGTAATTTTCCGTCATATTCATCAATATCGATACGGAATCTGGCCAAACGATTGTTGTAATCATCGGCATCATCAGTTACTTTACGGATTCTCAAATCTTCAAAAATTTGTTTTAAAACCTTAGGTGTTACTTGTTGGGCCGCATCGCTCCAAGCATTATCAGGATCGATATGGGTTTCTATTATTAAGCCATCATAATTCAAATCCAAAGCTTGCTGCGACACTTCCTGAATCATATCGCGTCTTCCGGTAATATGCGACGGGTCACAAATCAAAGGCATATCGGGAAAACGGCTTTGTAATTCGATAGCCAATTGCCATTCGGGGATATTTCTGTATTTGGTTTTGTCATAAGTCGAAAAACCTCTGTGGATAACGCCCAGTTTTTTGATGCCTGCGTTGTACAATCTTTCCACACCGCCAATCCATAGCGCCAGATCAGGGTTCACCGGATTTTTCACCAAAACAATTTTATCAGTTCCTTCCAAAGCATCGGCGATTTCCTGAACGGCAAAAGGGTTTACGGTTGTTCTTGCTCCAATCCAAAGCACATCGATATCGTGTTCCAAGGCCAATTTTACATGAGCTGCATTGGCCACTTCGGTCGCCATTAACAAACCAGTTTCCGCTTTGGCTTTTTGTAACCATTTTAAACCGATGGCTCCAACACCTTCAAATCCTCCCGGACGCGTTCTGGGTTTCCAAATTCCCGCACGATAGATGGACACGTCAGAATCTTTCAATTCGTGGGCAATCTTCAACACTTGTTCTTCGGTTTCCGCACTACATGGACCGGCAATTACCAAGGGATGATTCAATTTGAAATCATCTAACCACTTTCTGTTGTCTGCTGTAATATTCATAGCGTTTTATCTTTTGTAAAATTAATTTCTTTTAGTTTAAAATCGGGCAATTGCTTCTTCAATTTTTTCTTCGGTAACGCAAAGCGAAAATCGGATATAGCCTTCGCCATTGCTACCAAAAATAATTCCGGGTGTGATGAAAATATGTTTCTCGATTAAAACCTTATCGATGAAGGCTTCGGCTGAAATACCTTCGGGCAATTTGGCCCAAACAAACAAACCGACACTATTTTTATCGAAAGTACAATCCAGCTTTTCAGCCAATTGGAAGATTAGATTTCGGCGTTTGGTGTAAATTTCGTTTTGCTTGCCAAACCAATCTTTGCCCAATTTCAAAGCTTCAATCGCACCTTTCTGAATCCCGTAAAACATCCCGCTGTCCATGTTGCTTTTGACTTTCAACACCGCATCAATCAGTTTTGAATTTCCCATAACCATTCCCACACGCCAACCCGCCATATTGTAGGTCTTGGATAAGGAATTCAATTCTAAAGCGATGTCTTTGGCACCGTCAATCTGCAAAATCGAAATCGGATTATCATTCAACACAAAACTATACGGATTATCATTGACGATTAAAATATGGTGTTTTTTTCCAAAGGCAATCAGTTTTTCAAATAACGCACTTGTGCCATTCGCTCCCGTTGGCATGTGCGGATATGAAACCCACATGAGCTTGACTTTAGACAAATCTTTTTGCTCTAATTTTTCAAAATCGGGTTGCCAATCGTTGGCGGCTATTAAATCGTAATTCAATGCTTTGGCTTGGACCAATTCGGTTACCGAAGCATAAGTCGGATATCCCGGATTGGGAATCAAAACCTCATCGCCTTCGTTTAAAAAAGCCAGTGAAATGTGCATGATTCCTTCTTTGGAACCCATTAACGGTAAAATCTCCTTATTGAAATCCAAATTCACCCCAAACTGATTCGCATAAAAATCGGCCATGCCTTTTCGCAATTCGGGCAAGCCTTGATAACTTTGGTATTCGTGGGCTTTGTCGTCATACATGGCTTGGCTCATGGCTTCCATGACGGTTTTGTCGGGCGCCAAATCGGGACTACCTATGCCCATGTTGATTACCGGTTTTCCTTCGGCTATGAGTTGGCGTACTTCCCGTAATTTTCTGGAGAAGTAATATTCTTGAACGCTGTTTAATCGGTTGGCGGTTGTTATCATGGTGTTCCTCTTTTGTATTCACCCAACACTTTGAAATGCGTGGTCATTAGGGCTAAAATATTTTTGGCTTTTTCGTAATGTTTGTACTTTTCAAAAATCACATCCACAAAAAAAGAATACTGAAAAGGCGTTTCTATAATTGGCATCGATTGGATTTTGGTTAGGTTCAGTTTGCAGTTGTTCATTACATTTAAAACCGTGGCCAAACTTCCCGGAGTGTCATCCAATTCAAATTTAATTGAGGCTTTATTGATTTCCTCTTTCGGGAATTCTTTATTAGTGGTTTTTACAATCACAAATCGAGTTTTGTTACTTTGCACGGTGTGAATGCCGGCAGCCAATATTTCTAAATCATACAACTTAGCGGCTATTGGAGCGGCAACAGCGCCTATTCCGGTGAGTTTTTGTTCTTGAATTCGGCGCGCAGTTTCGGCAGTATCGCCACTTTCAACCAATTTGATGTGCGGATATTGGCTAAAGAAAACGGCACATTGCAACAACGCAATCGGATGCGAATGCACTTCTTTGATGTCTTCAATTTTTTGGCCTTTTAACACCATTAAATTCATGTGAATGTCGAGATAATGCTCGCCAATAATGTGCAGATTGTTTCGGTCAATTAAGGCGTAATTCGGAATAATCGAACCGGCGATAGAATTCTCCAACGCCATCACGCCTTTCTGCGAACAATTGTTCACCAAACTTTTCACCAAATCATCAAACGACATGCATTCATCTAAATCATTTACCTGCTGAAAATATTCCTGCGCGACTTGGTGGTGAAAAGAGCCTTTAATACCTTGAATAGCGATTTTTGTTTCCATAGAGTCAAAAAAAAAAAATCCCGATTTGCATCGGGATTGTATTTTTAGTTAATTGAATTTAATTGATATAACTACACGACAATCCCGTTTCTTTTCCAGAAGAAATAAAAAGAATTGTTATAATATGTAGCGTTTTGTACCATTTTGTGTTTTGTTCTTTGGCTAAAGTAAAAAATTAAAGTGTAGGTTTTACAAGACTTGGTAAAAAAAGTTGCGGAATCGTTTTCGTAAAATTAATTGCGTTTTAGTTTTTCAATTCGTGTTGGTGTATCTTTTCCGTTGACAATAGTTTCCGAACTGAGCGCAATCGCTTTGATGATTTCGGTCATGTTGTCTAAATCCAAAGTCGAAACCTCATCGCTTAATTGATGGTAATTGGTTTCGGAATCCATCTTTGAGGTCGAAATCGTATGCGCCGGAACGCCAACCGCTGCTAACCTCGCATTATCCGAACGGTAAAAAAGTTGTTCTGTAGGATATGGATCTTCGTAGAAATTAAAATTCGTGCCTTTCAAATTCTTTTGCAAAATGGTCCCGAAATCTGATTTATCAAATCCGGTAATGTAAGCGGAGTTTTTGTTCCACTTACTTTCTGTTCCTATCATTTCAATATTAAACATCGCCACTACTTTATCGGGATTGATGTTTTTGGAAAAATAGCCAGCACCATATCCACCAACTTCTTCCGCAGTGAAAGCTACAAATATAATCGTGCGTTCGTTTTGATTCAATTCTTTAAAATATTGTGCCAAAGCAATCACCGCTGTTGTTCCCGAAGCATCATCATTGGCACCATTATAAATAGTATCATTGCCACCACTTGTGGTTCCTAAATGATCATAATGTGCCGAAAAAACCACAAATTCCTCCGGTTTTGATTTGCCTTTTAATACGCCAATTACATTGTTAGCTACTCTGCCTCTGGCTTTAAACTCTTGCTTGTAACTGGTTAATCCTTCGTAATAATCGAGTCCAATTTTAGCAAATTCCTTCTCTATAAAAACAGAGGCCGAGTCGATTCCGGCGGTAAAAACTTTTCTGCCTTGCATTTTGTCTGAAGCCAATTCGGTTTCAATTCGGACTACTTCCGCTTTGGAGATAACCGGTTTATTTTGGGCTTGACCCAAAAATCCACACGCAAGAAGGACTAAAAGATACTTTTTCATCGATTTTAAATTTATTAGAATGGTAAATATAGGAATCTAAATTTGGTTTGAAAAAGAAAGTTAATCTCATCAAAAAAAATTAGTTGCTGTTTTTTTTCTCTTTACATTTGCTCCAAATATTACGTTTATGTCGATAGAAGTTCAAAATATTTCCAAAAGTTACGGTGCCCAAAAAGCATTAGATAATGTTTCGTTTTCCATTAAAAAAGGAGAAATCGTAGGTTTTTTGGGTCCGAATGGTGCCGGAAAATCAACCTTGATGAAAATCTTAACGACTTATATCAACGCCGATGAAGGTACGGCTGCGGTAAACGGCAATGATGTAAACGAAGCACAAATCTTGGTGCAAAAATCCGTTGGGTATTTACCCGAACACAATCCGTTATACTTGGATTTATACGTTCGCGAATATTTAGCTTTCAATGCTGATGTGTATAAAGTCGCCAAATCGCGTATCGAAGAAGTAATTGAATTGACCGGTTTAACGCCGGAAAGTCATAAAAAAATCGGACAATTGTCTAAAGGTTTCCGCCAGCGTGTAGGTTTAGCGACAGCGCTTTTACACAATCCCGATGTTTTGATTTTGGATGAACCAACCACCGGATTAGACCCAAACCAATTAGTTGAAATCAGAAATGTGATAAAGAATGTAGGGAAAGACAAAACGGTTTTTCTTTCCACGCACATCATGCAAGAAGTAGAAGCCATTTGCGACCGCGTAATCATCATTGACCATGGCAAAATAGTAACCGATAAAAAACTGGACAAACTGGTTTCTGAAGAAAAAGAGCAAATCATCGAAGTCGAATTTGACAAAGCCATTGACGCAGCTTTATTGGCCAATTTAGCCAACATCAAAACCTACAAAAATAGTGGTGATAACCTTTGGTTACTAACCTTCAACACCGAAGAAGACATGCGCCCGAAAGTATTCGACTTTGCTCATGACAACGGATTGAAAACACTTCAAATCAGCTTGAAAAATAAGAATTTGGAGCAGATTTTTAGGGAGAAGACTAAGAAATAGTGTTCAGTGTTCAGTTGCTAGTGTTCAGCAAATTAAGGATAAATCACATTCCCTTGGTACAATTCGGCAACATCAACAATTGGCGGAACGTTTTTTAAGATAATATTTCCGGTGCTGTTCATCGTTCCTGTAATGCTTTGAATTGGATTTACCACCATATCATTGGAACCGCGGTGAAACACTTTTATATTTTGCGCAATTAAATTCTCGGCTTCAATTCTTCCATCGCCAAAATAGAAATTAAAAAGGCCTTCTTCTGTCTGTCCTGAAATATAGTATCGTGATACATTGTTGTTTTCTATCACTAACTGGCCATTGTTAACGGCGATATGAAAATCTCCCGTTCCGGCACCACTTTCTCCATCACCATCTTTATCAAAAGCCTTTAACCTCAAAACAGGAAAAGTCAAAACCCCATTCGAGCTGATGTTTCTATCGGTTTTTGAATAGACTTCTTCCAAGGTTGGCGTGGTTACCAAAATCTTAATCGTACCATAAGAACGAACCCAATTGCAGCTACTGTCGTCTTTAAAAATCAGTTGGTCTCCGTTTTGAATCACTTGTACATTACCAATAAAATTCTCTCCGGCTACAATTTCCACTTTGTGCTCCAAACCTTGTGTGATAACCACTTCAATGCCTCGATATACTTTGATTTTTTTGAAAGCTTGCACTTCCACTTCTTTGGTAATGATAGTGCCCGTACTTTCTACACAATCACTTGGTTTTTCACAAGCGTTGAGTATCCAAAACAATACAATCAATAAGGAAATTTTTTTCATGATGCTACTTTTTATAATCGGTAACCAATGCCAAATTCTAAAGCTTCAGCCAAAAACAAATGCGTTTTGATAGTAAATCCGCCAAAGATTTTCTTGGTGAAATAATATTTTATCCCAACCCTATCATAAATCGGAATGTCCTTTTTAAACGGTTGGTAAGCATAATATCCTATTTGGGCTTCGAGCGAAATGCGATTAATCAGCAACTCGTGCCCAATAAAAATTCCGATTCTTTTGTAATCCGTATTGGCATCAATATTGTCCTCCGGATAAGCTACCGAATAATATTTGATATACTCCTGAATAGAATTGGTCAAAAACAATTCGGCACCCAACTGCAAAGCCGACTTTCGATTCAAACGTTTATCGGCATAAAAACCAATGTGGTAAAAAGGAAATTGCCCACTTCTGATAATCGGATTTTCGTTAATTCCAGTTCGGAGAACAAAATTATAATGTATCGGTTCTTTATAACTTTTCTGAACCGTTGTAGTATCGACTTCACGTTTCAAATCATCAGCAAAATTATAACTTACCCCAAGATTCAGCACATAAGTATTAATGCCGCTATTAGGCGATTTCACCCTGCCGTTGGAATAATGCGTGAATAAAAGTCCGGCTTGAAATCCTATGTTTTTAAACAAATTTTGATGGTCATAGGCCAAACCAATATTGGTATTGCCCATGAATTTACTCCCAAATGCCTTGTTCCTGCTGTTCTCGACTTTGTCATACGGATTGGTGGTGTAGGCAATTCCTTGGGATAATTTCAGTTGCAAACGTCTTTTCCAAAAGTAAAAATTGTACAAAGCGCCAACGGCGTAATTTTGTCCTAAAGCCTCACTTTTAAAATCCTGATACAAAAAATATCCGCCATAATCGGGGTAATTGTAAGCGCGATGCCACTCTTTAGAACCATCCGTTCTATTGACCAACGACACCATAAAACCTTTCGGATGACCGTTGACCAAATGGTACATATCTTCCGTATGTGGTAAAATATTTCCCCTTAAAACAGCCGCTTCAATAGCAAAAGGATTAGCATTTTGAGCAAAACCCGAAATGGCAAACAATAATAAAAACAGGTAAATCTTCTTCATCCTAAAATTTAAAACGCACAAATATAATGGAATATAATTAATAGAATACCTAATTGTCATTTCGACAAAGGAGAAATCTGGAGCGAATGGCTTGGACATTTTTGTTGGCTAGATTCCCGCTTTTCGTTACAATAAAAAAACCTTCAATTGAAGGTTTTTTATTTCCACTGCAATCGGGGCTAAATAGGATTGGTCTTTTGTAAAATCAGTTTAAAAAACCTGTTTCGCTATCGCCTTAATATTCTCTGCTTTCCCCATAGAATAGTAATGCAACACCGGAATTCCGGCAGCAACAAGTTCCTTACTTTGCTGTGTACACCATTCAATTCCAATTTCTTTTACCTCATCGTTGTCTTTCGCCTTTACCACTGCCATGATTAAATCATCTGGCAATTCTAAACTGAATCGGTGCGGAATCAAATTCAATTGCTTCTTAGTCGCAATCGGTTTCAAACCCGGAATAATAGGAACTGTGATTCCGGCAGCGCGACATTTGTCCACAAAATCAAAGAATTTTTTATTGTCAAAAAACATTTGCGTAATAATGTATTCCGCTCCGTTTTTGATTTTTTGTTTTAAGAAATGGATATCGCTGTCCAAACTCGGCGCTTCCATGTGTTTCTCAGGATAACCCGCAACACCAATACAGAAATTAGTCTGCGCCGAATTTTTCAAATCTTCATCCAAATAAATCCCGTTGTTCAAATTGCTGATTTGGGTTACCAACTCGGTAGCATACATATTTCCGTCTTTCTCAGGATGAAAATAGGTTTCGGTTTTCAAAGCATCGCCGCGAAGTGCGACAACGTTATCGATTCCGAGAAAATCCAAGTCAATCAACAAGTTCTCGGTGTCTTCTTTGGTGAAACCACCACACAATATATGCGGAATCGCATCGACATTGTATTTGTTCTGAATTCCGGCACAAATTCCAACCGTTCCCGGGCGTTTTTTGACCACTTTCTTTTGCAACAAACCGCTTGGCAGTTCTTTGTATTCGTATTCCTCACGATGGTAAGTCACATCAATAAACGGCGGATTGAACTCCATCAACGGATCAATACTGTCAAAAATCGACTGGATGTTTTGCCCTTTCAATGGCGGTAAAATCTCGAAAGAGAATAACGGTTTACCGTTGGCGTTTTGGATATGTTGGGTTACTTTCATAATTTTTTGGTTGTATGTTGTGAGTTGTATGTTGTAAGTTTCTAACCTAGAACTTACAACCTAGAACTTTTTAATCTGCAATATTTGGGCTTAACCACTTAGTGGCAACTTCTGTACTAATTCCTCTTCTTTTGGCGTAATCTATAACTTGGTCTTCTTTTATTTTTCCGAGTCCGAAATACTTGCTTTCCGGATTCGCAAAATAATAGCCCGAAACCGAAGACGCCGGCCACATCGCCATACTTTCAGTCAGTTTCACACCTATTTCTTGTTCCACGTTTAGAAGTTTCCAAATTGTTGGTTTCTCCAAATGGTCAGGACAAGCAGGATAACCCGGCGCCGGACGGATGCCTTTGTACTCTTCGTCAATCAAATCTTGGTTTGATAAACTTTCATCTGAAGCGTAACCCCAAATTTCTTTTCGCACTTTTAAGTGTAAATATTCCGCGAAAGCTTCGGCCAATCGGTCACCAAGTGCTTTCACTAAAATCGAGTTGTAATCGTCTAATTGTTTTTCAAATTCGGCAGCTTTTTCGTCTACACCAAATCCGGTTGTCACACAAAAACACCCTATATAATCTTGTATTCCGTTGTCTTTTGGGGCTACGAAATCGGCTAATGCGATGTTTGGTGCGCCGGCAGTTTTTTGAGATTGTTGGCGTAAAGTCAGGAACTTCACCAATTCTTTTCCGCTTTCATCCAAAACCTGAATATCGTCATCATTCACTTGGTTCGCAGGATATATTCCAAGGATTCCTTTGGCAGTCAACCACTTTTCAGAAACGATTTGGTTTAACATTTTTTGGGCATCGGCAAATAAAGCTGTGGCTTGTTCACCTACAACCTCATCGGTCAAAATCGCCGGATATTTTCCAAACAATTCCCACGAACTGAAAAAAGGCGTCCAATCAATAAAATCAACAAGTTGCGACAATTCCACTTCAATGGTTTTTGTTCCGATAAAATTCGGTTTTACCGGACTGAAATTATCCCAATCCAATTGCAATTTGTTCTTACGTGCATCTTCAATCGAATGGTAATTTTTATCTCGGCTTCGGTTCAAATAACCTTCTCGGAGTTTGTCATATTCAGCACGAACGGTTTTGGCATATGCTACTTTAGTTTCCGCTTGCAACAAATTACTCGCTACGGTTACCGCACGTGACGCATCGTTTACATGCACTACGGTTTCCTTATATTCCGGTGCTATTTTTACAGCGGTATGCGCTCTCGAAGTCGTTGCACCACCAATCATTACCGGAATTTTGATGTTGAGTTTGTCCATTTCTTTGGCCAAATACACCATTTCATCCAGCGAAGGTGTAATCAATCCGCTCAACCCAATGATGTCAACATTCTCGCGAACGGCAGCTTCAATGATTTTTTCCGGCGGCACCATTACGCCTAAATCGATAATTTCGAAGTTGTTGCAACCTAGAACTACCGCTACTATATTTTTACCAATGTCATGTACATCGCCTTTTACCGTTGCCATCAAGACTTTTCCTGCCGAGGAAGATTTTCCGTCTTTGGACGCTTCTATGTAAGGCAACAAATAAGCCACGGCTTTTTTCATCACACGCGCTGATTTTACTACTTGAGGCAAGAACATTTTTCCGCTTCCGAATAAATCACCTACTACATTCATTCCTGCCATCAAATTGACTTCGATTACTTCGATGGGTTTTTCGGCTAATTGGCGTGCTTCTTCGACATCTATTTCTATAAATTCGTCTATTCCTTTGACTAACGAATGGGTTAATCTTTCTTGTACTGAAGCGTTTCTCCATTCTTGAATGGCTTTTTCATTGGCTTTGAAATCGCCTTTGAAACTTTCGGCTAGATCCAATAATCTTTCCGTGGCATCTTCTCTTCTGTTTAATAAAACATCTTCTACATGTTCTAATAAAATTGGGTCAATTTCATCATAAATCTCGAGCATTTCCGGATTTACAATTCCCATTGTCATCCCGTTTTTTATGGCATGATATAAAAAAGCCGAGTGCATCGCTTCACGCACTTTGTCATTTCCTCGAAACGAAAACGAAACGTTACTCACACCACCGGAAACGCCGGCATAAGGCAAGTTTTCACGTATCCATTTGGTCGCTCTGAAGAAATCTAAAGCGTTTAGTTTGTGTTCTTCCATTCCCGTAGCTACGGGGAAAATATTCGGGTCGAAGATGATGTCTTCTGCAGGAAAATGAACCTCATTGACTAAAATATCATACGAGCGTTTACAGATTTCTATTCTTCTTTCATAGTTATCAGCTTGACCATCTTCGTCGAAAGCCATTACGATTACTGCTGCGCCGTATCTTTTAATCAATTTGGCATGATGGATGAAAGCATCTTTTCCTTCCTTTAGTGAAATAGAATTTACGACACCTTTTCCTTGCACGACTTTCAAACCGGCTTCGATGATTTCCCATTTGGAGCTGTCAATCATCACCGGAACTCGAGCAATATCAGGTTCGGCGGCAATTAGGTTTAGGAATTTGGTCATAGCGTAAACCCCATCGAGCATTCCTTCGTCCATATTGACGTCGATGATTTGCGCACCGCCTTCTACTTGGTCGCGAGCAACCGAAAGAGCCTCGTTGTAATTTTCCTCTTTAATTAAACGAAGGAATTTACGTGAACCGGTTACGTTAGTTCGTTCGCCTACGTTGATGAAATTACTTTCCGGTGTAACGATTAGCGGTTCTAAACCGGATAATTTTAAATATTTTGTTTCTGACATTTTTATTATATTTTCTCGCTAAGGCGCAAAGACACAAAGTTTTTTAGCCACGGATTACACTGATTTTCACAGATTTTAATTAGCATGGATGAGAACATTTCGTGCTTGAAATTCTTTAGCAACTTCGGCGATGGCTTTGATGTGTTCCGGGGTCGTACCGCAACAGCCGCCTATGATGTTGACTAAATTGTCTTGTAAATATTCTTTAATCAGTGCTTGCATCTCCGCTGGCGTTTGGTCATATTGGCCGAAAGCATTGGGTAAGCCTGCGTTAGGATGTGCGGAAATATTTAAAGTCGTATTGTGTGCTAATCTTTTTAAATAAGGTTTTAATTGGTCAGCGCCGAGGGCACAATTAAATCCTATACTCAATAAAGGAATATGCGCGATTGAAATCAAAAACGCTTCTACCGTTTGTCCTGATAAAGTTCTTCCTGACGCATCGGTAATTGTTCCTGAAACCATAACCGGAATATCTAAATTGCGCTCTTCTTTTACTTCTTCGATGGCGAATAAAGCCGCTTTGGCGTTTAGCGTGTCGAAAATAGTTTCCACCAAAAGCACATCACAACCGCCGTCGATTAAAGCTTCTACTTGTTGTTTGTAGGCGATGCGCAAATCGTCAAAAGTTACGGCTCTGAATCCGGGATCATTTACATCCGGAGACATTGAAGCCGTTCTGTTTGTTGGTCCGATTGATCCCGCTACGAAACGTGGTCTATCAGTAAACTCGTCTGCTACTTCTCTCGCTATTTTGGCGGATTGGTAATTGAGTTCGTAAACCAAATCTTCTAAGTGGTAATCGGCCATCCCGATGGTGGTTCCTGAAAATGTATTAGTTTCAACAATATCAGCACCGGCTTCGAAATACAAGCGATGAACCTGTTTTACCGCTTCGGGTTGGGTGATGGAAAGCAAATCATTGTTGCCTTTTAGCGGATGTGGAAAATCTTTGAAACGCTCGCCTCGGAAGTCTTCTTCGGAGAAGTTATTGCGTTGCAGCATGGTTCCCATGGCGCCGTCAAGGACAAGGATTCTTTCTTTGATGGCTTGTTGTATTTTTGACATATTTTTTAAATTTCACGAAGTTTCACGAAGAAACCCAGAGATACACAAAGATTACTAATTAGCCCCGATTGACGCGACTGCCATGCAGTGCAAAAAGCGGGAATATGGACTGCAAAAAAGCGCAAGCCTTTCGCTCCTAAAAAAATTATATGTTATCGTGAAAGTGAGAAGAATTCTCGGGGTTATCTGCTCTCGATAAATCGAGATAGAATGTAGCACCTTCTTTTGGCAAAGGGTTGCTAAGCTTTCAACGGGTCTATTCCCTCCAGCTTTCGTGATAACGAACAATAAGTTTATGAACGTTGCAAAGTAATGACACAGAATTCACATTTGCAAGGGTTTTGGAAAAATAAAAACCTACAACGTTTTCGCGCTGTAGGTTTTTGGGGTGAATGGTTGGCTAGTTATATTTGAATCGGTTTATAACCAAATCGCTTCTTTGATTTTAATTTTCTCAGCAACATTGAGAATGTCGGTCAAAACGCCACGAGCCGTGACTTGTTTTCCGGCACCGGCGCCTTGAATGACGATTGGGATTTCGCCATAAGATTTAGTGTAAATTTCGATTAGGTTGTCGGCGCCTTTGAGTTGGCCCAATGGAGAACTTTTGGGAACCGAAACCAGTTTAACTTCTAATTGCTTGTTCTTGACATCTAATTTGCCTACATAGCGCAGCACATGACTGTCGGCTTGGGTGATTTTGGCAATTTGAAAGGGTTTGTCAAACAATTGTTTGTTGATTGCATACTCAGATTTGGCGCTTTTTTCATTTAGATTGGGAAGCAAAAGGGATTCGATTTTGATATCGGTAAACTCAAATTCTTGTTCGATTTCACGGGCGAGAATCAATAATTTTCTGGCTACATCGTGTCCGGATAAGTCGTCTCGGGAATCGGGTTCGGTAAAGCCTTTTTTCTCGGCGTCGAGTAAAATTTTAGAAAACGGCAATTCTTCCGCAGAAAAACGGTTGAAGATATAGCTTAGCGAACCTGAGAATACGCCACGGATTTTAGTGATTTCTTCACCCGAAAAGTGTAAATCGTTTATCGTTTGAACGACTGGTAAACCTGCGCCGACATTGGTTTCGTATAAAAAGGTTTTGTCGTGTTTCTTTAGATTTCTTCTCAGTTCTTTGTAGAAATCGAAGTGTAACGTATTGGCTTTTTTATTGGCGGCGACGATATTGAAACCGTTTTGGATTAACGGAATGTAATTTTTGATGATGTCTTGACTGGCAGTTGCATCAACAGCTATCAGGTTTTCCAACTGTTGTTCTTGAACATATTCGATGATGTCTTCGATTCTGAACGGAATGGCGGATTGGGCGAAATTGGCTTCCCATTGGTTTTTGAGTCCGTCTTTTTCGAAGAAGGCTAAAGTGGAATTGGTGATGATGGGAAATCTCAAATCGATGTTTCTTTTTTCGAGAAAGAATTTTTGACTTTCGATGACTTGGTTGACCAAAGTGCTACCGACATTTCCGATACCGAAAAGGACTATATTGATTCTAAGCGTTGACATATGTTTCTTGTTTTTGTTTGTTAAAAATGGGTGATAAAATTTGGGCTAATTGTTCGAATTCAATTAAAAAAGCGTCGTGTCCGTGTATTGATTTTATTTCGTGATAGAAGACATTGTCTTTTATCGGTTTTAAGTTTTCAACAGTTTCCCGATTTTCATCCGGAATAAAAAAGTAATCTGTGTCTACTGCAACCACGTGAATTTTGCCTTGAATATCTTTGGCTACAGCCAAAAAATCATTTCTGTCTCGAGTGATATCATTGGTTTTGAGCAAATGGTTCATCAATTTGTAAGCTGATAACCGAAAGCGGTTTTTGAGTTTTACGCCGTGATTAGCCAACCAATTCTCGATTTGAAACACTGAAGAATCATTGAATTTGCTTCTTTGAAAACGTTGGTTAATGGATTGAGGTGTTCGGTACAACAACATGGCGTGTAATCTCGCGTCTGCAATGGGATCATCAGAATTGTTCAATACTTGGTCTTGGATTAAGACATTGGCGATGACCCAATCGGTGGCTTTCCAATCGGTGGCTATTGGGATTAGATTTTGAACGGCATTCGGTTTTAAAACTGCCATTTCCCAGGCTACTGCTCCGCCTAAACTTCCTCCGATAACCGCAAAAACTTGTTCTGCTTTTAGGAAATCTAAACCTTCCCAAAAAATTCTGGCAACATCCCGAATAGTAAAATCTTTATAAGTGGAAATCAAATTGCCGAAGTTGTCATCATAGCCATTTCCTGGAATATTGAAAGCAATTACCGTAAAATGATTGGTGTCGATAACTTTTTCTTCGCCTATTAAATCGTTCCACCATCCATTTTCTCCCGTAACATTGGAGTTTCCGGTTAAAGCGTGATTGACTACAACAACTGGCGAAGTGCCTATGGCTTGACCAAAAGTTTGATAAAATAACGGAAGGTAAGGTCGTTGTTTTCCGTTTTCCAAACTAAAATTGAACAAATCTATTTTTTCCAACTTTTTCATGTTATTTTTTTAAAGTTTTTTAAAAGACTGCCTTCAACCTCAACTTTGAAGACAGTCTTAACAAACAAACCAAACCAATGGTTTTTTCTTTACAGTATCGTTTCTGTAGGTTCATATTCTTTAACCAAAACGACTGAAACCGGCGTTGGATTGATCAAATTGTCCTGAACCGGGCAACGGTTTTCTACGGTAATTAACCAATCTTTCAATTGGTCCAAAGTCGCATCAGATGTTGGTTTTACTGTTACTTCTATCGATTTAAATCCGGCTCTTTCATCGCTGATTTTTCCTTGGTATTTGTCTAAACTTAAGGTTCCGGAGATTTCTACTTGAAGTGATTTTAAATCGATACCTTGTTCTTTGGCTACCAATTTCACGACAGCATTGATGCAACCGGCATAACCGGCCAAAATGTATTCTATCGGACTCGGTCCTTCCAGTTCAGAAAATTGATCATTTTTACTAATTCTGATGTCGAAGTTTTGGGCTTTGACTACGAATTGGTTACTGTTTTTGGCATAGCCTAGTACGTTTACGGTTTTTGTGCTCATGTTATACGGTTTGTGGGGTTTTAATTTTTACAAAGGCTTCTTTCAAATCGGCTTTCAAGTCGTCGATATTTTCTAAACCAACAGACAAACGGATTAAGTCTTTGGTTACTCCGGTAGACTCTTGTTCGGCATCAGATAATTGTTGGTGCGTCGTGCTTGCCGGATGGATGATTAAGGATTTAGTGTCTCCAATATTGGCTAGTAACGAGAACAATTTGGTTTCATCAGCTACTTTCTTGGCTGCTTCAAATCCGCCTTTCAGACCGAAAGTTACGATGCCACTTTTGCCTTCCGGTAAATATTCATCGGCTAGAGCTTTGTATTTAGAAGTTTCTAATCCAGGATAATTTACCCATGCTACTTCTTCTTGGGTTTGCAACCATTGGGCTAAGGCCAAAGCATTTTCGCTGTGTTTTTTGATTCTGATTTCCAAAGTTTCCAAGCCTTGAATCGTTTGGAACGCGTTAAATGGACTTAAAGATGCTCCGAAATCGCGCAATCCTTCGATTCTTACTTTGGCTATGAATGACGCTGCGCCCAAAGCTTCATAGTATTTCAAACCGTGGTAACCAGCTGATGGTTCGGTGAATTCAGGGAATTTCCCGTTGCTCCAGTCAAAGTTTCCAGCATCGATGATAACGCCTCCAAGTGAAGTTCCGTTTCCGGTAATGTATTTGGTTAACGAGTGAATGACAATGTCAGCTCCGAACTGAATTGGGTTTAACAAATAGGGCGTAGCGACTGTATTGTCCACAATGAAAGGTACTTTAAACCCTTTGGCTGCAACCGAAATCGCTTTCAAATCGAGTACATCTAATTTTGGGTTACCCAAACTTTCAGCGAAAAACGCTCTGGTATTTTCTTGGGCGGCTTTTGTAAAGTTTTCAGGGTTTGACGGATCAACGAAAGTCGTTGTGATGCCTAATCTTGGTAAAGTTACGTTCAACAAGTTGTAAGTTCCGCCGTAAAGACTGTTGGAGGCAACGATATGGTCACCCGCTTTTAGCAAAACCAATAAACTCGTAGCAATTGCTGCAGTTCCAGAAGCGGTAACTACGGCTCCGATTCCGCCTTCGAGTGCGGCTAAGCGTTGTTCCAAAATGTCGTTGGTCGGATTGTTTAATCGAGTGTAGATGAATCCGGCTTCGGCTAGACCAAAAAGATTGGCTGCGTGGTCAGAATTGTTGAATACATACGAAGTCGTTTGGTAAATCGGAACCGCTCTGGTTCCTGCGTTTTTAGTAACGTCGTGTCCTGCGTGTAAGGCGTTTGTTGCGAATTTTTTTGTGCTCATGATTTTGAAATTTAATTGTTAGATATTTAGATTATTAATTTTTGGGAATAAAAAAAGTCCTTTTGGATGGCTTACCAAAAGGACTTTAAGAACAAGTATTGAAACTTCGATTAAGTCTTCCGCTTTTGGTAATAGGGTATGTCGATACAACAACACATCATCATGTGCATCATACGGTTGTTCATTATCATATTTTTTCCTGTTGCGATCATTACTTTAAATTATTTTTCTGGATTTGTTTAAATAAAAAAACCCCTGCGGTTGGCAGAGGTTTAATTGTATATATTTTAAAAATTTAAAATTATGCAATAGCGTCCTCTGCGGAATTTTTCCACATCATGCGACACATATTGCAAATAATAAATTTCATTTTTGTTTCTTTTTGTTGGGGCAAACTTCTGAATGTTTTTTCAATTGACCAAACAAAATTTGAAAATTTAACATTTGGAGTTTGTTTATATATATTTAAATACTACGTATTTAGAATTTTGAAATAATCATAAAAAAAATAAAAAAAGCAAAATAGTTTTTTGTATTCTAAATAGTCTTTATACATTTGCAATCTAAAAATGAGAGGAAAAATTTGAACTGATTGCAACCTCGTAAAAAAATGCTAAAGCAGAAACTCTCCTTTAGCTTTCGTAGCAATCTTCTCTTTTTTCACTAAAAATTAATATAAACTAAAATATAGTTATGGCTTATTTATTTACGTCGGAGTCGGTTAGTGAAGGACATCCGGACAAAGTTGCAGACCAAATTAGTGATGCGTTAATCGACAACTTTTTAGCATTTGATGCTGAATCAAAAGTGGCTTGTGAAACGCTTGTTACTACAGGTCAGGTAATTTTGGCTGGTGAAGTAAAATCAAGCACTTATCTTGACGTTCAACAAATTGCAAGAGAAGTAATCAAAAAAATCGGATATACTAAAAGTGAGTATATGTTTGATGCCGATTCTTGTGGTATTCTTTCGGCCATTCACGAACAATCTGCTGATATTAACCAAGGTGTAGACAGAGCTAGTAAAGAAGAGCAAGGTGCCGGTGACCAAGGAATGATGTTTGGTTACGCAACAAATGAGACTGAAAACTATATGCCATTGGCTTTGGATCTGTCTCATGCTTTGTTAATCGAATTGGCTAACTTAAGAAGAGAAAATAACGAAATCAAATACCTTCGTCCTGACGCTAAATCGCAAGTGACTTTAGAGTATTCTGATGACAACAAACCGGTTAGAATTGACGCGATTGTAATTTCAACACAACACGATGATTTCGGTCCGGAAGCAGAAATGTTGGCTAAAATTAAAAGCGATTTGATTTCGATTTTGATTCCGAGAATTAAAGCAAAATACCCACAATACGCTCATTTATTCAATGACAATATTACTTACCACATCAACCCAACCGGAAAATTCGTTATTGGCGGACCACACGGTGATACAGGCTTGACAGGAAGAAAAATTATCGTTGATACTTATGGTGGAAAAGGCGCTCACGGTGGTGGTGCATTCTCAGGAAAAGATCCTTCAAAAGTAGACCGTTCTGCGGCTTATGCGACGCGTCACATTGCTAAAAACTTAGTGGCTGCAGGATTGTGTGATGAAGTTCTAGTTCAAGTTTCTTATGCGATTGGAGTAGCAAAACCAACTTCAATCAACGTAGTAACTTACGGCACTTCAAAAGTGAATTTGACAGACGGAGAAATTAGTAAAATAGTTGAAAACGTATTTGATATGCGTCCGTACTTTATTGAGCAACGTTTGAAATTGAGAAACCCAATTTACAGCGAAACAGCAGCTTACGGTCACATGGGAAGAACACCGGAAACGGTTACTAAAACTTTCCAATTGCCGAATGGCGCTCCAAAAACAGTAACAGTAGAGTTGTTTACTTGGGAGAAATTGGATTATGTTGACAAAGTGAAAACGGCTTTCGGGATTTAACCGCAAAGGCGCAAAGTTATACGCGAAGTTCGCAAAGAAAAACCCCAACTCGATAAGTTGGGGTTTTTGTTTTTAGTAAGTTCCGTTTTGCATTCGCTCTAAAACTTCTTTGTATTCATTTAAAGTGGATTTGTCATCAACCGGCACATTGTCAATCGCTTTTTGCTCGGTGAGTAAGGCTTGTTCTTTTTGGTTGTTCCTGTAATACAATTGGGCCAAAGTGTCTAAATATCGGTGTTCCGTTTTAAAGACTTTTACACTGGCTTCACTCCATTTGATGGCATTTTGAATAATACTCACATCCTTATTATTGTACTCTACCACTTCCCAAGCCACGGTATTGGCCAAATCACAAAACTCTTCTTTAAATCCTAGCCAAGAGCGGTGATGGCTTTTTTGAGCGGTATAGATTTCGTCTAAAGTTTCAAACAAACTGGTGTTTTTAGATTCTATTGTTTGGAAATATTCGGCGTATTCTTTGAAATACAAGGAGTAATCGTTAGGATAAGCTTCTTTGACATTGGTCAAATAATTTTTAAAGTCGCTTTGATTGAATCCTGAAATTTTCAAAAAAGTTTTATAATACTCCACCAGTTTTAATTGGTGTGCTTTTGAAACCGGAATGGACTCTGAATTAGGATTCTGGAAGAACGAGCTTAAAACTGAGTCTATACTTCTGTTGGCATTGTTATTTCTAAAGCCATAAATATAACTTTCTTCATTTTCAGTTGGGCTTTCTTCCCTTTTTTGTAACTCTTTATAATGTTTGAATAAGTAATTCAACATCATAAAATCGGTGTTGGTGATTGACTTGGGTTGTCCGTATAATTTATAAAGAAATCCTGTATTGAGCAATTCTCTTTTACAAAGCAACCCAAATTCTTCATCGTAAGTTTCTTTTCGGGTGTAGAAATCTACAATTAGTTGCCACTTCTCGGCTAGAATTTCTTTTGGAGTTATTATGTTGTACAAATTTTCGGGATTGTCAACATGAAGGTAATCATCCATTCCATCCACAACTGCTTCAACTGCAGTGGTATCGGCTACAGTCTCCTCATAATATTCTTCTTCTACTACGGCAGCGGCAGTATCAATTTCTTCAACCGCGACAGTATCTACAACACCTTCAGCAAACTCATTAAAATTCTTTTTGGTTTTGATGATTTCGGCAAATGACTTTTTGAATTCGGCCAACGTGGTTTTTTTGCTTTTCACCAATTTGTCCAATTTCACATGGGCATTGGCTCTTTTGACTTCGTCATAAACCGAATAATACATTTCAAACAAGCTCGCATTATCATCTAAAGTACCCGGTGTATGGTATAGCAAATCCCCATTGGCATCGACAAAAACCAAAGCTGTTTTGTCTTTAATCTTGAAGTTTTGCAGTAGCGATTGGTCTTTTTCGGTAGCCAAGTAATAATTAAAATTGTCTTTTTCTGCGTTATACTTTGTTCGCATAAAACGTGATAATCTTTGCTCTTTTTGGGTCACAAACTCAGTGAATTCTGTTTTACTGTTTTTACGGTTGTCGAAGGAAATCACCAAAAACTTTTCGGGTGTTTTTTCAAGACTTTTCAGGGCTTCGGTATAGGTTTTTAAAACCGGAAGTTTGAAATTATAGGTGTTGGTTTGGCGTCTTTCCAAATAACTGCTGTCAAATTCATCTTCATTTTCAAAACCGTTATTTTTCAACCAATCTTTTTCGTTAACAATATCGATGGGATTGATTTCATTTGCCGACGTTATTGTTGTTCCTTCTTTCTCAAAATCAAAAGCCGGATTCATTCTGCGTCCTTCTCTTACCGACAGTTTTTTGGTTTCTTTGTCTACAATTCCTTTTAACTCAATAGTGTGAAACAGATTATAGTCGTATTGCACTTCGATTTCATTCACACTTGGGTCAATTTGAAATTTGGTTACTACAGCGCCGCGTTTTCTGTCGTTTTCAACGAAGTATAAATATTTTGTCTTTTCAACATCTATTTTGACTTCTTTTTTTCTGGACATGTCATTTAAACCACTTTTACGAAAATAGTCATTGAGTGGCTTGTATTCAACAATAGTATGGTCGTCTTTTTGGGTTCCAATGTAAATGTTGTAACCGGCGTAAATTAAATTTTGGTTGTCAAATTTTAATTTAAACGTACTCGAAAAAGGCGCATCCTTGTTGATTTTAATCTTAAAACCCGACTCATTGGATTCCGAATTTTTAAACGTAATGGTATCGTTTTGAACCGTGTACTTTCCAAACAAGACAGCCATTTCAAATTGGTTGTCATCAAGGATTTTCAACATAATTTTCTGTCCTTTTGTGGTTGACTTATAAATGCCCGGCTCAAGTATTGGCGTTTGGGCATAACCGAATATAATGACTGAGAAAAAGAATAAAATAGAAAATTTTTTCATGAATGATGCTTTTATTGGCTACTGTAATACTTTTTAAAAATAATATATTTCACACAACTAACGAGCAATTGCTGAAAATATTATCTAAAAAAAAACTTCCACCAAAAAATAGCGGAAGCTTGCTTAAAAACCTAGTTGTAAAAGGCTTATAAATTGTATTTCAACGTTAGCATCACATAACGCGGTTGTACTCTGTATTGCGAAGTTCGTGTAGAAAATTGCGAGAAGTTGTCGTCGTTCAAAGACGTTGTATTGAGTAAATTGGTCGCCGAAATTTTATACTCCCATTTGCTGTCTTTGGTCTTTTGATAAATCAAACTCGCCGAAAGAAAATCGTATTCATTTTCAACCGATTTGTCTTCGTTGTAATAGTGATAAAACTCATATTCACTCACAAAAGAGAAGCTTTTCAGGAAGAAATAATCCAATTTTACTGTTGGTCTATCCGTGAAAAAAGTATCATTCGGATAATCATTGATGGTATAACTGTAACCTAATTCGATATTCGGTAAGTTTTTAAAATTAGTGGATGCTCTTAGATTGTACGTTTGGGTAAAACTTTCATTTGTTATCAAAATATCTTGGAATGTGGCTCTGTCAATTTGAATGTTATTGAATTTACTCCAATTTAAATTAACATTCAAAGAAGCCTTATAGTATTTATAGAAAGAGCGACCATAACTTCCGAAGAACGACAATGTCTCATCGGCAAACGCAGAGTTAAAAGGCGAAGACACTTGGTTTACATTGTCAAAGAACGCTCTGGTTTTAATGGCATCCACGGTACGATTGTAACTTACTGCGGCCGAAATATTTTCAAAATTGAACATGTTGTATTTAAAATAACGCAAAGAGTGCGATTGTTGAACAGCATTTTCTAAAGTCCTGTTTCCGCTTGACAAACTACTGTAATTATTCAAGACAAAACCTTCAGCTTGGCGATTGATGTCGGTGAAATTATTGGTAAACGAAAAATTATAGGTTAGCGTTTCTGCTTTTTTAATTTGGTACAACGCTAAGAAATCAGGCAAAATTCGAGTGAAGTTTTGCTTGTAACTCGTACCCAATTGCTCATTGTTCAAAGCATAAGTGTGGAAACTTACTCCGGGTGTAAACGTAAATTTACCGGTCAATACTTTGTAATGCAATCCCAAAAATGCGTCATTAAAGCGGTAATTGACATCATTAGTATTAGTTGTATTGTTTAAATTATTTACGTTTCCGTTGTCTAAAACTTGGTACATGCTCGAGTTGAAACTTTGATTAGAATAGGTATTCCCCAAAGTCACATTGATATTGCTTTTTGGCGTTAGCATGTAATAATAATCGAGCTTACTGTCTAATTTGTTGGTTTTCACAAAACGATTTTGGTTTAAATCGGTTCTGTTTTGTGCGGTGTCATACCCCAAAATATTGCTCGGTGGCAAGACTGACGTAAACGGATCAGATTGTAAATTGGCGTTGTAAAAAGGATTTTCATCTTGGTACAAATGCTGGCTTTCAAAAGCAAAAACGTGTTTTTCTGCCGCAGTATAATAAAAACTTAAGTTCTGATTTACGGTAACCGGATCTTGCTTTTTGCCGGTAAAAATATCTTCTATAGTTGAATTATCATCTTCATCGATGGTTTCTCTCAACAAGGAATTGTTCTCCTCTTGTTTGGAAAATTTGGCCAAAATATCATAATCAAACTGGAAGTTGGCATTCGGTTTATAACTTGAGCTTAGTTTGAACAAACCTAAATTACTTTTCTGATGCGCTATTTCAGCTCTGTTTTCAGTGGAGGCCACTTCTGTAGACGTTGGGTCTAAGAAATTAGTTGACGATACGGTTTCCAAATCGGTTATCGAAGAAGACAGTATGGCGAATCCGCTTATCGTCCAAGATTTGGTGGGATTGTACGAGAAATTGGTTGCCCCGAAATCGGTTTCAATTTCTTTGGCTCGATTGTTTCTAAGGAGTGAAATTCCTAAATCATTCGAAGACACGTTGAAACTCGAACCGCCTTTGGCCATCATACTTCTAAAACCGCCGGTGAATTTGAAATAATCCTGAATGGTCAGTGGTAATTCGCCTATATTATTAAAGTTGGTGATGATATTGACACTGTATTTCGGACTGTAATAAAACAATTTCGGATTGATATTGTAGCGGTCAAATTTTGATTCGGGACGAAAACCACCGGCTGCTGTGACATCACCAAACCAGAAGTTCTTCTTTCCGGATTTCAATTTGATGTTCATCGCTACGTTATCTTGGTTGTTTTCCACACCTTTTAGAATGGAATTTTCGTTGTAGTTTCTCAAAACCTGTACTTTATCAATGGCATCGGCTGGAATGTTTTTTACACCCAACTTGGTATCGCCATCAAAAAAATCTTTGCCTTCGACCATTAATTTGGTTACTTTTTTGCCTTCTACTTCTACTTCACCATCGGCATTGACTTCAACTCCGGGTAATTTTTTAAGAATATCTTCCAGTTTTCTTTCGGTACCGGTTTTGAACGAATCGGCATTGTAAACTATGGTGTCGCCTTTTATGGAAACCGGCATTTCGCGTACGATTTCGACTCCATCTAATTCGATACCTCCACTTTCCATGGTGATGTTTTGGGTGATATTTTCTGTTAAAGTCGTAACGGTTATCTCTTTATTTTTCATACCGAGGTAACTCAACTTAATCAGGTAAGTGGTATTCGGTTTCAGGTTTAAAACAAATTTTCCTTTATCGTTGGTGATGGCATAAGCGTCCATAGCTTTGGTGCCTTGGTTCATCGCCATGATATTGGCCATTTCTAGTGGCGCTTTGGTATTGTCTTGTATGATTCCTTCGAATCGGATGGTTTGCGCAGTGGCTAGGGTTGTCACCAAAAAAAATAGTAGCGAAAGTTTTTTCATGAAGTCTTTTTGAAATTGGATTTTTGAATATTATCTGGACATTCTCATTTGGAAACCGCCGCCGCGACCATTATTCATTTCCTGCATTTCTTCCATTTTTTTGACTACAATTTCGTCGTATTCTTTTTGAGAAACTTCTTTACCATTACTTGGTGCTTTTATTTCTGCTTTATCTTTTGGATTTAAAACAATTTTGGAACAAAGAATCGTCGTTTTGCCGTCATTAACTTCCAATATCAATCCGGGTAAACCCCAATAACCTTCCGGACCTTGACTTACCGGAATTTCCGGCGTGTACCAAGCGGTGATCGTGATTTCTTTAGGCAATTCTATTTGGTCCATAAAACTGGTTTTGGTACCATCTTTGGTTTCCTCTTTAGCTTTGTCATCCTTTTTTTCTTCTTCTTTTTTAGGTCGGAAGTTTCTAAAATCAGTCTTGCTCGCCGGAATAACCGCAGTGGCTTTGAAACAATTGTATCCGCCAATCACTCTGGTTTCACCGGTCATTTGCCAGTTGTAATTGACCAAAGAATCTTTAACTAAAAACTCTTTTCCCATAAATTCTTTATCCACTTTATAGGTCTTGTCTTTTACATTTTTGTAGTAAGTTCCGCCGCCGCCCATCATAGAGCTCATCATTCTGAAACCGCCTTGGCCTTGACCCGGAGCGTCAAGCTTTTCTTCTTCTTTATAAATGGAGGCTGATTTATCAAAGTTTAGAAAAAATGTCTTTTCAAACATCTTTTTCATGCGCTCTTCAATCATTTTCTGCATTTCGGGTGTTATTTCTTTATTGCCTTCGAAACGAGATTTGAAATCGGATGTACTGGTTTTTGATTCGTAAACGGCCATGCCTTGAAAGTCTTTTTGGGCATGAGTTACTAAATAAGAGAAGACAAAAAACGAAGCGAATACAATTTTTTTCATTGTTTTTGGTTTTGTTATAGCAAATATGACGAAAGTAAACGTAAAGTGTTACCAATGTTTTGTTAAAATATTGAGTTAGACTTATGGTAATTAGTAAGGTTTACTGTAAATTAGCACTATGATGAAAAGTGCCCTTTCTTTTATTATCCTACTCGTTTTCACCTCAGGTTTTGGTCAAAATCCGAAATTGAAAACCACTGAACTAAACGCTCAAGCTTTAGAAGACAAAATTTATGTAGGTTTTGATGGATTGGGGAACAACTATTTCATCAAAAACAATGTTTTTATCAAGCAAAATGAAGCGCAAACTTGGGAATACAAAAATGTAGCTTTGGGCAAAATCACTTCGGTTGACTATGTAAATCCGTTAAAAATATTGGTTTTCTATGAAGATTTTAATACGATAATCTTACTCGATAATCAATTAAACGAAATCCAAAAGCTGAATCTTTTTGAAATTGACAATACCATTTTTGCCTCAAAAATCGGCATGGCTTCACAGAATCAATTCTGGATTTACAATGCTTTAACCCAGCAAATCATGCTGTTTGATTACTTGAAAAACACTTCCAAAACCGTTGGTAATCCCATAGCTGAAAACATCAAGTACATCCAATCCGATTTTAATAATTTTTATTGGATTGACGAAATCAACAACTGGTATTCTATTGATATATTCGGCAAGGTGACCTTGTTAGCCAATATTCCGCCATTTGAAAAAATCCAAATCGTTGACCATGAAAAATTGCTATTTTCAAGAGACAACACTCTTTACTGCTTGAACAATCAATCCAAAACGGTTTTCGAAATCGAAATTGTTGAGAAATCGTTCCAAAATTTTTATTACAAAGACCAAATTTTAGCTATTTTTACCAACCAACAAATTAAAAATTTTAAAATAAAACTACCATAATGCACATAGCAGTAGCAGGAAATATAGGAGCAGGAAAGACCACACTAACGCGTTCATTAGCCAAACATTTTAAATGGGAACCTCATTTTGAAGACGTGGTTGACAATCCGTATTTGGATGATTTCTATCACCAAATGGAACGTTGGTCATTCAACTTGCAAATTTATTTCTTGAATTCGCGTTTTCGTCAAGTGTTACAAATTCGCGAAAGTGGCAAAAACATTATTCAGGATCGTACGATTTATGAAGATGCGCATATTTTTGCACCCAATTTACATGCGATGGGTTTAATGACCAACCGTGATTTCCAAAATTACACTTCGCTTTTTGAATTGATGGAAGGTTTGGTTGGTGCTCCGGATTTGTTGATTTATTTGAGAAGCTCTATTCCTAATTTGGTTTCCCAAATCCACAAACGCGGTCGCGACTACGAGAATACCATTTCTATTGACTATTTAAGCCGATTGAACGAACGCTACGAAGCTTGGATTACGACTTACGACAAAGGGAAGTTGTTAATTATTGATGTAGACAATATTGATTTCGTAAATAATCCGGAGGATTTAGGCAACATCATCAACCGAATTAATGCTGAAATAAACGGATTGTTTTAAAATAAGGAGCGAAATTCTCAGGCATTTTTGCCATCCATATTCCCGCCATACGTTTTACACGGTGTCACTCCTGTCGGGGCTAAATGGGTTTTGTCTTTTGCAAAATTAGTTTTTCATAACTTCAAAAAGCGATTTTACACGAACCTCTTTCACGGGTTTAGACAATTTGATTTGCACTTTCGGTCCCGGCAAAATGTCAAAATAATTGTCACTGAAAAACACTTCTTCGGCTGCTGACAAATACACATTTTTGGCCAAAACATCAGAAAAGATTTCATAAGTCAGTTCATCAAGCTTTGTAATTTGGATATTGGGATTTCTCAATTGTAAATCTTTAGGCTTTACAAAATAGAAAAGAGAACTCGCTGATTTATTTTCAGACTTAAACGAAACAGAAAGTACTGTTTTTTTCAAATCAAAAAGCCCTAAATCATCTTTAGAAATTTCAAAATGAACCAAATTTGAGCTTCCCGGAATAACCCCGGTAGTTTCTGCAAACCAAAGTGTTTTGCCATTAAAATCAAGCAAAACTACATTAAACTGACCTTTAAACTGATTCAAATTATCATTGACAATATAAGCTTTATAGCTGTTTTCTTCTTCTTTAATCGAAATCATTACATCCTCAAAACTCCGCTTCGCCTGGTATTGAAAAGCTTTCCATCTTCCATAATAATCTACCGAACTCCAGGAAGTCACGGGCCAACAATCATTGGCTTGCCAAAATAATGTTCCCATACATTTTCGGTCGGTTCGATGCGCTTCAATAGCCATTTTCATGCCTTCAGCTTGAAGTAATTGTGAAACGTAAATATAGTCTTCAAAATTCGTTGGCACTTGATAATCTCGCGCCATATAATCGTTGATGGTTTTATAACCCGTTGGATGTTTTTGGTGGTTTTTTACCGTTTCCGAATCGAAGTTCAGTTCGTCACTTTTGGCGAAAGCCTGAAACGTTTTGATATCGGGCATGCTTTGAAAACCGTATTCGCTCATGAATCGTCCAACCTTTTTTTGGTACATTTCAAAAGGTTCATTTCCCCACCAAACGCCCCAATAATGGGCATCACCGCTGAGCAAACTCTCTTTTCTACCCCAACCTATAGATGGCGATGACGGCCAATAGCGATTTTCATTTTTGGGTAATAAACTGTCTAACGTTTGCGGAATCAGTTCGTGAAACAGCTTTTGGTAATCGTTCCAAATTTTAGTCGAATCTGCTTCCGAATAATTGTATTGTTTTTGCCAACCCCAATTGTGCCAGCCTTCATCATTTTCATTATTCCCACACCAAAGTCCCAAACTCGGATGGTTTTGCAAACGAGTGACGTTATCGATTACTTCTTGTTTTACATTCTCTAAAAACGCTTCATCACCGGGATACATAGCGCAGGCAAACATAAAATCCTGCCAAACTAAGATTCCGTTTTTGTCGCATTCTTCGTAAAAAGCATCATCGACATAAACGCCGCCGCCCCAAACTCGGAGCATATTCATATTGGCGTCAACCGCATTTTTGACAATCGATTTATAAACAGAATCCGTTGCTCTGGGCAAAAAACTATCGGGCGGAATGACATTGGCACCTTTCATAAACACCGGAAAACCATTCACTTTGAAATAAAAACTCTTGCCAATTGTATCATTTTCCTGAACCAATTCAATGGTTCGCAACCCAATGTTTAGCTTTTTACTATCAATGGTTTGATTACCCTTTGTTAAGCTAATTTCAAACGGATACAAATGTGGTTCACCTAAGCCGTTGGGCCACCACAATTTTGGATTTGCAATTTCGTAGGTAAACGACAAGTTATTTTTGCCTTCTTGGAGTTGGATTAAATCTGATTTATCGTTGATTTTTAATTGGTATTGAGAAGTATTGGTGCTGTTTATTTCGATAGCAAACTGAACTTTTGCTTCATCCTGATTGGTTAAATCCTGATTGGTTTTGAGGTTAGTTATTGTTGCATTATCCCAAAAATGCAGCGCTACTTTCTTATAAATTCCGGCGGTAACAAATCTTGGTCCCCAATCCCAACCAAAATGATACTGCGCTTTTCGGGTGAATATTTTTTCGTCTCCGGGTAAAGTGTATGTTAGCTTCTTGGCGGCTTCTTTTCCTTTTTTAACGGCAGATTCAAATTTGATTTCGAGTTTGTTTTGGCCAATCTTCAATAGTTTTTTCACCTCAACTTTCCATGTTCGGAACATATTGTTGGCGGAAAGAATTTTAGTTCCGTTTAAAGTCACTTCCGCAAAAGTATCTAAACCGTTAAATTGCAGCATGCAGTTTTGATGATTCAGTTCTTCTTTTGAAATGGTAAAAGTCGTTTGATACTGCCAATCTTCGTTTTCTATCCATTGCAATTGCTTTTCATTGGAACCAAAAAAAGGATCGGGAATTAATTGGTTCGCCAACAAATCGGTGTGCACCGTTCCGGGTATTTTGGCGGGAAGCCAATTAGTTTCGGTTACTTTTCTGAAAGTCCATGATTCTAAACTTAAATTGCGTTCTTTATTTTGTGCCCAAAGAACCATTGGCCATAAAAAAACGATTACAAGTGTCAACCACAATTTTCTCATTTGAGTTTGGATTTTAAAGCTTGAATTTCATTTGGATTTGCAGTTTCATTACCGTCAGTTATCGCCGAAGAATGATAAAAAACCGCTTTAGTATTTTGTTGGATGACTTCAATATTGGTTGAGCGCAAACCGCCGCCGGGCATGATTATGATTCGGTTATTGGCTTTGGAAACCAATTCGGTTAAACGGTTCATGCCTTCCATTACATTTTGGGCTTGACCCGAAGTTAGTATCGTTTTGAATCCGCAATTGATGATTTGTTCCAATGACTCAAAAGCGTTTTCAACTTCATCAAAAGCACGGTGAAACGTGCATGGCAATGGTTTAGCCAAATCGACTAAAGCTTTATTTTGTGCCAAATTGATACTCTTGTCTTCCTTCAAAATCCCGAAAACAAAGCCGTTAACATTCAATTCTTTTAAGGCTAAAATATACTTTTGCATTTGCTGAAACTCTTCTTCAGAATAAACAAAATTGCCACCACGCGGTCGAATCATTACATACAAATCGAGGGTTAAATTTTCTCTTACTTGCATGACGGTTTCAAAATCAGGAGTTGTACCACCAACTTCAATTGCGGCACAAAGTTCAACTCTATCGGCGCCATTTTCTTGGGCGATAAGAGCCGATTCTAAGTTGAAACAAGCGATTTCGAGTTGGGCCATTATTTTAAAAAGTAATCTGCATCAATTAATTTATTTCCGGAAGCATCATTTACCGCATAATTGAATCCACCTTGGATACAATACGCTCCGTAGTTTCCTTCTTTATCCAAAGCGATAAAACCTACTTGGATATCTTTAAGGTTTTTGTTTCTGTTTTTGGTCAACTTTACAATACGTGAAACCGCTTCTTCACAAGCATGCTGCGGCGATTTTCCTTGACGCATTAATTCTACAACCAAATGACAACCGGCAATTCGGATGACTTCTTCTCCATGACCGGTGGCTGTGGCAGCTCCGATTTCGTTATCGACATACAAACCGGCTCCGATGATAGGTGAATCGCCTACTCTACCGTGCATTTTAAAAGCCATCCCGCTAGTCGTACAAGCGCCGGAGAGATTTCCTTGAGCATCCAAAGCAATCATGCCAATGGTGTCGTGGTTTTCGATATTGGCTATCGGTTTGTACTGACTGGTTTTGAGCCATTCCTTCCATTCTTTTTTGGAATCTTCTACCAAAAGATTTTCTTTTTTGAACCCTTGTGATAAAGCAAATTGCAGAGCGCCATCGCCAACCAACATTACGTGTGGTGTTTTTTCCATTACCATTCTTGCGACAGAAATTGGATGTTTGATATGTTCCAAAGCGGCTACCGAACCGATATTAGAAAATTCGTCCATGATACAAGCGTCGAGTGTTACTCTTCCGTCACGGTCAGGTCTTCCGCCGTAGCCAACGCTTCTTTCTTTTGGATCACCTTCCGGAATTTTCACTCCGGCTTCAACCGCATCGAGAGCGCGTCCGTTTTTCTTTAGAATTTCCCACGCAGCGCCATTGGCTTGTAGGCCGAAATTCCAGGTGGAAAGCACAATGGGCTTATTGATTTTACCTTTTGGTTTGGCCGAATTATCTTCTTTGGAAGTAAACGATTGCAAAGCTAAAGCTACTGAACCTGCTGCAGCGGTTTTGAGAAAATTTCTGCGATTTGACATAGCTATTCTACGGTTATTTCATCTGCAAAAAGCCACGCTTTGTTTCCGGCGCCGGGTTGACCGTCAGGAATAATGCCGAAATTTTCGACTGTGACTTTTACAAATTGGATGTTTTTATTGCAATCTAAGGTGATTTGACCTTTGCTTTTTTGAATTTCTTCAGCGGAAAAAGTCCCCACTGCTTCAAATTGCATCATGTCCTCTGAAACCCAGAATGTTACTTTTTTGGGGAAATAAATCCATGATGAAGGACTGCTCAATAGTCCGATGCCTAGGCGACTGATTTTTTGTTTATTGCCTAAATTGATGGTCGCGTTTAAATCGGTTCCTGAGAAGCCTAACCAATTTTGCCCAAATTTAGCCTTGTCGCCTTGAATACCATCCACCAAAGTAAATCCGCCGCCTTTGGCATAATTCCCGTTGGGTTGATTTTGAAGCGAAACCAATTGGCTTGTGGCTTTGTGAATAAAGAATGATTGTTCGGCAATATTGCTTTTGGGATGTTCATTTTCAAAATAAACCGCTTTAATCGTTTGTGATTTAGTGATTTCCAGCGGTTGGTTGTAAACCTTTGATTGCGCTGTTGGATTAGTTCCATCGGTTGTATAATGAATTCCGTTAGGTTGTTGATTGGTTTTCAACAAGTACAACACGCCATTGTCGCCGGGTTTGGGCATCACTTCTGCTGTAATTTCAAAAATTGCTTTACTGTAATTGATGCCTTTTTTGTGTAAAACCGAGAATTGCTGAATCATTCGCTTTTCAAAATCGGTGTACTTTTCCGGGTTGGAGGTTCCCCAAAGCACTTCGGAAAGCGCCAACATTCGTGGGAAAATCATGTATTCCACTTGTTCTGGTGTGTCGATATATTCAGTCCAAACATTAGCTTGCGCACCTAAAATGTATTTAGATTCTTCGTTGGATAGTTCTTTTGGAATGGGATTGAACGCATACACCTTTTCCAATGGAGTGTAACCGCCAATGGCCAACGGTTCATTTTTTGGATTGCCTTGGTAATGGTCGAAATAGCAATGCGAACCGGGAGTCATTACGACGAAATGTTTTTGTTTTGCTGCTGCGATTCCGCCTTCGGTGCCACGCCAACTCATTACGGCTGCATTGGGCGCCAAACCACCTTCGAGGATTTCGTCCCAACCGATAATTTTTCGGCCGTTGGAGTTGACAAACTTTTCGATTCTTTGAATGAAATAACTTTGAAGTTCGTGTTCGTCTTTCAATCCTTTATCCTTTATTAAAGCTTGACAATGCGGACAGTTTTTCCAGCGCGTTTTCGGACATTCATCACCGCCAATGTGAATATATTCTGAAGGAAATAAGGCTATAACTTCGGCTAAAATATTTTGCAAGAAGGTAAATGTTTCGTCTTTCGGACAGAAGACATCTTCTAAAACGCCCCATTGTTTTTCGACTTCAAATGGTCCGCCAGTACAAGAATATTGAGGATAAGCGGCTAAAGCGGCTACGGCATGCCCGGGCATTTCGATTTCGGGAACGACGGTAATGTGACGTTGTTTAGCATAAGCTACCACTTCTTTGATTTGGTCTTGGGTGTAAAATCCGCCGTAGCGTTTGTCATCATACTTTTGTTCGTTGTAATGGCCAATCATGGAACCGTTTCGCCAGGCTCCGACTTCTGTTAGTTTAGGATATTGTTTGATTTCGATACGCCAACCTTGGTCATCGGTTAAGTGCCAATGAAATGTATTGAACTTGTACATCGCCAGGTAATCGATATACTTTTTGACAAAATCTACGGAAAAGAAATGTCGGGCGCAATCGAGATGCATGCCTCTCCATTTGTATTTAGGATAATCGTTTATCTCTAAACAAGGCACTTTGATTTCATTCTTTTTTTCGGAAGGAATCAATTGCAGAAGTGTTTGGATTCCGTAGAATTGTGCTTGAATGGAAGAAGCAGAAATACCTACTTCATTTTTCGAAATATATAATGAATATCGACTTCTGTCAAAATTAATGGTATCTGGTATACTTAATAAAAGTTGTATTCTATTCTTACTATAATTTGGATTTATTCTTAAATCCAAACCTGTTTTTTCTTTTATATTTTGTTGAAGATAATGCGCTTCAAATGAATTTTCATTAGCTTGAATTACTGTTTCTTTATTTAAAACAAAATGCCCATTTCGAATTTCAATCGATTCGGGTTGCGGGATTAAAGGCAAGGTATTTTGCGAAAAGGCAACATTGAAAAACAGCAATAAAAAGTAAGCGAATTTGGAAGTCATAGGGTTGTGTTTGCATTGGCTAATTTACACAAAAAAGACAAAAAAAAATGCCCCGCAATTGCGAGGCATCTTTATTATATTAAAATCTTGCGATTATTTCAAAGCGTCCACTTTAGCTTTTACTTCGGCTTCTGTACCTTCAAAAGTTTGAGTAGTAGCTGTTCCGCCTACTGTAGTAGTTACCGTTGCTTTTGCTTTTCCGTTTGTGTTGGTAATTTCAACTCTTACGTCTTTAGTAGCAGTAGCCACTTCAGGTTTTGCACAACAGTCCATTTTACCGGCGATGAATTTACCGTCAGCACCGTAATGTGATAAACAAGCTTCTTTTTGCTCAGGCGTACAACCTAAAGAATCGCACATTTTAGCACATTCTTCTTTGGTCATGTCTTTGCATTTGCTCATATCGCATTTGCCTGCCATTCCTTTCATTTCCATATTGCAATTCATGGCTTTATTGTCTGCAGCACCAGCTTCATGACCTCCTAAAATTGGAGCGATTACCAATCCAATCAAACAAGTCAATTTGATTAAGATGTTCATCGATGGCCCTGAAGTGTCTTTAAATGGATCACCAACAGTATCTCCGGTTACGGCTGCTTTGTGCGCATCAGAACCTTTGTATGTCATTTCGCCGTTGATTTCAACACCCGCTTCGAAAGATTTTTTAGCATTATCCCAAGCACCACCAGCGTTGTTTTGGAACACAGCCCAAAGTACACCAGAGACAGTAACTCCAGCCATATAACCACCTAACATTTCAGCGATTAATTGGTTGTTATCAGCGTAAACTAATTTACCTAATAGTACGATTGCAATTGGGAAACCGATAGTTAAAACACCCGGCAACATCATTTCTCTTAAAGCAGCTTTTGTAGAAATCTCAACACATTTACCATATTCAGGTTTTCCTGTGCCTTCCATGATACCCGGAATTTCTTTGAACTGACGACGTACTTCGTAAACCATGTCCATTGCCGCTTTTCCAACAGAATTCATTGCCAAAGCAGAGAACACAACCGGAATCATACCTCCAACGAATAACATGGCTAATACAGGTGCTTTGAAGATGTTGATACCATCAATTCCTGTGAAAGTTACATACGCAGCAAATAAAGCCAATGAAGTCAACGCAGCAGAAGCGATAGCGAAACCTTTTCCGGTTGCAGCAGTAGTGTTACCCACTGAATCCAAGATGTCTGTACGAGTACGAACTTCTTTTGGTAATTCACTCATTTCAGCTATACCACCGGCGTTGTCAGAGATTGGTCCGAAAGCATCGATTGCTAACTGCATAGCCGTTGTAGCCATCATCGCAGAAGCTGCTAAAGCCACACCATAGAAACCTGCAAAAGCATAGGAAGCCCAGATAGCACCAGCGAATAATAATACCGTTGGGAAAGTAGAAATCATACCCGTAGCTAAACCGGCGATTACGTTAGTTCCCGCACCTGTAGAAGATTTTTGTACAATAGCCAAAACTGGTTTTGTACCTAAACCTGTATAGTATTCAGTAACCGAAGAGATAACTCCACCAACAACTAATCCAACGATAGTTGCGTAGAATACTCTCATTGAAGAAATTTGTTGTGCGCCTTCACCGAAGAATTCCATAGTCATTACTTCAGGCAACATATATTGTACTAAGAAGAAACATGAAATAGCGGTTAAAACAATAGAAACCCAGTTTCCAACGTTTAATGCACCTTGCACTTGTTTTTCTTTAGCGTCATCACTTGATATTTTTACTAACATCGTTCCGATGATAGAGAATAAGATTCCGAAACCGGCAATTGCCATTGGCAATAAAATTGGACCGATACCACCGAAAGCGTCATCGATTTTTCCGCCCATATCTTTAATTACGTAATTCCCTAAAACCATAGCCGCTAAAACTGTAGCTACATAAGAACCAAATAAATCGGCACCCATTCCGGCAACGTCACCAACGTTGTCACCAACGTTATCTGCAATAGTAGCAGGGTTTCTTGGATCATCTTCAGGGATTCCTGCTTCAACTTTACCTACTAAGTCGGCACCAACGTCAGCAGCTTTAGTATAAATACCACCACCAACACGAGCAAACAAAGCGATAGACTCAGCTCCTAAAGAGAAACCAGCTAACGTTTCTAAAACGATAGTCATGTCTTCTGTAGTAGTCCAAGCACCTTTCATGAAGTAATTGAAGAAAATAATAAAGAAACCTGTTAACCCTAAAACGGCTAAACCAGCCACTCCTAATCCCATTACAGTTCCACCACCGAAAGAAACCTTCAAGGCTTGTGGCAAACTGCTACGAGCTGCTTGTGTGGTTCTAACGTTAGTTTTCGTAGCAATTTTCATCCCCATGTTTCCGGCCAAAGCAGAAAAGAAAGCTCCGAAAATAAAAGCTACTACAATTAATATGTGTGTTGTAGGAACAACAAAAGAAATTCCGGCCAATACCGCACTCGCCAATACAACAAAGATGGCTAGTAATCTGTATTCCGCTTTTAAGAAAGCCAAAGCACCTTCGTAGATGTAATCTGAAATCTCTTTCATCTTACCATCACCGGCGTCTTGTTTTAAAACCCAACTTCTTTTAATTGCCATAAAAAGCAATCCAATCAATGCCATCACTATCGGCACATAAATCATGTATGATTCCATAAATATTCTATTATAAATTTTATCGGTCGCAAAAGTAACAAAACTTTAACAAATAAAAACAATATAATTGGTGAATATTAGTTCAATTGGTATACATGTATTTAAAGTAAATTATTGCTTACTAAACCAAAAAA
>NZ_JBKBLM010000022.1:0-17423 GCF_046296355.1 Flavobacterium sp.
AGGTGGTTATTGCGTCGGGGCTCACCTCTTCCCATTCCGAACAGAGTAGTTAAGCCCGATTGCGCAGATGGTACTGCAGTTATGTGGGAGAGTATGTCGCCGCCTTTTTTTATAAAACCCTGTTCTAACGAACGGGGTTTTTTGTTTTTAAGAAGTTTTAAAAATACCTGAAGCCCACTGGGCTTCCTCCTCTTAATATCAAATGTCGGGGCTCACCCCTGCCTGCCGGCAGGCAGGTCTTCCCATTCCGAACAGAGCAGTTAAGCCCGATTGCGCAGATGGTACTGCAGTTATGTGGGAGAGTATGTCGCCGCCCTGCCTACCGGCAGGCAGGCTTTTTTTTATAAAACCCTATTCATTTATTTGGATAGGGTTTTTTGTTTTATACTTATAGGCGAACTCAAGTTCGCGTACCTGACTGCCGGCAGGCAGGCCTGAAGCCCACTGGCTTCCTCCTCTTAATATCAAATTCTTAATATCAAATGTTTTACCGTGGGTTGCCCTTCGACAAACTCAGGGTGACACTATTGTTATTACGATTGTGTTTTTTGCAGTAGCGAGAAATCTAATTGCAGTAGGGAGTTTTCTTTTTGCAGTGGCTAGAAATCTAGTTGTAGTGAGGAGTTTTCTTGTTGCAGTAGCGAGATATCTAGTTGCAGTGAGGAGTTTTCTTTTTGCAGTAGCGAGATATCTAGTTGCAGTGAGGAGTTTTCTTTTTGCAGTAGTGAGAAATCTGGTTGCAGTGAGGAGTTTTCATTTAGCAGTAATAAAAAACCTTACTGCAGTTAGTGGTTTTCTATTAGCAGTAAGGTGTTTTCTTCTCGCAGTGGCGAGTTTCCTTAATGGAGTAGTAGGAAATCTAATTTTGGGTTTGCTATACTCTTATTTTTTTGAATTGTATTCCTTTTACTTGTGCGTATTCTTGGCTGGTGGCTCCGAAAATTGATTTTATGTATTTTTTTACTTCGGAGGCTATTTCTACTAGGCCTGATTCTTCGCTGTAGAGTGTGTTATTGCGGGTTATTCTTGAGTTGCTGACACTTGCATAGGCTACAGAAACTGCATTGTTTTTTACGTTTAGACTGGTTTGCTTAGCTGTTAGACTAGCAATGGTAAGGTCAGTTTCGTTTGGGGTGTAGCTTGCTTCGGTTTGCAGTACTGCGATTAAACCGCCTAGATGTTGGATTTGTTGATCATAGGATTGTTGGCTTGCACTGATGGTATTGGGTGCCGGAGCGTTAGGGTCTGCCGGTGTTGTTGGTTGCGAAGCTCTTTTACCTTGGAGTTTGCGATTGAATGTTTTTGCGTTGTTAATTTTTTCTTTGGTGGCGTCTGTAGTTTCAAGAGCGTTTATAACTCTGGTTGAGAGCCCTTTTAGGTTTGCGAACTCAATTATTCTGTCATTTACTGCATTGTTGAAGGCAGTGTTTTTTGTGATTACCTCTGCAAGGTGTGCTTGGGAGAGGGTGACTAAGTTATTTAATTGTGGTAGTTTTAATGCGTCTTTTGAGGGGTTGTACATTGACCCGTAGCCTTCTACGAAAGCAATTAGGTCTTGGAAGTTGGCAATGTTTTTTGCATGTCCGATTTCTGAAAATGTGCTCATAATAAAAAGTTTAAAGATTGGTTGTGAATTATTTCACACAAAACCCTTTACAAATGGCTTGCCAAAGTTTGTGAGATAAGTTTTAAAGTTTTGTTAAAGTTTTGATTTTTTTCTATAAATTTGTTTGTATCGGTGTGTATTTTAAATCTTATAATCATGAAAAAAAAATAGTAATCCTAACTTTATTGTTCAGCTTTGGTCTTTATGGCCAAAGTTGGCAATGGGGTAAGCGTGGTGGCGGTAACGGTGTTAGTGGTTCTACTTATGAGGAGGATGTAAGGGCCATAGAGACCGATTCTCAAGGGAATGTTTATATTCTATCACCTTTATCTCCCGGAAGTGTTGATGTTGATGGTAACCCCCAACCGAGTTATGGGTTTGATGACAATGTTATTGCCAGTTTTACCTGTAACGGTACTTACCGTTGGAGTACCGTAATAGGAGGTCCTTTGGATGACTATATTCAGAATATGCAGGTAGATGCTAATGGTGACGTATATGTAATAGGTAGACCCAGTTACGGAGACCAATTTGACCCTCTTTTTCATTTTGATGTTACTACCACTTTACCGTATTCAACAGTGAATCGAAAACGAATTTATATTGCTAAATACAGTGGTGCCACCGGTAATCTTTTGTGGTATCGATTTCCGCAAGCTGATGGTTTAACAAATACTGATTATGGTCAATCAGGTTTTTATGATTTTGATTTATCGGCGGATGGGACTTCTTATATTTTGGCTAAATTGAAAGACGGGATTTATGCTGACGGACAATTTACCAATACCACGGTGGGGTTGACTTATTTTTTATTACAATACAATGCCTTAGGGGATTTTGTGAGTGCTATGCCTTTAGACATGAGTGTAAGTCAGCTAGCATCACAACGAAAGATTTGTAATATTAAAAAGCACCCTGTTAACGGTAACTTTTATTTTGCCGGTAATAAGTATTCGAATGATGCGAGTTTTACGATAGGTGGTCAAACATTTACGAATCCTTATTATGTAGCTTGTTTTAGTGCTACAGGACAGTTTTTATGGGTAAAGACGGTAACCACTGATGGAAGTACAGGAGGAAGAGGGTTATATGATTTTGCTATAGATTTAGATGGATATTTGTATATAACCGGAATTTGTGAGGATGGGGATACCTATGATACCTATACCGTGCAAAGTGGTAGTGTTCATGCCAAGCCTTACTTGTTTAAGTTGAACACTGATGGCACTTTGGTATGGGGTAGCAATGGGGTAACAGTAGGTAGTGTAGGCGGGAGAGCTTTAGCGATTAATGGTAATGAGATTGCCGTTTCTCCGGATGTTCACATGCTTAACTGGTCCGGCGGTTCTTATCCTGTTGTTCCTAATGGGGGAGCTGATGCCTCGATATTTCGTTTTGACAAAGTAACGGGCGCCTATATAGATAAAACCAAGCTTAGCAGTACTAATGGTATTAGTGAAACCATAGGTTATATGACTACTGATGTTTTTGGCAATTATGTAGTAGGCGGTCGGTTTGCGAATAATATCACTATCAATGGGAGTACTATTTTAAATAATGATGGTAGTGAGACTGATTTTTTTGTGGCTAAGTTTGGTACGAGTAATTGCACACTGGGAGCAGAGGAGATTATAAAAGCTAGTTTAGAGGTGTATCCTAATCCGACCACTGAAATGCTTTACGTGTCTATTAAAGAGCCTATGCACTATGTGATTTATAATTTGCTTGGCATGAAAATAGAAGAAGGTCAACTGGGGGATGAAGGCAGTGGTATAGCGATTAAAACCTTGGCCGAAGGACATTATGTTTTGCAGTTGACTAATAATGAAGGTGTGAAACAGGTGTTGAGGTTTGTGAAGGAGTAAATTAAAAAACCCACTCAATTGAGCGGGTTTTATTGTTATAAGGAAATTTTATTCTTATGCCAACATCGTTACCGGATTCTCTAAGAAGATTCTAAGCGTTTGCAAGAATTGTGCTCCTGTTGCACCGTCAACGGTTCTGTGGTCGCAAGCTAATGTTAGCGTCATGGTATTTCCAACCACAATCTGACCGTTTCTTACTACCGGTTTTTCTTCAATCGCTCCTACGGATAGGATAGCCGAATTTGGTTGGTTGATGATTGAAGTGAAGGATTGAATGCCAAACATTCCTAAGTTAGAAACGGTAAACGTACTTCCGTCCATTTCGGCAGGCGTTAGTTTTTTGTTTTTGGCTTTGCCGGCTAAGTCTCTCACACTGGCGCCAATTTGAGTCAGGCTCATTTGGTCTGTAAAGTTCAATACCGGAACTACCAATCCGTCTTCAACGGCTACCGCCACGCCAATATTCACATGGTGATTGATAATCATTGCCTCTTCTTTCCATTGTGAATTTACTTGCGGATGCTTTTTAAGCGCCATAGCACATGCTTTTACTACCATATCGTTAAATGATACTTTCGTATCAGGAACGGTATTGATAACCGCCCGAGATTTCATCGCTTCGTCCATCGCTACTTCTATGGTTAAGTAGTAGTGAGGCGCGGTGAATTTAGATTCAGCTAAACGACGCGCAATGGTTTTACGCATTTGCGAATTTTTGATTTCTTCGCTGAATTTTTCTCCGGCTGGTACAAATGGTTTTGCCACTGTTGCAGCAGGTTGTGCGTTATCTGTTGTTGGTTGGACCACTTGACTTGGTGCAGCCGCTGATGGAGTGAAATTCTCTACATCACTTTTCGTGATACGTCCGTTTTCACCTGAACCTTTTACTTGCGATAAGTTGATTCCTTTGTCTTTAGCAATTTGTTTGGCCAATGGGGAAGCAAAAATTCTTCCGCCATCGGCTGTTTGAGGCACCTCGACTGCGCTCGGCGTGACAGAATGTGCTTCCGGAGCACTTGCTGCTATAGAAGCAGCGCCACCTTTTTTATAATTTTCGGCTATGCCGTTGATGTCTGTTCCTGCCGGACCGATGATGGCTAAAACACTGTCAACCGGTGCCGATTGTCCTTGATTGATTCCGATGAATAATAAAGTACCGGCGTTGAAAGATTCGAATTCCATGGTCGCTTTATCGGTTTCGATTTCGGCTAAAATGTCGCCTTCTTTTACTTCGTCTCCTACTTTTTTCAACCAAGTCGCTACTGTGCCTTCGGTCATTGTATCACTTAGACGAGGCATAGTTACTACTACAACTCCTTTTGGAAGTTCGGTTGATTTTGGAGCTTCAGCAGTTGCAACCGGAGCACTTTCTGCCGGAGCAGGAGTTGCATCAGTTTTTGCTTCAGTAGCTGTAGCTGTTCCAGAAATTAATCCTGAAATGTCTTCCCCTTCTTTTCCGATAATCGCTAAAAGTGAATCAACTGCAGCAGTTTCTCCTTCTTTGATTCCGATGTATAATAAAGTACCGGCGTTGAAAGATTCAAACTCCATGGTTGCTTTATCAGTTTCGATTTCGGCTATAATGTCTCCTTCTTTAATGGTGTCGCCTACTTTTTTTAACCAAGTGGCTACAGTTCCTTCCGTCATCGTGTCGCTCAAACGCGGCATTGTGATTTTTGTTGCCATAATTATAGTCTGTGAGGGATGAAAGGATAATTTTCTTGTTCGTAAACCACATCATACAATTGTTGCACTTCCGGGAAAGGAGATTCTTCGGCGAATGTGGCACACTCTTCTACTAAATCTTTTACTCTTTCGTCTATCACTTCAATTTCTGCATCGGTCGCGTACTTTTTCTCTTTGATGACATCCAATACTTGGGTGATTGGGTCAATTTTTTTGTATTCTTCTACTTCGTCTTTCGAACGGTATAATTGGGCATCCGACATTGAGTGACCTCTGTAACGGTATGTTTTCATTTCTAAAAATGTTGGTCCGTCACCACGGCGTGCTCTTTCCATTGCTTCGTGCATGGCTTCAGCTACTTTCACCGGATTCATTCCGTCTACCGGTCCGCAAGGCATTTCGTATCCTAAACCTAGTTTCCAAATATCAGTGTGATTAGCGGTTCTTTCTACAGAAGTTCCCATCGCATAACCATTGTTTTCACAAATGAATACTACGGGTAATTTCCATAACATGGCCATGTTGAAAGCTTCGTGTAACGAACCTTGACGGGCTGCACCATCCCCAAAATAGGTTAAGGTAACCCCACCGGTTTCGAAATATTTATCGGCGAAAGCCATACCGGCACCCACAGGAATTTGAGCTCCTACGATACCATGACCACCATAAAATCCGTGTTCTTTTGAAAAGATGTGCATTGAACCACCCATTCCTTTGGACGTTCCTGTTACTTTTCCTAAAAGTTCAGCCATTACTTTTCTTGGGTCAACACCCATTCCGATTGGTTGAACGTGATTACGATAGGCTGTAATCATTTTGTCTTTTCCGCCTAAGTTCATAGCGTGCAATGCACCGGCTAAAACGGCTTCCTGACCATTATATAAGTGAAGAAATCCTCTGACTTTTTGTTGAATATAGAGTGCGGCAAGTTTGTCTTCAAACTTTCTCCAAAACAGCATGTCTTCATACCATTTTAAATAAACTTCTCTTGTTACTTCTTTCATTTGTTACTTTTTGCTAAAGCGTTATTAAGTTCTAAATATGATTCAACGCAAAATAGTTCACTCACACACAAATTTGCGAAAGGCAAAAGTAAAACATTCCCCGTAAGAAGTAAAATTTAAAGGCAGTAATTTTTGCTTATTACAAGAAGTTTTTATCGAAACTCAGTGGTAATAAATTTTTAATCGAATCCGATTTGTAAACCTCGCCACTTTCCCCCATAAAATAGATTTCGATTGGGGAATCTTGTTTGAATTCATATTCCGAAATCGATTGGCGACAAGCACCGCATGGCGGAATTGGCGACTTAGTTTCATTATTGTCTGAGGCGGCAGTAACCGCTAATTTGATAATTTTGGCCTCAGGATAAATAGCACCACTTTGAAAAATAGCAACCCTTTCGGCACAAAGACCGGATGGATATGCTGCGTTTTCTTGGTTGGAACCCAAAACGACTTTTCCGTTATCCAAAAGCAATGCTGTGCCGACTCTGAATTTGGAATAAGGCGCATAAGCTTTCTTTCTGATTTCGACAGCTTGTTGCATCAAGGATTGTACTTCTTGAGGAAGCTCTTCCGCAGATGAAAAAACGGTAAACGAGGTATTGATGTTTATTTGCTTCATTCGAATGGCATATTTTTATTTCATTATTGAGGAAAAAAAATCCAAATTTCAAAGGAGAAATTTGGATGTTGTATTTATGATGGTTTGTCTACTAATATTCTTCGTATTTATCACCAAAGTTAAACGTTAACGAGAAACGCAGTGTGTTTTCTAATGGGTTTTTTACTTTAGACGCGGAGAATAGATAAGATACATCTACTTTAACTACGTTGTATTTAAAACCGGCACCCAGAGAGAAAAATTTTCGGGCTCCTTTTTCAGGGCTTTCATTGAAATACCCTAAACGCATGGCGAATGATTCTTGGTATAAATATTCGGCACCGATAGAATAGGTGAACTCTTGAAGTTCTTCGCTAAAACCGCCCGGCGCATCGTTGAATGATTTAAAAACGCCCGAAACCCAGTTGATTTTGTTGTATTCGGCATTGTTTTGATCTCTTAAAGCTAATTCTTCCGGTGTGGTTACTAATCCGTCACCATCTAAATCTGCACTTTGTGGGGTTGGCACCAAAAGTTTGGCCAATTCAACACTAACAGATACTTTATTGTACTCGTCAAAGATAAAATCATATCCACCGCCTAATCTCATGTTGGCAGGAAGGAAGTTAGCGCTATTTTCATCTGATTGACCCGCGTCATAATTAATTTTTGGGCCTAAGTTTTGAAAGTTGAACCCTAATCTTAAGCGACCGTTAAAGTCGGATAAAGCGGTTTCTTCTCCTTGGTAAAAACCGGCAATATCAAAGGCAAATGAACTGGCTGGTTTGGCATCACCGCCCGACTCTGTTGGAAATCTTAATTGGGAACGGATATAACGTCCCGCTACAGACATGGCGAATCTTTCGCTTAGTTTCAAAGAGTAGGAACCGTCTAAAGCTAATTCGTTTGGTTTTACAATTTGTGCGGGATCATCAGCTTCTCTTCTGAACTCGATTTCCCCTAATCCAAAATAACGCAAACTAAAAGCAAAAGCACTTCTGCCATCTTCACCAAATCGGTTATAATAAGTGGCTTGTCCTAAGGATATATCGTTAACTAAATCGGTTAAATAAGGTGTGTAACTTGCAGTGAACCCTTGTTTGTCTAGTGAAAAAGCATATTTAGCAGGATTCCATTGTTGGGAAAAAGCATCAGCTGAAGTAGCAACCCCTTGGTCTGCCATACCGGCGGCACGGGCATCAGCGGCTACTAATAAAAAGGGAACTCCTGTTGTAATAACACGACTGTCTTCTTGGGCTTTTATCGATTGTATGGTGGTAAATAATATAAAAAGGACTGCAATTTTTTTCATCTTCATTTTAATAAAAGTTAACAAATATAGTATTTTCCTAAAGGATTACAAGTTTTTCTATTTTTTCTGCTTTTTTATTCGATAAAGTGGATTTTACGGTCAATTTATAGACATAAACCCCTTTACCGATTCGGTCGCCAAAGTCATCTTTTCCATCCCAAGTTATTTCTCTGCAAAGGAAACCATCGGTGGTTACAGTTTGGTTTTTGGACCAAACAATTTTCCCAGTAATGGTCATTACTTGTACTTGTACTTCTAAAGGTTCGAATGGTCTGTTGTGTGAAAACCAAAATTCGGTATAACTCACAAATGGATTCGGATAATTCAAGACATTGTTTATAGAAACACTTTCATCGCCAATTACGATGAACTGAATTTCGGCTGTGATAGGATTGTTGTAAACATCCCAAGCTTTGAAAGTAATGGTATGTAAACCGGGTGCTAAATTGCGGTAAGGGAAATAAACCCTTCCTTTGGTATAATCATCCAATTCGGTTTCGTAATAGTCGTTCATGATGAAGGGATTACTCTCGTCACCATCAAGGATTCCGACAATATCGTGACCGATTCCACTGGCTGTGTTAATTCCGTTGGCATCTTCTAAAATGGCCAACAAAAAAGGAGAGGCATTGGTAATTCCTCCATTGACGAAGGTTTCATCATTCATGTATAGCCTTACAGTTGGTCCGATATTGTCAACGGCGGCATTGGTATTAATTCCACCTATTTTTATATCGGTATTGTACCCTGTTTTGTCTAATAATATTTGATTGCGTTTGCTGTAGAAACTCACTCTTCCGTAGTCAAGTGGAATTCTGATGTCTCTTGGTACCACAAATCCAAATTCAAACTGACCGTTAGTGATAGAAGCGTTACCTCTGAAAATAGTTTCGCCCAAAGCGGCAAATGGCATGGTAGTAGCCAATGGTCCGTTTATAGAAACCATGGCGTCTGAACCGTCATTTCGAAGGGTATTTACAGTGATGGTTTTGTCAAAAATATTGATGGACAATTCCCCGTTGTAGGTCGGCATTAGGTTGTTATTTTGATCTAAAACTTCTCCCGATAATTTCATGTAAGCTAAAGATTTGAAATCATCTATTGGACCGGTTATGGGCATGTCGTTGACTTTAGTCAACACAATTTTAGGTTTTGGAATGGCTAACATTAGGGCCGGATCTCCTAAATAGAAAACAATATTCGTGGCCGAATTTGGTCCGGTGTTTTTAGCCAAACGCAAAGCTTCCGCAATTGTAGTGTATTGGTTACTCCCATAGGCAAATAAATATTGGGCCAAAACATCATTAAAATATTGTGCGGTTGATTGACCGATGGAACGAACGGTTGTAATCATTGAAATCGCTCCACCTCTCGGATTCCAGAAAGTATATTCACCGGCAGTTGGACGGTATGGATTGTCAAATCTGGAAAAGTCACAAGTAATGGTAATGAATAAGGGGTATTTGTAACGATTGGCTAAATTTTGTCCGTCTGATTTTTCCCAAATGCGTTCTTCTGAGAGTCCGTCTTCACCACCATGTCCTAAATAATTAAACACCAAAGCGCCTTTTTCAAAGGCTGCAAAAATATCTTCTCTTGCTTTCGGATAGCGTTTTCCACCGGCTGAAGTTTCTTGAACATAAGAATCTAAAAGAATTTTGTTGGTGTTTATGAATGGTTTTTCCAGTGCAATACGGTCGGCTAATCGGTTTTGGTAGAACTGTAACTGTCGGTCACTAGGTTGGTCTAAATTAGGATCGTCACCAATAGCGACATAAATATTTCTCCAGCTTCCGTAAGATTTTAAATCGTGATATTCAATCACTTTATTGACCATTTCTTCGGCTTGTTGCGGAGAACTTACAATCATTCTTCCGACAGCAATGTCGATACCGCCAAAATCGTAACCAATGCTCATAGTACCGTTTAAAGGTAAAACGCCATAATCTAATCGACCTTCGTCAGGCGACATCATCCCAAAGAAGTCATCGGAAGTAAAAGAGGCTTCTGATTCGGTAAAGCCATTTAGTCCTTGGTACGTAGGGACAATGTTGGTGTTGTTGGGGATTTGGTCTTTATAATCATAAGAACCGTCACCAAAAAGGTTTAAGTATTTTACCCTAGTACTGTTTGATGAACCGTTATCGTATACATATTTGACAAAATTTCGGATCGCACAAATATCTTGCTTTCCGGAAGAGAATTCCGCATATATGTTTTCTAAATTGACTACTTTAACGTTTAAACTCGAGTAATTTCTATGGAAATTGGCCAGCTTTTCAGCTTGCGTGTTTAGGTCTTTTGGCGTTATAATCAAATAGTCAATATCTTGAAATTGTCCTTGAGCATTATTGAATACAGTGCCTTTTAAGTTTTGATTGTCAACTTTTGATTTATATTCTTTTGAGGGAGAAAGCAAATCGTTGTTGTCGATGGCAATGTATTTTCTGATTTCGCCAAGGTCTGATTTAAATGAAAATGAACTTTGGGCTGCGTTTTCAACTTTAGTTACATTATAAATATCTGTAATATCCCAAACCTGACTTATGCCGGAAGCATTTGAAATTTGGTATTCTCCAATTCCGTTTAGTGAATTAGCTTGGTCATATTGAAACCTGAATTGTTTTCCGTAACCCTGCAAATTTCTTTTGGCTTTGATGTTTATGAAATCTAAATAACCTCTGGAACTCGGAATGCCTCCGTTGTCATAGGTGATTTTAACACTTACATCTTCGGAGGAAACGGTAACATTGTTGGTTAAAATGCCAACCAAAATTTTTGTACTGCTGGTAGCGCTGAGTGCAGAAAGATTGATGTTGCCAACGAGTTGAGAATTGGCCTCTGCTTTAAAACTTGTAGGTGTAAAAGCTGCTGAACCGGCATGTACCGATATTTGAATAGGAGCAGAGGTTACTAAATTGGGGAAGTTAAAGTCGAATTCTTGTTCGTTATCAACATTAAAATCTTCTCCAAACCAAATGCGCCCCAAACGGGTAAAATTGGTTTTTTCTGTTTCGTGAAATTGGTAATCGTCAAAAGTGGTAATAGTGGTAGTAGCACTTCCTGAGGGTTGCACTAAATCAGGAATTCTTTTGCCGTTATCTCCGCCGGTTGCGGTTACATAATAATAAGCTCTTTCGGTGTAAATATTTAAATTGGTTTTGTAGTCGTCGTTCCAATTGTCTAACCCTTCGGCATAAAAAAGAATATAATCTTGACTGTCAAAAGCACCGTCGGTCTCACCAATAAATTGAATAGCATTTTCTTCTAAATCTATCGGATAGGCAGCTGAGTTTAGTAAAGGTAACATTCTGCCTCCGCTACCGTAAATTTTGATTTTTCTGGGGTCAACATTCGTATCGAGGCCTATACTGCGTAAGAAATTTTTGGTGATTTTATATACACCCGATTTTTGAACATAAAAGCGATACCAATTTCCTGAGCTTAGTAGCGAATTTTGAATTGCATTTACATTAATGGTAGTATTGTTATTTCTGTTGGTTTGATTTTGTAGAATATTATAACTGAAAGACACTAGTTTTTTAAAGGCATTCCCTTCCTTAATAATTGGGGAAACGGATAATTGACCGTAAAATTTATCGCGTGCAATGTTGGTTTTAAATTGGTACTTAAAGGCAGTAGGGATATTTTTAAGTTCTAAATCTCCTAGCTGATTTTCGGTTATAGATTCGTAGACCAGATTTCTGATTTGAATACTATTTTCATCGACAACACCTGTGAGATTAATAGTTAGGAGATAGTTTACTGTTTTAGTATAACTGTCGAAATGATAATTTTCGATATTGAAATGAGGAATGTTAAAGGAATAATCACCGTGAGAGAAACCTTTTTTTTCGGTCCAATTGAGGGTGATGCTTCCTTGCTCTTGAGAAAAACCTATGAAGGTAACAAATAGCAATAAAACAGTAGTAATCTTTTTCATAGTATGTAATAAACGCAAATTTCAACAAAATAGTATAAAAAAGGAAAAAAATATTTTTTTTACGCCAAAATACAATAAAACTATTATTTTTGCGTTGTATATAAAATGCGTCAGAGAAAGGCGGATTTAGTATTAATTTAAAAAAGATGTTGCAATTTAATGGTTAATTCCTATATTGCGGCTCTAAATTTTTACCTACTAAAAGTATGAAAGTAAACAAAATTATTGCTGTAAAATTATTACTATCATTAGTGATAATGATTGGTTTTACTAGTTGTAGTAAAAAATCCGATTCGAAAGGTGGTTCCAAAGCTACCGGATGGAAAATCAACGATAAAAAAGGTGGTTTTCAGTATGCTTCGAAATTCAAAAAGCAAGCAACAGGTCCAGGTTTAGTAATGGTTGAAGGTGGAACATTTACCATGGGTAAAGTTCAGGATGATGTAATGCACGATTGGAATAATACTCCAAATCAGCAACACGTTATGTCATTCTACATGGATGAAACTGAGGTAACCAATATGATGTACATGGAGTACTTGAATTGGTTAAAAACTGTTTTCCCACCGGATCAAGAAAATTACAAAAATATTTATGAAGGTGCTTCTCCTGATACATTAGTATGGAGAAACCGTTTAGGGTATAATGAAACAATGACCAATAACTACTTAAGACATCCGGCATATGCTGAATATCCTGTAGTTGGTGTGAATTGGATACAAGCTACTGAGTTCGCCATTTGGAGAACTGACCGTGTAAACGAAAAAATTCTTGAAGACCAACGTTTCTTGAAGAAAGATTCAAAAGTTACAGACATGACAGCTGATAAGGTGTTCAGTACCGAAGCTTATCTTGCTTCTCCTTCTACAGCTAAAGGAGGAGACACTAATCTTGTTTTACAAAAAGGGCAAAAAGCAGGTAAAGCTCCAAAAGCTGCTGCCGGAAGTACAAATACAGCCGGAAATAGTCCTAAAAATGTTTATGCACAAAGAAGTTCAGGTTTAATTTTACCTGAGTACAGACTTCCAACTGAAGCAGAATGGGAATATGCTGCTGCTGCAGATGTAGGACAAAGAGAGTACAATGCTTATAAAGGGCAAAAGAAATATCCTTGGTCAGGTACTTATACTCGTTCGGGTAAAAGACAAGTTAGAGGTGACCAATTGGCTAACTTTAAACAAGGAAAAGGAGATTACGGTGGAATCGCAGGTTGGTCTGATGATGGCGCCGATATTACTAACAAAGTTAAATCATATCCACCAAACGATTTCGGGTTGTATGATATGGCAGGAAACGTAGCCGAATGGGTTGCGGATGTTTACAGACCGATTGTTGATGATGAAGCCAATGACTTCAACTACTACAGAGGTAACGTTTACATGAAAAACAAAATCGGAGAAGACGGTAAAGTAGAATTAGTAACTGCTGAAACACAAAAATTTGATACTTTGTCTAACGGTAAAATCGTTTCAAGAAATTTCCCTGGACAAATTGCTCAAACTCCTGTTGATGAAAATGAAACTTATTTAAGACAAAACTTCGACAAATCTGACAACAGAAACTATCGTGATGGTGACAAACAATCAACCCGATACTTTAAGTTTGGTAACTCAGAAGAAGGAGATGAAAAAGGAAAGTTGAGAGACGACCAAAGAATGTACGACTCGCCAAAACACAATGTTTCTACAGACAGTTTAGGTAACATGGTGAAAAAATATGACAAGTCAAATAAAAGAACCACTTTGGTTAATGACGATGTTAGAGTTTACAAAGGAGGTTCATGGAGAGACAGAGCTTATTGGCTAGATCCTGCTCAAAGAAGATACTTCCCGCAAGATATCGCCACTGATTACATCGGATTTAGATGTGCAATGTCTAGAGTTGGACCAAAAGCTGACAAAAAGAAAAGACCTAGAAACTAATTATAGTTTTATATAATACCAAAAAAGCCCTATTTTTAAGGGCTTTTTTATTTTAATACCATTCCAATGACGATTCAGAACATACACGACTTATTTTTAAAGTGTTCCCAAGTTTCTATAGATACCAGAAGGATTGCTCCCAACGCTTTGTTTGTAGCCATTAAAGGCGAACGATTTGATGCCAATACCTTTGCAAAAGAAGCTTTGGCCAAAGGCGCGGCTTATGTATTAATTGATAACCAAGAGTATTACATCGATGAGAGAACTATTTTGGTAGAAGACAGCTTGATTGCTTTGCAGGAATTAGCCAAATACCATAGGAATTTTTTAAAGCTTCCGATAATCGCTTTGACAGGTAGCAATGGAAAGACAACAACCAAAGAGCTCATCAATGTAGTCTTGTCAAAAAAATTCAAAACCGTTGCTACTACAGGTAATTTGAACAATCACATAGGAGTGCCGTTAACGCTTTTGTCCTTTACCAAGGACACCGAAGTTGGAATAGTGGAAATGGGTGCCAATCATCAAAAAGAAATTGAATTCCTCTGTGAAATTGCCCAACCTGATTACGGATTTATAACAAATTTTGGAAAGGCTCATTTGGAAGGTTTTGGAGGAGTAGAAGGTGTGATTAAAGGGAAAAGCGAGATGTATACATACTTGAAAACCCATGCCAAATCTGTCTTTGTTAATTTAGATGATGATATTCAAAACAGCAAGACAACCGATATCAAGCGATATACTTTTAGCCAAAAAGAGGCAAGTGCAGATGTTATTATAGAAAGTGTAATAGCCAATCCTTTTGTGAAAATTAAAGCTTTAGGTTTTGACATTAATTCTCATTTGATAGGTTTGTATAATGCCAATAATATCAGTGCAGCCATTACCATCGGACATTATTTTGGTGTTCAGTCACCAGATATTAAAGCTGCGATTGAGAGCTATATTCCCGAGAACAATCGTTCTCAATTGCTGACTAAAGGAACAAACGAAATCATCTTGGATGCTTATAATGCCAATCCGAGTAGTATGAAAGTGGCTTTGGAGAATTTTATTCAATTAGACAAACCAAACAAAGCAATTGTTATTGGTGATATGTATGAACTGGGAGCAGAAAGTTTGTCAGAGCACAAATTTATTGTCGACTTTTTAGCCAAAGAGAGTTCTTTTGAATGTCATTTGGTAGGAAAAGATTTTTTTGCAAATGCTATAAAAAGTCAGTGGCTTCACTTTTATCCGACTTTTGATGATTTCACTAAAGTTTTATCAGACCATGCTTTTAGCCACAAAATTCTTTTGATAAAAGGATCAAGAGGGATGGCATTAGAACGCACTTTAGAATTCATTTAAAATTTACAGCTCCTCAAGAAATTGAGGAGTTTTTGTTTTTATAAATCGTTAATAATTAATCAGATAATGGTTGATATTTAGGGCAAAACACTTTTGAATTTCACTAAATTAAAAAGAGAAATTTATTTTAGGTTAAGTAATTGTTTTACTTTTATATGTTATTAGTCGAGCGACTTACTTTTAAACCTTTTTTTTCTAGGTTTAAAAGCTGGTAAAATGTATAGAAATTATTGATTTTCACCTGTTTTTCCGACATTAAATTTAACTTTTAAGGTAAACTTATTTAATTTTAATTTATAAAAAATGATTAACACTACTTCAAGCAAGAAATTATTGGTTCTTATTTTTTTAATGCTCTCCTTTATTGGATTTGCTCAAGAATCTGGGACTCACTTTACAGTGAGTTTGGCAAACGTTACATCAACAGCCAACACTTTAGAATTTGATGTAATGCTTACAATTGATGGTGCCGGAGATGCTGCTGATGGACAAAAAATGTCTGCTATGTCAGCGGGTATTAATTACAATACCGCTATTGTAAATGGAGGTACACTTACTTGTGCCTACATAGGTGGTAAAAGCGCAGCGATAGCAGGCTTGGTAAATACAACGACACCTAGTACGGTTACTGCTGGGCATATAAGAATTACGGCTTCACCATTAACTATAGATACCGCATTTGATGTTGTAAACGGGACGTATACTTTTGGCAGATATAGATTGACAAATACAGCTAGTTGGACAAGCAATTCTGATGCCCAATTATGGTTGCAACCTAATAATATTGGTAGAACCAATACCGCTGTGAATGCTTTTCCTTATGGAGCGACTTTGGGAGCAGCATCCTATTCTTATTCTACTACTGCACCGGCTCTTTCACCGGGAGTTAGTTTATTATATACACAAGCCGCACCTTTAACGGCCATGTTAAATGTGTCAACTCAAGATTGTGCAACTTTGGGTACACCTGTAGTGACAGATGTAGATTGTTTTGGAGGAACTGATGGTTCCGCTACCATTACAATGTCAGCTTTAACACCCAGTGTTTCTGCGATTAGTTATACTATAGATGGAGGTGCCTCGCAAAATGCAACATTAGTGTCAGGAGCTTTTACTATTAGTGGACTAAGTGTCGGTACCTATTCTGTGGTTGTTTCAAATGTAGGATGTCCAAATGTTACTGTGCCGGTTACGGTTTCAGGACCAACAACTCCAATAACGAATGTTACTAACGAATCAGCTTGTGATAGCTACGTTTGGTCAGTAACCGGATTGACTTATACTATGAGTGGAACTTACACGGGTACATCAACCAATTTAAATGGATGTACTGTTAATGAAACTTTGAATTTAACCATTACACCAAGCACTTCAAATACCACTACCGCCTCGGCTTGTGACACTTATACATGGTCGGTAAACGGAGCGACCTATACTGCTTCGGGTACTTATACTTCAGTGGTAGATTGTCATACCGAAACTTTGAATTTAACTATTACGCCAAGCACGTCAAATACCACTACCGCTTCGGCTTGTGACAGTTATATATGGTCGGTAAATGGAGCGAGTTATACAGCTTCGGGCACTTATACTTCAGTGGTAGATTGTCATACCGAAACTTTGAATTTAACCATTACACCAAGTACTTCAAATACCACTACCGCTTCGGCTTGTGATACTTATACATGGTCGGTAAACGGAGCAACTTATACGGCTTCGGGCACTTATACTTCAGTGGTAGATTGTCATACCGAAACTTTGAATTTAACCATTACACCAAGTACTTCAAATACCACTACCGCTTCGGCTTGTGATACTTATACATGGTCGGTAAACGGAGCAACTTATACGGCTTCGGGCACTTATACTTCAGTGGTAGATTGTCATACCGAAACTTTGAATTTAACCATTACACCAAGTACTTCAAATACCACTACCGCTTCGGCTTGTGATACTTATACATGGTCGGTAAACGGAGCAACTTATACGGCTTCGGGCACTTATACTTCAGTGGTAGATTGTCATACCGAAACTTTGAATTTAACCATTACACCAAGTACTTCAAATACCACTACCGCTTCGGCTTGTGATACTTATACATGGTCGGTAAACGGAGCAACTTATACGGCTTCGG
>NZ_JBKBLM010000022.1:17523-47209 GCF_046296355.1 Flavobacterium sp.
CCATTACACCAAGTACTTCAAATACCACTACCGCTTCGGCTTGTGATACTTATACATGGTCGGTAAACGGAGCAACTTATACGGCTTCGGGCACTTATACTTCGGTAGTAGATTGTCATACCGAAACTTTGAATTTAACCATTACACCAAGTACTTCAAATACCACTACCGCTTCGGCTTGTGATACTTATACATGGTCGGTAAACGGAGCAACTTATACGGCTTCGGGCACTTATACTTCGGTAGTAGATTGTCATACCGAAACTTTGAATTTAACCATTACACCAAGTACTTCAAATACCACTACCGCTTCGGCTTGTGATACTTATACATGGTCGGTAAACGGAGCAACTTATACGGCTTCGGGCACTTATACTTCGGTAGTAGATTGTCATACTGAAACTTTGAATTTGACTATTACACCAAGCACTTCAAATACCACTACAGCTTCCGCTTGTGACACTTATACATGGTCGGTAAACGGAGCGACTTATACGGCTTCGGGTACTTATACTTCGGTAGTAGATTGTCATACAGAAACTTTGAATTTGACTATCACGCCAAGTACTTCAAATACCACTACGGCTTCGGCTTGTGACACTTATACCTGGTCGGTAAACGGAGCGACTTATACGGCTTCGGGCACTTATACTTCGTTAGTAGATTGTCATACAGAAACTTTGAATTTAACTATCAACTCAGCGGCAACTCCGACAGGTTCTTCAACTCAAACAGTATCGGTTAATGATTTAAACGAGGCTACTTTGGAGGATTTAGTGGTGAGTCCGACAACCGTAATTTGGTATGCCTCTTTGGCTGATGCTCAGAATCAAGTGAATCCTTTAGCTGTTACAACAGTATTAACAGATGGTGCAACTTATTATGCGGTTAATGTTTCTTCGGGATGCCCGAGTTTGCCTTTTGCAGTTACAGTTACAGTGGCCTTAGGTGTTAATGGATTTGATGATGCCAACTTCATGGTTTATCCTAATCCAACTTCAGGTATGTTTAATATTAAGTACACAGAAAATATTTCAACTGTTGTTCTTATGAATGTATTAGGACAGGTTATTTTAGAAGAAAAACCTAACTTTGAAGAAGTGACAATAGATTTATCATCATTACCGTCAGCAACTTACTTTGTAAAAGTAGAATCAAACGGTAAAGTTAAGGTTGTAAAAGTGATTAAAAAGGATTAGTACTTATTTCAATTTGGGTTTTGAAATAAATGAAAGAAAACCACTAACATTGTTAGTGGTTTTTTTATGGTTTGAAGTCTGAAAAAGTGTTTAAAACCTAATTTGAACGTTACTGATTTTAACATTTATTTTTTTTGATTTTCCTTTATTTACAGGGCTTTAGAGCATCAAATGACTTTTAAAATTCATTAAATTAGAAAGGCTACTTTTTTTTTGTATGGGTATAAATAATAGTTTTACTTCCACAACAACAATTTATTAACCAATTCAAATAATTATGTTTATCAATTACTTTTTGAAAAGTTCTTTGTCGCATTCTTCGTCTTCTGATGGGAATCACATTGGACAAAAACCAAAATCATTTGGTTTTGCATGGTTGGTTTTGATGCTACTGTTTGCCGCAACCGGTATACAAGCACAAACGACCATTATCAATCCGGCTACGGACGGAGGGTTTAATCTCGGCAGTTCTTTTGCTGCTAATGGTTGGACTGTTGCCAATGAAGGCGTTAGTCCTGTAAAATGGGCAGTTGGATCAGCTGCTTCCGGGTTTACATCGGTGGGGACAACAACAAATGCTTCAGCAACAGTAACTTTGACGGCTGCGAATGCCTTAATAGCTCCCGGCCAAATCGTTTATGGTTCAGGTATTGTTGCCAATACTTTCGTTCAAAGTATTTCTGGTACTACTTTAACTTTGTCGCAAAATGCTACGGCTAGTGCTTCGGGAGTTACTTTAGGTTTCGGAATGTTTTCAGGGGGTATCAGTGTAGGTACAACTCAAACTACCAATGCTTCAGTAGCGGTTAATACCTATTCGGTTACTTTATCAGCGGCTAATCCTAATATATCAGTTGGGATGGCGATTGCTCCTGTAGCTGGTTTTATAGATGCAGGTACTTATGTAGCCAGTATTAATGGAACTGCATTGGGATTATCAAAAGCTTCATTGAACGGATCAGTGCTTACTGCCCAAACAATGGTTTTTAGTGCAACTTCTTCTGCTATTACAGGCAATGCTGCCTATATATCGAATGATAATGGATTTACAAATTCATATTCAGGTTATCCAACCAACAGAACGGTATATTTTTATAAGGATATTACAACCATTCCATCTGCTGAAAAAGCGATGACATTGACATTTGATGTTAAATGTCCTCCAAGTTTTGGTGGAGGATGGCAAGTATGGGTAGCTCCAATTTCACAAACAGTGGTTGGTACAGATACCCAGGTTACTTCACCAAACACTTATGGTGTAAATTGGCCTGGTGCTACATTGATTTCTTTCAACCCTAACCAACAAGTAGCTACTACTAAAACAACAGCATTTATTCCTAAATCTTTTGCGGGAACTCCTTTCCGTTTGATTTTTGTTTGGACTAATAGTACTTCGGCAGGAACACTTCCTCCGGTAGCTATTGATAATATTTCTTTGGTTTCAAGAGTGCCTGAAGAAATTACTTGTGCACAATCAGGACTTTGGTCACAAACTACAACTTGGGATGGTGGTAAAGTACCAACACCTGCAGACGTTGTAGTCCTTGACGGAACCGAAACCGTTATGATTGACTCAAGATATTCTGGAGCTGAGGATTTGATTATTGCCGGTAATAATGCATTAGTGCAGTTTGCTGTAGGTAATATTATTGATGATTTTACAATTGCTAATGATTTACTGATTCAAGGAAGTGGTGCCAGATATAATGGTCATGATGGTGGAACTAATGGTAAAAACACAAAAGTTGGGCATGATGTATATGTTGGGGCTTCTGGGTGTAGATTAGATATTTCAACCAATAGTACTTCTATAAATAATGGAGCATTAACTTTAAATGGTTCAACTCTTCAAACCGTAACTGTTGAGGCAGGTGGTTTTATTGGAGGTAGTGCTACAGGAATAAACGGTTTTGGAAACCGTGCTCGTGTATTAAATCAATTGTTTGTTGCAAATACATCTACAGCTTCTCCAAATGTTATTTTTAATGCAAGCGCTATAATTAACGGTCGTTTGGAAATAACATCAGGTAGAATAAGCGTTTCTGCAGGTCAGAGATTGACCATTGGAAATTTTGGACAAACCGGAAATGTTTTTGTTAATCCTGGATCTGGTTTTACAGACGGGACAGTGTCAAGATATATACAGAGTGCCAATACTTATAACATACAGACTGGTACAGAATATCCAGGAACAAATAATAATGCTAGACCATACTGGTATCCGTTTATTAGTGGTGCTAATATGGATAGAACTCTGTATTTATTGCCTGATGCTAGTCCGACAGTTGCCGGTGAAGTAGCAGTAACTTATACTGATTCAAATGTTGTTACTAACAGTTTGTCTATTGCTGACGGTGCTTATACCATTAATAGCAGATATGGAGGAAATTGGTCTTTCAGCACACCTGAAACTGGAGTAATTGCTCCATCAATTGTTCATACAAATGCATCGGGAACTTATAGAGCAATGGTATATGCCAATGGAGCTTATGAAGCTACAAATGGTTCTTCACGATTAATGAATTTGAATGCAGCTCTACCAGGTACACATCAAGAAGGAACAGCGCAACCATTTGTAATAAGAAATGGTTTAACGTTGGCTAACCTAACTGCAGCTCCTGTTTACGTAGGAGTTAACGATGGTTCGAAAATAAATACAGCTACAGCGATTACTTCTGCTGCTTCAGGTTCTTGGGGTTCTACCGGAACTTGGGTTGGTGGTGTAGTACCTACCTGTACTAACAATGTTGTTATTGCTTCAGGACATACGGTTACTGTGACTGCTACAGCTAATGCTGAAGGAGTAGTTATTAATGCCGGCGGTACTTTAGTAAATAATGGTGCTGTTATGACTGTAGGTTGTACTAATAACAATGCAGCGTTTTATAACTATGGAACACATACTATGACTTCGGGAACTCTGAAGGTAAATGGTTTTGTGGCATATAAAGGTAATAGTTTCTTTAACCAATCAGGTGGAGAAATCATCATTGACTCTAATGACAACGGTAATGCCGCGACTTCAGTTGCATTTGGCGGTTCTTCATGCAAAATTGAAACCGATAAGTTAGCGTTAACAGGTGGTACAATTACGATTGTTGACCCCCTTGTAAATGAAAGTACTCCAATTGCTGTTACCTCTGCAGTAAGTGTTGATGTGGTAACTTCTGCATCTGGGACTTTTGACTGGAATACAACAGGCGCTACAGCGGCGGCTTCTACCACAGTCGTTATGGCTAATCCAAATTTCTTTTATGTAGGGCAAACTATTTCAGGAACAGGTATTGCTCCGGGCACTACAGTTACTGTTGTTACTCCGGGTAATATTGGATTTACTCCACCAACCACCCTAACATTGAGCGCTCCGACAACAGCTGCAATTCCTACTGGAACTATGTTAACGTTCTCAGCAATGCAAAATGGTTCTAGTTCTGTAATTGTTGCTCCTAATGCAAATAATCCTTTATTATCTGTTGGTTCAGCTATTACTGGTTCCGGTATTCAGCCTGGTACTACTATTGTTTCTCTAGTTATTGCAGGTTTTGATGCTGCTAATTCTAATATAAAAATTAATTTATCACAACCTATTTCGGGTTTACCAACTTCTCCTGCGACTTCTGCGGTGACATTATCTACGCCAGCATTGACTGTAGGTGGTAGTAGTGTTATTTTACCTGCTGCTAATTCTAGTTTATTTATTGGTATGCCCGTATCTGGAACAGGACTTTTAACTGGTACAGTTATAACAGATGTTCAAGGTGCGAAAATCTCCTTTTCAAATCCTATTCAACCAGGAGTTCCAACCCCAATGGTGTTTAATGCTTATCCATTTAATACTACATCAAGCGGTTCATTTATTTATTCACACCCAAATCATTATGCTGCAGGATTGAATCACACGTTACAAATTGGTGATGGTCTTTCAACTCAAAAACCAGCGGTGACGACTAACGGTTTCAACTGTCAATTCCAAGGATTTAGCACAGGATTATTTTCTCTTGGAAACCTTACGGTTAATGCTCCTGACGGCGCAAATAGATTCATGACCAGCAGTAGTAATAACTTGAACAATAATTACTACATGAATGTTCAGAATAACTTCACGATTACTTCGGGTAGTGCTTTCAGAAGAACATTAACTAATACTAGTATTTATGTTGGAGGTAATATTGTGAATAACGGTACCATGAATTTACAATGGAATTCAGGTGGTTTATACCTTGGAAACAGAATCAATGGTGTTGAAGTACCAACGTCACTTCCACAAACTATTTCAGGTTCGGGTACTTTCTATGCTAACCAATGGGCACTTACCGGGAAACTTGTTCCGGATATGTCTGTTGCTTCTTTTGCAATTAATAATACAAACCCTGCCGGAGTTACGCTGAGTGTGCCTAATTTTAGAGCATCAACGATTACTTTGACCAACGGAATACTTCATACTTCTGCAGCTTATCCTATTTATTTGAATTATCCAGACGTTATGGACGCTACTCTAAACGGTGGTACATATCCAACTGGAAGTGCTACAGCTTATATAGATGGTCCGGCGGTTCATTCTAATAAGTTTGATTCTACAACAGCTCAATATAGATCATTCCCTGTAGGTAAAAATGGTAAATTCCTTCCAATTTCAATTGCCTCTTCAGGTGGTGTTGAATTAATGGTTGAGGCTTTTGATACTAATTCAGGTACAGTAAATCCAGCTATTGGTTCAAACTTAAGCGCTACAAGATGGGCAGTTACTAGAGTTGGTAGTGCAGGTACCTTTACAGGATACAATGTTAGAATGGGAGCTCTTCCTAATATTAATGTTAATGCTTCCAATGTTATTGTTCAGTCAGCTACTGCCAACGGAACTTATGATGTAGTAGCTACACCGGCTTCTGCTATCACTTTTACAGCTGGAACGCCTAATACTATTAATTTAACTACTGCTCAAACAGGTGGTATGTTAGGTAATTTTGCTTATTCTGATGGTGTTGCTTGTACCGGTACTCCGGCTCCGGGAGCGACAATCGCTTCTTCTGCTACAGCTTGTTCAGGACAACCAATTACCTTAAGTTTAACTACTCCTACAACAGGAGCAGGTGTAACTTACCAATGGCAAAGTTCTACCAATGGTGGTACAACATGGACAAACGTTTCAGGAGCTACAGCTGCTACTTATGTAGCTACTCCTGCTGTTGATACTTCTTACAGATGTAATGTAACTTGTTCTTCAAGTACAGGTACTTCAACTCCGGTTGCTGTAGCTGTAACGCAATCAGTTGCTACTGGAACAGGGGATACCATTTGTGTGAGTGGAATGGCTAATTTAACTACCTCAGGTAGTTCAATCTTAAATTGGTATGATGCACCGACAGGTGGAAATTTAGTAGCAACAGGAACTGCTTACAGTCCTAATGTAAATACTACAACTACTTATTATGTGTCTTCAGCTTCAGCTTCATCGGCTTCAGTTAATACAGCTGCATGGGGAGGAACTACAGCTTCAACAGCTTTATTTAAAGGTATCGCTTTTGATGCAACTAATAAATTAAAATTAAAAACAGTTACGGTTTATCCTAAAAATACAGCTGCTCGTACATCAATCATCATTACTTTATTCGATGCTACCGGTAATGTGGTTGCAGGAACAACTCCGGTAATTTTTGTACCTACTCTAAACACAGGTACTATTGGTACTGTTTCTCAAGTAGTAACACTTGATTACAATATTCCAGCAGGAACAGGGTATAGATTAGTGGCTACTTATGGTTTGGCTTCAACAACTAATACTTTAGGGAATAGTACAGGTGCTATCACTTATCCAACTTCGGGTTCGCTTGTGTTAAGAGGTAATGTATCTGCACTTAATGATGCAATTGTCACTACAGCTAATACGACTAACTGTTTCCATAATTTAACTTATGATGAAATTTGTGAGTCTACTACAAGAACTCCTGTAATTGCTACAGTAGGTTGTACTAAAAACTTGAAATTATTCATCGAAGGATATTATATCGGTGGTGGTGCAATGACTGCTGTAAAAGCTAATGAAGGTGTTGGTACAAGTACTACAGATGTTGATGATGTTACGGTAGAATTAAGAGACGCTTCAACTTATGCGGTGGTATCTTCTACAACTGCGGTATTAAAAACTGATGGAACTGTTGCTGCTCAATTAGTAGCTCCTGCTGGAAATTATTTCATTGCAGTAAAACACAGAAATGCAATTCAAACATGGAGTGCTGCTGCCGAGGCTTTTGGTACTTCTACTGCTACTTATGATTTCTCTACTGCGGCTAACAAAGCTTATGGTAGTAATATGAAAAACTTAGGTTCTGGAGTGTTTGGATTCTATTCTGGAGATATCAATCAGGATGAAAGTATTGATGTGGGAGATTTCCCTGCTTTATTTAGTGATAATGACAACTTTATTTCTGGATATTTTAATACAGACTTAAACGGAGACGGAACGGTTGACGTTGGTGATTTCCCAATATTATTCCTGAATTCAGATAATTTTATCTTTTCTAATCACCCATAATTAATTTAAATTCAAAAGAAATGAAAATTATAAAAAATAATTTAGGCAAGAGCTTATTGCTTCTTTGCTTAATGATGATTTCCTTAACAGGATTTTCTCAAGTTGCCGGGACTCACTTTACAGTGAGTCTGGCAAACGTAACTTCCACTTCCACGACTATGGAATTTGATGTTATGCTTACGGTAGATGGAACAGGAGCTGCTGCTACTGGTGTTAAATTGTCTGCTATGTCAGCAGGGATTAATTACAATACAGCTATTGTAAATGGTGGTACAGTTTCTTGTGCCTATATTGGCGGAAAAAGTGCTGCAATTGCAGGATTGATCAATGCGGCTTCACCAAGCACCGTTACGGCAGGGCATATCAGAATTACGGCTTCTCCCTTAACAATAGATACTGCATTTGATGTTGTTAACGGAACGTATACTTTTGGTAGATACCGACTGACAAATACAGCGAGTTGGACTCAGAATTCTAATGCTCAATTGTGGTTACAACCTAATAATATCGGTAAAACCAATACGGCAGTTAATGCTTTCCCATATGGAGCAACTCTAGGAGCAGCATCATACTCATATTCAACTACTGCACCGGTAGGTACGCCTGGAGTTAGTTTAGGGTACACTCAAGCAAGTACTTTGGGCCATGATTTAAATGCTAATTGTGGTATTACAGTTCAGCCGGTTAATCCTATGGTTTGTAAACAAGTTGGTGCTACTGCTTCAATAGCTGTAACGGCTACAGGAGCTACAGGAGCTTCATACCAATGGTATACACAAACTGCTACAGGAACTACTTGGACAGCAGTAGCTAATAATGCAAATTATTCAGGAGCTACTACAGCTACTTTAAATATTACCAGAACTACTGCTTCAGTTCCTGCTGTTGGAACGAAGTATAGAGTTATTATTAATGGTGGTATTTGTACAAATGTGACTTCTGACACTGTTGTTTTACAAGAACAAACAGTTTTGTCTAAAGCCACGGCCATTACAGCAAAATCTTCAACAAATGCTACTTTATCTCCGGCAAACACAACCTGTCAAGGTAGTAGCGTAAATTTAACATTAGCTGCAGGAAGCATTGGAAACCTTCAATGGCAATCTTCTACTGATGGAATTAATTATTCAAATGTTGGAGGTGTAATTGCTCAATCGGCATTATCAGCTCTTAATCCGGCACAAACTCTAAGTTCAGGAGTATTGACTCAAGATACTTGGTTCAGAGTAGTGGCTTCTAATGGTATTTGTTCTTCAGTTAATGGAGCAGCAACTAAAATTACAGTAAGTTTACCTGCAGTTGCGGGAACAATTAGTGGAGGTGATGTTACTGTTTGTGCTTTCTCAGCTGGAGCTACAAATTTATTAGGAAGTGTTGTTCCTTTCTCTAATAGCACTACAATGTCAATCAATGGGAACAATGGTACAGTTGCTTGGCAAAAATCAACAAACTATACTACTGCTTCACCAACTTGGTCAACAGTAACTACAGGAGTTGTTGGAAATCAATTGACAGTAACTAATTTAACGGTTGATACTTGGTACAGAGTTTTAGTTTCTAACGGAGCTTGTCAAGCAACTTCAGCTGTAGTAAAAATTACAGTTAGTAAAGTAGCTAAAGCCGGAGCAGTTACTGCTACGTCAAATAGCGTTGTATCTGCAAATGTTTGTACAGGTGGAGATATCACTTTTACTTCTGCGGCTTACACAGGAACTTCAAATCAATGGGAAGTTTCAACTACGTCTTCAACATCAGGTTTCGTAGCAGTTAGCGGTGAAAATGGATTAGTATTTACTATGAACGATGTTGCTTATGCTCCACTTTCTAAATTCTATGTTAGAAATGTTGTTTACAGCGGATCTTGTACAATGGCAATAAGTGCTGTTAAAACTATCACAGTTAATCCACTTTCAGTTGCTGGTACAGTAACCGGTGGAGGGACAGTTTGTGTTGACGGTGGCGGTACATTAAAAGTTGCAGGTCAAACAGGAAAAATTCAATGGGAATATTCTACAGACGGAGTTAATTATTTAGCAGTGCCTTATTGGAAAACAGTTGCCTTTGTGCCAACATTCTTCAACCCAAATAACACTACAGCGTTTACTACGCCATCTTCTACAGGTACAGCTACTTCTTATATAGTGTCTAGCCTTGCAGTTAACACTTATTTTAGAGCAAAAATTACTAGTGGAGCATGTTCATCAGTATATACTAATGTAGTTCAATACTTGATTGGTACCAATGCAGTTGCAGGTACAATATCTGCCGCAAATTCAACTGTTTGTCCAACAACCGGAACAACATTAAGTTTGACAGGTGCAGTAGGAACAATTACATGGCAAAAATCGACTAATTGGACAGCAGCTATACCAACATGGACAGCAGTAGCAAATTCAAATGTTACTACTTTACCAACAGGAAATCTTACCGTTTCTACAGCATATAGAACTGTAGTAACGATTGGTGCTTGTTCTACAGAGACTAGTGCTATTGCAGTAGTAGCTGTAGTTGCAAAACCAGTTGCTAAGCCAGTTACTGCTAATGTAACTTCTCCAGCGGGTACTTTAGTGGCACCATTATGTACTACAGATGCATCAAAAGTATTAACAATTGGTGCAGGTTATGTAGGAGCTATCCAATGGCAAACATCAACTACTTCAACTACAACCGGATTTAGTGATATTTCTGGAGAAACAGGTACAACTTATACCATTGCCAATCCGGCAGTAGGTGCTAACTATTACAGAGCTTCATTTACTAACAGTTGTGGTACAGTTGTTTATAGTGCAGCGGTAACAGTTTATTACCAATCATGTGAAACTAGAACTGACGTGAAAGTTGTAAAAACTCCATTTGCAGTTGTAGCTTATCCAAACCCTTACAGTGAAAACTTTAGTTTGAGTTTAACTACTACAAGCGAAGAAAGTGTAAGTGTTATGGTATACGATATGACAGGAAGATTAGTTGAAAAACAAGAAGTTAGCACTGCAGCTATTGCTGAGCTACAAGTTGGAAACAGATATCCTTCCGGAATTTATAATGTAATTATTACACAAGGGTCTAAAGTTAAAACACTTCGTGTAGTAAAAAGATAGTAGAATTTCCTAAGTATTTTTTTTAATTTAAAAACCTTCTCGAATTTTCGGGAAGGTTTTTTTTTGCCATTTTATTGTGTTTTTGTGGGTTTTATGATTTATTTTAACGTTTTAAAATATTACTTTTGTCTTTATAAATCAATATATTTGCTAGTGTTGGGCGTTTAATGCTTAGCATTGCAACTTAGGAAAGCATGAATTGTCTTGCTAAAATAAACAGGTGTTTCTACTTTATTTTACTTTTTGGATTCTTCCATACAACGATTAATGCGCAAACTTTTTTAAATAAACACCACTTATCCGAAGACATTGAGGGTTTGATTAATTCTAATCCTGATCAAGCCCTTAAAATAGCTCAGTATTTATTGAGTAAAACCAATACTTCCAATAAAGAAAAAGCACGTGTCAATTTTTTGATTTCTAAAGCTTACAGGTTAAAAGGTGATTACAGCAGTGCTTTGAATTTTCTTTACGAAGAAAAGAATTACGAAGAGTATTTGAGTGAAGAGGAAAAGATAAGCATCGAAATCAATAAAGTGATTCTGTTAAGAGAATTGACTTTGGATAAACAGGCAAAAAAAGTCTTAGCCAATTTAGAAAATACCGTTGGTGAAATCACAAATGACCAGTTGAAGTTGTATTCTAAGGTTTCAATTGACATAGAAAAAGCGCAGTTTTTATTAAAAGAAGGTCAAACGGAAAAAGCCATTAATGTGCTTAAAAAGCAAGAATCTACTTTGCCTAAAATACCCAAGGACTTTAAAGAAATAAAGCTGTATTTCAATATAACCTTAGGGCAATTGTTTTTAAAAAAAACAGATTTAGAGACTTCAAAAAAATATTTTGATTCTGCTATCGCTATGATAAATGAGCAAAGTGGCGACAATCCCTATTCTAAAATTGATGCTTTGTATGGTTTGGCGAGTATATCTTTTTATAAAAAAGCGCACAAAGAGGTAATTGATTTGTCTGAAGAAGCCTTGATGTACGCCAATAGGTTAAATAATCTTTTTTTGCAAGTAAAGATTATGCAATTGCAAAGTGCCAGTTATTTGGCCTTGAATGATATTGCCAATTATAAATCGACTAATGTTAAGTTTTTTGAAGCTCAAACTGAAACTGAAGCCCAAGAACAAGAAGCCATCAACACGACTTACAATCTTATTTCTGACGAATATTCTGACGAATATGCTAAAGACAAATCAAATTACATCAATTTTTTATATGTGATATCGGCTTTGTTCTTAGTCATCATCCTGATTTGTCTTTTCTTTTGGCAAAAAATAATGCAGCGCAAAAAGGGTTTAGATGAGATTATAAGCTATATCGAAATTACAAGAAGTAATCTTTTGGAAAGTTTTAGTGTAACCGATAAAAAGCACGAGCCCAAAAAGAATGTCATCCTTAAGGAAACGGAAGAGCAAATTCTTAACAAACTCAAGAAATTTGAAAGCTCTAAACGCTTTATCAATAAAGACATTTCATTAGCAGTTTTAGCAGGTCAGCTCGACTCTAATACCAAGTACTTGTCAGAAATTATTAATACCCATTACAACGTTAATTTCAATACCTATATCAATAAATTGAGGATTAATTATATCATAGAAAAACTGAAGACAGACCCGAATTTTATCAACTATAAGATTAGTTATTTGGCCGAAAACTGCGGTTTTTCTTCTCACAGTAGTTTTGCCACAGTTTTTAAATCCATAACCGGTATTTCACCCGTTAAGTTTATAGAATTATTGAATCAAGAAAAAGAAAATACCCTTCTAGAAGAAGAATAATATGAGTGTTGGTAATATAAAATATGGATTGTACTTGTCGATTTTCAATTTATTGATGGTCTGTTCTGTCTATGCTCAAAACTCAAAAAAGATTGATAGTATTATTAAAGTTACTTCTAATGAAATTTACAATAATCCCGATATAGCGATTAAAATAGGTGGTGAAATTGTAAAAAATAATGAAGATAATATTGAGTATAGAATAAAAGGATATAAATTAATATCTGATGCCTATTCCTCTAAAAGAGACTACGAAAAATCACTGGAGTTTCTAATCAAAGCGTCTGAATTGTTAGATCAAACCAATGATAAATTGCTTAAAATTAATATCATAAACAAAACGGGTATTCAATACCATCAGTTAAAAGTTTATGATAAAGCCATGCAATATTTAGATCAGGCAGAACAACTTATTGCAGAATATCCTATCAAAGATTCTATACATGTTGAGTTGGGTAAAAATTATATGATTAGAGGCTTTATTTATAAAGAAAAGTTGAGCTGTATGATTGCAATCAATTATATAGATAAAGGTATTGCCGAGTTTAGAAAAGGAGATAAATTAGAAGTAACCAGTAAAATAAGCATAGCCCTTTACAACAAAGGAAACTGTTATTTGCTTTTGAATAAAAATAAATTGGCTTTGCAATGCTTCAATGAATCGGTTAGAATGGCCAAAGCCGTAAATGCAAAGAGTTTGGTAGCTTTCGCCTTAAAAGGTTCTGCAAAGGTATACACTTTAGAAGGAAAACACACTGAGGCAATTAAAGCATTAAATGAAGCTTTAAACTTGTCATCAGAAGTGAACGACTTAATCTTAAATCAAGAAATATACAAAGGGCTGGCCGAAAATTATCTAGCGGTTAATGATTGGGAAAAATTTACAATCAATCAGCTTAAATTTATTGAAGTCCAAAAGCTAATTAAAGATAGAGAACGTATCTCTGTCGGAGAATCATTAGGTGTTAAAGAAGTAGAATCTAAAGCCAATCGTTCCGAACTCTCGAATAAATTTTACTATTTACTCCTCGTTTTACTTCTAATTTTAACACTAATTGTTTTATTTTTCTACGTAATAATTAAACGAAAAAACAAAGAAATTGAAGCCATAAAAAGCCAAATTTATATTCTACAAAATAAGAAAGGCAAAGAGGCTTAAGACTCATTTTCACTCCTAAATTTACTCCAAATCTCCCCGTTATACTTTATAAATTCAGTAAATTATAAAGTAAAACCATTTTCCGAATCTTCCTATTTGCGTACCTTAGTGTAAGGAAACATAAAATGCGTTTAAGGACAAGGGTTTTATGCTGTAAATCAACACTTTGTTTGTTTTGTGATTTCAATAATTTTTGCTCAATTTCAGGCTTTTTTAGGTCGAAATAAGCAAAAATAGAGTTTAAATTGAGCGTGTCTTAACATCCAAAATTATCAGAAGAGTATTAAGTATAAAATTTAACATTTCAAAGTGTTTTTTGTTTCTGAAAAGATAAATTTCAAGTTCGTTTCAGTTAAAACTAATTCCGTTTTTTGGACAAAAAAAATTCAAAACGGATGCAGAATAAATTGATACAGATTTACAAAAAAGCAGAATTATTTTTTTTGATGAGCACCATTCGGAAAGAAGAAATAATTTTTAAAAAATGAAATAACATTACCAACTAAATAATTTACAAAATGCAAAAAAATTATCCCTTTTTTGAAACTAATCTTCTAGCCTTGATAAGAGGCATTTTTCAAAAAAACAGTATTAATGTTGACAGCAATGAGAATAAAACAGTTCTTTCGAGATTTACTGCGTTGTTCTTGTTGGCCATTACTAGTTTGGGTTATGGTCAAGTCGAAAATTTTAATTCAGGCATTCCGGCAACTTGGGCAATAACCAGTAATCAAACCGTTACTAATAACTGGGTTCCCAATCCAACAGCGGGATTAAACAGCACCGGATGTGCTTCAGTAAATCCGGCGTCAAACAATACGCAAGGTCAAACTGCGGAGTATTTTTTGATTTCTTCACAATTGGTTACACCAACAAATGGTGAAATCAGATTTTATGTAAAGCAAGGTAGTTTTACTAATAGAGGAACAACATTTCAATTAAGAGTATCTGTAGCCAATCAGCCTGACATCACTAGTTTTAATGTGACTTTAGCTTCATGGACAGAGGCTCAATTAAATACTGCGGCTACCACTTGGCAAGAAAAAATTGTTCCAATACCTAGTATTCCTTCCGGAATTCCGGTTTATATAGCATTGGTTGCCATAACCAATCAAACGGGAACTACCGCTACAAGTGGAGACACTATATTTGTAGATAATTTTAGAATGATTGAAAGTTGTGTTCCGGTTACCGGAATAAACACCGTTATCGCTTCTGATTCTGCTCAAATTACATGGACACATCCAACCGCTACCCAGTTTGGTATTGAAGTAGTTCCTGCTGGTGCCGGTCATGGTGCTTTAGGGACACCGGTTACGGGAACATCCTATACTGTTTCCGGGTTAACGCCTTTAACCACCTACGATGTTTATATCATAACAAACTGTGATGCTGAAACCTCCAGTTCTTGGGCAGGACCTTTTTCATTTACTACTTCTGCGATTGGTTTGACTTGTCCGACAGCGATTCAAGTGCCTTCTGATGTCACGGTAACACCTTTTGTATACAGCAATAATTTGGACCAATTTTATGATGCCAATACTTATGTTCCTTATGATAGTGATGGTTTAGCATGTACACCTGCGGGAACACCTTCTACATGGAATTTGTTTTTGGGTAATCACGCTTTTTTCTCATTCACACCATCTACTACCGGTTTGGTTAATATTTCTCAAACCGCAAATGTTATCTCAGGCGGTGGCGGTGGAAATTGTTACAATGCTTCATCAAGTCTTTTTATATTTGATGGGTGTGCAGGTGTAGGAACTTCAGCTGGATGTTTGGGTGGAGTAAGAACGGATACTAATATGCTTACAGCTGCATTTAATAATTTTTATGTTGTAGCAGGACAAACATACATTCTCTTGGTTTCTTCTCCTTATCAAAGATCCAATCCGGGAGCTGGTATTTGTTTTACATTAACCATCAGCGGCTCTACTTGTCCAGCACCAGCGGTGATTACTTATGAAAATTTGCAGCAAACCAGTATTACAGCTTCTTGGAATAATGTTCAAAACTTAGTTAGCGCTTGGGAATACATAGCACTACCTGCTACTGATGCAGCACCATCTGCGGCTCAAGCGGGAACACCAACCAATACTAATATTGAAAATCCGGTTACAGGTTTAACTCCGGGAACTGATTATAATTTATATGTTCGCTCAGTTTGTGGTGGTATTCCGGGGCCATGGAGTGCGCCAATGCCTTTTACAACACAATGTAATCCATTGTCATTACCGTATTACACAGGATTTACAGGAACATCAGCAACCAATCCGGAGCCGTGTTGGACAGTATTGAATTTAAATAATGATCCTTATAGATTTACTTTTGGTAATAACGCCTTCTCAGAGCCTTGTGCTCGATTGCGAACTGGAGATGTAGATCCTAATGATATGTTAATTACACCACAATTTGTTTTTGATGGTGTTACCCAAAAAAGACTTAGATTTAAGTATAATGTTTACGGAAACTGGGGTCTTATTGTTGACAATCCACCGGGAGGACCAGGTTCTTTCGAAGTACTACTCTCTACCACAGGCGTAGGCGAAGATGACTTTACTACGGTATTAGTGCCTTTAGCTTCTTATGTTACGCAATATAATTTTATAGAAATGATTGTTCCTATTCCGGCTAATATTGTTGGGAATATTAATATCGCATGGAAATTACCTCCTGGCGCTGTTCAAACCGGGATTCAATTTTATATAGATGATGTTTATATTGAAGATATGCCGGCTTGTTCTGAGCCACTTTATCCGGTTATTACTCCGGGTACCATTACTACAACTTCATTAGAATTGTCATGGACCAATGGTTATAACAATACCCAATGGCAGATTTCAGTTCAACCTGAGGGTACCGGAACACCAATAGCTAACTTTTTGGTTAATACAAATCCGTACACTATTACCGGATTAACTCCGGGGACAAGATATGAGATTTATGTTAGGGCTTATTGTAATGCGACAGAGCAAAGTATATGGGCAGGACCTATTTTCTTCCATACTTTGTGTGACCCACAACCGGTTCCCTATTATGAAAGTTTAAATGATAGTGATCCAAATACTAAAAAATTCTGTTGGTCAACCAGAAATATCGGAGATGACAATACAGAATGGTTTATCAATGAGAATGATGCTACTATTGGTCAAGCCCCATCCTTTTTTACTCCCTTTGGAGGATTTGATGATTGGTTAGTAAGTGGTCCTGTTAATGCAGTTGGTCTCAAAAGATTGCGTTTCAATTATAGAGCAGTAGTTGGAATTTTTCAACCTGCGCCTAGAGGTAATTTTGAAGTCTTGATGTCTACCACGCCTGATTTCAGTACTTATACAACCATTATACCTTCGTTTGATTTTACTAATACGGGGTATGAAGAATACACAACATTATTTACCGGTACCGGAGTAGTTTACATTGCTTTCAGAGTACCGCCTACTATGGATAATCCTGCCAATTCTGGAATCATGTTTATTAACGATGTTACCATAGATGATGCACCGGCTTGTCCGTCACCAACCGATTTAACAGCTACTAACCCTACAACTAACGGAATTACTTTAGGTTGGAACGTGGGTTATCTTGAAACGGCTTGGGAAGTAACTATTCAAGAACAAGGAAGTGGAATCCCAACAGGCAATGGAGTTAACGTACCAACTACACCTTCTTATACAGCAGGTGGTTTACAACCAAATACTGCTTATGAATATTATGTAAGAGCGGTTTGTGACGCCAATACAAAAAGTGAATGGATTGGTCCTTTCCTTTTCAGAACAGATTGTGTGGTATATCCATCACCTTTTATTGAAACATTTGAACCAACATCAGATACTAAATCATGTTGGAAAATTATAGATGGAAATGTTAATGGTAACACTTGGTCATTAAATTCTACTGTACAGCCTATCTTCGGTGAAATGATGGCTGCTATGTTTACCGGAACTAACGGAAATAATAACGATTGGTTGATTTCTCCAACCATTACCGTTCAACCTAACCAAAGATTGCGTTTTTACTACAAAGTATATGATGAATTCTTTGAAGAAGATTTAAAAATAAAGATTTCAACAAATGGATCAGACATCAGTCAATTTACCACAACGCTATACGAGAATAGTTTGTCGGCAGATACTGATGCAACCGGAGTAGTCGAAGGTTCCAATACAGTTACTCTAGCCTCTGCTGCAGATGCCGCAAGAGTAAGACCGGGTGATTTTATTTACATACCGAATTTTCCATTCCCTTACCCAACTTATGTTGCCTCAGTGGCAGGTAATGTAATAACTATGACCACCAATGCAACTATTACTCAATCAGGGGTTCAGAATGTTCAGTTTGAACATGAAGCAATCAATAATGAGGAAGTCAAAGAAATGGTTATTAATCTTACTGATATCACGGCACCAACCAATATAAACTTTGGGTTTTACATTCCGTTCTTCCCACCAAATCCATGGGCATATCGCAGTCAGTTATTATTTATAGATAATTTTATAATTGAAGATATTCCGGCTTGTCCTTCGGTAACTAATGTGACTACTTCTGATATCCTTGACGTTTCTGCAGTTATCGATTGGGATGTTGTTGGTACAGAAACCTCATGGGAAGTTTCAGTGCAACCTTACGGAACACCGGCACCGGTTGGAGCAACCCTACCGGCTTATCTTCATACAACCAATTCACATCCATATACCATAACAGGATTGACGCCATCAACGCTTTATCAGTATTATGTAAGAGCGGTTTGTAGTTTCAGTTCTCAAAGCGAATGGGTGGGGCCATTCGAGATTTTAACCAAATGTGATTATGTCAATGTTTGTCAGTACACAATTTCGCTAACCAGTGGATCAACAGGTCAAGTGGCACAACAAATCAATGTAGTACAAAATGGAGGAGTGGTACAAGCGCTTGAATTCCCAGGGTTTGGTCAACCGGCTACTTTAGATTATACAGTTTTCTTGTGTAGTGGAGTGGAGTTCTCCCTTTATTGGTTAGGATTGGGTAGTGGTGTACAATATTCACAAGCGCAAATCGTTATCAGAGATGAGTCAAATAATGTAGTTTGGACCAGTCCATTAGGATTGGGTACAGTCAATACCAATTTATTTACCGGAGTTGCTACTTGCGGAGTTGTAACTTGTCCGCAGCCAACCAATTTAGCTGTCAACAATCAAGGAACACTTTCTTGGACACCGGGAGGAACCGAGACCCAATGGGAAGTTTTTGTACAACCGTATCAAAACGGAACTATACCACAATCAGGAACCATCGTAAGCACACCATCATATACTCCTTCTGCTTCTGATTTTACAGATGCAACAGCAAGTACTTACGAATTTTTAGTTCGTGCCGTTTGTGGGCCAAATGACAAAAGTTATTGGTCGGGACCACAAGAATTTATTAGAAATGACGAACCAGCCAATGCTATTCATTTAGGAGTAAATGGAAACGAAACATGTAATGTTTATGGAGCCAACGCATCATTTTTAGGAGCTACAGTTTCAACAGAACCAACAATTTGTGAAGGCGTGAACGGAGGTGATGTTTGGTTCGATTTTGTGGCGACTTCAAAAGTACATTACATCGAAATCAAAGATTTAGCGCCGGGAAGTTATTACACTTCGTCTTATGAAGGTAATTTTCCTAGAATTATCATTTCATTATACCGTCAAATGCCGGACAACTCTTTGGTTGAATTAGGATGTAGTGATAATAATTCATTCACCGCTATTTATTCTTCAGAACTAGTTGTTGGAGACACTTATAAAATCAGAATAAAATTAAACAGTTATATCCCTAACCAAAAAACTTTCTCAGTTTGTGTTACTACACCAAACAACATGTGCGACATTAATGCCTTTAATTACAGTTTTGAAAAGCCACCGATGCAAGGGGTTACAGGAATTTCAAGTATTATTACTTCTGTAGTGGTGCCGGGATGGAGAACCAATACTGATTGGGGAACCATATTTTTACAAGAAGAGTTAAATACAATTGGTTCATATCCTACTTATGAAGGAGGACAAATGGTTCAAATAACGGCCGATGGGGTTGACAATTGGAATCCAAATGATCCAAACATAAAAGGATTATACAAAGACTTTGATACCTCAGAATTAACTGAAGTAGATTATAGTTTTGCCAGTGCAACAAGAACGAACGGTTCAACGCTTCAATTATACGCCGGGCCTCCGTCAGGACCATTTACTTTGATTGCAGCTGATTTTGCTAACGAGACCAACTGGGAATTGGTAACCGGTACATATGTTGTTCCGGTTGGTCAGCCTAAAACGAGATTTATTTTCAGACCGGAAGGCAATGAAATCGGCCATCTTATAGATGCTGCAAATTTCAAAGCGCCTGTTGATATTCTTACTGATGAGACGCTTACTTTAGATTGTGATGCTACATCGACTACTTTAGAAGCCAGAGGAGTTGGTCATTGGGAGGCTGATGTTGACAATCCGGTTGTAGCTTCTATTGATACGCCAAACAATACTACTACAAATATTACGGGCATTACCAGTCCGGGAACATATGTTTTCTATTGGAAAACCCGTTATTGTGAAAAATCGGTTACCATTACCAAACAAGGAACGAATGAAGCTACCCAAGTAGTTAGTCCGGTTGTGTATTGTGTTAACGATGTTGCAACACCTTTAACAGCTACTGTTAACTCAGGATACACAGTAAATTGGTACACTCAAGCTATCGGAGGAGCAGGTTCTACTATCGCTCCTACACCAAGTACTACAACTGCAGGAAACGCTCAATTGTTCTATGCAGCAGCAGTAGATACTAACGGATGTGAAGGGCCACGTGCTCAAATTGCAGTGCAAGTGAATGATTTGCCAACAGCTACGATTTCAGGTACAACTACAATTTGTGAAGGTTCAACAACAACAATTACCTTTAATGGTACTCCGGATGCAATAGTAACTTATACCGTAAATGGAGGTTCAAACCAAACAATTACTTTAGATAATACCGGTGGTGCCACATTAACAACATCTGCCTTAACTGCTAACGTAAGTTATGATTTAGTTAGTGTGCTTTCTACAGGAACTAACCCATGTAGTCAAGCGCAAACCGGTAATGCTTTGATAACCATCGAAGCGTTGCCAACCGTTACAATCTCAGGAACAACAGCAATTTGTGAAGGAACAACCGCAACGATTACATTTAATGGAACTGCAAATGCAATAGTAACTTATACTGTTGACGGCGGAGCCAATCAAACAATAGTCTTGAATGCTTCAGGAACTGCAACAGTTACTACTCCGGTACTGACTGCTAATAGCACTTATAGTTTAGTAAACGTTACAGCTTCAGGAACTTTGGCTTGTAGCCAAGCACAAACCGGTTCGGCTATTATTAGCATCAATGCTTTACCAAATGCTGCTATTTCCGGTTCTACGTCTATCTGTTCCGGCGCCACTGCAGTAATCACCTTTAGTGGTACGCCAAATGCTATAGTAACTTTCACCGTTGACGGTGGTGCCAACCAAACCATTACTCTAGATGGTTCAGGAAATGCAACCCTTACAACACCAGCATTGTCCACAAATAGTACTTATACCCTAGTAAGTGTGGCTTCGGGAACATCAACTTGTAGTCAGTCCGTATCGGGTTCTGCTACAATTACCGTTGGTGCCTTACCAACAGCTACCATTTCAGGAACGGTTACTGTTTGTCAAAATGCTGCTAATCCAACTATTACATTTACAGGTGCCAATGGTGCCGAACCTTATACCTTCACCTATACTATCAATGGTGGGGCAAACCAAACTTCAACAACAACAACCGGGAACAGCGTTTCTATCAGTGTGCCAACCGCAACTGTCGGAGTATTTACTTATGACTTAGTAAGTGTTTCAAGCGCCGGATTAACGTCATGTTCTCAAACACAATCAGGTTCAGCTGTAGTAACAGTTGATGCTTTACCAACAGCAACGATTTCGGGAACCACGACAATTTGTACCGGGTCAACAGCTGTGATTACATTTAACGGAACGCCAAATGCTACTGTAACTTATACTGTAAATGGCGGAGCGAACCAAACGATAGTTTTAAATGCATCCGGTACAGCGTCAATTACTACTACGGCTTTGACCGCAACTACAACTTATACTCTTGTTAGTGTAATGGCATCAGGAACGGCTTCGTGTAGTCAAAATGTTTCGGGTTCTGCCGTGGTCACAGTGGTCGCTTTACCAACCGCTACTATTTCGGGCACAACAACTGTTTGTCAAGATACGACTGGTCCAAGTATTACATTTACTGGTGCCAATGGAGCTCAACCATATACATTCACGTATAATATTAATGGCGGAGCAACACAAACTGTGTCAACAACAACCGGAAATAGTGTTTCTGTTAGTGCACCAACAGCAACGTTTGGAACATTCACTTACCAATTGTTAAGTGTTTCAAGTGCCACATTGTCTTCTTGTTCTCAAGTACAAACCGGTACAGCTGTAGTGACTGTCGAGGCATTGCCAACGGCAACAATTAGCGGAACAACAACAATTTGTACTGAATCAACTGCTACTGTAACATTCAATGGTACACCAAATGCTACTGTAACCTATACTGTAAATGGCGGAGCAAATGAAACGATAGTACTTGATGCTTCGGGTACTGCTTCGATTACAACATCTACATTAACCACAACAACAACTTATACTTTAGTTAGTGTAACTGCATCAGGAACTAATGCTTGTACTCAGACCATTTCCGGTTCTGCTATCATCACTATTACACCTGAGTTAATTTTTGTGATTGATGATTCTTGTCAAAACAGTATGTTGACGTTAAGTATAGTCGATGCCAACTTTAATACCGATGCAGCAGGTTATACTTGGACGTATGGAACAACTACTGTTGGAACAAATGACTCTCTCAATGTAGAAGAATTTATGGCTCAAAACCCAAGTTTGGTTTTACCATTAACATTCACGGTTTCAATTGGATTAAATGGCTGTGATACTGAGCAAAGTTTCACTGTAGAAAATAATCCGTGTCAAGTTATACCGAGAGGTATTTCGCCTAACAATGACCAACTGAACGATACTTTTGATCTAACAGGTTATGGGGTAAAAGACATTATCATTTTCAACCGTTACGGAACAAAAGTGTTCTCTTTCTCAGGAAACTATACTAACCAATGGAAAGGACAATCTGACGGTGGTGATGAATTGCCGGATGGAACCTATTTCTACAGCATTCATACCAATGAAGGTGCTAATAAAACCGGTTGGGTATATATAAACAGACAGTATTAATCAAATAAGTATAAACAGTTTGTTTGTGTTTTACCAACAAACTATTATTAAATAAAATGACACACCTAATGAAAAAAGGATATTTAGCACTGGCATTACTATCATTGTTCACAATGGAAGTGAAAGCACAGCAAGATCCACATTATACACAATACATGTATAATATGAACGTCATGAATCCGGCATATGCAGGTTCAAAAGAGAACATATCGGGAGGATTACTTTACCGTCAACAATGGGTTGGGTTAGAAGGCGCTCCAAAAACAGCCACTTTTGCCATTCACAGTCCGGTTGGTAAAAATGTAGGGTTGGGATTGTCTGCTATTTCAGATAAAATCGGACCGGTGGAAGAAACCAATGTATACGGAGATTTCTCTTATACTGTAAATATGGGTGGCCAAAGTAGACTGGCTTTCGGTTTGAAAGCCGGGGCCACTTTTCAAAAAATCGGATTGTTTTCTGAAATCGGAAATGGGTATACCCAACAACCTGGCGATTTTGCTTTTGACGAAAACAGTAGTAATATCAAATTGAATATTGGTACCGGATTGTTTTTCTACACCAATAAATATTATGCCGCTTTGTCTGTGCCGAATATGTTGGATGGAAAACACTTAGACATCACCCGAAACGGACAAGAGTACCAATTTGGTAGCGATACCCAACACTATTTTTTAACCAGTGGATATGTGTTTGACTTATCGGCTAATACTAAATTTAAACCGTCTTTTATGTTGAAATCAGCTTTCAAAGCACCAACATCTCTTGACTGTTCGGCTAACTTCTTGTTCTTTGAAAAATATGAAATCGGCGGAACGTATCGTTTAGACGATTCCTTCGGAGCCATGATTAACTTTGCAGTAACGCCTTCGGTTAGAATTGGCTATGCTTATGACCATGTAATTTCAGATATCAGAGGAACATCTCCGGCTTCACATGAGTTTATGTTGTTATTTGATTTAAATTTGTCTAAAAAAGTTTCTGTTTCACCAAGATTTTTCTAAAAACAACAATTATGAAAAAAACATATATCACCTTTAGTTTGATATTATTGCTAACAGCAAGTTACGGACAAAACAGTGCTACTGCCAAAGCCGATAAGCTATTTGAAAGCTATCAGTATGTTGCTGCTATCGAGGAATACCAGAAACTAGCCGAAAGTAAAGGCGCTAATGAATACATTTATACCCAGTTAGCAGAGAGTTATTACAATGTTTTTGATTCAGAAAATGCTTCAAAATGGTATGCTAAAGCAACTGCCAAAGGTAAAGCGGATGCAGAAACTTATTACCGTTATGCGCAAACTTTAAAAGTTTTGGGTAAATATTTGGAAGCCAATAAACAAATGGATGTTTTTGCCAAAATGATGCCTAAAGACGACAGAGCAAAGGAACATTTGGCCAATCCAAATTACATTCCGAGTTTGGCCACCAATACAAAATTATTTGATGTTGCCGAAACCAATATCAAAAGCAAAGGACAAAGTGATTTTGGCGCGTTGTTAACCAATGACAATATTCTTTATTTTGCCAGTACCAGAAACAGTTCTAACAAAACGGATAAATGGAACAACCAACCGTATTTAGATATTTACCAATCTACCAGAGATGACAAAGGAAGTTTTTCTGAACCTACTGCGGTTAGGGAGTTAAATACCCCTTTTCACGATGGTCCGGTAACTTTAAGCGCTGACGGTAATACCATGTTTTTTGCCAGAGACGGACACAGTGAAGGACAATACGAAAAAAGTAAAAAAAGCAATACTAAAATTGGACAACAAGGTATTTACAAAGCGACAAAAGTAGATGGTAAATGGACCAATGTTGAAGCTTTGCCTTTTAACAGTACCAGTTATTCAGCTACCAATCCAAGTTTGAGTAAAGATGGTAAAACCTTGTATTTTGCCTCTAATATGCCGGGCGGATTAGGAGAATCTGATATTTGGAAAGTGACTGTTGAAGCTAATGGATATGGTAAACCTCAAAATTTGGGTACCAATGTAAATACAGCCAATAAAGAAAATTTCCCTTTCATTACTGAAGATAATACTTTGTATTTTGCTTCTTTAGGAAGACAAGGGTTGGGAGGATTTGATGTTTATAAAACCAATTTAAACGGTTCAGACCAAGCCATTAATCTTGGTAAACCTGTTAATAGTGAGAAAGATGATTTCTCCTTCAGTTTTAATAAAAATGCCAATATTGGTTATTTCTCTTCTAACAGAAATGGTGACGATGCTATATTTTCGGCAGCACCACTTTGTAAAGCAGAAGCTATTGTATTGGTGACAAATGCCAAAACAAAAGCGCCATTGGCCAATGCTTCAGTAGCTATTTTAGACTTAAAAGGAAATGTAATCGCTACAGAGAAATCAAATGCTGCAGGAAAAGTAAGTTACCCTATTGAATGTAATTTAGGTTACGGTTTACAAGTAGCTGCTCAAAATTTTGAAACCGCTAGTTCCGCTGTAAAAGCTGTAAAAGCAGGTGAAACAGTTGTTGAGGTTGCCTTAGTGCCATCTGAAGTGATTATTACGGATACAGAAGTTATCTTAAATCCGATTTATTTTGCATACGATAAAAGCAACATCACCGCTCAAGGTGCTTTAGAATTAGATAAGTTAGTCAAAGTAATGCAAGACAATCCTTCAATGGTGATTTTTGTTAAGTCACATACCGATTCAAAAGGAAGTTTGAACTACAACTTAAACTTATCAGAAAGAAGAGCGCAATCAACTGTTCAGTATTTAATTTCTAAAGGAATCACTCAAGGTCGTATTTCCGGAAAAGGATTCGGAAGCACTGAACAAAAAGTAAAATGCGGAACCAATTGTACACCGGAACAAGATGCTCAAAACAGACGCTCTGAGTTCTTGATAGTGAAAAAATAGATAGTAATTTTTAAAAATAGAATACCCAATCATTGAGTTAAAGAGTAAAAGTTAAATAAATTAATGGTTGGTAAATGATAGCTAATCTCGATGAAAATTGAGATTGGCTATTGTGCATAAATATGATGATTCAATGAAGAAAGTTTTAACGTTATTATTATCCTTTGTTTTTGTCAATACAATTCTTGCCCAAGTAGAGCCCAATGACTGCGTTAATGCGCTTACTATTTGTGGAAACGGCACCTTTTTTTCCAATGCAAGCGGTATAGGTAACACTCAGGAAATTAATGCTTGTGGTGGATTTGAAAGTAATTCTCTTTGGTTAGAAATCAATATTGTTCAAGGAGGAACATTAGGGTTCAATTTGATTCCTGATGACCCGGATATCATGGTAGATTATGATTTTTGGGTATTTGGACCCAATGCTGTTTGTGGCGCTCTCGGAGCACCTATTCGTTGTGCAACTACTAATCCGCAACAGGCTGGTTTGACTTCAAACTGGACCGGAATGTATGGCTCCACTTTAAATACCCAAGTTGGTCCCGGACCAAATGGTAACGGATATGTAAGATGGCTTAATGTATTGCCGGGACAATCTTATTACATTGCTATTGACAGACCCAATGGAGACGGTGGTTTCCAACTACAATGGATAGGTACAGCTACTGCCGGAACGGGAGCATTTCCTTCGCCACCTGTTGCAGCTTCAATCCCTGATGTAATGACCTGTAGCAATACACCAAATGTTGGGATTTATAACCTAAATTCCGTTAGTCCACTTATAAATGCAGACACTACTAATAATACATTTACCTATCATGAAACCGCTGCGGATGCAAATGATAATGTTAATGCACTACCTGGTATTTATTCAAATATATCAAATCCCCAGACAATTTATGTGAGGGTAACAGACAATAATTCAAATTGTTATAGTGTTACTGAGTTTGATTTAGTGGTTAATTTAGTCCCCAATGCGAGCGTGAGTGTATCTCCTACAGTTATTTGCTCGGGCGATAGTGCAACGGTTACTTTTACCGGAACACCTGGAGCCAATATAGATTACAATATTAATGGCGGACCAACACAAAACACAAATTTGGATGCTACAGGAGTTTTTACTTTAACACAATCTCCCACATCAAACACAACTTATACGCTTACGGGAGTCAGAGCATTAAATGCTTCGGGTGCTACTATTTGTTCACAACCCCTAAATCAATCGGCTACTGTAACGGTGAATCCATTGCCAACCGCTGCCATATCAGGAACTACTACTATATGCTCCGGTAGCACAACGACAATTACTTTTAGTGGTACGCCCAATGCAACAGTGACTTATACTGTAAATGGGGGTGCCAATCAAACTATTGTTCTTAACGGAGCAGGTTCGGCAACGATTACAACTCCTGTCTTAACCGCTGATATTACCTATGACCTTGTGAGTGTAGCTTCTTCGGGAACACCGGTTTGTAGTCAGACTCAAACAGGTTCAGCCATTGTTACAGTTATTACCTTACCAACGGCTACAATATCAGGAACAACTTCTGTTTGTTCGGGCTCAACAACAATTATCACTTTCAACGGAACACCAAATGCCACAGTTACTTACACGGTAAATAGTGGAGCCAATCAAACGATTGTTTTGGATGGAACCGGTTCAGCTGCGCTAACCACTTCAGCATTGACTGTAAATACAACCTATGCTTTAGTAAGTGTTACAACTTCCGGAAGTTCTTCTTGTAGTCAAGCGCAAACCGGTTCGGCTGTAATCACTATAAACTCTGCGCCAACGGCAACCATATCCGGAACCACCACAATTTGTTCGGGAAGCACAACGGTTATTACTTTTAACGGAACACCCAATGCTACCGTTACTTATACTATCAATAGTGGGGCGAATCAAACCATACTTTTGAACGGATTAGGTTCGGCTACTTTGACAACACCAGCATTAACAACTACTACAGCTTATGACTTGGTGCAGGTTACTCTGTCAGGAACACCACCGTGTAGTCAAACTTTGGTTGGCTCTGCTTTGGTAACGGTTAATCTTTTACCGACAGCAACAATCTCTGGGACTACTACTATCTGTTCTGGGACTACGGCAGTGATTACTTTCAACGGAACGCCAAATGCTACTGTTACTTACACAGTAAATGGTGGTGCCAATCAGACTATTGTTTTAAACGGAACAGGTTCGGCTACTATTACTACTCCAATTTTATCGGCAAATAGTACTTATGCTTTAGTGAGTGTAACCTCTTCAGGCTCTCCGGCTTGTAGTCAAAACCAAACCGGTTCTGCTGTAATCACGGTTAATCCTTTGCCGACAGTAACAATCACGGGGACAACTACAATTTGTTTAGGCACAACAACTACAATTACTTTCAATGGTACACCAAATGCAACAGTTACATATACAGTAAATGGTGGTGCCAATCAGACTATTGTTTTAAACGGAGTTGGTTCAGCAACACTTACTACACCATCATTAATTGCAAATACAACTTATACTTTAGTAAATGTTACTGCTGCAGGAATTCCGGCATGTACTCAGACACAGAGTGGCTCAGTTATTATAACCATTAATGCTTTGCCAACGGCTACTATTTCTGGTACTACCACAATTTGTTCTGGAAACACTACTGTTATTACTTTCAACGGAACGCCAAATGCTACCGTTGTTTATGCCATAAATGGAGGAGCCAATCAAAACATTGTTTTAGACGGAACAGGTACGGCTAACTTTACTACCCCAATTTTAAATACTAATACCACTTATGCTTTAGTGAATGTGACTGCTTCTGGAGTTCCTGCTTGTAGTCAGACACAAACCGGGTCGGCTGTTGTAACAGTAAATGCATCACCAACTGTAACAATTTCCGGTACAACAACCATTTGTTCCGGGAATACAGCAGTAATCACTTTTAACGGTACTGCCAATGCAACGGTTACTTATACTATAAACGGCGGTGCCAATCAAACAATTCTTCTAGACGTTATAGGAGTTGCCACGGTAACCACGCCGGTTTTGACCGCTAACAGTACTTATACTTTAGTGAGTGTTACTGCTTCAAGTGCTCCGTTTTGTAGTCAAACGCAGTCCGGTTCGGCAGTAATAACTGTTAATCCTCTTCCGGTAATCACCAATGTGCCATCAAATGTGGTAGTTTGTTCAGAAGAGACTGTAACCACAAATTCTTTCGTCAGTTCTCCTGTAGGGGCAAGTTTTAGTTGGACTAATAGTTTGTCATCGATTGGATTATCAGCTTCAGGAACCGGTAATATTCCTAATTTTGTAGCCTCCAATAATGGTTCTTCGGCTGTTACAGCTACTATTAACATTGTTGCCACTTTGAACAACTGTTCAACAACAGGTTCTTATACCATTACTGTCAACCCACTTCCCTTAGCCAATCCTGTGATTACAGATTATGAGTTGTGTGATTACAACAACCCGGGAGATGGAGTAGAAGTCTTTACTTTAAATACTAAAGACGCTGAGATTGCCAATGGACAAGCTAATGTTACTGTTAATTATTATTTAACTCAAGGTGATGCTGAGACCCAAACGAGTCCATTACCGAATTTATACAGTAATATCAGTAATCCACAAGAGATTTGGATAAATATCAGTAATAATACTACGGGTTGTAGTTCGGTGAGTTCGTTCAATTTGGTGGTAAATCCTTTGCCATTGGCTACAACACCGGATCCTATATTCCAATGTAGTA
>NZ_JBKBLM010000023.1:0-44777 GCF_046296355.1 Flavobacterium sp.
GTGGGAGAGTATGTCGCCGCCTTTTTTTATAAAACCCTATTCATTTATTTGGATAGGGTTTTTTGTTTTATACTTATAGGCGAACTCAAGTTCGCGTACCTGACTGCCGGCAGGCAGGCCTGAAGCCCACTGGCTTCCTCCTCTTAATATCAAATGCCGTCTTTTTTTTTCCCGAGCGTAGCGAAATGACGAAGGAAAGCCCTATTCATTTATTTGGACAAGGTTTTTTGTTTTATAAATTCTTCGAATTCAGGGAAATACTGTATATACTATTGTTATTTGTTTGGAGAAATTATCAATTTAAGACTAATTGCGTGAGGGATGGGAGAGGTTACCTTGTAACCCGGACAGCCCGGCCCAAAGGGGCACGCCATAATTATGTAAATGATAAGCATAGTTCTGTAAGAAGTGTTGGAGGCTTTATAGCGAAATTTACAATGTCATTATTCTTTTAAACAGACAATCATTGGCCCTAAATTTTACTTATAACTTTAAATTATTAGAACTATGAAAAGAGTAATTATGGTAATCGCAATGATTACGCTATCAACAACGGATGCTTTCGCACAAGCAGGTGAGAAGACAAGAACTGATAACCGTTCACAAATATCCTTAGGGATAAAAGGAGGTGTTAATCTCTCCAATGTTTATGACTCAGAAGGAGAAAATTTTGTTGCCGATTCTAAATTAGGATTTGCTATTGGCGGTTTTCTTTCACTTCCTCTTGGGAGGTATTTTGGGATTCAGCCGGAGGTTTTATTCTCGCAAAAAGGATTTAAATCTACCGGTACTTTTTTGGGGAGTAGTTATGAAATGACCAGAACTTCTAACTTTATTGATGTCCCAATTTATGTTAGTTTCAAGCCGGTTGAGAATATATCGATTTTATTTGGTCCGCAGTTTTCCTATTTAATGAAACAAACGGATAAATTTGAGGGTGGGACCATTTCGGCTACACAGGAAAATGAATTCAGTAATGCTAATATTGAAAAAAACATCTACGGACTTGCAGGTGGTGTCGATTTTAATATTGATCAAATAGTTTATGGTCTAAGAGCCGGTTGGGATGTGAAAAACAATAATGGTGACGGAACTTCGGATACCCCACGGTATAAAAATATGTGGTACCAAGCCACGATTGGTTACAGATTTTAGAATAATGATTGATGTAAATAAAAAAGCTCCTGAATTTAGGAGCTTTTTTTATATGATTTATTGTTTTTCAATCCATTCTCTGGCATTGACAAAAGCTTCAATCCATGGAGTAACTTCGTCTTTTTTATCACTTGGATAATGCGCCCAATTCCATGGGAAAGTAGAACGCTCAATGTGTGGCATCATCACCAAATGTCTTCCGGTTTTGTCGCACATCATTGCGGTATTGTAATCGGAACCGTTTGGATTGGCCGGATAACCTTCGTAAGCATATTTGGCTACTATGTTATATTGACTTTCTTCGTAAGGCAAATGGAATTTTCCTTCGCCATGCGAAACCCAAACGCCAAGTGTAGTTCCAGCAAGTGTTTTTAGCATCACCGAATGGTTTTCTTGTACTTTAACCGAAGTAAAAATACTTTCGTGTTTGTGGGAATCATTGTGCTTCATTTTTCCGTGAATCTTGTGTTCCGGATTGATGACTTCTAATTCCATGAACAATTGGCAACCATTACAGATTCCTACTGATAAAGTGTCTTCGCGTTTTAAGAAGTTCTTTAAAGCAGTGTTGGCTTTTTCGTTGTATAAAAACGCTCCGGCCCAACCTTTAGCTGAACCTAATACATCCGAATTCGAGAAACCACCAACGGCTCCAATGAATTGTATATTTTCCAAAGTTTCACGTCCCGAAATCAAATCGGTCATGTGTACGTCTTTGACATCAAATCCGGCCAAGTACATCGCATTGGCCATTTCGCGTTCGGAATTACTTCCTTTTTCGCGGATAATTGCAGCTTTTGGGCGTGGTTTTGAAGCGTCAATTACGGGTTTTAAACCAGTGAAATGACTTGGGAATTGGTATTGTAATGCTTGATGGCTATAGTTGTTAAAGCGCTCTCTAGCCCTATTGTTTTTGGATTGTTTTTGGTCTAACAAATAAGAAGTTTCAAACCAAACATCTCTTAAAGTCGGAATGTCGAATGTCAAATGTCCAAAGTCTAAAGTAGCTGTTGATACAGCTTTTCCAATTTTGAAGAACTCGATTCCGGCTAAAGCTTTTTCGAATATGGCATCTTCTTTCGCTTGAAGTACCAAACCAATATTTTCTGCGAATAAGATTTTCACCAAATCTTTTTCTTCAAATGAACTGAAATCAATTTTAGCGCCTAAATGATTATCGGCAAAACACATTTCTAATAAAGTCGTAATCAAACCACCGCTTCCGATGTCATGTCCCGCCAAAATTTGTCGGTCTTTGATTAAATCTTGAATAGTATTGAAGGCTTTTTTGAAGAAAGCAGCATCTTTTATAGTTGGCGTATCGTTTCCGATTTTATTTAATACTTGCGCAAAAGAACTTCCGCCCAATTTAAACTCGTCTTGCGACAAATTGATATAATAAATCGAACCGCCATTTCTTTGTAAAACAGGTTCTACTACTTTAGTAATATTCGAACAGTTTCCGGCCGCAGATATGATTACCGTTCCCGGTGCAATTACTTCGTCGTTCGGGTATTTTTGTTTCATGGAAAGTGAATCTTTTCCGGTAGGAATGTTGATGCCTAATTCGATAGCAAACTCAGAACAAGCTTGAACCGCTTCGTACAAACGGGCATCTTCACCTTCGTTTTTACAAGCCCACATCCAGTTGGCTGACAAGGAAACGCTTTTTAAATTCTCTTTTAACGGAGCGAAAACAATATTCGATAAAGCTTCGGCAATGGCATTTCTGCTTCCGGCTGAAGGATTAATTAAAGCCGAAATAGGAGCGTGACCGATTGAAGTCGCAATGCCTTCTTTTCCGTTAAAATCTAAAGCCATCACACCTACATTGTTCAAAGGCAATTGTAATGGTCCGGCGCATTGTTGTTTGGCCACTTTTCCGCCAACGCAACGGTCGACTTTATTGGTCAACCAATCTTTACAAGCCACAGCTTCCAATTTCAAGACATCTCTTAAATAATCTTGGATATAATCGCTACTATATTCTAAATCGGTGTAATTTCTATCGATGGTTTTATCCGCCATAATGGTTTTTGGCGAACTGCCAAACATGTCTTCTAAAGCGAAATCCATTGGTTTAGCACCGGTCGTTTTGCTTTCAAAAGTGAAGCGTTGGTTATCGGTTACATCACCAACTTGATACATTGGAGAACGTTCTCTGTCTGCAATTCTTTGTAAAGTGTCGATGTCTTTTTGACCAATGACTAATCCCATTCTTTCCTGAGATTCGTTGCCAATGATTTCTTTAGCAGAAAGCGTTGGGTCACCGACAGGCAATTTATCCAAATCAATCAAACCACCGGTTTCTTCTACCAATTCAGAAAGACAATTCAGATGTCCTCCAGCACCGTGATCGTGAATAGAAACGATAGGATTGTTATCGCTTTCCACCAAACCGCGAATGGCATTAGCCGCGCGTTTTTGCATTTCAGGATTCGAACGTTGGATGGCATTTAATTCGATTCCGGAACCAAAAGCACCGGTATCAGCAGAAGAAACTGCTGCGCCACCCATACCAATTCTATAATTTTCTCCACCAAGGATAACGATTTTATCTCCGGCACTCGGTTTCTTTTTGATGGATTGGTCTAATTTTCCGTAGCCAATGCCACCGGCTTGCATGATAACTTTGTCGTAACCAAGCTTTCTGTTTGTATTTGGTTCATCCTCAAATTCGGACGGTTCTTGGTGTTCAAAGGTTAGAATCGAACCGGTAATCAAAGGTTGTCCGAATTTATTCCCGAAATCGGAAGCACCATTGGAAGCTTTGATTAAAATATCCATCGGCGTTTGGTACAACCATTTTCTTTCGGTCATTCCATTTTCCCAAGTTCTATTGTCTTTCAAACGAGAATATGCGGTCATATAAACAGCAGTTCCGGCTAGCGGTAATGAACCTTGTCCACCGGCTAATCTATCACGAATTTCTCCACCCGAACCGGTTGCGGCTCCGTTAAAAGGTTCAACTGTGGTTGGAAAATTATGTGTTTCTGCTTTTAAGGAAATCACCGAATCAAATTCTTTGTTTTCGTAAAAATCAGGTTTGTCGGCACTTTTTGGTGCAAACTGTGTCACTCTTGGTCCTTTGACAAAAGCCACGTTATCTTTATAAGCCGAAACGATATCGTTTGGATTTTCGGCAGATGTTTTTTTGATGAGTTTGAATAAAGAAGTCTCTTTTTCTTCTCCGTCAATGACAAAAGTGCCGTTGAAGATTTTGTGACGACAGTGTTCCGAATTGGCTTGAGAAAAACCAAAAACTTCTGAATCGGTCAGTTTACGCCCAATTTTCTGCGCCACACCATTCAAATAATCGACTTCTTCTGAACTTAAAGCTAAACCTTCTTGTTGGTTGTAAGCGGCAATATCTTCAATCTCTAAAATAGGGTCCGGCTGGATATTAATGGTGAAAATATCTTGGGTCAGCTCGCTGTACTTTTGTGAAAGCATTGGGTCGAAGTCTGTAAAATCAGTCGTGACCTTTTCGAATTCTTCAATTCTAATGATGCATTCAATACCCATATTTTGAGTAATTTCAACGGCATTGGTGCTCCAAGGGGTTACCATAGCGGCACGTGGACCAACAAAAAAATCCGTCAGGACGGATTTTTCTATTTTATGCGCGTTGTCAAAAAGCCAGTTTAATTTTGAGATAGTTTCTGCCGAAAGCTCGTTTTGCGTTTGCACGGCAAAAACGGTATTACTTTCGTTTCCGAAGAAATGAATCATTGTGTTGTTGTTTTAGTGTGTTGTTGCCTGTCTGCCGACAGGTAGATAGGTGCAAATTTAGGCTAAAAAAACGAAACCCAAAATCAGTTTTGAAAAAATTAATCCTCGGGAAACACAATCGAATTGTAGGCACCTAAATCAAACACACCATTGCGCGAATTTCCTAAAATATCATTCGGAACGCCTACGTTTACGCCAAAGTCTTTGGCATCCGAATCGGCTCCGATAAACAATTTATTATTAAAAATATCCAAGAAATCAGGCGTGCCGTTTTTAATGATTTCGTTAGTGTCATTAATAAAAGCATAATCAGGATTGTTGGTAAACTGATTGTTGGAGTTGTTGAATTTGATTTGGCACTTGCTGAAAATGGGTGCAGTCCAATTGGTTTCCGGACTAACTGTGCTTTTGTCTAAAAACAACTCAATTTGATTAGAACCAAAAATAATACAATTGTAAAAATTGGCTTGTTCTAAATCGAAAGCCACTTCTTGGTTGGTCGTATTGTCTGTGTAATAATTGTCAATTTTAACTGCCAGTTGCTGGGAACTCGACCAATTGTTGTTGAAAGTACAATGTTTGAATTCATAACTACCACCAAGTGTACAAGCCAATGCATATTGGCCAGCAGTATTAATGACTAAGTTTTCACCATATATTTTTGCCGTTTTAGCATAAATTCCCATATTCGAACAATCATAAATTTGACTGTTTTTGATGGTCGTGGTAGTACCGTCATTGTGGTCGATTAATAAACCAATAATGGCGTTTTTCAGGGTCAAATGTTCAATATAATTGTTGGTACTTCCGTCTGTTAACCAAATTGTTCCCCATTGTCCCGGAATGTCTGAAAAATCGGGTTCCAATCGGTCGCCTTCGAAGATGACTTCGTTTTCAAGCGCTTCTGTGGTGGATAATTGACCGTTAACTCTTAACGAACCGCCACTGCCGACAATCAAACCTGATTCGGCATGAAAATGGACTCTTGCACCGGGTTGAACATTAAGCGTTTTTCCGGTGGGAACTGCGGCATAACCATAAATCACATAAGGTTTCTCATTGCCCCAAACATATTCGTTGCCGTTAACCGGGTCGTTTTCATCCAAGAAGAAACCATACACTTCGTCATCACCTATTGGCAAAGTTTCAGTGGTACCATCAGAAAATCTCTTAGGATAAAGGAAATAAGCATCTTGTATTAAGGTTACCAATTCTACTTTTTGGAAATTATCACCGCTGTCAAATTGGATTTGGTCAGTATAAAGGAAATCAGTCGGATTGGCTGAAGCAACATCAGAAGTGACTTCTATAAAAATATACAAACTGTCTTTGGCTAATAACTCTACATTATGAAACACGCGGTTGTTTTCGCCTGTCATACCGTCAACCGTCATGCGGTATTTGGAAGCTTGTCCTCTGCCTAATTGGATTGTTGGAATGCTAATGTCTTTATCACTTTTATTATACACTTTCAAAGTATAAGTGCTCGAACCGATATCGGCAAAAACCGTATCTAAATAAACCGTGTCTCTGGAAAATGTCAAATCGCCTGTGCTGGGCTCGAATTGAAAGTCTTCACGACAAGAGCTTACGGAAATGGCTAAACCAACAATGAAAAGGATAATAATATTGCGCATGTATGTTGAATTTTGGTAAATGTAGGTATTAAAGTTTAATTTGAAAATAGGTCAATTTGAAAATTTGAAGATTGACTTTACAAATAACGAGAAAAAGGCATTTTTAGTATTTTCATTTTACCAGCTTTTTTCTCTGTGCCAAATAAGTAGTATTTTTACAAAAAAAAAGCTATGTCATTTGATAAAGAAAAAATACTCCAATTATGCAACGAATGGTGTAATAACACTTTGATGCAAACTTTAGAGATAGAATATATTGACGCCGGAGAAGGATTTTTAACCGCCAAAATGCCGGTCAATTCCAGAGTTCACCAGCCAATGGGATTATTACACGGCGGTGCAACGGTAGCTTTAGCGGAAAGTGTAGGAAGTGCGGCTTCGTTAATGTTTATCAATACCGACAAACAAGAAGTGCGTGGCATTGAGATTTCTGCCAATCATTTGAAAAGTAAACGTGAAGGCATAGTGTATTGTACCGCCCGAATTATTCACCAAGGTAGAAGTATTCACCTTTGGGAAATAAAAATCACCGATGAAAATGACAAACTCATTTCGCTTTGTAAATTGACCAATATGATTTTACCAAGAAGATAATGACCGATTTATTCATCAAAGTCAAAACACACCAAGAGCAGCAATTGCCTTTTGTATTGTTTGCCAAAACCAATTCGGATAAAATGATTGGTTTGTTCCAAAAGAATGACCATTTGTATTTTCTGGAAGATTTTGCGGCTAAAGGATTTGTTTTTGCTCCTTTTGAAGCCGATTTGATTCCGTTTATTCCTCAAAAGGAATCGGATGTTTATGTGGAAAGGATAGCGGTTAAAGATTATTTGGTTCCCAATAGCATATCACCAGAAATCGATGAAACTGCCAAAATAGTCTTTGAAAATTTGGTTCAAAGAGGTATCGATGCGATTCACAAAGGCGCTTTTGAAAAAGTGGTTTTGTCCCGAAAAGAAGAAGTGCTTTTGCGACAATTTGATTTAGAAGCGGTTTTCAAAAAGTTAATCTCTTTTTATCCGAGCGCTTTTAAATATTGTTTTTACCATCCGAAAATAGGACTATGGATTGGAGCAACGCCTGAACAGTTTTTGAAAATCAATCAAAAATCATTACAAACCGTAGCGCTAGCCGGAACGCAAGTCGCTACGAATTCGGAGTCGGTCATTTGGCAAGAAAAAGAAATCGAAGAACAACGCTTGGTCACCGAATTTATTACAACAGGTTTGCAGGATAGAGTCAGTGAAATGACTGTTTCAAGTCCGTATTCTGTCAAAGCAGGAAATCTTTGGCACATAAAAACCGATATAACGGCGACTATAAAATCAAAAAAAGCCAAAGGCGAAATCATAGCAACATTGCACCCAACATCAGCTGTTTGTGGTTTGCCAAAAGAATCCGCAAAAGCATTTATTTTAAAAAATGAAAACTACGTGCGAGAATATTATTCCGGATTTTTAGGCGAGTTGAATATCGATTTCACCACGTTCCGAACCGAACAATCCGATTTGTTTGTTAACTTGCGGTGCATGAAAATTGTTGGCGATACAGCCGTACTTTTTATCGGTTGTGGGATTACCAAAGACAGTGTTCCTTCGGATGAATTTACGGAAACGGTGAATAAATCGATGACGATGAGGAAGGTTTTGAATTAAAAAAAGTTGTAAGTTGTAGGTTCCAAGTTATAAGTTAAAATGCAGCAACCTACAACCCAGAACTTATAACATACAACAAAAATAGAAATATGAAACTAGATATACTTGCTTTCGGAGCACATCCTGATGATGTAGAATTAGGTTGTAGCGGCACCATCGCCAAAGAAGTTTCCCTCGGAAAAAAAGTAGGCATTATCGATTTGACTCGTGGCGAACTCGGCACCCGTGGTTCAGTGGAAATCAGGAACAATGAATCAAAATTGGCGGCTGAAATTCTCGGAATTTCGGTTAGGGAAAACTTAGACATGCGCGATGGTTTTTTTGTCAATGACGAAGCACACCAAATGGAAATCATCAAGCGTTTGAGAAAATACCGTCCGGAAATTGTGATTTGCAACGCAGTGGAAGACCGACACATTGACCATGGCAAAGGCAGCAAATTGGTTTCGGATGCTTGTTTTTTATCGGGTTTGAGAAAGATTGAAACCACTCATGAAGGTGTTGAACAAGAAGCATGGCGACCAAAAGTAGTTTATCATTACATCCAATGGAAAAATATCGAGCCTGATTTTGTGGTGGATATCACTGATTTTATCGCTAAAAAAGAAGCCGCTATCTTGGCTTACGGTTCTCAGTTTTATTCTGAAAATTCTAATGAACCTGTGACTCCGATTGCCACCAAAAACTTCTTAGAAAGCATTCATTATCGTTCACAAGACTTCGGTAGATTGGTTGGCGTAGAATATGCCGAAGGTTTCACCGCTGAAAGGTATTTGGCTGTCAATAGCTTATCGAATTTGATTTAAAAAAAATAAAAAATCTTTGCAAAACTTAACTTTTGCACTATATTTGCACTCGAAATACAAATGGTGATTGTAGCTCAGTTGGTTAGAGCATCGGTTTGTGGTACCGAGGGTCGCCGGTTCGAACCCGGTCATTCACCCAGAAATAAAAAGTCCTGAGAAATCAGGACTTTTTTTGTTTGTTTAGGTGTGGATTTATTATTCATCCTTCTTATCCACAACTAATTTATCTTTTCTATTGGCAATTTCCCATGCAATGGCAAAAGCATATTGCGTGCGTTTGGTTAGGGCATCAAATTCTATCTTGCTTACTTCATCCGAAGCTTTGTGGTAATCGGCATGTGTTCCGTTGAATAAGAATACGGATGGAATTCCATTTTTGGCAAAATTATAATGGTCGGAACGATAGTAAAATCGATTTGGGTCGCTTTTATCGTTGTATTTGTAATCGATATTAAGATTGATGTATTCTTTGTTTACGCTTTCGCAAATGTTGTAAAGGTCAGACGATAAATAATCGGAACCAATGACATAAACATAATTATTACTGTCTTTGTGAAAATCGTCGCGACGGCCAATCATGTCTATATTGACATCGGCTACGGTATTTTTTAAAGGAAACAATGGATTCTCCGAATAATAACGGGAACCATGCAAACCGTGTTCTTCACCGGTTACGTGAAGGATAAGAATGGAACGCTTTGGTCCGTGACCTTCGTTTTTGGCCTTTTGAAAAGCAACCGCCATTTCCATTAAAGCTACTGTTCCCGAACCGTCATCATCGGCACCGTTATATACTTGTCCGTTTTTAACCCCAACGTGGTCGTAGTGTGCTGAAATTACAACAATCTCTTCCGGCTTTTCAGAACCTTCTATATAAGCCCAAATGTTCTCTGAATCGGGAAGGTTTTCATTTCTTTTGGTATTTAAAAATGCAGCCGGAACGGGTTGGTAATAATCTTTAGCTCCTTTTGGAAAAGAAACACCATTCTTTTTGTAGAAATCAATCATGAATTTACCGGCTTTTTTTTGTCCGTCACTACCGGTTTCACGTCCTTCAGTTTCGTCGGAAGCGATATAAGTTAAATTGGTGCGCAAACTTTCGGTTGAAATGGCATTGATATAAGTATTCGGATTGGCTTTGAAGTCAGTTGTGGTTTTAACGACTTCTTTTTGAATATTACAGCTTACAAATAGTGTAATGAGTAATGATAGCGTGATTATTTTTTTTGTCATGGTTAATGAATATTAATAAATGAAAAGAAGAAAAGCCCAATCAATATAAAGGTTAAGATAAACAGATTGATAAAAAAGATAAAGATACCTTTGATTATGGTTTTAAACCTACTTTGTTCATAAAAACGATGATGCGCCGGGAAAAAATAGTAAAGCATGTAGACAATAATAACCGATTCAACTATGTAGCTTATGATGTTTATAATTTGATATTGGACAAACAACTCAAAAAAGAAATTGAACAATTCAAGTATTAAAGAAGCCAATAATAAAAATGAAAAATAATGTAAGGTGAAAATACCATGGTCAAAATAATACCAGCGCTTTTTGCTTTGGAACAACCATAAAATGAATGCAAACAAAGGCATGTAAATAAATAAAGCTTTCGGAATATTGCGAATGACAGATTCCTTCAACTTTTCATAAACTTCTTCTTTGGTATTTCCTTTTTTGACCAACAAGATTTTTTTGTTGGCCCAGTACTCTAAATCAGTGAGTTTTTCATCGGCTTTGCCAAATTTTTGAATCGAGTCTAAATGCTCTACCGAATGATAACCAAAATTCATATAATCGCTACCGTCATTCCTTTCTTCCCTTCGAGTGACTTCTTTTTGCAACGAATCGGCGGCTTTCTTATCGATATAGCCATTTTTCTCCATGTTGGCTATCCATTTCTTTTTTTCAAGATTGTCTTGTGCTATTTTAATAGTGTCAGTTGTAATGGTTTGCTCTTTGGCTGCGGTTTCATTCACTTCAACAACTTCATCACTTTTACTGTCCGGTATAACCGAAATCAAAAAGAAAGTGACAAAACTGATAAAAATATAAAGCCGAATAGGCGCCAAGTATGACATTCGTTTGCCCGAAAGGTATTCTTTGGTCAACGATGAAGGCTTAAAAATTAAGTTTCTGATGGTTTTCCAAAACGAGTTTTCGTAATGGGTTAAGTCTTCAAAAAAATGAATAAACAACTGAACAAAAGTTTTGCGGGTATCAGTGTTTTCCTGACCGCAATTGGGACAGAATCTATTTTCAACAACGTGACGACAATTTAAGCACGTTTTGTCTTTTCTTAGCGGATTATTGGACATAACTTTGTAATACTATTCAATAGGTAAATCTATAAAATTATTTCTATTTTTGAGAAACAAAATCCAAAACCATGCAATCTAAAGCGCTAACTCCCGAAGATTATATAAATGAATTGCCTGCCGACAGAAAAGAAGTGATTCAAAAACTCCGAAAAGCCATCAATGACAACTTGCCAAAAGGCTTTCAAGAGTCGATGGGTTATGGCATGATGGGCTATTGTGTGCCGCATTCTATTTACCCAAACGGCTATCATTGCAATCCCAAAGATCCGCTGCCTTTTATGGGTTTGGCTTCGCAAAAAAACTTCATTGCTTTTTACCATATGGGTATTTATGCCGATAAAAATCTGCACGATTGGTTTGTGGCGGAATATGGGAAACGATGCAAATACAAACTCGATATGGGAAAAAGCTGTGTGCGTTTCAAGAAGTTTGACGATATTCCGTATGATTTGATTGGGGAAATGACGCAAAAAATCTCAGTACAAGATTGGATTAATACCTACGAATCAGCCTTTAAGAAAAAATAAATGATCGTTATAGAAAACAATACCGACTCCAATTTTACCGATATCAGAGCGATTGCTAACGAAGTTTGGCCTAAAACTTACGGTTCGATTTTGGGTCAAGCCCAATTTGATTATATGATGAACATGATGTACAGCGTGGCATCGCTTCAAATGCAAGCCAACGAAAAGCAGCATCATTTTATTTTGGCCAAAGAAAACGGTAGGGCAGTTGGTTTTGCATCCTATGAGTTTAATTGTAATCAAATAAGTAAAACCAAGATTCACAAAATTTATATATTGTCAACCCAACAAGGGAAAGGCATAGGCAAAGTTTTATTGGATTATATAGTCAAGGAAGCCAAAAGGCAAGACAACAAGGCGCTGTTTCTGAATGTCAACAAATACAATTCGGCACAACATTTTTATAAAAAACTGGGTTTTGAGATTACAGTAGAAGAGGTAATCGATATTGGTCAAGGTTATGTTATGGATGATTATGTAATGGAAAAATCGATACTTTAAAATGAATAAATGGCATTTCTAAAAAAAATAAACAGCAAAGCAAAACCCGATAGCAATACCGGATTTGGTACCAATGCAACCAGCTATGGCGGTCGATTTATCACGAAAAGCGGTAACGCCAACGTTAAGAAAACCGGGATTGGTTTTTTTGACAGCATCAGTTGGTACCATACAATGGTGAATATTCCGCGCTGGAAATTCATGTTGATTATAGTCTCGTTTTATTTTGTCGTGAATTTTTGCTTTGCCAGTATGTATTACATGATAGGTGTTGAGCATTTAAAAGGAATCAGCGCAACAACATCTCTGGATAAATTCGGACAAGCTTTTTTCTTTAGTATTCAAACTTATACGACTGTAGGTTACGGACATATCAGTCCGAGTGGTTTTTTAACCAGTTTTTTGGCGGCTGTTGAAGCGTTGTTTGGTTTGCTGAGTTTTGCCATTGCAACGGGTTTGTTCTATGGAAGATTCAGTATGCCCAAAGCTTTTTTGATGTTTTCGGACAATGCTTTGATTGCACCTTTTGGTAATGGAACAGCTCTTATGATTCGACTTTCGCCATTTAAAAACACCAATCTTACTGATGCTGAAGCCAAAATAACTTTGGGAATGACCATAGAAGATAATGGTAAACTAGTTAACAAGTTCTACAATCTCGATTTGGAATTGTCAAAAGTAAATGCGTTGACCTTGAGCTGGACATTAGTGCATCCGATTACAGAAAACAGTCCGTTATATAATTTGACGCAAGAAGATTTTCAGAATATTACCGGTGAAATTTTAGTGTTTATAAAAGTTTTTGATGATATGTTTAGTACGACTGTGGTTAAACGCACTTCTTATTCTTTTAGTGAAGTGGTTTTTGGAGCCAAATTTCTACCGATGTTCTCCAGAAGCTCCGATGACAACCGAACGGTATTGCATATTGATAAACTCAATTTATTTGAAAAAGTGATTTTATAAAAAAATCCCCTGAACTGTCAGGGGATTTTTTTATTTAAGCGTAACATCTAAAGTTACGGCTACTTTTTTGGTGAGTTTCTTACTGACTACACTCGGGATTTCAATATCAAAATCATCGGTGTTGACCGAGAAATTAGAATCTATTTCTACACCGGCATCAGTTTTCTTGATTTTTGCCATAATGGTGATGTCTTTTGTTTTTCCGTGTAGTTCTAACTTGCCTTTAATGGTATAATCTTTTGCCGTTGCTGAAAGTTTGGTTAAATCAAAGTTGTCAATTTTACCTTTAAAAGTAGCTTTCGGATACTTATCGCTTTCTACATAATTTTCGTTGAAATGTTCTTCCATCAAAGCCACTTTAAATCGAAATCCTTTCATCAAAGCCAAACTGGCAATTTCTCCGTTGGCCGGATTTAATATACAAGTTACGGCTTCGTTTTTGGCTTTTACTTCTTCAAAAGCAGGCACTGAAGCTTCAAAAGTTATTTTTCCGGTTTTGGTCACTAGTTTTGTTTGGGCAAAACTTTGCGCAGAAACAAATAACAAACTGTAAAACAATATTTTTTTCATAACAATAGTTTATTCGATTAAACCTTGATTGGCCCAAGCAGAGACTTGATCGATAACCGCTTGCGGCAAACGAGTTCCGCCATTGGGCATCATGCCTTCCGCACCTTGCGGTCTGGATATTCTGTTTAATAATCCGCGTTCAAGAACCGCTTGTTTCACATTTTCGTATGTTGTTAATGACATAGGCGCTCCGTTTATCGGTGTGGCGGCGTGGCAAGAGATACAATGGTTGTCGATGATGCTTTTTACAGTGTTGGTATAAGTTACTTCATCAAGACCGTCAATGCCTGATAAATCATCAGAAGAATCATTGGTACAACTGCTGACAAGAACTGTGCCGAGAACAAATAGTGAAATTAAGAAGGTATTCTTTTTCATGATTTTAATTTTTTTTGAATAAATTTAATAAATAAAATGACTTAAGTTTACATTATGTAATTATAAATTAACGTTTTTATGAAGAAAAAGGTTTTCATTTTAGCAGTTATTATTTTGGTGGTTGGTTTTGGAACCTACAAATACATTTACCAAGATCATAGAGACATAGCTTCTGAAGAGGCTAATTTTACGACCACGGTTCAGGATATTTTTACTTCTTTTACGGAGAATGACAGTTTGGCGAATGCTAAATATTTAGACAAAACGGTAGCCTTACGCGGGAAAATATCTAATATCGATTTGGAGAATAAAATCATAACGATTGATGAAAAGTTATCTGCCCGATTTACCGATAATTTTCCTGAAAATATAAAACCTCAAGACTCTATTACTTTAAAAGGACGTTTAGTAGGTTTTGATGATTTACTTGAAGAAATTCAAATGGATCAATGCACTTTGGTTGAGTAATATTTAAAAAAAAAAATTGTTTAAAAATGTAATTATCAAACTATGAAAAAAGCTTTATTATTGTTATTGTTTCCCTTGAGTGTTATGGCCCAAGACGATTTGTTGAATGAAATTGACACCGCAGCTACCGGAAAAAGCAAAGTAGAATCTGCTTTTAAAGGATTAAAAATTGTCAATCTCGAATCCACTAAGTTGGCCGCCAAAGGCGATTTGTATTTTATAGTTGCCCACCGATTCGGTTCTGTTAAAGATGGTTTCGAAGGTTTCTACGGATTGGATAATGCGGTTACCCAATTAAAGTTTGTATACGGATTAAACGATTGGTTTACTATCAGCGGTGCGAGAAGCGAAATTGCTTATGATTTTTCGGGTAAGTTTTTACTCAAATCTCAAGAAACCAATGGATTCCCTTTTGCGATTGCAGGATTTACCAGTTTGACCATTAACAATACTTTAAAGGAAAGCCTTTATCCGGAAATGGAGTTTAACAATCGGTTGACATATGTTGCTCAACTTTTGGTTTCAAGAAAGTTTAATAATAATTTGTCTTTAGAGTTGGCGCCAACTTATTTTCACGAAAATTTTGTGATTGATGACAACCAAGACAACAGTCAATATGCTATCGGAATGGGAGGAAGGTATAAGTTTGCTAAGCGTTGGTCTTTAAATATTGATTATGCAGCCCATTTGAACCGTTCAAGCAGTTCGCCGTTTCGCGACCCACTTTCTATTGGGGTTGATTTAGAAACCGGCGGTCACGTTTTCCAAATGCACTTTAGCAATTCTCAAGGAATGCATGAAGCTGGTTTTTTAGGCAGTACAGCTGGCGATTGGGGTAAAGGAGATGTTTACTTTGGATTTAATTTGTTGAGAGTATTCTAAATCACATAAGACTATAAATAAAAAGTCCTCTTGTTTTGTTCAAGAGGACTTTTTTTATGAATAAGAATTCGGTGAATTATTCTTTCACGAATTTTTGAGAGTAATCTTTTCCTTGGGTGTCTTTCAACATCAAAATATAAGTTCCGGTAGCCAATTGGTTAACGGTGATTGTTTGATTTTGAACACCACTTTCTTGTACCATTCTTCCATTCAAGTCAAATATTTGAGCTGATGTGAATTCTACAGGATTGGCAGTATTCATGGTGATGTTGATATTGTTTTTAACCGGGTTAGGGTACACTGTAAATACAGAGTTTTCAAAAGAGTTGTTCCCCAATGTTGCGCCTTCGGTAACCAATAATAATTGGTTAGGAGTAACATTGTTATAAGTATCAACAATGCCCGATGGCCATCTGATGATTACTTGATCAATTGTAGTCGCTGTTCCGATACCGAAATGAGCATTAAGCGTACTCATGTATCTGAAACCTTCACCACTGCGAACATCTCTGATTTGTTTGCCCCAAGCACCGTAGATTTCAACTCTGGCACCAATTCCGTTTCTATTACTTTGAATCCCTTGGAAAGCTAATTTAATCCAATTGTTACCGTTTGGAACTGCATAACGAATTGTACTTCCATTTTGAATATCCAAGAAACCATCATTGTTCAAATCTCCGATTGCACCAACACCAATACCTGTGTAAGATACACCGGCAAAAGTATTGTTTCCTTGGTTGAACATGATCTTATTACCACCACCTAAAACATCTACTTTACCGTCATTATCAAAATCGTAAGAGACATTGTCAATATTGGTTGAAGTATTGGTGTCCCAACCTGATCCGGTAGTAATGTTTGTAAATGCACTTAAAGAATTAGTTGTTTCAAAATTGTTTCTGAAAAATTTATGAGTACCTGCACTGGCTGTAATGATGATATCCATATCACCATCATTGTCATAATCAGCAACTCCTGATGACCAAGTTTGAATCGGAGTCACATTTATTCCTGTTTCTACAGAAACATTGGTATAGGTATTTCCTCCGTCATATCTGAATAACTGACATGGAGGTCCTGAACATTTTGAAATAAACATATCGGTATCGCCATCATTATCAAAGTCAGTAAATAAAGTAGCATAGTTTCCACCACCGGAACTTAAATTCATAGCTCCTGTTGTAGTATTGGATTGATAATAAGTTAAATTACCTGCTCCGTCATTTAAATAGTAAACGTTTGGTGCAATATCATGACAAGAAAATAAATCTAAATTACCGTCATCATTTAAGTCAGCAAAGTTTGTTCTTTGACAGAAAATGTATTGCCCAGGAGTAATACTAGTATATCCAGTACCTGCGTTTGAACGCCAAATAGAAATACCACTTCCGTTTCCTAAAATCAAGTCGTTGAATCCGTCTCTGTTGTAATCACCGGCAGCCAAACTCCAGTTAGGCATTAAGCTACTTCCTGTGATTGGATGATCTGTTACAGTTAATGTACCGCCTGCTCCTTGATAGTGTACTCTTAAATTATTATTACTAACACCAATAATGTCATCTAAATTATCTCCGTTCATATCAACCATACAAATGTTATAGCCACTATTTATAGTGCTTATAGTTTGACTTACATAAGTAATTGGTATTACCGGTGGCACCACAATAGGTGCTTCAGATAATTGGAAGGTAAATCCATTATTGTTTGGAGTGGTTAACCAGCGATTATCCCAAGCAATGTAGTAAGTGGTACCGGCAGTAACATTAAATACATCTACAGAAGAATAATTCGCACCACCATCATCATCTCCACCAAAACAAGTCAAAGCCGCACATGTTCCAGTGTAAACGTGGAATCGAGTATCAATTCTAGGAGTGTTTTGAGCGATATCTGTAGATATGGTAACTGTGTAATTTTGAGTTGGTGTATAAGTATACCATTCTCCGGCAGGAACACGATTGGTTGTCGGAACGGCATCACCACCTTGACAAGGTGTGGGAACTTGCGTCCCGTTAATTGGTCCAACCACATGCAAACCTGCGGTAATCGGAAGTGCCGAAGCACAAGTGTCTTGCGCTTTTGTAAATTGTGCTACAAAAAGCAAGGCAATAATTAAAGTAATTTTTTTCATTATTGATGGTTTAGTTGATTTATTAAATTTTTATTTATGGACAAGTGGTTAATGAATTAATCCATTCTTCTATAAGGGCAACACCTTCTTCATGTATTAATGTTCTTCCGTGAAGTGGCATTCTATATGATTCTTCGGTAGTGTTGATTCGGTAATATAACATTGATCGATCAACATTCCCCGGTTTGATAATGGTATTGTAAGCACTCGGAAAATCCTGCATGTCAGCCGTTGGAACACACACACCCATATTAGCATGACCATTAGCACTTCCTGTTTCACTGTAGGCAAAACGCATCGGTCTGTAATCACAATGTCTATCTTGGGCATGACAATGGGCACAATTAATGTCAAAATAGGCACGAACTCTAGATTCTAATGGCTTAGAAGTATCATCATAATTTACAACAGTGTTCTCAGCGCTTGGGAAAGTAAAATTGTCTTCTAAATAGCCTTGTTCAATCCATTTGGTCAATTGATTTTTGGAAACGGAACCGTAGTTGTAATTGAAGTTTAAATTTTGTGGTTTAATACCAATAGGAATATAAGTAGTTACCTCACCGCCCGGAATTTCAACTCTTTGTTTGTGGCAAACGATACATTGCACTTCAGACGGAATTCTGTAATTCACGCTTCTAATGACATTGTTTTCATCTTTCCAACTTATAGGAGTGTAACTTCCAGCCAAATCTAAGAAAGCTTCAGTTTGTTCTGCATTCCAAACATAATCAGCAAAAATCCAACCGGAATCTTTGCGAATCATGATTCGGGTTTCAATTATTTTTGTAACATTTTCAGGTTGTACATTGTCGTAATAGAAGTTTTTTATCAAAACAGCACCAATTGGTAAGTCTAAAATTTTAGCATCGCCATCATAAGTTGCTTTCATACCCGTTGGCATCCAAACAAATCTTTTTTTGTGGGCATAATCACTAAAAAGTACACTAGATGGTTCGTAAGGAATTACATTTAAAGCAGGAATCAAATCCTTCATTTCACCTTCAAAGAATTTATAGTCCGATAATTTAGGATAAGGAACTTGAGTCAAGTCTACAACCACCGGAGAAACAGGTGTGTACTCATCATCTTTGTCGGAACAAGAAGTAAAAACGGTAAAAATTAAAAATAATACAAGTGCTTGTAGGTAATTCTTTTTCATATGATTTTTTAAATGCAACCCAAAAATAATAAAAATTTTATAATAACCTATTAATTATCTAATTAGTCCCAATTTTTTTTTAATTTTAATAAGAATAGTTCAAGTTTTGTTCTAAAACTCTAATAACTTTACATGGTAATTCTTAAGTTTTTCCATAGCCTCTTTCGATTTGTAATCAAATGCTTCTTCGTGTTGGTCTTTATCTTTTTTGAGTGAAATCATTTTAATACAATTACAAAAACGCCTAACTTCTTCATCATTGGCTAAAATCAATCCCGGAACGGCAATATTGATGCCGTTTTTGTCTTTGGCAACCATCGTAAAATAACTTGAATTGCAATGTTTTACAACACCGGTTTGGATGTTTTCTGCTTCTACGCGTATACCTATAATCATCGAACTTTTGCCCACATAATTCACACTGGCTTTCATAGTTACCAGTTCGCCAACCTCAATAGGATTCAAAAAATTAACAGTATCAACCGAAGCCGTCACACAATAATGTCCGGAGAATTTAGAAGCACAAGCAAACGCAATCTGGTCGAGTAAAGACAAAATATAACCACCGTGAATTTTACCGCTGAAATTGGTGTGCGAGGGCAACATCAATTCGGCTATGGTAATTTTGGAAGCATCTACGGATTTGAATTCGCTATTCATCTTTTTCAGCTCGGGTTAAGATATTTTCGGGTAAAGCTTTTTTGGCTTTGGCACCCATTTTTTTCAATTTTTCAACACTGGTCACCAAGTTTCCTTTACCATCAACGAGTTTGTTCATCGCACCTTGGTACTCAACTTTAGCTTCGTCCATTTTCTTCCCAATCTTCACCAAATCACCAACAAAACCTTCGAATTTGTCATACAAAGCACCGGCTTGACGCGCAATTTCCAAAGCGTTTTCTTGTTGTTTTTGATTCGTCCACATACTGTCAATTGTGCGCAATGTGGCCAAAAGGGTAGAAGGTGTAACAATCACTATATTCTTTTCAAAAGCTTTGTTGTACAGCGAAGTGTCTTCATTCAAGGCTAAAGCAAAAGCAGATTCAATCGGAATAAACAGCAAGACAAAATCAGGACTCTCCATTTGATACAAATCCTGGTAATTTTTCTCGCTCAATTGATCAACATGGCGTTTTAAAGCCATTACGTGCTCTTTCAAATGTTGGGTTTTGGCATCATCATCTTCTTCATTAATATAGCGCTCATAGGCAGTCAGCGTCACTTTAGAATCAACAACCATTTTCTTGCCATCAGGTAAATTAATCACAACGTCCGGGAAAACACGATTGCCTTCTTCGGTTACAAAACTCTGCTGTACTTCATACTCACGACCTTTTTCCAAGCCCGATTTTTCTAAGACTCTTTCTAAAATCAGTTCACCCCAATTGCCTTGCATTTTACTGTCGCCTTTCAGTGCTTTGGTCAGGTTCAATGTTTCTTTGCTCATCTGCTCATTCATTTCGCGCAAGCCTAATATTTGTTGGCGTAGCGCCGCATGATAATCAATGCTTTCCTTGTGTGTGTCTTCGACCTTCTTTTCAAACAATTGAATTTTGTCTTGAAGCGGCGTTAAAATATTTTTTAGGTTTTCTTTGTTTTGTTCAGTGAATTTGGTCGTTTTTTCTTCCAGAATTTTGTTGGCCAAATTTTCGAACTCTTTGGTAAACTTCTCTTGTAGTTTCTCAACTTCTTCTTTTTGCTCCTTGTTGCGTTCCCAAAGATTCTCAAAATCTGTCTCTTTTTTCGACAGTTGAATCGCCAAGGCTTCTTTTTCGGTGCGAATGTTTTCCCGCTCTTGAACCGTTTGATTCACTTGATTTTTTAACTGTTCAATTTGTTGCAGCAAACCATTAATTTTTTCTTCCAAAGAAGCTTTGTCCGATTGAGATTGGGCGGCGAATAGTTTCTTGCCAAGGAAAAGTCCAATGGCTAAGGCAATGATAAAGGCGATGATGGTCATTAAATTATCGTTCATATATTTTTAAAGAATAAGAGTTTAAATATACAGAGATTTAGGTTAAAATTGGTTTGTGTTTTGAAAAATGTTTTAAATTGGCATCGTTTTTGGAAAAGTGTCAAATTATACAAACAATAAAATAGTACAACCAATTTTAAACCTTAAAACTATGATTAAAAAAATTACTTTATTAGTTCTTTTGTTGATTTCGTTTTCAACTTTTGCTCAATTAAACGGGCCGGTCGGACATTTAACCATCTTTTCAGAAGACGGTGATAAGTTTACCCTAATCCTCAATGGCGAAGTGATTAATGATGTGCCGCAAACCAATTTGAGAGTAGAAGATTTAAACCAACCTTATTACAATGCCAAAATCAGATTTGAAGACAAATCCTTGATGGATATCTCAAAAAACAATTTGATGTTGACCGATGTGGACGGCATTTTTTCTGATGTAACCTATAAAATTAAAAGAGACAAGAACAACAAAACCAAGATGAAACTCAATTATTTTTCATCCATTCCTGTTCGTCCTGATTTTATTCCACCTTCCAATGTTCACGTAATTCATTATGGTCAACCAAGACCGGTGGTTGCTGTTCAGCAAACCGTGGGAAGTGTTTCTCAAACTACTACTACCACAACTACTCAAACCGGTGGTGCATCAGTTGGTGTTGGTGTAAATGTAGGCGGTGTTAATATGGGGGTAACCATAAACGATACAATGGGCGGTGGAGCAGTAACACAAACGACCACAACCACAACGACTAATGTTGGTGGCACTCATGCCGTTGATTACGAGGAGCCAGTAAGAGGTTGTAACGGTAGAACTTGTATGACATCCGGCAATTTTAATACAGCTTTAGCCACGATTAAAAAACAAAGTTTTGAGGATACCCGTTTGAAAACTGCCAAACAAGTGATTACTGCCAATTGCTTAAATGTAGATCAAATTATCCAAATTGCCAATACCTTTAATTTTGAAGACAACAAATTGGAGTTTGCCAAATACGCTTACGATTACTGTATTGAGCCAAGAAATTATTTCAAGCTCAACGGCATATTCTCTTTCAGCAGCAATGTAGATGAATTGTCGGATTATGTGCAGAGTCGTCAATAATTTTATTTCAAATTAAAACAACAAAGGCCATTCTTTTCGAATGGTCTTTTTATTTTTGCCAAAATCCGTTTTATGCAGCACCACTTCTTAATTCACAAACCACACGGTTATTTAAGCCAATTCATCTACGCCAAAAAACGCAATAAAAAGTTGCTCGGAGAATTGTATAATTTTCCCGAAGGAACCATGGCAATAGGGCGTTTAGATGAAGATTCGGAAGGGTTACTTTTATTGACTACTGATGGCATGATGAGTGAAATTGTAAGAAGCAAATCGGTCGAAAAAGAATATTACGCCCAAGTTGATGGCATTATCACGCAAGAAGCGGTTGAAAAATTAAAAGGCGGAGTTGAAATTGGGTTCAATGGCATTCGTTATACGACCAGAAAATGCGAAGCCAAACTCATAACCCAATTGCCCGATTCCATTGGCGAAGGCAGAAAAATTCGCGATGAACGTCACGGACCAACAAGCTGGGTTTCTATAACTTTAACAGAAGGCAAATTTCGCCAAGTGCGAAAAATGACTGCAGCTGTTGGATTTCCAACCTTAAGACTAGTGAGAATCCGCATCGGAAATATATCTTTGCAACTCAAAGCCGGCGAAGTTTTAGAAGTCGATAAGTTCAACGTCTAACAATCTAAGAAGTCTAACAATCTAACAATCTGAAAATGCTTAACATTGTTTTAGTCGAACCCGAAATCCCCAACAACACCGGAAACATTGGTCGTCTTAGCGTCGGAACCCAAAGCCGTTTGCATTTGATTCACCCATTCGGATTCGAAATCAATGATAAAAATTTAAAACGTTCCGGTTTGGATTATTGGGTGCATTTAGAAGTGACTGAATATATAAACGTTGCCGAATGGATGGCCCAAATCAAGGATAAATCTAGAGTTTTCCTGATGAGTTCACACGCCACAAAATCTATTTATGAAGCCGAATTTCAAGACGAAGATTGGTTGGTTTTTGGGAAAGAAAGCGTAGGTTTAAGTCAAGAAGTTTTAGCCCAATTCGAAAACCATTTGACCATACCAATGTCGAATTTAATTCGCAGTTATAATATTGCCAATTCTGTTGCCTTTGTGGTTGGCGAAGCGAAAAGACAGATTAATTTGAAATAGTATTCAGTTAAGAAATCACAAACTTCCCTTTTTCGCCATCAAAAGTGATGGAATCATCTTTAAAGAGTGTATTAAAAATACCTTGTGTAATTAAGTTACAAGGTTGGTCTTGCACCACATTCACTTCCGTCATGACAATCATTTCATCGCTTAGTTGAATCGCCAAATCAATGTCGTGTGTCGAAAATAATATGCATTTATTGGTTTCTTGAGACAACTTTTTTAACAATTTAAAAACCGATACTTTGTGTAATAAATCCAAGTGTGTTGTAGGTTCATCCAAAATGATTAGCGGTGTGTCTTGTGCCAATGCCCTTGCGATTAGCACAATCTGCAACTGACCGTCACTGATTTCGTGGTGTTTTTTGGTTACCAAATGTTCAATATGTGTCAACGCAATCGCTTGATTGATTTTTTCATGATCTTCGGGTGAAAGATTTCCTAACCAATTCGTATAAGGTTGTCTTCCCAAAGCAATTAATTCAAAAACCGTTAGGTTGCTTGGTGGCAATTTTTCGGTTAAAACCAAACTTAAATTTTGTGCCAATTCCAATGGTTGAAAATCATGGATGTTCTTTTCATTCAAAAAAACCGCACCTTTTAATGGTTTTTGAATCCCGGTTATCGTTCGCAATAAAGTAGATTTTCCAATACCATTGGCACCAACCAATGCAATCAATTGTCCGGCAGTTAAATTCAGATTCAGGTTTTCGGCAATGACATGATGTTCCCTTTTGGAATGGTATCCAATGCTTAAACTTGTGGTGGTTAATATGATGTTATTGGAACTCATTTAAGTCATGCTTTTTTTTCTAACGATCAACCAAATCACCACCGGCGCACCAATTATAGAAGTTATCGCATTAATCGGTAAGGTAAAATCAAAGCCCGGCATTTGCGAAACGGTATCACAAAATAACATAATAATTGCGCCAATAAATATAGTACTCCAAAATAATGTTCGGTGATTACTTGTCTGAAATATCAATTTAGACAAATGCGGAACCGCTAATCCCACAAAAGCAATCGGTCCGGCAAAAGCGGTAATACTTCCGGCTAAAATACTGGTGGCTAAAATGATAGTGTATCTTGATTTATTTAAGTTTAAGCCCATACTTTTGGCGTAGTTTTCTCCAAGTAGTAAAGCATCCAAAGCTTTTAAAGTCAGTAAACTCAAGAGCAAACCGATGACTACTGAAATCCCTAACAAAATTATATTTTGCCATGACAAATTGCCAATACTTCCCATTGACCAAAAGGTGTATTTCTGCAATTGTTCGGCCGTGCTGAAATAACTAAATACACTCACAATCGCACTGGTAAAACTGCTGAACATGAGTCCAACAATTAATATCGACATCGTGTCGCGAAGCCTTTGGGAAACGATTAAAATCATCAGTAAAACCAATAAACTACCAAAGCAGGAAGCCAAAATAATACCATAAGAAGACAATAAAAACTGTGAAAAAACAGCAGGCAATAATCCCGCACCAAGAATCACAAAAGCCACACCCAAACTTGAACCTGAACTCAAACCCAAAACATAAGGTCCGGCAAGTGGATTTCGAAACAACGTTTGCATCAACAAACCGCTAATCGACAAGCCAATCCCAACTAATATTGCAGTAATCGCTTTGGGCAATCTAAAATTCATAATGATGTATTCCCAAGTTTCCTTTTCGGCCTGACCGCCAAACAAACTGGTAAATACTTCTTTCACGGGAATCGCCACTTGACCGAAAGAAAGGTTCAAGAGCAATGCCAATAAGAATGTCAATGACAAAAAGGTGAAGAGAAAAGTATTTCTGTTTTTCGTTTTCAAATCTGTGTTCTATTTCAGTTTCTCAAAAAAGAAAGGTTGGTAACTCGGCAACAATTCAGGATGCAAAATTTTGACAATGTCTTTCAAAACAATATCCGGTCTATTAGGAGCCAATTCATAATACAAAATCCCACCCGTTTTCCCCTTTTTGCCACTAAACGAATATACATTTTTATTTTTGAAAGCTGCAAATTGAGCATAATGCGGATTCGCGTCCGTCATTTCTTTTAAAGTAGAAAATTGACCCGAAGTAATCCAAATATTAGCATTTTTGGCTTTTTCAAAAACCGTTTCAAAGGACAAAGACAAACTTCCGGTGCCGCTGGTTTCTTGCCATAAATAATTCCCCTTGGCTTCTTTGAGTAATAAACTTCCCCAACTGGTTCCTTTGGGTAAATACCATCGGTCTTCAAACATATCGCCGGCCAAAATAGTAGGCGATGAAGTTACATTTTTGACAATTTTGATAGTATTCAAATAATCTTGTTCAATTTTGCTAAACAGTTCGGTAGCCTCTTTTTGTTTGCCGTATAATGCTCCGAAAAACTTAATCCATTCGGCTTTGCCTAGCGGTGTTTCTTCGTTCCAATCGCCATTGAGCATGACTTTCAAACCGCTTTTTTGTAAATTATCCAAAGTTGGATTGTTGTTGTCAATGCCGTAACCGATAATCACATCGGGTTGTAAATTGAGCACAACTTCAGTATTCAAATCTTTGTTATTGCCTAACTCTTTGACCTTTCCGGTTTCAATTCGCGCTCTCACTTTTTCGGAAGAAATATAATCCAAATGCGGAAAGCCAACCAAAGTATTTTCTTCTTCCAACATTTCCAAAGACGGAATGTGCGTGGTAGAAGTCACAACAATATTTTTTACCGGAACCGCAATAATCGGGTTTTGTTGTAAACTATCGGGAACGATGCCGTTTTTTTCTTTGAGGATGTATTTATAAGTTTTATTGGCTTTTGGCCAAGGATTTTGAACGGTTACCACCGAATAACCATCATAATTCTGAATGGAGAAACCTTTAGCATATTGGATAGTGTTTTCGGCAGAAACAATTGGTAACGAATTAGTTTCGTTTTTGCATCCCATTAATAACAGACAAACAAAAGCCGACAATAGAACTTTGAAAAAGGTTTTCATGAAATTGTTTTTGCAAAAGTATTGTTTTGTTTTTAATTTATACTTTACCTTTGGCCTCGAATTAAGGTTGCGATTTCTGTTTTTCAAAATCGCATTAAAAGGGAATTTGGTTAAAATCCAAAGCTGTTCCCGCAACTGTAAGCTATCAAGCTTGTTGTTATCTACAAAACCATTGTTCCGATTTAGGGATGAGAAGGTCAACAACAAGACGCAAGCCAGGAGACCTGCCTATTTCATCGAGTAACAAACTTTCGGGACAAAAGGTTTGGGTATGGGTAAATTCTATGCTTTTCTCCCAAGATTATCAAATTATTGTTGAATTTAAAAAATGAAAAAAACAGTTAGAGCTGTAGCTATTTTAGCTATGCTAAACACTTGTGCCTATGCGCAAGAACAGGATTCTACCAAAGTGAATTCCTTAAATGAAGTGGTGATTTCCGACACCAAATTTGCGCAAAACAAAGAAAAATCAGGAAAAGTAATCGAAATCATTTCGGCAAAAGACTTAGAGAAAAAGTCCGGACAAAGTTTGGCCACCGTCTTATCCCAAGTAACAGGGGTAGAAATCAACGGTAACCAATCGGCTAACGGAAAGAACTTAGGCTACTACATTCGAGGCGGTAAAAACAGACAAGTGCTAATTCTCATTGACGGTATTCCCGTAACGGATGCTTCCGGAATTAGTTTAGAGTACGATTTGCGTTTGCTTCCGGTTGAACAAGTAGAAAGTATTGAAGTGATGAAAGGCGCGGCGAGTACATTATACGGAACAGGCGCAGCTACCGGTGTAATTAATATTACACTAAAAAAATCTTCAAAAAAAACTATCGAAGGCAACGCTTATGTCAATATTGGTTCCAACAATACTTTGGATGATAAAAAATACAACGGACAAGATTTTAATCAGGGTATTTCGGTAAACGGAAATTATCAAAAAGTCAGTTATTTTGCAGGATTCAACAGTACCGAAACCGGAAACATCTCTCAAATTGCTTCACCGGATGAAACGGTAAAATATGAAGACGATCGATTTTCAAGACAAAATGCGATTGCCAAATTGGGTTTTAAAGCAACAGACAGACTTACTTTAGACTTCTTTGGAAACTATGACAAATTGAAAAACGGTTACGATTTAACCTTTGACAATACCGGTTTTAATGATACTGATATCAATACCACAACTTCAGAGCAAGTTCGCTTTGGATTCTCCCCGAAATTCAAATATAACAAGGGCGAATTTGTTGTGAATTCCGGTTTTACCAAAATTGCCCGTGATTATAGCGAGTACAATAGCTATACTTCGGCAACTGATTATTCGTTATATGAATCTCGTAGCGTAGTAGTTGATGCCGTTAACAAATACAGCTTCTCCAACGAGTTTGCAGTGATTGCCGGAGTAAATTACCAATTCAATGATATGTTAAGCGAAACGCCTTATGGTAATATCGATAACAAAACCACGAAGTTCAATATTATAGATGGGTACACCACTTTTGTGTACAATCTTGATTTTGGACTGAACATCAACACCGGCATCCGATTGAATAATCATAGTGCTTATGGTAATAATTGGGTGGCCAATTTCAATCCTTCGTTTAATTTTAAAACGAGTTTCCCTTTGAAATTGGTAGCATCGTACAGTACTGCTTATATCACGCCAAGTTTGTACCAATTGTACTCAGAATACGGCAATACCAACTTAACACCGGAGAAAAACGCCACTGTTGAAGCCGGTTTTGAAACCCAATTGTTGGATAAAAAGTTGAAAATTGACGCGGTAGCTTTCTATCGTGACCAAACCAATTCGTTTGATTTCTTTTTTGACAATAATACCTTCGAAGCTTATTATGTAAACGTTGACGGCACCAACAAAGCCAAAGGAGTAGAAACCGAATTGACCTTTGATGTAACGAATAAATTAAGGGTAAATGCAAACTATACGTTTACGCAAGTTGATAAAGCGTTAGACCGATTGATTCCAAAACACAAAGTCAATGCCGGATTGGATTTTCAACCCACGCCAAGAACTTTATTCAATCTAAACTACCAGTATTTTGATGCGAGAAACGATGCTTTTTTTGATGGCAATACTTTTGCAACTGCCAATGTAAAATTGGATTCTTACCAATTGGTAAACGCTTTAGCAAAATATGAATTAATCCAAAACCGATTGACCGTTTTTGGTTCGGTTACTAATATATTAAACGAGGAATTCGTTGAAAACATCGGTTACTCCACCCGAGGAAGAAATTTCAAGTTGGGGATAAACATTGTTTTGTAATTGGTTAAACAGTGTTTTGTAATTGTGGTGAAAAGGCTAATCGAAAGATTAGCCTTTTTTTATAGGTTTAAAATTAAATTACTTTCGTTCCACATACATTTCGCTTCGTAGCGGATTAATCGCTTTAGCATCGGTAAAGTCACGCTCAATTACACTTGGCACTTGAGGTGCTCGTCTACCGCTGGCAATGATTTGATTGATGGCAGTGTTTAACAAAGGTTCGTTTATATCTCCCAAAACACCTAAATTAGTCATGTTTTCAGGTTGTAAAGTGGTTGGAGCAATCCCCGAGGTATAATCCCCAAAACCGTTTTTGTCTACTATTTTCAACACTATAGGCTGCATGGCATATTTATGACTTGGATTTACATCTTCTTTGGCAAAGGTCGGAGAGTCATATAAGGTTACTGAACCCACATTTTTCCCGGTGGTAATATCACCTATTTGCACTACAGTTATATAAGGTTTCAAACAATTAATAACCAATTCGCTGGCAGAAGCAGAGGATTTGGTCGTTAAAACATAAACCTTGTTAAGGTTCAAACTGTTCAATCCGCCGATGAAGTTGTTCGTTAAAGTACCAGGATTGTTGTCTTCAAAATAAGATTGTGCCTTGGCATTCCATTGTTGTTTGGCAAATAATTGTCCGGTGAATTGTCCGGTAATCATACTGGCCAATTTGGTAGCTGTAGTTACTGATCCACCCGAATTGTATCGCAAGTCAAGCACCAAATCGGTTACGTTTTGGGATTGGAAACTACCAAATGCAGCATTCAGTTGACTGTCAAAACTCGAATAAAACCCGTTGTACATCAAGTAACCAATGTTGTGTGCACCTTGTGGAATTACAGTACTCAATAAAATAGGGTTTTCAGCCAGTGCTGTTTTGGTCAATGTCACCGATTGCCCGTTGGGTGTAATATTCCCACCATCATAATCGGCTAAGTCTACCGTATAAGTGTCATTGGCCAAAAGCGTTCGGTAGTTGTCAATAGTTAATGGCGTTCCGTTGATGGAATAAAAAATGTCACCTCGGGTTATTGGTTTACTGGCAGCATCAGAGTTGGGGATGATGTAGCGTACCCAACCGTAAATATCTGTCGTGCTCCCCGATTTATAACGCAAACCATAATCCATACCATTATTCAAAGTATTGCCCGAGAGCACACCTTCTAGTACATCATAGTCACTGTAAATTACACTAAATCGGTCGATGGTGTTGTCAATACGCAAAGCATTAAAAAGGGTAGTGGGATCGTCAAATCCTTCCAAAAAGTCATTTAACTGACTTTGATTAGAAAATCGGTCATCGGCTAAATCGGGTACATCTTCTTGCCACAGATAGTACAAATTCATGCCTTTCCATACAAAATCATTAACCTGTAAACCGCTTGGAACCGGATTGTCATCTCTATCCTCACAGGCAAAAGGAATCGTGACAAGGAACAGCAGTAAAACGCATTTTAATAAATTCTTCATAGCAGCTTTTTATTTTAATAAACGTAAATTTACTAAGTTTAGATTAATAATTGAAATTTGTTTGTAACAAATAAAATGTTGGGTCGTCTTGACCATATAACCGCTAACCAAGTATTGTTTCAATGAACCAAAAAGAGTTTATGCAATTGGTAAATCCTTTTAAGGATAAAATCTTCCGAATGGCGAAGCGATTGCTCGTCAGCACGGAAGAAGCCGAAGATGCTACTCAGGAAGTTTTGGTAAAATTGTGGAATAAGAACGAAAGTTTAGACGAATACAAAAGTGTTGAAGCGGTAGCGATGACCATGACCAAAAATTATTGTTTAGATCAGTTAAAGTCGAAACGCGCCAGTAACATGAAAATTGTGCACAACAACTTCACCGATCGTGAAGCCGGTTTGCAACAAAAAGTGGAAGACAGAGATACTTGGAATTGGGTAGAAAAAATTATGAACGACTTGCCCGAACAACAAAAACTGATTGTTCAAATGCGCGACATTGAAGAAATGGAGTTTGAAGAAATAGGCAAGATATTAGAAATGAATGAGTCGGCGATTCGCACGGCTTTGTCAAGAGCAAGAAAAACGATAAGAGAAAAAATGATAAAAACACATCATTATGGCATTGGATAACATAGAGAAATTACTTGAAAAATACTTCGAAGCAGAAACCACTATAGCCGAAGAAAAAGAGTTGAAAGACTATTTTGCTTCTTCAGATGTTGCGCAGCACCTGGAACAATACAAACCTATATTCGGTTATGCTACACAAGCAAAACAAGAACAGTTTACCGCAATGATTCCATTAAAAACTAAGAAACGCAAAAGCGTAGTTTGGTTATCAGTTGCTGCATCTGTGGCAGTTTTACTAAGTGTTGGTTTGTTTACTTTCAATCATTATAATCAGCCTGTATCAGAAGATTTAGGTACTTATGATGACCCTGAAGTAGCTTTCAGAGAAACCCAAAAAGCACTGGCTTTGATTTCTAAAAGTGTAAATAAAGGCATAGAAAGTATGGAATACATTAATGAATACGAACAATCAAAAAACAAAATTTTTAAATAAAAAAATCAAGAAATCATGAGAAAATTAATTTTAACATTAGTAGTAATATTATCAGCGAATACCATTTTTGCCCAAACCGTTTTTGATAAATTTGACAATCAAGACGATATCACGGCAGTAATTGTCAACAAAAAAATGTTTTCCCTATTGAGCAAAATGGAAGTGAAAGACAAAGAAACCCAACAGTATGTCAATTTGATTAAGAAATTAGACAACTTGAAAGTATTTGTAACTACCAGCGATAAAAAAGCCGACGATATGAAAGCAGTATCTGATAAATACATCAAAACGTCAGCCTTAGAGGAATTAATGCGTATCAATGAAAAAGGAAAAAGCGTAAAAATTTATGTAAAATCCGGTGCGACAGATTCCCAAGTGAAAGAGTTGTTGATGTTTGTAGAAGGCAGCGGTAAAGAAGAAACGGTTTTAATGTCATTAACCGGCGATTTCGATTTGAATGAACTTTCAGTCTTAACAGACAAAATGAGTTTGCCAGGTGGCGATGATTTGAAAAAAGCCTCTAAAGGAAACAAGGGATCAAAAGGACCAAAAGGCTCAAAATAATCAAGATGAAACTAATTTATTTCACAGCAATGTTGGCTTCTCTGTTGTTACTGAGTTGCAATAGCGAACCTAGTCTCCAAAAGTACTTTGTAGAGAAATCAGAAAATAAAGATTTTGTTGCTATCGATGTCTCACCGAGTATCATCAATGTGGATAAAGCCAAGTTAACGGCGGAACAAAAAACCGCTTTGGAGTCTTTTGACAAAATGAATATTTTGGCTTTTAAGTTAGATGATAAAAACCAAGCGGCATATGAAGTCGAAAGTAAAAAGCTCACGCAAATACTAAAGGGCAAAGAATATCAGGAGTTAATGAAAGTTGGTTCAGGTAAAGACGGCGCTTCTATAAGTTTTGTCGGAGACGAAGATGATATAGACGAGTTTATTTTATTTGGAAAAAGGAAAGACAATGGCTTTGCAGTAGTCAGAATTTTGGGCAATGACATGAATCCGAACAACATTATGAATATGATTTCCATCTTACAATCAGCCAATATCGATATGGAGCAATTAAAACCATTAGAAGGTTTAATAAAAAAATAATTTATTTGAGGTTAATAATTAAAAACGAAAAGTCCCGAATTACTCGGGACTTTTTTATTTTTTAAAATATTTAAAAGATTTGAGATTAAGAGGAGGAAGCCCTGTGGCTTCAGGTATGTGAACTTCAGTTCGCTTTTTTGGTTTTACTTCTTAAAATATTTAAATGGTACAACGAGCATACCAAAACACTCACCATCTTCTTTACCTATATGTTTGTGGTGCATTTTATGTGCTCTTCTGACTGCTTTTGCATATCTATTGTTGGCGTTTCGGAACAACTTAAATCTTTGGTGAATAAAGATATCGTGAACGGTAAAATAAGCCAAACCGTAAGCAAAAATACCCAAGCCGATGGCCAAACCAATCTCGAGTATGTCATTTTGCCAAAGCAAAAAGAAACCGACACTCACTACGGCATAAAAAATAAAAAAAGCATCATTGCGCTCAAACCAGGAATCGTGGTCTTTTTTGTGGTGATCGGCGTGCAAATTCCACAAAAAACCGTGCATGATATACTTGTGGCTAAACCAAGCCATAAACTCCATAATACAAAACGTAACGATAAAAACTATAATGTGTAGTAGCATGATTTTTATAATAAATTTAAACGGTAACTAACATAACATTTGGCTAAAAGCCCAAATTTTTGATAATCCGGTACTCGGATCCGGGTATTTTTGATTTCCATTGAAGGCGTTCTTTTTAATTTAGAAAGCAATTTTTTATAATACACATAAGCAGTGTAAACGCCAAATTTAGCTTCCAAAGGCAACTTTAAAATACCCTGAAATCCGGCCTCAAAATCGGCTTCAATTTCTCTGATGATTTCGTTTTTGGATTGTTCATCTAATTTAGACAAATCAGTGTTGGGAAAATAAGTTCGATTTAAATCTTCATAATCGGCTTTTAAATCACGAAGGAAATTCACTTTCTGGAAAGCAGAACCCAATCGCATCGCCGAATGTTCTAATTCGTTGAATTTAGCATCATCACCTTTGACGAATACTTTGAGACACATCAAACCTACCACATCGGCAGAACCATAAATGTATTCATTGTATTCTTCATAAGATTTGTAATGGGTCTTGTGCAAATCCAATTTCATACTTTTCATAAAAGCAGCAATCATGCTAACCGGTATGTTGTATTGGTGAACGGTATGCTGAAATGAATTCAGCACAGGGTTCAAACTGATTTTGTTTTCCAACGCATTGGCCAAATCTTTTTCAAACTGCTCAAACAGCGCTTCTTTATTGTAATCGTGAAAAGTATCTACAATTTCATCAGCAAAGCGAACAAATCCATAAATATTATAAATATCTTGTCTAATGCTGGGTGCCAACATCTTTACAGCCGCCGAAAAGGAAGTGCTGTAAGAACGTGTCACATTTCTGCTGCAATCGAATGATACGGTGTCAAAAGTTGATTTCATAAAGGCAATAATTATAGATTTTTAGCAATAAGTTCAGCAACCAGTTTCCCTGAAATCAAAGAAGGCGGTACGCCTGGTCCGGGAACTGTTAATTGTCCTGTAAAATAGAGGTTTTTCACCTTTTTACTTTTCAATTTGGGTCTTAAAAAAGCGGTTTGCAATAAAGTATTGGCTAAACCATAGGCATTTCCTTTGTATGAATTGTAATCTTTAATAAAATCATTTACACAAAAGGATTCCCTAAAGATAACATTATTTTTTACCGATTGTTGCGTCAGTTGCTCAAAACGGGTAATTATTTTTTCAAAATACAAATTTCTCAATTCGGGTGTGTCTTTGAGTCCGGGTGCCAACGGTATTAAAAAGATACCGGCTTCTTGACCTAAAGGCGCAGCATTCTCATCTGTTTTGGAAGGGAAACTGGCGTAAAATAATGGTTCATCCGGCCATTTAGGGTTGTCATAAATTGCGGCCGCATGCACATCAAAATCTACATCAAAAAATAAAGAATGGTGTTCAGTGTTTGCTATTTTTTTGTCAAAACCAACATAAAACAGAAGTGAGGAAGGCGCAAAGGTTCTCTTATCCCAATACTTTTCTGAATAGGCGCGATACTTTTCGTCTAACAAAGTTTCCGAATGATGGTAATCGGCACCGCTTAAAATCACATCTCCTTTAATGATAGTTCCATTAACTACAATAGCCGTAGCCGAACCATTTTCGACTATAATTTTTTCAATATTGGCATTGGTGTGAATAACAACACCCAGTTCTTGGGCTAATTTTTCCATGGCTAAAATCACGCTGTACATACCATTTTTAGGATGCCAAGTGCCTAAACCAAAATCTGCAAAATTCATAAAGCTATAGAATGATGGCGTGTCCGATGGCTTGGCTCCAAGGAAAAGTACCGGAAATTCCAGTATTTGGATTAGCTTGGTGTTGGTAAATCGACGACGAATGTCTTTAGAGATGTTACCAAAAAACTGGTTCACTTTTTGGGCTGTTTCCAGCGTAACCAATTCTAATGGTGAAACGCCCGGACGATAAACCAAATCTTTAATGGCAATGTCATAGTTGCTCTGCGCTTCTTTCATAAAAGCCGCCAATTTTTGACCGCTGCCTTTTTCAATTGATTCAAAAGTGTCGATGATTTCCGGAAGATTATCGGCTATAGTGACAAACTCATTTATTCCAAAATAAACCTGATAAGCAGGAGAAAGTTTGATGAGTTCGTAATAATCTGCTGTTTTTTTGCCAAAGTCGGCAAAAAATCTTTCAAACACATCCGGCATCCAATACCATGTTGGTCCAATATCAAAGGTAAAGCCATCTTTCTTCAATTGTCTGGCTCTTCCGCCTATAGTTGAATTTTTCTCATACACAGTCGCACTATGTCCTTGTTGAGCAAGATAACAAGCTGCCGCTAGTGAGGAAAATCCCGATCCGATAATTTTTATTTCTTTTTTCATATTTTGTTTAACAAAAGTATTAAAAAGTTAAACAATAAAAAAAGATTTTTTATATAAATTCAACTAATTCTTTAATGGAGCTAAAGGTAGTTGTTTTTTGGTTGATCAATTTAGGGTCTACATGTTCTATCATTCTGCCGATAAGCCACAAATTAGACGACTCCTCTAAAATCTCTTCATTCAAAGTTTTTAGGTAAGAGTTGATTTCATTTTTGTTGGGTTCAACAGTGGTGTAACAAATATAAGTGATGTTGTCAAAGTAACGTTTCATGTCTTTTAAACTATCCGTTGGAACACTTTCCCCAAGATAAATGGTTTTATAACCTTGGCTTAATATTTCATAATTTAAGTACATTAAGCCCAATTCATGGATTTCATTCATAGGCAAATACAAAACAAAAACCCGGTCGTTTCTTGTTGGCTCTTGCACTTGAACTTTTTCGGTATTGGTGAGTAATTTCTGTTTGATCAAATAAGAAATAAAATGTTCATGCGCCGGAGTGATGGTGTCTGTTTGCCATAGCAATCCGATTTCTCCAATTAAAGGGATGAAAACTTCAAAAAATATTTCTCGGAATGATTTTTCAGACAATAACTTATTGTATGTTGAAAAAAATAAAGAGTGATCAAAATTCATCATCGCCATTTTAAAGGCACTAATCGCATGATGCTTGGCACTCTTTTCTGATATAATTTCATTTACTAAAATAGGAATTCTTTCAGAGGGTAGGCTGGAAATTTTAGAAATTTTATATCCGTAATTATGAAGAAGGGTAATGTTTAAAAGCTTTTGTAGGTTGGATAAATCATACATACGAATATTGGTCTCCGTTCGCATTGGCTCTAAAACATTGTACCGTTTCTCCCAAATTCGAATCGTATGAGCTTTGATTCCCGATAGGTTTTCTAAATCCTTTATACTAAAAACATTCTTAACATTGTTCATCTTTTACTTAAATTAGTTAAACAAAATTAGCAAAATAATTTTACCAAACGAGTTTTCTTTAAAATCTTTGCAAAAAAAAAGCAAACCCATTTTGAGTTTGCTCCTGAAAAGCGGCGACTGTGCTGATAACTTCGCTGTTCCCACAAAGCTCCGCTTTGAAAATTCTTTAAACGAAAAAAAACACTCAAGCGAGCTTGGTGTTTTTTTAATTTGATTGAAGACTTTAAAAATACCTGACTGCCACGGGCAGTCCTCCTTTTAATTTCAAATGTGACCACGATGGGATTCGAACCCACACGTCCTTTCGAACACCACCCCCTCAAGATGGCAAGTCTACCAGTTTCTCCACGTGGCCTAAAACAAAAAAAGTCAAACAATAGCTGTTCGACTTTTTGTGACCCGACTGGGGCTCGAACCCAGGACCCCATCATTAAAAGTGATGTGCTCTACCAACTGAGCTATCGAGTCTTTAGCATCAAAATAAAGAAAAAATTGTGACCCGACTGGGGCTCGAACCCAGGACCCCATCATTAAAAGTGATGTGCTCTACCAACTGAGCTATCGAGTCTTTTTCTTTTCTTGAATGCGGGTGCAAATATAAGACCTTATTATTTATATTTCAAAGCAATTTTATTATAAATTTGCCTTTTTTTGGTTAAGGGTCTTAATGGCTTAATTTATAAGGTTTTATTGCAATGCAGAAAATTATTTTAGTAGGGTATATGGCAGTCGGAAAGTCTACTATAGGCAAAATTTTAGCTGAAAAAAGACAGATGAAGTGGGTCGACTTGGATAAAATAATCGAGAAAAATGAAAAATTAACCGTAGCGGATATTTTTAAAGAGAAAGGCGAAATCTATTTCAGAAAACAAGAACACCTCGAATTTAAAAAATTGATAGCTGCTCCCGAAAATCTTATCATAAGCACCGGTGGAGGAACACCTTGTTATGCTAATAATCATCTTTTGCTAAAAGCTGACAATGTGGTTTCAATTTACCTCTATGCCACTATTGACGAACTTTACAACCGACTTAAAGATAATGCTGCTGAAAGACCTTTAGTAGCCAATCAATCTGAAGAAGAACTCAAAGAATTTATCGCCAAAAATTTGTTTGACAGAAGTTATTTCTACAATCAGGCTACTTTCAAAATTAACACCGGCGGTAAAACACCCGAAGCCATAGCAATAGAAATTGAAGCCTTACTAAACTAAGTAAGCATGGTTGTTGTTTTCCTCAAATACTACATGTACATGTTCCTTAGAAGATGTGGAAAGCGAAATGCCTTTAAAGTCGGCTTTAACCGGAAACCGTTTGTGATTTCTATCAATTAAAACTACAGTTTTGAATTTTTTAATGGGCACTTCCAAAAAATGTTTTACGCCATAAACCAAAGTGGTTCCCGAGTTCAATACGTCATCAACCAAAACTAAATTTTTATCGCTGTAAGCTTCTTTAGGAATAGAAGTCGTAATCGGACTAAACGGATGTTGTTTGTCAATTTTCACTTCACATAAAACAATTTTGATGTCAGAAATGTTTTTTAAAACCACACTGATTTTTTCGGCTAAAATATACCCGTTATTGGCTATGCCGGCCAATACAATTTCTTGTTCATCGGCAAAAGTTTCATATATCTGATAAGCAATGCGTCTTATTTTGTGTTCTATTTCCTGATGCTGAAGAATGATGTTTTGCCCCATGGTATTATTTTTTTCAAAGATAGAAAACACTTTGTTTTTTTAGGAACTTTATTTAAAAATTAACCCTAATCAAGCCCTTTTTAAAATTTTTCCGATCAAGGCTTAATTTGTAAGTGGATGTTTTAGTGCAGATTAAATTTACATTTCAAACAGAATAGGTTGTCAATTGTCGATTATATAAGAATTGTATGAGTAAAAAATTGTGACACATCGATACTTTTTAACATTTTGACGATTTATTTTAAAAATTAGATTTATAAACTTTTTATTTTAAAGATTTCGTATAAATTTACCGATTCCTGAAATGGAAACAATTCCCTTTAATTATTTAAAATCAAACAATTAAAACGGATGCGTCGCCTTTCAAAAAAAAGCCTTGAATCAAAATATACATATGAATACCACCATTAACAAGGAAAACATTTTCTCTGTAAAAAAGAAGCTACGTGCTTTTTTTACAGCAATGCTCCTTGTCTTTTTGTCAAAGGCGGGTTACTCACAAGTTAGCACCTATGGTTTTACTGAAGCCATTTCCACTTATACAGCACTCACAACACCCACGGTAGCCTATGCGATTCCTTGGGACGATCATACTTCAGGAGCGGCACATCAAGCCAATATAGGTTTCAATTTTACTTACAACGGAGTAACACAAACCCAATGTTATATTAGTCCTAACGGTTATATCTCCTTTGGAGTACAACCACTGCCAACGACTTATTTGCCCTTGAGCGTGACAACAGTTTTCACCGGTGGCGGAACCATAAGTGCTCTCGGGATGGATTTAATCTCAACAACAGACGATATTGTTTACAAAACCATTGGTAGTGCGCCCAACAGAATTTTTGTTGTGCAATGGACCAATGCCCGTAGAAAAGCAGTAACCGGAAACTTTAATTTTCAAATACGATTGTTAGAAACATCTAACGTTATCGAACTTTCTTATGGTGTATGCGCGCCCGATGATGTTACTTTGCTCAATACGCAAGTCGGAATTAGAGGCGTAACCAATGACTTTTTACAAGGTGATGTCAACAACAGACTGCAAACCGGTACCAATACCAACAGCACTTGGTTTGGCAAAACAACCGTAGGAATCGCCAATTCGAGTACGGTTAGAACCAGTGTTACAGAATATCCTAATAGCGGATTAAAATATACTTACACACCATCGGCACCTTGTGTGACCCCAACCGGAGTTCCATCAGCTTTAGTGGTGGGTAGCACTGCCGTTAATGCCACTACTTTTTTAGGAAATAGCTTTACGGCTGCAAGTCCGGCACCTACCAATTACTTGGTGCTCAGAAGTACAGTCAATGTGCCGCCTACAAATATTGAAGTACCCAACCGAACTTATTGGGCTGTTAATAATGTAATTGCAGGAACATATACAGTTGTAAGTGTTACAAATGCTACCACTTTTAACCAATCGGCTTTAACTCCAAATACCACTTATTATTACTGGGTTATCCCATACAATGCCGGCTGTCTTGGTGGTCCTTATTACAATTTGGGCACCATGATTACAGCAAACAAAACCACTTGTATTGCGGCACCAACAGGAGTATTCGCTTCTACCATTGAAGGGAATTCTTTTACCGCTTCTTGGCTACCGGTGACGGGTGCTACCAATTATTTGATTGATGTTTCTACTAATATTGGTTTCACGGCCATATTACCCGCTTATAATGGACTTGCAACAGGAATAACAACCGATTTTGTGGTTTCAGGGTTAAGTCCGTTAACGACTTATTATTTCAGGGTGCGTGCCGTTGGAATTTCTTGTTCTATCAACAGCCCGGCTGTAGCGGTGCCAACACCATGTGGCGCTTTCCCGATTCCCTATTTTCAAAGTTTTGATACTACTCCTATAAATACGTTGCCAACTTGTTTCGTTATAACCGATACCAATGCAGATGCAGTAGCTTGGAGAGTGCAAAATTCTTCTTCGGCTTCTAATCCTAACTCGATGCATTTGTTGACCAATAATACTATTGATAGCGATGATTGGTTTTTTACTGCCGGATTGGATTTAACCGCAGGGGTTACTTATCGTTTAAGGTTCAAATACAATACGCTTAGTGCAGGTTCTTTTGCTGAAAACCTTAGAGTCCGTTTGGGAACAGGGCAATCAGAAGCCTTAATGAACAACACCATCTTGGATTTATCCAATATTATCAATACCGTTTACCAAACCGCTACTGTCGATTTTACACCGGTAACCAATAGTATTTTCTATATAGGTTTTCAAGGCTATAGTTTTGCCAATCAAAGTAAAATAATGATTGATGATATTAGCGTGATTGTTTCACCTACGTGTTTTGAACCAACCAATCTTATTATAACCACTGTAGGAAGTACCACTGCCGGAATTTCTTGGGATGCTTCTTCGCCTCAACCAAGCAACGGTTACGAATATTATGTAAGTACTTCCAATGCAACGCCAAGTGGTGCAGTAACCCCAACCGGAACAGTAGGTATCGGAATTACTACAGCTACTATTACCGGTTTAACTCCGGCTACTTTATATTATGTATGGGTTCGAGGAAAATGTGACGGCACCGACCGAAGTGTTTGGAGTAACATAGAAACGTTCAGTACCGATTGTGCTACACCAACTTCTTTAACCGTGACCAATGGAACGCTTTGTGGTGGTGGTTCAACTACCTTGAATGCCGTTGGCGCTCCGGGTTCTACTATTGAATGGTATGCTGAGGCTACCGGAGATACACTTTTGTACACCGGTGCTAATTATGTTACCCCAAACTTGCTTTCAACCACTACTTATTATGCGCAGTCAAGAGCGCCGGGCGGATTGGTTTTGGCAGGTCCTATTTCACCATTATTACAAGGTGGTGCTTTAGGTTTGCAACAAACCCCAACGTTCATCAGTTTCTCTGTGACGGCAGCTACTACTTTACAATCTTTTGATATTTATCCTCAGGTTTCAGGTCAGAGTGGTCAAATTATAATCAGAAACTCTTCCAATGTTCAAATTGCCACTTATAATTTTGTTACCAGTGTTTCCGGTGGAAGTACGCCGCAAACTATAAACATGGCACTCAATTTAGCCCAAGGCAATTATTTTGTGTATTTCAATACCTTACCGGCTGCCGGATTGGTCGTTAATATTGACAGTGCTTCTTATCCTTATACTTCATCCATTGCTAACATTGTTGGAAACGGATTTGACAACACTTTCTACTTGTATGCTTACAACTGGAAGTTTTCTAATATTTGTCGCTCACTGTTAACGCCGGTAACGGCAACCGTAACTGCAGCACCACCAATTACTTTTAGCGGTTCGTCTTCTATTATTTGTAAAGGAGAAAACAGCGGATTGATTACTGTAACAGGCGCCGCTTCGTACAATAACTTTGCTTGGAATACTACCGTTGGGCTAACAGGTTCTATGGCTGCCGGCTTTGTATTCCAACCTCTGGTAACTACAACTTATACTTTGACCGCCACACAAACTTCCGGGAGCTTGTGTACTTCGGTGATTTCTTATACGGTAACGGTTAAACCCGATCCACCGGCCATTAACATAGTACCGCCATCGGCTACTATTTGTGAAGGCGCAATACAATCTTTAACCGGTAGCTTAGCCGCTTCTACACCCGTAACTATTTACAGTGAAAACTTTAATGGAACTTCCGATAACTGGATTAAAACCAATGCATCAACCGGCGGGGTAATCGCCAATGCCGCTTGGACCAAGAGGACCAGTGTGTACACTTACACCAGCTCTTACTGGAATATTAACGTGAGCAGTAACGATGCCTCTAAGTTTTATTTTTCCAATTCAGATGCGCAGGGAAGTCCGGGAACTAACCGAACCTTAACTTATTTGCAATCGCCTTCCATTAGTTTGGTGGGGTATACTACCGCTTCTTTGAATTTTTACCATTACTTAAGATACATTGGCGGAAACAAGGCTAGGGTAGAAGTGTCTACCGATGGTGGAACTACCTGGGCCATACTGAGAAGTTTCTTAGCAACGCAAGGAACTGCTTCCAGTTTCTCAAACGCAACTGTAGTGATGGATAGCTATGTCGGAAATGCCGATGTTAGAATCCGATTTTTATATGAAGCCACTTGGGATTACGGATGGGCCATTGACAACGTAAAAGTCACCGGTAATTTAGCCGCTGAAGTGACTTGGACACCGCCAACAGGATTATATTTTAACGCAACGGCAACCGACCCTTATATCGCAGGAACACCAACCGGTACTGTTTATGCCAAACCTGCCACCACTACCATTTATACCGGAAGTGTAGTAGGAGCCAATGGCTGTTCGGCGAGTGCTAATTCTACGATAACGGTTCTTCCGGCACCGGCACCCGGAATTTTATCGAGTGACCAAATTGTTTGTGCCAGCTGGGGTGCCAATGATCTTACTTTAGCAGGCTCCGGCGGGTCAATAGTGCGCTGGGAATATGCTAGCAATCCAACTTTCACGACCGGACTAACGACCATTACCAATACCAATCCTACGCTAACAGCGGCTCAAATGGGTAGCTATAGCGGCAACCGATATTACCGCGCGGTGGTGCAATCAGGAACTTGTCCTGTGGTTTATTCTAATGGAGTTTTTGTTGGTTTCCCTTCTACAACTTGGAATGGTTCGGCTTGGAGTAACGGTCTTCCATCTGTAGGGATTAAAGCCATATTTGCCGGAAACTATAGTTCAACTGGTAACCTAAGCGTTTGTTCGGTTGAGGTGCTTTCGGGGAATGTTATCATCAATTCGGGGCATACTTTAACCACGCAAAATGATGTAAAAGTAACCGGCGGTTCATTGACCTTCCAAAACAATGCGAGTTTGGTTCAGGTGAATACGCTTAACAATAACGGAGTACAATTTACCAATACCGGAAATATCACTTACAAAAGAAACAGTACTCCGGTTAAAATCTTCGATTATATTTATTGGTCAACACCGGTAAGTCCGCAAACCTTAATAGGTTTCTCGCCTGATTCGCCTTTGTTCTTCTACTTTGATCCTGCTGTCGGCAATTGGGCTTATGCCAATACCACTGCGCCAATGGTTCCCGGAAAAGGCTACTTGATAAGAGCGCCCGAAAATGCGCCTTTCAACGAAACCACGCCTAACGTGTTTGCCGGTTCTTTTGTGGGTGTGCCCAATACAGGAGATGTTACTATTCCGGTGGTAGGAGGTGCTGATGAGTTTAACTTATTTGGTAACCCTTATCCGAGTGCTTTGAGTGCCGATTTATTTTTGTCGGATGTAGATAATGTACCATTAATTGACGCTACTATTTATTTATGGACACACAACACGCCTATAACCAACGGGAATTACAATGCTGCCGATTACGCACTTTACAACTATGCCGGTGGGGTAGGAACAGGAAGTGCTGCGCCTAACGTGGGCTTAAACAACAGTGTGCCTAACGGAAAAATTGCTTCCGGACAAGGGTTCTTTGTTAAAGGATTGTCTTCGGGGAATCTTAGTTTTAAAAACAGCATGCGATTAACGGGCAACAACGACCAATTCTTCAGAATGAATGCGCCTCCGGTGAACCATACGGCTAACGAATTGGAACGCCACCGTTTTTGGTTGGACATTTATAATGAAGAGGGTGCTTTCAAACAATTGCTCGTAGCCTATATTGAAAATGCAACCAATACCGGAATGGACCGAGGTTTCGACGGTGAGATGGTGGACATAGGCAATGCCGTAACACTTTATGTACCACAAGAAGATAAAAAACTGTCTATTCAAGGACGTGCTTTGCCGTTTGCCACGCAAGACGTGATTCCGGTAGGGTATAAATCTTTGGCAGCGAGTACTTATACCATTAAGTTGTCTAATTTTGACGGCTTGTTCGACCACCAAAACATTTACCTTGAAGATACTTTGCTGAATGTAATTCACGACTTAAAACTAAGCGATTATACCTTCACCACCGAAGCCGGTACTTTTGACAATCGTTTTAATGTGGTCTTTACCGATGCGAGTTTGAGCGTAGATAACCCAACATTCAACGCCAACCAAGTGGTGGTTTACAAAAACACCGACAATAACTTTGTGATTTTAACCGGCAACCAAATGATGGAAACTGTTAAAGTCTATGACATTCGCGGTCGTTTATTATTGGAACAAAAAGACATTAATGCTACTCAAACTACTATAAATGGTGGCTTGGCCAATGAAGTATTGTTACTTCAAATTATTACAGTTAATGGCGAAGTAGTGACTAAGAAGGTTATTCGATAAATTGATTGCTAACGCGGATTTGTTAGCACGGATTTGCTAGCACGGATTTGTTAGCGCGGATTCGCTAGCGCGGATTTGCAATCCGTGCTACTACTACTACTTTATATTGTTTACTGGCACGGATTGCAAATCCGCGCCATCGTCCGTGCTACTTTACAACATCGTCTGTTTGCTAGCGCGGATTCGCTAGCGCGGATTCGCTAGCGCGGATTTGCAATCCGTGCTTATACTTAAACTAAACCACTAAAACAACTCTAACAAAATAACTTCTAAATCATTTTCCAGCCCGGCATAATTTCTAGCTGAGCTAAAATAATAATCTTCAGGTAGCGCAACTATTTTTTCCTTAACCGGATTATTGTGAATATAATTTACTTTTTGTTTAATAAACCAATTCGTCTCAACAATTTCGGCATGGTATCCATTTTGCCATACTTTATATTTTTAATCTCTTTTTAAATGTTCGCACGACTTTTGAAAATAGTCTATTAGCCATTCCCTTCTGCTTTCAGGTTCATCAATTATAATTTGAATAATTTTCTTTGAGGTAAACTTTTTAAAATCTCTTATTACATCTGAAAGGATAAAACCATCAGTTGCCTTACATAGCATATGAATATGATTACTCATGATGCAATAAGCATAAATCTCTAAGCCTTTGTTTTTTTGACAATAGCTTAAAGCTTTTATAATGTTACTTTTTTGGTTTAAGCGTGTAAAGACATCTACCCAACCAACCGTTGTTATCGTTATGAAATAAGCCTCTTCAGTAGTTGTTGCTTTGTACTTGGTAGACATTTAATTTTTTTTCAAAAATAGTAAAAAAACTACAAATTGTTGTTTTACTAGCACGGATTTGCTAGCGCGGATTTGCAATCCGTGCTACTTTACAGCAGTTTTGTTTACTGGCACGGATTGCAAATCCGCGCCATCGTCCGTGCTACTTTACAACATCGTCCTTTGCAAATCCGCGCCATCGT
>NZ_JBKBLM010000024.1:0-44547 GCF_046296355.1 Flavobacterium sp.
CCTATTTTTTTTGATTTTTTTCAGCTAATAACAATTATTTAAATTTCATTCGCAAATCACTGTTAAATTAAAGAAAACTTTGCCCAAATCAACCTGAAAATTTTAAGGTTTTGATTACCTTTGCAACCCATTTTAGGTTTTATGAAAAAGTTGTTAGGTATTGGTTTTTGGGAATTAATCGCCCGAATTATTTTGAGAAGCAGAATTGTTATTTTGGGCTGCATCATCTTAATTACAATACTGTTAGCTTTTCAGTGGAAAAATATCCGATTTACCCAAACGGAAGCCAACTTAATTCCGGCCGATGACAAAGTAAACGTTGACTACAATAAATTCCTAAATCACTTTGGCGAAGAAGGCAACCTGATTGTCATTGCTACCAAAGACAAAAAATTATTTACCCCAAAAGTTTACCAAGCTTGGAGCGAACTGATGACCGAAATCAAATCGCATAAAGAAGTTACTTTAGTGGTTTCGGTAGACAATTTGCAAAAACTGACGAAAAATGATTCCTTAGAAACTTTCGAATTGAAACCTTTGGTGGATAAAAGTAAAGTTCAGGACGAGCAATACCTGAAGCAAATTCAAACCGAATTATTCACCAAATTGCCTTTCTACGAAGGATTACTATTCAACAAAAAAACCGGGGCGATTCGTTCGGCAATCTATTTAGACAAAAAAATTGTCAACACAAAAGCCCGAAAAGATTACGTTTTAAACGACTTGATTCCGGCGATTGACAAATTTAAAAAGGCGACGAATTTAGATTTACACACTTCGGGCATGCCTTATATCCGAACGCTGAATGCAAAGACTATTATTGACGAAATTGGTTTGTTTATTGGTGCCGCTTTATTGATTACTTCACTCATTTTCTTCTATTTTTTCCGATCGTTCCGCGCGACTTTAATTTCGTTAATCGTAGTGATTATAGGCGTAATGTGGTCATTCGGAATCATGGGCGCTTTGGGTTATGAAATCACCGTTTTGACGGCATTGGTTCCAACCTTAGTCATCGTAATCGGAATCCCGAATTGCATTTTCTTTATCAATAAATACCATCAAGAATACCATAAACATTCGAACAAAGCCAAAGCTTTACAACGCGTAATTACCAAAACCGGAACGGCGACTTTGATGACCAATATCACGACAGCAGTTGGTTTTGCTACGTTTATTGCTACGAATAATGTGTTGTTGAGAGAGTTTGGTGTAGTAACCACTATCAATATTTTGGCGATTTACACTTTGAGTTTATTATTGATTCCGATATTCTTCAGTTACATTCCATCGCCAATTCCGAGACACCTGGGGCATTTGGAACGAGAATCACTGACAAAATTTTTGAAATGGATTGTAAACACGGTAAAATACAATCGTATTGGTGTTTATATCACGGCGATTTGTTTGTTGGTTTTTGGTATTGTGGGCATCGGAAAAATAAAAGTTTCTGGTAGTATCATTGAAGACATGCCAAAAAACACTGCTTTTTATGAAGACATTCGTTTCTTCGAAAAAGAATTTGACGGTGTGATGCCTTTGGAAATCATGATTGATACCAAAAAGAAAAACGGCGCCATGAAACTCACCAATTTGAGAAGAATGGAAGATTTGGAACAAACGATTACTGATATTCCCGAACTTTCTAAACCGTTATCGATAGTCAATATTGCCAAAAGTTTTAACCAAGCCTACTATAACGGCAATCCTGATTTTTACACTTTGCCTTCGCCTAATGAGGAAATGTTTTTATTGCCGTATATCAAAAATTCGCTGAAAAATTCTAAAGACAATCAGCTGAAAAGTTACATCTCTTCGGATGGAAGTGTGGCGAGAATGACCACTTTTATCAAAGATGAAAACGGCGAAAGAATGGAAGCTATTGAAGCGCACATTCGCAATAAAGTAGATAAACTTTTTCCATCGGAACGATATGAAGTCATCATCACCGGAAAGCCCTCGGTATTTCAAAAAGGAACCAAATATTTATTGGACAACTTGCTTTCTTCGCTATTGTTTGCCTTCTTCCTAACCGGCGGATTGGTTGCGATTATGTTCCGTTCGTTTAAAATGGTGTTGGTTTCGATTATTCCGAATTTATTGCCTTTGTTAATGACCGCAGGATTGATGGGCTTTTTAGGCATTCCGTTAAAACCATCGACTTTATTGGTATTCGGAATCGCTTTCGGAATGTCGGTTGATGACACTTTGCGTTTCTTAGCCCAATACCGATTGGAATTATCGCGAAACGATTGGAAAATCAAGAAATCGGTTTATGCTACTTTTGATGATGCCGGAACGAGTATGTTTTATACTTCGATCATTTTGTTCTTCGGATTCTCGGTGTTTATGTTATCGAGCTTTGGCGGAACAATAGCGCTTGGAGGTTTGGTGGCTTTGACCTTGTTCTTCGGCATGTTGTCGAATTTGGTTTTGTTACCATCATTAGTATTGACGTTGAACAAAACATTGGCCAACCAACAAGAATTACCCGAACCAACCATCGATATCTTGGAACATACCGACGAAGAGATTGATGAGTTAGAAAAAAACAATAAATAATTTATATTTGCGTTTAGATTATAGACAATCTAAATATTTACAATTTAATATCTGATATTTAAATGAAACATTCAAAAGTTAAAGACTTACTAGGCAGCGAGCAATCGAATTATGAAGTAACCGTAAAAGGTTGGGTAAGAACTTTTAGAAACAATCAATTTATCGCGTTGAACGATGGTTCAACTATTCATAACTTGCAGTGTGTAGTCGATTTTGAAAACACACCGGAAGAAACTTTGAAAAGAATCAACACCGGAACGGCTGTAGCTTTGACCGGAAAATTAGTTGAAAGCCAAGGCGCCGGACAGAAATATGAAATTCAGGTTTCCCAATTAGAAATCTTAGGTGATTGCGACGCGGAGAAATTCCCGATGCAACCTAAGAAACACTCTTTGGAATTCCTTAGAGAAAATGCCCATTTGAGAGTCAGAACCAATGCGTTCGGAGCGATTATGCGTGTGCGTTCGGTATTGTCCTTTGCAGTGCATTCCTATTTTCAGGAAAAAGGATTTTTCTATGTCAATACGCCGGTGATTACGGGTGCCGATGCTGAAGGCGCAGGCGAAATGTTCCAAGTGACATCCTTGCCTTTAGACAATTTGCCTAAAAACGAAGAAGGCAACATCGATTACAAAAAAGATTTCTTCGGAAAACATACCAACCTAACGGTTTCCGGACAATTGGAAGGCGAAACTTTCGCGATGGCTTTGGGTCAGATTTATACTTTCGGACCAACGTTTCGTGCCGAGAATTCAAATACTTCTCGTCACTTAGCGGAATTTTGGATGATTGAGCCTGAAGTAGCGTTCAATGACTTGACCGACAACATGGATTTGGCGGAAGATTTTATCAAGTATGTGATTAAATATACGGTTGATAAATGTGCCGATGATTTGAAATTCTTAGAAGGAAGATTGTTAGACGAAGAAAAACAAAAACCACAAGCAGAAAGAAGCGAAATGGCTTTGTTAGAGAAATTGAACTTTGTGTTGAACAATGACTTTAAACGCGTATCTTACACCGAAGCGATTGATATTTTAAGAGATTCTACTCCAAATAAAAAGAAGAAATTCCAATACCTAATCGAAGAATGGGGTGCAGATTTACAAAGTGAGCACGAGCGTTTCTTAGTAGAAAAACACTTTAAATGTCCGGTAATATTATTCGACTATCCGGCGAAAATTAAAGCGTTTTACATGCGTTTGAATGACAATACAGAACCGGGCAAAGAAACCGTTCGCGCGATGGATATCTTATTCCCGGGAATAGGTGAAATCGTTGGTGGTTCACAAAGAGAAGAGCGTTACGATGTTTTGGTCGAAAAAATGAAAGCGATTGGTATCGATGAAGAAGAATTGTGGTGGTACTTGGATACCCGTAGATTCGGTTCGGCTGTCCATTCAGGATTCGGATTAGGCTTTGAAAGATTGGTGCTTTTCGTAACGGGAATGACTAATATTCGCGACGTAATTCCGTTTCCGAGAACGCCGCAGAATGCAGAATTTTAATCTGAGTGCCTAAGTAACTAAGTTACTGAGTCACTAAGTTTAAAAATATATGTTGATGAATTTTAATCTATAATCAAGAGGAAACTAAGTCACTCAGCGGCTCAGTCACTCAGCAACTATAAAAAATGTTAAAACAATTTCTAAATCTAAAACTCTCTCAAAAATTATCTCCGCAGCAAATCCAGCTGATGAAGTTAATTCAATTGCCTACGCAGGCTTTTGAACAAAGGCTGAAAGAGGAAATGGTGGAAAATCCTGCTTTGGAAAGTGGTAAAGATGAGGAGGAATTGTATGAGAAGGATGAGTTTGACAACAATGAAGATGATTACGATGATTATGAAGGCAGTGAGAACATCGATACTGAAATCAACATCGATGAATATCTAAGCGACGACGAAACGCCTGAGTATAAATTACAATCTAATAATTATAGTGATGATGACGATGACCGCGAAATGCCTTTTGCAGCACCGGTAAGTTTTCACCAAGATTTAATCAATCAGTTGAATACTTTTATCTTGTCGGATGAGCAACGTGAAATTGCCGAGTTCTTGGTTGGAAGTATCGATGACGACGGTTATTTGCGCAGAAGTATTCCGGATATGGTTGACGACATGGCATTTACCCAAGGGATTTATACCGATGAGAAAGTCGTTGAAAAAATATTGCAAATCATCCACGAATTAGAACCTTCAGGTGTTGGAGCACGTGACTTGCAGGAATGTTTATTGTTGCAATTAAAACACAAAACACCTGCGGAATATGTAGAATTGGCGATTGACATCCTTGAAAACCAATTTGATGCGTTTACCAAAAAACACTACGAAAAGTTACTTCAAAAATACGAGATTACCCAAGAACGCTTGAAAAAAGCCATTGAGGAAATCGAAAAACTGAACCCAAAACCGGGCGGTTCTTTTGATAGTAGCAGTCGTGTAGTAGAACAAATCGTTCCAGATTTTGCCATCAGAATTGTAGACGGCGAATTGGAACTGACTTTAAACGGCAGAAATGCTCCAACGCTACACGTTTCAAAGGATTATCAGGAAATGTTGCAAACGTATAAAGACTCGCGTGACAAATCGCATTCACAGAAAGATGCCGTGCAATTTATCAAGCAGAAATTGGATTCTGCGAAATGGTTTATTGATGCGATTCGACAACGCCAAGAAACGCTTTTTGTGACGATGAATGCGATTATGCATTTCCAACAAGAATTCTTCTTAGACGGCGAAGAAACCAAGTTAAAGCCGATGATTCTAAAAGACATCGCCGATATGGTTGGTTTGGATATTTCTACGGTTTCTCGTGTGGCGAACAGTAAATATGTCGATACGCCTTACGGCACAAAACTTATCAAAGAATTCTTCTCGGAAGCGATGAAAAATGACCAAGGTGAAGATGTTTCAACACTGGAAATCAAAAAAATATTGAAAACTGTTATCGAAGAAGAAGACAAATCAAAACCGCTTCCGGATGATCAATTGGCCGATATTCTAAAAGAAAAAGGCTATCCGATTGCGCGAAGAACAATTGCTAAATACAGAGAATTACTTGATATTCCAGTGGCTAGAATGAGGAAGAAGATTTAAAACCAAATCACTTTGAAAAAATTTCTTCCCTTTTTTTCGTATGCCTTCCATCCTATTTTCGTTCCGTTATTGGGAACCGTTTTTTATGTATTATTGGAAGGACATTACTTTACTCTGGCGCAATATTTAATCTTGTTTTTACAAATTATCATCATTACTTTTTTGCTGCCGATTGCTTTCTTCTACTTACTTAGAACCTTTGGAAAGATAGACAGCATCATGCTCTCAGATATTTCTCACCGCAAAATCCCTTTGATACTGCACATTGCTTTGCTTTCCATATTGATTCAAAAAAGTATAACCATTGATCGGTTTCCGGCTTTGTATTTTTTCTTTTTGGGAGGCATAATGAGTGCTATTTTTGCTTTTTTATTGTTGTATGCCAAAATAAAAGCCAGCATTCATATGATTGGCATTAGTGCTTTGACTGTTTTTATCTTTGGCTTGAGTCTAAAAAACGAAATCAATACAATCAACCTAATGGCACTTTTTGTGATTCTCAACGGATTGGTAGCTTCTTCAAGATTGGTTATGAAAGCCCATTCTAACAAAGAATTGTTAATTGGCTTTTTGTGCGGTTTACTGCCTCAAATAGGTTTGCTTTATGTTTGGCTATAAAATGTAAAACATAATACCAAAATTGGCCGTATTCATGTCTATAGATTGCCCGTCTATTTTGGCAGAAGATTTAAACAAAGGATTTAAACCAAAATAAGCATATAAATTCCAAGTATTCCATCCTGTGGTTAGGTAAACTCCGTAATGTAAATCGTTTAAATCGGCTAAATTAGTTTGCCCGACATTTCCTTGGGAAGATTCTAATTTATATTGGTCATAAAAAAGATAACTCAGTTTTAAGCCCATATGAACTCTCCAAAACTTATGACTCTCCGGCGTTGAATTTCGCCATCTGAATTCGATAGGCACATCAACATAATGCAGGGATAATTTGTTTTTGGAAAAAGTAATATTATCGGGATCTAAAATGCTGTAAGTGGTTACATTTCCAACATCGATAATGCCCATGTTTTGGTTGTAAATGGCTAAAGAATACCCTAATCCGGCCGCCAAAGAAACCGTTCGCTTTTTATTCAAAGGCATATCGCGCAAAAAACCAAGAGCCAAACCCGGAGAAAGCTTATTTTGTTTCAAGCCTTCCGGACGTTTTTGTAATGTGTTGTAAGTAATATTTAGATAAAATTGATCTTCTCGATAGAGTGAATCTGGAGCATCAAAATCTTTGTCAACATCTTGAGCAAAACTGCCCAGCGTTATAAAAAAAACCGAAATGAGGAGTTTGATGCGCATAATTGATTTATTCTGTAAGCGAAAGTACATCATTTAGGCTGAAAAAACAAAAGGGATTAAATGCAGTGATTGCTATTGCAAAGGCTGTTTTCTTTTATATGAAAAAAATTAGAAAGTGAACTTTCCATTTTTTTCATATAAAAGAAAACCGAAGCATAGCTTCGGTTTTATCGCAGAGAGGATGGGATTCGAACCCACGATGCAGTTACCCACATACAAACTTTCCAGGCTTGCTCCTTCAACCACTCGGACACCTCTCTTTTTGGAGTTGCAAAGAACAACAAATTTTTTCAGTAAAAAAAGTTAGTTTGGCAATTTGTTATTGCATTTCGCCACGCAAAGAAGTCTCAAAAATAGTTTTGAAAACCGTTGGTGCTACATTTTGCCCAAGTAAGTACATTAATTTGGTTATTGCAGCTTCTGTAGTGATGTCTTTACCGGAAATTACCCCTATTTTCTTGAGTTGTGTGCTGGTTTCATATTGACCCATATTTACACTTCCGCCTGAACATTGTGTCACATTGACTACATGTAAACCACTTTTAATGGCTTTCTTTAAAATCTGGATAAACCAATCTTCGGTTGGCGCATTTCCGGAACCGTACGTTTCCAAAATGATCCCTTTTAAGTTGGGAATAGAAACAATAGCTGTTAAAACAGATTCATTTATTCCCGGAAACATTTTTACAATCACGACGTCATTATTGAGTTCTTTGTGGACCACTAATTTCTTAGTCGATTGCTTTTTGAGCACCGTATTCGTATTAATCGTCAAATGCACGCCTGATTCTGCCAATGGTGGATAATTGGGCGAAGTAAACGCATTAAAATGTTCGGCATTGATTTTCGTCGTTCGGTTGCCACGGTATAATTTGTATTCAAAATACAAACACACTTCTTGAATTACCGGCTTTCCTTTTTGTTGCAAAGAAGCTATTTGAATAGCCGTAATTAAATTCTCTTTGGCATCGGTTCTTAAATCTCCGATAGGCAATTGAGAACCGGTAAACACGACAGGTTTGTTCAGATTCTCGAGCATAAAACTCAAGGCTGAAGCCGAATACGACATTGTATCTGAACCATGAAGTACCACAAAACCATCAAAATTTTGGTAACCGTCTTCAATGATTTTGGCAATAGTTACCCATTTTTCGCGATTCATATTTGAAGAATCTATGGGTTTTTCAAAAGAAATGGTTTCGATATTACAATCCAATTGTTTGATTTCGGGAATTTTTTGCAACAACTTTTTAAAGTTGAAAGCTTTCAACGCGCCGGTTTCAAAATCTTTCATCATTCCGATAGTACCACCGGTATAAATCAGCAATATATTAGGTTTAGATTGCATTATGATATTTGGATTTATTGACTACAGGATTGGCATACATCGCCAAGAAACTTTCCAACATTTGCGGATTGTTTTCATCAATTTTCATCTCCAATCTTCTTTCAAAAAGTGACTTTTCGTTTTCAGTGTAAAAAGCTGTGTATTTCTCTGTTTTGTGCAACAAATCATAAGCGATATAATTGGTTGGCCACAACATATAACTCTGCAAAATAGAATCGTCTATGGCTTGTGCCAAAGCTTGAATTTGTTTGTTATTATTGTCGAATTCTGTAGCGATTGCATCCAATTCTTTGTCTAAAATATCGCCAATATGAATATGAATGCGTTTCTTTTGGCCAATGATTCCACTTAATAACGTCACAAAATCTTCGTTTTTTTCTTTGATGTAAATTTCGTTTTTGGCTTCCGCGATTAACTGTGGCATTTTCAGCGCATCAGTCGGATCGTATTCATATGAAATAGAAACCGGAACGATTTTTAATTTTTTAAAATAGTCCATCAAACTTTTTTCATCCGAACCCATTCCGAGCATTTTTAATACTCCTGAATGCGTGGCGTCATTTCCGTCTTTGGTTCTTCCTTCGCGTTGCGCAATCCATACTGAACGATTTTCGCGTAGCAATAACTGACCGATGTATTCCGACATCAATTTGGAACTTTCGAGCAATTCTCTGGGTGACAAACCCCGTTGAACTAAAAAGTTTCTGTTCAGTTTTGACAAGGTTTTCAAAAATGATTTTTGTACCAAATTATCTCCAATGGCTGAAGCGGTCATCACTAATCCGTGATCGAACAAAGCAACATTCAACAAAGACGTATCCAAGATAATATCTCTGTGATTGGAAATAAAAAGATACGATGTATTGGGTTGTAATTTTTCAAAACCTGAAGTGGTTAAACCCTCTGAGCTTTTTTTAAGTACTTTTTGTACAGCTTGATAAATAAAATTACACTGGAAGTCACGGATGGAGTGCGTTTTTAGAAGTTGGCTTTTCCAAACTTCTTCGTCCACCTCCGGAAATGTGAAACCCATTAACGCTTTCATCATCGGATGATTGACTGCAGTATGAATGGCTTCATTTACCTCGGCATCATAATACGGACGAATAGAATCGAATTTCTGCATTGAATCTTTCAATTTTGAGGAACAAAAGAACAAAAAAAAAGTTAATTTATGACGATTTCTTCGTTAAATCCCAAAAATGGCTTTTGAATTTTCTGTCGTAATTCGGGCGATTTCCTCTATGGGAAGTTGGTAAATCTGGGCTAATTTTTCGGCGACCAATTTAGTATAACTGCTTTCGTTTCGCTTGCCTCGAAATGGCACCGGAGCCAAATAAGGCGAATCGGTTTCCAAGACAATATGTTGTAAATCGATATCGTTTAAGAATTGGTCAATTTTTCCGTTTTTAAATGTCGCAACTCCACCAATTCCGAGTTTCATGTTCAAGCCGATGGCTCTTTGGGCTTGACCCAAATCACCTGTAAAACAATGAAAAATACCGAATAAATCGCTTGCCTTTTCACCGTCCAAGACTTCGAAAACTTCATCAAAAGCATCGCGACAGTGAATGTTTATGGCTAATTTATATTTTTTAGCCAATTGGATTTGGCGTTGAAACGCTTCCTGTTGGATTCCCAAAGTGGTTTTGTCCCAATACAAATCGATTCCGATTTCGCCTACGGTGTAAAACTTTCTTTTGGCCAGCTCAGTTTCCACATGCGCTAATTCTTGCTGATACGTTTCCGGCTTAACATAACACGGATGCAAGCCCATCATTAAAAAAATGTTGTCGGGAAATTGGGTTTCCAAATCGTACATTTTTTGGGTGTAAGTCGAATCAATGGACGGCACAAAAAAACGGGAAACACCGGCATCGATGGCCCGCAGAATCATGGAAGTTCGGTCGTTTTGAAATTCTTCGGAATAAAGATGCGTATGCGTATCGGTTAAAATCATTGGGTTTTAAGGCACTAAGGTTCTGAGGCGCTAAGGTACTAAGTTTATGGATAATTTTTTAGGATAATGGATTTTAGATTACATTTGAGAATCAATACAACACTATGAAAAACCTGCAGGAAGTACTGAGAAAAGAAAAGTACAAGAAAATCAATTTCAAAGTTTCTAAAACCCAGCATTTGCTGATTAAAGCTACTATTAATGGGGTTTCTGGGAATTTTATTTTAGATACCGGCGCTTCTAACAGTTGTGTTGGTTTTGAGAGTATTGAAAAATTCAACCTTAAAGCCGGAAAATCAAAAACCAAAGCTTCAGGTGCCGGCGGAACCGGGATGATGACCAAGATTGCCAAGAACAATGCTTTAAAAATTGGTCGCTGGAAAACGGAAGAACTCCATTTAATTATTTTCGACATGAGCCATGTAAATGAAGCCTTAACGCAATACAAAGCCAAACCGGTTGATGGGATAATTGGTGCTGATGTTTTGTTGGAAGGCAAAGCGATTATTGATTACTACAATCATTGTTTGTATTTGAAATAAGATATTTCAGATTTAACATTTCCTACAATTAAATTCCATACATTTGATACTTAAACTTTTACTCATGGAGAAAAAATACACTTACTTACTGCTGCTTTTTATCTTCGGATTGTTTTTTAGTCAAACTTCCTATGGTCAAATTGTGGCTAATAATGATGCCGGAACCGTAACCAATTCTAACACAGTACAAATTGCCATACAAAATGTGTTGGGAAATGATACTTTAAACGGAATTCCGGTTACGTTGTCAGAAGTGACTTTAACACAAATTTCATCGTCAGCACAAATTTCATTACAACCCAATGGTTCTGTTGTAGTTAACCCAGGAGCGCCTGCGGGTAATTATGAAATCTACTATAATATTTGTCAAATTAGCAATCCGGGAAACTGCGATGCTGCCTTTGCATATGTGACAGTAAATCCAGTGCCGATTGTTGTCAACGGTGACGTTGTTACAATTTCAACCGGTTTATCAACGCCTCAAATTGTTTTAGAAAATGTATTGTCTAACGATACTTTAGGGGGCATTCCAATTAGTATTAGTGATGTAAATATTCAACAAATATCTTCTACGGCATCTACTTATTTTTCCATTGATCCCGCTACTGCCAATATTTTAGTGATTAGTAATCCGCCACCTGGGGATTACTATATAGACTATTACTATTGTATCGGCAGTGGCCCAAATAATTGTGTTAGTACTTTTGCAATCATCACAGTAGTTAATTCCCTATTGACCACTATTAACAGCACTTATCAGGATTTTAACGCCGATGGCATTACTAATGTTGGCGATGTCGTCAATTATACTTATTCAATTACCAATATCGGCAGTACGGCTGTCTCTAATATTTCTGTTTCCAGTACAGAAGTCAATATTAATGGCGGTCCGCCGATTCCGCTTCTGAATCCGAGTGCGAATAACAATACTACTTATACCGGAGTTCATGTCATTACCCAAGAAGACATCAATAATGGTTCGGTAGTCGTTGCTGTTCAAACCAACGGAACGCTATCCGGAAATCCGATTAGTGTAACCACTACGGATACCCAAAACTTAAACATCGCAAATGGTATCCAATTGAACGCCTTCATAGATTACAATGGCAATGGTACTCAGGAGAACGGAGAACCTAATTTTCTTTATGGTTCTTTCCAATACCAATTGAATGATAATGGTACTGTTCACAATATTATTTCCTCCAACGGCATACATTATTTATATGAAACCAATCCGACCAACAGTTATGATTTTGGTTATACCATTTCTCCGGCTTACACTTTACAATATTCGGTAGCTCCCGCTTCTTATTCTAATGTAACTGTGGCTAACGGTTCGGGAATAGTGACTTATAATTTTGCCGTAACTCAAATTCCTTACAGCGATTTGGGTATAAACGTTTACGGTTGGATTCCACCAAGACCGGGATTCACTTATGAAAATTACATCACTTATTTCAACTACGGCAATCAAACCATTGCAAGCGGAACAGTTACTTTTACTAAAGCCAGTAACGTGAGTATTCTTTCTGTTGCACCGTCAGGCTCAACCCCAACAGCTAATGGATTTACATACAATTTCACCAATTTATTACCTGGAGAATCACGAACAATGATAGTTAACATGCTAGTGCCAACTATCCCAACGGTTAATCTGGGTGATTTGGTTACCAATACTGCTTCCATTTCTATTCCTTCCAATGATATTAATGTCAATAATAACAGCAGCAGTTTAACACAAACTATAGTAGGTTCTTATGACCCGAATGATAAGGCCGAAAGTCATGGCCCACAGATACAACATTCCACTTTCAGTGCCAATGATTATCTGACCTACACCATTCGATTTGAAAACACAGGAACAGCTGAAGCAATTAACATCAGAGTCAACGATGTTTTAGATGCCGACCTTGATGAAACTACTGTTCGAATGGTTACCGCCAGTCATCCTTATGTGTTAGACCGAGTGGGAAGCAATTTGACTTGGCGTTTTGATGGCGTTAATTTAGAACCGTCTATTCCCGGGAATTCAGTGATTGGTCATGGTTATATCGTGTTCCAAGTCAAGCCAAAACCGGGTTATGCTATTGGCGACATAATACCAAATACCGCCAATATTTATTTCGATTTCAATCCGGCAATTGTTACCAACACTTGGACTACCGAGTTTGTCTTACAGTTGAGCAATCCTGATTTTACAGCGATGGACTTTGAGTATTACCCTAATCCGGTAAAAAACAATTTGACCATTTCAAGTGAGTCAATCATAAACAAAATTGAAATCTATTCAGTTTTAGGACAAAAAGTGAAATCGGTTAAAGTGAACGATATCCAAACTGAAATCAATTTATCAGAGTTGACCCAAGGCCTTTACTTTGTTAAAGCGATCAGTGCAGGTCAAGAAAAAACAATAAAAATTATTAAAGAATAAATTTTTTAATTTCCAAAAATAAAATCCCAAAGACCTATTACGGTGTTTGGGATTTTTTGTTTTTATGCAAAGAATAATAAGCAATCAAGGTACTTATCAGCATTAGGAAACTACCTAAAATAAATGGCGCTCCTGGCAATTGAAACGGCGCTTCGTCATGGGTAAAAAAGTAAAACGTATTGGTCATCATCGGCGGACCAATAATAGCGGAGGCACTCATCAAACTCGCCAATGTTCCCTGAATTTCTCCTTGTTCGTTAGCCGGAACTTTTCCCGAAACTTCAGATTGCAATGCCGGTCCGGCAATTCCACCGAGACAATACGGAACCAAAAAGGCAAACATCATCCAACTCTCAGTGGCGAAAGCAAATAATAGCATACCGACTGTATACAAAGACAATCCGAGGTAAATACTTTTGGTGTTTCCTAATCTTGGACTCGTCCATCGAATTAATCCGCCTTGAACAATTCCAACCAACAATCCGACTGCGCCAAGGGAAATACCTACCATTTTTTCATCCCAATTGAAACGGTACATCGTAAAGAAACTCCAGTTGCTGTGCACCGCATGGGAACCAACATACAAAAGGAAAATCGCAATAACCAGTCCGATTATAGAAGGATATTTTTTTAGGTTTAGTAAGGCATTTATGGGATTGGCACGCTTCCATTCAAATTCGCGACGGTTCTTTTTGGATAACGATTCGGGTAAAATAAAATAACCGTATAAAAAGTTCAGCATGCACAAAGCAGCAGCCGCATAAAATGGTACTCTCGAACCAAATTGCCCTAACAATCCACCAATCACCGGACCAATGATAAAGCCTAATCCAAAAGCAGCACCTATCATGCCGAAATTCTTGGCTCTATTTTCAGGCGTACTGACATCAGCAATATATGCCGAAGCTGTGGTAATACTCGCGCCAGTTAAACCTGCGATAATTCTTCCTATGAAAAGCCATACAATCGTTGGGGCAAAAGCCAACAACAAATAGTCTAAGGAAAAGGCAAAAAGCGAAATTAAAATAATCGGTCTTCGGCCAAATTTATCACTCAGATTCCCAATCAAAGGCGCACAAACAAACTGCGTTATCGCGTAAGCAAAAGTCAGCCATCCGCCATATTTTGCCGCTTCACTGATATCGGCTTGAATGAGTTCGGAAATTAATTTAGGGATTACCGGAATGATAATGCCCCAACCCGTGATATCAATCAGCATCGTGATAAAAATAAATCCTATCGCCGCTTCTTTTTGGTTTTTCTTCATAGCTTATTTTTTGGGCGTGTCCCTTTGGGCCGTGCTTTCCGCAGTACGCGGTACTCGCTCCAATCACTCACGCAGTATGCAAATAAACGAAAAATCCCGCTTGAATAACAAACGGGATTTAATATATAGGCGCCTCATCCGAGGCAGGTAGAAACCCTAAAGCTCTAAAGCTTTCTTAGGGTTGTTATTCATCAAAATTTCCACCGGATTTTCTAAAGCTTCTTTTACCGCTACTAAGAATCCAACCGACTCACGACCATCGATGATTCTGTGGTCATAAGACAAGGCTACAAACATTACCGGAGCGATAACGATTTGACCGTTTCTTACAATGGCTCTTTCCACTACATTGTGCATTCCTAAGATTCCAGATTGTGGCGGATTGATAATTGGCGTACTCAACATACTTCCGAAAACACCACCATTTGAAATAGTGAATGTTCCTCCGGTCATTTCGTCAACCGTGATTTGTCCGTCACGTGCGCGAATCGCTAATCTTTTGATTTCCGCTTCAACGCCTCTGAAAGACAAAGTTTCAGCATTTCTCATTACCGGTACCATCAAACCTTTTGGTCCAGAAACCGCTACTGAAATGTCGCAGAAATCATAAGAAATTTTCTCTTGTCCGTCAATCATGGAGTTAACATCCGGGTATAATTGTAAAGCTCGCGTTACGGCTTTAGTAAAGAAAGACATAAAGCCTAATCCTAAACCGTGTTTGGCTTTGAATTCCTCTTTGTATTGTTCACGCAACGCATAGATATTGGTCATGTCTACTTCGTTGAAGGTAGTCAACATCGCGGTTTCGTTTTTCGCAGAAACTAATCTTTCCGCTACTTTACGACGCAACATGGATAATTTTGTTCTTTCTGAACCACGGGTTCCACCCGTTGGTGTTCCCATTGAAGGCACAGCATTTAAAGCATCATCTTTAGTGATTCTGCCGTCTTTTCCTGTTCCAACAATGTCAGAAGGTTGGATGCTTTTTTCATCTAATATTTTCTTCGCTGCCGGAGATGGTGTTTGAGCCGCATAAGTTGCTGCCACTGGAGCTGCTTTTGGAGCTTCTACTTTTTTCTCTTCTGCTTTTGGTGCTTCTGCTTTAACTTCTACTGCCGAAGCTGAACCACTTGGTTTTGCCGCATCAGTATCGATTAAACAAACTACAGCGCCTACGGCTACTGCGTCACCTTCTTCTGCTTTTAGCGTGATAATTCCGCTGGCTTCTGCCGGTAACTCTAACGTTGCTTTATCAGAATCAACCTCAGCAATGGCTTGGTCTTTTTCTACATAATCGCCGTCTTTTACTAACCATGTAGCAATTTCTACTTCTTTTATCGATTCGCCCGGTGAAGGCACTTTCATTTCTAAAATCATGTTTGTAATTTTATAGTGTTGTTCTTGTTTATCTTTTTTTAGCCCCGACCTGCCTGCCAGCAGGCAGGTTGCAGCGGGATTAAACTCCAAATAATTATCTGAATAAATTCTTGTCGAATACCATTCTAATGGCATCAGCATGTCTTCTTCTGTCACGCGTATGACTTCCTGCAGCCGGAGCGGCATAAGCTTTTAACGAAGCCAATCGCCATGGCACCAAGTCGAAATTCATTAGCATATAACTGTAAGCGCCCATGTTTTTCGGTTCTTCCTGTGCCCAAACAAAATCGTCGGCATTCGGATAATTGGCAATCACAGCTTTCAATTGTTCAACCGGTAACGGGAACAACTGCTCGATGCGTACCAAAGCTACGTCATTTCTGCCTAAACTTTCTCTTTCGGCTAAAATATCATAATAGAATTTTCCGGTACAGAAAACCACGGTTTTTACTTTTTTCTTGTCGATGGTGTCGTCAATCACCTCTTGGAAACTGCCTTTGTACAAGTCTTCACGAGTGGAAACGCACAATGGGTGACGCAACAAACTTTTTGGCGAGAATACCACCAACGGTTTGCGGAATTTAGTTTTCATTTGGCGACGCAACAAGTGGAAGAAATTCGCAGGCGTAGTACAATCCGCTACGTACATATTGTGTTTCGCACACAACTGTAAGTAACGCTCCATACGCGCCGAAGAGTGCTCTGCTCCTTGTCCTTCGTAACCGTGAGGCAACAACAATACGATTCCGTTTTGGTTGTTCCATTTGTCTTCACCACACGAAATGTATTGGTCAATCATGATTTGGGCACCATTGGAGAAATCTCCGAATTGTGCTTCCCAAATCGTTAACGCGTTTGGATTGGCTAAGGCGTAACCGTAATCAAACCCTAAAACGCCATATTCTGAAAGGAAGGAATTGAATACATTGAACTTCCCTTTTTGGTCTTTTAAAGTATTCAAAAGCACTACTTCTTCTTCGCTGTCTTCTACTTTTACTACTGCATGACGGTGCGAAAAAGTTCCTCTTTCAACGTCTTGACCTGAGATACGAACGTCGTAACCTTCGGTCAATAATGAACCGTAAGCTAACGTTTCCGCTGTTCCCCAATCGATAACGTCATTATTGTACATCGTTTTTCTATCGGTAACAATTTTGGAAATCTTGCTGATGAATTTTTTGTCGGTAGGTAAAGTTGAAATGGTTTCTAAGATGCCGTCTAATTTCTTTTTATCGAAAGTCGTATCTACTTTTTTCAACATTTCGTCATCCGAAACTTGGACAAAACCTTCCCAGGCATCTTGTAAAAATGGTTTGATAATCGTCAAATCTTTTTTGCGGGAAGCTTGTAGATTTTCATCTAACTTGGCTTTGTAATCGTTTTCTATTTTGGTGATGTAAGCTACGTCTACAATTCCGGCTGTGATTAATTGCTCAGCATAAATATCTCTAGGGTTTTTGTGACGCGCAATCAATTTGTATAAAAGTGGTTGGGTGAAACGAGGTTCATCGCCTTCGTTGTGCCCGTATTTTCTATAACCCAATAAATCGATGAAAACATCTCTTCCGAATGCCATTCTGAAATCCAAGGCAAATAACATAGCGTGAACTACTGCTTCCGCATCGTCTGAATTCACGTGTAGAATTGGCGACAAAGTCACTTTGGCCACATCGGTACAATACGTTGACGAACGTGCATCTAAATAATTGGTCGTAAAACCAACTTGGTTATTGATTACAATATGAATCGTTCCACCGGTTTTGTAACCGTCTAATTGCGCCATTTGCACGATTTCGTAAACGATTCCTTGTCCGGCCACAGCCGCATCACCGTGAACGGCAATGGGTAATACTTTGGAGAAATCTTCCGGGAAATATTTGTCTTGTTTGGCACGGGTAATGCCTTCAATCACGGCACCAACAGTTTCCAAGTGAGATGGATTTGGGGCCAAATTGATATTGATTTTTTTACCCGATTGGGTTTTTCTTTCTGAGGTTAATCCTAAGTGATACTTAACATCACCATCAAAATATTCTTTATCGTAATCTTTTCCGTCAAATTCGGAGAAAATATCCTGTGTGGCTTTGCCAAAAATATTGGCTAACGTATTCAATCTTCCTCTGTGCGCCATTCCCATTACGAAATGTTCTACGCCTTTTTCAGCAGCTGTTTCAATCAAGGCATCTAAAGCCGGAATAACGCTTTCGCCACCTTCAAGTGAGAAACGTTTTTGGCCAACATATTTAGTATGCAAAAAATTTTCGAAAGAAACGGCTTCGTTTAGTTTACCTAAAATGTGTTTCTTTTGTTCCGCGTCAAAGCTTGGCTGGTTGTCATTTTTATTAAGTCTTTCCTGCACCCAATTCACATAAATTGGATTTTCCATGTGCATGTATTCAATACCGATGTGTTGGCAATACATGCTTTTCAAATGAGCCAGAATTTGGTTTAAAGTGGAAGGCTGTTTTCCTAAAATTTTGGCCGCATCAAAAACCGTCTCTAAATCAGCCGTAGACAAACCGAAGTTTTGCAAATCTAAATTCGGCTCGTAAACTCTTCTGTCACGAACCGGATTGGTTTGGGTAAATAAATGACCTCGGGTTCTGTAACCGTCAATCAATTTCAACACATTGAACTCTTTTTGTAATTTGTCCGAAACCTGTCCGTTTTGTGGAACATTAGCAGCATAATTGGCCAATTCCGTCACGGCATTCTCTTCATTGTAAGTCGCCATTCCAAAGTCGAAACCCTGAAAAAAGGCTCTCCAACTTGGCTCTACGCTATCTGGATTTTGAAGGTATTGTTCGTAGGTGTCGGCAAAAAATTCGGTGTGTGCTGCGTTTAAAAAGGAAAACCTATCCATGATTTTATCAGTAAATAATCTTTATATTAGAAAATCAGTTGCAAAAGTATGACATTTGTAATAATCTTTCAATGTTTTTAGTACATTTATAACGCTAATTAACTATATACATTTCTATGAAAAAGAATACTTTCAAAACATTAGCTAAGTCGGCCTTATTAATACTGTTTTTAATCTTTCCATTTACCGGTTTTTCACAAGAGCAAACCCAAACCAAAGCAGAAAAGGAAAGCTTTTGGGATCATGTACAATTTGGTGGCGGATTGGGTGTAGCCATAGGCAATGATTTTACCGATATTACCATTGCGCCGAGTGCCATCTATAATTTTAATGAGCACTTTGCTTTGGGTACCGGATTGCAATACAGTCGTTTGAAGCAAAAGAATTTCTATTCTTCCAATGTGATTGGGGGAAGTTTGGTTGGTTTATACAACCCGATTGAGGAAATTCAGTTGTCGTTAGAATTGGAAGAAGTGCATGTCAACACCACTTATGACGATTTGTATGATAATGTAAAAAGAAGTTTTTGGAATACCGGTTTATATGTTGGTGGTGGTTATCGTGCCGATAATGTAACGATTGGTGCGCGATTCAATTTGCTTTTTGACAAAGACAAAGATTTGTATGGCGATGCGTTTATGCCATTTGTAAGAGTTTATTTTTAAGATATGAAAAAGCTATTTTGTTTATTGTTTTTGCTTTTGAGCTTTATTGGATTTTCACAGAATCCTGTCTCATTTGTATTGGGTAAAACCAACGGCCAATTTTCTTCGAATAAACCCACTTTTAGCCTAAAAGATATTTCTTTTAACTTGACTCTTTCGGATAAAAAAAATTATACCGATAAGTATTTGTTGACTGTTTACAATCCGATGACGCAAATGAATGACCATTATGTCAATGTTAGTAACCAATATTATTTGAGCAATACCAAGTCGTTTCCGATTTATAATTTTGACGGAACAAAAATAGATTCTTTCAATCCGAATGGGGTTTCCGATTTGGGCAGCGGGATTATCAGCGGGATTTTAAACTTGTTTTTTGGGAAGATTTAGTATTTATTTCTAAACCAAACTTTCATCCATTCTCTTTTCAAAACCAAAAAGGCGATTTGTTCGGACAGTTCAACCGTGTCGCTACCATCCAATTGTTTGATGTTTTCTTCGGGCACGTCTATGATGTATAGCAGATTGAGTAATTCGGCGTATTTGTATTGAATTAAGCGATAGATTTTTTCGTGGATTTGTACTTTCAATTCGTAAGGCGAAGTGCTTTGCGGAAAATCAATCGGCTCGTTGGCAAAGTTGAAATCCTTGTTAAGTTGCTCAATAAGTTTTGAGTACAAGTTTTCTTTCTCGGCTTCCGAAAGTAATTGGTCGGTTGATATAGGCGCTACAAACAAATTGATTTCAGATTTAAGATTAATGATTTCTCATGGCAGATTTCAAACTGAACACTAGAAACTGATTACTGAACACTTTTTTTACACGTTTCTACTCATCAATTTATCTCCGAAAGCTCTCAAAACTACTTTTTTATCCTCGCTGATATTCATTTTTTCCAAAGTTTCAAAGGCTTTAAAAGTATAGTCTTGAATGGCACTTTGTGTGGCATCACTCGCACCGGTTTGGTTGAAAATTTGTTTCACCGAATTGATTTTATCGGTATTGTCGCTTGGTTGAATGGAAAATAAATGCAGCAATTGCTCTTTCTCTTCCGCTTTTGAATATTCTAAAGCTTTTAGGTATAAATAGGTTTTTTTATTCTCAATAATATCGCCACCAACTTGCTTCCCAAAGGTTTCCGGATTACCGAAAGCGTCTAAATAATCGTCTTGCAACTGAAACGCAATCCCTAAATTCAATCCGAAATCGTATATCGCATTGGCGTTTTCAGTTGAAGTTTCGGCTACAATGGCGCCCATTTTCATGGCGGCTCCAACCAAAACAGCGGTTTTGTATTCAATCATTTTCAAATATTCCGGAATCGTAACATCATCACGGGTTTCAAAATCGACATCATACTGTTGGCCTTCACAAACTTCCAAAGCCGTTTTGCTGAATAATTTGGCCAAATCTCTAAAGACATTCGGTTCATACGTTTCAAAAAATTGGTACGCCAAAATCAACATCGCATCGCCGGATAGTATTCCTGTGTTGAGATTCCATTTTTCATGTACGGTTTCATTTCCTCTTCGCAACGGCGCATCATCCATAATGTCATCGTGAATCAACGAAAAATTATGAAAAACTTCCACTGCAGTTGCGGCTTGTATGGCTTTTTGGCAATCGGCATCAAAAACTTCGGCGGCCATTAAAGTCAATATCGGACGCAATCTTTTGCCACCCAACGACAGTATATATCGAATCGGTTCGTATAAATTATTGGGCTCTTTTTCGAGAGTCAAGGTATTAAAATGGGCAACTATGATGTCTTGGTATTCTGAAATGGCGCGCATGAAAAATATTTTCGGCTAATTTAGGTTATTCTCACCGCTTTACAAAAAGGTGCTTTTTTCTCCAATGTTAAATTTACGTTAATACTATGGAAACTATTTTAGTGTTTAAAGTTTCCATCTTACTTTTGCCCCAGAAATTTTAACAGAAATGAAAGATAAAATCATCAAAAAAGCAACAGACATGTTTTTGAAACTGGGTTTCAAGAGCGTTACGATGGATGATATTGCGTGTGAAATGTGTATTTCAAAAAAAACGATTTATAAATATTTCAGCAATAAAGAAAAGCTAATAGAAGAAGGTACGGAAGTAGTTCATCAAAAAATTCATACTATGATGGATGAAGTTATGGCTCAAAATCACAATGCCATCGCTGAAAATTTCCAAATGAGAGAAATGTTTAAGCAAATGTTTCAATCCTTTGATCAATCTCCGGCCTATCAACTCAAAAAGCATTATCCTGAAATTTACGAAAAAATGATGGCCAACGAAATTGAAGATTGTAGCCACATGTTTCGTCAAAACATCGAAAAAGGAATTGCAGAAGGCTTATACCGAAAGGAAACCGATATTGAAGCAGCCGTAAAATTTTACTACACCCTCATTTTTTCCATTAACGAAAACACCATGTTGGAAAAAGACGCCTACGAACTCGAAGCCAAAGCACTTGAATACCACACCAGAGCCATTGCAACAGCCGAAGGAATTACAGAACTTGAAAAACACTTAAAATTAAATATATAATCATCAATCTATGAAAAACAAATTAATAATAACACTGCTCTTGTTTGTGAGCGCATTACAAGCACAAGACCAAAAGCAAAGCTATTCTTTCAGTCTGCAACAAGCGATTGACCATGCTTTACAAAACAATTATTCAGCCATCAATGCCAACAGAGATATTGACGTTGCCAAGCAGAAAAAATGGGAAACAACAGCTGCAGGTTTACCACAAATTAACGCCGGCGTGAATTATGTCAATAATTTTGAATTGACCCAACAAGGTGCTGCAGGCGGTGGTCCATTTGGCGGAAATCCGACAGATGTATTGACCTTTGCTTTTGGAACCAAACACAGCATGAATGCTGCAGCAACCTTAAGTCAATTGATTTTTGACGGTTCATACATAGTAGCGCTTCAAGCCTCAAAAACGTATTTGAAATACTATGAAAATGCTAAGCAAAAAAACAACACCGAAATCCGTGAAATGGTAATCAATGCTTATGGTAATGTGTTACTGGCCGAAGAAAGCGTTGCTATTCTTGAAAAAAATAAGGCTACATTATCAAAAACCCTTACCGATACTGAAGAAACTTATAAAAACGGTTTAATTGAAGAAGAAAATGTAGAGCAACTTCAGATTACTTTGGCGTCTATCAACAGTAACTTAAACAACACCAAAAGACTGCAGGACGTTGCGTATAAAATGTTAAAACTAACGTTAGGAATAGACATTGATACCGACTTACAACTAACCGACAAATTGGATAATCTTTCGACTTCCAATTTAGATTTGGCTTTTAGTAAAGGGGAATTTGCTGTAACGAACAACATCAATTATCAAATGGCAACCAATTTCCAAGAGCAAAGATCTTTAGAATTAAAATTGCAAAGAAGCAAAGGTTTGCCAACCTTGGCTGCAGCTGTAAATTTTGGTTACAATTCATTTGCCAATGAGTTTAATTTTACCGGCAGTGACCAAAAATGGAACAACTTCTCCAATTTGGGTGTGAGTTTAAATGTGCCAATCTTCAGCAGTTTCGGAAGAAGTGCTAAAACACAACAAGCCAAAATTGCTTTAGAACAAGCCAAAACCCAACTGACTCAAACAGAACAACAATTAAAATTAGAATACGAAAGAGCCAAAAGCGACTACGAATTTAGCATTGAAGAATATGCTACTTCTAAAAGCAATTTGAATTTGGCCGAACGCATCGAAAGAAAGCAACAAATCAAATTTACCGAAGGCTTGTCTTCCAGTTTTGACTTCAGTGAAGCACAAAGACAATTGTATACTGCACAACAAAACTACCTACAATCGATGGTAAACATCATCAATAAAAAAGCAACTCTTGAAAAAATTATCAACAAAAACTAATCTATACACCATGAAGAAGACAATTATACTTTCCCTTTTAGCCGTTGTAATCGCTGCCTGTGGGAACAAAGAAAACGCTCAGTCAATCGATAAAATGATTGAAACCAAAAATGTAAAAGCATTGCAGGAAAAGAAAGCGGCATTGCAAGGAGAAATTACTAAAATCGAAGAAGCTTTAGCCACCTTAGATGTGAAAAAAGAAGAAGCTTTGGTTTCGGTAATGACGGTAAAAGACACTATTTTCAATCATTATCTTGACATTCAAGGAAGTGTTGATACCAAAGAAAACATATTGGTACAACCGGAATTCAGCGGGACTTTAACCTCTTTAACTGTTAAAGCCGGACAAAAAGTATCTAAAGGACAAATCTTAGGTCGCGTTGATGATGGCGGAATGAGCCAACAATTGGCCAGTGCCGAAAACCAATACAATTTGGCCAAAACTACTTTTGAAAGACAAAAAAATCTTTGGGACAAAAAAATCGGTTCGGAGATTCAGTACTTACAAGCACAAACGCAAATGATTTCGGCTCAAAAAAGTGTAGCACAAATCAAAGCACAATTGGCTAAAACAGTTATCCGCGCTCCATTCACCGGAACTATCGACGAAGTTTTTGTAGAAAAAGGAGAAGTAGTAGCACCAAGTCCACAAGGTTTGATGCGAATTGTAAACCTAAGCAATATGTATGTTTCCACAACAGTTCCTGAAACCTATATTGGAAAACTAAAAGTGGGTGATCAAGTTGATGTTTTCTTGTCTTCTTTGAACAAAACTTACAAAGGGAAAGTTCGCCAAGTTGGGAATTTCATCAATCCAAACAACAGAAGTTTTGGTATTGAAGTTGGACTTCCAAATCCGGATAATTTATTACGCCCAAATCAAGTAGCCAAGCTAAAAATCATTGATTATACCAATAAAAAAGCGGTTGTAGTACCAACCAATGTAGTACAAGAAGACGGAGAAGGCAACAAATTTATTTTCACAGTAACCGGAAGTAACGGCAAAACCGGAACGGCTAAAAAAGTAATTGTAACTGTTGGAAAATCATCTGATAATGTAACTGAAATATTGAGCGGATTATCCTCTGAAGATATCATTGTAACGGAAGGCGTAAACAACATTTCAGACGGAATGAAATTAAATTTCTAATATCAAATACTAGATATCAAATATCCAAAATTTAATATCTAAAATCTAAATCTAATATTACATGAGTCATCAAAATAAAGAATTCAGTATATCAAGTTGGGCAATTGACAACCGCGTAACGGTTTATATTTTCACCTTGCTTGTGGTTGTTACCGGTTTAATTGCCTATGTAACGATGCCACGCGAAGATTTCCCGGAAATCATTGAAAATAAAGTATATATCTCATCTGTTTTCCCGGGAAATTCAGCGGAAGATGTTGAGAAATTAATTATCAAACCTCTCGAAAAAGAAATCAAAAACATCAGTGGTGTTGAGAAAGTAACCGCTAGTTCTTTCCAAGATTACGGAATGATTATCGCCGAGTTTTCGGACAAAGTAGGGATTGAAGAAGCTAAAACCAAAATCAAAGACAAAGTCGATATCGTAAAAGCGGATACCGATTGGCCAAATTTGGATAACGGAAGTAAAGTTGAACCAAGTGTTTTTGAACTAAACATCTCGGAAGAAGTGCCAATTTTAAATATCAACTTGAAAGGAAATTATACCACTCAACAGTTGAAAGATTATGGTAAAAAATTGCAAGATGATATTGAAGAAATTCCGGAAGTTAAGAAAGTAGACATTCTTGGTGTGGATGATAAAGAAGTAGAAATTGCGGTTGACATCTTCAAAATGACTGCGGCTCAAGTTTCTTTTGATGACATTCAAAATGCGGTTAAGTATGAAAACATGACGCTTTCTGGGGGAAATTTAATTTCTCAAGGTTCAAGAAACAACATTCGAATTGTAGGGGAAATCAAAGACCCGAAAGAATTAGAAAATGTTGTGGTTAAACATAATGGTGGAACGGTTTATTTAAAAGACATTGCTGTTGTTTCCTTTAAAGAAAAAGAAAAAACGACTTATGCTCGTGAAAAAGGTAAGGAAGTCGTGATGCTGAATGTAAAAAAACGTTCGGGTCAAAACATGATTTCTGCCATTGATCAAATAAAAGAAAAACTGAAATTGGCACATGAAAATTATTTGCCGAAAAATTTAAAAGTGGAGTTGACCAATGACCAATCTTCTCGTGTAGAACACCAAGTAGACGAATTATCCAACCATATCATCTTCGGGATTGTTTTGGTAATGATTGTTCTGATGTTTACCATGGGATTGAGAAACTCTCTGTTTGTTGGTGCAGCGATACCACTTTCAATGATGATTGCCTTTACCATTTTGGCTGCTTTTGGATTGACCTTAAATACTATGGTTCTTTTCGGATTGGTAATGGGATTAGGATTGTTAGTTGACGACGGTATCGTGGTAGTTGACAACGTTTTTGCCAATATGAAGAAAGGAATGCCACGTGTGCAAGCTTCTAAAATTGGTATCGGCGAAATTGCTTGGCCGGTAATTTCCTCAACAGCAACAACATTGATGGCTTTCTTGCCTTTCGCACTTTGGCCCGGAACTATGGGTAAATTCATGATTTATTTCCCAATAACATTATCAGTAACTTTAACGGCATCTTTATTTGTGGCAATGGTTGTCAACGCTGCTATGACTGGTGGTTCAATGGATATTGAAGATAAAAATGTAACAAATAAAACAGCCAAAAAATACACTTTGATTTTAGGAATTATTGGAATTTTATTTGTGATTATCGGAAATGTAAATGACACGAAATTCGCCAGAGGAATTGGTCATTTTGCATTGATATCATTAGGATTAATGTGGTTATACAAATGGAAAATGTACCAATGGACACAAGATTTCCAACACAGTTTCTTTCCTAGATTAGAAGAAAAATACAAACGCTTTTTGGCTAAAATTTTAACCGGAAGAAATGCTTGGTTTGCATTAGGAGGAATTATTGGGATGTTATTTTTATCAATCTTCTTATTAGGACTTTTCCCAAGAAAAGTGCTGTTCTTCCCTGAGAATATTCCAAGACAAGTAATTACTTATATCGAATATCCACAAGGAACTGATATTGAAAAAACCAATAAAGCCACGTTATTCGTAGAGAAACAGGTGATTGATATCATGAAAAAATATATCGATCCAAAAACGAACGAGAATTATTTAGCTGAAAGTATCGTTTCTCAAGTTGGTGTTGGTGCCGGAAATCCGAATGTGGATGCTGGTTCTGCCAATGAAACTCCTTTTAAAGGAAAAGTAACGGTAAATTTCTCGGAATTCAAATTCAGAAGAGGTGTCAATACTTCAGATGTTTTGGATGAAATTAGAGCCAGAGTTAAAGGAATTGCCGGTGCAAAAGTAACCGTTGAAAAAGATGCTAATGGTCCGCCGGCAGGTTATCCAATTAGCGTGCAATTATCCGGCGATGTTGGAGCAGATTATGATGTAATGCTAAAAGAAGCAGACAAAATGATTGCCTTTATCAACACAAAAAAAATCCCCGGAATTGAACGATTGAATGTGGATGTAAACAAAGAAAGCCCTGAACTTGAAGTAAAAGTAGATCGAGTTAATGCTGGAAGTCTTGGTGTTTCAACAGGACAATTAGGTTTCAATTTGCGTCGCTCTGTTTATGGTCAAGAAATATCTACTTTCAAAGAAGGTGATGATGACTATAATATCGTGGTTCGTATGCAAGAAGACCAACGCAAGAACGAAAATATTCTTTTCAATCAATCGTTGACTTTCAGAAATCAGGCCAATGGTCAAATGATGCAAGTGCCAATATCGGCTGTTTCTAGTACAGAGAAAACCAATACCTATAACCAAATCAAACGTAAAAATTACAAACGAATAATGACCATTTATTCAAATGTATTGACAGGTTATAATGGTGACGAAATCACAAAACAAATTGGTACCGAATTGAAATCTTATCAATTGCCAAAAGGAATTACCTATTCCTTCTCCGGAGTACAAGAAGAACAAGGTAAAAACCAAAGTTTCTTGATGTATGCCTTATTCTTAGCAATGGCAGGAATTACAATTATTATTGTGTTACAATTTAATTCGGTTTCTAAAACCATAGTGATTTTGTTCACCGTATTGTTGAGTTTCAGTGGTGTATTCTATGGTTATGTTATTGCCAATATGGATTTCGTAATCTTAATGACCATGATGGGAATCATTTCCTTGGCGGGAATTGTGGTGAAAAACGGAATTGTATTAATGGACTTCTTTGTCCTATTATTAGACAAAAAAGTAGCCGACAAAGGCGTTGAAAGTCATGATGAATTATCGCTAATAGAAATTAAAGAAATCATTATTGAAAGTGGGAAAAACCGTTTACGTCCGGTATTGTTAACCGCGTTGACAGCCATTTTGGGGTTAATTCCTTTGGCAATCGGCTTGAACTTTGACTTCTTCGGATTGATTACCGATTTGAATCCACACTTATATATGGGTGGAGATAACGTAATTTTCTGGTCACCTTTGGCATGGACAATTATTTTCGGATTGACTTACGCTACTATCTTAACTTTAGTAATGGTTCCGGTAATGTTCTTCTTGGTGAAACGAACTAAATACTGGTTAAGTGATCAAAGAGAAAGAAGAAATGCTCTTGAAGCTTAATACTACAATAATATCCATAAAAAAAGGAACTCAAATTGAGTTCCTTTTTTTTTTATAACTGTTGACTGTTATTTATTTACAATCGCTTGTTGCATCCATGTTTTAACTGTAGCCACACGACTATTAGAATAATCTACTTCACTTAATGATTTGTCATTCCAAAACAACCATTTTCCGGTTTTTTCTCCGTTAGAATATTCTCCCACAGACTTTTTATTTCCTGTTTCATCGAAAGCTACCCATTGTCCGGTAATCTTTCCGTCTTTGAAATAACCTTGTTGTTGCACTTTACCATTTTCATAGTAATAGGTTGCTTTTACTAAATCTCCTTCTTGCTCTAAAAACGGCTTAGTGGTTTGAGCAAATGTAAATCCTGAGATAAGTAATGCTCCTAAAATGAATATCTTTTTCATAGTCGTAGGTTTTAATGGTTCATAATAACATAACAAATATATACATTATTTTACAATAAAAAAACTTTTACTTAACAATTTGGTAACATTGGATAAAAATTTAACATTGGGATTGTATTTAAAGCAAAAAAACCACCCAAATTGGGTGGCTTATGTATTGATTTTACTGGGTTTAGTTCAGTAATTTATTCAATTGTTCTTGTAATCTTGGATCTGAAGGTCTTTTAGCATCTGCATCAACCACAATACCTTTTGGGTCAATTAATATAAATCTCGGAATCGAATTCACTTCAAAAGCTTTTACAAAATCAGAAAGCACTGTTTTGCCGGCATACAACTGAACACCTCCTAATTCTTTTTCGGTTACAAAGGTTTTCCATTTTTCATGGTCTTTTTCTGCATCAACAGAAACGCTGACAAACTCTATGTTTTTCCCGTGAAAAGCCGCTTCCATTTTCTTTAACGAAGGAATCTCCGCACGACATGGTCCACACCAAGTTGCCCATAAATCAACGTAAACATATTTGCCTTTCAAACTTTCCAAAGTGGTTTTTCCGCCTTTGTGATTTTCGTAATCAAAATTAGGCGCTGCTACATTGTTCATCTTTTTCTTGGCCAATGACATGGTGTAATATTGTTGGAGTTGCCCAATGTTAGCTTCTGTTCCTTTCTTCAACATATCCAACAAATTAGCATCTATTTTTGAAGCTTCTAAACTGGCTATTTGTTTAGCTTTCAATTCTTCCGATGCTTTCTTGAAACCTTCAGCATCTAACTCGAGCATTCCTTGAAAATCAATTTTACTTTCTTCTAATGTACGATTAGCCAAAAAATTGTTCTCTGTAGAGCCTTTACCTGAAAATGCAATAGTCTCATCAAACTTTGTGGCATCCATAGTCATTTTTAAATCGTAACCGTTTTTCAAATACAAATTGGCATATTCTACGCCATCAAATAACTGGTACAATCCTTCTTTGACAGCAAAAGTAGCTTTGAAATTACCTTTGGCATCTGCCTCGATTTTTTGAATGGTTTCTCTACCGCTATTGATAGAAAGTTTATTGCCGTTCTTGTTGGCAATCTCCGCCTGAAAAGTCATAGTTTCCTGAGCAATGCTGAAAGAGGAAATCAATACGGTTAAAATAAAGCTAACTATTTTCTTCATAAGTGTGTGTGTGTTTAATTTTAAGATATCAAATATAATCGTTTTCCCAATTCGAAAATTAAAGATTAACTTAAATTTGATTTAACACTTCGGCCATTTAATTGGTATAAGTTTTTTACTTTTGCCCAAAATTTTATTCCAATGTATAGAAGTCATAATAACGGCGAACTTAACGCCACTCATATTAATAAAGAAGTTACGCTTGCCGGTTGGGTGCAAAAATCACGCGACAAAGGTTTTATGATTTGGGTTGATTTGCGCGACCGTTACGGCATTACGCAGTTAATTTTTGACGAACAAAGAACCGACAAAGCTGTTTTTGAAAAAGCCAAATCACTCGGAAGAGAATTTGTAATTCAGGTAAAGGGAACCGTAATTGAACGTGAATCCAAAAACCCGAATATGACTACAGGTGATATCGAGATTTTGGTTACTGAACTGACTTTATTAAATGCTTCTATCGTTCCTCCATTCACTATTGAAGACGAAACTGATGGTGGCGAAGATATCCGAATGAAATACCGTTATTTAGATATTCGTAGAAATCCGGTAAAAAACTCCTTGCTTTTCCGTCATAAAGTGGCGATGGAAGTGCGTAAATATTTATCCGATTTGGATTTCTGTGAAGTGGAAACACCTTATTTAATCAAATCTACGCCTGAAGGCGCAAGAGATTTTGTCGTTCCAAGTAGAATGAACGAAGGACAATTTTACGCCTTACCACAATCGCCTCAAACTTTCAAGCAATTATTGATGGTTGGCGGTATGGACAAATATTTCCAAATCGTGAAGTGTTTCCGTGACGAAGATTTGCGTGCCGACAGACAACCGGAATTCACCCAAATTGATTGCGAAATGGCATTTGTTGAACAAGAAGATATTCTAAATGTTTTCGAGGGCTTGACGCGTCATTTACTAAAAGAAATCAAAGGCATAGACGTGGCTGAATTCCCGAGAATCACCTACGATTACGCCATGAAAACCTATGGTAACGACAAACCGGACATTCGTTTCGAAATGAAATTCGGAGAATTAAACGCCGTGGCCCAACACAAAGATTTCCCGGTATTCAATTCGGCCGAATTGGTAGTAGGAATTGCTGCGCCTGGTTGCGCTTCTTATACTCGTAAAGAAATTGATGCTTTAATTGACTGGGTAAAACGTCCTCAAGTTGGTGCTTCAGGAATGGTTTATGTGAAATGTGAAGAAGACGGAACGTTTAAATCTTCGGTAGATAAATTCTACGACCAAGAAGATTTGAAAAAATGGGCTGAAGCTACCAATGCAAAAGCTGGCGACTTGATTTTAATATTATCAGGTAACGCTAATAAAACCAGAACCCAATTATCAGCACTTCGTATGGAAGTAGCTACTCGTTTAGGTTTGAGAAAACCGGAAGAATTCGCTCCACTATGGGTAGTTGATTTTCCTTTATTAGAATGGGACGAAGAAAGCGGTCGTTATCACGCCATGCACCATCCATTCACCTCTCCAAAACCGGAAGACATGAAATTAATAGAAACCGAACCCGGAAAAGTACGCGCCAATGCTTATGATATGGTATTGAACGGAAATGAAATTGGTGGTGGTTCTATCAGAATTCACGATAAAGAGTTACAAAGCAGAATGTTCAGTTTGTTAGGATTCACTCCAGAACAAGCGCAAGACCAATTCGGATTCTTGATGAATGCATTCCAATTTGGAGCGCCGCCACATGGTGGTTTGGCTTTTGGTTTAGACAGATTGGTGGCAATACTCGGGGGACAAGAAACCATTCGTGACTTTATTGCATTCCCAAAAAACAATTCGGGTCGCGATGTCATGAATGATGCCCCATCAACAATTGATGAAGCCCAATTAAAAGAATTGTACATAAAATTAGACTTACCGCAATAAATATCATATTCGCATTTTCAAAGCGCGCCATTATTTAAAAGTTTATAAATGATTGCTTTTTTTGTACACTTTTTTGGGATCATTCAGTATTGCACTGAAAATCATTCAATTATAATTTGAAATTTTTTGAAAAAAATTCACTTTTTATTTGAATTTTGTTGGCTATGTCCCAAATAAGTATATCTTTGAGCATTATTAATTATTTTTATATTACAAAATGCGCACAGGTAAAGTTAAATTCTTCAATGAATCAAAAGGTTACGGTTTTATTACTGATGACGAAACAGGAAAAGACATTTTCGTACATGCTACCGGAGTTAGGACAGAAGGTCTAGCTGAAGGTGATAAAGTATCATACGAAGAAGAAGAAGGTAGAAAAGGTAAAGTAGCAGCTCAAGTAGTGGCTATCGAAGACTAATATATATTATTTTTTGATTACCTAGAATGACTCAACGTCCCGAAAATTTCGGGACGTTTTTTTATACCCTAACGTTCTTATTTATAATCGGTTTAAATAAACGCATTTAGGGAAATAAATAACAAACGTTTAGCCTTTCATTTTTGCGAATTAAATATTGCGATGTATATTTGTGGCTATTTTAATTTACTTCTAATTTTGAGCATTATGCAGTCTAATCAATTAGATTATTTACCAATCCTGATGCAAGCGGGTTTAGCGGTGGGATTTGTGGTCTTAACCATTATTGGCTCTAGCTTTTTAGGTCCAAAAAGACACTCCAAAAACAAAGACAAAAACTTCGAATGCGGTATCGAATCGGTCGGAAACGCCAGAATACCTTTTTCAGTAAAATATTTCTTAGTAGCCATTCTTTTCGTCCTTTTTGACGTAGAGGTAATCTTCCTTTATCCTTGGGCGATTAATTTTCAAGAATTAGGAATGGAAGGAATGATTAAGATGGTTCTTTTCATGTCACTTTTATTGGTAGGTTTCTTCTACATTATTAAGAAGAAAGCACTTGAGTGGGAATAATTAATATTAAATTTTAGATTTCAAATATTTAGATATGTTTGAATCTTTAGAATAATGTCTGTTAAAAATAATATTTGATATTTAATATCTAATATCTGAAATGGAAAATAAAACAAATATGGTCGCTCCGCCGGAAGGAGTAGTTGGTGAAGGTTTCTTCGCTACCAAATTAAATGACGTTGTCGGATTGGCGAGAGCTAATTCACTTTGGCCATTACCGTTCGCGACTTCTTGTTGCGGCATTGAATTTATGGCAACGATGGCCTCTCACTACGATTTAGCGCGTTTTGGTTCGGAAAGAGTCAGTTTCTCTCCTCGTCAAGCGGATATGCTAATGGTAATGGGAACGATTTCCAAAAAAATGGCGCCGATTTTACGTCAGGTTTACGAACAAATGTCAGAACCTCGTTGGGTAATTGCCGTTGGCGCTTGTGCTTCTTCAGGTGGTGTATTTGATACGTATTCTGTTTTACAAGGCATCGACAAAGTAATACCGGTTGATGTTTATGTGCCAGGTTGTCCTCCAAGACCGGAACAAATCGTTGATGGCGTTATGCAACTACAAGAATTGGTGAGAAACGAATCGGTTCGCCGAAGAAATTCACCGGAATACAAAGAATTATTAGCTTCTTATAACCTATAATATGGCTTTAGAAACTGCTCACATACAAGAAAAATTATCTCAAGCCTTTGGCAACAATGTGCTCAATTTCGAAATGAAACGAGATATTTTTACCCTAGAGGCAACACCAAGTACCATTTATGAAGTGATTCGCTTTTTGAAAGAACAAGAAGATTTAAACTTCCATTTCCTAACAGATTTAGCCGGAATTCATTTCCCGGATAATGACGCCGAACACCAATTCGCTGTAACTTACCAATTGCACAACTGGATTGAAAACGTTAGAATTAGAGTAAAAACTTATTTGCCCGATCCGGCAGAAGTTGATACGATAACCGATTTGTTTCTTTGCGCCAATTGGATGGAAAGAGAAGCATGGGATTTCTTCGGAATCAATTTTAAAGGACATCCGCAATTGAAACGCATTTTGAATATGGATGAAATGGTTTCTCATCCAATGCGTAAAGAATTCCCGATGGAAGACAGTGGAAGAACCGACAAAGACGACCGTTTCTTCGGAAGAACACCAGTTAATAATTAAATAATTCAACATTATAAATGTCAGATTTATTATTATCACCAGAGCATCGATATGCTAAAGTTATAGAAAAAACCCGCAACGAAGACGGAAGCGAACTCTCTATATTAAACTTGGGACCAACACACCCGGCCACTCACGGAATTTTCCAAAACATCTTATTGATGGACGGAGAAAGAATCCTAGATGCTGAGCCAACTGTTGGTTACATCCACAGAGCATTTGAAAAAATTGCCGAAAACCGTCCGTTTTACCAAATCAATGTTTTGACCGATCGTATGAACTATTGTTCATCACCAATCAACAACATGGCTTGGTGGATGACTGTAGAGAAATTATTGAATATTGAAGTACCAAAACGTGCGCAATATTTAAGAGTTATCGTGATGGAGTTGGCCAGAATTACTGACCACTTGATTTGTAATTCGATTTTGGGGGTTGATACCGGAGCTTATACCGGATTCCTTTATGTATTCCAATTCAGAGAAAAAGTATACGAGATTTACGAAGAAATTTGCGGCGCTCGTTTAACCACCAATATGGGAAGAATTGGAGGTTTCGAAAGAGAATGGTCTGACGAAGCGTTCAAAAAACTAAACACTTTCCTTGAAGAATTTCCAGTAGCCTGGAAAGAATTCGAAAACCTATTTGAAAGAAACAGAATCTTCATTGACAGAACCGTTAATGTAGGTCCGATCACCGCTGAAAAAGCAATGCAATACGGATTAACAGGACCAAATTTACGCGCAGCCGGAATCGATTACGACGTTCGTAAAGCCGCTCCATATTCATCATACGAAGATTTTGAATTCGATATTCCTGTTGGAAAATCAGGCGATACTTATGACCGTTTTTGCGTACGTAATGCCGAAGTTTGGGAAAGTTTAAGCATCATCAAACAAGCTTTAGCAAAATTACCGGAAGGACCAATTCACGCTGACGTTCCTGATTATTATTTGCCTCCGAAAGAAGACGTTTACACCAACATGGAAAGCTTAATCTATCACTTTAAAATTGTGATGGGTGAAGTACCGGTGCCGGTTGACGAAATCTATCACGCTGTAGAAGGCGGAAACGGTGAATTAGGATTCTATTTAATTACCGATGGAAGTCGAACACCATACCGTTTAAAATTCAGAAGACCTTGTTATATCTATTACCAAGCTTATACTGATATGATCAAAGGCGGAATGTTGTCAGACGCTATCGTTATTTTATCAAGTTTAAATGTAATTGCCGGCGAATTAGACGCTTAAGAATTATGGAAAGATCACATATCAAACAAGAGATAAACATTACTGAACCGTTGATGGCTCGCATCAATGAGTTAATCAGTCATTATCCTGCCGATAAAAAGAAATCAGCGTTATTACCCGTTTTGCACGAAGTTCAGGATGCTCACGACAATTGGTTGAGTATCGAATTGCAAAACAAAGTAGCCGAGATTTTAGAAATATTGCCTATCGAAGTATACGAAGTAGTGACTTTTTATACCATGTTCAACCAAAGACCCATTGGAAAATACATGTTCGAATTTTGTCAAACTGCTGCCTGTTGTCAAAACGGCGTAGAAGATTTGATGGATTATACTTGTTCCAAATTGGGCGTAGGAATTGGCGAACCAACCGCTGACGGACTTTTCGAAGTACGAGGCGTAGAATGTTTAGGCGCTTGTGGTTATGCACCAATGATGCAGTTGGGTGATTTCTACCAAGAACATTTGACCAAAGAAAAAGTAGACCAGCTAATCGCTGATTGCAAAGACGGAAAAATCACTTTACACGATAAATAATATCATGGGAAGAAAAATATTATTAGACAAAATCAACGTTCCGGGTATCAAAACCTATGAAGTGTATCGCAAAGAAGGCGGTTATGCTTCGGTGGAAAAAGCCCTGAAAAAAATGACTCCGGATGAAGTAGTCGAAGAAGTAAAAACTTCAGGATTACGTGGTCGTGGTGGCGCGGGTTTCCCGGCCGGAATGAAATGGAGTTTTATCGACAAAAAATCGGGCAACCCAAGACATTTAGTGTGCAACGCCGATGAGTCGGAACCGGGAACTTTCAAAGACCGATACTTAATGGAATACATTCCGCATCTTTTGATTGAAGGAATGATTACCTCGAGTTATGCTTTGGGTGCCAACCTATCCTACATCTACATCCGTGGAGAATACATGTGGGTTTACAAAATTTTAGAAAGAGCCATCGCCGAAGCGAAAGCGGCCGGTTGGTTAGGCAAAAACATATTAGGCTCAGGCTACGATTTGGAATTGTTTGTCCAAATTGGTGGTGGAGCTTACATCTGTGGAGAAGAAACTGCCTTAATCGAGAGTTTAGAAGGAAAACGTGGCAATCCTAGATTGAAACCACCATTTCCGGCTGTGAAAGGACTCTGGCAAAATCCAACCGTAGTAAATAATGTAGAAACGATTGCGGCTGTACCATGGATTGTTAACAATTCCGGTGCTGATTATGCCGGAATCGGAATTGGTCGTTCGACCGGAACCAAATTAATTTCGGCTTCCGGAAATATCAAAAACCAAGGCGTTTTCGAAATTGAATTAGGTGTTTCTGTATACGAATTCATGAATTCAGATGAATATTGTGGCGGAATGCAAACCGACAGACCTTTGAAAGCATTGGTTCCTGGTGGAAGTTCGGTGCCAATTTTACCAGCGAATTTAATCTACAAAACCGCTGCTGGCGAAGACCGTTTGATGACTTACGAAAGTTTATCCGATGGTGGATTCGCAACGGGTTCCATGTTAGGTTCAGGCGGATTTATCGTTTATGATGACCGCGCTTGTATCGTTCGCAATACATGGAATTTCTCTAGATTTTACCACCACGAATCTTGCGGTCAATGTACGCCATGCCGTGAAGGAACCGGTTGGTTAGAAAAAGTATTGTGGAGAATCGAAAACGGACAAGGACGTGAAGAAGACATCGAATTGTTATGGAGCATCCAATCCAAAATTGAAGGAAATACGATTTGTCCATTAGGTGACGCGGCTTCATGGCCTGTTGCTGCGGCGATTCGTCATTTTAGAGATGAATTTGAATACCATATTCGTTTCCCTGAAAAAATCAAAAATAGAGATCACTTTGTAAATGAGCCTTTTGAAAAGGTTAAGCATTTAGTGGCCAAACAAGAAATATAAAGACTAGAATTTCATACAATGAAAGTAACCATAGACGGTCAAGAAATTGAAGTAGCACCGGGAACAACGATCCTGCAAGCTGCTCGTATGATTGGTGGAGAATCTGTTCCGCCAGCCATGTGTTATTATTCGAAACTAGAAGGAACCGGCGGAAAATGTCGTTGTTGTTTGGTGGATGTTACCAAAGGTAGCGAAGCCGATCCAAGACCGATGCCAAAATTGGTAGCGTCATGCGTAACCGGTTGTCAGGACGGAATGGAAGTCGCCAGCAAAGGTTCAGACCGAGTGTTTGAAGCCCGTAAAGCCGTAACCGAATTCCTTTTAATCAATCACCCATTAGATTGTCCGGTTTGTGACCAAGCTGGAGAATGTGATTTGCAAAACTTAAGCTTCGAACACGGAAAATTACAACAACGTTTTATTGAAGAGAAAAGAACTTTCGAACCGGAAGATATCGGAGACAAAATTCAATTGCACATGAACCGTTGCATCGTTTGCCAACGTTGCGTAGAAGTTGCTGACCAGTTAACCGACAAAAGAGTTCACGGTGTTTTAAACCGTGGGGATCATTCGCAAATTTCAACTTGTATTTCAGCAGCTATCGACAATGAATTCTCCGGAAATATGATTGATGTTTGTCCGGTTGGCGCATTAACAGACAAAACTTTCCGATTCAAATCGAGAGTGTGGTTCAACAAACCTTTCAATGCGCACAGAGATTGTGACAAATGTTGTGGCAAAACGACCGTTTGGATGTTTGGTAACGAAATCCAAAGAGTAACGGCTCGCAAAGACGAGTACCACGAAGTAGAAGAATTCATCTGTAACACTTGTCGTTTCGACAAAAAAGAAGTTTCAGATTGGGTAATCGAAGGACCAAGAAAATTCGAAAAAGATTCGGTAATCAACCAAAATAAACATTACGGAAAACTAGACAAAGTAGTTATCGACACCGAAAAAGGCATACTTCAAGGTAGAGATATCGACCGTAAAAAAATCAGTATGGCCGAAATTGATTACAACGAAAAAATAGACGGTAACCCAATAAACGGAAAGCAAAATGGATAGTGCCTTTATTATAGAAAAAAGTGTGGTTATCGTAACCGTATTTGCCATTACCATGATTATGGCGATGTATTCCACTTGGGCCGAACGTAAAGTAGCTGCTTTTCTTCAAGATCGTGTGGGTCCAAACCGCGCTGGTTGGGGTGGATTATTACAACCACTTGCTGATGGTATGAAATTATTTGCCAAAGAAGAATTTGAACCCAATACTAAAAATAAATTTTTATTCTTTGTCGGACCGGCGATTGCGATGAGCACAGCGTTAATGACGAGTGCCGTAATTCCTTGGGGTGACAAATTGCATATTTTCGGAAGAGATGTAGTGCTTCAAGCGACGGATATTGACAACGCTTTACTGTATGTTTTTGCCATTGTTTCTATCGGAGTTTACGGTATTATGATTGGTGGTTGGGCTTCTAACAATAAATTTTCCCTAATGGGTGCGGTTCGTGCCGCTTCGCAAATGGTTTCCTATGAAGTCGCTATGGGATTATCCGTAATCGCTTTATTGATGATGACCGGAACCTTGAGCCTAAAAGAAATCTCTGTACAACAAGCCGGAATGAATTGGAACGTATTTTACCAACCGGTAGGATTCTTAATCTTCTTAATCTGTGCTTTTGCGGAGACTAACCGAACGCCTTTCGACTTAGCGGAATGTGAATCGGAATTGATCGGTGGTTACCACACCGAATATTCTTCCATGAAAATGGGATTCTATTTGTTTGCCGAATACGCTAATATGTTCATTTCATCAGCGATTTTGGCTATCCTTTATTTTGGAGGTTACAATTATCCGGGCATGCAATGGATGGTGGACAACGTTGGCGTAAACACAGCAAATATTATTGGAATCGGCGTTTTATTTGTAAAAATTTGCTTCTTCATATTCTTCTATATGTGGGTGCGTTGGACAATCCCGCGTTTCAGATACGATCAATTGATGAACTTAGGCTGGAAGATTTTAATTCCGCTTTCAATCGTCAACATTATAATAACCGGAATTTGCATTTTAGCTTTTAAATAAGAAAAAGAAATTATGTCAACAGCAATTCAAAGTATATCGCTTTCAGGCAAAAAGAAACAGGTTTCCAACAAGGAAATGACGTTCTTGGAGCGACTTTATTTAGTAGCCATTGTAAAAGGCTTACTCATTACCATCAAACACTTTTTCAGAAAAAAAGCAACCATTCATTATCCTGAACAAGTCCGTGAATTTAGTCCGGTTTACCGTGGCCAACACATGTTGAAACGCGATGAATTAGGTCGTGAAAACTGTACGGCTTGCGGATTGTGTGCCTTGTCTTGTCCGGCAGAAGCCATCACTATGAAAGCAGCCGAACGCCAAAAAGGGGAAGAACATTTGTACCGTGAAGAAAAATATGCCGAAATCTATGAAATCAACATGTTGCGTTGTATTTTCTGCGGTTTGTGTGAAGAAGCTTGTCCGAAAGACGCTATTTACCTAACCCTTTCTAAGGAATTGGTTCCGGCCAGTTACGAACGTGAAGATTTTATTTTCGGAAAAGATAAATTGGTTATGCCTTTGGAAATGGCCATGAAGAACGCTCAACTTAAAAACGCTAACTAATGTCGCCTATATTAATTACCTTCTACTTTTTAGCAGCCATCACATTGGCTACGGCGTTTTTGACGATTTACAGTAAAAACCCAATTCACAGCGCGATTTATTTAGTGATGTGTTTTTTCTCAATTGCCGGTCACTACTTGCTTTTCAACGCACAGTTCTTGGCGATTGTACATATTATAGTGTATTCGGGTGCGATTATGGTACTCTTCCTTTTCACCATCATGTTGATGAATTTGAATAAGGAAAATGAAGTCCACAAACCTCGTATTACCAGACTTGGCGCTATCGTTGTTTTTATACTAACAAGTATTGTTTTGGTGACTATTTTCATCAATTCGAAAACCATTATGGGAGAATATGATACGACAGGCGAAGATTTCCAATCAATCAAAACCCTTGGAAAAATATTACTGAACGAATATATGGTACCATTCGAATTCGCTTCTATCTTATTATTGGTAGCGATGATTGGTGTGGTTTTATTGTCTAAAAAAGAAAAAACGGAGAAGAAATAATGAACAATATTTTAAATGAAATAGGGATAGAAAACTACATTTTCCTTTCGGTACTATTATTTTGTATCGGTGTTTTCGGAGTGTTGTACCGCAGAAATGCCATCATCGTTTTCATGTCGATTGAAATCATGCTGAATGCGGTGAACTTATTGTTTGTAGCTTTTTCAACGTATCACCAAGATGCCGAAGGACAAGTATTCGTGTTTTTCTCGATGGCAGTGGCCGCAGCGGAAGTCGCGGTTGGATTGGCGATATTGGTTTCAGTATACAGAAACTTAGGCTCAATCGATATTGATAATTTAAAGAATTTAAAAGGATAATCTGAGATGGAAACAAATTTAGCTTTAGTATTACTCTTATCTCCATTTGTTGGATTTCTTTTCAATGTTTTCTTCGGAAAAAAAGTAAGCAGAAATGTATCAGGTGCTATCGGAACGTTGACTGTAGTGGTTTCGTTCTTATTAAGTATCTGCTTTTTTGCCCAATTGAACCAAAACGGAAAACCATTCGAAATTTCTTTATTTGATTGGATTCAAGTGAGTAATTTCAAATTAGACTTCGGTATTTTATTAGACCAATTGTCTTTATTGTGGTTGTTATTCGTAACCGGAATTGGTTCACTGATTCACCTCTACTCTATCAGCTACATGCACGACGACGAGAATATGCACAAGTTTTTTGCTTATTTGAATTTGTTCGTGTTCTTCATGATAACCTTGGTAGTTGGAAGCAACTTATTAGTAATGTTCATCGGTTGGGAAGGCGTTGGATTGTGCTCTTATTTGTTAATCGGATTCTGGTATAAAAACCAACCTTACAACGATGCGGCTAAAAAAGCATTCATCATGAACAGAATCGGAGATTTAGGTTTCTTGATTGGCATGTTTATTATAGGAAGTGTTTTTTCAACTTTAGATTATACCGAAATACAAAACGGATTAACCGTTGGAACTGCTAATACAGGTTTACTTGGATTAGCCGCTTTATGTTTATTCATCGGAGCTTGTGGTAAATCAGCACAGTTACCTTTATACACTTGGTTACCCGATGCGATGGCTGGTCCAACACCGGTTTCTGCGTTAATTCACGCTGCGACGATGGTAACTGCCGGTATTTTTATGGTAACCCGAATGAACTTCTTATTCGACTTAACACCGGATGTACAAAATATTATAGCCATTGTTGGTGCTGCCACTGCTTTAGTAGCTGCCTCAATCGGTTTATTACAAAACGATATTAAAAAGGTTTTGGCTTACTCAACCGTTTCCCAATTGGGATTAATGTTCCTGGCTTTAGGTTTAGGAGCTTACACGGTTGCAGTTTTCCACGTAATCACGCATGCTTTCTTTAAAGCTTGTTTGTTCTTAGGTTCAGGTTCAGTAATTCACGGATTACACGGCGAACAAGACATGAGAAAAATGGGTGGTTTGCGCAAAGCGATGCCAATCACTTTCTGGACGATGATGATTTCAACCTTAGCCATTGCAGGTATTTTCCCGTTCGCTGGTTTCTGGTCAAAAGACGAAATCTTAATGGTAGCTTTTGAACACAATAAAGTATTATGGGTGGTCGCTTCGATTGCTTCGATTATGACCGCTTTCTATATGTTCCGATTGATGTACCTGACCTTCTTCAAAGAATTCAGAGGCACGGAAGAACAAAAACACCACTTACACGAAAGTCCGAGTTTAATCACGATTCCATTGGTAATCTTAGCGGTTTTAGCCGTAATCGGTGGTGCGATTAACTTACCGGGAAGTATGTGGTTGAACCATTTCTTGGAACCGATTTTAACAACAAAACACGAAGCTCACCATTTAGGCCAACAAGAATTTATGCTGATGGGAATTGCTTTAGCCGGTGCTATCGTTGGGATTATTTGGGCGAATGCCAAATACATTAAAGGCGGCTTTGTACCCAAACAAGACTCAGAAATCGTTGGTTTCAACAAAACGATTTACAACAAATATTATGTAGACGAATTCTATACTTTCTTAATCGTAAAACCTATCAACGGTTTGGCAAATTTCTTCCGCACAACTTTAGAACCGGCTTTAGGCAAAGTGGTTTACAGTTTTGGAAGTTTGGCCAACGGCTTAGGGACGCAAGGAAAAAAATTACACAACGGAAACATCGGTTTATACCTTTTTGCCTTTGTAATTGGGGTTTGCGCCATCATAACTTATTTATTTATTACAACTAAAACCGTTCAATAATTTTACACAATGGATGTAACTACTCTATTATTATTACTTCTGGTTGGTGCCATCGCCACGTTTTTCGCAGGAGATAAATTAGCTTCTAAAGTCGCGCTGGTATTCAGTTTAGGTGCTTTAGGTTTGTCATTGTATTTGTTAAACTTATTGAACCAAGGCACAAACATCGGTTTCACCGGAAGCTGGATTGCCAACCCAAAGGTAGCCTTAGCCTTCAAAGCCGACGGTTTATCAATGGCGATGGTTTTATTGACGACTGCTTTAACGCCTTTGATTATTTTCTCGTCATTCGGAAATAGTTTTACCAACGCTAAAAACTTCTACGCTTTAGTATTGTTCATGTCATTCGCAATGACCGGAACTTTCTTAGCCGCTGACGGATTATTATACTACATCTTCTGGGAATTGGCTTTGATTCCGATTTATTTTATCGCTTTAATTTGGGGTAACGGTGATGCCGAAGAACGCAAAAAAGCCGTGGTGAAATTCTTCATCTATACTTTAGGAGGTTCATTGTTCATGCTAATCGCTTTCGCTTATTTATATTCAAAAGCCGGAAGTTTCCTTTTAGAAGATTTATACAAATTAGACTTAACCGCTACAGAAGAAGGTTGGATTTTCCTCGCGTTCTTCTTAGCCTATGCCATCAAAATTCCAATCATTCCTTTCCACACTTGGCAAGCAAAAGTGTACCAAAAAGCCCCAACCGTTGGAACCATGCTTTTATCGGGTATCATGCTGAAAATGGGACTGTACAGTGTTATCCGTTGGCAATTGCCTATCGCGCCAAATGCTGCCAAAGCACACATGCCAATCTTAATCGGGTTGAGTATTGCCGGAGTAATTTATGGTTCGATAGTGGCTTTACGCCAAAAAGATTTAAAGAAATTATTGGCTTATTCTTCCTTAGCACACGTTGGTTTAATCGCTGCCGGTTGTTATACTTTAACCCTTGACGGATTAAGCGGAGCCGTTTCGCAAATGATTGCACACGGTTTTGTTATCGTTGGATTGTTCTTTGCTGCGGAAGTGATCTTCAGAAGATATGAAACGAGAACCATAGCCGATTTAGGTGGAATCAGAAGTCAAACGCCTAAGTTCACTTCGATGTTTATGATTTTGGTTTTAGCCTCTGTAGCTTTGCCGGGAACATTCAACTTCGTGGGAGAATTTACCGTATTGTACAGTTTGAGTCAAGTCAATCTTTGGTTCGCCGTTTTAGGTGGAACAACTATTATTTTGGGCGCTTACTATATGTTGAAAATGTTCCAAGACGTAATGTTAGGAGAAACCAATACCAAAGTATTTGCCGACGTAACCGCTAACGAAGTAATTACCTTTGTGGCCATCATCGCGTTTTTACTATTCTTCGGCTTGTATCCAAAACCGATTGTTGATTTGGTAACGCCGAGTTTAAACGAAATTTTAGAAGTAATTAATAAATAATCAAATGCAAGTATTAATAACAATAGTATCATTAGGCGTTTTTTGTCTGTTGGCAGAAATCTTCAATTTAAGAAAACTACTGGTTCCGGTTACTGTCATAGGTTTACTTGCCATTTTAGGTATATCCTTAAATCTTTGGGCGATTGACCCAAGCATTGATTCCAACTATGCGAGTATGATTGCTGTCGATTCTTTTTCGAACGCTTTCTCCTCTTTATTTATTGTACTTACGATATTCTTAGTAGCCTTAAGTGGGGATTTCTATAAAGAACATCAAACCAAGATATCCGACTTTATTGCCATCAAAGTATTCCTTTTGGCCGGAGCAGTGGCAATGGTTTCTTTTGGAAATTTATCGATGTTTTTCTTAGGAATTGAAGTATTATCTATCGCTTTATATGTGTTAGCCGCAAGTCGAAGATTAGATTTAAAAAGTAACGAAGCCGGAATGAAATACTTCTTAATGGGTTCCTTTGCTTCCGGTATCATTTTATTCGGAATCTGTTTGATTTACGGAGCTACAGGTTATTTTGACATCGTAGAAATCAAAGATTTATCTTCAGGTGCCGGAATTCCTATTTGGTTCCCAATAGGAATCACTTTAATGATTGTTGGTATGTTATTCAAAATTGCCGCTGCGCCTTTCCATTTTTGGGCTCCCGATGTTTATGAAGGTTCTCCAACCATGACAACCGCTACTATGAGTACGTTAGCGAAAGTTGTAGCCATGGCCACTTTATACAAAATACTAAGCAGCATGACCTCATCGTTAACGCCAACTTTTGAAATGGTTATTGTCGTGGTTTCAATATTGTCAATGACTATCGGAAATATCATGGCGTTGCGTCAGGACAACGTAAAACGTATGTTGGCTTTCTCCGGAATTTCACACGCCGGATTTATGTTGATGGCGATTTTAAGTTTA
>NZ_JBKBLM010000025.1:0-43763 GCF_046296355.1 Flavobacterium sp.
CTGCTAAACTGGCTGAGCCAATATCAAAACTACCGCCGCCTAAAAAAACCGCGGAGTCATAGGAATTGTCATTCCTGTCAGCAATAACTAATTTAATATGATAAACATTATTTGGAATAACCGTTGAATTAGCTGTCATTAATACAGTTTCTCCATTAAAATTGGTTGCCGAATTGGCCGCATTTGCCCCACCGTTAAAACTCCCGAAATAGGTTGGATTTACAGAACCGCAACCTGCATTGTGTGCATCATCACGGATAGTTACTACCGAAATTGGTGTAGTTGTACTGGGCACTAATGCCAAATTTGTAGTAGCCGTTCCTGCCGTAACATTAGTCAAAAAGAACGCAAACGAGTCAGAATACGCACATTGAAAAGTTCCGTATTCTTCCGATGCAAAAAGGAAATCAAAACTCATTTGATTGGTCAAAGGCGTAAAATCAAACTCTAAAATCGTTGCATTGTTATAATCTGTTAAGGCCGGATCTATTCCTAATCCCGTAATGTAATTAAATAAATCATTGTCGCCTACCCATGCATTTGAACCGTCACTCAACGTTGTGTTATTAGGCCCTGGCGCACTCATAGCATTACCGGTACTCAAAATCACACCTGAAGTTAAAGGAAAATTTGGATTGGTATTCTGGAAATAGCCTATCCCATTGGAAGAACCAAAACTACTCCCGTTACTAGCACCACTTCCTGTGCTCCAAGATATGTTGCTAATAGTTCCAACACAAGAAGATCCGACGGATCCCGAAGCAAATAAAACATCCTGAACCAACTGCGGAACTGTATAGGTAGTATTATTAACCGTTATTGGTTGAGCTAACGATTTGAATGTCAATAAAAATATCGGAATAAATAATAAAATTCGTTTCATGCATACGAAATTTAAAAGCATTATTCCTCAAAAGAACAACACTTAATGTTAATTTATTGTTTAATTGTCCAAATATAACTATTCACAGAAAATATCTTTGTTAAATTTGCAGAAAAATATACTGTTCCAATGAAAATTGCCATAAAAGAAACACAAAACCCAACAATAATAAAATTTGAGTTCCCCGATTTCATTACACAAAATGAAAACTTCGAATTTAAAAATATCGATGAAGCCAAAAATTCCCCTTTGGCACAACAACTTTTTTACTTGCCTTTTGTAAAAACCGTTTACATTTCCGGAAACTTTATCGCCATCGAACGATTCAGCATAGTGGATTGGTCAGATGTGCAAGATGCTGTAGCTGAGCAAATTGAAAATTTCGTCAACAATGGCGGCGTAATCGTTTTGCCAAGCGAAAATAAAACCAAAAAACAGCCCATCACAGTTTACGGCGAAACCACACCCAATCCGGCTTCGCTTAAATTTGTAGTCAATAAAGCTTTGACCAAAACCGCAGTCGAATTCAAAAATATAGACGAAGCACAAGCCTCTCCACTAGCACAGGAATTATTCAAATTCCACTTCGTAAAAGAAATTTTTATCACCGAAAACTACATCTCGGTAACCAAATACGAAAGCACTTCTTGGGAAGAAATCACTTTAGAACTTCGCACCTTCATCAAACAATTCATCGAAAACGGCGGAACAGTTCTAGACGAAACCATGATTGTCAATGACGAAAAACAAGAAAAACAACAAATCAAAAATTTCGACAACCTCGATACTACTTCACAACAAATCATCAATATCCTTGAAGAATACGTAAAACCGGCTGTAGCTGCCGATGGCGGAAACATCCTTTTTGATTCCTATGATGAAAATGAAAAACGCGTAAAAGTAGTACTACAAGGTTCGTGCAACGGTTGTCCTTCCTCGACTTTCACCCTGAAAAACGGTATCGAAAACATGCTCAAAGATATGCTCAACGACAAAGATATCGTGGTTGAAGCATTGAACGGATAAGCATTTATTCAAAATAAAAAACTAATTTTAAGCGTCCAAATCGGGCGCTTTTTTTATCTAATTTTAGGAGCTGTTTCCCGCTGCAACCTGCCTGCCGGCAGGCAGGTCGGGGCTAAAAAATAAAACATGAACGAACTACACTTAGAAACCAGTCCATATCTTTTACAACACGCCAACAATCCCGTGCATTGGAAAGCCTGGAACGAAAAATCTTTGGCACAAGCCCAAAAAGAAAACAAACTCATCATCATCAGTATAGGCTATTCGGCTTGCCATTGGTGTCACGTGATGGAACACGAAAGTTTTGAAAACGACGAAGTCGCTGCCGTAATGAACGCCCATTTTGTCAATATCAAAATCGACCGCGAAGAACGTCCGGATATCGATGCCGTCTACATGAAAGCCGTGCAAGTCATGACCGGTCAAGGCGGATGGCCTATGAATGTAGTGACTTTACCCGACGGCAGACCGATTTGGGGCGGAACGTATTTCCGTAAAAATGACTGGATTAATTCCCTAGAGAAACTTCAGGAAATTTACACCCAAAACCCGCAAACCATCTTCGAGTATGCCCAACAACTACATGAAGGTTTACAATCTTTAAGCGTAATTCCAAAAATCGATTCGCCTATTGAACACAATTTAGACAGCCTAGAAAAACTAATCGAAAAATGGCAAAAAAGCTTCGATTGGGATTTTGGCGGTATGGCTCGCGCACCCAAGTTTATGATGCCAACCAACTACGAATTCCTTTTGCGTTACGGTTACCAAACCCAAAACCAAAGCTTATTGGATTTCACGAACTTGACGTTAACCAAAATGGCTTACGGCGGTTTATTCGATACGCTTGATGGCGGGTTTTCACGCTATTCTGTAGATATGAAGTGGCACGTGCCGCATTTTGAAAAAATGTTGTACGACAATGGCCAATTGGTTTCGCTTTACGCGAATGCCTACAAATTAACCCAAAATCCATTGTACAAAGAAGTCATCGAAAAGACTTTGACTTTCGTCGAAAAAGAATGGCTGACTTCAGAAGGAAGTTTCTATTCTGCACTCGATGCCGACAGTTTGAATGCCAAAAATCATTTGGAAGAAGGCGCGTTTTATGTTTGGACTAAAGAAGAGTTATTGGAATTACTCGGCAAAGATTTCGACTTGTTTTCGGAAGTTTTCAATATCAATGAATTCGGGCATTGGGAACACGGCAATTATGTTTTGATTCAGAACCAATCTTTAGAACAAATAGCTGAAAATCAATACATTGGCATAGAAACATTGGCGCAAAAGAAAAAAACTTGGGAACAAAAACTGTATTCCGAAAGAGAAAAGCGCAGCAAACCAAGATTAGACGACAAGTGTTTAACTTCTTGGAATGCCATTATGGGCAAAGGTTTTATCGAGGCTTACAAAGCTTTGGGCAACCCAAAATATTTAGACATTGCTTTGCAAAATGCTGATTTCATTACTAAAAATCTCTGGAGTGCAGAAGGCCATTTATTCCGAACCTATAAAAACGGAAAAGCTACCATCAATGCATATCTGGAAGATTATGCCCATGTGATTCACGTATTTATTGCTTCATACGAAACGACTTTAGACGAACATTGGTTGCAAAATGCCAAGCAGTTGACGGATTATAGCTTTGATCATTTCTATGATGAAAAAGCGGCATTCTTTTCGTATACGTCCAAAACAGACGAAGCGTTAATCACCACGCATTTTGAAGTCGAAGATAATGTGATTCCGGCAGCCAACTCAGTCATGGCAAGCAATTTATTTCGATTAGGCATTTATTTCAGCAATAGTTATTACGAAAATATTGCTGAGCAAATGGTACAAAATATCATCCCAACGATTGATTATCCTTCGGCATTTTCGAACTGGCTGAACGTACTTTTAAATTATTCGGAACAAAATAAAGAATTGGCGATTTGTGGTGAAAAAGCGTTTGATTATTTGGGCCAAATCAACCAACAATATTTGCCGAATATAATTATTTCAGGCTCCAAGACTGATTCCAAACTTCCTTTTTTAGAAAATCGATTTGAGGAAAATCAAACCTTATTTTATTTGTGCCAAAACAAAACCTGCGATATTCCAACCGCTGATTTCCAACAAATTATCAACAAAATAACATTAAATTCCTAGAAAAAATCGTAATATTGTTATTATTAACCAATAAAAACTACAGGTATGGGATTTGGAGATTTTTTTAAAAATTTGTTTGGCGGTGCCAAAGGAAAAGCCGGAGAACAAGCACAGAATTTCGCCGATGACGCTATTGAAAAAGTAAAAGAAATGGCTGAACCGATGATAGATAAGGTTGAGGAAATGGCTGATGCTGCCAAAGAAAAAATAAGCGAATATGTTCCGCAAGCGACTGAAACTATTGAAAATGTAGTGGAAAGTGCTAAGGAAAAAATAAGCGAGTTTACCGATAACGCAACTGATTCTGTAAAAGAAAAAATAAGTTCTTTTACAGGTGATGCCTCTTCAGAAGCGGAAGATACCGTTAAAGAAACGGTAAATCGTGTCGAAGAAGACGCCGATTAATTTTAAAAATTATTATTTTTGCACCAATAATTATCCCGATTCTTTCGGGATTTTTTTTACACCTTGACTATGAACAACTCGCTTTCGATTCATTCCTTTGCCGAATACGCAGAAAAATTTACAACCCTATTAATTGATTATTCTCCGAAATTAATTTCAGCGCTAATCATCCTAGTCGTTGGTTTGTATGCCATCCGAATTACCAATCGTTTGGTTAGAAAAATCATGGTGAAAAGGGAATTTGACCCCACATTATCGAAATTCTTGGCCGATAGTTTACTTTGGGCATTGCGCGTTTTGTTATTTGTGAGTTTTATTTCCAAATTGGGCATTGAAACTTCATCATTCGTAGCTATTCTTGGTGCTGCAGGTTTGGCTATCGGTTTGTCTTTACAAGGTTCGCTTTCCAATTTTGCAGGAGGAATGTTGATTATTTTATTCAAACCTTTTCGTGTGGGCGATACCATTGAAGCGCAAGGTGCGATTGGAACTGTGCTTGAAATTCAGATTTTTGTAACCAAGCTAATTAACGGCAACAACCAAACAATTTTTGTGCCCAACGGAATCTTATCGAATGGCGTAATCATCAATTATTCGATGCAAGGCAATCGCAGAGCGGATTTGGTTTTCTCACTTTCGTATGATACCAATATCAAAACCGCGAAAGACATAGTTATTAAAGTAATGCAAGAGCACCCAAAAGTTTTGAAAAATCCGACACCAACCGTTAGTGTCAAAAGCCTAACCGATTCGGCCATCATTTTAGCCATAAATCCTTGGGCAAAAAATGCGGATTTCGGTATGATGGCTTCAGATATTTTGGAGAATTGTAAAGAAGCATTTGACGCTGCGGGCATAGTGACCCAACCTTACGTCAGAGAATCTTCGAAAGAGTAATTATTTTTTGTTCAGCATAAAATCCTTCAAATAAAACGGCTCAAAGTAAGCCACATCTTCAAACTCATTTTTGGTAAATTTTTCAAAGCTGATTGGACTCATTTCGTTGGCGGAAGGAAATACAATTTCGGACAAAAACACAAAGTTATCTTTGGTCAAAACTGTTTGGCATTTTTCCTGACAATCACCAATAAAATAAACGGTTTCCGTAATGTCGGCGTAACTGTTTTCGGTTAAAACTTCGGCTTGAACTTCCATTATCTTTTGGTGATTTGCATCGAAAACTGCACTGTAAACTTCCATTCTTCGGGCATCAATCATCGGAATAATTAAGCCGTCGTATTGGGTTACTTTTTGGGCCAAAACTTGTAAAGTGTCGACAGAAATTAGCGGAATTTGCAACGCATAACACAAACCTTTAGCGGCAGAAACACCAATGCGCAAACCGGTATAAGAACCCGGACCTTTGCTTATAGCAATCGCTTTCAAATCGCGAACGGTGATTCCGGCTTCCTTTAAAATATCTTCAATAAAAACGTGTAATTTTTCCGCATGCGAATAACCTTGTTCAGCAATTTCTTGGCACAAAACGGTTTGTCCGTCTTTGGCTAAAGACACTGAGCAATTCTTGGTCGCGGTTTCTATGTTTAAAATATAATTCAACTTGAGATTAGGCTAATTTGCAGAGACTGTGACAGACGATTCTTTTTTATTCTTGCCTTCGGCTGAGTCTTTTTTCAACTTCACTTTATCTCCTGAATTTAAGTCTTTGGTAACGGTTGTATAAGGTCCGATAATTACCACATCACCTTTTTTCAAACCCGAAACCACTTCAATATTGGTATCGTCTTGAATCCCGGTTTTGATGACTCTGATTTTGGCTTTGCCTCCTTCTTTTACAAAAACACATTCGAATTTTTTGTCGCTTTTGGCGGTCACTTTTTTGTCTTCACTTTCCTCTTTAACCAAATAGGATTTTGTAGCCGTAGTATCCGATTTCACCAAAACCGAGCTGATTGGCACACCAATTACCTTTTCTTTTCTGGTGGTAATAATATCAACGGTTGCCGTCATTCCCGGTCTGAACGGTGAAAAACTAGCCGGTTTTCCTTCTAGCAAATCTTGGTAAGACTCTTTTAGGATTCTGACTTTTACTTTAAAATTAGTCACTTGGTCAGCCGTAGTTGCCGTGCTGGCAGAGTTTGAAATACTCGTAACGATTCCTTTAAATTCTTTCTTCAAATAAGCATCAACGCTGATATTGGTGCTGTCGCCAATGCTGATTTTCACGATATCATTTTCATTTACATCGACTTCTACTTCCATGTTATCCAAATTGGCTACACGAAGGATTTCTGTTCCGGTCATTTGTTGCGTTCCTAAAACTCTTTCACCCAATTCAACCCCAAGCGAAGAAATAGTTCCGTCAGCCGGTGAATAAATTGTAGTTCTTCCCAAGTTGTCTTTGGCTTCTTTCACCGTAGCATTCGCACTTTGTACGTTATAATAAGCTGATTCTTTGCTGGCTTTGGCGCTTTCAAAAGCAGCTGTGGCTTTGTCCCATTCCGATCTGGAAATAATGCCTTTGTCGAAAAGTGTTTTGCTTCGGTCATAACTGGCTTTGGCTTCTTTAAACGCAGCGTCGGCCTGACTCAAACCGGCTTTGGTTCCCGACAAATTGGAAATCGTTCTGTTGTATCCTGAAGTATATAAATCGGGATTAATTTTTACCAAAAGTTGTCCTTTTTTTACGACTTGTCCTTCTTTGATAGGCAAATCGATAATTTCTCCCGACACTTCAGAAGATATTTTTACTTCAATTTCCGGTTGGATTTTACCCGTAGCCGAAACCGTTTCGATAATGGTGATTTCATCTGCTTTGGCAGTTTCGACTTCAATGATACCATCATCTGCACCGATTACGCCTTTTTTCTTTAAAACTACTAATAGGACTAACAATACTATGATTATTCCAACTAACCAATATATTTTCTTTTTTGACATGATTTATTGTTTTTGAATGATTGGGATTCCGAAATAAAACTCTAACAATTTTATTCTAAAAATATAATCGTACTTCGTTCTGATTACTTCTGATTGTGCGTTTTCGTAGGTTAATAGGGCTTGACTGTAATCAAACGAATTTAAAAGTCCGACATCAAAACGTTCTTTAGAAAAATTTTGCGCCAACTTTCTGGCTTCGGCTGTTTTTACTGCTGCTTCATAACTTTTGTGCGCATTCAACACATCGTTATAGGCTTGAAAAACGGTTCGTTCTAAATCCAATTCTGCTTGGTCTAACAATAATTTTGAGCGTTCTGCACTAATTTTTGTGCGTTGTACATTCCCGCGAGTGGCAAAACCGTTTAAAATTGGAACGTTGAGTTGAATACCGACATTGGTACCGTCAAAAACAGACAACTGATCTACAAAACCGATGGGAATACTTTGTGACCAACGCGTATTGTAACCTACAAAACCTGATAGTCTAGGCAGATAATCAGATTTGACAAGCGATACACTTTTTTGCGCTTCTTCATAATTGGTAGCAGCAATTTTGATGTCTTTTACAACTTCTCTTGCTTTTATAGCAATGGCTTCAGGTGTTTGAAATAAAATTTCAGTTGCCGGAACATTCATGTCATCGACTGCAATATCAAAATTGGCGTAATCTTTTAACAAAAGTGTTTGGGCCAATCCTAATTTTGAAATAAAAAGCGTGTTTTGGGCATTTACAATTTGCTGTTCTTGTGAAGCGTCGGTAGCTTGTAATTCATAAATATCACCGGCAGGAACTGTTCCGGCATCAATCAACTCCTTTGTCCTTTTGATGTTTTCTTTGGTGATTTTATTCTGATTGACCAGCACTTTTACTTGTTCTTTATTGAATAAAATCTGCAAATACGAATTGGCAACACTCAAGGCAATGTCGTCTTTCATTTTATCCAATTTGTAAGTGTTGGCTAGTTTATTAATCTTAGCTCTTTGAAGATTTTTCCAATTGGCTAATCCGTTAAAAAGAAGGATTCCGGTATTAATATTGGCCGATGCCGAACGGAAGGACTGATTTTCAAACTGATTGGTTGCAGGGTTAATGTTGGCTCCGGTATTGATTCCATAATTGGCCGTTCCAGAAATATCCGGCAGGAATCTACCTAACGCTTCCATTTTTAGAACATCAGATACTTTTAAATCCAATTCCGATTGTTGGATGGAAATATTATTTTCAAGAGCATAAGCAACACATTCTTCTAAGGTCCATTTCTTTTGTTGAGCACGCACAGAAATGCTGACGAACAGTAGAAAGAGGCAAGCGATTTTGATGATTTTCATAATAAACAGAAATACTACTATTCTTTGGCAAACAAAGATAAAACTTTTGAATTACTTGTGATAGCAATGACTTATTCCTTTAGACTTTAGTTTTTTTAATTTGTTACATATTATTTCCATTTTACCGCTATTTTTGACAAAAATATTTTCGTTTATGTCAGCCCTAAAATCGATTCTCTTCGTGATTTGCTTTTCGTTCTTATTGAACAGCTGTTCGACTACTCAAAAAATTGAAGCTTTAAAACCGCTTCCGTCTAATGATGCGCCGATGGTTTATAAAACAAAAACGTCTTTTGTGAACATGCCTTTGGAGATTTCTTTGAAGGAAATAGAAAGTCAATTGAACAAAACCTTGAATGGTCAAATTTACGACGATTCTAACCTGGCTGATGACAAAACCGAAATGAAGATTTGGAAAACCGCTCCGATTAAGTTGGTAGAAAAAAACGGTAAAATTGAAACCATTATGCCTTTAAAAATTTGGGCCAAAGTAAAATACGGCACCGATTTCTTGGGCTTAAACGACACTCGAGAAATCAATTTGAACGGAACAATTACAATGATTAGCGATGTGAAATTGTCAAATTGGAAACTCTCAACCACGTCAAAGATTGAAGACTTTGAATGGTCTGAAAGTCCGACGATATTGGTTGCCGGAAAATATGTTCCCATTACTTACATCATCAATCCGACGCTTTCTATTTTTAAATCGAAAGTGGCTAAAAAAATAGACGAAGCGATTGAAAACTCCTGTGATTTCAAGCCATATGTTTTGGATGTTTTGCAGAATATGAGCACGCCATTTGTTACAAGCGAACAATACCAAACTTGGTTCAAACTCATTCCTATTGAAGTGTATGTTACCGATGCGGTTTTAGAAAAAAGTCAAATCAAAATGGATTTAGGTCTAAAATGCAATATGCAAACCATGGTGGGTTTGAAACCAAAAAATACTTTTGAAAGAGACGCGATTCAATTTAAGGCAGTGACCAAAATTCCAAATACTGTTTCCGCAAACGTGGCTGCTATTTCTACCTATGAAAGTGCTTCGCAAATCATTACGGCTAACTTCAAAGGCAAAGAATTTGCTTCGGGCAGTCGAAAAATAATCGTTGAGAATGTGGCCATGTGGCAAAAAGACGGTAAAATCATCATTGCTTTAAACATGAGCGGCAGCATCAACGGGACAATTTATTTATCGGGCATACCGAATTATAATGCGGTTACCAAAGAAATTTATTTTGACCAAATGGATTATGTTTTGAATTCTAAAGGCATCTTGACCCGAACCGCCAACTGGTTATTGCAAGGTGTAATTTTGAGAAAAATTCAGGAAAACTGTCGTTATTCTATTAAAGAGAATTTGGACGAAGGCAAAAAAAGCCTGTTACCATATTTGAACAATTACTCTCCGATGAAAGGTGTTTTCGTAAATGGAACGATGAATGATTTTGAATTTGAAAAAGTAGAAGTGACCGACAAAGCCATTATTGCATTCATTACCACTACAGGAAAAATGAGTGTGAAAATTGACGGAATGGAGTAGATTTAGTGTTCAGTGTTCGGTTGGCAGTGTTCAGTTTGCAATCGAGAAAAATGACAATTTACTTTTTTTTGTAATACATTTTATAGACCACAAATCCTATTCCGGCCACTATAATATAAGGAATGGCCATCAGAAAAACTATCCCATCGTTTACCGCTTCGACTTTGCTGTTGTCTCCGGTGCTTTCCAAAGCGGCTCTGCACATGGCGCATTGCGAAAAAGAGGCAATAGGCATAAAGCATAAGGCAAAAGTTAGCAACACTAATTTTTGACTTATCCCTTTCCTCTTATCCCTTTTAACTTTAGTTTGCATAATAAGGCGAAATCATCAAGTATACTACCACGCCTGTAACAGCTACATACAACCAAAGCGGAAAAGTTATTTTGGCCAATTTTTTATGTTTGTCAAAGCGCTCAGCTAAAGCTCTCACATAAGTAAACAACACCATCGGAATAATGGCGACAGACAAAATAATATGTGTAATCAGAATAAAAAAGTAAACCGTTCGCATCGAACCGGCATTGGCTATTTCAGTGTCATCTAAAAGGCCATCAGCATTGATATCTCCGTATTTGGTAGAATCAGCCGACATGTGATAAGCCACATACATCACCAAAAAAACCACCGAACACGCAATGGCCAAAGTCATTAGTCTTTCGTGCACTTTTCTGTTGCCGTTTTTTATAGCCATTACACCCATAATTAAAAGCAAAGCCGTTGCTGCATTTATAGACGCGTAAATGGGTGGCAAAAAACTCAAGGGTTCAATGTTGATGCCAAAATCTTTTAACTTAACCGAAAACAAAACCGCAACTGCTATCGGAATAATGATAGAAACAGCAATAATGGAACCTCTGAATTTTCGCTCTAATGTTTGATTCTCTTGATTATTCATTTAATAATTTTTTTATGTCTTCTGTAATTGCTTTTACGCCTTTTTTTTCTAATCCGTCATAATATAAAATAGGATTGCCAAATTTGTCCTTTCTGCATCTGATGTTCCCGTCTTTATCAATCAAGGCGAAAAGACCCGAATGCTCAAAACCACCGGCTACTTTATTGTTTTCTCCGGCATAAATATTAAATCCTTTGTTGGAAATATTGAAAATATATTCCTTGTCTCCGGTCAGCATGTGCCAATTTGATGATTTTACACCAATTAAATCGGCGTGTTCTTTTAAAATGGCAGCCGTATCATACTCAGGATTAATGGTAATTGAGGCTATTCCGAAATTGGGGTTTCCGAAAAATTCATTTTGGATACTTACCATGTTTTTATTCATAATCGGGCAAATAGACGGACACGTTGAAAAGAAAAACTCTAATACATATACTTTGCCTTTATAAGTCTCGTTGGAAATTTTTTTATTGTTTTGATCGGTGAGTTCGAAACTTGGTGCCGGACCAATAGTCAGCAAACCGTTTTCAGAAGTTTTATGATTGGAAACCGCATCAATTCGTTCTCCTTGCACGACAGTCCCGTTTTTAATTCTGTTGATGATTTTCGGAATAAAAATAATCCCGAAAACCAAAATGATAAACGATAATCCGATATATGATTTATTCTTCATGGGTACTGTTTCTAAATTTCTCTGTCGGCATTATTTCTTTTGAGTGCCAAACGGTATTCGGCCAAAATAATCTTCACATCATCCATCATATCATTGTGTAAATCAGCAGCCGAAGTTGTGTTATAACCCTCTTTGTATTCCGGTTTTCCTTTGTCACTTTTGCCTTTTCTGCCACGAAGATTTCTTTTTTTGTCAACAATATAAACATAAGGTGTTCCGTATTTAGCATCCAAATTGCCCAATAATTTTAAATCGGCATGATAAGTCTCAATCACTTCCGGTGTGGTAAAAACAAAATGATAGCCTGAAACATCGCTAATCTTCCCTAATTCCTTCAAAAGTCTTTGGGCTTGGTCTTCGGTTCCTAGAGGCGCGATGAACACAAACTGGAAGTCTTTAAATGCTCTGTATTTGTTATAAATTTTTTGATTGAGCGTAAAAAAATTACCGCTGTTGGCTAGGATATCCTGACCGGCAAAACCCAAAATGGTTATCTTTTTATCCAACGATACTTTTTCGCCATTCAGCGATTTCCATTGGGCATCCACATTGGGAATACTTTGCGTAATGGTTGGCAAAGTGATAAAACTGTTTACGCCTGAAGCAAAGAAAAGATAAGCTACAATGGGCAGGACGAATAAGATGAAAAGGACAAGATTTTTTTTCATTAGAAATGCTAAAATACAGCTATACAAAAATAAAAAAATCCCGAATGATTCGGGACTTTTTTTTGAATTAATATAATGTTAAAAATTCCATTTTATAGTAGAATCTTTAAAAATCCCGTAGATATAATCTGCTTCGACTAACAATATAAAAAGTAAATATAATACAAGGAAAATAACGGTGGCCACTACAGCCCAACGCAAACTAGATTTTTCAGCTTCCATGTGCATGAATGCCCAAGTAATACCATAGGCTTTCACCAAGGTTAAAATAATAAATATCCAATTAAGCAAATTCATGCTTAAAAAGTTTTTTAAATATAAAAAGTCAGGCTTTATGATTCCTAAATAAACCTCGACAATAGTTACAAATGATAGAAAAGTAAAAACTTTCCAGATTCTTGATGTATTTGATACATGTTCGTGTGCGTGTGACATAATAATGTAAGTTTTCTATAATTAAACTAAGTAGAAGAATGTAAATACGAATACCCAAACTAAATCAACAAAGTGCCAATAAAGTCCCACTTTCTCAACCATTTCATAGTTTCTTCTTTTTTCATAGGTTCCCAAGAGAACATTGAAATAAATAATGATATTGATAATTACTCCGGAGAATACGTGGAATCCGTGGAATCCTGTAATAAAGAAGAAGAAATCAGCAAACAACTTGCTGCCGTATTCGTTTCTTTCTAAGTTGGCACCTTCTACTACTAAATGAGCGTTTCCAACCATCACTTCTGATTCGGCTCTTGTTAGAATTTCTCTGTGTTTGTTTTTATTCAATCCCGGTTGTAATGCTTTGTTGGCTTTGTCTTCCGGTGTATCTCTGTAGATTTTTTCTGTTCTGACCAATAATTCTGGATGCGCTTTAAACCCTGCTTGCACTTCGGCCACAGAATAAGTCGGTAATGAACCTTCTTCTTCAAACCAAATTCCATTACTGCTTTTATGCTCTTCTCTCGCTTCCGGAAGTTGAACCACAAAGTCTTCTAATTTAACTCTTTTCCCTGTTTTATCAACGAATTGAATGATACTTCCGCCTTTGGTTTCGATAGCGCCAAATTCTCCTTTGATGAAATTTTTCCATTCCCAAGCTTGAGAACCTACGAAGATTAAACCACCAACAATAGTCAGCAACATATAAAATGCTACTTTCTTCTGTTTCATTTGGTGTCCGGCATCAACGGCTAATACCATTGTTACCGAAGAGAAAATCAAGATAAAGGTCATCAAGGCTACATAATACATCGGTGCGTCTACACCATGCATAAACGGGAAGTGGGTAAACACTTCGTCGGCAATTGGCCAATTGTCAATAAATTTAAATCTTGAAAAACCGTATGCAGCAAGGAATCCGGAGAAAGTTAAGGCATCCGATACGATAAAAAACCACATCATCAATTTACCATAACTGGCACCCATTGGCTCATTTCCGCCGCCCCAAGTATTTTCGTTTGTATTTCCAGTAGTAACTGTAGCTCCCATAAAAGTTAATAGTTAAAAAGTTCCCAAATTTAGATTTTTTTTCTTATTTAAAGAAATATAAAAAGAAAAACAAACAAATCCACAAGAAATCAAGAAAGTGCCAATACATTGCACCTAGCTCAATTCCAAGCGTTTGACTTGAATTGTATTTTTGTTTAAAATGATTATAAATTATGATTAAAAGCGAAATCATTCCTCCGGCCAGGTGAGCCAAGTGCACCACAGCAATTACATAAAGAAAAGTTGTTGCAATATTACTCTCCGGTCCGGTGAAATAATACCCTTGTTCTATCAACTGATCGAAACCCTTAAACTGTAAAAACACAAAGGTGATTCCCAAGCCTAAAGCCAACAAAAGAAAATTAGTTGTTGCACTGCGATTGTCTTTTTCAATGGCTTTTTTGGCCAAATGAAAGGTAACGCTACATAAAATAATAGCCAAAGTACTAAAGTAAAAAGCCACCGGCATTTGGAAATCATTCATCCAATCTTCCCTTGACTTGCTTACTACAAATGCACTGGTAATTCCCGCAAACATCATGGTCATACTGGCCATGGCAAACCATAAAAGTAATTTTTTTGAACGTGCTGTTCTGTCTTTATGCTCATCCGCAGACATCGTTGTTGTTGCCATAACTATCTTAAAAATTTATCTGTAATATAAACTATTTGTAACAAAGTAATATACGAAACGCTGACCAACATTAGCGTTCTGGCAGCTTTGGCGGTTCTGAGTTGGTATAACTTTACCGCGTAATAAATCATCCAAAGCCCGAGCAAAAATACAATTCCTGCCGCAATTGGCGAAATAAATAATCGTCCGGTATAGCCTAAACTTGGCAATAAAGAAGCCACCAATAACCAAACCGAATATAAAATGGTCTGCAAAGCCGTCGATGTATCTTTTTTACCCGTTGGCAACATAAAAAATCCTGCCTTCTGGTAGTCTTCATACAAGAACCAACCAATGGCCCAAAAATGAGGAAACTGCCAAAAAAATTGTATCAAAAAAAGTGTTCCCGCTTCAATCCCAAAATGGTCCGTAGCCGCAACCCAACCCAACATAAAAGGAATAGCACCCGGAAAAGCACCCACAAAAACCGAAAGTGGCGTGTGAACCTTTAACGGTGTATAAATGCTGGTGTATAAAAAAATGGAAATCGCTCCAAACATGGCCGATTTCGGATTAATCATGTACAATAAAACCAAACCGATAATCGTCAACAAACTAGCTACAAACAATGCGTGATTCGGCGACATTCTCCCAGAAGCTACCGGACGGTTTTTAGTTCGGTCCATCAAAGCATCCAAGTCTTTTTCGATAACTTGATTGAAAGCATTAGAAGCGCCAACCATACAGTAACCGCCAATAGCCAACATCAATAAAGTAGTTACTTTTAAATCCTGAAAATCCACAACGCCAAGTAAATAACCGGCTATTGAAGAAAAAACCACGCTGATAGCTAAACCTGCCTTGGTGATTTCCTTGAAATCAATCGCAATTTGTTTAAGAGAAAATGTAGTAGCAGTCGCGTTCATCGAAGTTTTAAAAACTGTCGCAAAGGTACTTTATAGAAAACGATTTGACAAAAAAACATTTCATAAAATAATGCTCAAAAAAGAAGAAAATTGTAGTAGCTAAATACCTGACTGTATAAGCTTATATTATTTAGTATTACAATAAGAAAATCTGCTTTTTAAATTAAATTTTCATTGATAGATTATAAATAAAAAGAGACCAATTGCTATTGATCTCTTTCCAAGGTAAAATTATCTAACTATAAATTAATTAATAGGTAATATTACTGTATCAATTACATGTATAATACCGTTTGAAGCAGAAATATTCGCCGTTGTTATGTTAGCTGTATTTCCTATTGCATTAATAGACCCAGTTGGTGTTACCGAAAATGAACTTCCCAAAAGCGTAGTTATTTCACGAGTACCTCTTTTTGGCACAACACTGTTCGCAGCACGTCTACCTTCCGTTACATGATATAATAAAACATCGCGAACCAGTGGCGCTGGAAGATCTGTAATACTGTCAACATTTAATGCTGCATACAAATTTTGGAACGCTTGATCTGTCGGAGCAAATACTGTGTATTGTTCTGTTCCATTAGCGAAAAGATTAACCAAACCAGTATTAAGTTCGCTATCTACATATACTAAAGCAGAAACCAATTCATTAAATCCTGCCCCAACAGCAATACCGGCTATAGATGTATTTCCTGGTGCCGGAGCACGATTGATTTCATCAAAAGTCTGTTTAATTGAAAGTTTTGAGGCAGTTGTATCTTCAGAAATATTTTCATCAGTTGAACAAGAAGAAAAGGCTAATGAAATGAAAGCGGTTAATACTAATGCTCTTAAAGCAGCAATTGTTTTGAAGTTTTTGTTTTTCATAGTGAATAGTTTTTGTGTTAATATTGAAATTGTTAATTTTCAAAAAAAGCGTAACCAAATAAAAAAATGGTTAAAAAAACTAGTAGGAAACGATTTGGGTTAAATAAAGAAACAGGTTTTGTTTAATTATTTCAACACAAAGTTAAACAAAATATTACTGCCCAAATAACTTTAGCATTAGTTTAACAATCGTTTCAACTTAAATAAAAACAAAAAATACTGCTGATAAGCAACAGCTTAGCCGTTAAGCACGGACTTCAAAATGCCTAATAATCAAAATACCAATTGAAGATATCACATCTCAACCCGATAGAGAACCAAGTGGTGCTCTCTTTTACCGCTAAAGCAGTTTCGGTAGCCGGTGTAAAATTTCTGTAGATTAAGCTACCGTACAATTTCATATTTGTGACCGGATTAATTAAATAACCTGCTTGCAAATCGGCGATGAAAATATTGGTTTTGTTTCCTTGACCTATAACCACTCCAATGTCATAAGGTCTTTGTAAATCATAGTCTCTGTAAATGTCGCTACCATAATTATAGGTGTCGGTTGCGTTGTTAAAATCCAATCCGCGTTCTCCTATGGTGATTTTAGCATCAGCAAAATAACGTCCGTTGTGATATCTGGCAATGGCAATCAATTCTCTGAAGTTTCCTCCCCATTGGTGACCCAAACTTTGGTTGTTGTGCCCATAATTGGTTATCGCTTCACTGTGGGCATACACATAAGGTCGAACGACATTGTATTCGGCTTGCAGTAAAAGGTTTTTGATGTTGAAGGCATTGAAATATTTGGCGCCCAATTGGTAACCAAATTTATTCTTCCAACTCTTATCTCCTGCTTTGATATCGTTCAAAGAAAATTCATCCAACAAAAACTGTCCGTAAAACTGTATTTGGTTGTTCCACTTTAATTTAGAAGTCAGGCCTAACAAAGCATTCCCACTTCGAGCCGAAGAAGCAAACTCCACCGAACGATAAAAAATAATCGGATTCACAAAACTCATGTCAAAACCACGATTGTTTTTATTAGTCCAAACCACCGATTCAAACAAGCCAATGTTCCATCTTTTGGTCACATTCAAACTCAAATAATGGCTGGCTGCAAATTTGGTGGCATAAGTTCGGTCTAAAGTAACATCCGGACGAACGTCTTTTAGCCAAGTGTAAATATTGGTGTATTTTATCTTCCAAAAAGAAGTGTTCAACTTAAAATAAGGATACGGACTCGCGCCATCACCAAGCAAGAGCGAACGATAGCCATCGCCAATAAAATTGCGACCGTAACCCAAATTCATATTGATAAACTTACTTGGTGTATAGGCCAAATTGGCTTCCGCCAAAGGAAAATCATACGCATCCGATTTGAAACTTTTTGCAATACCAATTCCGGGAATAATTGCTGGATTTCCACCAGCAGGTGCAAGCGATTCAGCATAGCGATTGAAATAATCGGCAAAACGACCTTGGCTTTCATAAACGGTTGTAGTGAAATTAATTTCTTTACCTAATCCACCATTGAACTGAATTCCACGCGTATTGACATAGGTATAACTGGCTTCACTTGGGTCGCTTTTTCCAAATTGTAAATCTAAAATCGGGTTTAGGGTAAACCAATAGTCTTCACCTTGGATTTGGACCAAATTTTCATTCCAAAACTTCTTGCCCCCCCAACTTTGCTTGTTCTTGGCTAATTTTTGATTTTCGGCAGCCAAATCGTAATATTTGGAAACATCCGAATATGAAAATGGTTTTGATGCCGTATGATTGTTGGCCCCAACTTGGTTTAATTCATCATCAAACTGCGCATAATAACTGTGCGAAAACGAAATATTCAAATGACTTTGAAACTGAGGATTGTCAAATTTTTTATACTTAATGCTGTCCAATTCGGTTAAAAACTTGTCGTTAGGTTTATATACCGGAGCCGTTTTCTCTAATACCTTTTCAGCTTCTTTTTGTGCTTGCATTTCGGCCACACTTTGTAGTGGAATGGCAATTTTAATCGTGTATTTCGCATAAGTCGGATTGCCGTTATAAGTGGCCGGACTTATTTTTGGCATTTGCCCAAAAACCCTTTTGCTTTCTGCTATTAATGTTTCGTCAACGGCATCGACATAAATCACCTTGAAATTTCCTTGGTCGGTTACTTCAAAAAGAACGATGACATTTCCTTTGAAATTGCTTTGTTTTAAATTGTCGGGCACTTTGAAATTGTTGTACACAAAGGTTTGCACTTCGTTATAAAAACAAGTCTCTAAAGTCGAAAATTCCATGCCTTCACAAGCCGGAAATACCGGAAATCGCTCGGTGTTTTTTTGCCTTACTTGGGCGTTGGAAACTAATGTAAATAGAAATAAAATGGAGAATATCTTTTTCATTGTAATGGAATAATAATATTAATAATTGCCCGAGGCGATTTGACCATGAGCAATAGTTTTGGCGGCAGAAGTACCAATGCGTTTTACACCCAAACGAATCATTTCTTCTGCTTCTTCATAAGTGCGTACGCCACCGGCTGCTTTTACGGGTAAAGGTGAAGCGTTTTCGAGCATCATGACAATTGTATGAAAAGTAGCGCCATTGGGTAAATTATTTTCTGTTTTGTAAAAACCGGTAGACGATTTCACAAAAACATTCGGGTAGCAATCTTCTTTAAAATTAGCGATGACTACATTTTTTATCAAAGCCGAAATTTGAATAATCTGAGCATCCGTTAAAGCAGCTACTTCGATAATCCATTTGGCTACTTTATGGTGTTCGAATGCCAGTTTGGTGCCTTGCAATACTTCTGCTTTTACCAAATCGGTTTCGCCTTTTTTGAATGCCTCGTAATTACACACATAATCAATTTCGTCAACGCCGTCTTCAATAGCTTGTTGGGCTTCGGCTAATTTTTCTTCTAATGAATTGGTTCCTTCCGGAAAAGAAATCACGGTTCCGATAAACAATTTAGATTTGGCTTTAACAATCATCGCTTTTGCCATTTTAACTTTATCGGGTCTAATCATAATTAATTTAAAACCTTCTTCAATAGCTTCCTGAATAAAACCTTGAACAATCGTGTCATTCTCTGCTTCCGACAAACCGGATTGGCTTGCTGTTTTTAAATAGGTAGAATCGAGATACTGTTTTATATTCATATAGGTAAAAATCAATCTGTCAGTAGGTATAAATGGTATCGCTTTTTATTAATTGGTGTTTATCTCACAATGATTTTATTCTTCGTTGGTATTCGATGATTTTCAATTGTTTTCGACAAACTCCTAGTTAGTGGCGATTTCATGCCATAAAAGTAAAAAAAAATCCGTCTCATTCTTAAAAAACAAGACGGGCATTTAGGGTTATCCGTGAGGATGGTCAGATTTATATTCTTTTTACTTTCTTTAGCAAAACAAAAACCAACAAAGCGGTCATAGCTCCGCTAAAATTAGCCAATACATCCAGCGCATCGGCTTGTCTTGTTTGGGTACAAGTTTCTTGTAAAAACTCGATTAAGATTCCGTAACAAAGTGAAATCATTACTATAACTAATAGTTTTCTGAAGCTAAGCAAGTGTTGCTTAAGCCAAGTATAGTAACCCCAAAGCATAGTAAAAACAAAATGAAAGCTAAAATGACCATACTTGTCAAAACCGGAAACTTTAATTGTTGGCAAATCACCAAATTTGACCAAACACAAAACGGCTATTAAAAAAGTCCAGCCAATGGCCAGACTTAGTATTGTTTTTTTAAGCACCGATTAAGGCTTTATAATCATCACTTGAAAGCAATTCGCCGATTTCATCTTGGTTGCTGATTTTTAATTTAATCATCCAACCTTTTCCGTATGGGTCTGAATTCACATTTTCCGGAGTTACTTCTAGGTCTTCGTTGAATTCGATGATTTCGCCTGAAAGTGGCAAAAACAAATCTGATACCGTTTTTACTGCTTCAACAGTTCCGAACACCTCATCTTTATCTAGCGTTTGGTCTAAAGTTTCGACTTCAACATATACGATATCGCCTAATTCTTTTTGGGCGAAATCTGTAATTCCTACTGTCGCAACATCACCATCAATTAAAACCCATTCGTGGTCTTTGGTATACTTTAAATTACTTGGTATATTCATTAGTTTGTTTGTTTTTTGTGTTGTTTTAAAATTTTCCTCAAAAGTATAATTTCTGCAGAGATTAATAAAATCTTTAGCTCAAAACTTTATTAATTTCCGAAATTATAGCGCATGGTAAATCCGGTTCTGATGTTGGTTAGCGGGAACGAGGTTGAAATTACCGGTTTAGAGAACGAATGGTCATAAAAGAAAATGGCTGTTAGGTTTTTGCTAAATGAATAATCGGCGGTTAACTTGGCTGACCAAATGTTTTGACCACCGCCTAATTGGTTGTTGTCATAATCTAAGTAACGCACTATGGTTTTGTTATTTCTGTATGAGAAATCAACTTTTACATTGATATCACTTTTGATAATACCGGATGGATCATCGGCCAGTTGAGAGGAGAAAATCACATCTTTAAATCGGTAACCCAAACCAAGTATGTATTCATGACCTTGCACTTCGGTCAACAAATTATTATCAAAACTCATTGATAAACTTCTGTCTTTTTTCATTTCGGCTAGAATTTTAAAGGAATTTTTCATTTCAAAATCAAGTCGAACTAACGGGTTGAATTGTTCTACCAAGTTGATGTTGGCAATAATCGTTTTATTGTAGAAGTTACCAATACCGCCATTGTCTTGACCATTATTGGTAGCGCTGTAATCAAAATTAGAACGGAAAGAATTTATGGTATAAGAAGCTCTATAGGCGTGTTGAATGGAGAAACGTTTGAAAGTATCTTTGAAGAACTTATAGCGCATCAACCCACTGTATTTAACATTCCAGTTTGGAATTGGGATATTTCTAAAAGCACCTAAAGAAACTCCATCGGCCGAAGCGCCGGTATAAGCCGCTAAAAACGCTGGAACTAAAACCGCTTGGTTATTTTTCCCAAAACCTATCGGATATTCGGCATTTGCGACATAAAAATCATAATTTGGATCTGATGGTAACGGAATCGCATCGCCGTATCTTGGAATCGTGCCACCACCATAATATTGAGCCGCTAATCTGTCGGCAACAATTAAACGGTTATTTCTGAAATCATCAAAAGTGGCCGAACCATTTTCATCGCTTTTACTGAAAGAAGTGGCTATCATAACTGTTGAGATAGAGAAATTTCCAAAACTATAAGGAGAACGTGGCATATATTGCATCGTATTCTGATCAACATCGTATTGTTCAGAATAGTTTTCAGCATAAGTTCTATTGGCAGTCAAATCGATTTTGAAATCAGGGAACAAATCCACATTAGCGGTCATTTCCAATGTTTTGGTAATAACTTGAGTGTAGTTTTGGTTGAAAGCTTGATAGTCGGTTAACCAACCTCTTTTGGCGGCTTCATAACGAATGTCGTCTTGTGCTCCAAAAACGAAACCTAAACTCGGTTTGGCCGATCCAAAGAATCCTAAACTAGGCAAGAATCCGGGTAGCATCGTTCCTTCATTTCGAGTATAGTTAATCTGAACATTTTTGATACTGGTCAGAACTCCTTTCAATCCATCCAAAAACACATTAGTATTGCCTGCAGGTTGTGCTTTGGTATTGGTGATTTTCTCTCCCGGTTTTGGTAAGGCGGCCGGTCTTGATGGTGCCGATGCCGGTTTTTTACCCAATCCGATGTATTTGTAAAAAGTCTCCATATTGAAAGCCGTATTCAAACGGTGTGACCCTGAATTTTGAATAGTGTTTCCTAAATTATTGAAAACATTCGGGTCATCAACAGACGGCACACTTTGCATGGCTAAAGAAGCACGCTGCCAACTGTAATCACCGGTATAAGAATAACTCGATTTGACAAAAGCCAAGAAAGGCAATTTGTTGATTGGCAAATCGTAATTCACTACAATCTGTTGGTTGTGTTGATTAGGCGTTCCGATATTCCAAAAATCTGTCCAAATGGTATAACTGTTATCCGGTACGTTGTCTTCATTTAAGTAAGAGCGAACGATATTGTGTGACGCAGCTGTGAAATTTACTTTTAGGGCTTTTGTAATGTTATAGTTGAAACCATATTGGTAATTAAACATATAGTTTCTTCTGAATAATGGGTCTAATGGTATGCCGTCAACATCAACTTGTCTGAACTGTTGTCTGTTGTATTGTCTGATAATATTGGAACTGAATGAAATACTTGCCGGAAGATAGTTGAAGTTAAAATCACTCAACATTTTCCAATACTCACTTTTCTTGAAAAACTTGCTTTTCTTGAATGGTTCTATTGTTTTTGGTTTGAAGGCATAAGTATAATCAACAGAAGTGCTTACTTGTTGGTCGATATAGTTTTCGATTTCATAATTGTGTTTTTCCACTTCATTATAGGAATACGAAAGTGTCAAATTTTCCGGATCGTAAATGCGTGGTTTTTGCTCAGCGGCACGTTCTTTTTTAACCCCTATAAAATTAATACTGGTTCTTTTGGTATAATCAATCGCGCGGTTTCTGATATTGTCTCTTTCAGCTGCATCCGCAGTATTATTTATCAACTGCTCTAACCTGATATCTTGGTTAAAAGGATCATATTCCGGCGTAATTGTTTCCTCTCCAACGGCATAATTGAAAGGTAAATTGATACCCCATTTTTTTGGTAATAATTTGCCTAAACTAAAATTAGTTACAATATTATATTGTTGAACATCTTCTCTGCTTCTTTCGTTTGGCCCTTCTTCTAGAGCACCAAAACCAATGGTACTCATTCTTCCCGTAGCCGAAATTGTGGCAAAGTCAGCCATATTAGAATCCACATTTAAAACTGCGGCCATACCGCCTTTGTTGTTCATGTCTGCGATACGCAATTCGTTGAACCAAACTTCCCCTCTAACCCTATCGGTGTGGTTATTTTTGATTCCGACCATCAAGGTTCTTACCAGACCGAAGTTTGGATTTCCTTTGATTCCTAATCTTAATACATCATCTCCATCCCCATCGGTGGTATTATCATCCGGATAGTAAACTCCGTCAGCTGCAGGTGGCAAAGAAGTGAAATCAAAGCTTAGCGCCTGGACTTTCATTCTGGTCAATAAAGTCATAGCCAAATTGATTTCGTTTTCTTCCGGCCAAATTAATTCGGGATCTGCCGAACCGACACTAGGAACGGTTACTTTCAAAGGAATCTCAACTTGGTAATAGTTATTGGTGAAGTCATTTCCGAAACGGATAAAGGCCGACATTTGGTCATCTTGAAGCGGAGAAGCATCGGTTGGCAAGGCTTCTGCGTGTAAAAACATTCTCAGTTTGTTGAACTGACGCATATCGACTTGGACATTTTTAAATACGGCTCTTGAATCACCAACTTCCAAACCATCACCTGAAGCTCTTAAAGATAAAGATTGCTCATTTTGGCTAATGACTTGATTGTTATTGTTGGCTTCTTCACGAACAACTCCCGGAGGCAAAACATAAGGAATTGGCACTCTTTGAGCATTTTCCTGAATATTTACAGCCAATACGTCAAAGTTGGTGTCATCATCATCCGGATCATTATCAGTTGGTTGGAATGATTGGTCATATCTTCTCCATTCGCCACGAACCAAATCCAAAGCCCCAAAACGAAGGGTCACCGGCGCAGTAAATCCGGTCATGAACATTCTCATAAAACGGATAGAGCGAAAATCGGAAATACTTCCTACGGTAGTGGTAGGTTGCGATACGGGTATTTTAAATTGATACCAACGTGCACTAGTAGTGGTGCCGTTAGGCAAGTCGGGAATTTCGGTCTCTCTTATGTCAGTGATATAATTTTGACCTACAACCATATTAGGTTGGATATCGATTTTATACTCATAATAAGCATCCACCGTATTCATGGTATTGTCTCGGTTAATGTCTTCTACATCCGGAATAGTGGTTGAACCTCTATTGGCATCAGAAACACTTACCGGCGAATTACCTTCCAAACCATTGTAGTCTCTGTAGCGTTCCTGAACACTGGTTCCCGGAGCACTTAAAAAGTACTGATAATTATCCGCTGCCGGATCGGTTAAAGTGGCATAGCCACCAATATCCTCTAAGTTTCTTTCAGCATCATCATTGATACCGTCATAACCAACGTCTTGTGCTGCTCTATTGGCACCGTCCACATCAAAAGCATAAATCAAAGATTGAGAAGAAGGAACTCTACCCCAAACCGTTGGACTAGTCAGTGCGGTGGAAGTAGCATTGGAAGGCAAACCATTTTCATACTGTTTGCGCGCATCTTTCAATATATCTTCTGAGATTTCTCCTAAGTTGAAATACAGCTGGCCCACATTGGTATTACTCGGAACAGCCGAAGGGTTGGCCGGATCATAATAAGGATCCATCACCCAAAACTGAATGTATTCTACATTGCTTTGTTCAAAGTTGGTTGAATTAATCGCACGAGTAATCCCTCCAAAATTATTTTCAGGGTTTAAAAACCCTGACGGATTCAATGCTTCAGGATTATAATTATAAGGTCCTCTTTCTTGTGGATAATAGGTTAAATCTAGAGTGTTAATTACAGTTGTTTGCCCTACGCTAAGTTCCTCATTCGGAAATAATTCTCTGTTGAAAATTCTACGCGTGCTGTTTAAAGAGATCCCGTCTTGGCCAATATCTCCCGGCGTTTGTACATAAATAGTCGGGTCAATGGTGTACCAATTTAGTTTGGCTCTTTTGTGTCCATAATTTAAATCCGCTGATGTTGAACCAAAATCGGGATAACTTACACCGGATTGCCATTTCGGTACGCTGGACAATGTCCATGATAATGGAGAACGCATATCAATAGTAGTCTGAGAACCTTCAAAATCATCTACATAAACGGTAGCTTCTCCTTGAAATTGATCTGCTTTTGGCGTATCCGGTTGTAAAAAGGCAACTTCTCCTCTTACCGATAAGTTTGACGGCACATCTGTATCCACATTAGGCAACTTGTTGGCCAATCTGGTTAAAAAAGGAATCTCCGTAGAATAATTGGCATTGAATCCAAAAATTGTATTGTTAACAGATTCTTGTCCGTAATTGGATTTTTGAGTAAAAGGTCTTTCGGTCATTTTGATAAAAGTACCACCTACCAAGAACTTATCCGAAAACTTGTGTTCAACATTAATCCCCATAAACCTTCTGGTTTGTTGACCAAAAGTGGCGTTGTTTTCTACAGAAACCTGAATCGGTGTATTTGACGCTTGTAACGAAGGGTCTAGGATTTGAACTCTTCCTGCTTGGTAATTTACACTATAATCAATGCCTTCTTGTAAAACTCTTCCACCCGCAGTAACAACAACTGAACCTCTTGGAACATTATAAGCTCCAATTGGAATACCATCACCACCAGCCGATTTAAATCTTCCTTTTAATTGGAATTTATTTTTAGCAGCATCTTGTAAAGCCCCAGCCTGTGTACTCGAATACATGCTTCTGAAAACATATTTTTGTTGGTTGGCATTATAATCAATTGAACTATTTGGGTCACCATAATAATTTTCGGGAGAGCCGGGCGTTTTTAGTTTGTCAAAAATCAATTTCCCGAAAGGTTCTACTGTGGTAAAAATGATTCGCCCGTTTTGTTGGTCTACAGTTAAGCCAGGCATAAAATCGAAAAAACCATCACCTCCTGCTTGCGGGTCATTGTTATAATTCAGTCGGTCTACATTAAACACTTTTAGCAACGGGGTTTCCGCCACTAACATGTCCGGATCAGTAGTAGTTGGGAATGTTGTTCCCTGTACCGGAGTAATGTAATTTATTGGCGAAGGATCTGTATATAAAATATTAAACCTGAAATCTTCCTGCTCTAACTGAAAAGCACCCGGAATTTGGTAGATGTTTTTCATCATCAAGTTCCAAATTGGTTTTTGCACATTGGTCAAGTTACTTTTCAGCATTTTTAAAATCAAACTCTGTGAAGACACGGTTTGATTAGCAGGATCGGTTTCGTCTACAATCGTTGCATCTACACCGTCTGTACCAAATTCTCCCACTTGGTATACCTCATCTCCGATGGTGTATTGGTAAGCTACGGCTAAAACCTCATCGTTTGCCAATCGCTGTTGCAGGGAAATATAACCCAATTGCGGGTGGAAAGTAAATTCGTTGGGTGCTAATTTTCGGGCATTCTCCAACTTCGAATAATCTGTTCCTTCATCAGCAATAGATTCGGGCGTTGGCGGAATTACCGGTGCATAAGTAAACCCTTCGGAAGAAGTAACAATATCGCGGATATTTGAGTTAAGTATACCTCCTCCGGTTACAATCAATCCCGGATCGTACTTGTTATTTTTATTGTCTGAAGGCGCATCAAGCGGCGTGCTTAAAAAGAAGTTGTTGTTGTCAATTTCGTTTTGTTCTACAGCTACAATGATATCATCGTTAAAACCGTTCAATTTAGCTTCTCCTAAATCCTGAAGCGCAATAATATTTCTTAAGTTATTGTTGGTAGTGCTTACGCGATTTTGTCTATTGGTTACCCAAACTTCAATACGGGTTATTTGAACACGGCTGTTGATTAAAGGATAACTTTCAAGCGCTCTGTCATAATTATTTCTAAAATATTGGGACAAGAAAAAGTGCCTGTCTGAGTCATAATCTAATCCGAAGATTTCAAAATCCTGAATCGTTCCGCCGCCTTGCGCCAAAACCGATTTGGTTTGTGACTTCTGCTCAGAGAAAACTCCGGTTACGGTGGTTTTACCAAATTGCAATTGGGCTTTGACCCCAAATAAACTTTGGGCACCGCGTATCAACGAATTGGTCAACGGCATACTCACGTTTCCGACTTCAATTTTCTGAATGATATCGTCTTCGGTTGGGGTGTATTCTAATTTGATTAGGTTTTGAAAAGCAAAAGTCGATTCGGTATCGTAATTCGCATTTACATTCAAACGCGTACCCACTTTTCCCATCAAACTCATGCTGATTCTTTGGTCGAAATCAAAGGTAGTTTGTGCTCTGTTTCGCGGAGAAAATGCCGGATTGTCTTGTTTGGTATAACGCACGCCCAAGTCCATTTCGACGGAACCGGTTGGTTTTACATCTATGGTATTTCCACCGAAAATAGTTTCAAAGAACCCTGAATTCACATAATATCTTGGTAATAAATCTTTTTTATCGGCTTCACTACCCTCTTTTTTACCGTCAATAGCGTCTGATTTTTTCTTAAAATACTCGCGCATAGATTCGCGAAGTACTAATTCTTGGTATTCTTTTGGCGTTAAAATAAGTGGATAATTGATGTTAAATCCTTCAAAAGTACTGGTGTAAATATACCGATTGGTCACCGGATCATATTTATAAGCATTAACAATACTGTTGGGGTTTTTGATTTCCAGTCTTCCGGTAGAATATCCTGTACTGTCTTGAGGTGTTGGTGTTGGCGTTGGCGTAACTTGAGAAAAGGCATTTGCTCCCACAAGAAAAATCACTCCCAAAAGGAATTTCTTCAAGTTAAAAAATGATTTCGTAGCGTATATTGTTTCCAAGAATTATAAATTTTTTAATGCTTGTTTGATTATTGTTTCAACGGTGGCTTCAGCGTTTTCTTTGATGATTTTATCCACCACTTTTTCGGCATTTTTCCTAACATAACCCAAAACCTCCAAAGCAGATAACGACTCTTCTCTGCTAATATTGTGTTGAGAAGCTGAAATTTCTTCTAAATCATAGATTTTTAACACTTTTTCTTTCAAATCTAAGATTACCCTTTGGGCGGTTTTATTGCCAATTCCTTTAATGGATTGTATGGTTCCCACATCGCCGCCTCCAATGGCATGGATGATTTGTTTCGGGTCTAAAGAGGACAGCATGGTACGGGCAATACTTGCGCCTATTCCTGATACGGACAACAACAACTTAAATAATTCCCTTTCTGATTTTTCCACAAAACCAAATAGCGAATGAGCATCTTCTTTAATTTGAAGATACGTGTATAACTTAATAAAATCAGTGTTGGGAAGTAACGAAAAAGTGTGCAAGGAAATATTAATATGGTAGCCCACACCATTGCAGTCGATTACAACTTCCGTTGGTGTTTTTTCTACTAATTTCCCTTGAATATGTGCAATCATTTTAATTGAAATCTATTCCAAATATAGCAAAATTCTTCAACTGACATCAACACTTTGCAATATCTGAACAATATTACAAAAACTATTTAGTTGTCATCTTTTTTCTCTTCTCTTTTTCTTGGGCATCAACCACCGAAACGGCTACCATATTTACCATTTCTTCAACACTGGCACCTAGTTGGAAAATGTGAACTGCTTTCTCCATTCCCAACATAATTGGCCCAACAGAATCCACTTTGTATAACTCTTTCAGCAGTTTGTAATTGATATTGGCGGCTTCCAAATTCGGGAAAATAAGCGTGTTAACTTTTTTTCCGGCCAATTTAGAGAACGGAAATTTATTTTTGAGCATTTCAGCATTCAAGGCAAAGTCGGTTTGAATCTCGCCATCCACCACTAAATCAGGATAATATTTATGCAAATAAGCTACAGCTTCTCTAACTTTGGTAGCACTTTCATGCGCTGATGAACCAAAATTCGAAAACGAAACCATCGCAATCACGGGTTCCATTCCGAACATTCTAACGGTTTTTGCGGTCATCAATGCAATTTTTGCCAGTTCATCTGCCGTCGGATTCGGGTTAATCGCCGTATCGGATAAAAACATTGGTCCGCGATTGGTCATCATCATATTGGTGGTTGCAATCAAGGTAATTCCGGGTGCTTTTCCAATCAATTGCATCAAAGGTTTCACCGTTGAAGGATAACTTCTCGAATAACCCGAAACCATAGCGTCAGCATCGCCCTCGTTTACCATCATTGCGGCAAAATAATTCCGCTCGCGCATCCATTTCTGAGCATCGAATAACGAGATTCCTCTTCGTTGTCTTGACTGCCAATAAATTTCCGCGTATTTCATTCGGCGTTGGTCTTCTTCTTTTGTTTTTGGATCAAAAATAGGCACATCAGCATCAAAACCAAGTTCTTCTTTGAGTTCCAAAATCAATTCTTTATTTCCTAACAAAATAGGATGAGCAATGCCTTCTTCGTATGCAATTTGGGCTGCTTTTAATACATCTAAATGATCAGCTTCTGCAAAAACTACTCGTTTTGGATCGGTTTTGGCTCTATTGGTTAACAAACGAACCATTTTATTATCGGAACCTAATCGTTCTAGTAATTCTTCTTCATATTTGTCCCAATCGGCAATCGGATTTAAAGCCACGCCTGAATTCATCGCGGCTCTGGCTACAGCCGGCGCCACTTGCGTAATCAATCTTGGGTCGAATGGTTTTGGAATAATGTATTCTTTCCCAAAATTCAAACGGGTTTCGCCATAAGCAATATTCACTTGTTCAGGCACGGGTTCTTTAGCTAATTCAGCCAAAGCATGTACCGCTGCCATTTTCATTTCTTCGTTGATTTTTGTCGCTCTAACATCTAGAGCTCCACGGAAAATATAAGGAAAACCCAAAACGTTATTCACCTGATTAGGATGATCCGAACGTCCGGTAGCCATGATGATGTCTTTTCGGGTTTTTACTGCCAAATCATAATCGATTTCCGGAACAGGATTGGCCATCGCAAACACAATAGGGTTTTTGGCCATGCCTAAAAGCATTTCGGCCGACATGATATTACCGGCAGAAAGACCTAAAAAAACATCGGCACCAACTAAGGATTCCGCCAAAGTCGTTCCGGGTTTACCATGAGCATATCTTTTTTGCAAATCGGACAAATCAGTACGTTCAGAAGAAAGCACACCGTCTTTGTCGAACATGATAATATTTTCGGCTTTGACGCCCAATAAAATATACAAATTAGCACAAGCCAAAGCAGCAGAACCGGCACCGGAAACTACAATTTTGACATCGGTAGTTTTCTTTTTGGCGATTTCTAAAGCATTCAACAACGCGGCCGACGATATTATCGCCGTTCCGTGTTGGTCATCGTGCATTACGGGAATATTCAATTCTTCGACCAAACGTCTTTCGATTTCGAATGACTCCGGTGCTTTAATGTCTTCTAAGTTGATTCCTCCAAAAGTGGGTGCAATATTTTTTACGGTTTCGATAAACGCATCGATGTCTTTTGTTCCGACTTCGATATCGAAAACATCGATTCCGGCAAAGATTTTAAACAATAATGCTTTCCCTTCCATTACTGGTTTTGAAGCTTCGGGACCGATATCGCCTAACCCTAAAACGGCAGTTCCGTTAGTGATTACGGCTACCAGGTTTCCTTTGGCGGTATATTTATAAACGTTGTTGACGTCTTTGGCAATTTCTAAACAAGGTTCAGCAACTCCGGGAGAATAGGCGAGAGACAAATCTCTTTGGGTCGCATATTTTTTGGTAGGCACTACTTGAATTTTCCCGGGCGTAGGTTTGGCGTGGTACAAAAGTGCTTCTCTTCGCTTACTGTATTTATTCATTTTGGATTGTTTTATTCTGACTTACAAAGGTAGAAGTATCGGTGTAAAAAGGAAATTTTTGACGATTTCTTTTTACACAAACTCACAAACAAAAAAGCCGTAATTTATCATTACAGCTTTTTGGCATTCTAACTAACTTAATTTCTGGATGGCGGTTATTCTTGGATTAATGCTTTGATGTTGATGTTATCCGGCAATCTGCCTACGTTTTGCAATTTGATAGCCGCTAACTTCTGCGCCACGGTCATGGTTTCTTCTAAGCTTTTTTGATGCAATTGGGCGTATAAAAATCCGGTCCAAAAAGCATCACCGGCGCCGGTTGTGTCCTTTACTTCCTCTATTGGAATGGCTTTTTGAAAAAACAAACCTTGATGAATATCTGAAACCACTACCCCGTTTTTTCCTTTGGTCAAACAAATGGTCGAAGCGCCTAAACTATGGAAATAGTCGAAAATATATTCTTCTGATTTGACGGCGGCGAAAAGTCGGTAACAATCGTCTTCGCTTAATTTTACTAACGGATCATTGGCCAAATATTCTTTAAGCACTTTTTTAGCTTCTTCTCGGTCGGGCCAAATGCGTTCGGAAAAATTGATATCGATACTCAGTTGCAACCCTAATGCTTTGGCTTTTTGGGCTCGATTTAAAATCGTTTGTCTTGCGGGATTCTTGCTTAAAGCAAAACAAGTAGTGTGAAATATTTTGGCTTCCGCTATTACTGAATCAGGTAATTGACTTTCAAAAATTTCGCAATCGGCCTGGCGATACGGAATAAAATCGGGTGTTTCAGTTGATTTAGACACAAAAATCACCGACGTTGGTACGGTTTCCGATTTTCCGATACAGGAAATATTTACATGATTGGCTTTTAATTTTCGTATGACATAATCGCCTAAACCATCTTGTCCGCAAGAAGCTACCAGTACTGCATTCAACCCCAAACGCGAAGCATTTACGGCTACATTGGTTGGCGAACCGCCCAGAAATCGATGATAATCTTTAGTTCTATTGATAGAAGTATTGACTTCATGTCCAATAAAATCGATTAGCACTTCGCCTATGCATATGATGTCAATTGATTTCAAATTAAATTAATATTTTAAAATTATTATGTAATGATTGATTAACTAATACTGCAGCCGCAGCGCTCCAAGCACAAAGAGAAACCCCATTGGTTTCAGATGTTTGCGTATTGAAATTTTCATAAAATGAAAAGTCCTTTTTGGCATTAGCTTCATTTATTTTTTCTAAAATGGTTGTTGCCTTTTTCTTTTCTCCCTTAGAGACAAGCGCTAATCCAAAAAAACCGTTGACCATTGGCCAACTTCCAGCATTGTGAAATTCATAAGGATAATTCCTAAACTCATATTTGCAATTGTTTTTGAGTAAACTCCAATGTTCGTCATTTTCAAAAACAGGTGGCCAAAAAGCAGGCAATAATCCTAAATGCGTTTCTGAAGCCAATGTATCAGCATAATTTAAAAGCTTAGTTTGGAATTCGGCCGAACCAATATTCAACAATAAAACCAATGAATTGGCAAAAGCATCAAATTGGGTTTTGTAGCCCGACGGAGAGAACGAGCACGGCATGTAATCTTGAAAACTGACTTCATTATATGCTCGTTCATGGTATTTCTCTCCTTTGATATCGGGTATGAAATTGATTTCTATTTGGGTGGTTATTTTTTCGATTTTGTCTGTAAGCACCTCACTTTTTACAAAATGATTGTAACTTTTTAAAGCCCAAATGCGCAACAATTGGTCGTACAAAACATAACCATCAGTAATGTATTCATCGGCCCAATTTCCGGAAAGCGGCACGTATAAAAGGTGTTTGTTGTTGAATTCCCAAGCGTCCAACAACCCCAAAGCTTTTTCTATTTCGGAATTGTATTCGGATACGATAGCAGCATCAGATTTGTAATATGCATATTGGCAAACGCCTATGATAAACCAAGTAACGGCATCAACTCTTCCGGCCAAACCGCCATAGCTCACTTCGCTTTTTTCGTCAGATATTAAAACATTGGAAGGAATAGTGCCAATGGGATGTTGGTTTTTAGCCAAAGTATCTAAAGTATTTTTAAAAGTCGCAATCAATTTATCATCGCCTGAAGCTAGTGCAGCCAATCCGCAAATGACGCCGTCTCGAGCCCAAACCCTTTTGTAATTGGTCGTATTTTCGGCACTGGCCAAAAAACCATTGGGTGTGGCAACATCTCGCAATAAGTTAATGGCTTTATGGTAGGCGATATTATTCACTGAGAACTTGTTTTTTGGTTGAAATAAAAAGGGTTAAAACAGCACTGATTACCAGCAACACACCAGCGAAAGTGATGGCTAATCTGGCATCATTATTTAAAAAATGCTTCATTATAAATCCAAAAGTGATGGTTTGTATAAACATTGGAATGACAATCATCATATTGATAATTCCCATGTAAACACCGTAACGTTCCTTAGGAATATTGGCCACAATCATTAAATAAGGAATGCCCATCATGCTGGCCCAACCAATTCCAAAACCGGTGATGGCAGGGAACAATAGGTATTTATTATGAATGTGTGGAAATGCTAAAAATCCGATGGCGGCCAATAGCAAACAGCTGAAATGCACATATTTTGGCGAATATTTTTTGGCAAAATAAACTAAGGAAAAGGCACATAAAAAAGTTACTACATTATACCAACCATTGACCAAACCTGTCCAGCTGACTGCTTCTCCATATAATTTCATGTCTTTTTCGGGCGTTGTATTCCAAACCGAAAGCGCTATGCTTTTGGACGAATTTTGCCAATAACAAAAAAGGGCATACCATTGGAACAGATAGACTAAGGCCAGTTGCCACATTACTTTGGGCATTTCTTTTACGGCTTTTGCTATGTCTATAAAAGGCGTAAAAAGACTAATGCGTTCGGATTGTATTTTTTGCAGCTCTTCTGCTGTTGGTGGTATTTCTTTGGTAGTATGTGAACTCCACCAAACTGATGCAATAGAACAAATTGCACCCAGGAAAAACGAAGCAAAAACCCAAGTGGGCAATTTACCGGTTGTTCCAATAAAAATTAACGGGAAAATAAAAAGAGAAATATTGGCTAGGGTTTGTCCGAATCCCGTAAAAAAACTTTGCGCTTGAAAACCCATAGGCTGTTGCGATTCGTCTAATTTATCGGCGATAAAAGCGCGATACGGTTCCATGGCGGTGTTGTTTCCTGCATCTAAAATCCAAAGTAATCCGGCAGCCATCCATAAAGAACTGCTAAACGGGAAAGCAAAAAGTGCCAAACTGCAAATCAAAGCTCCGATTAGGAAAAATGGTTTTCTTCTACCGCCTAATCTTGGCGACCACGTTTTATCACTCAAAGCGCCAATAATAGGCTGGACTAGCAAACCTGTTAAAGGTCCGGCTAAATTTAGCAGCGGTATTTCATCGGGATGAGCCCCTAAAAAATCGTAAATAGGATTAACAGCACTTTGTTGCAACCCAAAGCTGTATTGAATACCAAAAAAACCAACATTCATATTGATAATTTGCCAAAAGCTTAGGTGTATTTTTTTAGTCATGATGTTAATTTAATTTCTTGAGAAATTCTTCAAACGGAATGTTATTGGTAAAAATCACGCCTTGTTTATCGATTACCGGAATGGACAAATTATTGGTGCTGATATTGGCTTGCTTTAACTTAAACAGCATTTCTTTCAACGCATCCTGATTTTTATCGATGTCGTAAAATACGAATTCGATGTTGTTTTCTTTGAGGTATTTTTTGGTATCTGTACAATGATGGCACTCGTCGCTGCCGTAAACAATCATTACTGTTTTTTCAGATTTTGTTGTGGTTTGGGCCTGATTTTCTTGTGCCGACAAATTATTGCTGGCAAAAAACATAAAGAAAAAAAATAATGCGACTGATTTTTTCATTGGAATAACTTTTAAGAAGTATTTAAAGATAAAAAATCTTTGGTTAAAAATAATTCCCATACCATAAAACTATGGTATAGGAATTACTCAAATTAAACATGAAAAGGTTGTTTTAGAACTTGTAAGACAATGCCATAGAAAGTGATCTTCCCGGTAATGGTCTTGCTCTAACGATATTAGTGGTATTGGCTGTGATGCTTCCTTCTTCTGACTCCGTAATAGCCAAAGTGTTGAATAAGTTATTACCGGCTAAGTTTAAAGATAAGCCTTTGGTAATTCCGAATTCTACAAATCCGTTTACGATTACAAATCCGTTCATCACCAATTCGTTGCTGTCTTGTGCATAAGCTTTGGTTTGACCAATAAAGCTCAATCCGAATGTATTATTAGCTTTTCCGAATTTGTATGTTGGGATAAAGTTGTACATCATTTTAGGTTGTCTTCTTGGTTCGTTACCATTATTGGCTCCTGAAGTAACTTCGGCTTTAGTGTAAGTAAATCCACCGCGTAAGTTCAAATCGTTGTTAACGTTATAAGAGGTTTCTAACTCAAGACCCATTGAACGGTAATCATTCTCGATGATGCTGTTTGATGTGGCTTCAAATCCGCCTTCTTCCGTAGTGGTTGAGCTGAATAAAGTAGCATAAACATAACCTTTAGAGAATTTTCTTTTGTATCCTAATTCCGCTTGCGCTAAATAATCTAAAGAGTTGATTTTATCTCCGTCAAGGTAATCTAAACCTGAAAATAAAATTCTATCAGCTTTAGCAGAAGCACCTTTACTATAACGAGCAAAAACAGATTGTCCGGCATCGATTAAATAATTAGCTCCTAAAGTGTAAGATACATAATCGTAGTCGTAATCAACAGCTGTTGTATTGGCTGTATTGATAGCAGAAACACTAGTTTCAGGTGCAGAAATTACGTTGTCATTATTGATGTCATAAACTGTTTGAGACGAACCTGCGAAAGAACCGTTTACTTGTCCCATATCAAAACGAATTCCTCCCTCTAGAGACAATTTATCGGTGGCTTCGAAAGACACGTTAGCATATGGCGCAGACACGTTGTATTGGGTATCATAGTTTCTGGTACAACAATTACCCCAAGCCGGAACTCCGTAGGCGTACAATCCATTAGTAGAAAGCATATTTCCACCTGCATCAGTTACATTGATTAATCTTGGATTGTTGTCTGATACTTCTTGTAAGTATGAATTCCACAACCATGACATAGAGATATTTTGAATCGATTTGAAATAACCGGCAGTTACTCCAACTTTATCAAATTTCTTAGTGATTCTTAAATCGTTCATGAAATTGTTGAAATTGTTCAATTCAACATCAAACATGTGAATTCTTGATACTAAACCGTTAGGCGTGTTAAAAGCAGTTCCGTCGTTAGCATAAGTCAATGTTGAACCAGCTCCGAAAGAGTTAGCAATAGTGGCTGCAGAAGCTACTTCCGCCGGGAATGGAGTAATAAACTGTCCGCTGTTAGAAGAGAAACGACCGTTGTTGGTCACTTTCCAACCTTCGGCTAATTCGAAGTTAACAGAAGCTCCGATGGTTTTAGAAACCGGGTGCATTCCATCGGCTACATTGCCTCTTCTTACGTTTCCGTTTCCGTCTAAACCTACATTGTGTAGTAAGTAAGGCGATTGTTGCGTTCCAGATGTTGCATCGTATCCGCTGATACTGCTCCAATTCGGACTAGAATTACTTCCTGTAACTTTTATAGGCATTGGCATATAAGCCGCCGCTCTGTCGTTTAAGAATTTAGCGTAAACCGTTACCGAACCGTTTTCGAATTCTTTGGTAAGGTTCATTTTGAATTGACCACCATTATTGGCAGTAAAACCCGGACTTCTTACACCTTCTCCGGTTCTGTAGAAACCACCTGCATGGAAATACAATCCGTCTCCGATACGAGCACCATATTCTAAATCTGTTCTGAAGTCATTATAGTCTAAACCAAAGCTGGTCACCATGCTTCCGCCTTCTGTTTTACCGGTTTTGCTGATAAAGTTGATAATACCTCCAGGAGAATTAGAAGAAAGTGTAGAAGCAGAACCTCCACGAATAGCTTCAATTTTGGCAACATTTCTATCGAATCTGGTAAAAATATCTGACGTTGCAAAAGCGATATCACCGTATAACAATACCGGTAATCCATCTTCTTGAATTTGTAAATATTTTGAACCTCCTGAAGAAATTGGCACCCCACGAACTGAGATATTGGCATTTCCTTCACCACCTGAAGATTCTGAGCGAATCCCCGGAATAGTTCTGAAGATTTCGGCAGTTGATCTTGGCGCTGATTGTTCTACTTGTTTCACATCTAAAGTTGTGATGGAAACACTCGATTTAATTTTGGCTCTCGGATTAACAACACCGGTTACCACAACTTCTTCTAATGCTTTAGAATCATCTTGTAGTTGAAAATCCAAAGTGGTGTTTCCGCTTAAGTTAGCCGTTTTCTTTTCGGTAGCCATACCGATGTAAGAAACTGTTACTGTAACCGAACCGTCTGTCAAGCCCGAAAAGGTATATACTCCTTCGGCATTGGTTGAAGTAGATTTAGAACCGCTACTCAACACCACATTGGCGCCGACAACGGCTTCACCTTTGGCATCGGTAACTTTTCCTGATAAGCTACTGCTTTGTGAAAAAGAGAGATTGCATAGCATTATGGCTATAAAAAACAATATCCTTTTCAAAAATAAGGTACTTTTTTTCATCATTTGTAATTTGTTTGATTAGTAATTTTTGTTGGTTTATTTTTCGAAATTATATTTTTAGTTAACAAAATTTTAGGAAATCATCACCGAAAACGTTTTCGAAAAGACCGAAAACGTTTTCGATACAAGATTGGGATTTTTTTATGATATTTGTTAAATGAGAGACATTACTTTGAAACAAATTGCTGAAACCTTAGGAATATCTATTACTACGGTGTCCAAAGCGTTGAAAAACTACCCTGATGTTAGTCCGAAAACGAGAAAAGCCGTTTTGGATTTGGCACAGTCTCTCAGTTATACGCCCAATAGTTTTGCCGTAAACCTCAGGACTAAAGAATCACGCACCATCGGATTGATTATTCCGGAAGTGGTGCATCATTTTTTCTCCAATGTAATTAACGGTATTATTGATGAAGCCGAGAAGAATGGTTACTTGGTGATTATCCTCCAATCGAATGAATCTTTGGAATTGGAGAAAAAGCAAGTCGAACTTTTGATGAATAAAAGAGTCGATGGCATTATCATGTCGCTTTCCAATGAATCTAACGACGATGAACATATCAAAGAAATACTTCGCAAAGAAGTTCCTTTTGTGATGTTTGACAAAATCTCTAAATTAATTCCGTGTTCCAAAGTGATTATCAACGACCAAAAAGCGGCTTTTAATGCGGTAGAACATCTGATTCAAAAAGGTTGTAAAAAAATTGCTCATATTCGCGGACCGGTGAATCCACAAAATGCTATTGACCGATTCTTGGGTTACAAAAAAGCTTTAGAGAAAAATGACATCCCTTTTGACTCAAAACTGGTTTATACTTGTAAAAATGTGACTTTTGAAGAAGGATTGGCTTTTGCCAAACAAATAGCAACAGAACATCCTGATGTGGATGGTATTTTTGTAATTACTGATTTGGTAGCCGTTGGGGTTTTGGCCTATTTTAATGAAGTAGGAATCAAAGTTCCGGAACAAGTAAAAGTCATCGGATTCAGCAACTGGTTTATGTCGCAAGTGATTACACCGAAATTGAGCACTGTTGACCAGCCTAGTTTTGAAATGGGCGTACAGTCGTTTAAATTATTATTGGAAGAAATTAATACTAAAAAAGAATTACTCGCTTTTCAGCCTAAAACTATAGAGCTGGACACCAATATTATTGAAAGACAATCTACTTCAGAAAATTAACGTTTCGTTTTACGCCTTCCCATTGTGCTCTTTTGAGTGGTGAATTGGTAAAAACTTTGGCAAAAGTATCTTCGGTGATTTCTTCCCAATCTTTTTTGGTGTAAGACAGCAATTCGGGATAAGGTGAAAAAGCTGGTTCGTTATGTGGTTTAGAGAATTTATTCCACGGGCAAACATCTTGGCAGACATCGCAACCAAACATCCAATCGTCGAACTTAACTTTCATTTCTTGGGGCATATTTTCTTTGAGTTCTATGGTGAAATAGGAAATGCATTTGCTACCGTCAACGACATAAGGTTGGACTATGGCTTGCGTCGGACAAGCGTCAATACAAGCGGTACAAGAACCACAATGATCGGTTGTAGCGTGGTCGTATTCTAAATCTAAATCGATGACCAATTGCGCGATAAAATAAAAAGAGCCCACTTTTTGAGTCAATAAATTGCTGTTTTTGCCAATCCATCCCAAACCGCTTTTGGCGGCCCACGCTTTGTCCATAATGGGTGCCATATCTACAAAAGCTCTTCCCGGAACGTCGCCTATTTCTCTTTTGATAGATTTTAAAAGTTTGACTACTTTCTTTTTGATGACATTGTGATAGTCTTTACCATAAGCATATTTAGAAATCTTATAGCTTTCGGGGTTTTGGAATTCTGAAGGATAATAATTGACAAGAAGTGAAATAACACTTTTAGAATCGGGAACCAATAATGTTGGATTTAAGCGTTTGTCGAAATACTCTTCCATGTAACTCATTTGCCCATGATGGTTTTGGTTTAACCAATGTTCCAATCTTGGTGCTTCTTCCTCCAGAAAACCCGCCTTGGAAATTCCACAAGACATAAAACCGAGGCGTTTGGCTTCGGTCTTGATGAATTGGGTATGTTTTTCTTTGTTGGAGTTCATGTTGCATTAGGGGTTGGAGCGATTGTTTGAGCTTTTTTTTGTGCAGCAAAAAAAGCGAGTGCGGAAAACCCGACCCGCAGGGTAATGCCCTAAAATAGTCCGCCCTGAATATTGGTATTAATTTTTCCCAAGTGTTTATAAGCTTTCTCAGTCACTTCTCTTCCGCGTGGTGTTCTGATGATGAATCCTTCTTGAATTAAAAATGGTTCGTATACTTCTTCGATGGTTTCACCGCTTTCGGAAACGGCTGTGGCCAAAGTGGATAAACCGACCGGTCCGCCTTTGAATTTTTCGATGATGGTTGTAAGGATTTTGTTGTCCATTTCGTCTAAACCGTGGGCGTCAACATGCAATGCTTTTAGGGAAAAACGAGCGATTTCGATATCGATTTTTCCGTTGCCTTTGATTTGGGCGAAATCTCGAACACGACGCAATAAAGCATTAGCGATACGAGGCGTTCCTCTACTTCTTCCGGCAATTTCTATCGCAGCTTCCATCGTAATTGGCATTTTTAAAATAGCAGAACTGCGTTGGACAATCGTAGTTAACAACTCGGTGTTGTAATATTGTAAACGGCTTTGGATTCCGAAACGCGCGCGCATTGGAGCGGTAAGTAATCCTGAACGTGTTGTTGCACCAACTAAAGTAAAAGGATTCAAATTGATTTGTACGGTTCTGGCATTTGGACCGGATTCAATCATGATATCGATTTTGAAATCTTCCATGGCGGAATAGAGATATTCCTCTACAACAGGACTCAACCGATGGATTTCATCAATGAAAAGCACATCTCTTTCTTCGAGATTGGTCAGCAATCCGGCTAAATCTCCGGGCTTGTCTAAAACAGGTCCGGAGGTGATTTTTATTCCAACGCCTAATTCATTGGCTAAGATATTGGCCAAAGTAGTTTTCCCTAATCCCGGTGGTCCGTGAAAGAGCGTATGGTCGAGGGCTTCGTCTCTTTGATTGGCAGCTTCAACGAAGACTTTCAAGTTGTCTAGTACTTGTTCCTGACCGGTAAAATCGTCAAAACTTAAAGGTCTTAACTTTTTTTCGAGGTCGAGTTCTTCGGGATTAAAATTATGGTTTGTTGGATCTAAATTTTCATTCATCTCACAAATATATAACAAAGTTGGTTGCAAATAAAAATGCCTTTCGGTTAGGAAAGGCATTTGTTATATTTTATAGAAAGAATTAGTGGTGTAATACTTCTTCTCCCGGTTTCATAGGTACATTTTGAGGCACAAAATCATCATCATGACCCGGTTTGCTGTAATCATATGGCCATCTGTGTACTTCAGGAATAGCACCTGGCCAGTTACCGTGAATGTGTTCGATAGGTGCAGTCCACTCCAAAGTGTTTGATTTCCATGGATTTTGAACCGTTCTTTTTCCGTAGAAAATACTACTGAAGAAGTTGTATAAGAATACCAATTGGAAAGCACCTCCAATTAAAGCAAACGTTGTAATGATTACGTTTACATCTTGTAAATCGTCGAATAACGGGAAGTTAGTATTGGTATAATATCTTCTTGGTAAACCGGCCATTCCGATAAAGTGCATTGGGAAGAAAACTCCGTAAGCACACACAGCTGTTACCCAGAAATGAACGTATCCTAAGTTTTTGTTCAACATTCTTCCGAACATTTTAGGGAACCAGTGGTAAACACCCGCGAATAATCCATATAGTGCAGAAATACCCATAACCAAGTGGAAGTGGGCCACTACGAAATATGTATCGTGAACGTTAATATCCAAAGTACTGTCTCCCAAAATAATTCCGGTTAGACCTCCTGTGATGAAAGTCGAAACCAAACCTATAGAGAACAACATGGCAGGATTTAACTGTAAGTTTCCTTTCCACAATGTAGTGATATAGTTGAATGCTTTTACCGCAGACGGAATTGCAATCAATAAAGTTGTAAAGGTAAATACCGAACCTAAGAACGGATTCATTCCTGAAATAAACATGTGGTGACCCCAAACGATGGTTGACAAGAATGCAATGGCAATAATTGACATGATCATCGCTCTGTAACCAAAGATAGGTTTACGTGAGTTGGTAGCAATAATTTCTGAAGTAATTCCTAATGCAGGTAACAATACGATGTATACTTCCGGGTGACCTAAGAACCAGAATAAGTGCTCGAACAGTACCGGTGAACCACCTTGGTAATGTAAAACCTCTCCGGCTATATAGATATCAGACAAGAAGAATGAAGTTCCGAAACTTCTGTCCATGATTAACATCAATGCGGCAGACAATAAAACCGGGAATGAAATAACCCCGATAATGGCTGTGATAAAGAAAGCCCAAATAGTAAGTGGTAATCTTGTCATTGACATACCTTTAGTTCTTAAGTTAATTACCGTAACGATATAATTCAATGAACCTAATAATGATGAGGCGATGAAGATGGCCATAGAAACCAACCATAAAGTCATCCCAGCTCCTGAACCTGACATGGCTTGTGGCAATGCACTTAATGGCGGATAAATCGTCCATCCTGCTGAAGCCGGACCTGATTCAACGAATAACGATATAACCATTACCACACTTGAAAGGAAGAACATCCAATAGGAAACCATGTTTAGGAATCCTGAAGCCATATCTCGTGCACCAATTTGCAACGGAATTAATAAGTTACTAAACGTACCACTTAAACCCGCTGTTAATACGAAGAATACCATGATGGTACCGTGTATGGTTACTAAAGCCAAATAGGTTTCGTTATTCATAACACCACCCGGAGCCATTCTTTCGCCAAGGAAAAAACTAAAGATTTTAAAAGATTCTTCAGGCCAAGCCAATTGCATTCTGAAAAGCATTGACATCCCAACACCAATTACTCCCATAATGATACCGGTAATCAAATACTGTTTGGATATCATTTTGTGATCAATACTAAAAATATATTTAGTAATGAACGTGTCTTTATGGTGGTGTTCGTGTTCGTCGTGACCGTGATCGTGATTGTGAGCTTCTGCTGACATATTGGTAAACTTTTAAATTTTATTAATGTTTAGTTTCTGCTTGAGCAACTACAGTTGTGTCTTTGCTTTTAGAAGAAGTAGTATCTTTAGTTGTTACTGCCGGAACTTCAGCAGCTTTTGCTTCTGCGGTTGCTGTTTTTACCGCTTGTACTATAGTTTTTGGAGCATTCTCACTTAACCATTTTTTATATTCTTCCGGTGTATCTACTACTATTTTCATTTGCATGTTATAGTGAGAAGAACCACAAATTTTGTTACACAACAAAATATAATCGAAAGTATACGGATCAAGACCTGTTTGTCCTTCTGCTACTAATTTTTCACTTTTTTTAGCTCTTATCGCATTGATAGTAGCTACTTTTTCAATCATTGCCGGTTTATCTCGCATTTCGGCAGTAGTCAATGTAGGGATAAAAGAAAAGTTGGTTACCATTCCCGGGACACAGTTCATTTGTGCTCTGAAGTGTGGCATATAGGCTGAGTGTAATACATCTTGAGAACGCATTTTAAAAATTACTCTTTTCCCTTTTGGGATATGCAATTCAGTTGAAGTAAAATCATCTTGTGCATTCGGGTCAGACAAATCAACTCCTAAAGTGTTTACACCTTCAATGTATCTAACATTAGCTTTACCTAAAACATTATCTGTTCCGGCATATCTGGCTTCCCATTTAAATTGCTGTGCATAAAGTTCGATAACAATAGCGTCTTGCTCGTCTTTTTCATCCACAAACATGATATTTGTCCAAGCATATAAACCGTATAGAATTAATCCGGCTAGAACAATCGCAGGAATAACACTCCAAATAAATTCTAATTTGTTATTATCTGCAAAATAAAGTGCTTTTTGTCCTTGCCTTCCTCTGTATTTAAAAGCGAAGTAGTGTAATAATGCTTGTGTAACGGTTTGCACAAAAAAGATTAAAACCATCGAAATCATCATCAGTCTGTCAACTTCAGGTCCGTGTTCAGACGCGGAGTCGCTCATCAAAGGAAAGTGTCCATAATTAAGAAGACAGTAGATTGTAATTAGGTAAATAAATCCTAAGAAACCAAACATCAAGTAACCGTTAACTTTGTTATCGTTATCGTTTGCCACTTGTGTGTCATTCACATTTCCACCAACTTGAGTTAAGTCGAATATTTTAGT
>NZ_JBKBLM010000026.1:0-38981 GCF_046296355.1 Flavobacterium sp.
ACTCAAATCGAGTGGTTTTTTTTATGATAGAAAATCAATGGTTGTCATTAGCCCCGATAGGAGTGGAAATCCTTTGTCCCTGAATTTATTCAGGGCAAAGATTGCAACGGATAGCGGGAGCGGGAGTGTAATAAAGCAAAATAGTTGTGCTCCTAAAAATAATTAGACCTCAATTGATTTGTGATTTCTTGGGTAATCACATTGAGGTAGATATAGTTTTTGATTGATTTGTAGTTTGAATTTTTTATGCTTAAGATTTAACTATACTTTAATTTATAGTTTTAAACCAACTTTGATGCAGAAATCTTTAGATTTTGTAATTTTTCTTTCAAGGCTATTCCCAGACCCTTGTCGAGCATATTTGAAATTTCTTTGTCGGCTGCTTCTATATTCGTTAATGCCAATTGATTTTCATTTTTTAATATATTAATTGCAGCTTGTGTTGCTAAAATTTGCGCTTTTGGTATTAAAGCGGCCGGCTCGAACTTGTTCCAATAGATAGTAGCTTGTTCGAGGTTTTTTTTTGCAAAGGCGAAAAAGAAAGCTGCATCAATCCATACTATATTTCGAATTCCTTTAGGAATGGATTCAATTTCGTTTATGTAATCCATTAAATGTTGTTCTGCTTTGTCAATATTTCCTTTGTCAAATTCAGATTGATGAAAAAAGCTATGCAAATATACTTTGAAAGGAGCTTTTATCTTTTGAGCTAAAATAAATGCCTCATTAAGTTCGCGTGTATTAATTTCTTTGGGCCTAACACCTGCTGACGCATTGGTTATTAATTTTAAAATTAGTAGTTCAAATCGGGCGGTATCACCTCCATTAAGTAAATGCATGACACGAGCCCCATCCGAGGAAAACCCATTAGCTCTCATTGGAATCGCAGTTGATATAAAAATAATCAAAGAAAGCACAGCCATTATAAATAAAATATTTCGAAGGATACCAACATTATTCTGAATAGGTATTAAGCTATATAATCCATAAGTAATGATTGTAAATAACAAACTGGCTATTGGCCCGCCTGCTGCATAAATAGAAAATCGTTTGGTGAGATTTTCGGTTCCGACAGGCACACAAATTACTAAGCCACCAGCAGTATTTATGTTTTTATTCCATTTGAAATGCCATCTTTTTGTGTCTTTTTCCCACATTAAAGGACCTACTATATAGGTTTTAAATTCGAATTTCACCCAAACTCCTGCCGAGGCATGTCCGGCCTCATGTATAGCTATTACGATGAAGAATATTGGAATGAAGAGTAACACTAATGTTAATAATGACAACTTTGACATTCCTGATGAAGCCGAAACTCCCATTTTACCGGCAAAAAAGCCAATACCACTAAATACAATAAATAAGGCTACGGATAGAAATATTTTTAATGATTTGGATTTTTTTAATTCCATAAAATAGTTTTAAAAATCAGATTATTTATCTCCAATTCCTACGGCTAATCCAAATAGCAATCCCACAGCTGCCAGATGTACAAAAAGCCATATTTTTTGCCACAACGGTCTTTCGTTCCATGGCTGTTGGGTGTCAAAAGGATCAAAAGCTAATGCAATTCCAAGAGAGGCAGCAGCGTCAATATGAGAATGTTTAGCAAAAATCTGATAAATTGCAAAAACGATGAATAACAAATATAGCACTTTGTTAAAAGGGGCAACAGAACGGTTTTTATTATTTTCCATAATTTATAATTTTAATACATTAACTCCAATGCCATACCCGTAGACTTTTCCTTTTTCGTCTTTGTATATCCTGATTTTATTACAGGCTCTTCCTAAATCTATTTTTTGCCAAGTGATTCCTCCGTCTTTGGTTTCAAAGCCATTATTCATTGTACCTACGAAACCGTGATTTTCATCAATAAATCCTATCCCGAATTCGCGTGCAGTATTGTCTTCAACTAGGTTGATTTCAATCCATGTTTTACCACCATCAGTTGTTTTGGCGACTCTTTGTTGCTTTACATTGGGGTCAGGATTGTAAGATTGTATGGTAACATAGCCAACGTCTTTGCTCGGAAAAGAAACTTTCCAAGTAGTTTCAAAAGGTCTGCTTGATTGATATACTTTTTGCCAAGTAGTTCCTCCGTCTGAAGTTTTGAGAATTAAAGCATTTGATTGCGAAATGTCCTCGCTGGTTGCGGCACAGGCAATTCCATCATTTTTGTCAAACATTTTAATGTCAAACAACATTTTACAATTGGCATTCATGCTTTTAGATGACCATGTGTTGCCGCCATCGTGCGAAATCATGATGTTGGCAGGACTTCCCACACGACCCACCGCAAAAAGATGTGTTTTATAATCAATTTTTCCGTGATTGATGTATTGTTCTTTCACAACATCTATAGCGCACAATCCTTTTACATAAGGTCCTTTATAAGTTACCGGTTTCCATGTTTTACCCCCATCTTTGGTGCCGTATAAAGGAATGGTATCGGTTACATTTGGAAAATAATCGGTTCCTACTGTGCCTGCAAACCCCACATTTTTATCTACAAAGGCAATGGTTCTAAAGAATGTTCCTTTTTGCTCTATCTGCTTTTCCCAAGTAGTTCCGCCATCAGTAGTATGGAAAATTTTACCATAGCCGTTAACATACCAACCTGTGTTTTCGTCTACAAAGGTGATGTCATCTTGTTTACCGGCATAGGGTTCAGTGGTTAATTTTTTCCATGTTAGCTCTTGTGCTAAACTAGCATTCAGAGTTGAAAACAATAAAATAGCTACTTTGATAATGATTTTTGTCATCTTATTTCCTTTTTAGATTCAACGATTTGAATTTTATATTCAAAATTAAAATCTTAAGGAATACCGGAATTGTCAAAAATTGCTAATTTACTATTGAAAATTGTTTTGGTGTATAGCCATATTTACACTTAAATGCTTTGCAAAACGAAGCACTATCGGCAAATGAAGTTAAGAAGGCTACTTCCTGTAATGCCTTTTTTTGTATCAACAGTTTTTTAGAATGCTCTAATCGCTTGTGGATAATGTATTGATAGGGTGTAATGCTAAAAATGGTTTTGAACAATCTGATAAAATGATATTCTGATAGTTTGGCCTCTCGGGCAATTAATTCGATATTTATTTTTTCAAGAAAATAATCATCCATGTAGTTTTTAGCCTCATATATAAAATTAAACAAGCGACCATTGGTTTCTTCTTTGACGGATTTTAAGGCATTAAAACTTTGAAAAATTTGGCTTTGGTCCTTTACAATACATTCGGCTACAGCATAGAACAGTTCTTTGTTTACTTTAGAATTACCTTTACTTAAATCATCAAAGTCATTTGACAATTGATGCAATGCATAACCTAAGCAAGTATTTTTAACATTGTATTTTTGCACCATCCATTCTTGTTCAAATAAAAAATCGGAAAATGCTATTGTATTTTGATATTGATAGTCAATAATCTCAGTGATTAACTCTTTTGCAATATCAATACAAATTCCATTTACTGGAGAGTCGTTATCTATTAAAACACTCGAAGTAGTATGCTTATTGCCAATCACATATTCGCCCTCTTTCAAAGAAATTTTTCTATTATTTAAAGTGTATTTTTCATTTCCGGAAACGACATATTTTGCAGAAAAGTTTTGAAAGTTTACTTCTTGATCGGTCTGAAATACACTTGAAAGACGCAATTCATTTCCGTTGTTGTCTGAGAATATATTTTTGTTAATTAACATAATAAACAATTAATACTTTGCCATAAGTGTTGGGTTTTTAGATATTGTTACATTTTTAACGGTGTGTTTTAGTTAGTCTTCAAAATTTCTGATTAGTTCAAACTAAACTAATCAGAGATTAATATCCCAGAAGCAGTTATAAATTTACTCAAAATCATACTGAGAGTTTTTAAAATTGTGTGAATACTACAAGATTTTTCAAAAGTTTTGCAACCCATTTGAAGTTTAAAAACTCACCTTTACGTAAGGTATATTTTAACTAATGCCAAGTATAAAAGAAGATGAACAGCAAGCAGATAAACACCAAAGAACTCAGAGAACAATATGTGCCAACAGCTGAATTTTATAGCCAAATTATAGACAGTTTACAAGACTATTCCATTTTTACTGTCGATAAGGAATTAAATATCAACAGTTGGAATTCTGGAGCGACAAAAATATTCCAATATGAAACTGAGGAGATTATAGGAAAACCATTTGAAACCATTTTTACAGACAAAGATAAAAAAGATGGTATTCCGCAAGCAGAAATTACTACAGCCTTATTTTCAGGTAGATCAGTAGATATAAGATGGCACCTTTGCAAAGACGGCACAATATTTTATGCTGATGGCTTAGTCTTCCCATTAAAAAGCATCGACAATCATGTAATAGGATATGTAAAAATACTCCGTGATATAACCACTAGGAAATTATCGGAAGATGCTATAAAGAAATATGCAAAAGAGTTAGAAGAGCTCAATCAACATAAAGAAAGTGTCCTCGCCATTTTATCTCATGATTTAAGAAGTCCGCTGGCAGGCATCATTCAAGGCGCAGAATTTCTTAAATTAAATTTCGATGTTATCGACTCTGATTTAGCAAAAGATTTGTTAGAAGAACTATACAAGTCAGCGACAAATGAATTAGATATGTTGGACTATTTGGTAGAATGGGCAAGAATAAAATATGCAGCAGAAGCATTTGTTCCGGCTAAAATTGAACTTGTACATTATGTAAAAAAAGTTTTTGAATCATTAAAAGAGACCGCAGCCATAAACACAATAAATCTTCATCATGAAATTGAAGAAAATTATAATGTGTTTGCTGATGGAAAAATGCTACTTTCTATTCTTCAAAATATTGTCTCGAATGCTATAAAACATTCACACAAAGGTGGGCAAATCACCTTATCAGCCAAGCAAAGCGAAGGTATGGTGATTGTAGAAATAAAGGATACAGGTATTGGCATGACTAAAGAAATACAGAATAAACTTTTTGCCCCACAAATAAAATCTCTTTCTAAAGCAGTAGAAGAAAATAAAGGAGCCGGAATAGGACTGTTATTGGTAAAAGGGTTTTTAGAAAAAAACGGCGGTAAAATATGGGTCGAAAGTATTCTCGGTGAGGGTTCTTCTTTTTATTTTACTTTACCTACTGATGAGTCGTCTGTTAAAATTAAAAATATTGCAAAGCATAAAGGTTAAACGAGATTCTAACAAATGCAAAACGAAAATATCCTTTTGCACGAAGATATTTTCACAAATGCTCTGAAAAATTGGCAATCTGAGACAATTTTTATGTCATTTTGTGCTGTCAATTTTTCCTAAAATGCCATGGCATAAAACTTGTTTACGGAGATGGAAATAATCATTGTCTAATTTAAATTTTACATTACTATGGAAACTTTAAAACGAGTGCCAATGCTTACTAACAGTTGGCCATTGCTTTTAAACAATCTTTTTAATCGTGATTCGTTTAATGAAGGTAATCTTGATTTTTATGACAAAAAAAACAGTACCATTAGCCCTGCGGTTAATATAAAAGAAACACCTCAAAGTTTTGCTATTGAAATCCTTGCAGCAGGTCTTTCTAAAAAGGACTTCAAAATTGAAGTCAACGGAAATGAGCTGATTATTTCTGCTGAAAAAAGCAAAGCAGATGAAAGTTATAAAGAAGAGAATTACCATAGAAAGGAATTTAGTTTTCAGTCGATCAAACGTACTTTTACATTGCCAGAAAATATTGTTGATGTAGATAAAATTAGAGCAGAATATGATAACGGAGTCCTTCTTTTGGAAATTCCAAAAAAAGAAGAAGCTTTGCCTAAGCCTGCTAAACTTATTGAAATTGCTTAAATTTGTTTAAAAGCATTTTTTTTTGGGGTTGCTATTTGCGGCCCTTTTTGTTTTAGGGCGATGAGATTTGATATTAAGAGGAGGACTGCCAGTGGCAGTCAGGTAGACGAACTTTAGTTCGTAATTGAAGAGGATTACCTTCGGTGATCCCATTCTGAGGAGCCCTGAACAAAGAAAACCTGCGGCTGCTGCTCAGCCTTGTTTTTTTATTTCCAATCTGCGCCTAAAAGCAAGCTTTTGTCACATATTGAAAATAAAAAAACCGATTAGTTTCCTAATCGGTTTTCTTTGTGGGCGATGAGGGATTCGAACCCCCGACCCTCTCGGTGTAAACGAGATGCTCTGAACCAACTGAGCTAATCGCCCGTCTTGCGCTTGATTGCGAGTGCAAATATAGACCGTTTTTTTGATTCTGCAAATTAAAATGAAAAAAAATTACAAAATTTCTGCAACTACAAAAGTGCTTCCACCTATATAAATAAAGTCATTGGGTGTTGCGTTTTTTATAGCGTTCGCATAAGCATTTGAAACAGAATTATATATTTCACCTTTAAGTTCAAAATCTCCGCCTTTTTCTTTTAAAATTTCAGCTTCCAAGCCTCGAGGAATGTCGGGTTTGCAGAAATAATATTTTGCTTTTTTTGGAAACAATGGCAGGATTTCTTCCAGATTTTTATCATTCACTACGCCTAAAATGATATGCAGTGTATCAAATTTTTCCTTTTTTAATTGGTTTAAAACAGTTGATAAACCATGAGCATTGTGTGCTGTGTCGCAAATTATTTTAGGGTTTTCACCTAATTGCTGCCAACGTCCTTGGAGATTGGTGTTTTTGATTACATTCAAAAAGCCTTTTTTGATAGCTTCTTCGGAAATTGAAATTAGTTGTTTTTCCTGCAACACTTTTAAAGTTTGCAATACTGTTTTTTTATTGTGTAACTGATAATCGCCCAACAAGGCTGAAGGGAAATCTATCTGAACTAAATCGGAAGCAAAATAAATTTTAGAATGCGTTTCTTGGACTTTGGCTTCAAATACAGGTTTGGTTTCTGCGACATATTCGCCAATAACTACGGGAATATTAGGTTTGATAATGCCGGCTTTTTCAAAAGCAATGGCTTCGAGTGTGTTGCCTAAAAATTGGGTGTGGTCAAGACCAATATTGGTAATCACAGAAATCAACGGTGTGATGATATTAGTAGAATCTAATCTTCCACCCATACCAACTTCAATAATATTAATATCCGTTTTTTCTTTGACAAAATATTCAAAAGCCAATCCGACGCTCATTTCAAAAAAACTCAACTCATTGGCTTCAAAAAACGACTTATTCTTGTTGATAAAGTCACAAACATACTCTTCCGAAATGGGTTTGCCATTGATGGTAATTCGTTCCCGATAATCTTTTAAATGTGGCGAAGTATATAACCCAACTTTATAACCGGCTTCCTGTAAAACCGAAGCGAGTAGGTGCGAAGTCGAGCCTTTTCCGTTGGTTCCGGCTACGTGTATGCATTTTAAATGCTTTTCGGGGTTGCCTAAATGCTTGGCCAATAAAACCGTATTGGTGATGTCTTTTCGATAGGCCGTAGCACCTTGTGTTTGGTACATCGGCAATTGGTTAAACATCCAATCTAAGGTTTCTTTGTAGTTCATAATTTTAGGAAAAAATAAATTTTGATATACTTTTTTAATTTTTTTTTCGTTGTATATTGTGATGCCCATTAGGTCAATACAAATTTGAAATTATTTTCAGAATTAATAGCCCAAAATTTAATAAATATGATCAGTACATTTTTACAGTTGCAAGTTGATACTTTAGCGCAAGCTATACCAACTGCCGACACTGCGAATGCAGCTTTAACCAATGAAGTTTCGGTTTTAGAGTTTATTTTCAAAGGAGGACTTTTCTTGATTCCGATTGCTCTTTTACTTTTTTATACTTTGTATATCATTTTTGAGCGTTATATCTACATTCACAAAGCGGCCAAAATCGACAATCATTTGATGTCAGATATTCGCAATCATTTATCCAATGCTAATATTGATATGGCGGTTAATGCTGCCGAAAGAAGCGGTGCAGCGCAAGGCACTATCATTAAAGAAGGTGTACTTACTATTGGTAGAAATATCAGCGAAATTGAAGGCAATATGGAACGTGCTGCCAATATCGAAATTGGCTATATGGAAAGAAGATTAGGCCAATTGGGTTTAATTGCAGGAATTGCGCCAACTTTAGGATTTATCGGCACGATTTCCGGGGTAATTAAAATTTTCTACAGTATTTCGGTTACCGAAGACATTAGTATCGGAAATATCTCCGGAGGTTTATATGAAAAGATGATTAGTAGTGGTGCCGGACTTATAGTAGGGATCATCGCTTACTCGGCTTATCACTTATTCAACGGAAAAATTGATGGTTTCTCCTTGTCTATTCAAAAACAAGTATTAGAATTTGTAAACATAATTCAAAGACCAAATGGCCATAAAGCGAAATAAACGATTTCATGCAGAAGTCGCAACCTCTTCGTTAAGCGACATTATGTTCTTCTTATTGTTGTTTTTCTTGATTATTTCGACTTTGGCAAATCCAAATGTTATTCGAATGACATTGCCCAAATCGAAAACGAATGAGAAGACCAACAAGCAATTAATCACGCTTTCGGTAACGGAAGAGAAGCGATTTTTTATAGACAAAGAAGAAGTAGATTTTGGTCAATTAGAAGACAGATTATTGTCTAAAATGGATCCCGCAAAACAACAAACCGTTGTAATTAGAATTCCGGCCACCATGCAAGTCCAAGACTTGGTAGATGTGCTACAAATAGGCGTGAAGAACAAACTCAAGTTCGTTATCGCCACGAGTCCCAATTAAATTAAAATAATGATAATGAAAGTAAAAGCGTTGCTGTTGATGGCCTTTATCTCGGTCTCAACATATGCCCAAGACACCGAATTCAAGTTTTCCAAAGAAGGTTTAACCGATTTTATTGTAACTACTTATGAAGGTTCGGCTAAAGACACTTACAATTTGGCGTTGGCGTGGGTAAAAGAAAATAGTAAAAAAGGGTATAAAGTAGTTTCTTCTGTAGAAGGTGAAAAAATAACTATTGAAGGCGGAAAAGAAAATTTCCTTTGCAGTAAAGCCGGCGGAACCAATGTTTGTACTTATGGTACTTTTACAATAGAAATCAGTTTTAAAGAAGGCAAATTCAAGTTTGAAGCGGTTGGTTTAACCGAGAAGCCTAACAATTCAACAACTGTTGTGACGCACGATTTAAACGACTTCTCAGAATATTATAACAAAGACGGAAGTTTGAAAAAGTACAAAGACGATGTGCCGGCTGCGTATGAAACGCTTTTTAATGAGTTAAATAAAAGTTTAGTCATTTTTATGGATAAGAAAAAGAAAGCAGACGGTTGGTAATCGTAAATAGTATAAAAAAAAATCCCATTCATTCGAATGGGATTTTTTTATGTTTAGTTCAAACTGAAAGTATAAATAATTTTCCCGACTTGTTTTTCCGGGGCATTGCTATCGGCTTGCCATTTGGTGCTCATTGCAGCAATTTTAGCCTGGTCGAGTAAACATTTGGCGGTATTGGTTGTGCCTTGAACTCCGGCTGTAACGCTAACTGTATTTCCGTTTCGATCAACAGTAACTTGTACTGCGACTCTTCCTTGTTCTTGACAAGTGTAATCCGGTTGTGGTTTGTTTAGCGCTTTTCGGTTTCCTAAAGAATAACCTGAACCACTTCCGTTGCCACCGCCATTTCCGCTTCCATTACCTGAACCTGTTCCCGAGCCTGTTCCGGTTCCGGTTCCTGAACCACTTCCGCCGCCAGAACCTGTTCCACTTCCGTTACCGTAATAACCGCTTGAATTTAAGTTCCCGTTAGCGCTTCCTTTGTTACCGCCTTTAGTATCATTTCCATCGCCGCCTTTATTGCCTAAAATACTTGACAAAGCATCATTAGCATTTTTAGAAACTTTTGGTTTTTCCGCTGCGGGTTTGATGTCTTTTTTCGAGACTACGGGAGTCGGTGTTTTCTTGATATCTTTTTTAGGAATGGCTACATTGGTGTCGTCATCATCATTTTCATCCGAAATGATATTGTCTTCGGGAGAAGTTGTCGTTGGTTCGACTTTAGCTTGGTCTTTTACATTTAAGACTTCGCTTTTGTAATTATCGCCCATGCCGTAATCGCTGTCGCCAAAGTTCATTTCGATACCGCCACCGCCACCGCCGCCCATGATTTTCATGTCAGCCGGAGGCCAAAAACGCAATAAGAAAAGTAAAAGAATCAACAAAGCATACACTACTGTTGTAATGGCTAAGGATTTTTTGTCATCATTGGATAGTTCAAAACTCATAACTATTCTTTTGTTCGTTTATTTAATAACGTTTAAAAGTAGTAAATATTGTGTAAACCTCGCTGTTAATTTTTTACTAAACTAATTGTTTCAGTGCAATTTCAAAGGCAGTCGCGCTGATATTCTTCTTATCAGAATTCAAAGTATGAGCTTTGTCCAAGGCTTTTTTAATCGTTTCCGAAATGTCATAGAAGATGGCTTCGTCAGTCATTTGTACTTTTTTCTCCATGAAATAGGCAAAAACTCTTGCCATACCACAATTGGAGATAAAATCCGGAATCAAACTTACTTTACTGTCTGTCTCCTCCATAATCGAGCCAAAAAATATTTCCTTGTCGGCAAACGGTACATTCGCACCACAAGAAATCACTTCTAAGCCATTCGCAATCAAGTTGTCAATTTGGTCTTTGGTCACCAATCTGGAAGCTGCACATGGAGCAAAAATATCAGCACCTAAAGTCCAAATTCTTTCGTTGATTACCGCAAACGGAATCATATTTTGGGCGACCAATTTATTACCGTCTTTATTCAAGAACATCATTCTGATTTCTTCAAAAGAAAAACCTTCTTCGTTAATCACACCACCATCGCGGTCGATGATTCCGACAACTTTGGCACCCATTTCAGCCAAATAAAAAGCAGCAGCCGAACCTACATTTCCAAAACCTTGAACGATGGCTTTTTTACCTTGAACATCTCCGCCATAAATATTATAGAAATGACGAACCGCTTCAGCAACACCAAAACCGGTAATCATATCGGCTACGGTATATTTTCTCAATACTTCCGGAGAGAATTTCGGGTTTTCAATAACTTTAATCACACCGTGACGCAATTGTCCGATTCGATTGATTTTATCAGCTTCTGTTGGTTTGAAATGCCCGTTAAAAACACCTTCTTGCGGATGCCAAACGCCACATTCTTCGGTAAAAGGAATTACTTCGTGGATTTCGTCTACATTCAAATCGCCACCGGTTCCGTAATAACTTTTCAATAAAGGAGAAACCGCTTTGTACCAACGTTGTAAAACGCCTTTTTTGCGTGGGTCATTCGGGTCGAAATTGATACCTGATTTGGCACCACCAATCGCCGGACCTGAAACAGAGAATTTCACTTCCATGGTTTTTGCCAAAGACAAAACTTCATTCATGTCTAATCCTTTTCTCATACGGGTTCCGCCACCAGCAGCACCACCGCGAAGCGAATTAATTACAGTCCACCCTTCGGCTTCTGTCTCAGCATCTTTCCAGTTGAATACGATCTCGGGTTCTTTGTTTTCGAATTTTTTTAATAAGTCTTTCATTGTATTTAATCTGAGCTCACTTCAGATTCTTAGTTTTAGTTAGAGTGTAATTTAGTTTGTGGTGCAAATATAGTAATTATGACTTAGGAGTTATAAGTTAGGAGTTGGGAAATCTGTATAAAAAACGCCACCAATTGACGCTTACTTGTAAAGGATTAATAAAAAATGAAATTACTAATTGTATACTTTTCCCGAAGAATGATCCTTCTTAGCACCCGTAACACTGCTCAAAACATTAATTTCTTTTCTTAATTTTAATACGCCAAGCAAAGCAAAAATCAACGCTTCTTTGTATTCCAAGGTTTTCGAATCGGGAACAATGATTGCCAGTTCAGGTAAATAATCCTGCATCGACTCTAACAAAAAAGTATTGTATGCGCCACCGCCGGTAACCAACATATTGCCTCTTCTGTCCGGAAGCGCCAAAGCTGTTTGCTTCGCAATGTGTTTGATAAAAGTGTGCATTTTGTCTTCAATACTGAGGTCGTAACTTTCCATTAAAGGCAGCACAATGGTTTTGACAAATTCAAAGCCTAAAGATTTCGGATAAGGTTTTTGATAATAGGATAAATTGTCTAGTTCTTCCAATAAGACCAAATCCGTTTCTCCTGAACGAGCAATATTGCCTTTATCGTCGTAGGCTAAGCCTAATTGATTCGCATAAAAATTTAAAACCGTATTCACCGGAGAAATGTCAAAGGCTATTCGTTTGCCGTCTTGCTCAAAAGACACATTTGAAAAACCACCTAAATTCAAACAGTAATCATAATCGGAGAATAAAATTCGGTCACCAATCGGCACCAATGGCGCGCCTTGTCCACCGAGTTTGACATCTTGAACTCTAAAATCACAAACGATGGTTTCGCCAACAATTGGGGAAATTTCTTTTAGATTACCAATCTGTAAAGTGTAACCATTTTGGGGTTGATGCAAAATCGTATGCCCATGACTGCAAACGGCATCGAGATTGGTGATTTTGTGTTTTCGGATAAAATCTTTGATGATATTGCCTAAAAGAAGCGTGTAATCTTGATTAAGTTGCTTCAATTCTGCTTTAGAAAAATCAACTGCAGTTCGCAATTTGTTTAACCAATCATCATTATAAGAAACGGTCTCACTTTCAAGGATTTCATACCCCCATTTGCCTTTAATTACAGTGAAATTGATGTGTGCCAAATCAATGCCATCCAACGATGTGCCCGACATGACGCCGATAACTTTATAACTTTCTTTCAACATTGGCTAAATTTACGAAAACGTTTGAAATTTTAACTTTTAAATCCTATTTTTGCACACCAAAATTAAAGAAACAACAAACATAATCGTTACAATTTATGGATTTTAATTTAACCGAAGAGCAGTTAATGATTCAACAAGCCGCAAGAGATTTTGCTCAAGCGGAATTGTTACCGGGCGTAATAGAAAGAGACGAACACTCTAAGTTTCCAACAGAGCAAGTCAAAATGATGGCCGATTTAGGATTCATGGGAATGATGGTTGATCCAAAATATGGCGGCGCCGGATTAGACAGTGTTTCTTATGTTTTGGCGATGACCGAAATTGCAAAAGTGGATGCATCTGCAGCGGTAATCATGTCGGTGAACAATTCACTGGTTTGTGCCGGAATGGAAAAATACTGTTCGGAAGAACAAAAAATGAAATATTTAGTGCCTTTGGCCAAAGGTGAAGTAATCGGCGCATTCTGTTTGTCAGAGCCGGAAGCCGGAAGTGACGCGAGTTCGCAAAAAACGACTGCCAAAGACATGGGCGATTACTATTTGTTAAACGGTACCAAAAACTGGATTACCAATGGTGGAACTGCGTCAACTTATTTAGTAATGGCACAAACCGATGTCGAAAAAGGACACAAAGGTATCAATGCTTTTATCGTTGAAAAAGGTTGGGCAGGTTTTGAAATTGGACCCAAAGAAAAGAAAATGGGGATTCGCGGAAGCGATACTCATTCGTTAATGTTTACCGATGTTAAAGTGCCAAAAGAAAATAGAATCGGTGCCGACGGTTTCGGATTCAACTTCGCGATGAATGTCTTAAACGGTGGAAGAATCGGGATTGCTTCTCAAGCATTGGGAATTGCCACCGGAGCTTATGAATTGGCGTTGAAATACTCACAAGAACGCAAAGCATTCGGCAAAGAAATTTTCAAACACCAAGCGATTGCGTTCAAATTGGCGGATATGTATGTGAAAATCACGGCGGCCAAATTGCTAATCATGAAAGCGGCTGTTGAAAAAGACGAAGGCAAAGACATCGCACACTCTGGAGCAATGGCAAAATTATATGCTTCTGAAATTGCTTTAGAAGTAGCCAACGAAGCCGTACAAATTCACGGTGGAAACGGTTACGTAGCCGAATACCATGTAGAGAGAATGATGCGCGATTCTAAAATCACTCAGATTTATGAAGGCACTTCTGAAATCCAAAGAATTGTAATCTCCAGAGGTTTGGTTTCTTAAACGAGTCTTAAAAATAATTTCAAAATCAGCCTTCCCCAATTATCGGGAAGGTTTTTTTGTATATTTAGGCTTCATTATTAAAAATCAGTTTTTTGCTCTATGATTTAACTACTTACAGTACCATTTTACTTGTCTTTTTTTCTCAAGGCTTGGTCTTTTCATACCATTTATTATTGAGGGCTAAACGAGATGACAATCAATCTTCGTTTTGGTTGGGCTGTTTTATACTCCTTTGTTCCATCTATATTTTACCTTGGATGTTGGGTTATGCCAGTTGGTATGCTTTTGAGCCCTATAAAACATTTATGTTCTATTTTCCATTCCAGCAGTTGCTTTTTCTTGGACCGGTTATTTATTTTTATACGGAATCACTACTTAATCCGAAATTTCAATTTGCCCAAAACAAAGTCGGTCATTTTATTCCAGGTATTTTGTACTTACTGTTCTCCATTTGGATGTGGATTTATGATGGATTTATAGCAGACACAAGATATTATTATGCCGATGGACGAGACAGAGAGTTAGATGATTGGTATCAAATCATCGGATTAATCTCAATGGGTTATTATTGTGTGCGAAGTATATTGGTTTACAATGCCTATCGAAAAACAATTTTTGATAAAGTCAGTTTTGCCGATAGTATATTATTTACTTGGATAAAAAAGTATTTGATTCTTTTTTTATTAATTCAGATACTAAGAATAATATTTTTCGTTTTGTTTCCAGAATGGGGAAGTTTCAATCAAAAAGGTTGGTATTATTTAGGCTTTTCTTTGTTTTTTTACTACCTCGCTTTAAAGGGTTTACTAATGAATTTTAAGACAGTTCAAACATACCAAAAGGCTATAAATGAAGAGTTTAAATTACTCAAGAAAGACGATAATAAAAATAACAATTCTACTGAAATTGATTATTGGAAAAGTAAAATTCTTCAATTCGTAAAAGAAGAAGGACAATTCAAAAATCAGGAACTGACACTTTTGGATGTTGCCAAAGCGCTTAAGACCAATACATCAGTTATCTCCGGCGTAATTAACAGTGGTTTTGGAATGAATTTTAACGACTATATTAACCATTGTAGAATAGAAGGTTTTAAAGAAATGGTAACCGATGGTAAAAATAAAAACACTACCATATTAGGGCTGGCTTACGATTGTGGCTTCAATTCAAAAAGCACCTTTAACAGAAGTTTTAAAAAGATTGAAGGACAAACGCCAAAAGAGTTTTTAGATAGCTTAAAAAATAAACTGGAAATAGGTGCCAAATTATAATTTGGTGCGATTGATAAGATTCTTTAAAAGAAATTTGAAAAAAAATCAATAATTATGAGAATGAAATCGATATTTCTTTGGCTAACTTTATTGGCGGCTTTTAATTTGTATTCCCAAAAAATATCTGTTGACGATAGAATTGCTAAGGTTGAAAACAGTTTGATGCCTTATGTCCCTGTCAATGGCTTGGAGCAGTGGAATATTTATGAAAGAATGAAGCACTATAAAGTGCCGGGAGTCAGTATTGCAGTCATTAATAATTATAAAATTGAGTGGGCGAAAGGGTATGGTTTGGCCGATACCATCAAGAAAATTCCGGTCACCACAGAAACCATCTTTTCAGCCGGTTCTATCAGTAAATTACTTTCGGCAACAATAGCCATGCAATTGGTTGAAGAAGGTAAATTAGAATTAAACCAACCCATTAAACAGTTTTTGACTTCTTGGAAAATTACGGAGAACGACAACTATCAAAAAAATCCGGTTACTTTAAGAATGCTTTTGAGTCACACCGGAGGAACTTCTCAGTCTTCTTATTTCGGATTCACACCCGATAGAAAACCATTGCCAACTATTACTCAAATTCTAAATGGTGAACCTACAGCCGAGAGTAATCGCGTTGTCGTCAATTCAGAACCTGGAAAGCAGTTCCAATATTCCGGCGGTGGCAGCATGATAGTGCAAATGGCAATGATGGATGTCACCGGAAAAGATTTCACCACTTTAACCCAACAAAGGATTTTTGATAAACTCAAAATGAACAATAGCACTTTTGAACAACCTTTGCCTAAACCATTCCAATCTAAAGTGGCTTGGGGCTATTCTTCGGCAAGTTGGTACAAAGGAATGCCTTATGTTTATCCGCAACAAGCAGCTGCAGGCTTGCATACTACGCCAACAGATTTAGCCAGATTTATTTTGGATTTGCAACTTTCAAGTAAAAACAAAGGAAAATTGATTTCCCAAAAATCATTTGAAACCATGATGAATCCTGTTATCGGTATTTCAAGTGGCGGTTACAAAGAGGAAATGGGATTGGGCGCTTTTCTCTTGCAAAGAGCAGACAATAAGGAAGAAACCGGACGCTATTTTGAGCACCAAGGAGCCAATGCCGGATTTATCTCTTTTGCTATTGGTAATATATCCGAAGGTTATGGCGCTGTGATTATGATGAATTCGGGTGATGATTTTAACGGTTTGGGAACCGAAATCAGAAGAGCTATAGCAGCAACATATCAGTGGAAAAACTTTTTGCCCGAAGCGATAACTTTAAAATCATTGGATGGTAATACCTTGAAAAGTTATGAAGGCCGATATAGAAAAGGAGTTGATGAAGTAGTGACAATTAAGTTGGAGAAAAATTATTTGCTTGAGACTATCAATGGTGGAAATGCCATTTATTGTATTCCAACAGACAAAGACCAAATCGTATTTACCGATTATAATGTAAAAGGCCGTTTTGTTAGAGACGAAACCGAAAATGTTATCGGACTGCAAACTGAATGGCAAAGCGAGCCCATGCCTAAGATGAAATCGGAGGAGTTTTCGCCAAGCGAATTATTATCATTTAAACAATATGAAGAGGCTAAGGTTGGATTAAGACAAATGAAAATGAACGAGTACCAAATTACCTACTACGCCTATAATTGGCTTAATAAAAAACCTAAGGATTTAAACACCGTAAAGGCTATTCTCGAAGTGGCTTTAGAACAACATCCTAATGCTTCAATCGTATATGCTCGTTGGGGGGAATATTATCAAGCATGCAATGACAAAAACAATGCGAGACTAAATTATCAAAAAGCACTTGAATTGGAACCAAGTAATAAAGAGTATCAAATTATTTTAGAAAAAATATAAAGAGATACATTCAGGTTAAAACTTATTGCTCGCGTGTTTTAAAAATTTATACATTTACCCTATGTATGAAGAATTAAAATATTGGTACCTCCGCGATCACAAATTGTTTTGGACATTGAGCATGAACCAAATCAAGCAGTTGTGTATTATTACCGGTTTTAAAAAGGCCAAAAAAGGCGATATCATTTACTTTTCTTCTTCGGATGTGCCACGTGTTTTTTTACTTAAAAAAGGGAATATCAAAATTGTTTCAATTGATGAAGACGGTAATGAAACCATCAAAGACATTATAGAGAAAGGCGATTTGTTTGGTGAATTAACATTAGAAAACGACAAAAATTCTAATGAATACGCTAAAGCACTGACCGATGACGTCGCCATTTGTAGTTTTTTAATGTCCGATTTTGAAGATTTGTTGTTGCGCAATCCGAGTTTGGCGCTGTCTTACACCAAGTTTGTCGGACTGAAATTAAAACGCATCAAAAACAACTACGCCAATTTGGTTTCCAAAGATGCCAAAACAAGATTGCTCACGTTTATCAAAGATTGGGCAGCACGCGATGGCAAAAAGGACGGCAACAAAGTCACGATTCAAAATTATCTTACCCAAAACGATATCGCACAAATTATTTGTACTTCACGCCAAACCGCTACTGTTTTATTGAATGAATTGGAAGAAAACGGACTGATGCATTATGGTCGAAAAGAAATCATTATTGAAGACATTTCGAAGTTTTAAAATTATTTTGTCCCAATTGTAAACTAACCGACAAAACTGCTTTTCATGGCGCTTTACTTTTGCTTTATCAAATTAGATAATTTAAAAATTAAACACATGAACAAATTCATTTTAATTTTACTGTTTGCCTTTATTTCGGTAACCGGTTTAGCTCAAAATTCAAGAGCAACTCATTTCAATTTAGAAAAAAAAGTAGCCATTCAGGGTTATGATCCTGTGGCGTATTTTACACAGAAAAAAGCAGTAAAAGGGAAAGCAGCTTTAGCCTCAACTTATGAAGGCGTTACCTATTATTTTTCTTCTCAAGCCAACAAAGAAGCTTTCGTTAAAAATCCTTCAAGTTACGAACCTCAATATGGCGGTTGGTGTGCTTTCGCAATGGGCGATTATGGCGAGAAAGTAGAAATCAATCCGGAAACGTTTAAAATTTTGGATGGTAAATTGTATTTGTTTTACAACGCTTATTTCAACAATACACTCAAAAGTTGGAACAAAGACGAAGTCAATTTGAAGAAAAAAGCCGATGCCAACTGGAAGAAATTGACAAGTCAAAAGTAATGTCTAAGTAGTCTAATAATCCAACAATCTAATAATCTAAAAAATGAAAAACCCAATTATACTCTGGATTGTCAAACTCATCGCAGTCGTAATCCTTTTGCAAACCTTATATTTCAAATTCACCGCCGCTGAAGAAAGCGTGTACATTTTTCAAACTTTAGGCATCGAACCTTTTGGCCGAATTGGTTCGGGTGTGGCCGAATTGATTGCTTCGATTTTGATTTTGATTCCCAGAACAACCTTGCTTGGCGCACTTTTAGGATTGGGCACGATGTTAGGTGCCATTTTTTCTCATATATTTGTTTTAGGAATAGAAGTGCAAAATGATGGTGGAACGTTATTTATTTTGGCTCTCATCACTTTACTAAGCTGTTTGCTTTTGGTGTTTGCGGAGCGAAATAAAATTCCGGATTTATTGCGATTTAAATTGTAAAACTATTTTTGGATCAAAATCGTAATTGTATAAATAAACAAACAAAAAAATATGCTTATTCCGGCCATACACAAGACTCTTAACGAATTATCAGGCTTGGTCTCGCAACTATCAGACGACGATTATTGTTGTCCGTGTCATGACTTGAGCAATGCCACCATTGGCGAACACACACGTCACATTATTGAAATGTTTCAGTGTTTGGAAAACCAATATGAAACAGGCGTTGTCAATTATGATAATCGAAAGCGAGATTACCTGATTCAAACCAATACGGCTTTCGCCAAAGAATGTATCGATACTATTTTGAGCCAATTCGATAAGCCCAACAAAAATTTGCAGTTGCAACAAATAGTCGATGGCGAAGAATTGCTGATAGAGAGTAATTACCACCGAGAATTGTTGTACAATTTGGAGCATTGCATTCACCACCAAGCGTTAATCAAAGTGGCGATTATCCAGTCGAAAACCATTGCAATTGATGCCGATTTTGGCGTAGCACGTTCTACCATCGAATACCGAAAACAATGTGCACAGTAAGTTTTGTCAATGCCAATGGTAAAATCATCATTACTTCCAATCGTGATGAGAAAATCATTCGACCTAATGCCATTGAACCTAAAACTTATCACATCAACCATAAAAAAATCATTTTTCCCAAAGACAATAAAGCCGGCGGAACTTGGTACGCCATCGATGAACATTCTAATGTCTTGGTTCTGCTAAATGGTGCCGAAGAAAAGCATACTTTAAAATACAGCTATAGAAAAAGTCGCGGTTTAATTGTACTAGATTTAATCAGCAGTGAATCGCCTTTGGAAGCTTGGAATACCATTGATTTGGACAATATCGAACCGTTTACTTTAGTGTTATTCGAAAACCAAAAACTGTATCAATTGCGTTGGAATGAGCTGGCCAAAAGCACTTTAGCATTGGATACGAATCAAAGTCATATTTGGTCGTCATCGACTTTATATTCGAAGGAAATTAGAGAAAAGCGAGCGAATTGGTTTTCTACTTTCCTCGATACAAAACCAGAAGTCAATGAAGAAGAATTGTTCAATTTTCACCGTTACACCGAAGAAGAAAACACTGAAAACGGCTTGGTTATCAACCGAAATGATGTTTTAAAAACATTAAGCATCACACAAACCGTTTTGGAGCAAAACAAAGTTGCAATTCATTATTCAGATTTAATAGCCGAAAAGGAATATTCTAACGTATTTTTATCACTTTAGAAATTCGTAATTTACCATTCGTAATTCATAATTAATTTGAAACTCTTCCTCCACAAACTCTTCCACTGGGAATATTGGCCGTTCAAAATTGTCTACATCCCGATATATTTTCTTTGGGCATATTATGCTTTGAGAGCACGGACGATTTTTTTCTTTAATACTTGTAATCCAACGATGCGAAACGGCGGATTTATTATGGACAGTAAGATGGAAATTTACGACTTGATTCCGCCACAGTTTTACCCCAAAACTAAGTTTGTCAAAGAGCAATTGCCTTTTGACGAAGTCGAAAATATTCTGAATAATTCCAAAATTAATTTCCCCTTTATTGCCAAACCTGATATTGGTTTGCGCGGTTCGGCAGTAAAAAAAATTGATAGTTTAGAAGATTTAAAAAGTTATCACAGCAAAGCCAATTTTGATTATTTAGTCCAAGATTTGATTCCGTTTCCAAATGAAGTCGGGATTTTTTATGTGCGTTATCCTCATGAAAAAAACGGCAGAATTACCGGAATTGTAGCCAAAGAATTCCTGATTGTGGAAGGCGATGGTTGTTCGACTATGGAAGAATTGCTAAAAGCCAATCCGCGTTACGAGTTGCAGTTAAAAGCGTTGCAAAAAGAATACGGTAACCAACTTAGGGACATTTTATCCAAAGGCGAAAAACGCAATTTGGTTCCCTATGGCAATCACGCTCGCGGTGCGAAATTCTTAGATTACAGTCATTTAATTTCTCCCGAATTGACGAAAGTCATTGACGATATGTGCTTGCAAATCGACGAGTTTTATTTCGGACGAATGGATTTAATGTACAACACTTGGGCCGAATTGGAACAAGGTAAAAACTTCTCCATAGTCGAATTAAACGGCGCTGCGAGTGAACCAACACACATTTATGACCCGAAACATTCCCTCTTTTTTGCTTGGAAAGAATTGGCACGACACATTACATACATGTACGAAATAAGTGTGGAAAATCACAAACGTGGTTATGATTATTTGCCGCACAAAATCGGAATGGAACAGTATAATTTACATTTGGAACAAAGCAATAAAATTGTGAATTTTTAATGCAAAATCTCAAAAACATAGCAGTCGGTTTTTTGGTGAGTTTCATCGGGTCGATTCCTTTGGGTTATTTGAATGTGGTGGGTTTTCAGGTTTATGAAAAATCAGGTCTGAAGCCAACAACTTTGTATTTATTAGGCGTAATCATTATTGAGTTTTTCGTGATTTATTTTACTTTAATTTTTGCTAAAAGATTAGCCGCCAATAAAAAACTAACCAAATACATCGAAGGATTTTCGATAGTATTTATGTTTGTTTTGGCGTATGTTTTTTATTCCAGTGCCAATGCCCAAAGTAATTTTTCAACCACTTATAATTATGCGCCATTACTTTTGGGAATCGTTTTGAGTGGTCTCAATTTTATCCAAATACCGTTTTGGACCGGCTGGAATCTTTGGCTTTTGAATGGCAATTATATTGAAATTTCTGGTTCGAAAAAATATGTTTTTGTTTTAGGAACGATTACCGGAACATTTTGCGGAATGCTGACGTTGATTTTGGCGCTGCATTATTTTGCTTCCAATGTGGAGTTTTTGGACAAATATTTAATGCAGATTATTATTCCGCTGGTATTTTTGGGATTTGGAATGCTACAAGGATTTAAATTTTGGAAGAAATATTTCTGATGGTTTTCAAATCCTTACTTTTAGTATATTTACGACAAGAAAGAAAATCATGAAGAATATCATTATTACCGGAACTTCGCGTGGCATTGGTTACGAATTGGCGCTACAATTCGCCAAAGCCGGACACCAAGTGTTAGCCATTTCCAGAAAAACACCGCAAGCTTTAATCGAAAACGAAAATATTACTTGTCTTTCCGTTGATTTAGGAAAAGAAGAAGAATTGATTGAAGTTGAAAAATTCCTTTCTACTGCTTGGAATCAAGTTGATATTATTATTCACAACGCCGGAAGTTTGCTCAACAAACCCTTTTCACAAACTTCCCAAGATGATTTTGAAAGTGTTTACCGAGTGAATGTTTTTGGCGTGGCCAATTTGACCCGAGTTGCTTTACCTTATCTCCAAAAGGGAAGTCACGTAGTTTCTATCAGTTCAATGGGTGGAATTCAAGGCAGTATGAAATTTGCCGGATTGGCCGCATACAGTTCAAGTAAAGGTGCAGTGATTACACTTTCGGAATTGTTAGCCGAAGAATACAAAGAACAAGGCATTGCTTTCAATGTGTTGGCACTCGGAGCCGTAAATACCGAAATGTTACAAGAAGCATTTCCGGGTTACGAAGCCCCAATTTCTGCTGCAGAAATGGCTGATTATATCTATAATTTTGCCTTAACAGGAAATAAATATCATAACGGAAAAGTAATTCAAGTGTCATCTAGTACTCCATAAAAGTTATTGGTTTTTGGTAATAGTTGTTGCATAGAACTATCAACCGACAACCGACAACCGACAACTGACTATGAGCGAAGTCCTTCAAAAATATTTACCCGAACACGCTGTTCCTTCTTGCTTTGAGCTAATCAAAAGCAACAATGTACATTTGAAAATCGTCAACGAACGCCAAACACGTCATGGAGATTACCGTCGGGCAATAGGAGGAAAGCACGAGATTACGGTCAATGCCAATTTGAATAAGTACAGATTTCTCATAACGTTGGTTCACGAAATTGCGCATTTGGTGGCTTATGAAAAATTCGGAAGATTAATCAAACCGCATGGCAACGAATGGAAGCACACTTTTCAACGATTGATGGTGCCGTTTATTCGGCCGGAGATATTCCCGCATTCGGTGTTGCCTTTGGTGGCGAATCATTTCCGAAATCCAACCGCCAGTAGTGATACCGATGCCAGATTAGCATTTGCCCTAAAACAATTCGATGAGAGAAAACCCGACATACACTTTGTACACGAAGTACCAAGCGGTAGTTATTTCCGAATCAAAAACGGCAGAATTTTCCAAAAAAAAGGATTACGTGTCAAACGCTATGAATGCTTGGAAGTCAAAACCGGAAGATTGTATTTGTTCAACGCTAATGCTGAAGTAGAAATAATTCCGGGATAGTGATTAAAAAAACTCAGCAACTTAGTACCTTAGCAACTTAGTTACTTTTAGAAAAAATGAACAACAATTATTACGCAATATTAATGGCCGGTGGTGTTGGTTCAAGGTTTTGGCCGGTGAGCACTACTGATTTTCCAAAGCAGTTTCATGACATGTTAGGATCAGGAGAAACTTTGATTCAAAAAACCTTCAGTCGTTTGTCAAAATTAGTTCCAATGGAAAACATACTGATTTTGACTAATGAACGCTATAACAGTTTGGTTTTAGAGCAATTGCCGATGGTGAAACAAGAGCAAGTGTTGTTAGAACCTGCCATGCGTAATACAGCACCTTGTATTTTATATGCATCGCTAAAAATTCAGAAACTAAATCCCGATGCCGTGATGGTTGTCGCACCAAGCGATCACTGGATTGAAGACGAAGAAGAATTTGCTAAAAATCTCCAACAGTGTTTTGATTTTTGCCAAAAAGAAAATGCCCTGATGACTTTGGGAATCCAACCCACTTTTCCTAATACGGGTTTTGGCTATATTGAGTTTGATGAAAATGATTCTAATCCGATAAAAAAAGTAAAGCAGTTCCGCGAAAAACCCGATTATGAAACGGCCAGGACATTTTTAGAAGCTGGAAATTTTCTTTGGAATGGCGGGATTTTTATTTGGAGTGTCAAGTCGATTTCATCAGCTTTTGAAAAATTCCAACCACAGATGAATGCTTTGTTCCAAAAAGGTTCGGATAGTTATAATACGTCAAATGAAAAGCAGTTTGTCATCGAAAATTACAGCAAAGCCGAAAATATATCTATTGATTATGCCGTAATGGAAAAAGCCAATAACGTTTATGTTCTTCTGGCAACATTTGATTGGAACGACTTAGGAACTTGGGGTTCATTACATGAAAAACTCGATAAAGACGACCAAAATAATGCGGTAGTTAATGCTACAGTAATTTTAGAAAATGCTTCCAACAACATCATTCGTTCCGATGCTAAAAAGCTCATTGTAATTGATGGTTTAGATGATTACATCATTGTAGACAATGAAAATGTACTGATGATTTATCCGAAGAGCAAGGAGCAAGACATTAAAAAGATTACTGCAAAAGCCAACGAATTATAGTTAAAAGACTACAGTTAGCTTATAAATCTCCTTTATTCTGAGCTTTTCTGATTTTCTTGAAAAGATTGGAAGAATATACAAAATCGGTTATCGCTTCATTATCGGTTTTGAAGATTTCTTTTTTCGTGCCTTCCCAAGCCAAAATCCCTTCTTTAAGGAAGATGATTTTGTCTCCAATTTCCATCACCGAGTTCATGTCGTGGGTATTAATTACCGTTGTAATGTTGTATTCTAAAGTAATTTCGTGAATCAAATTATCAATAACAATGGCGGTTTTTGGGTCGAGTCCCGAGTTGGGTTCGTCACAAAAAAGATACTTCGGATTGTTGACAATCGCTCGGGCAATCGCCACCCTTTTTTGCATACCGCCCGAAATCTCAGAAGGTTTTTTATAATTGGCATTGATGAGGTTCACACGATTGATTACAAAATCAACACGTTCCTTAATCTCGGCAGCTGTTTTGTTGGTAAACATTTTCAAAGGAAAGCCCACGTTTTCTTCCACGGTCATACTGTCAAAAAGTGCACTGCCTTGAAACACCATACCGATTTCGGTACGCAAGGTTCGTTTTTCGTCCGGAGTCAAATCTGAATAAATTCTGCCATCAAAAGCGATAGTTCCTTTATCCGGAGTATGAATGCCTAGCAAACTTTTGAGCAAAACGGTCTTTCCCGAACCACTTTGACCAATAATCAAATTGGTTTTACCAGTATCAAAAATGGTCGAAATTCCTTTTAAGACTTTGCTGTCGCCAAATGATTTTTCTATGTCTTTTACTTCTATCATTAGGTTAAAAGTAATTGCGTTAATATATAATTCGTCAAAATGATGGTCACCGAAGTCCACACAAAGGAAACCGTACTGGCTTTACCCACTTCCAAAGCACCACCTTTCATATAATAGCCGTGAAACGAAGGAATCGTAGCCAATAACATCGCAAAGACAAAAGTTTTAATAAAGGCATAAGCAATATGGAATGGAATAAATTCTTGTTGAATACCGGAAATAAATTCATTACTGGAAGCAAATCCGCCATAAACACAAGCAATCCAACCGCCAAAAACCCCTAAAAACATAGCAATCCCAATAACAAACGGATAGAGTAGTAGGGCAATGATTTTAGGAAAAACCAAATAGTTAAGCGAATTCACGCCCATTACTTCCAAAGCATCAATTTGCTCCGTAACACGCATTGTTCCTATACTCGAGGTGATAAACGAACCCATTTTTCCCGCCATAATGATGGAGATGAACGTTGGGGCAAATTCTAAAATTACCGATTGTCTTGTTGCAAACCCAATGAGGTATTTCGGAATCAACGGATTGGTTAAGTTTAATGCTGTTTGAATGGAAACAACACCGCCAACGAAGAACGAAATAAAGCAAACAATCCCAAGCGAATCAATGATTAAATCATCAATCTCTTTGAAAATCAATTGCCTCATGGCCGACCATTTCGTGGGTTTGTTAAATACTTCTTTCAACATCAAGAAATATTTTCCTATTTGTGATAAATAGCGAACGAGCATCATTTTTTAGTATTCAGTGTTCTGTTTATAGTAAGCAGTAAAAATACTATATTTTACTTGATAGGTACATTAAAAGGTTAAAACAATTTCTCTTTCATCTTCTTCCAACGATAGTTTCGGATGAATTGTGCTTGTTCTTTGGTCACCAATAACGGTTTCTTAGCTGATTTGGCTTTCCAAAATCCTTTTATATAATCCAGGAAAAGTAATGGTTTTCCTTTTCGCATGGCCAGTTTTAGTGAAGCAATCAAGGTGATGAAAAATCCATAGCCTAAAGAATAAAAAGCTTCACCTTGCTTGTAACGCGCGGTTTTATTGTAATTGGCACCTGTCGGTTTGAGGTGTTTTACTTTTAAAGATTCATCGGTAACGACTTTCCAATTATAGAATTTACAAAGTAATTCGTCTACCGTGTCCCAACCCATGGCCGGTTTTAAGCCACCAATTTGTTCAAAAGTCGCTTTTCGATACGCTTTCAACGCACCGCGAATATGGTCTTTGTCGGTTAGGTTTTCCAAAATCCATTCGCCGTTTTTCTCGATGTTACAAAACCCACCAACCATTCCGATTTGATCATCGGATTGAAAATGTTGGATAATTGTTTCAAAATAATTCGGCGGAAAAATTAAATCGGCATCAATTTTCACCATAATATCATAATGGTTATCTAATGTTTCCAACCCTTTTTGAAAAGCCTGAATGACTTTGCTTCCGGGCAAATGAATGGCGTCGGAAGTTTTATTGACTAGAGAAATCCAAGGGTATTTATCACAAAACGATTGAATTATTGCTTCTGTATTATCCGTTGAACCATCATTGACTACAACTATTTTTTTAGGTAAAATGGTCTGTTCCACCAAGGACTGCAAAGTCAGCGAAATAAATTTCTCTTCGTTATAAGTTGGAATTATTATGTAGTAGTTCATGGTTATTTTCTGTGGCTGAAAACTGCGACTGCGACTAATTTCTAACGGCGTATACCATATAATATCTCGGAGTAAAATATCTCAATAACGGTCGGAAACCTAATTTCTTTACTGGATGCGTAAACTTTACTCGGTCAACAATTTTCCAGCCGGTTTTTTCTAACAGCCAGTCGAGTTGCCAATCTTCAAATTCGTGGTAATGTCTGTCCCACATGTCGGTTTTGTTTCGGTAAGCCGGAGAAAACCACAAACGTAACGGAATAGAGATTAATACTTTATCCGCTTTTACATTTTCTAAAACGGTATACGGATTGAGTAAATGTTCAAAAATTTCAAATGCGGTAAACACCTGATAATTTTCACTTTGCAAAGCGCTTTGGTCATTGTCTACGTCTTCGCCTTTGGTATTGATAACGGTATAGCCATTATCTTTCATGATTTTGGAAAACGGATTTGGCACACCTAAATCTAAAATAGTTTCAGTAGGAGCGATGTGTTTTTTTAAAAACTGAAGGGTAATGTTAAAGCGTTTACTCGGATAGGTCTTCTCGTACATGATTAAGAAATTGGATTACAAATTTACTTTTTTCTCCCAACTTCCAACTTCCAACTTCCAACTTTTTTACATTTGATATACAATCGCATTCACATTCATTCCGGCGCCAACTGAGGCGAAAAGAATCACATCGCCTTTTTGGATGGTATGATTGTCGAGATTGCCTTTTACTAATAAATCATATAATGTTGGTACTGTAGCCACACTCGAATTTCCGAGTTTGTGAATGCTCATAGGCATAATGTCTTCCGGTGCGGTTTGTCCGAACAGTTTATAGAATCTTTGTACGATGGCTTCATCCATTTTTTCATTGGCTTGGTGTATCAATACTTTTTTGATGTTATTGATGTTTACACCGCTGGCTTCCACACATTCTTTCATGGCTTTGGGAACCTGACTTAAAGCAAATTCGTATATTTTTCTGCCATGCATTTTGATGTAACGCACATCAGGATCATGGGTTTTATTGAACGAGTTTCCAAAGAACAAATAATAAGCTTCATCATAAGTAAAAGTAGCTGAAGCATGTGCCAGAATTCCGCCTTCGTCATCAGTAGCTTCAATGATTGTAGCACCGGCGCCATCAGAATAAATCATACTGTCGCGGTCGTGCATGTCGACAACTCTGGATAAAGTTTCGGCACCGATTACCAAACATTTTTTAGCCATTCCGGCTTTGATAAAAGCTTGGGCTTGGATTACGCCTTCTACCCAACCCGGACAGCCGAAAAGCATGTCGTAGCAAACACATTTTGGGTTTTTGATGCGCAAATCAAATTTGACTCTGGTGGCCAAACTTGGTAATAAATCGGTTTGAATAGCGCCTTTTTTTACGTTACCGAAGTTGTGCGCAAAGATGATATAATCCAAAGTTTCAGGGTCGATGCCTGAGTCTTCTATGGCTTTTCTGGCGGCGATGGTGGCAATGTCGGAAGTTTGTAAATCATCCGTAACATAGCGGCGTTCTTCGATACCGGTAATGTCGTAAAACTTTTCAGTAATTACTTCATTTGGCAAGGGAAACGGTGAGCCGTCATCATTAAGGAAAACGTGTTTGGTAAAATCTGTATTGGTGACTATTTCGGTCGGGATATAGCTTCCGGAACCGGTTATTTTTATGTTCATTGCTTTATGATTTCATTACTAAATTATTAATAAATTTATTCCACCGTTACTGTTTTTATATTTTTTTAAAATAATTACGAAAAGTTTATCAAATGATAGTTAAAATTATAAATACGATAATTAATTTGCTTTTTGCTGAGCGATTTTAATCTGCATGATGGTGCCAATACTCAAGGCTTGCGTCTTAATTTGCTCGGCTTTTTGACCTTTAAAATTCTCATCCACTGTGTTGTAAAAATGGTTTAGCCAAATTTTAAACAGCTCAGGCGTTAAGTATTCTTTGGCATTAACCTCCAAATGGATTTGTGTTAGATTGTTGGTATAACCGCCGGTTCCTAAAATAGCTTGAGACCAAAACGTAACCAAAATCGGCAAATGCTCTTCGAGTTTTATTTTGACTATTTCGATGAAAATGTAACTGATGGCATCGTCGGATAAAAGCTTTTTATAGAATTCATCCACTAATAAATATAAATCGTCTTGATTTTGAATGTCGTTCATCATTTTTTCATTTGGCACAAAAATAAAACTTCACAGGTTTAAACTTCCTGACTTAAATCAGCTTTTAAAATAAAAGGTTCCAAATTTTACAACTTGAAACCTTTTATTTTTTACTTTGTATTTCGTACTTCTAACTTCGTACTTTGAATTACATATACGCTTCAATCGGCGCACAAGAACAAACTAAATTTCTGTCACCATAAGCATCATCTACACGACGTACGCTTGGCCAGAATTTGTTTTCGTGAATATAATCCAATGGATACGCCGCTTGTTCGCGAGTGTATGGGTAAACCCAAGTATCCGCTGTTAGCATGGCTAAAGTATGTGGTGAATTTTTCAATACGTTATTGGCATCATCAGCCGAAGCGGCGTCAATTTCTTTGCGAATGGCAATCATCGCATCACAAAAACGATCTAATTCGGCTAAATCTTCAGATTCTGTTGGTTCAATCATCAACGTTCCGGCAACCGGGAAAGAAACCGTTGGCGCATGGAAACCGTAATCCATCAAACGCTTGGCGATATCCGTAACTTCGATACCGTTTTGTTTGAAAGCACGACAATCTAAAATCATTTCGTGTGCCGCGCGTCCCATTTCACCTGAATATAAAACAGGATAATGTTCTTCTAAACGGACTTTCATATAATTGGCATTCAAAATCGCGTGTTCTGTAGAACTTTTCAAACCTTCAGCACCTAACATCGTGATGTAACCATAAGAAATCAAACACACCAAAGCCGAGCCATAAGGCGCTGCAGAAATAGCAGTAATCGCTTGGTCTCCGCCAACTTTGATGATTGGGTTAGTTGGTAAGAAAGGCACCAGTTTTTCGTTGACACAAATTGGTCCAACACCTGGTCCACCGCCGCCGTGAGGAATCGCGAACGTTTTGTGTAAGTTTAAGTGACAAACATCAGCGCCAATCGTGGCCGGATTGGTTAATCCAACTTGTGCATTCATATTGGCACCATCCATATAAACCAAACCGCCATTATCGTGGATGATTTTAGTGATTTCGCAAATAGCGCTTTCAAAAACACCATGCGTAGAAGGATAAGTTACCATCAGTGCAGAAAGATTATCTTTATGCTCAATCGCTCTTGCTCTTAAATCTTCTACATCGATGTTGCCGTTTTCCATTGTTTTGGTTACGATAATTTGCATACCAGCCATCGCCGCTGAAGCCGGATTGGTTCCGTGAGCTGAGGATGGAATCAAACAGACATTTCTGTGATTGTCGCCACGAGATTGGTGGTAAGCACGAATCGCCATTAAACCGGCGTATTCGCCTTGCGCACCGGAGTTTGGTTGCAAAGTTGTACCGGCAAAACCGGTTACGACATTCAATTGTTGCTCTAATTTTTTAAGCATAGTGATGTAACCTTCTGCTTGTTCGATAGGAGCAAATGGGTGAATGCTGTTCCAATTCGCCATAGACAAAGGCAACATTTCTGAGGCAGCATTGAGCTTCATCGTACACGAACCCAACGAAATCATTGAGTGGTTTAACGACAAATCTTTACGCTCTAATTTTTTGATATAACGCATCAACTGGGATTCAGAATGATGGTTGTTGAATACTTCGTGTTGTAAGAAGGTTGAAGTTCTTTCCAATGAAGTTGGGAAATTATTATTGGAACTTAATGCTGAAACTTTGAACGCATCTTTGCCTGTCGCTTCTGCGAAAATGGCGATGATTTGGTTCAAGTCGTTTAACGAAGTCGTTTCATTTATCGAAATGGAAATCGTTTCACCATCTACATAGAAGAAGTTGACTTCGTGTTTTTCTGCAATCGCTTTTACTTTAGTAGCATCCGCTTTTACTGAAATCGTATCAAAGAAAGCAGTATTGGTTTGGTAAACGCCTAATTGATTCAAAGCATCCGCCAAAGTCACTGCCGAAGCGTGTACTTTATTGGCGATGTATTTCAAACCTTTTGGCCCGTGATGTACGGCATACATTCCGGCCATAACGGCTAGTAAAACTTGTGCCGTACAGATATTGGAAGTCGCTTTTTCACGTTTGATGTGTTGTTCACGAGTTCCCAAAGCCATACGCAAAGCACGTCTTCCGTTAGCATCGATAGATACGCCGATGATTCTTCCGGGCATTGAGCGTTTGTATTCTTCTTTGGTCGCAAAATAAGCCGCGTGCGGTCCGCCATAACCCATTGGGATACCAAAACGTTGAGTCGTTCCTACTACAACGGCAGCGCCCATTTCTCCCGGAGAAGTCAATTTAGTTAAAGATAAAATATCGGCAGCCACGGCTACTTTAATTTCATTTTCTTTGGCTTTAGTGATAAACGCACTGTAGTCATTTACCTGACCGTGTTTGCCTGGATATTGTAAAATTGCTCCGAAGAAATCAGTTGAGAAATCAAAAGTTTCGTGGTTTCCAACGACTAATTCCACTCCGATTGGGGTAGAACGCGTTTGTAAAACCGATAACGTTTGTGGTAATATTTCTTCTGAAACGAAGAATTTATGGGTGTTGTTTTTCTTTTGGTCACGAGAACGAACGTCGAACAATAATGCCATGGCTTCTGCTGCAGCGGTTCCTTCGTCTAGTAAAGAAGCATTGGCAATTTCCATTCCGGTTAGTTCAATCACCATGGTTTGGAAATTCAAAATCGCTTCTAAACGACCTTGTGCAATTTCCGCTTGGTAAGGCGTGTAGGCTGTGTACCAACCCGGATTTTCAAAAATATTTCTCTGAATTACCGGTGGCACAATTGCCGGGTGATAACCCAACCCGATATATGATTTGAATACTTTATTTTTTTTACCTAATTCTTGAATATGTGTCAAATACTCATATTCGGTCATCGCAGGCTCTAATTGTAAATCGTTTTTTAGACGAATGTCATCCGGTATGGTTTCGTAAATTAATTGGTCAAAAGATTCGACTCCGATAGCTTTGAACATGTGGTTTAGGTCGCTCTCACGTGGACCTATGTGGCGTAATGCAAATGCGTCTGTTCTCATTAAATTGTAAAGTTCTAAGTGTGTATAGTTGTGCGTGTTTTGTTAGAAAACGAGATTGTTTTTTAACGCCAACAAAAGTAATTATTAATGTTCTAATTTTGTGCTAAACAAAGTCTAATATTTTGACAATTTTTCAACCGAAAAGGCTTCTTATTAACACTTTGCTTATTTTTAGCCTATGCTATTTTTAAAACGACTTCTCGACTTTTACATCAACAGCAGTATTCACGTGGCTTTGTCGGTTTATGCTTTGGTGCGAATGACGGGGTTTTTGTTTCAAATTACTATTATTGAAGCTTGTGCTTCGTTTGCTTTTTTCGGAACGATTGTCGGGTATAATTTTGTGAAATATGATGCTTTGGCTCGAACCCAAAAATTGCAGATGCGAACGCAGTTAAAAGCGATTGCTTTGCTGAGTTTTCTTTCACTTTTAATGGCTGTTTATTGTTTTCTTTGGCTTGAACGAACTACGCAACTAATCGCTTTGCTGTTTTTTGGGATTACATTGTTGTACACGTTGCCATTCTTTCCCAATAGAAAAAATGCCCGAAATTGGGCTGGCGTGAAGATTTATATCGTCGCTTTGTGTTGGGTTGGCGTGACTTTGTTTTTGCCGATAATTAACGCAGAAATCCCATTGACAAACTATGTTTTTTTGGTGGCCATTCAACGGTTTATTTTGATTTTTGTTTTGATTTTAATTTTTGAAATCATCGATTTAAAATGGGATGATCCGCATTTAAAAACAGTACCGCAGCAGATTGGCGTGGAGCGAACGAAATTGGCAGGAAGTTTATTGTTGGTTGGGTTTCTTGGTTTAGCGTTTTTGGATGCTAATTTTAATTCCCAAACTATGATTCTGAAATCAGGAGTTGCTTTTACTGTATTCCTGTTTTTGTTATTTGCTAATCAAAAACAATCAAAGTATTATTCTTCTTTTTGGGCTGAAAGTATTCCTGTTTTATGGTGGGTTTTGCTATTGCTTTTCGGCTAAACTTTTAAGCATTTCATTTCTTTTCAACAGGAAGTTTTCCAAGTGTTTTTTTAGCAATAATTTATTAAAGAGTTTTCCAAAAAGACCAAACGGCACTTTATACTGCAGAAAATCAACCATAACTGTAAGACCATTTTGAGTGACAAAAGTATGTTCGTGATGGAAGTATTTAAATTGACCTTTTATCATCTCATCTACAAAATAATTGGGGATTTCCATTTCGGTTATTTTGCTCTGGTGCTTCAGATAAAACCCAAAGTGTTTTCCACGAAAAGTCACCGTTTCTCCTAATTCAATTAAACCCGAAGTTCTTCCTGCAATCGCTTTTTCGTTAGATTGCGCGGTTGATTCTTGGTGGAAGTCAATGTCTCTTGCCAAATTAAAAACGGTTTGAATCGGTGCGTTTATTTTGGTGATGAGCCGAATGGTGGTCATGGTTTGTAGTGTCCAATTAAATTATGAATAAAAAGCAAAGTATTCACCACAGCAAATAACACAAACAAAGTATTCATGCCATAACTTCCAATTTTAAAAATCGTTTTCTGCGGAATTTGATATATTGGGTAATAAGCAATTTGCGTGGCGACTTTCCCAACCCAATACATCGCAATTAATCCGGTTAACGCAACGGCTAAAGCAGATTGTTCTTTTAATTCGTTGGTGAATAGAATAGCAATCAAACCAAAACAAAAGTTTAATCCTTGAATGTATCTACCATAAGTTTTGGCAATTTCCTGATTGAGCGGTTTGAGTTGTTTGACATCATTATACCAATCAAAAACATGGTGACGGATATAAGGATAAATCAGTGCGGTGAAAATTTGGCCTATTCCGCTTAGAATGATTAGCCAGTTTGGGATAGAGATATTCATGGTGCTTTATTTTATTGTTTTTTTTCCTTTAATTGAGATTTTGGAACCTAAGGCAAGAAATTCAGATGTTGGGTTTAAATCCTTTAGAAATTTGAAATCTTTACCGTAAATGTTTTCAAAATCTACATCAATATTTGAATTAATTACTTTCAATTGCTCCCATCTTGGGTGAGAAACCGCATATTCAATTGATTTCTCTTTGTTATAATTGGTGTAACCAAAATAATGTTCGGTGATGAACTCTGCTTCTGAATTTAACTCAATTGGAATAGCCGTTTTTTCTGTTGTCATTGAAATGGAATTCCATTTAGAATCTTTAAGCCATTCATATTGAAATGTTTTTGATGTTTCATTCTCAATTCTTGAATGGCGCATTTTTAAAGTTTGATAATGTTCATTGTATAAAGTATTGGCAACAATTGTGATGGCATGTTTTGGAACTATTTCTTTTATGAAGACAACGCCTCTTTTCCATTTGTTATTTTCGTATCGTTTTACATAAAATCGTAAATTAACTTCTTCAAAATTCATATGAAATGGAACTTTGATTCCTAAAACTTTTACGTCTTCAAACATAAAACCTATTAAACTTAGGTAACATTTGCCGTTCCACAAATCTAGTTCGGTACCTTTTGGTATATAATTTTCTAAAATTTTGGGATTGATTTCGAAGTTGAACATCGCTAAATCATTCCATTCTGCGGTTAAAAAGCTCATTTGTTAAGTATATTAAATTTTGAATCAGAAAAACTACAATAGTTTACATAGAGATTGTATACTGCTATAACGATACACATCAAAAAGAATTCATGTATAAAAAACTTAAAGAACAAGGTTACAAAAAGCCAATAAATAACGTAAAGAGCAAATAAGTATTTATTGATGGCAATAGCATAAATTGTAAGTATAAAGGAGGTTGAAACCTGAAACAATCCCAAAATAATCAACGAACCAATATCTGAATCTTGGTCACTATTAAAAATATTTATTAAAATAGTAAAGATGAGAGCGACAATTGTTAATGTCAGATTCACATAAAAAGAAAGCATTCTCATAATTATTTATTATTTTAAACTTTCAGAAAAAAATGAAAGTTTTGATTAAATTTTTTTAATGCTACTTCATAATTTTTATAACCAATCTTCCCAACCAATTGTCATTGAATTCGGTTATTTTGTCCAACATATTGTCGGCTTTCAAAACGAAGTCATACAATTTAGTGGTTTGCTCTACAAAATGTCTTTCTTCGGCAGTTCCGTCGGCTTCAATAGAAGACACTTCTTTTAACACTTTCAAAGCCGGTTTGATTTCGCGTTTGCTGCGTTCTTTGGAGATTTTTACGGCCAATTCGTCTAAGTCTTTTTCGGCAGTAAAATACTCTCTGCGCTCGCCGGTTTTGTATTCTTTGTAAACGATACCCCAATCCATCAACGCTCTTAAGTTCATGCTGGCATTGCCGCGAGAAATTTGCAATTCTTCCATAATGTCTTCCATTGAAACGGCTTCGTTTGACACCATCAACAAGGCGTGAATTTGCGCCATGGTTTTGTTGATCCCCCATTGTGAACCTAACGCACCCCAAGTTTGAACGAACTTATTTTTTGCTTCTCTGAATTCCATACCCCAAAGGTAAATAAATGTTTTTAAACTTTCAGTAAAAAATGAAACTTATTTTGAATTTTTTGGGCATTACCTTTCAGGTCGGGCTTTCCGCTCCAATCTTTTTACAAATTACCACGGGTTAAAACCCATGGCAATTTATAAAAAGGATTTCCACTGCAATCCCTAACGCGAGTTTCTGCTAACAAAAAGCCTGAGTGTCAACTCAACAGTTTGACTTTATAACTCAATTTGAATGAATCACAACATCTACAAAAAATTGGTTTGTCTTTTTTAAATTCTCCACCACATTTACAAGTAGGAACAATATCGTCCATTTTCAAAAAATGAAATTCACCACAAGATTGACATTGATAACTATTAGATAATTCAAATTTTTCATTGCGCCATGAAAAATATCTTTCATCTTTTGCATTACAGTTTAAACAAGTTAATGTTCCGAAGCCGGAAATATTTGAAAAGTATTTTAAATTATTTTTATCACTAATATCATAGTAACGTTCTTTTTTGTTTTCTTTAATAATTGGCAACCATTGCAATTCTAATTCAATCAACTTTCTGTAATTCGTTTGAATTTCAATAGGAGTTTTTCTAATGTAAGTTTCAGCTAGCTCTTTTTTTTCGCCAGTTAAACTTTTTAAATAGTCAATTCTGTCATTTGGATTGACAAAAATTGTTTCATGATTTTCATCTTTGTATTCCCATTTTTCTGGAAGATTTGTCCAAATTATATTTTTGATTTTCTTTTTTTTAGACCAATTTCTAATTTCTTCTTTAAATGGAAAATCTTCCGAATGAAAAGTGTCAGTTTCTGCTTTGTAGAAACCTATGTCTTTTCTGTTACACTTTCCTTCTCTTATTCTTAAATTCTCAAATACCTCTTCAAATGAAGAGTTTGTTTTTGCGAATGTATAGAAAGTCTTTACAGGCGTTCCGTTTTCTGTAATTACTATAGTTAAATTACCATCTTTCGAAATTCTAGCAAATTCAATTGGTAAAATAGGACCATCATAAACCCAACCCAATGATTTATTGTAGTCTAACTCTCGAGGATCCCAAGTTAAAGAACCCCATGCTAAAATTGCGGTTAGTTCAAACATTATAGTGATTGTTTACAGATATGGTTAAATTTTGTTATGAAATTCTCACGTAATTCACATGCTGAAATACCATTGAATTTTTCACCATTAATTATAGCATTTTTATAATTATAAATTAATGCTTCCAAATCTCTTTGAAAATTTTCCCTGTAAATTATTTTAAAACCGTCTTCATCTTCAAATGATTTCCCCTTTTTTTCAAAATCTTGCTTTATTTTCCAATTATTTTTTGTTTGAGTTTCGTGTAATAAAGCGCAACGAATTGATTTGTAGAAATCTTCACCATTAATTTTCAAAGATTTAAAAGGTTCTCTATTGTCAAAAAATGATTTGAAAATCCCAACACTCCCTTTTTTATATTTTCCGCCGCTTGGCATTATAAAGTCTGGATATTCATATTTATAGCCATTAATAAAACTTTCAGCAGTTTCTATTAAAGAGCATTGTAAATTTATAACGGCAAAACCTTCACCAGTATTTAAATCTATATTTAAAACAGCTTGAATAGGGTTTAAGTATCTTGTTTTGATTCGCTCTTCAAAAAAATGAAATGCTAAGCCCCATTTTTTATTGTTTTCATAATTTATTTTTAAATCTTCATCTTCTTTGCCAACTAAATCTTCCCAATCTTTTATTGTTAGATTTCCAGCGATCTGTGTTTTATTATTTGTTTTCAATTTCTTCTACGGTTTCTATTATCAATTTATCATCGATATAGTCTTTTATAGCTTCCCAAATATAAGGTGATGGTTTAAATTTTTCTGCAAATGGATGAATTAATGTAATTGACCATTTTAAATTTTCATTATAACTTAATTGTAACCAATCCCAATTTTTTTCATATTTCTTTATTTCATTTGTAGAAATATTGAAACATAGATTAAATGATATTCCCTGATTTCCATAATTTGAATTTCCCCAATTCCAATGTTCAATATATTTTTCTAGGAAATCAAAACTCCATGGTAGTTTGTTATTTCTACTAAGTTTTTCCCAATCCAAAGTTTTTTTTCTTTTATCAATCAGTTCTTCTGTCCACTGTAAATGTTCTTCCAGATTATCCGGATACCCATTTATTCCATAGTCATATATTCCGTGTTTGTTTTCTGAATTTAATAATGATGTCCATGGAAGTCCTCGGTTTTTCCCTAAATTTATGCCGTTCCATTTGTCTTTGTATTTTTCAATTAAATCTAATGTCCAAGGTAAATTATTGTTTAAACTTAAATTATACCATTCCCAATTATCTTTAAATTTTTCTATTAACTCAGTTGACCACGGTAAATTAATATTACTGCTTAATCCATACCACTCCCAATTATCTTTGTATTTTTCAATCAGCTCAATTGACCACGATAAATTTTTATTTCTGCTCAACCCATACCATTCCCAATTATCTTTAAATTTTTCTATTAACTCAATTGACCATGGTAAATTTTCGTTTTCACTTAACTCTATCCATTGCCATCTATTTTTATATTTTTCAACTAAATCTGTTGACCACGGTAGATTTTTATTAATACTTAAATTATGCCAATTCCACTTATTTATATATTTGTCTATGAGCATTTCGGAAAAAGGAAAATATTTGCTTTTACTTAATAATCTCCAATCCCACCTGTCTTTATTGTTTTCTATCAATTCTATTGACCAAGGCAAATTTTTATTTGTAATAAGTTTTTCCCAATTCCAATAGCAATCAAATTTTTCTATCAATTCTATTGACCACGGTAAATATTCACAAATGCTTAAGTCTTCCCACTCCCATTTATCTTTGTATTTGTCAATTAATTCGAATGACCAGGGTAATTGTTCGTTTTTTGATAAAGTTTTATCTACAAATAAGTCGGATTTCCATAACCACTTATCACTATATTTTTCAATTAAATTTTTATCCCATAACAAACTTTTATTTCCACTTAACATTTTCCAATTCCAATTCTTATAGTCTAAAAAATCAATGTTTAAAGGATAGAATTTACTTAATATATTATAAAATAAAGTAGGGTTTTTTAAAAAGATTTCTTTTACCATTTTTCTGTTTTGTTCAAAAGGCAATTTAACTTCCATCTTTATTATTAATTAGTTAAAGTTGAATTCGTTTTTCTATTATACTTTGCTAAAAGCAATTTCTTTTATAATAGTTTATCATTCAGTTAAAAATAATAAAAAAAGGATTATCAAAGTTTCTATGACAATCCTTTTATAATCTTTTATTAACAATCTAAATCAATCCCGCGCGTTTCAACAAAGCTTCCGGTTTCGGTTCTTGACCGCGGAAACGTTTGTACAATTCCATCGGCAATTCGGTTCCGCCTTTGGAAAGCACGTTGTCTTTAAATTTGGTAGCAACTTCTGTATTGAAAATCCCATTTTCTTGGAAATAAGCAAAAGCATCCGCATCCAAGACTTCCGCCCATTTGTAACTATAATACCCTGAAGAATAACCACCTTGAAAAATATGCGAGAACGAAACGC
>NZ_JBKBLM010000027.1:0-38760 GCF_046296355.1 Flavobacterium sp.
TTGATAATCATCAGATTTAGCAATATCTTTACCACTAACAAACGTTGGGAAGCGTTAACCGAATCTTGGGGAAGAACCGTTGGTTTGGTGCGTTTGCTTTTTGACCAACCCAAAACAGAATCTTAAACCAACATGACCTTTTGCCTCATTACACATGTTCCTCACGGCTTTCAAAATGGCGAATATTATGCATATTCTCCTTATGTGAGAGAGATGAACATTTGGGCAAAATATGTCGATAAAATCATCGTGGTAGCGCCATTGACTTTAAAAAACAAAACCGCGATTGAAATTCCCTATTCTCATCAAAACATTGATTTCAGAACAGTAGCTTCGTATCATTTTTTGTCTTTACAATCGGCTTTACAATCGTTGTTAAAATTGCCCAAAATTGTTTTCGAAATCTACAAAGCCATGCAGCAAGCTGATCATATTCATTTGCGATGTCCCGGGAATATGGGTTTATTGGGTTGTTTGGTACAGGTTTTATTTCCAAACAAACCCAAAACCGCTAAATACGCCGGCAATTGGGATTTAAAAGCCAAGCAGCCGCTGAGTTATCGTTTGCAAAAATGGATTTTGAGCAATACTTTCCTGACCAAAAACATGCAGGTTTTGGTGTATGGCGAATGGGAAAACAGCACTAAAAACATCAAACCCTTTTTCACCGCGAGTTATTTTGAAAAGGACAAGATTGCTGTTACTCCAAGACCATTAACCGGAAAGATTTCTTTTGTTTTTGTGGGCACTCTGTCTAATGGGAAACAACCATTGTATGCTATTCAATTGGTGGAGCAACTTTATAAAAATGGACATGACGTTGCGTTGACTTTATTTGGAGAAGGCGCAGAGCGAAACAGTTTAGAAGATTATATAAAGATTAATCATCTTGAAAGCATTGTCAGTTTACAAGGCAATCAAAATCAAGAAACCGTCAAAGAAGCTTATATCAAAAATCATTTTGTAGTTTTACCGTCATTGAGTGAAGGTTGGCCCAAAGTCATTGCGGAAGGCATGTTTTGGGGTTGTTTGCCAATCGCTTCCTCAGTTTCTTGTGTGCCCAATATGTTGGATAACGGAAATCGCGGATTGCTTTTGGAACTGCAATTGGACAATGATGTGGCTCAAATCGAATCGATAATCATGGATGAAAATCGCTATCAAACGCAAGTCAATAGTGCCATTCAATGGTCGAGACAATACACTTTGGATGTGTTTGAAAATGAAATTAAACAGCTTTTGCAATCATGAGAATAGTACAAATTATTGACTCTTTAGAAGTTGGCGGTGCCGAAAAAATGGCCATCAATTATGCCAACGCGCTTTCGAAAAGGGTTGATTTTTCGGGCTTAGTGGCTACCAGAGCTGAAGGGCATTTGAAAAGTCAGTTGGATGATTCAGTGTCTTATCTTTTTTTGAAAAAGACCAAAACACTTGATTTCGCTGCGGCTTCTCGCTTAAAAAAATACTGTAAAATGAACAAGGTTGACTTTCTTCAACCGCACAGTAGTTCTTATTTCATTGCTTTATTAGTCAAAATAATTTACCCGAAAATTCAAATCATTTGGCATGACCATAATGGATTGAGTGAGTTTATCAGCACCCAAAAATCATTGGTGCTCAAAATCGCTTCGTTTTTCTTTAAAGGTATTATCGTTGTAAATTTCAAACTTAAAAATTGGGCCGAAAAAGAGCTCAATTGTAAAAAAGTGGTTTATTTACCTAACTTTACCAATGAGGTTTCAACGGTCAAAGCGGAAACCGTTTTGAAAGGAGTAGAGGGCAAGCGTATTTTGTGTTTGGCCAATTTAAGAGACCAAAAAAATCATTTTTTATTGTTGAATATAGCCGAAAAATTGAAAGAAACCCAACCGGATTGGACCTTTCATTTGGTAGGTAAGGATTTTGAAGACGAGTATTCAAAGCAAATTTCCGAATTGATACTCAACAAAGGATTGGAGCAAACGGTTTTTATTTATGGGTCGAAGAACGACGTTGTTCCCATAATCAACCAATGTGAGATTGCTATTTTAACCTCTAAATCGGAAGGTTTGCCCGTGGCGTTAATTGAATACGGATTGTATAAAAAGCCGGTAGTTAGCACTAATGTTGGTGAAATTCCGTTGATAATAAAAAATGGGTTAAACGGATTTATTGTCGGTGTAAACGAACAGGATGCTTTTTGTGAAAGTTTGTTGAAATTGATTAAAGAAGAAGCCTTAAGAACGCAATTGGGTAATGTTTTGTACCAAACCATTGTTGAAAATCATTCAGAAGAAGGCGTCATGACCAAATATTTAAATTGGATTAAAGGGTTATAAAACTATGAAAGAAAGAAATTATATACTGCTAGTTTTATCTCATGTCCTAATTGGGTTTTTAATTTATAATTATCCGCAGTTTTCAAAGGTATACGGCTTTTCCATTTTGATATTCGGAATTTATTATGTGATTAAAACGAGCAACAGAAACAATGAAGTGCTTTTTGTTTCGGCGTATTTGGTGGGAAGTGAGGTTTTCCTGAGGATGACCGGTGGAAATATTTTATACGAGTTTTCCAAATATGGCGTAATGATGTTCTTGTTTTTAGGAATGTATTACAGTGGATTTTCCAAGAATGCTATACCGTTTTGGATATACTTACTACTGCTGTTCCCCGGCATTATTGTGGCAACTGAAACCTTAAATTTAAAGTCGGATCTTAGAACTTCATTGGCCTTTAATATCTCGGGACCGGCTTGTTTAGGCGTAGCGGCCATTTACAATTACAATCGCAAGATTTTGTTTTCCCAACTTAACAGTATGTTATTGGCCATGGGATTGCCTATTATTTCCACCACGATGTATTTGATACTGTATACGCCGGAGCTCAAAACTATTTTGACCAGTACGGGTTCTAACCTGGAAACTTCCGGTGGATTTGGTCCGAATCAGGTAGCCACATTGCTCGGAATTGGGATGTTTATTTTCTTTTCCAGACTGATTTTGGAATCAAGATCTAAATTAATGTTTGTCATAAATTTGATTATTATTTTCAATATCAGTTACCGCGGTTTGGTTACTTTTTCGAGAGGAGGCATGATTACCGGGTTATTGATGATTTTAATTTTGATTTTCTTTTTGTATAAAAATACCAGAGGCGAAGGGAAGTACAAACTCAACATACTGTTGGTATTGTTTCTGGTGGGTTTTGCCATGACTTGGGTCTATACTTCCAACCAAACCGGAGGTTTGATTGACAAAAGATACGCCAATCAAGATGCCACCGGAAAAGTTAAAGAGAGTCAGTTTACCGGAAGGGAAGAAATTTTAGACAGTGAAATTGAGGCTTTTTTAGACAGTCCGGTTTTTGGGATTGGTGTGGCCAAAGGTCTTGAAATCAGGGAAGAAAAAACCGGTGGAGAAATCATTACGTCTCACAACGAAGTCTCTAGAACCTTTGCCGAACACGGAACATTGGGAATTATGGCACTATTAATTGTGTTTTTAACGCCTATTTTTTTATACCTCGACAACAAGCAAAATATTTATATGTTTTGTTTTTTAGTATTTTGGTTGCTGACAATTAATCATGCTGCTATGAGGATTGCTGCGCCGGCTTTTGTATATTCGTTGTCGCTATTAAAAGTTTATATGGATGAATAGCCTGCTTTATATTGGAAATAAGCTATCCGATCACGGTTATACTTCAACTTCAATAGAAACATTAGGTTCGTTTCTGGAAGCCGAAGGATTTACCGTTTACTATGCTTCTTCAAAGAAAAATAAGTCTTTGAGAATGCTGGAAATGGTTTATATGACCTTTAAATATGCCAAAAAAGTAGACTATGTTTTAATTGACACTTACAGCACCAAAAATTTTTGGTATGCCTTTATTATCTCACAGCTCTGCAGACTTTTAAACGTAAAATACATCCCGAAATTACATGGTGGTGATTTGCCCAGCAGAATTGTAAGGACTAAATTTTTCTCCAATTTGATATTCAACAACGCCTTTATCAATATTGCACCATCTTATTACTTATATCAGGCTTTTAAAAATAACGGTTATACCAACTTAAAATACATTCCCAACACAATTGAACTGCAGTTGTATACCCAATCGGTTAAAACGTTTGACTTTCCGAGAATACTTTGGGTAAGGTCATTTGCCAAAATATACAATCCGATAATGGCGGTCAAGGTTTTTATCAATTTAAAGAAAATCTATCCCGAAGCCACTTTGTGTATGATTGGCCCCAAAAAAGACGATAGTTTCGAAAAAACGAAGCGTTTTGCCCAAAAGAATAAGGTAGATATCACGTTTACCGGAAAGTTGTCAAAAGAAGATTGGATAGCCAAATCCAAAGATTACAACGTTTTTATCAATACGACACATTTCGATAATACGCCAATTAGTGTCATTGAAGCGATGGCTTTAGGTTTGCCTGTTGTTTCTACCAATGTAGGCGGGATTCCTTATTTGTTGCAACATGAAGCCAATTCTTTGTTGGTTACAGATAATGATGAAGAAGGAATGACTCAGCAAGTTAACAGGTTGTTTGCGGAGGCGAATCTCGCGAAAAGCATTACTAAAAATGCCAAAGAAACCGTTCAAAGCTTTGATTGGGAAATCGTAAAAAAGGAGTGGATAGATTTACTGATTTAATCACGAGATTTATTAACTTGCGACTTCAAAAAATAGCGTGCTATCAAAAAGATGAACAAATACAAGGATATTCACTTTGAAGTTTCGGAAAGAAAAATTCTTTTAAGACTCTTTGATGTCATCTCTGTACTGGTTTCCCTGTACTTGGTCGGAATAGTCTTTAAATTTAATTACTTTAATATTTCGGCAACCAATTTTTATTGGACCATTGTTTTAGGACTTTACTTAAATTTCATCGGTTCGGTCTTTGAAATGTACAATTTGCAAGTAGCCAGCAATCAGTTTCAGGTAATTAAGAGTATCATATTGACTTCCTCAACTACGGTGTTGATGTATTTATTAACCCCAATATTTACTCCGATTTTACCAACGAATCGTATCCAAATCTTTTTCTTCTTTATAGCAATTTTTGTGGCTTTGTTTACTTGGCGAATGATTTATGTTCGCTTTTTTGCCTCCAACCGATTTCTGAAAAAAGTAATCCTGATTTGCGACAAAGAACAAGTAAAAGAATTGGTTGACGGACTCGAAAATGCCGATCCGCATTACCGTGTGTTGGGTTTTGTGAATTCTGATAGTGCCAATTTAAAAAGTGATCTTTATCCCAATATAAAAAATATTGACATCAATAGTTTAGAATCTTTTGTAAAGAAAAATTCTATTTCAGAAATTGTAATTGCTTCGCAAAAAACAGACGGGATTACAGTCAAACTCTACAACCAACTGATTCACTTACTTGAAAATGGTTATATCATCAGAGAATACACCCAAGTATATGAAAATATTACCCAGCGTATTCCGGTGCAATATGTTTCGCGCGATTTTTACCGCTATTTTCCATTCAGTCGAAGCAACCAAAACCATTTGTATTTGATTGTCGTTAGGTTTTTAGAAATAGTAATTTCATTAAGCGGATTGGCTGTCGGATTGCTTTTAATTCCAATTGTAGCTCTGGGAAATCTTTTTGGCAACAAAGGAACATTGTTTTATACCCAAGAAAGAGTGGGGAAAAACGGTAAAATCTTTAATATTGTCAAGTTTAGAACCATGGTTAAAAATGCTGAAAGCGGCGGTGCTGTTTTTGCTACTACCAACGATTCCAGAATTACCCCTTTTGGCAAAATCATGAGAAAATCGAGAATTGATGAGTTTCCCCAATTTTTGAATATTTTGAAAGGCGAAATGGCAGTAATTGGGCCAAGACCGGAACGACCGGTATTTGTCAACGAGATTGCTGAAGTGATGCCTTTCTACGAAACCCGACATGTGATTAAGCCCGGATTAACCGGTTGGGCACAAGTCAATTATTCTTATGGTGAAACTATAGAAGATAGTTTGATCAAACTCCAATACGACTTGTATTACATCAAACACCGCAGTCTTTTCCTTGACTTCAGTATTATGTTTAAAACCTTGAGTACGGTTTTATTTTACAGAGGACAATAGTTTTAAAGGATTTCTTCCGGTGATTTTCAACAGCATATAGACCGTAGCTAAAATAAAGGGCAACATGATGGGTAAATGTGGTTTGTTGAACATAAAAATCATGTAAACCATCAAAATAACCAAAGAGAGGTTACCAATTTTTTTCAGTTTTGCTTCTTTTAAGAAAGGTAAAACCAAAAACAACGGACTGAAAAGCAACGCGTTGTAATTCCAAAGCAACTCTTGGTGTTGGGAATACAAGCCAATCAAACAAAGCACCACACCCAATATTCCGCAAACGAAAAGATAACTTAAAAACAGCCAACGCTTGTTGATTACAATAAGCAAAACCAAGAAAGCAATAATTACATAAATACTGTTGAAAAAGGAAAACTTGGGCTCAATTTCACTTCCGACAATCAAAGTTTTCTTTGCGGTAACCAATGGTTTTCCGTCCAATTTAGCTTTGTCAAGGCTGTTCATTAATTCAATCGGAAGGAATAATTTCTCAGCATCGGCATCGGTTTTGGCACCGAAAACAATGTTGATTCCGAGTTTGTACCAAAAGTAATTCTCAAAATAAGGATAGAGTAGTGTTCTGTAGCTAATGGTTTTGTCATCGACTTTCTGTATTTGGGCTTGACCCAATAAATCATTTATTTTTTCAGCGACCATGGTGGTGCAATTTCGGTCGATAAATTTGTAGGTATAATATTTATCCGAAGAGTTAAGTGCAGCGCTTAATTCGTCGAAAAGCTTTTGTTTTTGGGCCAAAGGTAAGTCGATTGTTTGCTCGATGACTTCTCTTTCATCAATTTGATATTCCAAAATAAAATCTTCTACCGAAGTCACATTCATAAAGTATTGCAAATCGCCTTTGACAAATTTTAAGTAGAAATTATCTGTTCGGAAGTCGAAAGCACCATAGTTAAAAACGATATCTAATTCGTTAGCCTCATCTTTAATTCTCAAAGCGGTATGGCCAAAAGTAGAATATAGCTGTTCGCCACGGCCGCAAGTAAAAATGCTGATTTGGGTATTTTCGGAAAGCTTCGGACTTTGAGAAAAAATGGGTAAACTGAAAGTAAGTACCAGAAGTAAAAGCGATTTTTTCAACATAATAGTTTTATCTAAAAATACTCAAATCCACTTTAACCGAAAAAATATTGGAATACAAAGCCGCACTTTGGTCACCCAAATCGGTCAAAGCGTAATCCACTTGGATGCCTTTGTATTTGAAACCTAAACCAATGTTAGGCTGAAAATTCACTTTAGTCGAACCATCGATTTGTTCCACATTTTGAAAATTACCAACACCGGCGCGAAGGAATACCAAATCGGTATACCCAAATTCAAATCCCAAAGCCGGATCAATGCTCACGGCACTCGTAGAAATTACATCGTTGGTTTCTGCAAATTGCATGTTCAAATTTACGGCAGCCAAAAGCGTATAATCGTAGTTGATTTCGAATTTTTTGGCGATTCCCAATTGGGCTTTAGGCAAAGTTATCTCGGTACTTTCGGGTAATTCCTGATTCTGACCTTCTACAGCGCCTTGAATGGCTTCAAATTTGTCTTCGTCGATGGCCCAAACGTTATAAGTTGTAGTAATATCGCGCAACATCAACCCAAAGTGCCAATCGCTTTTGTCGAATTGCAAACCGACATCAAACCCAAAACCCCAAGAATTGGCAAAATCCCCAATCACTCTTCGGATGACTTTGGCATTTATGCCATATTGAAAACCTTCGAGTTTCATTTTTCGAGCATAGGAAAAAGTCAAGCCATAATCGGCAGTAGAAAAAAGGCTGATACGGTTGTAATCGATATTGCCTTCGCTGTCGATTAATTGCGTAGTATTGAGGATGTCATCAACACCAAAACGAATTAAGGAAACACCCCAAGCGCTTTGGTCGTCTATTTTTTTGGCATAAGCCGCATAATCGTATTGGGCAATATTGGCAAAATAACTGGCGTGCATCAAAGCCGCTTCGCTGTCCTCAATTTTTAAAATTCCGGCCGGATTCCAGTACCCCGAATTGACATCGCCGGTAAAAGCTGTTACCGCATTAGACATTCCCAAAGCTGCTGCATCCACGCCAATGTTCATAAACTCATTCGAGTATTTTCTAACGGCTTGAGCATGAGTAATTAGGCTAATGAAAAGTAGCAGAATAGCAATCGTTTTTTTCAAGGCAATTTTTCTTTTTACAAATATCACATAAAAATCTTGAATATAAAACGCAGAAGTCTGCAACTTATTGTATTAAATTTGTATTTCTTTAAAAAATAAACCCAACCACAAATGAATATCAAAAGGCTGATTCCCAATTTATTTACGATGCTTAATTTGTTTTGTGGTTGTGTGGCGCTAGTTTTTGTGGCAAATTCTCGATTCGACCTAGGATTTTATTTTGTGGCGTTAGGGATTTTCTTTGATTTTTTTGATGGTTTTTTTGCTAGAAAATTTGGTGTTTCAGGACCGTTAGGCGTTCAGTTGGATTCGTTGGCGGATATGGTGACGAGTGGTATTGTTCCTGCGTTTGTAATGTATCAAATGTTATATGATATCGAATTCACGCAAGCTTTAAGTAGTTACAGCAAGTCTGAGTCTATGACTATTTTTTATACTCCTTTTTTAGGATTCATTATTGCCCTTGGTGCTTGTTATCGTTTGGCAAAATTTAATATAGATACACGTCAATCCGATAGTTTTATTGGTTTGCCAACGCCTGCGAATGCCTTGTTTATTACAAGTTTGCCATTAATAATGAGTTTTCATTTAAATGAGTTTTGGATTGAAGATTTATTAAATAAGTGGGTTTTAATAGGAATCACTTTTTTAAGCGCGTACGTCATGAATGCCGAAATTCCGTTGTTCTCGTTGAAGATTAAGAACTTCAGTTTTGCCAAATATAAATTACAGATTTTCTTTTTGGCAATTTCGGTTCTGATGCTGATTTTTCTTCAAATATTAGCGGTTCCTTTGATTATCTTAATTTATGTAGTACTATCTATTCTTGATAATGCATTTAAGTTGTCTAAAACAGAATAATTTTTTATAAGATTTTTTATTACATTTTTTTTCTATTTTTATAGAAATATAAAAACTATAAAAAATGAAAAAAATTTTTTGGCTATTGGCCATTACCGCTACTTTCGTAGTGAGTTGTTCCTCTGATAATTCTTCAAGCACTCCAGCTTCAGGAGCATTGGTTAAAACTATGATTATTGATAATGCTAATCCTGCAGACGATGATTACAATTTGTTATTTACTTATTCGGGAGATAAATTATTAAATGTAAAAGACTCAGGGGTTTTGATTGAGCAATATATTTATACCGGGGATAAGTTGACTAGAATGAATCACCCGGAAGACAATACCTATATCGTTATTGAATATTCAGGAGATCAAGTTTCTAAATTTACAGAATATGATCCTGATTTTGATTCAGCAACCAAAACAGTAGTTACCTATTCAGGAAATACATTTACCAGAACAGTATATGATGGGGATTTGACAACTCAATCAGATTTGATTTTGACAGAAGTTTGTACAGTGCAAAACGGAAATATAACACAATATACCAGAACTTCTTTTGGAACTTCCAATACAGAAACTGTTACTTACGACACAAAAAACAATCCATTCCAAAATATAAGTAATTATGAGATATTTCAAGTTTTAAATTCAGACATAGACGGAAATCTCAATAATGAAACAGCTTCAAGCACTTTTGGAATTAATTATATGGTCAACTATACCTATAATACTGATAATTATCCATTAACTGAGCTGACTTATGATGCCTCAAGTGTTTTAAGGGAATCAATTAGTTATACTTATTACTAAATTTTGAAAAAAGTTAAAATAAAAAGCTTCCATTTAGGAAGCTTTTTTATTGATTTCTTGTGACCATATAAACTATAAATCCGAAAAAGGAAAAGATTAGCAATAAGAACAAATAGGATTTCTTATGGGCAAAATTGAATGTTGTTCCGTAGTTTGGATTGGGTTTGTCTACTAAAAGTCTTTGGTCTTCTTTGTTGTAGTAAAAAAGACCAAGCTTCCAATATTTTGGATTTTTATTCCAATTGTTCAGTGTTTCTTGTGAAGGATTTTGCATAATGAAAAGTCTTTTTTCATTTCTCTTATTTAAAAATGCAATTTCTTTTTACGCAACTCGAAGTTTTGTCCGAGATATACCTTTCTCACCATTTCATCCGCTGCCAATTCTTCCGGGATTCCGGCTTTCAAAATGCCGCCTTCGAACATTAAGTATGTTTTATCGGTAATGGCTAAAGTTTCCTGAACGTTGTGGTCGGTAATCAAAATCCCGATGTTTTTGTTTTTTAATTGGGCTACAATTCTTTGAATGTCTTCTACCGCAACCGGGTCAACTCCGGCAAAGGGTTCGTCCAATAAAATGAATTTTGGGTCAGTAGCCAAAGCACGAGCGATTTCTGTTCTTCTTCTTTCTCCGCCCGAAAGTAAATCACCGCGGTTGGTTCGAATGTGTTCCAAACTGAATTCGGCTATCAAACTTTCCATTTTGGCGACTTGTTCTTCTTTGCTGAGCTTGGTTAGTTGCAAAACACTCAAAATGTTATCTTCGATACTCAATTTTCTAAAGACCGAAGCTTCTTGTGCCAAATAACCAATACCGTGTTGGGCACGCTTGTACATCGGAAAATCGGTGATGTTCATATCATCCAAATAAATATTCCCGGAATTGGGTTTTACCAAGCCTACAATCATGTAGAAAGAAGTGGTTTTTCCGGCACCATTTGGCCCTAAAAGCCCAACGATTTCTCCTTGGTTTACTTCCACGGAGATACCTTTTACTACGCTTCTGCCTTTGTAGGTTTTGACTAAATTTTCGGCTCTTAACTTCATTTTGAGGTTCTAAGGTTCTAAGTAACTAAGGTACTAAGTTTTATTCTCTGCAAATAAACAAAATTCATTTGCTTGATTGATTGTTTTAACTTCAATTTTGGAAATCATCCAACATCTAACATCTAACATCTAACTTCCCGCTTCCTCCAACGCTTCCCAAAACTCGTAAGCTCTTCTTAAATGCGGTACTACTATGGTTCCGCCGACTAAAGTGGCTATGCCCATGGCTTCCATCATTTCTTCTTTGGTTACGCCTTCTTTGTAGCTCGTTTCTAAATGGTATTTTACGCAATCATCACAACGCAGCACCGCTGAAGCTACTAAACCCAAAAGTTCTTTGGTTTTTACATCCAAAGCGCCTACGGCATAAGCATTGGTGTCCAAATTGAAAATTCGTTTTACTATTTTGTTATTGTCAGCCAATAACTTTTCGTTCATTCTGGAACGATAGTCGTTAAATTCTTTTACTAAATCAGCCATTTTCTTGTTCTTTTTTAACCACTACTGCGGAAATTAAAATACTTACTTCGTATAAAATCAATATTGGAATAGAAACTACAACCTGACTCGGAATATCCGGTGGTGTAACTATTGCAGCTACAATTAAAATAATTACAATCGCAGCTCTTCTGTATTTTCTTAAAAAGGCGGGTGTGACCAATCCTAATTTGGTTAGGAAATAAATGATAATCGGCAATTCAAAAACCAATCCACTCGCCACAACTGAAGTCTTGATCATACTGATGTAAGAATCAATCGTAAACTGATTGACCACGGCTTGACTCACATTAAAATTGGCGAAAAAGTTAATTGACAAAGGCACAATTACAAAATAACCAAAGAGTACTCCGATAAAAAACAACAACGAAGAAACAATGATAAATAAGGCGGCATTTTTGCGTTCTTTTTCATAGAGTGCCGGACTGATAAATCGCCAAAATTCATAAAGTATATAAGGAAAGCCAAGAATGAAACCGGCAGTGATTAATATCCACAAATAAATTGAGAATTGTCCTCCAACCTCAGTGTTTTGTATGATAAAGGCAAACTCTGTCGCACAGGCATAAGAGTCATCAACGCCAAAAAATCTTGTCAATTGACAAAAGAAACGGTATGTGATAAAATTGGGATCTTTTGGGCCAAAAATGATTTGGTCGAAAATATAGTCATCAATAAAATAACAAGCACAAGCAATAATTACTATCGCCAAAGTACTTCTTACCAATAACCATCTTAATTCCTCGAGATGGTCTAAGAATGACATCTCGCCCACGGGTTTTCTAGCCATTATACAATCCCTTCTTTTAAAATGTCATGCAAATGTAAAACGCCTTTGTATTCGCCATTGTCTACAACGACCAACTGCGTTATAGAAAAATCCTCTAAAATATTCAAGGCATCGCTAACCATATCGGTTGATTTAATCATTTTCGGATTAACAGTCATAATGTCTTGCGCGACTAGACCTGAAATGTTATCAGTTTTATTCAGCATTCTTCGAATATCACCATCGGTGATAATTCCGATTACTTTTTCATTGTCAACGACTGCGGTAACGCCCAGACGTTTTTCGGAGATTTCTACAATTACCGTTTTGATATTAGAATCAGGCGCTACAATAGGTTTGTGCGTAGTATCGAGCATATCGCCGACGCGTAATAATAATTTTTTACCCAAAGCACCACCGGGATGGTATTTGGCAAAATCTTCAGCGGTGAAGTTTCTCATTTCCATTAAGCAAACTGCAATCGCATCGCCAATAACCAATTGGGCTGTAGTGCTGTTGGTTGGCGCCAAATTATTAGGGCAAGCTTCGCTTTCCACATAAGTATTCAAAACATAATCGGCTTCTTTGCCCAAAAAGGAAGTGGTGTTTCCGGTAATCGCTACCAATTTGTTGCCGAAACGTTTCAATAACGGAACCAAAACTTTGATTTCAGGACTGTTGCCGCTTTTGGAAATACAAATCACCACATCGCCGGGTTGAACCATGCCCAAATCACCGTGAATGGCTTCAGAAGCGTGAAGAAATAAGGATGGTGTTCCGGTAGAATTTAGAGTAGCTACAATTTTTTGTGCGATGATGGCGCTTTTGCCAATTCCCGTCACTACTAGTCTTCCGGTGGCATTGTATATGATTTCAACTGTTTGGACAAAATCGTCATTGACAAAATCAACCAGCTTCGCAATGGCTTCACTTTCTGATAATATGGTCTTTTTGGCAGAGGCTAAAATGGTTTCTTTTGGTATCAAAATTCAAATAAGATAAAATTTGTGTGTATGAAAGAAAGTCGTATCTTTATGTTTGCAAATTTATGTAAAAATACCATTAACACAGAATGAATTTAGACGAAATTGACATCCACAAAGAATTAAAAAAGTATTTTGGCTTCAGCCAATTTAAAGGTTTACAGGAACAAGTCATAAAAAGTATTATTACCAAACATAATACCTTCGTTATAATGCCAACGGGTGGTGGAAAGTCACTTTGTTACCAATTGCCCGCCTTAATTCAAAACGGAACAGCCATTGTGGTTTCGCCGCTGATTGCGTTAATGAAGAATCAAGTTGATGCCATCAGAAGTTTGTCTTCCGAAAATGGAATCGCTCATGTATTAAATTCGTCACTTACCAAAACTGAGATCAATCAGGTTAAAAAAGATATCACTTCAGGAATTACTAAGTTGCTTTATGTCGCTCCGGAATCTTTGACCAAAGAAGAATACGTAGAGTTTCTTCAAAGTGTAACAATATCGTTTGTAGCCATTGACGAAGCCCACTGTATTTCGGAATGGGGACACGATTTCAGACCCGAATACCGTAATCTTAGGCACATTATCAAACAATTGGGCGATGTACCAGTAATCGGATTAACGGCTACGGCTACTCCAAAAGTTCAGGAAGATATTCTAAAGAATTTGGATATGTCTGATGCTACGACATTTAAAGCGTCTTTTAACCGTCCGAATTTATTTTACGAAGTACGTACCAAAACCAAAAATATCGAAGCGGATATCATTCGTTTTATCAAACAACACAAAGGCAAATCAGGCATCATTTATTGCTTAAGCCGAAAAAAGGTGGAAGAAATAGCCGAAGTACTTCAGGTAAACGGAATTTCAGCCGTTCCGTATCACGCAGGGTTAGATGCTAAAACCCGTGCCAAACACCAAGACATGTTCTTGATGGAAGATGTAGAAGTGGTTGTGGCAACTATTGCTTTCGGAATGGGAATTGACAAACCGGACGTTCGTTTTGTAATTCACCACGACATTCCAAAATCTTTAGAAAGTTATTACCAAGAAACCGGTCGTGCCGGTCGCGATGGAGGAGAAGGTCATTGTTTGGCATACTACTCATACAAAGACGTGGAGAAATTAGAAAAATTCATGTCGGGCAAACCTGTGGCTGAACAAGAAATAGGTTTTGCGTTACTACAAGAAGTGGTGGCTTATGCCGAAACTTCGATATCGAGGCGTAAATTTTTGTTGCACTATTTCGGAGAAGAATTTGATAGTGAAACCGGTGATGGCGCAGATATGGATGACAATGTTCGCAACCCGAAATCGAAAGTTGAAGCTAAAAATCAAGTCAAAATGGTACTCGAAGTCGTTCGCGATACCAAATATTTATACAAATCAAAAGAGGTTGTCTTCACGCTTATAGGAAGAGTAAATGCTACGATAAAAGCCCATAGAACTGATACGCAGACCTTCTTTGGTTGCGGTTCAGCTTTTGATGAGCGATATTGGATGGCGTTGATTCGTCAGGTTTTAGTGGATGGTTTATTAACCAAAGACATTGAAACCTACGGAATTCTAAAAGTATCCGATAAAGGTCATGAGTTTATTAAAAATCCGGTTTCTTTTATGATGTCGGAAGACCATGAATACAGTGAGAGTGAAGATGAAGCCATAGTAACTGCCGCCAAATCAAGCGTTACAGCCGATGAAGCTTTGATGAGCATGTTGCGTGAATTGCGTAAAAAAGTCGCAAAAAAACTTGGAGTTCCGCCATTTGTAGTTTTCCAAGACCCATCTTTGGAAGATATGGCGTTGAAATATCCGATTACTATTGATGAATTGAGTAATGTTCACGGCGTAGGCGAAGGCAAAGCCAAAAAATACGGCAAGGAGTTCGTAGAACTTATTGAAAGATATGTAGAAGATAACGATATCATTCGTCCGGATGATTTGGTGGTAAAATCTACCGGAGCCAATTCGGCTAATAAATTGTATATCATTCAGAATATCGACCGAAAATTGTCTTTGGATGATATAGCCAAGGCCAAAGGTTACACGATGGATAATTTGCTAAAAGAAATGGAGCAGATTGTTTATTCAGGTACCAAATTGAACATCAGTTATTGGATAAACGAAATTTTGGACGAAGAGCAACAAGAAGAAATTCACGATTATTTTATGGATTCTGAATCCGATAAAATTGAAGATGCCCTTAAAGAATTCGACGGCGATTATGATATTGAAGAATTGCGTTTGATGCGAATTAAGTTTATCAGTGAAGTGGCAAATTAAAGTTTGCAGTCGCAGTCACAGTTTTCAGTTTTAAAATGTAAATAAACAAAAACGGCTACTTTCTCAAGTAGCCGTTTTTTATTGAATGAAGTTTTGTTTTATCTTTTAATCACCTGAAGGGTTTTTGCTTTGCCTTCTTGGGTTATTGATACATTATAAATGCCAGAAGGATATCCGTTACCGATTTCCACTTGGGATAAATCATTGTATCCAACAGTTTGATTTTCGATTAATCTGCCAATCATATCATATACTTTGATTACAATATCCGCGTCATTATTGGTTTGAATGTCTAATTTAAAAGATTGGCTATACGGATTAGGGTAAGCCACTACTCTTGATAATAATTGTGACGTTGGATTTCCTAAGCCACAATCGTCAGCCGTTTGTACAGTAGCCGTAACTGCTATTCTTGCCGAAGAACATACTTCAGTTATGTCCCAATTGAAGAAATAGTAATAGCTGTAAGTATCCACAAAGCCATTGTCTATTCCACCAATTATAGACACAGCGCCATTGGTAACCGGGAACGGACTTGGAAACGGACTAACATAAGCCAAGGCATTGTCATAAGAAGCACCATTTGAAATTTCAAGAGAATAATTATCTCCTGCAGACAATGAATAATTAAGCGTTACCGTTTGTGCAACAGTTGTAGGTGACCAATCAGAGAAGGTGTTAGGAGTAAAAGTTACTTCACTAGTACCCGGAACTTGAATGCCGTTTTGAAGTACTTTAATGCTTATTGGTAACGGACCAGTACCGCCCGGATTTTGTTGCGGATATACTTTAACCGAGTTTAAAATAATAGCGTTAGAAAGGTTAAACGCCAAACCTCTATTAGTACTTCCTGAACCATAACCGTCTAAAGTATAGACCAAACCTGCTGTGGCCGCTGTAGTTGTTTCTGTACCTGCATAGAAAGTTGTAGTTGTGGTAATCGAGGGAGTTGTAAAGGAGTTTCCTGTAGCCAATGCAGTTCCACCAACTTGTGTCGTATACCATTTAACGTCACCCGAAGCTGCTGTAGCTGAAAGCGTAGCGGTATCTACCGGTTGACAAATCGTTGCCGGTGTTGTAGAAGTTATAGTGTTGTTTAGCGTTATTTGAATTGGTGTTGAAGCCACAGTTGTTGTACTAAACGAACAAGTTACGTTACAGCGGTAATAAGTGTTTTCTACAGGAGCAACTGAAGCTGTAGTTGCCGTTGACATAGCGATATCAGTGTAATCAGTACCGTTAACAGAACTCTGCCATTGGTAGGTAATGCCTTCGCCAACTACCACGTTTTGTAAACTTAGCGTAACCGATTTTCCTCCACAAATATTGGTTTCAGAGGCTACTGTGTTTCCTGGGGTTATTGTTGAACATTCTGATTGTCTTGCTGTTGAGAAATAACCATTAAAATCAGCAAAAGGTAAAGGAGCACTTGTTGAGGTTAACATATTTGGCGTACCTGCCTCAAAAGTTGAAGTGATACCAAAATCATTGTCGTAAACGCCGGTCGCACTAGGTGCTTGAACAATAATACTACTTTCAATGGCATTGGCATCCGCTGCTTTGATATTGAACTCAATAACGTCTCCAGCCATTTTTGAAACTTCCCAACGGTTTTGGCTTAAATAAGCTATGTTGGATGATGGTGTACCCGAGTTAGTTTCAAAAGCTTCTGCTTTGATATTGGTTCCCGGACTGCCAAATCCTCCATCAGGAGTAGTAACTGCAACCCAAATAGGAGCATAAGATGATTTTCCGACAGGGAAGAAAAACTTGTCTATAAAACCTGAACCATTGGTTAAATCAATGGCATTTTGACCACCACCAATATCTTTGGCAAAAGGCCCATCAATATAACATGTTTCACCAAAATTACCTGATACAGATGCTGTGTATGACATTGCCGGTGCGCCAACAGTTAGAACACTCGTTGCAGAAGTATGAATTATTCCTGCAGTCATTGTTAAGGAAGAAACAACATTAAAAGGCACCATGAAAGTTACCCCTTCAGTACTAGTATTGTTAACCCTAAGTTGAGAAACCGAACCTGTATTCGCAGGTGTATTCAAGATTGTCTCAGTTTGAGCATTGAATGTACCTGAACCGGAAATGGTTTGAGCCTTATCAGTAGCCACTGAATTTCCATCAATATAATTACCGAAATAAGCGTTGTTATATAAATTTAAAGCTCCGTTATTGATGATGTTTCCGCCAAAATAAGTATCAACGCCTTGTCCTTTTACTTTTCCTTGTATAATGGTAAAATCATTTTGGACATTCATTATACTGGTACCACTAGGGTTACTGGAATCTAAATTTACGAAACGATTAGTTGGGTCAGGAGCATTGACAATTAAGTCATTTACGGAAAGTGTTCCTTCTGCAGCTCTGAAACTACAATTGAATCCGCTAGTCGTTACGGTGCCTTTTTCTGTTGATATTCCATTTCCGATTTTTAAAGTATGATTAGCACCGACAGCATAATTATTGCTTGAATCATAAACAAAAGCTGAAGGAGCACTAGTTACATTATAGAAAGTTAAGGTTAAAGGTAAATTCAGTCCTGTTTCTGGCAAACTTGGATTGGTATTAATTGAGCCATCAAAATTTACACCAGCTACGGTTGTTCCTGCTGGGACGCCTTCACCAACAACAATTTGACCAACCGATACATCGTCTAAAGCATCTAAAGTCACACTAGACGGAAACCAGCAAAACCATCCAACACATGGAACAATAGCAGTTGCTGTGTGGGTTGTTGCCAAAGTCGCACTGGAAACTGCCGGATCAACAATCGTTATTGAACCTCCGGTTAAGTTTAAAGTTGAATTTCCAATTTTGAAAAGGGTTTGGTCAGTACTGGTTGCTGCAGCCCCATTGTTATTTCCGTCAACAATAATATCGCCGCCGGTTTGATTGAAGGTGCTTCCATTGGCGTGATTAATATTCCCGTTAACCGTTAAAGTACCCGAGTTAATACTATAGGTTCCTCCATTGTAAAAAGTAGCATTGTTATTGGTACAACCTACCGTTAAAGTAGAAGAATCACTAATTAATGTAGCGCCCGCTAAAATATTAATACCACCAACAGAGGAAGGTGTATTTGCTGTTATAGTATGTCCAGAAAGTATAGTTACAGTGTTTCCGCAAGTCGGAATACTATTGCTGCTCCATGTTGCCACATCATTCCAATTACCGGTTTGAACCGAAGTTATAGGTGTGTCTAAAGCGGCATTATAACCCACCTGGAAAGTATTACTTAAATCAGCATCGGTTAGACCAATTCTGGCCGCAAATGGTGTAATAGTTCCTGTTTGATGATTACCAATAGTAGTTCCATCAGCTTTGATTATTCTTGAATTACCGTTCATAATTAAATATGCATCCTGAATTGAAAAAGCCAATGAATGGTTGCCAATAGGAAAAGCATAATTAGCATCTTTGCTTACAATCCAAGCACCTTCATAGATGTCAGTCACGGTATATCCGCCATCGGCTACCGAAAATCCTGAGGCAACTCCTGTTTCGTCGTAATAACTTACCGCAAGCTCTCCGGATACAGCAGAAGAAATATTGTCTACCGGTCTTGTGATAAAAGCAGCTCTGCTTTTACCATTAGCATTGATGAAAGGGAAAAGAGCATTACTATTGTAATAATCAACCCCTGAAGTTATAGGGGCAAAATTGTCATAAGCACTGTACCATCTTCCTATTGTTCCCGTCAAAAAGCCACTACCTGTTGCGCAGTTCGTTGTAGCTGAACCATAATTTCCGATTGTCATTTTGTTAGTACCCAAATCCACTCTGGCATTGGTAAGCGTTAATACACTTCTGATTTTGATATTGTTAAATCCCCAAATTACATTTGGAGTTGCTGTGCTTGTATTGTTAATAATCAATTGATTGATAACTGCTCCGTTGTTTGAACTATCATTGGTTAAATATAAAGTACCACCAAAAGTTCCTAAACCACTAACGCTTTGAACGCTTGAACCGTTAAGATTCAAAGCACCTTCCGGAGTATAATTGGAACCGATTGACAAATCAATTCTACCATTATTGATTATATTTCCGGCTACGTTAAGTTGTATTGCTTTGTCATAACCCCAACCTCCGCCGTCATAATAGTAAATTCCGTCGATTAAACCTCCGGTGTTTACAGTTAAATTGCCGGTTACAATAAAATCAGGTGAGTCATTTCCTCCCTCTAATGTGCCGCTTATCGTAGCATTAGTCACCGTGATTAAATCATTAAGAAGCACTGTAGTCCCTGAAGCAATTACGATATGGTCAATTGCTGTTGGTGCTGTTGCTGTACCCCAAGTGGTAGGATCGGTAAAATTTCCAGATTGAACTGAAGTAAAAGTAGTTTGTGCTTGCAGGTTTGCACCGACAAACAAAAAAGTCACTAACGCAAAAAATCCATTTAGAAATTGTTTTTTTTCTTTGGAGAATTTGACCTGACTTGAAACGTTTTTGGTAAGGTAATTTATTAACATAAATTAAGAAGATTGAGTTAAACCTCAAATCTAATTATTTAAAATCTGAAAAGCTGCTGTTGCACTTTCAAAATGACAGAATTTACAAAGTGTTTTATAGCTTTATTTATTTGATTTTTAAAAACTTATACCTTTAATCTTTGTGTTCAAGATTTTCGAAGTTAAAGGTGTAATTCTCCACGATGAGGTTTCAAAATATCCCGAAGTTGTATCATCTGTTCATCGTTCACCACCATAAAAGCAATGGCATACATTTCGTTTATGATTTCAAAACCGGTAAGGTGTATGGGTAAATTTTCGATAACAATGTATTCCTTTAAATGAATTTCATGATGCTCGGCAGTCTTGGCAGAAGCCGGTCCTCGAAAATCCCAAATGAGTTTTATTTGTCTTGACATAAGATAGAAATAATGTTGCAAAGGTAACTTTTTGCTACATTTGAAAAACGCTTTTTTATGAGAACTCTATACTATTTTTTACTGCTGGTTTTTATGAATGGGTTTTCTCAGGAACTGACTTTGGAGCAAGCCAATCATTTATCGGGTTTGCCATTAAAATGTCTCCAACAGGAATATCCAAATAAATTGGGGCAAATGCTTATTGACAGCACCGAAATTCAATCGCCTCAAAAACTACATCCTACATTTTACGGTTGCTTCGATTGGCATTCTTCGGTTCACGGTCATTGGAGTTTGGTGTATTTGCTCAAAAGATTTCCAAATCTCTCCAATCGAGAATTGATTGTCCAAAAACTCAAAACCAATTTGTCCAAAGCAAACATCCAAGTAGAAATCGATTATTTGAATAAAAAGCACGAAAAATCCTTTGAACGTACTTATGGCTGGAATTGGTTGCTGAAATTACAACTCGAGCTCGAAACTTATAACGAACCCTTTGCCCAAGAATTGGCCCAAAACCTAAAACCACTTTCCCATATTATCATCGAAAGATATATTGAATTTTTGCCCAAATTGCTTTATCCCGTTAGAGTCGGAACCCATTCTAATACCGCTTTTGGACTGACTTTTGCCTGGGATTATGCCGTTTATTCCAAAAATGAGTTGTTCCAAAAAAGCATCAAAGACAACACCATTCGATTGTTCCAAAAGGACGAAAATTGCCCGTTTACTTGGGAACCAAGTGGCACTGATTTCCTGTCGCCTTGTTTAGAAGAAATGGCTTTGATGCAACGTATTTTGCCTAAAGCGGCGTTTTTAATTTGGCTAAAAAAATTCGCGCCACAACTCTTCAAAAAGAATTTCACTTGGGAAGTCGCCAAAGTTTCCGATAGAACCGATGGTCATTTGGTGCATTTGGACGGATTGAATTTCAGCAGAGCGTGGAATTTATATGCCTTGATTCATCAGTATCCAAAGGAGTTTTTGCATTTAAAACCCATGGCTGATTACCATCTGAATTTTTCTTTACCTTCAGTAGTCGACGGGAATTATGAGGGCGAACATTGGTTGGCTTCTTTTGCCTTGCGCGCATTTGAAGAAAAAAAGTAATTCCATTTGTTTACTTTTGCCATTCGAGACCTTTAGGTCGAACTGTTACGAAGTAAAAAAAATAGTTAATGCCACAAGAATTACTCCTACAAGTTTCTCCCGAAATAGCCGCGAACGAAAGTTTGCTCTATGAGTATGTAGCTAAATCAGTTAGAGTTTCAACTAAATTGGTTAGTAAAGTTGTAATTCTGAAACGGTCAATCGACGCGCGTCAAAAAGCCATAAAAATCAATCTGAAAGTTTTGGTCTACCTGATTGATGAAAATTGTAACGAACAAAAAATCGAGCTTCCGGAATACAAAAATGTTGCCAATGCCCAAGAAGTAATTATAGTTGGCGCCGGACCGGCCGGGCTTTTCGCAGCACTGCAATTGATTGAGTTGGGTTTAAAACCAATAGTAATCGAACGAGGAAAAGATGTTCGAGGTCGTCGTCGTGATTTAAAAGCAATTAATGTTGACCATATCGTCAACGAAGATTCTAATTATTGTTTTGGTGAAGGTGGCGCAGGCACTTATTCCGACGGAAAATTATATACCCGTTCCAAAAAGCGCGGTGATGTTGACAGAATTTTACAGTTGTTAGTCGGTTTCGGCGCAACCCCCTATATTTTAGTGGAAGCCCATCCGCACATTGGTACCAACAAACTACCGCAAATCATTCAAGACATCCGAGAGAAAATCATCGAATGTGGCGGACAAGTGTTATTTGAAACCCGTGTCACTGATTTTGTAGTCAAGAATAATGAAATGCAAGGCATCGTGACCCAAAATGGCGATACGATATCCGCCAGCAAAGTTATTTTGGCCACCGGACATTCTGCTCGTGACATATTTGAATTACTCGATAGAAAAAAAATTTTCATTGAAGCCAAACCTTTTGCCTTAGGCGTTCGCGCTGAACATCCACAAGAGTTAATTGATAAAATCCAGTACAGTTGTGATTTCCGTGGGGAATATTTACCGCCGGCACCATATTCTATTGTAAAGCAAGTTAACGGTCGCGGCATGTATTCGTTTTGTATGTGTCCGGGTGGCGTAATTGCGCCTTGTGCTACCAGTCCGGGTGAAGTGGTTACCAATGGTTGGTCGCCATCCAAACGCGATCAAGCTACCGCGAATTCAGGCATTGTAGTTGAACTAAAACTGGAAGATTTCAAGCCTTTTGCCCAATTCGGTGCCTTAGCCGGAATGGAATTCCAAAAAAGTATCGAACAAAAAGCATGGCATTTGGCCGGACAAACTCAAAAAGTTCCTGCCCAAAGAATGGTCGATTTTACCCAGAATAAAATATCCGCATCCATCCCGAAAACGTCATATGTTCCCGGAACGACTTCGGTAGAAATGGGACAAGTATTCCCCGGATTCTTGACCCAGATCATGCGCGAAGGTTTTACCCAATTCGGAAAATCAATGCGAGGGTATATGACCAATGAAGCGATTCTTCACGCACCTGAAAGCAGAACTTCCTCTCCGGTAAGAATTCCGCGTGACAATGAAACCTTGGAACATCCGCAAATCAAAGGCTTATATCCGTGTGGCGAAGGTGCTGGATTTGCCGGCGGAATCATTTCTGCTGCTATTGACGGCGAAAAATGTGCGCTGAAAATTGCGGAAAGTCTCTTAAAATAAATTAATTTTCATTTTTATTTAAAAAAAGTAGGGTGATGGCATTTTGTGTTGTCTAACCTATAAACACTAAATACAAATAAGATGAAAAAGATTAAAATTTTAGTATTACTATTGGCCGTATCGGTCGCAGGCTTCTATTCATGTACCGATAATGATCCGGTGGAAAACGAAGTGGTTACTTCTAAAAGTATTGCTTTGAGAACAACCTTAAACGAAATCAAGAAAGCCAATAATATCAACGGAAGAAATTCTAATTCGGCCCAAGATCAATTTTTCTGTTTTCAATTTGTTTATCCGTTGACCTTATCCTATAACGATGGTACTTTAATAACGGTTGCTACAGAAGAAGGTTTATTGGATATTTTAATAGCAGAAACCGAAACATTGTTCATTACAGGAATAGCTTTTCCATTTCAAGTTCTACAAGAAGGTGCAGTAATTACTATTGATGATGAAACTGAGTTTTATGACTTGATTGAAGAGTGTGGATTCAGTCCAATAAATGATGATGTGTTGCAATTTAGTTGTTTACAAATGGTATTTCCTATTTCGGTAATCAATGACAATGGCGTTACCATAGTCGTGAATACTCAAGCGGAATTAGAATCCTTGTTAATTAGTGGTACATTGGTAGAAATTGTGTTTCCTATCAGTGTTACTCAAAACAACGAAGTCATTGTAGTTAATGATTTGTATGAATTATTCGAGTTGTATGACGAATGCGATGGTAATTCCAATTCTTGTATTTGTACGACAGATTACAATCCGGTTTGTGTGCAAACAGTAAACGGTATCGTAGAATATTCCAACGCATGTTTGGCAGAGTGTGACGGATTTACAGCCGCTGATTTTGTGACTTGTGCACCAATTTGTAGTATCACCAATGTAACGGCTACTCCGGGAACTTGTAATTCAGACGGGACTTATCCTTTGACGGTTGATTTTGATTATGCTAATACTTCTTCCGCCTATTATTCAGTGTATAATTCTCTTGGAGCATGGGTTGGTACATATCTTTTATTCGATTTGCCATTCACAATTCCAAATTATCCTAGTTTAGGTTCTTCTTCAGATTATTTTGTTATTAGAATAGGAAACAATTTTGATTGTGACGCCACACAGCAATGGACTGCACCAATTTGTCCGACTACATCGGTTAATTTTGGAAGCCAATTAGGAACTTGCTTTAATCTTGCATTTCCCGTGCAGATTCAGTATCAAGGTGCTGTTATAACTGCAAACAACAATGGAGAAGTATTGCAATATTATTTCCCTTCACAATCAAATATTCCGGCTTTTGTTTATCCTTTAACAATAAACTTTAATACACCATCAGGTCAAGTTACTGTTGAAGTTGATAGTCAGGTAGGATTTGAAACAGCAATTTCAGCTTTTTGTAATTAATTGATTTAAAATAAAATTGGGAAAGATTAAATGTTAATTACGAGACACAACCTTAGCGATAAGGTTGTGTCTGTAATTTAAGCTATGAAAGAAGAAAACCAAAATACAAAGCTCTGTTCCGATGCGGTATTCCGCTCGGTATTTGACACTAATTTTAAAGTGTTGCGGAACTTTTTGGTGTATCAATTCAGAGGCGATATCGAAAGCGCCGAAGATGTTGCTCAAAATGCTTTTGTCAAACTTTGGGAAAATTGTGGGATTATCCAACCCGAACAAGCCAAAAGCTTTTTATACACCACAGCGATTAGGCTTTCGCTGAATAAAATAAAGCACAACCAAGTCGTGAACAATTTTGAGTTGCAATTTAAACCCAAATCCTCACACAAAGAATCACCCGAGTTTTTGATGGAGGAAACCGAATTAAAGACCCAACTGGAAAAAGCCATCAGCGATTTGCCCGAAAAACAAAGAACCGTATTTTTAATGAACCGGTTTGATAATCAATCGTATACTGAAATCGCAGCTTCGTTGGATTTATCGGTAAAAGCAGTTGAAAAAAGAATGCACCAAGCCTTATTGTCCCTGAGAAAAGTAGTGAAAAACGTTTGAAAAATAATAATATGGAAGAGAGAAACGAAACGTATTTATCCGATTGGTTAGCCCATAAAATCACCGACGAACAATTAAAACAATTGGTTTCAGCGGAAGATTTTACAGCGTTCCAAAACATAAAAGATACTCTTGCCAGTTTTGAAATCAGTAATCCCGATTTGGAACAAAACTTTAGTGCCATAAAGCAAAAGTTAGCTGAGAAGAAACAAACTAAAACGAAAGTCATTCCGCTTTGGCGTTATGCTACTATTGCCGCTAGTTTGCTGATTTTGTTTGGCGTGTACCATTTTTTTATTGCCGAAAATAAAATAGAAACCGGTTTTGGAAACACCGAAAGGATCACCTTAGCCGATAATTCTAAAGTGTCATTAAATGCCAAATCAACGTTGAGCTATTGCAATACTTTCGAATACAAACGAACTTTAGAATTAGAAGGTGAAGCCTTTTTTGAAGTCGAGAAAGGAAGTCCGTTCACGGTAGAAACTTCGCTCGGCGATATTCTCGTTTTGGGAACCAAATTTAACGTAATTGCTATTCAAGATTTCTTCGAAGTCAAATGTTATGAAGGCAAAGTACAAGTTACCCAAAAAGGCAAATCAACTATTTTAACCCATGGCGAAAGTGTGCGTTTTTACAATGGTACTGCCGAAAATTGGGCTGATGAATCTTCGGATAAACCCACTTGGATTTCAGGAGAATCGTCTTTTAAAAATGTCCCGATGCGTTATGTACTCGAACAATTTAAGAACCAATACAATGTAGAAGTCGAGTTTCCGAAAACCATTGAAAACATAAAATTCACAGGAACCTTTACCCATAAAGAGCCAACCGTGGCGTTGCAAACGATTTGTTTGCCGTTGCATTTGAAATTCAGCAAAGACCAAACAGGAAAAATTATCATTTCGGAATGAAAAAAATAGTTTTGTTGGGCTTCTTTTTGTGCTGGATTTCACTTTCTTGGTCACAAAAAAAGGAGTCTTTTATTTATACCAATGCAAAACTCACCAAAGTGCTTTCCGATATCGAGAAAGCTTTTGAGGTTAAATATTCCTATGTCGATTCGTTAGTGGCTTCGCAAAGGATTTCGGTGTCAAAAAGACTTTACACTTTAGCCGAAATCAATACCGAAATCGAAAAGCAATCGACTTTAAAAGTCATCCAAATCAACGAGCGATTTTATTCGATAAATCAAGTGAAAAGTAATGATGATTCGCAGAGAATTTATCATCTGGAGGAAGTCATAGTCGAAGAGTTTTTGGCAAAAGGCATTCAGAAAACCAACCAACATTACATCATTTCACCTCAAAAAGTCCAAACGCTTCCCGGTATTACCGATGCTGATATTTTGCAATCATTGCAACAATTACCGGGTGTCAAAAGTCCGAATGAAACCGCTACCGGATTGTACATTCGCGGCGGTACAGCCGACCAAAATTTGATACTGATGGATGGCATTCGGTTGTATCATCCCGGACATTTATTCGGCATGATTTCGAGTATCAACCCGAATGTGGAGCAAACAGTGAATTATTACAACAAAGCCGTGAATCCTAAATTTGGGGAAAGAGTTTCCGGCATAATCGACATCAAATCGACGGATAAAATTTCGGATAAAACCAAAATCAACGCCGGAATTAATGCCTTGAATGCCGACGTATATCTCCAAACACCGTTGGTTAAAAACAAATTGGGTTTGCAACTTTCCGGACGAAAATCAGTAACGGAATGGTGGCAATCACCTACATTCAATCAGTTGGAAACTAAAGTTTTTCAAAACACCAACTTTGAGGATTTTGACAACAATAATCAATTCAAGTTCCATGATTATTCCGCGAAACTAAATTTTAAACCCAATCATAAAACCGAAATTTCACTTTCCGGCTTAGTCATCAAAAACGATTTAGATTACCAAAATGTCATTGAAACCGACAGCATCAGCAATCAAAAAATGAACATCGAAAACTATGGTTTCAGTCTGAATTGGTCACAAAAATACAGTCCGAAATTCACCCAAAAAACCTTAGTCTTTTATTCGCTTTACAGTTTCGATTACCTTAAAAAACAAGATTACGGCACTGACAAGTTTGAAGCATTTAAAAAATTAAACCGAGTAGTGGATTCGGGTGCTGAATTGAATTTTGGCTACCAAATCAATGAAAAATCTAATCTCGATTTTGGTTACCAAGTCTTTGGAAATGACATTTCACATTTGTTCAATAGTTACAATCAGGACATTGGCGTGGTGTTGAGTTTGAAACATTTGTACAATGTCACTCACGCCGGATATGCGCATTTCAAACATGATTTTGGCAGTTGGAATCTCCAACCCGGTTTGCGCTATAATTTTTACAGCCAAATGAAAGCGTCGAGTTTCGAACCTCGTTTGTTGCTTCAAAAAACCATTTCGAAATCCTTAATTTGGCAGGCTTCATACGAACGCCGGAGCCAGATTTTGAGTCAGGTTCGTGAAAGTGCGACTAATGATTTGAGTTTAGAAAACTACGTTTGGGTACTTTCGGATAACAATGAATATCCGATTCAAAAAGCGAATCAATTTACTTCGGGCATTATTTTTAAAAAGAATAATTGGCTTTTGGATGTCGATGCGTATTATAAAAACATCACGGGAATTACTTCCTTTACGTTAGGTTTTTTAGGCCAAAATGGCAATGAGATCCAGCAAGGAAAAGGTTTTACTAAAGGCGTTGATGTGTTGCTTCAAAAAAGTGCGGCGTCTTGGCGCGCTTGGATAACCTACACTTATCAAGATTCTCAAAACCGGTTTTCGACTTTGAATGAAGGACATTATTTTGCTTCCAATGCTGATATTAAGCACAGTTTTAATTTGGCTTTCAATAAAAAATGGGATAATTTTTTGTTTACCGCCGGTTGGTTTTGGCACAGCGGAAAACCATTCAGCACTATCAATGATTCGGGAGAAATCACTTCTTATAACACGGAAAGATTACCCAATTATCATCGCCTAGATATTTCGGGCAGTTATCAGTTCCAAAATAACAAAGGCAATACTTTTAAAATCGGCGCATCTATTTACAATCTCTACAACCGAAATGCTTTAATCAGCAAGGAATTGGAACGCAACTACGCCAATGTATCCGATTTTATCACACCACGCTATTCCATGCAGGAATATTACTCTTTGGGCATCATGCCGAATGTTTTTTTTAGGTTGAATTTCTAAAAGTTTTCAGTTACAACGATTTAGTTAATTTCTTTCAGTAGCCAATGATGGTAAAAATGTGCCCTGAAAATTGCTGAAAGTATTTTGAAATAAACTAAATGTGAATAAAATTTGGCATTTATTTAGTTAGCACTATTAAAGATACTCCACCAAACATTTTTACTGCAAAATCTTTATTTATTTTGTACAATCCTTTTCTTATTAAATAGAGAATTTTTGAGCCAATTGATTTTCTTCTTTCTTTAAAGTCAAAAAACCATTCTGTGTAAAAGAAATCTATTATTTCAAATCCTGAGTCATTTAAAGTGGCAATAGCAGTATCTTTTGTAAAATAATGTAAATGGGATAGTGTTTTGCGTCTATGCATTATACTGTTTGTCAATAATCCCATAACTGTAATATCTAATGGGATATGAAAAACGGTGTTTTTAGCTTTGTTATTACACAATTTTAAAAAACCCAAATAATCATCAACATGCTCAAAAACATCCATCATAAGTAATAAATCAAAATTCTCGGACGTATATAAAAAATCCTCATGTTTAAAAGTTAATCTTTCTTTCTCTCTTTCCTTTGCAATATTTATGGCATCGCTCGAAATATCAAAGCCTGTTAGATTCACATCATTTGGCATTGATAAATGCAATTGGTTTAATATTTCTCCAGCACCACATCCAATCTCAGCAATAGTCTTTGGATTTAATTCATTTCGCTTTAAAAGTTTAGTAATTTGAGTTGCTTTCCATGCTGAATCTTCCGTATGCCATGTTGGATTATTTTTAAGATATTCACTATTATTATCGGTGTAAATTTTATTTGCCATAAGTATTTAAGGTTAGTTTTATGTGTGAATATTTGTATTATGCCTGCGACCGAGTAAATTTATAATAAATGATTACAAGCACAAAGCAGTTGACACATTTTATTATTTAATATCTTTTAAAAACCTTTTGAATTTCTAAAAGTTTTCAGTTACAACGATTTAGTTAATTTCTTTCCGACAATTGATGTCGAGCGTTTTACCCAAAATAGTAATTTTATAAAAAATCATTTTTTATGAATACTATTCCAAGCGAATTTCAAATCACATCTTTACTAAACCAAGATACTTATTTAGTCAACGGAGAACTAAAAAAATGGATAGGCGAAACCACGCCGGTTTTCTCCACTATATCTTCCACCGCTCATTATTCTCCAACGGTTTTGGGTTCTATTCCTGCCATGGGCGAAGCCGAAGGTAATGAAGTTGTTGATGCAGCTGTTGCGGCTTATAATAACGGACAAGGTTTGTGGCCAACGATGAAAGTTATCGACAGAATCAAATGCATGGAAAATTTTGTCACCCAAATGAAAGCCACGCGCAGCGAAGTCGTGAAATATTTAATGTGGGAAATCGGGAAATCGTTACCCGATTCTGAAAAAGAGTTTGATAGAACTGTAGAATATATTTACGACACGATTGAAGATTATAAAGAATTAGATAGAAACAATGCGCGTTTTACCAAAAGTCAAGGCGTGAATGCGATGGTACGTCGCGGACCGCTTGGGGTGGTGCTTTGTTTGGGACCGTATAATTATCCGCTTAATGAAACTTTTTCGTTACTAATTCCGGCGATTATTATGGGTAATACGGTGATTTTTAAACCGGCTAAACACGGAGTATTGTTGATTTCTCCTTTATTGACAGCGTTTCAAACGAGTTTTCCAAAAGGTGTAATTAACATTGTTTACGGTCGAGGTCGAGATGTAGCTTCACCAATAATGAAATCAGGAAAAGTCGATATTTTGGCACTTATTGGCAACAGTAAATCAGCGATTGCGTTACAAGATTTGCATCCGAATAAAAACCGTTTGCGTTTGATTTTAGGTTTGGAAGCCAAAAACCCGGCGATTATTTTACCGGATGCCGATTTGGATTTGGCGATTCAGGAATGCATTATGGGAACTCTTTCCTTTAATGGCCAACGTTGTACGGCTTTGAAGATTTTGTACGTGCACGAATCCATCGCTGCCGAATTCAACCGAAGATTTGCAGAGAAAGTGGATGCTTTGCCTTTTGGGAATCCATGGGAGAAAGGCGTTTCTTTAACGCCACTTCCGGAAAAAGAAAAACCAAACTATATCCAAGAATTAATCGACGATGCCCAAGACAAAGGCGCGAAAGTCATCAACCAAAAAGGCGGAGAAAGAACCGATAACTACATATTTCCGGCCGTTTTATTTCCGATTAATAAAGAAATGAGAGTTTATCACGAAGAGCAATTTGGTCCGGTAATACCAATCCTGACTTTCAAAGACATACAAGAACCGCTGAATGACATGGCGGAATCGAATTACGGTCAACAAGTGAGTTTGTTTGGCCAAGATATTAAAACCATAGCGCCGCTGATTGATACGTTGGTGAATTTGGTTTGTCGTGTTAACCTAAACAGTTCATGCCAACGCGGACCGGATGTGTATCCGTTTACCGGAAGAAAAGATTCGGCGGTTGGAACTTTGAGTATACACGATGCTTTGCGTTCGTTCTCGATTAGAACTTTTGTAGCTTCAAAAGACAACGCTTATAACAATGCGATTCTGCAGGAATTATTGAATAGCAAAGAATCGAATTTTATCAATACCGATTATATTTTATAAAAAAAGCCCTGAGAAATCAGGGCTTTTTTTTAGTTTTTCTTTTTCAATCTATCCTTAAAAACCTTTTCAAATTTTTCCAGTTTAGGCTGAATCACCATTTGACAATAAGGTTGGTTTTTATTGTTTTCGTAATAGTTTTGGTGATAGTCTTTGGCTTTATAAAACGCTTTAAACGGTTCCAAAGTCGTGACGATTTTATTATTAAAAACTTCTTTGTTCAATTCGGCTATAATGCTTTCGGCGGCTTTCTTTTGTTCTTCGTTTTTATAAAAAATCACCGAACGGTATTGCGTACCCACATCAGCGCCTTGACGGTTTAACGTCGTTGGATCGTGAACGGTAAAGAATACCTGGAAGATTTCATCCAAATTGGTTTTGGTCTTGTCATAAGTAATCTCTACAACTTCAGCGGCACCGGTTGTTCCTGAACAAACTTCTTCATAACTCGGGTTTTCCACTTTTCCGCCCGCAAAACCTGAAACTACTTTTTCTACGCCGGTTAAGTTTTCATAAACCGCTTCCACACACCAATAACATCCGCCACCGATTGTGATGGTTTCGAGATTGCCTTTGTTTTGAGCCAGCGTTCCATCGGGAACAAAATCCAAAGAAACGGCATTCATGCAATAACGTTTGCCCGTTGGTTCCGGACCATCATCAAACAAATGGCCTAAGTGACTGTCACATCTGCCGCACAAAGCTTCAATACGGCGCATGCCATAAGAATTGTCGTCTTTGAAAGTGATGCTGTTTTTGTTGTCTTGCTCAAAAAAGCTCGGCCAACCGCAGCTGCTCACAAATTTTTGATCGGATTTGAATAATTTTAAGCCACAAGCCGCGCAATAATAAGTGCCTTTGGTTTCGCTTTTCCATAGCGTTCCGGTGAAAGCTCTTTCGGTATCCGCTTGACGGGCTACGGCATACAAATCTGGTGGCAATACTTTTTTCCATTGCTCATCGGTTAGAACCAATTTAGAAGTATCGGTATTGGAATAATAAGGGTTTTCGGGTTTTGAAATAACGTTTTCCATAGCAGTGGTTTTTGTTGTTGAATTATTATTTTGTCCACAAGCCGTAGACATAAACAGTGGTGTCAAAATTAAAATGTTAAAAATGGATTTCCTCATAGCAATTGATTTTTAATCTGGTACAAATTTACACCACATATATCAGTTGAAATGTCTAGTAGAATACAAATTGTTGTGATTTAAGGAAAGTTTAACGGTTGTTCTATCAGCATAATTAGTGACGCTGATTTTTTTTCGTATTTTTGAACGATTAATAAAAGCTATGGTCGAAGAAAAAGTAATCTTGGTCAACGAACAAGATGAACCCATCGGTTTGATGAATAAATTGGAAGCACACGAGAAAGCGGTTTTGCACCGTGCTTTTTCGGTTTTTGTGTTGAACAGTAACAATGAAATCATGTTGCAACAACGCGCACACCATAAATACCATTCGCCTTTGTTGTGGACTAATACTTGTTGCAGTCACCAACGCGATGGCGAAACCAATATCCAAGCTGGAAGTCGCCGTTTGTATGAAGAAATGGGTTTTAAAACCGAGTTGAAAGAACTGTTTCATTTTATCTACAAAGCGCCATTCGACAATGGTTTGACCGAACACGAACTCGATCATGTGATGATTGGTTATTACAATGACGAACCTCAAATTAATCCCGAAGAAGTCGAAAGTTGGAAATGGATGTGCATCGAAGCCGTTCGACAAGACATGATTCAAAATCCTGATATTTACACCGTTTGGTTCAAAATCATTTTTGATGAATTCTACCATTATCTCGAAGATCACAAGCTTTAATTAACAACTTATAACATACAACTTACAACCGAATGAAAGTCTCCGTATCCAGAAAAGCCCATTTTAATGCAGCGCACCGATTGTATCGTAAAGATTGGTCGATGGAAAAAAACGATGCGGTCTTTGGGAAATGCAATAATCCTAATTTTCACGGGCACAATTACGAGTTAATCGTTTCAGTTACTGGTGATATTGACCAAGAAACCGGTTTTGTGATTGACGTGAAGATTTTGTCAGATTTAATCAAAGAACATATTGAAAATGCTTTCGACCATAAAAACCTAAACATTGATGTAACTGAGTTCGCTGATTTGAACCCAACTGCTGAAAATATTGCGGTTGTAATTTGGAACAAGCTTAGAAAACATATTGACGCTAACAAGGATTTAGAAGTCGTTTTATACGAAACGCCAAGAAATTTTGTAACCTGTAAAGGCGAATAATGGCATTGCAAGTCGGAGATAAAGTTCCTAATTTTTCTGCCATTGATACCAATGCAAATGTGTTTCAAAGCGACACTGTTGTTGGTAAAAAAGCCTTTGTAATTTATTTTTATCCCAAAGACGATACCCGAGTTTGCACTGAACAAGCCTGTTCTTTTCGTGACCAATACGAAAATTTTAAAGTGTTAGATGCAGAAGTTATTGGTGTGAGTAGCGATTCGGTGAAATCACATCAAAAATTCACAAATCAGTATAAATTACCTTTCATTCTGCTTTCAGATGTTGATAAAAAACTGCGAAGATTATTTGGTGTTCCCAATGATTTATTGGGATTGATTCCGGGCAGGGTGACTTATGTTGTTGATAAAAATGGCATAATTCAGTTGGTCTTTAACAGTATGTCGGGCAAAATTCACATCGAAAAAGCGCTTCAAATTCTCAAAAGAACGTAAGTTTACCAAAAATTAGCGTGATGACATTTTATCCATTACAGTTTGAGCCGATTTTAAAAGAAAGAATTTGGGGTGGAACCAAATTAAAATCCTATTTAAACAAACCTATTACTTCTGAAATTACTGGCGAAAGCTGGGAGATTTCTACTGTGGAAAACGACGTAAGTATTGTAGCTAATGGGGAATTTAAAGGAAAATCATTAAACGAATTGATTGCTGAGTTTCCTGCTGAAATTTTGGGGACCAAAGTGTATCAAGCTTTTGGGAAACAATTTCCGCTACTTTTTAAATACTTAGATGCTCGCGAAGATTTATCGATTCAGTTGCATCCGAATGATGAATTGGCCCAAAAACGCCACAATTCTTTTGGAAAAACAGAAATGTGGTATGTAATGCAAGCCGATGCCGATGCAAGACTCATAGTCGGTTTCAAAGAAAAATCTACTCCTGAAGAGTTTATTAAGCATTTAGAAAACAAAACTTTATTGGACATTCTTGACAGCAAAAAAGTCAAACCCGGAGATGTCTTTATGCTCAACACGGGAACAATTCATGCCTTGGGTGCCGGAATATTGATAGCAGAAATTCAGCAAACTTCTGATATAACGTATCGTGTTTATGATTTTGATAGGGTAGATGCTAATGGAAATACACGAGACTTGCATATAGATTTGGCTTTAGAAGCTTTGAATTACAATAAAGTTGAAGCCCAGCATTTTTACGAAAAGAAAGAGAATGTTTCTAATGAAGTAATTAACTGTCAATACTTCACGACTCATTTTATTCCGCTAAACGGAAACTTTAAAGTAAACAAAAATAATGATTCGTTCACGGTTTATATGTGTGTTGAAGGTCGTTTTGAATTGGTTTATAACGGAAAAACACACGCTTATCAAAAAGGCGATACGGTTTTAATTCCGGCTTCATTGACTGATTTTCAATTGAGTGGACAAGCTTCAATCTTAGAAATTTATATTTCGTAGTTTGTATTCTAAAGATTTAGTGTAATTTTGCGCCAAATTTAAAATTTACAAGAAAATGGGAAGTGTTAAGAATTTAAAAAAAGACATCAATTTTGTTTTAGGCGATATCATTGAAGCGGTTTACATCTATGAGATGACAACTTCAGGAAAACCATCTGACAAAACAAACGCTATCATTGATGAAGCAATTGCGTCTTTTGACGGTTTAATCACAAAAGTGAACGCAAAGAAAGTGGAAAATAAAAAAGCACATTTCAAACAAATCAACACCGAATTAGAACAAGTTGCAAATCAATTGGTTGAAAAAATCAACGCTTTGTAGACTAAAAAAACAATAAAAAAGTGCTGAAATATTTTGGAGAATTAAATTTCACTTCTATATTTGCACTCGTATTGAGTTGCCAGCATAGCTCAGTTGGCTAGAGCAGCTGATTTGTAATCAGCAGGTCGTGGGTTCGAGTCCCTCTGCCGGCTCAATAAAAAGGAAAGTGAAAGCTTTCCTTTTTTTATGGAGTAAAGTGGACGAGAAGTTTATCCCGATTTTTATCGGGAAGTCTCTCTGCCGGCTCAATAAGAAAACCATCACTGAAAAGTGGTGGTTTTTTGTTTTTAGAATATCTCCATTAAAAACAATTCCAATTCTATATCTTTGTCGGCTTTTTAAAAATGAAATTATGTTGGGTAACAAAGTCCTTAAAGGGGTTTTCTTAGTTGGATTAGGCGCTACGAGCTACGGCATGTTGGCAACTTTCGTGAAATTGGCTTATGATGAGAATTACACTACTGCTGAAGTAACCACTTCTCAGTTTGTATTGGGAATTCTGGGTTTACTTTTGATTAATCTTTTTCAAAAAAACAAAAAGAAAGGAACCGTAATCAAAGCTTCCGGTAAAAATATTTTTCAATTGATGCTGGCCGGAACTTCTCTGGGAATGACTAGTGTTTTCTACTATTTGGCCGTAAAATATATACCAGTTTCTATTGGGATAGTGTTGCTCATGCAAACGGTTTGGATGGGTGTTTTACTCGAATGGTTTTTAGACAAAAAAGCACCTTCTTTGCAAAAAATACTTTCAGTGGTTATTGTTTTATTCGGTACCGCTTTGGCCACTAATTTGATGAATTCCTCCATTGAATTGGATTGGAGAGGTATGATGTGGGGTTTATTGGCAGCAGCTTCTTTTACGACGACTATGTTTACTGCCAACCGAATTGCTGTAGGGATTTCAACCTCGCAAAGGAGTTTGTACATGTTGCTTGGTGGCGCTGTGATTGTTTTTGGTTTTGCCCTTTTTACGCAAACTACACCTTTTAATTTTGCCATTTTTGCCAAATGGGGCATTATCTTGGCGTTATTCGGAACTATTATTCCACCTATGTTGATGAATTCGGGTTTTCCGCATACAGGCATTGGTTTGGGAAGTATAGTGTCTTCTTTGGAATTACCGGTATCCGTTTTGATGGCTTATGTTATTCTGAATGAAAGCGTAGTTTTGTCGCAATGGATTGGCATATTGTTGATAATTTTGGCCATAGTTATTATGAATATTAGTCTCAAGAAAGCAAAAGCTAATTAATTGGCTGTTAATAAGTTTGTTTTTCTTTAAATATCTTTCTTACTTTTTTTCATAATTTTAGTAGACTAACCAATCTCGCATTTTCGGGATTTAAATACTAAACTTATGAGAAAACTATTCGCAGAATTTTTCGGAACCTATTGGCTCGTTTTTGGCGGTTGCGGTAGCGCTTTGTTTGCTGCAGGAATCCCCGATTTGGGTATTGGCTTTGCCGGTGTTTCTTTGGCTTTTGGATTGACAGTTTTGACGATGGCTTATGCTGTTGGACATATTTCGGGCGGACATTTTAATCCGGCAGTTTCTTTCGGACTTTGGGCCGGCGGTCGTTTTTCGGGTAAAGAGTTGATGCCTTATATCGTTTCGCAATGTTTAGGCGGAATTGCAGCAGCCGGAACTTTAGTGTTTATTCTCTCCGGAAAAGAAGGATTTGCGATTGACAATACCAAAGCCGGTGCGTTTGCCACCAATGGTTATGGTGCTTTTTCTCCTGATGGTTATTCGATGGGTTCGGCTTTTGTAGCGGAATTTATTTTGACTATGTTTTTTGTACTCGTTATTGTTGGAGCCACAGACAAACTGGCCAATGGTAAATTTGCCGGTGTAGCCATAGGTTTAGCACTAACGCTAATTCATTTAATCAGTATTCCAATTACCAATACTTCCGTGAATCCTGCGCGTTCTACTTCACAAGCGATTTTTGCTCAAGGAGAATCTTTGTTTCAATTGTGGTTGTTTTGGGTTGCCCCAATTGCCGGTGCATTAGTGGGCGGATTTATCTATAAATTGTTTTTAGACAAAAAAGAAGATTTATAATTTTAACATAGCTTAGAATTTGTAAAGAGAAAAGGATGAAATTATTTGTTCTTTTCTCTTTATTTTTGTGGAATGAACTCGCTTTTCCCTAAAGAAAAAATTATTTTCAATCTCCCCGATGCTGAAATCGAATATTATCCGAATTTCTTTGATACGGTTCGAGCCAATGAACTTTTCGAGAAGTTAAAAATCGAAGTTCCTTGGCAACAAGACAACATCACCGTTTTTGGCAAAACCCATCCGCAACCTCGATTGACCGCACTTTTTGGTAATGAAGGCAAGCCTTATGGGTATTCCAATATCATTATGCAACCGCATCATTGGAATCCGTTATTAATGTTTATTAAGGATGAAATTGAAACCATTTGCCAAGAAAATTTCACTACGGTTTTGCTCAATTATTACCGAGATGGCAAAGACAGCAACGGTTGGCATGCCGATAATGAAAAAGAATTAGGTCGAAATCCCATCATCGCTTCAGTAAGTTTTGGTGCCGAAAGGAGTTTTCATTTGCAACACAATACAATCAAAGAACAAAAACTCAAAATCAATTTGGAGCACGGAAGTTTGTTAATCATGAAAGGTACAACGCAGCATTTTTGGAAACACCAAATTCCAAAAACAGCCAAAGATATTGGTCCTCGAATCAATCTCACTTTTCGCATTATCAAGTAATTCCCAATTTTGTTATATTTGAAATAAAAACAATTCGATGAACGATATCATTCAATATTTCGAAAGTATTCCATCTTCGCACAGAGCATTGATTTTAGCTGGTGGAATCACTATATTTTGGTTAATTGAATCGGCAGTTCCGTTTGTGAAATTTGGTTATAACAAAGTTCAGCACGCCGGAATCAATCTCTTTTTTACGCTTACAACAATCATAATCAATTTTTGTTTGGCTGTCATTTTAGTCAGCACCGCACAATGGACAGTTGACAATCATTTCGGGTTGCTGAATTGGTTGCCTCCGATGAATGGTTGGCTCTTTGCCTTTATTGGCTTGCTGCTTTTGGATTTTATTGGTGCTTATTTGGCGCATTTAGTAGAGCATAAAGTCAAGTTTTTGTGGCGATTTCACTTGATCCATCACACGGATACTTGGATTGATACGACCTCGGGAAACCGTCATCATCCCGGCGAAAGCGTAATCCGTTTTGTTTTTACCACTTTGGGTGTTTTGATTGTGGGTAGCCCAATGTGGATGGTTTTTTTGTACCAAACTTTATCGGTTGTCGCAACGCAATTTACCCATGCCAATATCGCTTTGCCAAAACAATTGGATAAAGTGATGAGTTATTTTTTGGTTTCTCCCGACATGCATAAAGTACACCATCATTACGTTTTGCCTTATACTGATAGTAATTACGGGAATATTTTTTCGGTTTGGGATCGACTTTTCGGAACGTTCCAAGCCTTAGACAGAGAAAAGATTGTTTATGGCGTTGACACCCACATGAAACACGAAGAACACAACGATTTGAAGAATTTGTTGTCCATTCCGTTTCAAAAAACCCGTTCTCCAAAAACAGATGCGTAAAAAAACAGTGGGCTGATTAAAAACTAATTATTTTTTTTATTAATATTGAATTGGAAATTATTCAGTTGAAATCTATTTTAAAATAATGCTTTTACAGAAATGAAAAAAAGTAAGCTTGCAGACTTTGACAACGAG
>NZ_JBKBLM010000028.1:0-38732 GCF_046296355.1 Flavobacterium sp.
ATTTTCTCTCATATTCTTTCGGTCAATTAATAGTGTTTCTATACAGTTCAAAAATGGTAAAATTTTTGTTACCAAACAACATTTAATTTAATTCTTTTTCCGAAAGTTGTTTCAAATACAGCTCAGCATAATACCCCGGTTGGTTTATCAATTGATTATGAGAACCTTCTTGGATGATTTGGCCTTCTTCAATGATGATAATTTTGTCTGCATTCTTGGCAGATGAAACTCGGTGACTCACGATAATCGTGGTTTTGTCCTTTGAGATTTGAAGTAGATTATTTAAGATTTGTTCTTCGGTTTCGGTATCTACTGCGGATAAACAGTCGTCAAACAACAATATCTCCGGATTCTTGATAATCGCTCGGGCAATGGAAACCCTTTGCTTTTGTCCGCCCGAAAGGGTAATACCTCGTTCACCTAATATGGTTTCGTATTGGGCATTAAAATTCATGATGTTTTCGTGAACCACCGCATTTTTAGCAGCTGTCATTACTTCTTCATCAGTGGCATCTTCTTTACCAAATTTGATGTTGTTTTTTATAGTATCCGAAAACAAAAACGCATCTTGTGGCACAATCCCGATGCTGTTGCGCAAATCATTCAAATTGACTTTATCAATGGCTTTTCCGTCAATGGTGATTTGACCTTCTTTAATGTCGTACATTCGCGTGATTAAAGAAAGAATACTTGATTTTCCGGCGCCGGTTTGGCCTAAAATGGCTAAGGTTTCTCCTTTTTTTACAGTAAATGAAATGTTTTTCAAAGCCGTGATTTCCGTATCTTCATAAGTGAAACTCACGTTTTTGAACTCGATTTCTCCATGAATATTCGTGTTTTCGGTCGCTTTGTTTTTAATTTCAGGTTCGATTTTTAAGAACTCGTTGATTCTTTTTTGTGACGCTTCGGCTTCTTGTACCAAAGAGGAAACCCAACCGATAGAAGCCACAGGCCAAGTCAGCATATTGACATATAGGATAAATTCGGCTATGGTTCCGATGCTTTTTATTGTTCCTTCCACATACATCAATCCGCCAAAATAAATTACGACCAAGTTACTCACGCCAATCAGCGCAATCATCAGTGGTCCGAAAAGCGATTGTACTCTCGCCAAACTCATGCTTTTGGTTTTGCTTTCTTTGGCCAAATCAATAATCTCTTCTTGGTATTGTTTTTCTAGTGCATAAGCTTTCACGACACGAATTCCGGAGAAAATCTCTTGGGTAAAACTCGAAATTTTCGACAAATACTGTTGGAATGTCGTGCTGCGTTTGTTGATTTCGGTGCTTAATCTGAAAATGATAAAAGATAAAATCGGTAAGGGCAATATGGTGTATAAAGTCAGTAATGGTGACACATTATACATATAAATAATCACGACGGTAAATCGGATAAAAGTATTAATCGTATACATTACCGCGGGTCCGACATACATTCGCACTTTACCAACATCTTCACTGATGCGGTTCATTAAATCTCCGGTTCGGTTGCGTTTGTAGAAATTTTGGTCTAAGACTTCATAGTGTTTGAAGACTTCATTTTTCAAATCAAACTCTACGTGGCGCGACATTACGATTAACGTTTGGCGCATTAGGAAAGTTAAAACCCCGGCAATCAAAGTTGTGCCCACAATCCAAAGGACATTTTCAACCAATTCGGCTTTAATCATGTCGCCGGTCATTTTGTTGCTGTGAAAATCTTCAATCGCTTGAAAAGACTGGCTGACCAACTTCGGAGTGAAAAGAGAGAATATTTGTGCTACAATGGTGATTAAAATTCCCAATAAAAAGTGGAATCTGTATTTGACAAAATATTTGTTTAAATATTGAAGTTCTTTCATGTTAATTTTAAAGAAATGGGCTTTATGACTTAAATTCTGTTAAAAAATTTGAGAATAGTTAAATTATAGTATTCTTTATTTAAATTGATTTTATTAACAATATGCTAATTATTCCTGATTTCGATGAATTTTATTGAATAATATTTTATTTTTGTACCAACTTTTTAAAAAGTCTTAAATTAATACTACTTCATTATGACTTCAGAAATCATCACACCGGTTGAGCTAAAAAAAATGGATCCTGTTTTCGGTCAAGTTTCTTTTGACAATCACGAGCAAATCGTTTTTTGTAATGACAAAGATACAGGTTTAAAAGCAATTATTGGTATTCATAATACAGTTATGGGTCCGGCTCTTGGTGGGACAAGAATGTGGAATTATGCTAATGAATGGGAAGCATTAAATGATGTTTTAAGACTTTCTCGCGGAATGACTTATAAATCAGCTATCACAGGTTTAAATCTTGGTGGTGGAAAAGCGGTCATCATCGGCGATTCTAAAACCGATAAAACTCCGGAAATGATTACGCGTTTCGGAGAGTTTGTAAACTCTTTGAGCGGCAAATATATTACTGCGGAAGACGTTGGAACTACGACTGAAGATATGGACAGAATTCACAAAGTAACGAATTACGTTACCGGAATTTCAGAGTCTATAGGCGGTTCCGGAAATCCTTCTCCGGTTACCGCTTATGGTGTTTATATGGGAATGAAAGCGGCTGCCAAATACCAATTTGGTTCTGAGAATTTAGACGGTAAAAAAGTATTGGTGCAAGGAACAGGTCACGTAGGCGAAACTTTAATCAGTTACTTAAGAAAAGAAGGAGCAGAGGTTTTTGTATCCGACATTCACCAAGATAAAATGGAAAACATGGTCGCTAAATACGGCGCCAAAATTTTCACCGGTGCTTATTTGTACAGCGCTGACGTTGATATCTATTCGCCTTGTGCTTTAGGAGCAACCATCAATGATGAAACAATTCACAAAATAAAAGCGAAAGTAATTGCCGGTGCGGCTAATAACCAATTGGCAGTTGAAGCGGTTCACGGACAAATTTTAAGAGAAAGAGGCATTGCTTATGCGCCTGATTTCTTAATCAATGCGGGTGGAATCATCAATGTTTACGGTGAAATCGTGAAATATGGTAAAGACCAAGCGATGAAAATGACTGAGAACATCTACAACACTACTTTAGAGATTTTCAATTTTGCTGACATCAATAACATGACTACGCAACAAGCAGCGATGCAAATTGCGCAAAACAGAATTGACCAAAGAAAAAAAGAAAACGCTAATAAATAATTATTAGCTTTTAAAATATTCCTATTTTTGCAACGCGAAAGAAATTCTTTCGCGTTGTTAATTTTTAAAAGTTCTTACCCGTGTTAAACAGAAGACATATTCGAGTAAAAGTGATGCAATCCATCTACGCGATGCATCAAAAGAATTCTGAGGAGTTGGAGAAAGAAGAAAAGTTCTTGCTTCAAAGCATTGATAACATTCAGGATTTGTATTTAATCATGTTGTCGACGCTGACAGAAATCAGAAAAAAGGAAATTGTTTTTTTGGAAGCTTCCAGTAAAAAACATTTGGCCACGGCAGAAGAAAAAAATCCCAACTACAAGTTTATCAATAATGCGGTACTCCAACATTTGGAAGACAACAGCTCGTTAAGCATCGCTTTAGAAAAAAGAAAAATCAACAACTGGTCATTGAACGATGATTATATTTTGATTTTGCTTAATGAGGTAAAACAAAGCGCTTTGTATGCTAAATACATGAGCAATCGCAAGAATAATTTTGAGGAAGACAAGCAATTTGTGGTCGATATGTTCACCGAATTGATTGCGCCCAATGAAAAACTCTACGAATATTTAGAAGACAACAAACTGACTTGGACGGATGATATTCCGGTGGTGAATACCCAACTTCAGAAGCAGTTGAAACAACTTAACGAGAAAGATGACTTTAGAGTTGTTAAATTGTATAAAGATGAAGAAGACAAAGAATTCGTTGGCAATTTATTCCGCAAAACAGTTTTAAACGAAGTCGAATTGGCCAAAGAATACATCGACAAAACCCCGAATTGGGATGCCGACCGTATCGCCGAAATCGACACCATCATTTTGAAAATGGCGATTTGTGAGTTCTTGAAATTCCCATCCATTCCGATAAAAGTGACTATCAATGAGTATTTGGAAATTGCCAAAGAATATTCTACGCCAAAAAGCAGTATTTTTATCAACGGGATTTTAGATAATTTGGTCAAAGAATTCCAAAACGAAGATAAAATCAAAAAAACCGGCAGAGGTTTAATGTAATTATAAGTTATGAAAAAAAGAATGAATTTAATGGTTGTTGCCGCACTATTGTTGTTGACAGCAGCTTGTAAAAAAGAGGCAGTAAACGATAAGGAAATTTTGTTAGATTCCCTTTCGGCACCACGCCCGAAAACAATGCCTGAAATCAGACCGGAATTTAAAGTACCGGCAGACGGAAAGTATCCTCAAATGACTTTTGAAAATGAGGAACACGATTTTGGAACTATCAAACAAGGAGACAAACCCACTTACGAATTTGAATTTAAAAACACAGGCGAAGCCGATTTAATCATCATGGCTGCCAAAGGTTCTTGTGGTTGCACAGTGCCAGAATATCCTAAAACACCAATTAAAGTCGGCGAGTCAGGAAAGATAAAAGTGTCTTTTGATTCTAAAGGTAAATCAGGAGAAACTACCAAAACCGTGAGCATCATGTGTAATACCAAAGAAGGAAGCAAAATATTAAAAATTAAATCAAACATCGAAGTTCCTAAAAAGAACTAAAAAAAACCAATTATTATGGAACAATTAGGAGGTCAATTACCGTTTTTTTTACTAATGTTTGTGGTGATCTATTTCTTTATGATCAGACCGCAACAAAAGAAAATCAAACAAGAAAAAGAATTCGAATCAGGCTTAAAAGTAGGCGATAAAATCATCACCAAAAGTGGTTTCCACGGTAAAATCGCTGAGTTATCAGAAGGAACAGCGGTTATCGAAACCATGTCAGGGAAATTAAAGATTGAGCGTTCGGCTATTTCTTTAGAATTGACTGCTGCTGCTAATAAGAAAGCATAAGCAAAGTACGAAGTACAAAGTAAAAATCCCAAATTCCACCAAGGAGTTTGGGATTCTTTATTTTAAACCTTTTCACTTCGCACCTCGTACTTCGTACTTACTTCCTGTATTTATCATTCAAACCTCTGCATTCCATAATCATTGGTGCAATTTTCTCTAAGCGTTTGAATTTGGTTGTCTCTTGTTTGGCAAACGCCATATATTCCCAATATTCTTTTTGTTTATAAGGGCTTAATTTTTCAAAAGCAGCTTTCAAATCTGGATTGATTTTTAGCTCTTTTTTGAAAAAATCACATTGCATCGCTTCCTTTTTTTCGGGTTTGAGGGACAAACCTGCTTTTTCATTAGCAATCGCTTCGTTGATGTATTGCAGAATTAATTTCTCATTGATTTCATTTGCTGAAGTAAAACGCCATTGTCTCAATGCTTTCGTCACACCTTCATTGGCATTGACCAAAACTTTGGCTTCGTCTTTTAAGAAAACGCCATTCCAAAACCAAAGCGTAAAATAGTTTTTAAAACCACCAATGCCCAACACATTTTTGTTGTTGATGGTATAGACTTCGCCACCCCATTTATTGGTTTCCACCAATTCGGTTTTTTGAACAATTTCTCTTAACCGACCGATTTCTTCGGTCCATTGGTCGTTTTTTATCCAAGGGTTTTTATCTTCCATAGCTAATCACTAATTACTAGTTACTAATCACTATTTCTTTTTAGCTTTCTTCTCCTTTTTCTCTTTCTTCGTAAAATCAGTCGTAGCCGTCAATTCCGCAATCTTCACAATCACTTCTACCGCTTTTTGCATACTTTCTACCGGAACGTATTCATACTTTCCATGGAAGTTGTGACCACCCGCGAAGATGTTCGGACACGGCAATCCCATATACGACAAACGACAACCGTCAGTGCCACCGCGAATTGGTTTGATTAAAGGTTTGATGCCTAAAGATTTCATCGCTTTTTCGGCCAAATCTACAATGAACATTACCGGAACAACTTTTTCCTTCATGTTGTAGTATTGGTCTTTGATTTCGCAGATAACGATGTCTTCACCAAAATGCTTGGCGAATTGTTTATTGAATTTTTTAGTGATTTTGTGTACCAATTCTTTTCGCTTGAGGAACTTCTTCATATCGTGGTCGCGAATGATTAATTCCAATTTGGTTTCCTCAATACTTCCCGTTAAACCCGTCACGTGGAAGAATCCTTCGTAACCTTTCGTCTCTTGCGGTGTTTCGCCTTTGGGTAATTCGTTGATGAAATCGTTGGCAATCAACATCGAGTTGATCATTTTGCCTTTGGCATAACCCGGATGAACCGATTTCCCTTTGAAGGTAATTTTCACACCGGCGGCGTTGAAGTTTTCATATTCCAATTCGCCTATCTGACTGCCATCCATGGTGTAAGCCCAGTCGGCGCCGAATTTCTTTACGTCAAACAAATCCGCACCACGGCCAATTTCTTCGTCGGGTGTAAAACACACCCTGATTTTCCCGTGTTGTATTTCCGGATGTTGGATTAAATATTCCATCGCGGTCATGATTTCAGTGATACCGGCTTTGTCATCGGCACCTAATAAAGTCAGACCGTTAGTCGTGATTAAGGTTTGCCCTTTGTATTGCAATAAATCCTTAAAATAACTAGGCGAAAGCACGATGTTTTGTTCCTTATTCAAAACAATATCGCCACCGTCATAATTCGGAATCACTTGTGGTTTGACATCTTTTCCGGTAAAGTCAGGCGTCGTATCAAAATGCGATACAAAACCAATGGTTGGGACATGGTGTTTCACATTCGAAGCCAAAGTCGCCATCACATAGCCGTGTTTGTCAATCGTGACTTGCGTCATACCAATGGCTTTGAGTTCGTCAACCAATTTATTGGCTAAATCGAATTGTTTTTTGGTACTCGGAGTCGTAGTTGAATTCGGGTCTGATTCGGTATCGATAGTGACGTAGCTGATGAAGCGGTCGATTAGGTGTTGCATGGTTTTATTTTTTTGTAAAGATAAGAAATAGGGTTGTAAGTTTTAGGTTGTGGGTTGTAAGTTGTCGAAGGGCTTTAAAAAGCAAATCGACTGTTGTGACAAAATTTATATCCATTTCAAAAAATGCCACAAAATTGTGGCAAAATGTATTTTCATTTTAAAAATTGTCACAAGAATATAGAAGCCATTCGGAATGGCATTTCTATTAACCCAAAAAAAAGGAACCAACAGTTTCCTTTCTATTAATACAAACTCGGATATTCCTCCGGTTTCGCTTCGTGCATAATCGCATAAACCTTTTCAAAAACATCTTCTGCTGAAGGTTTGGAGAAATAATCTCCGTCGGTGCCATAAGCCGGTCGGTGGGCTTTAGAAGCTAGTGTTTGCGGTTGGCTGTCTAGGTGTTGGTAACCGTTTTGCTCGTCTACTATTTGTTGGAGTAGGAAAGCAGAAGCACCACCCGGAACGTCTTCGTCTACTACCAGTAAACGGTTGGTTTTCATGATGCTCTTTACACAGTCGTGGTTCACGTCAAACGGTAATAAGGATTGTGCGTCGATGATTTCAACATTAATCCCAACTTCCAATAATTCTTTAGCTGCTTGCTCAATGATTCTTAGCGTTGAACCATAAGAAACTATGGTGATATCGGTTCCTTCTTTTATTGTTTCTACCACGCCAATCGGGGTTTTGAATTCGCCCAAGTTGGTTGGCATTTTTTCTTTCAAACGGTAACCGTTCAAACATTCTACTACTAAGGCCGGTTCGTCTGTTTCCAACAAAGTGTTGTAGAAACCAGCGGCTTTGGTCATGTTTCTCGGTACCAAAACGTGAATCCCACGAATGGCGTTGATAATCATACCCATCGGTGAGCCTGAGTGCCAAATGCCCTCGAGTCTGTGACCACGCGTTCTGATAATCAACGGCGCTTTTTGACGGCCTTGGGTTCTGTATTGTAAGGTTGCTAAGTCATCGCTCATGATTTGGATGGCGTACAACAAATAATCTAAATATTGGATTTCGGCAATTGGGCGTAAGCCACGCATCGCCATACCTATTCCTTGTCCGAGAATAGTTGCTTCCCGAATTCCGGCATCGGCCACGCGAAGTTCTCCGTATTTTTCCTGCATGCCTTCCAAGCCTTGGTTTACGTCGCCAATATTTCCGGCGTCTTCTCCAAAGATTAACGACTCAGGATATTTATTAAAAATCGCATCAAAATTATCGCGCAATACCAATCGGGCATCAACTTCTTCCGCTGATTCATCGTAAGTTGGAGCCACAGTAGTCGCGCTCAAAACCGTTTTATCGGATTGTGAGAACAAGTGCGAACTGAATTTCGGTTGGATTTTATTCGTGTAATTCGTGATCCAAGTCGCCAATTGTGATTGACCACTTTCTTTGATTACCAAACGCAATACCTTACGCGCCGTAGTAATAATGTCTTTGCGGATAGGTTCTTTTATTGAAGCTAATTCTGAAGCATATTTTTCGATAAAAACTTTATTCGAACTAGTCTCAGCGATAGCATTTAATAACGAAACCAATTCTTGTTGCTCTTCTTTCATAGGTGAAACAAAAGCAGTCCAAGCAGCTTTTTTGCCTTCTAAAACTTCTTTTTTCGCCGCTTCGTCTATGGTTTCTAATTCTTCGGTCGTGGCCAAATTGTTATCGACTAACCAAGTACGCATTTGCGCCAAGCAATCGAATTCCGCTTCCCATGCCAAACGCTCAGCGTTTTTGTAACGCTCGTGCGAACCCGAAGTCGAGTGACCTTGCGGCTGCGTTAATTCGTTGACGTGAATTAAAACCGGAACGTGTTGCTCACGGGCAATTGCGCCTGCTTTTTGATAAGCTTCTACTAAAGCCGGATAATCCCAACCTTTTACGGTCATGATTTCGTAACCGTTATTTTCTTCGTCGCGTTGGAATCCTTTTAAGATTTCAGAGATGCTTTCTTTGGTGGTTTGGTAACGCGCGTGAACCGAAATTCCGTATTCGTCATCCCAAACACTCATCACCATCGGCACTTGCAAAACTCCGGCAGCATTGATGGTTTCAAAAAACAAGCCTTCTGAAGTCGAAGCATTTCCAATGGTTCCCCAAGCGACTTCGTTTCCGGCGTTTGAGAACTTGGTTAACCCTTCTAAACCGCGAACGTTTCTGTATATTTTGGAGGCTTGTGCCAATCCTAACAAACGCGGCATTTGTCCGGCAGTAGGAGAGATATCGGCACTCGAATTTTTTTGTTGGGTCAAGTTGTTCCAATTCCCGTTTTCGTCTAACGAATGTGTGGCAAAGTGTCCGCCCATTTGACGTCCGGCACTCATAGGATCGTGCGCTAAATCGGTATGACCATATAAACCGGCGAAAAACTGTTGGATTGAAAGTTGTCCAATCGCCATCATAAATGTCTGGTCGCGATAGTAACCCGAACGAAAATCACCGTTTTGAAAAGCTTTCGCCAAAGCCAATTGCGGTACTTCTTTTCCGTCACCGAAAATCCCGAATTTGGCTTTTCCGGTCAATACTTCCTTTCTTCCGAGTAAGCTACATTCGCGGCTTATCTTGGCAATTCGGTAATCATTAAGTACTTCTGCTTTGAAATCTTCGAAGGTAATTTCGGTCTTGGTTTGTGCTTCAGTCATAGTGGAATTGTTTCTTAACGAAACAAATTTAAATAAAAAGAAGTAATTTACACCATACTGTTGAAAAAAACTAATTTCAGTATCAATAATTTTAAACCTAAAAAAAGAGGGTTGACTGAGAAATTTTCAATGATATTTAAATATTCTGAAGAAATGTGTAATATTTAAACGATTTTCCAAGCTCTTAAAACCACTTTCTGGTGAAAAGTCCGATAAGCGTATCCGGATTGAAAGTCACTATGAAACGTATTCTTTCTCCGTAGTTTTTTTCGCCCACTTCCCAACCGTTATTGGAATAAACCGGGAAATACAATTCGAAATAATCGGTAACCAAATTCAAACGAATTCCGCTATCGTAAACAAATTGCTCGACAGTATTCTTATTTTTGATCAAACCAACATCGCCATAGACTTCAATCCAGTTCCAAATGTTGGCGCTGGCATTTACAGTAGTCATCCATTGGTTGGCGGTTCGGGTTTCCAACATCGATTTGAAAAAACCTTCTGAAACTATCGACTGTTGGCTAAACAAACCGCTGGTTTCAGAACGACCCAAATAATCGTGCTCGAATAAATAATCCGTTGGGCGATCTAAGCCAAAATCGAAATAAGTAGACACATTTTTATTGTACAAAAATGTTCCGGCAAACAAGCGTACATTGACTTGTCGTTTGTCATTAAACAATTTTCGGTATTGTAATTCTCCGGCAATTTTTCCGAAAGAACCCGAGAGTTGAAAATCGCCTAAGAAGTTGTAATGCTTGGTGACTTCGGTTTTGCCATTGTAATATTTGGCATTGAATACTTTGTAGTTTTCGGTGTTTTCATCTATAGTAAACACAGATTTTTCGCGGTCAATCATAATGTATTTAAAGGCAAGCATTTCCTTTTTGTTGTCTCTGAAATCATCGGGACGAAAGCGCAAAAATACCATCGGATTGATTTTGGTGTAATAAGCATCAGGCGCATAATGCAAATAATGGCCGTTCAATTGGTAACGAATACTGTACAAATTACTGTCTCGGTTGAATTGGTTCACGGCAAAATTAGCTTTCCCCGAAAGACTTTGCGTCTTAGTAGAAATAGTCGGATTCACATCAAAATTAAACGGTTTGTCCAAAATGGTTTTGTTGTGAAAACGAATTCCCGGCAATAACCCATCGTATAAATTGTATTCTAAGGTCGGAATGTAAACGATTTGGTTGTAATTCGGGTCTTCTAAATCTTTAAAGAAAATGAATTTTATCGGTCGGCTGTTCAGTCGGAAACCGCGTAAAGATTGCCAGTTGTTTCTCAAATTGAACTCAGGCACTTCATTTTTATAATTGATGACAATTTTCTCCGCTTCATTTCTCGGCACTGTAAAAATGCTGTCTTTGGGGAACACGTCAATCCATTTTTTAAAGACCACATTTTTGCCTTTGACACCATAAATCGGAATTGGCACATTTGTCTCCGTTTTGTTTTTAAGTGAAAAACTAATGCTGTCTTTGGTTTTGGTGACTTTGTCAAACTTGAAATCGATAATGTCACGTGAGTTGATGATTTTGTCAAAAAACCAAGTGATGTCTGTGGGCGAATTTTTAGTCAGCAACAACTCAAAATCATTGCGATTGGTTTGCTGTTTTTTATTTAAATCGATAAATTGTCGTATACTGTTTTGTACGACATTGTTTCCAAGATAACTATCAAGGTATTTCAAACTCAAGCCAGCTCGGTATTTTGAAGCAATTTTTTCGTTGAATTTGATTAAAGTGTTTTTAGGCGCGCCTAGAGGTTGGTCTAAATTCTTTCTCGCCATCAACATGTAAAAATAACTGTATTGTCCATTGAAATCAAGGCTCACCAAGTTGTATGCCCGCAACAATTTAAGCTTAGCCACACTGCCCATCATTTTGGCATCAGGATGAATATCGTCTATGTATTTCATCATGGTGTAGACTTGAATACCGTTAATAATCCAGCTGTCTTTTCTAGGGTCGAGTTGGAGTGTGTTGTGCAAATAATTGTTCAAATATGTTTTCAGGAATTTGATTTCATACATAAACTCATCGGGAAACGGACTGATAAAGTTTGGTAGTTGATTCAACCCATAAAACGGATTTCGGTCATAATCGGCTTGGGTTACCGTAATTTTTTCAAGCGGATAGCGGCCCAAATTTTCACCCACATAATTGACTATTTTGTCAATCACAATTGCTCTTTGTATGTCGTTGAGTCGATTGTCTCTCAAGTTGGAAATGACTTCGACTTGGCTGTTTTTGAATACGGTATGCTCTTTTGGATTGTCAATCAGCAAATTCAAATTCAGGCGGTTCTTGCCCGACAGTTGGTATTGATTGCCTTTGTTTTGGGTTATAGTTAAATCGGAGTTCAGGGCCAAATTTGCCGGAATTCTGATGTCTAAATCATAATCGGAAAGCGCATTGGCGGCATCGTCTAAGTTTAAATTGTTGTATTTGACAAAGGCTTTGTTTTCATATCGCGCCGGAATCAGAAAACAGTTTTTGAGGTTCATTTTCCCATTGGCACCAAAACCGTATAAGGTAAATTCGGCGTTTGGAACTTTTACAAAATAAGTGAGGTTAAAAGTCGCTTTTTGATTGGGCAACAACTTTTCACGCAAGCGAATCTGTATCACATCGGGATAATTTTCATCTCTTTCCCAAGTCAGCATCGATTTGTTTTGGTCGATAACGGTAATGTTATCGGTTTTGCCTCTTTCTTTTTCTTGTGCCAAATGAAAACTGCGTTCAAATTCATCCGAAAAACGATCGGCTAAAGGCGTGTTTTTATCCCGATACGCATTGTTCCAATCGTTCAAAACGATAAAACTCAGCGTGTCATTGGATTGGTTGTAGAAAGTCAGTTCTTGGACTACGTTTAGTATTTTAGTCTCGCTATCGACCTCCACGACCATTTTAGAATGGTGTTGGGCCAAGAGTGCCTGACTCAGCAAAAGGAAAAACAATAGCTTTTTCAAGGGTTGAATTTATTTTGGATAAAATCGTTTAAAATTATCGTGGTGAAAACTGTAGCGCCTTTTTCATTTAAATGTCCGCAAGACGAAAAATAACGGTCTTCGGTCACTTTGTTTTCATAATTGTACACTTCGGGATACACCGATTTGATGCGGTTAAAATAGGCATCGCTATCAGAACCTTGGCACATTGGCGTGGCAATGGCAATGAGATTGATGTTGTTTTTTTGGCACAAAGATTTTATCTCTTCGTAGGCCAAATTCCTTTTCGGACTATACTCAGAAAGGTCATAGCTCATATTTTTACCATCGTGTCTCAAAGCATAAAAACCGTCATTGTTCAAGGCATTCGTTTTCTTATTAACAAGTGAGAAGAACATTTCCCTAAATCCTATTTTCGCATCGTTCTCAATATAGCGGTAAAACGGAATGTAAAACAGCTTGTTGTACTCGGGAATTTTTTGATAATGCTGCTGAATGGTTTCCGAAGTATGCAAGTAAGGCATGTACATCGCTCGAACGCCATCGGAATACGAATTGCTGTTGAGGTTCAAATCGACATCCAAAATGATGTTTTTGATTTTATACTTGTTTTCCAACATTAGTTTCAAAAGCAAAGCCGTTTCGTCCAATTTGGAACCGCTCATCCCAAAGTTAAACGTTTTGATGCCTTTGTCGTTAAAAACTTTAGCTACCATATGATTTTGTGTACGCGAAGAACCCATAAACAACACGTCAAAATTTTTGTCTTTTGCAGTAAGGACGTGCTGAATCTTATTTCGTTGCGTCGATTTAAGAAAAACTGTTGTATAGGCAAGGTCCAACAACACCGCCGAGAGCAATGTGATGAGCAGTAATTTGCCAATAAAAACAACAAATTTGTTCATTAGAATTGAAAGTAAATAAAGTTTTTATAATCGGTGAATATGCCTAAAGCTATTATAGCGAGAATACTCAAACTCACTTTCAACCAGCTGTATTTGCCCGAAAGCGGTTCGATTTTATAACGGTTGTTCCATTCGACCATGACAAATAAAACAATCATAACCAGGATTTCGTAATTGTAACGTTCGATGTTGAAATATTGTTTTGAAAAATGTAACTCGGTGACCATTCTTTGAATGTACGAAACCGCTTCTTGGATAGTTTTGGCACGGAAAAATATCCACGCCAAACAAGTAATGGCAAAGGTTAAGAGTATATTGATGACGATTTTCAGCGAAGTGAAATCGAACGAAATTTTAAACGCGTCAATGTTGCTTCGGTTCTTGTTTAAAACCAATAGCGGAATAAAATACAACGCATTAATCAAACCCCAAGCGACATACGTCCAGCTCGCGCCATGCCAAAAACCGCTGACCAAAAAGATAATCATCACATTCCTGATTTGGAACAACTTTGAACCTTTGCTTCCGCCTAATGGTATGTATAAATAATCCCTAAACCAAGACGAAAGCGAAATGTGCCAACGGCGCCAAAATTCGGCGATGTCTCTTGAGAAATAAGGGTAATTGAAGTTCTTCAGCAAGTCGATGCCAAAGAGTTTTGAAGTTCCCAAAGCGATATCGGAATAACCTGAGAAGTCGCCGTAAATTTGGAACGCAAAATATATGGCACCAAGCATTAACGATAAAGAATTCATCGAACTGTAATTGTCGAAAATCGCATTGGCATACATCGCACATGTATCGGCGATGACTACCTTTTTGACCAAACCCCAAATGATTTGGTAAACGCCTTCTTTGGCTTTTTCAAAATCAAATTCGCGCTTCACTTTTAACTGCGGCAACAAATGCGTCGCACGTTCAATCGGTCCGGCCACAAGCAATGGGAAATAGCTCACGAACAACGAATAATCGACAAAGTTTTTCTCCGATTTGATTCGGCCGTAATAAATATCGATGATGTACGACAAACCGTGAAAAGTGTAAAACGAAATGCCAATCGGCAATATAACATCCAACAAAATCGGGCTGACATTAAAGCCAATCGCTTGAAACAATTCGGCAAAAGATGTCGCGAAAAAGTTGTAGTATTTGAAGATTCCGAGAAAGCCTAAGTTCATTAAAACACAAACCCAAAGCCAGCCTTTCCTCGAACGTGGCGTTGTGCTGTCTTCAATTTTTATGGCTAATAAATAACACAGTAAAGTCGAGAAAACCAGCAGGAATAAAAACCGCCAATCCCAGCAAGCATAAAAATAATAACTGGCAAAGATTAGAATGTAATTTTGACTCGCTTTCGATTTATTGGCCACAAACCAGTACAACAGAAAAACTATTGGCAGGAAAAGGGCAAATTGTAGCGAGTTGAAAAACATGCTTTAAAAGTTCGGACTCAAATTGTATTTTTTGTAGAAATTATCCAAAGCTTCTACCACTTCATCTTCAGTATCGACCACTTTTATCAAGTTCATGTCTTCCGGACTAACCGTTTTTTCTCTTTCAATCATTACGGTTTTTACCCAGTCTAATAAGCCTGACCAAAATTCGGTTCCGACTAAAATAATCGGGAATTTACCGATTTTCTTGGTTTGGATTAACGTCATTGCTTCAAACAATTCATCCAAAGTTCCGAATCCGCCCGGCATTACCACAAAACCTTGAGAATACTTGACAAACATTACTTTGCGCACAAAGAAATAGTCGAAATTCAGGTTTTTATCCTTGTCGATATAAGGGTTAAAATGTTGTTCAAAAGGCAATTCGATGTTCAAACCCACCGATGTTCCGCCGCCATTGTGTGCGCCTTTGTTTCCGGCTTCCATAATTCCCGGTCCGCCACCAGTGATGACACCATAACCGGCTTTGCTGATTTTATAAGCAATTTTTTCAGCTAATAAATAATAACGGTCGTTCGGTTTTGTTCGAGCAGAGCCAAAAATCGATACACAAGGTCCAATGCGCGCCATGCTTTCATAACCGTTCACGAACTCCGACATGATTTTAAAAATCGCCCAAGAGTCGTTGGTTCTTATCTCATTCCAGGTTTTTTGTTTTAGTTTTTCCTGTATTTTATCGTCTTCATTTTCGAAATTTTCTATTCTCATTGTATCTTTTTATTCTGATTTATTATTAGGAGCTATTTCCGGCTTTCCATTACAATCTTTTCCACAGTTTGCAACTGTGAAAAAGGATTTTCATTGCAAATGCTTGCATTCACTGAACTCATTTTTTAAAAAAAATTATGGATTCTGTGAAGTAATCCGGGCTAAAAATAGCCTGCTAATTTAGTTCTTTTTTTAAGAATTGAGCCGTATAGCTTTTCTTGTTTTTTACAATCTCTTCCGGTGTTCCGACACACAGAATTTGACCACCGCCTTTTCCGCCTTCGGGTCCAACGTCAATAATGTGATCCGCCAATTTGATTACATCCATGTTATGCTCGATAATTAAAATCGTATTGCCTTTGTCGACCAATTTGTTAATCACATCCATCAACACGCGAATATCTTCAAAATGTAAACCTGTCGTGGGTTCGTCCATAATGTAAAACGTGTTTCCGGTGTCTTTTTTTGATAATTCTGTCGCCAATTTGATGCGTTGCGCTTCACCGCCCGAAAGCGTGGTGCTTTGTTGACCTAAAGTGATATAACCCAAACCAACATCTTGTATCGTTTTGACCTTTCTGTAAATTTTCGGAATGTTTTCAAAAAACGGAACGGCTTCATCCACAGTCATATTCAACACATCCGAAATGGATTTGCCTTTGTAACGAATTTCCAAAGTTTCTCGGTTAAAACGTTTCCCTTGACAAGTTTCGCATTCGACATAAACATCCGGCAAAAAACTCATTTCGATGGTGCGAACACCCGAACCTTCACAAGTTTCACATCTTCCGCCCGAAACATTAAAGCTAAATCGTCCTGCTTTGTAACCGCGAATCATCGCTTCAGGCATTTGCATATACAAACTTCTGATTTCCGAAAACACATCGGTATACGTCGCCGGATTAGAACGCGGTGTTCTGCCAATCGGACTTTGATCAATGTCAATTACTTTGTCGATATGCTCTAAACCTTCAATTTTTTTGTACGGTTGCGGTTTTTTGACACCGTTGAAATAATACGCGTTCAAAATAGGGTAGAGCGTTTCATTAATCAAAGTCGATTTGCCACTGCCCGAAACTCCGGTCACGCAAATCAGTTTGCCTAAAGGTAATTCGATAGAAACATTTTTTAAATTATTTCCTGTCGCGCCCGATAATCTCATGAATTTGCCGTTGCCTTCTCGGCGTTTTTTCGGGACTTCAATTTTCATTTCACCATTCAAATACATCGCGGTAATGGTATGCTCGTTGAGCAATTCTTTCGGCGTGCCTTTGCTGATGATTTCTCCGCCAAATTTTCCGGCTTTTGGACCAATATCGATGACGTAATCGGCTCGTTCAATCATGTCTTTGTCGTGTTCAACCACCAAAACAGAATTCCCGATGTCTCTTAATTGTTCCAAAGAATGAATCAGTTTTTCGTTGTCTCTCTGGTGTAATCCGATACTCGGTTCGTCCAAGATATACAATACGCCAACCAATTGGGAACCAATTTGTGTGGCCAAACGAATACGCTGTGCTTCACCGCCTGAAAGCGATTTAGAACTTCTGTTTATCGATAAATAATTCAAACCCACGTTCACTAAAAAGCGCAAACGGTCTTTGATTTCTTTGACGATTTCTGAGGCAATTATCGTTTGCTTTTCAGAAAGATATTTATCCAAATCATCAAACCAAATTGACAAATCAGAAATATCCATCGTTGATAAATCGAAGATATTTTTCTCGTGAATTCGGAAATACATCGCTTCTTTTTTCAAGCGAGAACCGTGACATTCCGGACAGGTTATTTCGTCCATGAATTCTTTTGCCCAACGTTTTATTGACGTGGAATTGCTTTCGTCAAACTGATTTTTGATGAAATGCGAAATACCTTCGAACTCTATTTTGTACTCTTTAGTAATACCCAAAGTTTTGGATTCTACTGTAAATTTTTCTTTGCCGCCTTGTAAAATGATTTGCATCGCTTCTTCCGGGATACTTTCGATAGCATCAGCTAAGCTAAAGCCAAATTTCTCTCCTATGATTTCCAATTGTTTGAAAATCCAAGACGATTTGTATTCGCCCAAAGGCGCAAAACCGCCATTTTTGATAGATAATTTCGGATTCGGAATGATTTTTTTCAGGTTGATTTCATTTACCGTTCCCAAACCTTTACATTCTTCGCAAGCACCTTTTGGAGAGTTAAATGAAAATAAATTCGGCTCCGGATTTTGATAAGAAATTCCGGAAGTAGGACACATCAAGTTTCGACTGAAATAACGCACTTCATTCGTGTCTTGGTCTAAAATCATCAGCACATTTTCACCGTGATACATAGCAGTTTTGATGCTTTCAGCAAGGCGTTTTTCGTTGTCTTCGTTATTTTCAATTACCATTCGGTCGATGACAATTTCGATATCGTGGGTTTTGTAACGGTCGAGTTTCATTCCGGGAAGCAAATCTTGGACTTCGCCATTGACGCGGACTTTGAGGAAACCTTGTTTGGTAATTTGTTGGAACAACTCGGCGTAATGCCCTTTTCTGGCGCGAATTATTGGTGCCAAAATGTTGATGCGTTTTCCGGTAAAGTTTTGGATAATTAAATCTTTGATTTGCTCATCGGAATAAGAAACCATTTTTTCACCCGTGACATAACTGTAAGCTTCGCCTCCACGAGCATACAACAAACGCAGGAAATCGTATATTTCGGTAATAGTACCAACGGTCGAACGCGGACTTTTACTCGTCGTTTTTTGCTCAATGGCAATTACGGGAGAAAGCCCATCGATTTTGTCTACATCAGGACGTTCTAATCCGCCAAGGAATTGACGCGCATATGCCGAAAAAGTTTCGATATAACGACGCTGTCCTTCGGCATAAATGGTGTCGAAAGCCAACGACGATTTCCCCGAACCCGAAAGACCGGTGATTACCACCAGTTTTTCGCGAGGAATGTTGATGTCAATATTCTTCAGATTGTGCACTCGAGCGCCGAGAACTTCAATAGTATTTTCTGTTTCAAGCATAGCAATTGGGCAAAACGCAAAGGTAGTGTTTTGGATGCAATTTTTAAACTGTAGGTTAGGAAGTTATTGTTAAAAATGATTACTCAATAATCATCTCTATCAAACGATGGCGATAGCTTTCCAGGACATCAATTTTGGATAGGAAACCAAAGTATTTTCCTTTGTGGATAACCGGTAAAACTGCTGCTTTAGAGGTCTCAAACAGCTTCATGATTTTCTCGGGTTTGTCTTCGAATAGGATTAATTCCTTGGGTTGGCTTATGATTTCAGACATCGTCATAAATTTGACGTGATTCGGATTGAAAATAAAAGCCCTCACTTCTTCAAAATCGACTATGCCAATTAAAGATTTGTGCTCATCAACAATCGGAATTATTTTTTGTTCTGTAGTAGCAAAAATGTCCACTACTTTTCCCGGCGAATCTTGAAGTGTCAGCGTTTTATAATTTTGTTGAACCAAATTGTAAAAGTTAATGCTCTGCAAGATGTTTTTGTCTTTATCACTAGTGAAAACTTCGCCTTTGTCGGCCAAACTTTTGACATCCATCGAATGTTTTTCAAACTGTTTGGAAACGGCAAAACTTACCGAAGAAACGATCATTAAAGGCACCATTAAGTCATAACCGCCGGTAATTTCGACGATAAGAAATATAGCGGTTAACGGCGCATGAAACAAACCGCTAAGGATTCCGGCCATACCAACAATAGTGAAATTGGCTATAGGTAAATGATGCGTGAAGTTGAGCAGATTTATCGATTTGGCTACAAAATAACCCAAATACGAACCCACAAAAAGCGAAGGCGCAAAGTTACCGCCGTTTCCGCCGCTGCCTAAAGTTAATCCGGTTGCGAAAGCTTTTAACAACATCGTTACGCCAATAAAAGCCAATAAAACCCATTCACTGCTTTTGAATTTTTCCAGCATGGTATTGTCTAGTAATATGCTTGGGTTTTTGGAGGCCAATGTTTTGATACTTTCATAACCTTCACCAAAAAGTGTTGGGAAAAAGAATATCAAAATCGCTAAAAGTAGCGCTCCAAATAAAGCCCTGCGATAGCCTTTGTTTTTGAAACTACCAAAAAACTTTTCAACTCTCTGAAAATTTCGGGCGTGATATATCGAGGTCAGTCCGGCTAGAATTCCGAGTAAAATGTAATAAGGCGTATTGTGGTAATCAAATCTGAGTGTTTGCTGGAAATTCAGAATTACATCATTGCTTAAAACAATTGTAGAAATCAAAGCACCGGTTGCTGCCGAAATGATAATTGGGATAAAAGCGGCTATGGAAATATCTGTTAAAACAACTTCGATGGCAAATAAAACGCCGGCAATCGGCGCGTTGAACGCTGCTCCAATTCCGGCCGCGACACCGCAAGCCAACAATAGAATTCGGTCTTTTTGGGACAAATGGTATTTCTGCGCGAAGTTGGAACCAAAAGCCGCGCCGGTAATCACAATCGGGCTTTCCAAACCGGCTGAACCACCGAGACCAACTGTTAACGAACTGGTTACGATTTGCGCATACATTTGCTTTTTAGGCATGATGCCGCCTTTTTTGGCGACGGCATACAATACTTTTGAACTGCCTTTTTCTATATGATTGTTTAGAAAATTGCGAACGACAAAAACAGTCAGTAAAATTCCGGCAATCGGCAGTAAACTATTGATGTAGGGAAGCTTAAGAAAACCATTGATTTCATTGGCCCAAAGGAAAATGTTGTGCGCAAAACTCTTCAAAATAATTACGGCAAACGAACAAGTTATCGCCACAGCAACACAGGCGAAATAGATAAAGTTTCTTTCGCTTAGTTTGTCTTTCAGAAGGAAAACCAAATTTTCGGCTCTTCTGAAAATACTTCTGAAAACAATTTTAAAAAAGGAAGCTTTGTTCGACGGCATTTATCCCAAACTTTAGAAAGGCTAAGATAGTATTCTAAAACCTAAAATCCAACGGCTTTATCATCTCCACGAAAATCAGCGCCGCCTTCCAGTTTTCCGTCGGGTAAAATTAAAATAGCATCTACTTTGCCAATTACAGGTGCGACTTTTTCATTGATACTATAACCTTTGGTGGCCAAAATTTCTAATAATGATTTATTAAATTTTAGGGGTTCAAACTGAATTTCGTCCGGTAACCATTGGTGGTGAAATCGGGGTGCATTTACCGCTTCTTGAACGTTCATGTTGAATTCAGTTACATTCAAAATCGTTTGCAAAACCGAAGTAATAATCATTGAACCGCCGGGTGAACCCAACAACATAAAGAGTTTGCCGTTTTTTTCGACTATGGTTGGCGTCATGGAACTTAGCATTCTTTTTCGTGGCGCAATGCTATTGGCTTCGGCACCCACTAAACCATAAGAATTCGGAACACCCGGTTTGGAAGAAAAGTCGTCCATTTCATTGTTTAAAAAGAAACCCAATTCGTCACAAAATAGCTTCGAACCATAAGCGCCATTGATAGTGGTAGTCACCGAAACGGCATTGCCTTCAGTATCCACGATAGAGTAATGTGTAGTTTCGTCGCTTTCGTATACTGAAACTTCACCATGACTTACCTCTGCTGATTTTGTGGCTTGGTCAAAAGTGAAAGTGCTCATTCGGTCTTTAAGATACTTATCATTCCACAGTGCTTTCTGAGGAATTTTGACAAAATCCGGGTCGCCCAGAAAGTAATTTCTATCGGCATAAGCCCTGCGTTCCGCTTCGGTTATAACTTGGATGTATTTTTCTGAATTGTGTCCAAAGGCATTCAAAGGATAAGGCTCAATCATTTTCAGAATTTGGGCCAAAGTAATCCCGCCGCTACTTGGTGGCGCCATCGAAATTATAGTCAAATCTTTGTGTTGAAACGAAATTGGTTTGCGCCAAACGACTTGGTATTCGGCCATGTCTTTCATCGTGATAATGCCACCTTTTTGTTGGATAAATTCTACTAGTTTTTGAGCGGTTTTGCCTTTGTAAAATTCGTTGCGCCCTTTTTTCAGAATTTGTTCTAAAGTATTAGCTAAAGCCAAATATTGAATAGTGTCACCAACTTGAAATGTCTTATTGTATAAAGTTTTATCACCGCTGATTTTTATAATAATCGCTCTGTTTTCGTCGAGCTTTTCTTTTTCTTTTGGCGTTACTACGATCCCTTTTTTGGCTAAAGCGATTGAAGGTTCAAACAAATCCTTGAGTGGTAGTTTACCAAACTTTTTGTGGACTTCAAAAATCCCGGCGATGCTTCCCGGAATGCCGACAGATAAAGCGCCATCGATACTCAAATTCGGAATCACATTACCGTTTGGGTCTTGGTACATGTTTTTAGTTGCTTTTGCCGGAGCTTTTTCGCGAAAATCTAAAGAACCAATTTCGCCATTGGCTTTTCGATAAACCATAAATCCGCCACCGGAAATGTTTCCTGCATACGGATAAGCTACTGCTAACGCCAATTGCGTTGCAATCATAGCATCAAAAGCATTGCCACCTTTTTTGAGGATATCGACACCAATTTGCGAAGCTTCTTCCCGTGCCGAAACCACCATCGCTTTTTCGGCAATTAGTCCTTTTTGTTGGGCGAAAATGAAATTGGAAATCAGTAAAAAAGCGAAGAAACTCTTTTTCATAAAGTGGTTAATTTATCTTGACAATGTTGTTGCAGTTCCTCGAAAAACAGAGTGAATTCGTTTTCAAATTCGGTGTAAAATTGTTTCAATTCAACGATGGATTCGTCCATGGCAACGCGATGCTTGGTGCGATAGTCCATTTGGAACATAATCATTTGCAAACCTTCAATCGTAGCATAACTCACCAACCAATTTCGCCCAATCATATACGGCATCATCCCTTTGGCTCTTTCGGTTAGGACTTCGTAATTTTCTTTTAGTAAGTGATAAAAATCCTGGGCATAATCTTCTAATTTAACCTTAGAATAGTTACTCCAATTTTTGGCCAAAAAATGATCGTAGAAAATATCCATAATCACACCTGAATAATGGCCGTATTTTTCGTGTAATCTATGTTTGCTTTGCCTATAAATCGGATGCATATCGGTAAAACTGTCGATGGAACGGTGCAACAGAATTCCTTTTCGAATTTCGGTTGGATAACCCTCATAGTGATGCCCGCGAATGCTGTCCGCCATAAAATTCCCGATTTTGAGTAAATCGTTGTCGCCGGAAAGATAAATGTGGGCTAGGAAATTCATTTTTTTTGAGTGACTTAGTGTCTGAGTCACTAAGTGACTGAGCTTTGTTTTCGTAAATATAGAAAAAACTTAGCAACTCAGCTACTCAGGCACTCAGTAACTTTTCTATATTTGTACTTCAAAATTAAAACACATAAAAATGACTCTTATAAAATCAATCTCAGGAATTCGTGGCACTATTGGCGGAAAAGTTGGGGACAATTTAACTCCGGTCGATGCAGTAAAATTTGCTTCTGCCTATGGTACTTTCCTGAAAAACAATATACAAAAAGATAAGTTGAAAGTAGTGATTGGTCGTGATGCTCGCATTTCGGGACCGATGATTCACAATTTGGTCGTAAATACTTTAATAGGATTAGGAATTGATGTGATCGATTTAGGTTTGTCGACTACACCAACTGTAGAAGTAGCCGTACCAATGGAACAAGCTGATGGCGGAATCATTTTAACCGCTTCTCACAATCCGAAACAATGGAATGCTTTGAAGTTGCTGAATGCCAAAGGCGAATTTTTAAGCGGTGCTGATGGTGCAAAGATTTTAGAAATTGCCGAAGCAGAAGCTTTTGACTTTTCAGATGTAGACAGTTTGGGTGAAATCACGATGAATGATGCTTACATGGATATTCATATTGATGAGGTTTTGGACTTGCCTTTGGTTGATGCTGAAGCCGTTGCCAAAAGAAAATTCAAAGTTGTTGTTGATGGTGTAAATTCTTCCGGAGGCATTATCATTCCGAAGTTATTGGAACAAATGGGCGTAGAGTGCGTAAAATTATATTGCGAACCGAATGGTCATTTTCCGCATAATCCGGAACCTTTGAAAGAACATTTAGGAGATATCTGCAAATTGGTGGTAGAAGAAAAAGCCGATTTCGGAATTGTAGTCGATCCTGATGTTGACCGTTTGGCTTTCATTTCTAATGATGGCGAAATGTTTGGTGAAGAATATACTTTAGTGGCTTGTGCCGATTATGTATTGAGCAAAACGCCGGGCAATACGGTTTCCAATATGTCATCTTCTCGTGCTTTGCGCGATATCACCGAAAAACACAACGGCAGTTACCAAGCGAGTGCGGTTGGAGAAGTAAATGTTGTCGAATTGATGAAGGCTTCGAATGCCATTATCGGAGGCGAAGGCAATGGCGGAATTATTTATCCTGAGTTGCATTATGGTCGTGATAGTTTGGTAGGCGTGGCTTTGTTCTTAACACATTTGGCGAGTTTAGACATGACTGTGGCCGAGTTAAGAGCTTCGTATCCGCAATATTATATGAGCAAAAACAAAATCGAATTAACACCACAAATTGATGTCGATGCGATTTTAGTGTCGATGACTGAAAAATACAAAAACGAAAACATCTCCACGATTGACGGTGTGAAAATAGATTTCCCAACGGAATGGGTTCACTTGCGCAAATCAAATACAGAGCCGATTATCCGTATTTATACTGAAGCACCAACTCAGGCAGAAGCCGATAAATTGGCATTGAGAATTATTGAGGAGATTAAAGCTGTGGCTGGGATTTAATCGGAACCTATATTAAAAGTAAAAACCCTGAACTTCAATTCAGGGTTTTCTGTTAGTTATAAATCCACATCAGAACAGGTTTATCAGCAGCTTTTAACATAGGGTCAATTATTTTCATGTTTGCGTTGGAAATTGTTGGGCAACCCCAACCTTCGGGCGTTCCGTTAGGGTAAACTTCTTTGTCGGCCACCTTTTCCCAGGAATGGAAAACAATGTAACGCGATTGCGCATTCTTGTTGGTTTCCTCTAAACCGTGAAGGACATATTTGACATTGATTCCCCAATCGCTCCAAGCCCTTTGCCCAATTTTATATTTGCCCAAAGCCGAACAATGACTGCCGTCTTTGTTACTGAAGGTCGCGCTGTCTTTTGACCAATCTTGACTCCATGGAGAATCACAGCAACCGTGTCCGACAAGCATTTGATGGGTAATTTTATTTTGCTTAAAATCATACACGAAAAACCGATTCAAGCCTGAATGAACGCTCATGTCAATTAGAATGCAAAAATCCTCATTGTAGTTGTTTTTTTGACAAAAAGTCAAGGCTTCCTTGGCCTTGTTATCGGTTCGGGAAACATCGACTTTTGGTTTGTTTTCGCTTTTAATCTTATAGTTTATTCGGTTGTATCCATAAGCAACAACCACTACAGCTAACAATAGAAAGACAATCTTTTTTTTCACGGGTTGGTTTTCTATTTATAACGCAAGAGAATGATTTATAGTATGTAAGCTGAAAAATAATTTAAGGTTGCGGATTTTCATCAAAATTCACCATCCAATTGATGCCAAATTTGTCAACGAACATTCCGAAGTAGGCACCCCAAAAAGTCTCGCACATCGGCATAAAAGCATTGCCTTCTGCGGATAATCCGTTGAAGATTCTATCGGCCTCGGCGCGACTTTCAGTGTTTATGGAAACCGAAATATTACTCCCGATGATGACATCACCACTTTGCGAAGTACTGTCGCTTCCCATTAAAACCGTGTTGCCGATTGGTAATGAAACGTGCATGATTCTGTCGGCTTCTTCTGCTGATGGCGGCGGACAATTTTCGTCATCGCTTGGCGGCATGTCTTTGAACTTACCCATATAAGGAAATTCACCTCCGAAAACAGATTGGTAAAATAGAAATGCTTCTTCGCAGTTTCCGTTAAAAATTAAATAAGGATTTACTTGTGTCATTTTTTATTGTTTAGGTTTATTGTTCAGTATATTTTTTAAAATTGTCTAATATGGATTGCCATCCGCCGCGTTGTAATCCAACCGAATGGATATTTTCCGGTTCAAAATTCTCGGTCAGGATTACTTTATGGTCTATCACATCGAATTTCACGGTTACCTTTCTTCCGTCGGCTATGAGGTAAACTATTTTTTTTAAGGGAACAACTTCTTGGTAAGTACCGGTAAAATCAAAACTCATTTCTCCGTCTTTGGAAGCCATGGTGTAAACAAAATTTTGTCCGACCTCCAGATGATTTTCTGCCTTTGGGCAATGCCAATCCTCGGAGGCGAAATTCCAGTTTACCACATGTTCGGGTTGGGTAAATTTATTCCAAACTTCCTCCAATGAAGCGTTAAGTGTTGTTTTTACCGTAATAGTTTTGGTTTCACTTTCGGCTATGGATTTGAGTTTTGCCAAGGCTTTTGGAAAAATGTCATCAAAATAGTCCGAATATTTTTCGACTATATCTACAGTAGCTTTTACGGTTGTCACGCCATTTTTTTCGGTCAAATCATAACGTTCTTCTGCCCCTGACCAAGCCTGAACTTCTTCGGTTATTGGTAATTCTTTAAAATGTTTCATTTCGCCATAATGGCTGAAAAGCATGGTTTCAAAAGGTTTGTTGATGGTGATTTTTGAATTCATTCCGTTGCCATTTGGGGCCAAAAAATAAATTTTGCTGCCTTCCTTCCAATCCGAAATTGTGAAAGAACCTTCACAGAAAGTACTGGTCCAGTCTTCATAGTTTTCTTCATCCCAAAGCGAATACCAAACTTTCTCTTTGGAAGCGTTAATGTCAATACTGAAGGTTAGTTTTTTCATTTTGAAAGTAGTTTTAAAGGATAATAAAATTACAAAAGTATCTTTTAAAAAGCCTATCGCTCATAAAATTCTATCGGCAAATTATCCGGGTCGCTGATGAAAGTGAATTTTTTTCCGGTGTATTCATCTGTGCGAATGGGTTCGGCCATGATGTTGTTTTGGGCCAAATGATTTATAACCGATTCGATATCATCGACTTCAAAAGCCAAGTGGCGCAAACCTGTAGCTTCAGGTTTTGAAACCCTTTTGGGCGGATTGGGAAACGAAAACAATTCGACTACATAATTGCCGTTAATTGCTAAGTCTAATTTATAAGATTGGCGTTCTTTACGATACACTTCTTGGATAATTTGCAAGCCAAGAATTTCAACATAGAACTTTTTGGAAAGGTCATAATCAGAACAGATAATGGCAATGTGATGAACTTTGTTGAGCATGAATTTAGTCGTTGTTGGTTTTGTCTTTTTTATCGGCATTGAATTTATTGATTTTGACAACCGCTTCTCGACCATATTTTCGGGCATACCATAATCCGATAAGTATTGCCATGAAAAATAAAGGTTGTTTCATCAGTCAAAAAAATGTTACTCAAAGATAATTTTTTTTCAGCATTAGTCATATAAAAACAAACCCTTTCGGTCCTAACACCAAAAGGGTTCTCAATTAAACAAAACTTAAAAACCTCAGTACCTTAGTGCCTCAGCACCTTAGCACCTTAAAATGATACTTTATAAATCAATCCGGCGGTAAAAGCTCTGGTTAAACCGTCGGGACGAATATCACGGACAACAAAAGGTGTTGCCAATGAAAGATCTAAACTACTTTTAGCATTAAGAGTGTAGCTTGTTATCAAATTTCCGTTAATAGTCAAACCATCTGAACCTTTTATAGTTTCGCGTTCGCTGAAAATATTTTCATAACTGTCTTCACCCAAATGGTATAAAAACAACACATTCGGTTTGAAAGTGAATTTTTTATTTGGTGTTTGATATGTATAAGTCGTGCGAAACAAAGCGTCTGATTTTCTTTCGAATAAATTAGTCGACGGAAAATCATTGGTGCCACTGTATTCGGCAAAATAGGAATTCTTATTGTTGTTGAAGACCGGAATTTGAATGCCTAAATTAAAATCCCATTGGGCATAATTATAGTTGGTGGCCAAAATCAAATCGAATGTGCCCAAGCTCGACTGATAATCTAAAGGCAAAGAATAGCCGTTGATTTTAGCATTGGCAGTCGTAAACGGAAATTTGAATCCGCTCAACAGACTCCATTTTTTATTGAATTTATAGTTGCTGATAAGATAAGCATCGCCAAATTGTCCGCGAGTGCCAAAACTACCATCGGCTACAGAATAAGTAAACTTGGCACTTAAAGCCCATTTTTCACTAAATGTTCTCGAGTAAGTAACGTAAGAGGAAAGATAAGTCACATCGGCTTCGCCAACGCCATAAATGCTTCCTGTTTCGATTAGATTTTTGCTTGAGTTTTCTTTGTCAAAACTATTGCCAATGGAACAAACACCGGCATCACTACAACCTTGAGCGTAAACAGTTGAACAACCGATTATCGATAACCAACCAATAAAAACAATCTTTTTCATAGCCATTTAATTAGATTGTAAAGCCGCAATCGCAAACAAATGGTTGTATTGCTGGCAATGAATTAAAACATAAGGATAATCGGCAAGGTTCACCTGCTGTGGTATTGAATAAGTCAGATCAGGATTGACATTGCCTAAGTTGACAAAGTCAGACGGCGAATCTGCTTTTGACAAATAGACTTTTAAATCCGGTCCAGGCGTAATCGTGTAGTTTTCTAATTTCAAAGTGTAAGCGTTGCCCAATTGGTAAATTTTCACCGTTCCGCTGCCCGAAATTCCACTTGTTGGATTGAAAGTTCCGGTAGAACGCAAAACTGCGTCGTTGCCGACTTCTTCTTGAACTATATCTCGGGTTAGTTCGCCTTCTACTTCACAGGAAGTAAAAAGTAATAATAGGGTAAAAAGGGAAAGAATTGTTTTCATAGCGTTTCAATTTTCATCAAAGTTCAAAATTACTTTCGATAACAATTGTCGGCTAGTTTACATTTGGAGGAAGATTATAAGATTTTTACTTTTTTGAGCACATTCAGAATTACATTATTGATCTCTTCCGAAAGATTGGCTTTGTAAATCAACCCAACATAAACCAAAGAAACCAGCCCCGATTTTAAACCAATATTGATTATCGGATGGAAAGGAAAATCCCAGTAATAAAAGGCGAAGAAGCAAATCAATCCGATGACTAAAGCATAAATATTTTTTAACGTGAACGGATAGAGATTCATCTTTAAAACCACAAAAAGCAATTTGGCCAAACTATAAAAGGTAATCGAAATGAGTGTCGCAATCGCAGCACCGTTAATGCCATAACGTGGAATGAAATAATCGTTTAATGAAATAGCTAAAACCGCTAAAAACAATCCTAAAAACAATACGGCTTTGTAATATTTAGAGTTGAAAATAATCGCATTGTTGTTGCCCAAAATCAAATCGAAGTATTTAGAAATACCAATGACGAAAACCACAAAAACACCGCCGCGATAGTTTTCGGGTAAGAGTAAATAGAGTTGGTTGATGTTGACCAATATCCCAACCAAAACCAATCCGCCGACAACTTGCAGCGTGATGGATGTTTTTTTATACAAGTCGTTTAGTTCGTCGTGTTTGCCTTCGGTCATTAATTTGGCGGTAATAGGATACGTAATTTGGTGCATGGCTCGACTCGGTACCGAAATCACTGTCGCAATAAAAATCGCCACCGAATAATAAGCAATATTTTCAATTTTGATATACTGACCAATCATGGTTTTGTCGATGTCCAGCAGCATATTGGCAATACTTCCGGAGAGAATAATAAATAGGGAATAGGTAAGTACTGCTTTGAAATTTTCCGGTACTTTAAATGAGAATTGAATGCGCTGTACTTTATTGGCATAAAACAACATCACTAAAGTAGTTAGCAAATAAATGCCCATTAGAATATCGACAAAAGTTTCGGCCGAAATGGTACCAAAGTAAACGGCGAAAAGGAAAATACTGATAAAAACCCGAAGTAAAACCTCTTTAACAAAACTCCCAAACACCGATTGCATATGGACTTTAACCCAAGCATAAAATATTTCAAAATAACCCATGCACAAACCAATCACCGGAATTTGCCAAGTGAAGTCGAAAATAATTGGGTTTTCACGGGATAAAAAAGCAGCAATATCTGTGTAAAAAAACGCTCCGATTAGCCCTAATGGAATGAGTACCAATAACGGTAAAATCATGACAAAGGTTAGGAATTCACCTTTTTCTTTTTCGGTTTTGTATTGCGTGAAGAATTTGACCAGCGTATTGTGAACGCCAAAAGCCATCAGTGGAAAAATAATATTTGCCGAAGACAAAATATAACCCGTCAACCCATAAAATGTTTCACCCAAAAAATGCGGATACATAAACAAAGTATTCGCCGCGCCAATCGCAAAACCTATATAGGTAATGATGGTGTTTTTGATGGATTGGTTGACGACGATGCCCATAAATAGTTAGGAGTTGCGAGTTACGAGTTTTGAAAGTTGTTCAGTCAAACTTTTTCTGGAATATTGTTGTAAACCTACAGCGTGAACTTTCAAACTTTGCTTTTGATATTCCTGATAATATTTCAAAAGTAGTGCTTTTAGTTTTTCTTTCTCCTCATAAGTAAAGAAAACTCCGGTGTTGGTTGTCGTGATAATTTCGGCAAAATCGGAACCTTCCGGACCAATCGCTATAATAGGTCTTTCGGAAACCATGTATTCAAATAATTTTCCGGGGATGATGCTTTTGGTATCTTCAGAGTTGATTTCGATGAGCAATAAAACCTGAGATTTTCTTTGGTGTTCAACGGCTTCTTGGTGGGAAACGTAGCCTAAATTCAATACATAATCATTGAGTTTAAATTCAGAAATGGTATCTAACACTTCCTGACTCACGGCGCCGATTAACTTGAGTTGAAAATCCTTTTTGAAATCTTGGTTTTCTTTGGTCAATTCTTTCAAGGCTTTCCAGAGAATTCTCGGATTTCTTTCCGACAGAAACGAACCGATATGTGCCAACGTGAATTTGTCATCCAAAGGTTGTTTGGTGATTTTTTCCACGTCGTATCCATTCGTAATCACTTCAATCGGACGAGAAGTAATCGCTTCAAATTCGGTTTTGGTGGTTTTACTGGTAACGATAATTGTGTCGGCAGTATTTAAAACTTCTTTCTCTAAAGCTTTGTGTTTTTTTTCGGCAGAAGAAGATAATTTCAACGCTTTTTGATAACCAATGGTTGTCCACGGATCGCGAAAATCGGCAAACCATTTTACGCCTAAATCTTTCTTCAATTGTAAACCAATCAAGTGCAAACTATGTGGAGGACCTGAAGTGACGATTGTGTCAATGTTGTTTTCTAGGATGTATTTTGATAAATATTTCACCGAAGGTTTGACCCAAAGGAAACGCGCATCAGGGATAAAAATATTACCGCGAACCCAAAGCAAAGTTTTCTCTAAAAACGATTGTTTTTTTTGGTTGGGAATAATGCCTGAACTGATTTTCTTGGTTTTGTTTTTACCAAAAAAAGAAGCCAAACCATAAGGTTCGAAGATTTTGGTTTTCAGAATAATGGCGCTTTCCGAAACTTCGCTTTCCAAACCGTTATCGATAATCGGATAAGTCGGGTTTTCGGGAACATAGACAATCGGCTGAAAATTGAACTCGGGCAAATACTTCACAAACTTTAACCAACGCTGTACGCCCGGTCCACCGGCTGGTGGCCAATAATAAGTGATGATTAGGAGTTTTTTGGGTTCAGCCATTACTCAGTTTTCTTGCCTCTTTGTTCAAAATAAACCACACCAATTACCACTAACAACATTCCAATAGAACTGAATAGGGCAATAGTGCTTCCGGTTTTCACTACTTGCGGTTCAAATTTGAATTCGATAGTGTGTTTGCCTTTTGGGATTTCGATTCCTCTCAACGTATAATCGACTTTGTAAATTTGAGTTTCTTTTCCGTCAATAGTCGCTTTCCAACCGTCTTTGTAATAGATTTCGGAGAACACGGCGAAACCGTCATTTTTGTTGTTGGAAGTATATTTCAAATGATTGGCTTTGTATTCGTCTAATTTGATAGAAGCTGTGCTGTCGTTTGCAAAAGTTGTAGGTCTTGTTTTAAAAGAAGCACCAAATTCGTACCAATTAATAGTAGCCACATCTTTTGTTTGAATTTTACCCAAAGCATTCAATTCTTCATCGGCTGAATATACTTTTCTTAATTCCTTCACAAACCAAGCATTGCCATTATGAAACGGATTGGTAACCGGAATATCACCTTGTTCGGTGCCAATGATTAAATATTTGATATTGAAAGCATCTAAAACCGGAATGCTTTTGGTTAAAGCCAATGTTTTCGGGTCGACATTTTCGCCCAAACTGCTCATGCTTTTTTCGATTAAATGCGTGTACACTTCTTCAAAACGTCTTGGTCTTACGGCACTGTAACCACCAACCGATTTATGGAAATAAGACGACCTCGGACTGTGTAAACCACCATCCAATTCATAGACTCTAAAGATAGATTTGTCGGCTAAAATTAATGAATCGGCTGCTGTGGGTTGGAATGGTACATCTACTTCGCGAGCACTTCTGAATTGTTTTCCGTCATTACTTACATAATTTTTATCTACAAAGAATAAATCACCGACCATGAAAACTCCGATGATGATAATCGCGGTATTTTGAGCCAATTTGTTTTTGGTATACAAATAAAGTGCACCAAAAGCCACTAACATTAAGAATCCGGAACGCAATAAATCGGCGTTGTATAAATCTTTTCGGTCTTCTCTTAACGCTTCTAAAAACGCGGTTCCAAAGGATTTATCGGGATGACCTTGTAAAGCATTTGCTAATTGACTGTCAATTTCGCCAACGAAGCTGAACATACCTTTGGCTAAAAATAGCACCACAATTATTCCTAAACTCGTGGCTGCGGTTTTCCACAAACTGCTCCATTGTTTTTCTTTATCGGTGGTAAAAAACGATTGCAATCCCATGATCGCCAGCACCGGAATACACAATTCCAATAAAACCTGAATCGAAGAAACCGCTCTGAACTTGTCATAAGCCGGCACGTAATCGATGAAGAAATCCGTTAACAGTGAAAAGTTTTTACCCCAAGAAAGGAGTAAAGAAAAAATCGCTCCGGCCAGAAAAGCATACTTTATTTTGCGTCTGTCGTGGTATAGGGCCAACACAAAAAGGAAGAAAACAATCGCGCCAATGTAAGCCGGTGCGGCTACTTGCGGTTGATCTCCCCAATAGGTTATTCCGTAACTTTCGGTAATTTCTTTGGCTTCTTCGGGTTGGGCGCCATATTCCAGCATAAAATTATACACATGCGAATCTTCGGTTAGTTTCTGACCGTTACCACCGCCAAAAAGACGTGGTGAAATTAGATTCAAACTTTCGCTAACACCATAACTGTATTCTGTGATGTATTCTCTGTCCATAGAGATATTCGCTTCTTTCTTGGAACCATCGGGATTGGTAGTCAATTCGCTTTTGCCACGAATACTGAAATCGGCGTATTCTTTGGTTGCCATTAAACTAGTGGCATTGGCACCAACCGCTAAAGTCACCGCAATTAGAAAAGTAGCAATGATTTTTGGTAATGCTTTGAGATCATTTTCTTGGTACAAACGGTACAAAAAGTAAAAACTCATTACGATTAGGAGCAAGAACAAATAATACGTCATTTGGAAGTGATTGGCGGTAATTTCGAGTGCTACAGCCAGCATCGTCAAGATTCCGCCATGCAAATATCTCTTTCGGAAGACCAATATAAATCCGGCGATGACTAACGGCATATAAGCTATCGCATGTGCTTTCGCATTGTGTCCGACGCCAATAATCACAATCAAATAGGTGGATAATCCAAAAGCCAAAGCGCCGAAAAATGCTTTCAGCGGATTAATCCTTAAAGTTAGAAGCAAACCGTAAAATCCTAAGAAATACAAGAATAAATAATCGGCCGGTCGGGGTAAAAAGCGCAGCAAATCATCCAGTTTTCCAATATAATCGTGCGGGTATTTGGCACCCGATTGATAAGTTGGCATTCCTCCGAAAGAAGCATTGGTCCAATAAGGTTCAGTGTCATATTCTGCTCTGAAGTCGTTTTGTTCTTTGGCCATACCGGTATATTGTACGATGTCGTGCTGGTATATTTTTTTGCCTTGCAAAACGGGATAAAAGTAAATTAGCGAAACGATTATAAAGCCAAGAATGGCCAGAAAGTGTGGATAAAACTTTTGGAGTTGTTTCATGTTTTTGGTTTAGGTTGTCTTGGGGAAATTACTTAATTTCTTCGAAATCAATATAATCGCCGACGATTTTTTTCTCTTTGGGCTTTTCAGTTTTATTAGTTTGAGCTTGTTGCTGTTGTTGGTATTGCTGCTGCTGTTGAAATTGTTGGGCAGCTTTTTCGACCACTTTTTTGGCCACAACCGGTAAAAACAATCTTGCTAAAAATTTAACGATATAGTAAATGGCTATAATCCATAATATAGTTCTAACAAAGCCGGGCATAGATGCAGTTTCCATATTGGGAATAAATTTTTGTCAAAAATACTAAATTCCGTAATGTAAAATTCGCTTTAACCTCTTAAATAAATGATAAATTGTATTACTTTTGGAAGACTATATTTCTACAAATCTATTATATTATGCTAAAGATAAAATCACTTTTGATTGTTGGTTTTTTGTTGATTTCAACCAACCAATATGCCCAATATACCGATATTATCAATTCGAATCGACCGGGAAAATCGATGTCGGCTTTCTCGGTTGGGAAAACTGTAATTCAGGCTGAAGGCGGTTTGTATGGCATTCAGGAAAAACACGATTTGTTGCGCTATGAAGCCAATGGTTTCGGGACAGAATTGAGTGTGAGATACGGCGCTTTTTTTGACCAATTTGAGTTTAATTTGGAGACTCAATACCAATATGATTGGTACACAGCGCCATTAGTGCAAGACACTAGAGGTGGTTTTAAGCAATTTACTTTAGGAGCTAAATATTTGGTTTACGATCCGTTTGTGCAATTGAAAGATGACAAACCCAATGTATACAGTTGGAAAGCCAATCACCGATTCAGTTGGAAACAATTTATTCCTGCTGTAGCGGTTTATGGCGGTTTTAATTTGAATTTGGGTAACAATCCGTTTACGTTTGATAGCGATCCAGTGATTAGTCCGAAATTGATGCTGATTACTCAAAATCATTTTGGTACCAAATGGGTTTGGGTCAATAATATTATCGCCGATAAATACATGACCGACTATCCAACATTGGGATGGATTACCACGATGACTAGAGGATTTAACATGCGTTGGTCCGGATTTTTAGAAATTCAGGCTTACAAGAGCGACTTTTATGCAGATACGGTTGGACGTATAGGTGCGGCTTATTTAATTAGAGAAAATATACAGTTAGATGCTTATTTGGCCAAAAATATAAAAGACACTCCGGCTATAATGCATGGCGGTTTTGGAATGTCGTGGCGTTTCGATAGTAATTATGAAACCAATTACAAGCGAATCAAAAGCGATAAAGGGGATAAGAAAAAGAAAGACAAAAAATCTAAAAAAGACAAAGGTAAAAAACGCAAAGACGAAGTAGAATTAGAAAAGACCAAGTAGAATTAGAAAACACCAAGCCATAATGATTACCATAATTGAAGCCAATACCAAGAAACTAATTCAAGAATACGTCAAGTTTCCTTTTACCTTATATAAGAACCATCCTTATTGGGTTCCGCCTTTGATTAATGATGAGCTGGAAACATTTGACAAAACCAAAAATCCGGCCTTTACTTCGGCAGAGGCTTATTTTTATTTGGCCTATCGCGATAATAAAGTAGTGGGCAGAATAGCTGCAATTATCAATTGGAATGAAGTCAATGATCAAGAAAAGAAAAAAGTGCGTTTTGGTTGGTGGGATGTGATTGATGATATTGAAGTGACCAAAGCGTTATTAGAAAAAGTTTACGAATTTGGCAAAGCCAATAACTTAGAATATGTTGAAGGACCGATGGGTTTTTCTAATTTGGATAAAGTCGGCGTTTTGACGGAAGGCTTTGATGAAATTGGTTCGATGATTACGTGGTATAATTTTCCCTACTATAAAGAACACTTGGAGAAGTTGGGTTACGTAAAAGAGAAAGAATACCTCGAAAATAAATTTCCTTTTGCCAATGTGAAAACAGAATTTTTTTCGAAAGCGAATGAATTAGTTAAAAAGCGATACGAATTAAGAGCGCTTAATTTTACCAACAATAAAGACATCATGCCTTATGTCGATAAGATGTTTGATTTGTTTAATTCGAGTTATGCCAATTTATCTTCTTTTGTGGCCATCACTGATGTTCAAAAAGAATATTTCAAGAAAAAGTATATCAGTTTCATTAATCCGGAATATATTAAGTTTGTTTTAGATAAACAGGACAACATTGTTGCCTTCAGTATAGTGATGCCCAGTTTTTCAAAAGCCTTGCAGAAAGCTAATGGGAAACTGTTTCCTTTTGGTTTTTATCATTTACTTAAAGCTAAGAATGAGAGTAAAGAAGTGTTATTCTATCTAATTGGTGTTGATCCTCAATACCAAAGTAAAGGCGTTACCGCTATAATTTTTAATGAATACTACAACACCTTTCAAGAGAAAGGAATTCTCGAATGTGTTCGAACCCCGGAATTGGAAGACAATCATGCCATACACAATATATGGAAACATTTTGACCCGGTTACTTTCAGAAGAAGAAGAACATATAAATTGTCTTTGTAGATTAGCTAACATGCACTTAAAGTTAAATTTACATGATATATCAACTATGTTCAGGGGTTTTCTTCAAAAACATTCAAAATAATTGTTAAATAGATTTCGGTTTTTATAATCATTTGTGCATTTGGTCGATTAAAAGCAAATGTTCGTAGAAAACTTACACCTTTTTTAACGTTTATTTATAATTCTGTCTAATTTTATAATCCCTATAGAAATCTACACTATTTTTTTTACCCTAGGAATTAAAGGTTTTAATTTAAGTCTTTAATTTTTTTTCCGAAAAAATTTTAACTTAAATCTATTTGTGATGTGGTATTATTAAAAAATACTTAACATTATGAAGAACACTACTTTTTTAAAGTTTTTGGAATTTCCCTATAGTAACGATTGTGTCGTTAGTCGAGGGGAAAACGGTTTTAAGTTAGATTTTTCCAAAGCAAATGCAATGGATAGCAGCAACTCCAAAACACAGAGCAACGCTAAAAGTAAAGGTGTGATTAGTATTCTTATGCTACTCATACTTTTTTTATTTTCTAACATTTCAACTGCGCAAACCATTACAGTAGATGGAAATCCTATCGACTGGAATTTTGCAAATTATAACACTTTTCCTGTAAAGAGTTATGTGCTGGATGCTTATGGTACCGGTCAGGTAGACAATCAGTTCACCAGTTCTAAGGATTTTTTCTTGGCAGATGGAACCGGTACGGGTTATCTGGGTTGGGTTATTGGTCAGACTAAAGCAAAGAATGATATTGCCAACGCAGCTGCTGTTTTGAATAATGGTATTTTGTATTTTGCTGGTGACAGAACTTCTAATAATGGTGATGCCCAAATTGGTTTTTGGTTTTACCTTAATGGTACGGCACCAAGAACTCTTTTCACATCGCCAAACGCTGGTGGAGATTTTGCCCCTGCGCATGCTGTTGGCGATTTATTAATCTTAGCAGATTTTACAGGTGGTGGTAGTACTGCTACTGTTGTTATTTATAGATGGAAAGGCTCTGGTCCAGTTTCACCAGGTTCATCAATTGTTCCAAATACAAATGGTAATTTAGAAACTACTAATCTTGCAGGAACTGTAGCGATTAATAATGCTAATGTTTACCCTATACCAACAGGTTGGAGTTTCTTAAATCCAACATATGATACTAATGAGTTCTATGAAGGTCAGGTTGATTTGACAAGTATTAATTTAACGAATACTTGTTTTTCGGGTTTCTTACTTGAAGCTAGATCTTCTCAATCAGTTACGGCTTCATTAGACGATTTTGCCAGCGGATTATTTAATATCCGAGCGACAGCTACTATGGATAATGTTAGTGTTTGTGCCGGTGAATCGGCAACCTTCACTGCGATAGCTTCAGGAGGAGTTGAGCCGTTGACTTATTCGTTTAACGGAGGACCATTTACGAGCTCTAATACTTTTACAATTAATCCTGCAACTGCAAACGCCTCTGTGAGTGTAGTAGTTAGAGGTGGAGCTCCAAATTTTTGTGAGTCTTTACCTGTCACAGCAACTTTGACTGTTAATCCTGTTCCAACGGTTACAGTTAACTCACCTGTCAAATGTGCTAATGATCAATCAGTGACTATCACGGCAACACCAAGTCCGGCTGGTAGTTATACTTATGTTTGGACTGTTCCTAATGGAGCAACTAATCCAGGCAATGTGCCTAGTTTTAGTGCCTCTGTAAACGGAACATATTCTGTTGTGATTACTACAACTAATGGAACAAATTGTTCGGAATCAGGTTCAGGTACTTTAACAGTAAATCCTAGCCCAAGTTTAATAACCAATAATCCGGCACCGGTTTGTGCTCCTTTAACTGTTGATTTAACATTACCGGCTATAACAGCAGGTAGTAATCTTCAAGGAGGAACTTTGTCATATTGGACGAATTCAGGTGCAACTATTCCTTTAAACAATCCAAATGCTGTATCAGCATCAGGAACATATTATATTAAAGTAACTACATCAGCCAACTGTACAGACATAGAGCCTGTAACAGTTACTGTAATCCCTATAATTCCAATTGTTATCAATTGTCCACAAAACAGTTCAACAAGCGCTTGTGCTTATGCAGATCAAGCGGCAGTTATTTCGGCATTTAATAATTGGTTAGCTGGTTTCACAGCAAGTGGAGGTAACGGAACATTAGTTACTTCAGGTTTGCAAAATCTTACTGCACCTAATTTATGTGCAGGAGGAAGTGTTACAGTTAATTTTAGTGCTTCAGATGATTGTGGAAAACAAGCTTCTTGTTCTGCTACTTTTACTATTACAGCCGCACCAGCAGTTACAGTTACATCACCTGATAGCAGCTCAACTAGTGCTTGTGCTTATGCAGACCAAGCGGCAGTTAATGCAGCGTTTGCAACATGGTTAGGTGGATTCACCGTAAGTGGTGGCTGTGCTCCAAGTGGAAGCTATGGACAAGTAA
>NZ_JBKBLM010000029.1:0-38425 GCF_046296355.1 Flavobacterium sp.
TTCAATATTGTCAATGACTATCGGAAATATCATGGCGTTGCGTCAGGACAACGTAAAACGTATGTTGGCTTTCTCCGGAATTTCACACGCCGGATTTATGTTGATGGCGATTTTAAGTTTATCCACTGCAGCAAGTACTTTATTATATTACACCGCCGCTTATGCTTTGGCCGGAATTGCTTCTTTTGCCGTAATCATTTATGTAACGCGCAATAAGGATAACGAAGCCACAGCCAACTTCAACGGTTTGGGCAAAACCAATCCATTATTGGCCGCCGTTTTAACCGCATCGTTATTATCCATGGCGGGAATTCCGATTTTCTCCGGATTCTTTGCTAAGTTTATGTTATTCAGCGACACCATTAAATCAGGCTATTTATTCCTAGTGATTGTCGGCGTAATCAACTCGATTATCAGTGTGGGTTATTATTTCAAATTGATTTTGGCGATGTACACCAAAGAAGCTTCGGAAGAGAAACAATCAGTTCCTTTCGTATATTACTTTGTAGCAGTAGTTTCGATTTTGCTAAATATCTTAATGGGACTTCATCCTTCATTGGTAACCAATTTATTGAACTAAAAAGTTCTTTACTTCATCATACCCAAAACCATCAAGAGCGATTTTGATGGTTTTTTATTTATCAACATCCCTCAAAAACTATCGACTATTGTGTAATTTTATACCATGTATGCTTTAGTCGATTGCAATAACTTTTACGCTTCGTGCGAACGTGTTTTTCAGCCTCAATTGGTTGGAAAACCCATAGTGATTTTATCCAATAATGACGGCTGCATCATTTCGCGTAGTGACGAAGCCAAAGCACTCGGCATTCCGATGGGCGCGCCCGAATTTAAAGTTAGGCAAGAACTCAAAGCCAAAAATATTCAGGTCTTCTCTTCCAATTATGCTTTGTATGGCGATTTGAGTAGTCGCGTGATGAAAATACTGGAAGGCTTTACACCACATGTAGAAGTGTATAGCATAGACGAAGCGTTTATGAATTTTGAAGGTGTAAAAATAACCGACTTTCACGACTATGGTTTGCAGATGAAAAGCCGCATTATGAAATGGTTGAGCATTCCGGTGTCTGTTGGTTTTGCCGAGACGAAAGCACTTTCCAAAGTCGCCAATAAAATCGCGCGTAAGTATCCCGAGAGAACCAAAGGCGTCTATATAATCGATTCAGAAGAAAAGCGCGTAAAAGCCTTGAAATGGACCAAAATTGAAGACGTTTGGGGCATTGGCTTTCGCCTGACTAAAAAGATGAAGGCTAAAAACATCAACACTGCTTATGATTTCACTTTACCGCACAACGAAAGTTTCATCAAAAAAGAAATGGGTGTTGTCGGATTGCGTTTAAAATATGAACTCGAAGGTAAATCGGTCTTAGAAATGGAATTACCCAAAGACAAAAAAACCATCGCCATCACCAGAAGTTTTGCCGGAAATATTACCACGTTGGATGAAATGAAAGAACGCGTTTCGACCTTTGCAACCGTTTGTGCCGAAAAGCTACGCAAACAAAATTCCTGTTGCCACGGCGTAATACTCTATATGAGAAAAGACAAATACAAAACCGATAGAGCGCGCTACAATTTCTACAAAATGGAAACGTTACCGTTTGCCAGTAATTCTTCTATCACGATAAGCAACTTGGCAGTAAAAATGCTGAAAGAAATATTTGAAGAAGGCGAAATTTATAAAAAAGCCGGCGTTATCGTAACCGAAATCATTCCCGAAAACCAAAAGCAGTTCCACTTGTTTGAAGAAGAAAATCCGAAACATTTGAAACTCATGAAAGTGATGGATGATTATTATAAAAAAACAGGCGAGCGCAAAATACGATTGGGCAACCAAGACTTACAACGCACTTGGAAAATGAATCAAAATTTCCTGTCAAAAAAATACACCACTGATTTTAAGGAAATACTGGAAATCCCATGTCGATAAAAGTAAAATCCGTCACTTCGAGTGTTTTTGGCTCAACAGGCGGATGAAAATAAAATTAGTGCCTTAGCCAAAAATGTATCGAGAAGCCCATGAAAAAACACAACAACCTCACTTTCTTCAAACCCGATTTCGAAAACTCGAAAACGCTCCCCTATTTTGAAGGCGGTATCAAAGCCGGTTTCCCTTCTCCGGCCACCGATTTTGAAGGAAGCCAAATTAGTTTAGACAAAGTATTGGTCAAAAACTTCGAAGCCACTTTCTATGCCAAAGCCGATGGCAACTCTATGATAGGCGCCGGTATAGACCATGGCGACATCATGGTTATTGACCGAAGCGTGGAACCCACAGACGGTAAAATTGGAGTTTGTCTTATCGATGGAGAATTCACGGTAAAGCGAATTAAAGTGGAAAAAGAGGCCGTTTATCTGATGCCCGAAAATGCAACCTTTCAACCCATCAAAGTTACCGAAGACAATAAATTGGTGGTTTGGGGTATTGTGACCTATGTGATTAAGGCGGTATAAAAAACCTTTTACAAAAAAAAGAGAGGCCGTAAAGGCCTCTCTTAGGAAATAAAAATTCAATTCAAATAATTAATCCTTAACTAATTTTTTAACTATAGTTTCTCCATTCGATGAACTATAAACTTGTACAAAATAGATACCGCTGGCCAATGAAGATACGTCTTCATTAATCGAGTTGTTTCCTTGTGTCAACTTTATGTTTTTAGTTCTTATCAAACTTCCGTTTAGGTTATAAATTGTCATTGACATTTCACCTGCTTGAGAAGATGTTAATTCTAATGTGAAATTATCTTTAGCCGGATTTGGATAAATCGAAACTTCCGAAGTAACCCCTGAAGCATCCATTCTTGCTGGACAAGCAGTACTTGTTAAGTTAATTGTTTTAACAGCACTATTAACGCCACATGCATTGCTGGCAAGAACTGTTAATTTCGTTAACGTTACTGTTCCTAAAACCGCTGAGAAATCAACCTCAATAGTAGTAGTTCCTTGTCCACTCACGATAACAGCTCCATTGGCAGATGTCCAAGTATAACTTGTTGCACCTTCAACAGCTGGAACAGTAAACGTTTGATTAGCACATCTGGTAAATGTTGTTATACCGGCTGAACCTGTAGCAATTCCTACCGCTTTTAGTGACGTTGAAATAGTAAGTGTTTTTACTTTAGCTCCAGTTCCAATACCATTTACAGAAGCAATCACAATTGATTTATTTGCAGTAGTAGTTGAAGTATTAACAACAAATCCAACCGGATAAGTAACCGAGAATGTCAAATCAGTAGTTGATAAAACATTAGAAGCATTTAATGGATTACCAGCTGAAGTAACAGTTGATCCTGCCGGAGCAGTAATTACATATGAACTAGCAAAAGGCGAAGCTTTAGTAATTGTATAGACATAAGTACTTCCACCACAAACTCCTGTTAATTGACCCGTTACAGTAGAAACTGCAGCAGGAAGCGTAGCTTTTAAAGTCAACAATTTAGCTGTTGAAGAAGTAGTAGGATTAATAAGTGCTGTATTATTAGTAGTAGAATCACCAACACCGTTTCTAGATTTCACTCCAACTCTTAAAATATGAGTCAAAACAGGAACCGTTGCAGTTGTTAAATAACTAAAAGTATTAGCACTTGTAACTCCAGAGAAATTAACTGTAATTTCATTTGAAGTACCACCACTCAATTGAACAACTCCTGGAGGAAGTTCCCAAACATATGAAGTAGCCGTAGCAGCAGGAGGTGCAGTTAATCTTAAAACTCTGTTTGTTCCCATAAATTGACCAAAAGTTGTAATTGGTAATTGAAGTAAAGTTGTAGGAGAGTAAGTTGGGAATGCATCATCATACATTTTAACACCAGCAGGTGCTGTTGGTAATGCTTTAGTTAACGCTAATGTTTTAGCAACACTAGGACAACCGTTAGAATTTACCGCTCTTACAGAAAGATTTCCTATTGAACCGGCACCTGCAGATACATTTAAGAAATTAACTGTAATACTTGATCCATCATTAGCCCCAACAATATTAACTCCAGCCGGAACTGTCCATTGATAAGATACAGCCCCAACAACAGGAGCAATAGAATAGGTTGCTAATGTTGAAGTTCCAACTAATGGTCCTTGAGCAACTGTTCCTGAAATAATACCAGGTGTGGCCGGAATAGCAAGTACGTTAACTGTTATATCTGCTTTTGGACTTTCACTTCCATCAGATAAAACCTGAGATACTGCATATTTTTTTGATGGAGATGCAACTGTAGTTGTTGCAGGAGTTGGTGCTCCGCCAGCTAAAAATGTGTAGGTTGGTGTGGTAGTCCCTCCAACAAGATACCATTTCAATGCATTACCGGCAAAACCGGTAGCTGTTAATGGAGTGGCTACTGCTCCTTTACAATAGTCAATTACAGCTGTTGTAGTTGGAGCTATTGCACGAGAGGTAGGTCTAGTAAAGTAAATATTATCTAAATAAACAACACTTCCTGATGGTAATCCAACAAACTTAAATTGTTGAACTTCTGTTAATGCAAGTGTGTTATAAGATGACATTGGAATATCAATACTATTCCATCCATTTTGTGTAGGAGATATAGAAACAGCTTGCTCTGCTGGTGGAACACCAACTGGAGCTGAGTCTATTAAATAGAAATCAAATGTTGTACAGTTTGGTGTCCAAATATCAAGATGTAATGTAGTCATACTTGAAACATCAATTGTACCTGCTAATTGAACTCCTTGATAAGTTAAATTATCTAATTTCAACGTATTGCTACTCGGAGATCCTACAGGAATTACTGCAGGAGCAATGTAAGCTCCAGGTTGTCCCCAGTATGGATAAGAAGCACCACCTTCATTAGTATAAGCATCACTAAAGATAGATAAAACTCTATCTGCAGGAACTGTTGGTGTTGGTGCAGCAGTAGCTGGTGGAGGGAATGAAACCACAAAAGAAGCTGTAATACTTCCAGGGCCAAAACCACCTGCAGCTGCTTGAGTAGCAGTAATAATAGTACTACCACCGCCTAAAATGGTAACCGTGTTTCCGCTTATAGAAGCCACACCCGGTGCTCCTGTAACTGTATAAGTAAATGCACCGGTACTGTTACTTTCTGGAGCGGTTAATTGGAATGGTCCATCACCAATAACTTTACTTGGAACGGTGAAGTTAGTTATCGTTGGAGATGGCTGAGAAGTTGCTGGTCTGTAGAAATAGAAGTTATCAATATATACTGTTGATCCGCCTAATTGTGGGTCTAATAAAATCTGTGTAATTTTAGATTTATTTACTGATCCCCCAAATTGAGTCATTGGAATATCTACACTTCTCCAGGTACCAGTTACTACTGGATCTTCTACAATAGTAAGTCCTTCTGTTACACCATCAATGGTGTTCACAATTTTGGCTATCATAACTTTATTATCAGGAGTCCAATAATCGATATGCATAGTGGTCATTTGAGTTAAATTGATACCATTATCATAATTGGTAACCATACCTAAAAACTCACCTCCAAATTTCCATGTGTCATTTCCGGCAATAGATTCAACCGAAAACGGGGCTAATGCCAATTGTGACCATGAAGTAGGAAGTTCATTTAAAGTAACATTAGCATAAGCACCGCTAAATAAAGATACTACATCCCATGCGTTTCTTGCTGGAGGAGTTGGTGCAGCTACAGTAGGAGGAAAACCTTCGTCTATTAATCCGTCACAATCGTTATCAACTGTATCGGCAAGTTCAGTTGCACCAGGATAAATGGCAGCATTCGCAGGGGCACAATCCGTATTGTTTACAGAATATCCTACCGGTGCTTCTGGGTCTGTCAATAAAACTGCCGGACCTGAACCATAACCATCATTATCTGTGTCTGCATAATAGGTAAAAGTTCCTGCTGGAGCTTTCCAGAAATAAAAATTATCAATGTATATCGTTGATACACCAGCTGGATCAATTAAAATCTGCGTGATTTTACTTAAGTCTAATGTTCCATAAGCAGTTAGAGGAATATCAATGCTTCTCCAGGTACCTGTAACTGTTGGATTTTCTAAAGCAGTAAACGCTTCAGTAGTACCACCAATTGTTTTTACTAGCTTAACATTAATAATGGGAGTATTTGGTGTCCAATAGTCAATGTGCATTGAAGTCATTCCTGTTAAATCAACACCAGTGGCATAATTGGTAACCATACCTAAAAATTCACCTCTAAATCTCCAAGTATCGTTTCCTGCTATTTGAAGCGCTTGAAACGGCTCAGTAAGGCCAGACCATACTGTTGGAAGTTCACTTAAAGTAACATTTGTATAAGCATTACTGAAAATAGAAATTACATCTGCAGCAGCTCTTGTAGGAGTTGGTGCTGCTACAATTGGAGCAAGTTGAGGACATGCCGCACAAGTCCCACCACAATCTATACCGGTTTCAGTTCCGTTTTGAACTCCATCGTTACAAGTAGGTACATTGTTTGTTCCACCTGCAAAATCATCAACTAAATAAGTTCCGGTTTGCGTGTTATTAAAATCTGTAAATAAAACAAATTTAGCATAACTACCTAGACCGGCGCCAAAATTTAAAGTGATAACCTGCCAATCATTTCCAATTGTGGTAAATCCAAGCTCAGTTTGTGCTGCGCCTCCGGTACCTTGTTCAAACTTTAATAAATGGTTTCTGGTTGTTAAACCCGCATCTCCAATTGGCTTTATTCTAAAAGTGATAGTATTGTTACTATCATCAGAAAGATTTAAAGTTTGTGCTAAGGTTAATTGGTAAGTGTCATAAAGTTGGTTTGCACTTGCACACTGACCAACCTCGTTGCCTTCATCAGTGATAATGCTGAAGACGTTTCCATCGAAACCGGTAAGTACATCTGTACCTCCTGTAAAATCCAATGGAAAGGATTGCGATTGTCCTAATGAAACAGTCATTAGGAAAATTAATAATAATAGTTTTTTCATTCGATATTGTTTTTGAGTTGAGGTGTAAACTTATACTATTAGACAACACCACCGAAAACGATTGCGTATATAAAAACTATACACTTTTTAAAAAATAAAAACCCCTCTAAAACTACTGTTTATGCAGACTTCAGACAAATAATCACAAATCCGATTTTTCTTAAAGCATTGTTAATGATAAGTTAATGTAGAGGTGTTTTGAGATTAAAACACAACTTATCAAGACACTTCAACTAACGAAAAATGGATTTTTATGCCTAAATTTTTATTAATCCCATAAATTTTATCTAAAATATTTTTGATATTATCAATTTAAATTGGCTTTCACATTTTCTAACCAAACTACTTTTCATCTAAATAAAAAAACCCAACATTGCTGTTGGGTTGTTTATAATAAGATAATAAATCTGAAAAAACTACTGATACACTCTTACATAATCCACTTCCATGGCACTTTGGGTAAAAAGCGGGTCAATGGCAGGTTGCATAGCCACATTTAGTAAAATATACTGGTCGGAATCAAACGGCCAAGTATTAGCATCTTTAATAGCCGGATTATAAACATAATGTATTACGCCATCTACACTAAATGTCATACTTTCTGAAGTCCACACAAGGGTATAAATGTGAAATTGACTCGAAGCAGTCGATACGGTTTGTCCACCAATATTAACCGTTCCACCAAAACTTGAAGGCGTGTGCAGGGCACTTTGAACATAATTCTGATTATTCCCCCAATGTTCCATAATATCTACTTCTCCACAAGCCGGCCAACTCGTCGTTCCGTGTGTGCTTGACCAATAAGCTCCGGGTTCAATAATATTTTTGCCCAACATCCAAATAGCAGGCCATGTACCAACTCCTGTTGGCAACTTAGCACGCACCTCTACACGCCCATATTTAAAGGCAAATTTCGAATTCAATCTGGCCGAAGTATATTGCTTGGTCTGTCCTTGGTCTGTAAAGGTTTCCTTTTTGGCAACTATGCTCAAAAGCCCGTTATTAACACTCGAATTAACTTGACGATTAGTATAATGCTGCGCTTCACCATTATACCAACTATTTCCATTAGGAAGCTGGGTCTGATGGTGCCAATTAGTTGCGCTTACTGCACCATTGGTGTTAAACTCATCTGACCAGACCAAATTAGTGAAAGTATTACACGAATTGAAAACATATTCTCCGGCACAATAAGAAACAATTTGACCTATCTGACCACCCGTACCAAAAGGAACATTTATCCATTCACAAGAGACCGGACCGGTGTAAAATTCTACGGTAAGATAGTGATTGCCCTGCGCCCAATTGATTTGAGAAAAATTACCCACTTCAGCAACACCTGTTCCAACAGCCACCACAACATTTCCTTGATTATCCGTTAGAGGATGTTGCATCTCTCTGTAAACAGTAGTTCCGGTGGCTGAACCCAACTTGATATTAAATCGCAAAGAAATTATTTTATTAACAACCAATTGACCATCAGTATATTTTACAGCTGAGGTATAATTGAATTGAGCACTGACCACTATCGAAAAAAACAACAGGAATGTTACTAAAAGCTTTTTCATATTTATTGATTATTGATTTGTTGAATACAAATAAACCAAAGATTTGCGGTAACCATGCCTCATATTTGTATATAAAAACTATACAGTTTCAATAAATTGCACCATTTAGAGCTATCCTAGCTTTATATAGCTCGGATTTACAATCCGTGCTTATAAAAAAAGCTGCCACACGAAATCCAATTCATCAAAGTCAATCCTCTCTGTAACATCTTAAAAAAAACCTCTCAACCCGATAGCCATTGCATGGCATCGGGATAAACTTCCCGCCCAAGGTTAGCAAAAATAAAAAAGCCCGATACTTTCGTATCGGGCTTTCTTTATGCTCCCCCTCTTGGGCTCGAACCAAGGACCCTCTGATTAACAGTCAGATGCTCTAACCAACTGAGCTAAGGAGGAAGATGTTATATCTTTTAAGCGGTTGCAAAGATAGAACGAATTTTATTTTTTGCAAATAAAAACGAATAAAATTTCAAAAAATATTACTTGCCTACAATTGCCTTATAAATATCGTTTCCGTTGGCAAACAACAATAAAGAAATAAGTAATACAAACCCAACCAATTGCGCCTTTTCTAAGAACTTGTCACTTGGTTTTCTTCCCGAAATCATTTCATACAATAAGAACATCACATGACCGCCATCAAGCGCCGGGATTGGCAATAAATTCATTACCCCAAGCATAATAGACAATAATGCTGTAATATTCCAAAACGCTTCCCAACTCCATGAATTAGGGAAAATATTAAAGATAGCTGCAAAACCACCAACCTCTTTATAAGCTTCGGTCTCAGGATTGAAAATGGTCATCAGGTTTTCTCCATAACCAACCAACGTTTCGGTTCCTTCACGTAGTCCTACAGGAATAGATTCAAAAAAACCATATTCGTGTTTGTTCACTTTGTACAAATTCAACTTCTCTACATTAGAAAAAGGAATTCTATTAGGATAAACAACCCCTAATTTTGCACTGTCATTAAACTTAATTGTAGTTGCTACCAATTTATTGTCTCTTTTAACAACTACCGGCACGGTTTGTCCTTTAAACTTATCAAATTCCGAAATAATCTCATCAGCATATTTAACTGGTTTCCCATTAAAACTGGTAATGATATCTTTGGATTTTAAGGTACTGTTGTTAGGAGAACTTTTGCTCACCTCACTAACTACAAAAGGAATTCTCAATTCTACTAAGGAGTGTTTTCTCCCCGAATTACTAATCTGATTGATAATGTTAATAGGGAATTTTATCGTTTGCAACTGTCCATTTCTCTCCACCACAACTTCTCTGGCTGTATATAAATTTTTGGCAAGGTCATTAAAACGATCCATTGGTTTTCCGTTAATAGAAACAATTTTGTCGCCTGTTTTAATGCCTGCCTTTTCAATAACAGGATTGGTAACCCAAATTCCTTCCTTCAAATCAGTATTGGAAATAAATTGCTCACCATAAGCATAAGCCATCCCAATATAAATGATAAAGGCCAAAATGAAATTCACCGTCACACCACCCAACATGATAATCAAACGTTGCCAAGCCGGTTTCGAACGGAATTCCCAAGGCTGTGGTTCTTGAGCCATTTGCTCAGTATCCATACTCTCGTCAATCATTCCGGAAATTTTTACATAACCGCCTAAAGGCAACCAACCGATACCATATTCAGTCTCACCGATTTTCTTTTTCAGTAAAGAATATTTGATGTCAAAAAACAAGTAGAACTTCTCTACTCTTGTTTTGAATAATTTGGCCGGAATAAAATGCCCTAGTTCGTGAAGTATAATTAATATTGATAAACTCAGTAAAAATTGAGATAGTTTGATTGCAATTTCCATTTCTTATTTGTCAGTTTCTTTTAAACGCACAAAAGTAAGGTTTTCACCTTACTCCTGCATACAATATTTGTTAAATAAAGACCTGCCTGCCGGCAGGCAGGTTATTTTTTTATGAATTTTTTATGATAAGTACCTTCCGTCGTTTGAATATCAAGGTAATGAACACCCGAAGACAATTGACTCACAGAGAAATCTACTGTAGTATTTTCTAAAACTTTCTGCCCAAGACTATTGTAAATAGTGACTTTTTCCAACTCAAAGGAAGAAGGCATTTGAATGTGTAATACATCCGAACTCGGATTAGGATAAACAACTACTGCATTATCTATACTAAAATCTTGGTTGCCCAAAGTCGCCGTCGAATTGGCTGAAATAATATGTCTCTCAGGGTCAAATGCAACTCCGGTTACCTCAAATGGAACGCTCATGATAAACTGTTCTCCATTAAAAGTATTATCCAACACTAAATCCGCTTGTTGTCCTCCGGCACCATAAATTCTAACCGGAACCGGCATTTCAAAATAAGTAACCGAAGCATCCGATTGGGTTTGATTAACCACAAACTTGGCTTGACCGGCACCCCAATTTTGAACCGTGATGGTATACGTTGGGTAACCTTGGTTGTAAATCCAATCTTGGAAAAATTCGGTTAAACTTTGGCCATAAACAGTTTCCAAATGCGTTTTTAAATCAGTTGTAACGGCGTATTTGTAGGCCAAATTCGGATCGGCTAAATAGTTTCTTACCGCTTGAAAAAAATTAGTGTCACCCATTTTAAAACGCAACATTTCCAAAACCATCGCGCCTTTGTTATAACTCAATCGGCTGCTGAAAATTCTGCTGACACTAGTGGCCTGTGTATCGGTTAAATATACATTCCCGGCCGGACTCGAAGTAATAAAATCAATCATCGAAGCTTTCTGAGTAACAAATGCATTCAACCCGTCCAGATTTTCAATGGCCAATGCTGCCAAATAAGTAGCAAAACCTTCATTTAACCAAATGTCTTTCCAAGTACCGCAAGTGATTTTGTCACCAAACCATTGGTGGGCCAATTCATGAGCAATCAATCCACGACTAAATCCTCCCATAAAAGAAACCGTAGTATGTTCCATTCCGCCACCCCAACCAAATTGGGCATGACCATATTTTTCAGCATGAAAAGGATATGTTTCAAATAGGGTTTCAAAAATGTTCATAATCGGCAAGGTCTGCGCCAAAGAAACTACTGCCGAACTGTAACTCTCCGGATAAATATAATTTACAATCGGAAAAGTATTCGGAGCTGTTCCAGCTGTTTGAGTGAAAACTTGATAATTGGTTACCGCAATCGCTATCAAATAGGCCGGAATAGGATAACTATGGTGGAAATGAGTCGTTTTATCGGCGCCGTTAATCACCGGTGCTTCAGGCTCAACGCCATTAGATACACTCACATATTGCGATGGTGCCGTTATATAAACATCAATACTGTCAATTTTATCATTCAAATCTTGCTTACATGGCCACCAATCACGAGCCCCAAAAGGTTCTGAAAGTGTCCAAATAATTGATGTCCCGGCATGTGTCGATCTGGTAAATGCCTGCTCACCGGTTGCCGGAGCTCCGGAATAATTGATTTCTACTGTAGCAAAATTGTTTGTGGTAAGTGTACTTGGCAAAGTGATTACCAATTCATCACTGGTATTTTGCACAAAACTCAAATTGGTTACTCCTTGTTTTACCGAACTCACCGTCAATTCATTGGTTAAATCAAAAGTAACGGTAGTCATATCGCTCAAGGCTTTGAAAGTCGTAGTCACTTTCCCGGTTATGGCATACACTCCCGGATTAATTGTAAATTCAAGCTTGCTGTAAGTAACATCGTAGTTTGCCGTATTGGGATTGACTTGAAAATTCATCAACTGTGAAGCCGATTTCATCTCCGACTCAGCTATCCTAGTGGTTTCCGAAATGCCTTCTTGGGCAAAAACAAAAGAAATTGTAAAATAAAGTATTAAAAAGTAGTACTTTTTCATATGAAGCAATGATTTTTTTGCGAATATAACAATTATTGAACTATATGACTGTCAAAAAAATGATAAATTAAAGGGTATCACTTTGATTGTAATTCTTTTACCGCAAGTAAGTTTTTCAGCTTACGAAAGGTTTTATCAAACATTTCATTAAATTTGCGTGCTTATAAAGAAAACAGCCATGTTACAAATCAGTTACATCAGAGAAAACAAGGAAAAAGTGATTGCCGCTTTGGCCAAAAAGCACATGGATGCTAAAGCCATCGTTGAAGACGTAATCCAATTAGACGAAAACAGAAGAAGCACGCAAGTGGCTCTCGACAATACCTTGGCGGAAGCCAACAAATTATCATCAGCTATTGGCGAAATGATGAAAAATGGTGAAAAAGCCAAAGCCGAAATCCTAAAACAAAAAACAAGTCAACTCAAAGAAAGCAGCAAAGAATTGTCTGAGAAACTAGACGCTTTTGCGACTGAATTGACTCAAAAAATGTATTTACTACCCAATCTTCCCGCCGATATCGTTCCGGAAGGAAAAACACCCGAAGAAAACCTCAACGTTTTTCAAGAAGGTGATATTCCCGTTTTACACGAAGGTGCGCAACCACACTGGGAATTGGTAAAAAAATATGATATCATCGATTTCGAATTGGGCGTAAAAATCACCGGTGCCGGTTTCCCGGTTTACAAAGGAAAAGGCGCCAAATTACAACGCGCGCTGATTTCGTATTTCTTAGATAAAAATACCGAAGCCGGTTACCAAGAATACCAAGTGCCTCATTTGGTAAATGAAGCTTCCGGTTACGGAACCGGACAATTACCGGACAAAGAAGGACAAATGTACCATGTGGGTATCGACGATTTATACTTAATTCCAACCGCCGAAGTTCCGGTAACCAACTTATTCCGCGATGTGATTTTACAAGAAAACGAACTCCCGGTTTTATGTACGGGTTATACGCCTTGTTTCCGAAGAGAAGCCGGTTCTTATGGCGCACACGTTCGCGGTTTAAACCGTTTGCACCAATTTGACAAAGTCGAAATCGTACGAATAGAACATCCTGATAAATCATACGAAGCGCTTGACGGCATGGTTGAGCATGTGAAAAACATTTTGCAAGAATTAAAATTACCTTATAGAATCCTTCGCCTTTGTGGTGGCGATATGAGTTTTGCTTCGGCTTTAACTTATGATTTTGAAGTATTCTCAACCGCTCAAGATAGATGGTTAGAAATCTCCTCAGTATCAAACTTCGAAACTTTCCAAGCGAATCGTTTGAAATTGCGTTTCAAAGGAAAAGACGGAAAAACCCAATTAGCGCATACTTTGAACGGAAGTTCATTGGCACTGCCAAGAGTTTTAGCCGGAATCATAGAAAATTACCAAACCCCGGAAGGCATTGTAATCCCGGAAGTATTGCGTCCTTACACCGGTTTTGATATCATTAACTAAAAACGTTAATGTTTAATAAACAATGTACTAACGGAACACAAAAAGTGTTACTTTAGTACATTGTTCGTTTTAAATAAAAACATGAAAAAATCACTTTCTATCTTATTCTTATTCCTTTCGCTTTGGGCTTCCGCTCAAAACGAACAATTGGCCAATAACTATTTTGACCGAGGCGAATTTGAAAAAGCCTTAGTGAGCTATGAAGAACTACTAAAAGCACAAGCCGGCAACTCCAATTATTTCCAAAGAGTGATTGAGTGCTACCAACAGTTGCAACAGTTTGACAAAGCAGAAAAGGCCATACAAGAAAGGCTCGACAAATACCGTCAAAGCAATCTTTTAATCGAATTAGGCTTTAATTTTCAGCTGCAAAAAAACCAAGAGAAAGCCAATAAATATTACAATCAAGCGATTGATAAAATCAAAAAAAACGCCAATGAAACCTACGGATTAGCTTATACTTTCGAAAGAAAAGCTTTATTTGATTATGCTCTTTTAGCCTATAAAACAGCTATCGAAACCGACCCAAAATTGAGTTTCAACTTCCAAATGGCGATGCTTTACGGTCAAAAAGGCGAAACCGATTTGATGATAGAAACCTATTTATTGGAAGCCTATCAAAACCCGCAAAACCTCCCGATTATTCAGAATCAACTCTCGCGATTTATGACCGAAGACGCTGATGCAAACTTCAATGACACTTTAAAAAAAGCCCTACTCATCAGAACACAGAAAACCCAAGATGTATTTTGGAATGATTTTCTGAGTTGGTATTTTGTGCAGCTCAAAGAATACGGCAAAGCCTTTGTGCAACAAAAAGCCATTTATAAAAGAAACCCGGAATCGTTTGGCAACATCGTCAATTTGGGCGAAATGGCCATCGCGGATAACGACCAGGATTCGGCTAAAGAAATTTTGACTTTTGTCTTAGAAAACACCAACGATATAGAGCTGTTAATTCAGGCGCATTCCTACTTGATGGAAATGAAAATCGACCATGCCACCGATAAAGATTATTTAGCCATTACGGAAGAATTAGACAAACTCATTAAGGAATTTGGCGTAAGTCCATACACTTTATCTTTATTAGAATTGGAAGCCGATTTCACCGCATTTCATTTGAACAATCCCGAGAAAGCCAAAATGATTTTGAAAAATGCCATGGAAATGCCTATCAATCGTTACCAAACTGCAGCACTCAAAATGCAATTGGCCGACATTCTTTTATTGGAAGAAAAATACAACCAAGCCTTGATTTATTATTCACAAGTTGGCGAAGACATGGCAGGCGATGTTACGGGTCAGGAAGCCCAATTGAAAACTGCCAAAACCAGTTATTTTAAAGCCGATTTCGAATGGGCAACACACCAATTGAAAGTGCTAAAATCGGCATCGTCCCAATTGATTGCTAATGATGCATTGGACATGTTTTTACTAATTAGCGACAACACCGTAGAAGATTCGACCCAAGTGGCATTGAAGAAATTTGCCCGTGCTGATTTCCTTTTGTACCAAAATAAAAAACCGGAATCTTTGGCGCAATTCCAACTCATTTTAAAAGAACACAAAGGCGAAGAGATTGAACCGGTTACTTTGTTGCGCATTGGTAAAACCTATGAAAAAATGGGTGATTTTGCCAAAGCTTTGGAGTATTACAACACCATTATCACCAATCACAAAGAAAGCATTTATGTTGACGAAGCGCTTTATTATTCGGCAGAGATTTACAATACTAATTTAGTCGATACCGAAAAGGCAAAACCACTTTATGAAGAAATCATCTTTAAACACGAAGACAGTATTTACTTCGTAGACTCGCGGAATAAGTACCGAAAATTAAGAGGTGATACAAATCTTTAGAACCTCAAATCACCGAATAACCAAATCAACAAATACACCTCATGATTTTATACAACGTTACCATCAACATACACGAAAGCGTTCACGACCAATGGATGCGTTGGATGCAGGAAAAACACATTAACGATGTCTTAGCTACCGGGAAATTTTCTTCGGCGCGAATGGTGAAAGTTTTAATCGAAGAAGAAATGGGCGGAACAACCTATTCTATTCAATATTGTACAGATTCCAAAGAAACATTACAGCAATACTATGACGAAGATGCGCCAAGATTGAGAGAAGAAGGACTCAGACTTTTTGGCGACAAAATGCTGGCTTTTAGAACGGAATTGGAATTGATAAGCGACCATTAAAATGAACCAAGTAAAAGCCAAAAAACACCTCGGACAACATTTCTTAACCGATGAAAGCATAGCCAAAGACATAGCCGACACGCTAAATCTGGAAGGCTACGACAACGTATTGGAAATCGGCCCGGGAATGGGTGTATTAACCAAATACCTTTTAGAAAGACCAACCACGACTTATGTGATTGAAATTGATACCGAATCAGTAGAATATTTGAATACGCATTATCCAAAATTGGAAGGAAAAATCATTTCCAAAGACTTTTTGAAATACAACATCAACGAAATTTTTGAAGGCAAACCTTTCGCCATTACCGGAAACTTTCCTTATAATATTTCGTCCCAAATTGTTTTCAAATGTTTGGAATTGCGCGAACAAGTTCCGGAATTTTCGGGTATGTTCCAAAAAGAAGTCGCCGAAAGAATTTGTTCCAAAAAAGGCAGTAAAGTCTATGGCATACTGTCTGTTTTGGTTCAGGCTTTTTATGAGGCCGAGTATTTGTTTACGGTTCACGAGCATGTTTTCAATCCGCCACCAAAAGTAAAATCGGGTGTGTTGCGCTTGCGCCGAAAATCTGATTTCCATTTGCCTTGCAGTGAAAAATTATTTTTTAGCGTGGTCAAAACCGGATTCCAACAACGCCGAAAAACACTTAGAAACAGCCTAAAATCGTTCAACCTTTCGGATAATTTAAAAGAAGACACTATCTTTGACCTTCGTCCCGAACAATTAACGGTGGAGCAGTTCATCGAACTCACCCAAAAAATAGAAGCCAATGCAGTTTAAAATCAGCAAAGAACTCTTAGCGCAAATCGAGCAACTCATTCACGACAAGAACGACCAAGAATTGGAATTGTTGTTGAATGACATGCACCATGCTGATATCGCGGAGATTTTTGAGGAACTGGAAACGGCCGAAGCCACTTATATATTTAAAATCCTTGACAGTGAAATCACCGCTGAAATCCTTCCCGAGTTGGAAGATGATTTGCGCGAAAAAATCCTAAAAGGACTTTCTGCCAAAGAGATCGCAGAAGAACTTGACGAATTAGATACCGATGACGCGGCGGATATTATCGCTGAACTTTCGCAAAGCAAAAAAGAAGAAGTAATCTCCGAATTAGAAGACGTTGAACACGCCAAAGACATTGTCGATTTGTTGCGTTACGACGAAAATACTGCCGGAGGTTTGATGGGAAAAGAGTTGGTGAAAGTCAATGAAAATTGGAACGTACTGACTTGCGTTAAAGAAATGCGAATCCAAGCGGAACATGTGACTCGCGTGCATTCGATTTATGTAGTAGATGATGAAAACCGTTTAAAAGGAAGATTGTCTTTAAAAGATTTATTGACCACTTCTACCAAAACCCCAATCAGTGAGGTTTATATTAAAAAAGTAGATTATGTTAGAGTAGACATGCCCAACACCGATGTCGCTCGTATCATGCAAAAATACGACTTGGAAGCCATTCCTGTTGTAGATGAAATGGGAAGATTGGTTGGTAGAATTACCATTGATGATATCGTAGACGTAATTAAGGAAGAAGCCGATAAAGATTACCAATTAGCGGCCGGTATCTCGCAAGACGTAGAAGCCGATGACAGCATTCTCGACTTAACCCGAGCACGCTTACCATGGTTGGTTTTGGCTTTGTTTGGTGGTTTCATCAGCGTTAGAGTTTTAGGTTTATTCGAAGGTGCGATGACCAATCACGGTAATTTATTTTTCTTCACACCGCTAATCGCCGCGATGGCCGGAAATGTAGGCGTACAATCCTCCGCAATTATTGTGCAAGGTTTGGCTAATCAATCTATCAGCGGTTCGCTTTGGAATCGTTTGATTAAAGAAGTGTCGTTGAGTTTGCTTAACGGAATTATACTAGCCTCAATCTTATTCGTAGGAAGTCATTTCCTTTTGAATGTCGAATTGATCATTGGAGAAATTGTAACCATTGCGTTGGTTTCGGTAATTATTATCGCTTCACTTATCGGAACTTTTGTACCGTTATTACTGCACCGATTTAACATTGACCCGGCATTAGCCACCGGACCATTCATTACGACCAGCAATGACATTTGCGGGATTTTGATTTACTTCTCGATTGCTAAATTGATTTTAGGGTTTTAGTTTTTTAAGAGCACAACTTCCCTATTTCTTTTCACTACTGTTCCCGCTATCCGCGCTACACGGTAGCTCGCTACTATCGGGGCTATTTAGAAAGTATTTCTTTCTTACAGCCAAAAATATCGCTGCTTCCCGATATCGCTTTTTAGTTTTTGGCTTCAAGTTTCTCCAAACGTTCAATAAGATTACTGATGATTTGCTCTTGTGATTTTAACTTAAGTTCCAATTCGCGGTTTTTATTTTCAGCGGCTTGATTTTTTAAATCCAACTCTTTAAAAGCATTTGTATAAGCCACTAAAATAGGATGCAAATCAAAATTTAAATAGCCGTCTGCATCGATACCGACCGCTTCCGGAAAAATTTGTTGCACTTCTTGTGCCAAAAAACCATAGGCTTCTTTTTCCAAAACTACAGGTTCAAAGCTTTTTTTATCCGTATTTTTATAATGGTATCGAATAGGTTTCAATTGCAGAATTTCTGTTAAACCCTTTTGGTAAATACCATTCACATCTTTTAATCTAGCATCAGAGGTAATAGTCCAGGTACTAGTAGCAGGTTTTCTGCCTTCATTTAAAGAAAGTTCTAATTGACCTCCGGGATTATTAGTGCCTAGGCCTAAACGCCCTGCTGCTGTCAACCGCATTCGCTCAGCACTATCGGTATTAAATACAATCGCTCTACTGGCCGAGTTGTGCCCTATTTGTAAACCAATATCATTGAGTTCAAATGTAGCAGCATAACCGCTAGTGCTATTGGCTCTAAAAATATAGCTACCGTTATTGTGACTCATTCTAACTTGCCCATTGGGAACATTGAAATCAACACCACCTGCATTGCCGCCACTTGCGTTTGTACTGCCAAAAAGCGCCATAGCACCACCGTTTGCACTACTTCCAGATTGAGGTCCAAGAAACATATAATCAGTATTATTTCTATATATCAAAGCAGCATTATCGGCTGAAAAACCATCCGTTAAAAAAGCCCTTCCGGCAACATGTAATCTTTCTAGTGGAGTGGTAGTACCAATACCAACATTTACAGTTGCAGTTGCGCTATTTACTCCAATAATACTTCCTAAAACTAGTGAATTACTTGCTGCAACTTCAGCTGATGCGCCAATTGCAGAAGCATTGGTTAAGCTATTTGTTGACACATTGGCACTTGAACCAATAAGCGTATTGTCTGTTCCAATTGTATTCACACTTCCGGTAAATGCCCCAAGAAACGTATTGCGTAAACCCGTAGATGTTGATACTCCCGAAAAATGTCCAAAAAAAGAATTATTGCCTCCGGTTGAATTTGAATTTCCCGCAAATGCACCTACAAAAGCATTTTGATTGGCTTCATTTAAAATTCCTGCGCCGTTACCAATTAAAACATTTCCTGATCCAGTAGTTCCTAAAGCACCGGCTCCTCTTCCTATAAATACATTTTCTTGACCTGTAACATTGTCTCGTCCTGCGAGTGCTCCAAAATAAGTGTTATTCTGAGCGGTTGAAACGCTTCCACTTGATAAACCAAAAAATGTGTTGGTGGTTGAGATTCTACCTGATGGAGCATTAAATCTTCTGAAAACTAAATCCGTATTATCGGTTGTTCCTATGAAATTTGTAGCAGAATTAGTTCCAGTATTACCCGTTAAACCCCATGCGTTAGCAGAAGCATTTTGCCAAGTAGCCGTCCCGTTTACATCACTCGTTAATACCCTTCCTGAAGCCTGGTTGCCGTCCACCATTCTGAGGTTTCCAACAACATGCAATTTACTTCCTGGTGTGCTAGTACCTATTCCTACATCACCATTGGCTGTAATTCTCATTCGTTCAAGAAATCCACCTGTTCCTAATGTTTTAAAAATTAGATATGCGTTTTGGTCAAACAAATCATTATTGGTTTTTCGAGCTTCAATACTTGCAAAATTTCTATAAAATATTAAAGGCGCAACTCCTGCTCCAAAAGCACCACCAATAGAAATTGAACCTCCCACATCTGCTGCATAATTATCAACCGTTCTAATATGTAAATTTCCATAAGTTGATGAAGTTGTATTTACATTATTTCCTGCAATTTCAATGTCAGCTAGAGGAGAAGAGGTCCCAAAACCTGTTCTACCACTTTTTAATACGACCATTGCATCACTGCGTTCTGTATCGTCAACAGTAGAATTGTTATTGTCATCAATAGCATTTCCAATTACAAATAATCTATCTGTTGCATTGAAATTTCTAAACTGTGTGGCTCCATTAGATGAAGGCGTATAAGTGGTGGCTCCTATTCCCAATACCGTTTCACCAAAACTAAAAGCGGTATTGTTATTCCCAAAAGCGGTTGATGAACTTCCACTTGCAACATTGGTATTTCCGAAGGCAGTTGATGCAAATCCATTTGCTGTATTTCCGGCTCCAAGTGCTGTTGAACTTTGTCCACTGGCTGTAACACCAGTACCAAGCGCAACAGCTCTAGGGCCAGAGGCTGTAGATAAAAAACCTATCGAAATAGCATCTGCAATATTAGCAATAGCACCTGCACCAAATGCAAATGAACTTTGGCCAGATGCTATTGCTCCACTACCAAATGCAAATGAGAAACTCCCTCCAGCATTTCCACCTGCACCTGCGAAAGCATTACCACCAGAGGCAATTGAATTTCCGAATGCGACAGAACCATTACCAATACTTGCGTCATCCCATAATGTTCCAGAGACCGTTCCTACTCTAAAAGCAGCTTTCCTTGGATTCCAAACCATTCTGGTTCCTGCACCTGAAGGCACCAAAGCACCGCTTCCTGAAGTTCCTGATACCACCAAACCATCTGTTCCGTCTATAGTTACAGCTCCTGTATCAGCAGTTATGGTTCTACCGTTTCCTGCTCCGCCAAAATCGTACGCTTGGTCAAGCGTGCCGCCATCGGTTCCTTTTACGGGCAACCATGCTGTCGTTGGATTATTCCAATAATAAAATCCTGGTGTGTTAGCGCCAACGGTCGTGGTTAAATACACCAACATGCCTTGCTGGTCCACCGTTGGGCTGGTAACCGGAAAGGCATTTATCTTTGGAATTAACAAACCATCGGTATTACTTGGTGTGACTTGGTTTGTAGAACGAATATCTAATTGCGCTTTGGGGTCTGTTGTGTTGACACCCACTTGAGCCTTACTTTCGAATGCTAGAACAATTAATAACAGTAGCAGTAATTTTTTTATCATGTTGCTGAATTTTTAAATAATTCTCTTTCAAGTTATTATCTTTTGAATCCTGAAAGAGAAGTCTAAAATTCACCATTAAGTTTAATCCCTACAATACGATTTTAGTCATAGAAAAATAACTGCCCAAAACCCAAAAAATGCATAAAACAACTGATTATGAGTTATTTTAAAATAAAAAATACGCCAAAAGGCGTATGTCAAAGTATATTGCATTTTTATATTGCCCCATTATTTCAATGGGATATGCATGGTAACATGAAGTCCATTCTGAGCTGTAAAAATTACTTTCCCTTTTGATAACTCAATCCTTTTTTTGACATTGGTAATCCCATTGCCGAATTGATTTTCTTTGTTCATTCCTTGACCGTTATCGGCAACTATTATTTCCAAACTATTATTATCGGGAGCTTTGATGCTAACCGATATTTTTGTGGCATTGGTGTGTTTAACCGCATTGTTGAGTAACTCTTTGACACATAAAAAAAGGTGTTTTCTTTGCGCTCCACCTATCATCATAGTCTCTTTGGAAGCGATGTTGGTGGTAAACTCAAACTCAATATCAGTGCTTTCTAATAATCCCATTCCGTATTGCTTTACGTATTCGGCAAAACTTTGTAAACCATTATTATCGGTACTTAAAGACCAAATAAAAGTGTTGAGTTGTTGGGATATTTCTTTACCGGTTTGGGCTATTTTGCTGGCCAATATTTTTTGTCTGTCTGCAGCTTCTTTGTCCTTTAGGAGTAAATCAGCATGGATTAAAATACTGCTCAAACCGCTTCCAATATCGTCATGCAAATCTTTGCTGATGTCATTCTTTTGGTTCAATAAGGTTTGCTGCACTTTATTTTTCCTTCTGATAATAATAATAAATAAGATTGAAAGTAAAACGGCCATCAATGCTGCTATCAATTGTAAGGTATCGTATTTTTGCTCTTGAATCAATTCGGCTATTTGCAAATTGAGTAGTTTGTTTTCATTTTTGGCATATTGAGTGGTAATATCTTGGATGAAAAAATTCCCTTTTAATCGGGTTTCGTCATCAATGACTATGATTTTATCTTGAACATAGGCGGCTTTTTCTACTTGGTTGTTAGCTTTAAAAACAGTCAAAGCATTGGTATAAAAATACCGTTGGAAAGCGATGTTGACGATTCTTTGCTTAATCAAATTTATCCCTTTTTCATACCATTGATTGCTCAACTGTTGGTCAGTAGAATAACACTCCATTAAATAAGCATAGTTTAATAAAGCAATGTCATAATAAACACTGTTTTCTGCCGATTGTACACTTTTTTGAAAATAATATACCGCGCTGTCTTTTTGCTTTTTGGCGAGGTAAATCTGTCCGAAGGTCTGCTCTGCATTGGGAACACCGCGTTTGCTGTTGTTTTTTAAAGCCATTTGGTAAGCTTTTTTATTGTACCAAAAGGCCGAATCCAATTCGCGAACTTTGAACTTTAATTGGGCAATATTGTTGTAAATATGCTCGTTTTGGATACAACTTCTGATAAACTTTTTCCCGGATTTCTTCGGACTGTACTTTCTCGATTTCCATAAAGAATTATGGGCTTCGTCATACGCATTGATTTCCATTTGGTTAATTCCTAAAAAGAAATAGGCGTCGGCCATAAGTGTGCTGTCTTTTAATTGGGTAGCTTTTTCGATTCCTTTCTTGGCCTCATACGTACCAAATTGGAACAAACCCATATAATAAAACAATTCCGACTGCAGGCTGTGAATGAAAACCGTTGTGGTATCTGTGTTCTTAGGCGACACCAAATCTTTGGTTTTTTGCAACCATTTTTGGGAGGATTCGATGTCATCGGTTTCTAAAAAATGTTCCGCCATTAGAAAGGACCTTTGTATCCGACATTGATTATCCTGACAAGCCTTAAATTGATTCAACTTTTTTTTCTCCGTCAGACTTTGTGCTGTCAAATTAAGGCAAAAGAAGAGAAAGGTTAGTTGAATAAAAGATTTCATAAGCGATAAATTATCTTTTTAGGTAAAGGTTTACCGCTTCAACACGAGTGTTTACGTGGAGTTTTTCGTAAATATTCTGAATGTGTTTGCGCACAGTACCGGTACTGATATCAAGCTGATTGGCGACTTCTTTGTTCATTTGTCCTTTGGCCAATAATTCCAATATTTCTTTTTCCCGTGTGGTTAAGGATTCGGTCAAGCGGTTCTGGGACTCCATTTTAGAAAAACTGGCGACCACTTTTCGGGCAATACTACTGCTCATTGGACTTCCGCCTTCAAACAATTCATCTAAAGCATTGATAATCTTGGCCGGACCTTCGGTTTTGAGAATATAACCGCTGGCGCCTACTTCTAGACTTTTAAATATTTTATCATCGTCTTCATACGAAGTACACATCAAAACCAAATAATCGGGATTGATATTTTTGAGTTTGGTGACACATTGTATCCCGTTTTCTCCGGGTAAATTGATGTCCATTAAAATCGCGTCGGGTTCAGTTTCGGGCAAAAACTGAAGTGCCTTTTCAGCATTTTCAAAGCTTCCGGCAAGTTCATAATGTTCGGTAAACTGAATCATCATGCACAAGGCTTCCCTCAGGTCTCTGTCGTCTTCCACTATACAAATGCGTTTTTTCATCTTGGTTTCATTTACCTCAGCAAGATAAAAATAGTAATTTTATATTGAAATACGTAAATAGGCGTAGAAAAGAAAAAGGGCGCAAAAATTGCGCCCTTTTAAAATCACTAACTGAGAGTTTGTTAGTTCTTAACTAATTTTTTAACGATAGTTTCGTTATTAGTTGAATTGTAGAAATTCACAAAGTAGATACCACTACTTAAAGAAGAGATGTTTTCATTGATAACGTTATTCCCTTCAGTTAATTTTAAATCTTTAGTACTAACCTGTGAACCATTCATATTATAGATGGTCATTGTCATACTTCCGGCTTCAGAAGAATTTAATTCTACTGTAAAGTTGTCAACAGCTGGATTTGGATAAATTGAAACTGTTGTTGGAGTACCTCCAGAAACATTCATTCTACCAATATCACAAGTACGTGTGTCCCAAGTTAAAGTAACCGATTTTTCAGCACTGTAAGTACAACCATTAAATGCTTTAACAGCTATAACATTGGTAGTTCCAGTAACTCCAGAGAAATCAACCACAATTGAGTTTGAAGTAGCATCACCTACTGCTACAGCACCATTTGAAAGTGTCCAAACATAAGAGGTAGCGAAAGGTACTGGAGTGATAGTAAATGTTTGTGGTGTACACTTACCGAATTTAGTAGCAGACGGTATAGATGTTACAGGATCAACATAAGAATTTGCAACTGTCGTAATTTTTCCAAGAGCAGTAGCTAAAGTAACTATCTTATTAACTAAACTATTACCAACACCGTTTACAGAAGTAATAACTAATGATTTTTCAGCAACTGGAGTTGCAGTAGTAATAGCAAAAACAGAAGGATAAGTTACCGAGAACGTTAAATCACTTGTAGATAAAACATTAGTAGTATTACCAGGAACAGTAGCTGATGTAACAACAGAACCGGTTGGTGCAGTAATTACATAAGAGTTAGCATACACTGAAGCTGTCATTGTATAATTGTAAGTTGAGTTACCACACAAAGCAGCTACTTGACCGGTAACTACAGTTACAGCTGAAGGAACAGCGGCAGTAAGTTTTAACAACTTGTATGGTGAATTAGTATAAGGAGCTAAGGCTAATCCGTTACTTGCTGAAGAGTCAGAAGTACCGATACCATTTTTAGATCTTGCACCAATGTATAAAGTTGTAATACCAGGAGCAACATTAGCAAAATTCACTTTAATGATTCTGTCTGTAGCAGGATTACCAAAAGTTACATTCACACCGGCAGGTAATAACCATTCGTATGAAGAAGCACCTTTAGCAACTGAAGACGTCAATGTAAATTCTGTAGTTGTACCGATAAATTTACTGATAACTGTAACGGCTGTAGTAGTACTAACCGCATCGTTTGTCATTTTTAATGTCGGAGCTTTTGGCAAAACTGCTTTCAATGTTAACAATTTAGCTGTAGATGTTGTTGTTGGGTCAACCACTGCAGCATTATTCGTTACAGAAACACCTACACCATTTCTTGATTTAGCACCAATTCTTAGTACATTAGTAGATACTGGAACAGCAGCAACTGTAGTATAGTTGTAAGTATTAGCACTTGTAACTCCTAAGAAGTTAACATAAATTACATTGGAAGTACTTGATACTATTGGGAATGCAGGGTTTATTGTAGCACCTTCATTCGTTAAGTTGGTTACAACTACGTTAGCAGCACCACCAACAGTTGTTTTTGTAGCAGTTTGAATGGTAATTCCATTACTATAAACAGTTTCAGTCACTCTGTAATATACATTTCCATTGGCTGTAGGAGCTGAACTAATGGTGTTTGTGAAAGGATAAGTGGCATAAAGTTTAACTACCGGAGTTCCAGCAGTTCCTAAAATTGGATTAACACCTGTAGGCAATTCCCATACATAAGAACTTGCAGTTGAAACTGGTGCAGCAGTTATAGTTAATTCTTTAGAAGTACCCATGTATTCTGCAAATGATGTAACCGGAACAGGTAATCCTGTAACAGGAGAATTTGGCAACAAAGCATCTGTCATTTTCACGCTAGCCGGAGCTATTGGGAAAGCTTTGCTTAATGATAATGTTTTTGCAGTACCTCTACATCCATTTGCGTTTTCTGCTTGAACACCAATATTTCCATAAGTTTCAGCACCGGCAGGAACATTATTAAAATGAACTGTCAAAGAGTTTGTACCTTGTCCTGAAACAATTGTAGTTCCTAATGGCACTGTCCAAAAATAAGCAGTTACACCGGCTTCACTAGAAGCAGGAACAGTATATGTAATTGGTGTTGTAGTACCAACGTACTGACCGATAGCACTAATTGCTGGAAGTAAATCACCATTAGTGATTGTTCCTAAAGCTACAGTTGGAGATGCTAATGTATTAACAGTAATTGCAGTTCTTGGAGAACTCTCCACTCCTGTTGTAGTGTTTTTTTGAGTTACATAATAAATTTTAGTTCCTACAACAGTAGTTAATACTGTAGGTGTAACCGCAGAAGCAGTTCCTCCTGTAGCAGCAGTATACCATTGTAATATAGTTCCAGGAGCATTAACCACATTTAATGGAGCAGCTACAACACCTCTACAATAATTGATAGGTGTAGTTACAATTGGATTAGGTGTATCAACTTGAGTTAATAACCCGGTAAAAGCAGCATCAGTAAATGTTGCGCCTGTTTCAGCAATAGAACCTGAACCTGGTCTGTGATCTAATCCAGTGTAGTTTTGAGCAGTTGCATTGTATGGCAAAGTCAAAATTCCTGCACTTGATGTTAAAGAAGTATTATTGTTAGCAGCATACCATGCAATTGTAGCAGCGGCAGTATTTACCAATGGCACACTTGGTGTAAATGCACTAGCAATAATGTTATTTTCGAATTTCAATTCGTCATTAATTACAGCAAAATTTTCAGAAGAGGTACCATCTAAATGTAATCCTCTTTTGAAATCTAAAAATAAAGAGTTAAAGACTTTTAATTTTGAAGCTCTTCTAATTCTTAACGCTCTGTCATAAAGTCCGTTTAATGGTGAACCTCCTGTTAAAGTAGAGCGATATGTTGGCCCAACTGCTGTAACATTGGTGAAAATAGCACTTGTAAAAGGAGCTACAGAAGTTCCTCCTGAGTTGTTATCAGATTCAAAACATTCAGAAGTAGAAATATCCGCAGCTAATGGATCTCTTACTGACAATGCGAACTGAACAATTCCGTTGTATCCATTATCGGTATCAAAGTCATCATCTAAACCATTTAAAGCCACTAAGTGTTTACAGTTTACTGAACCACCAAACCACTCAAATGAGTCATCATTAGAATAAGATACTTGAACATAGTCAATAGTAGTTCCGCTACCACAAGCACCCATGGTCAAACCATTTAACTCGTTATTTGGTGAAAACACATAACCCGCGAACTCAATTCTAACATATTTTAATGTTCCTGAATTGTCATTATTAATTGGAGATAAACCACCACCAAATTGCGTTTCAACCGTTTGAGAGATTCCTTCAATATAATTTTCACCGTTATTCACGTTATAAGCACCTCTTCCTAAAAGAACAATTCCTCCCCAGTCACCTCTGTTTCTAGCTCCAACTGCATTTTTTGAAGTGAAAACGATTGGCTGTGAAGCCGTTCCAATGGCATTTAATTTAGCACCTCTTGTAACAAACAAAGCCGATGCAGCAACATTACTTCTAATAACTGTTCCCGGTTGGATAGTTAAAGTTGCATTGTTTCTCACATAAATAGTACCGTTTAACTCATAAACTTTATCAGCAGTCCATGTTGTGTTGGCTGTTATATCAGCACTAATAACATTGGTAACAGTGCCATAAGCAGCATTGTTAGGGTCAAAATTTGTCCAGCTGTCAGTCCACTGAGCTGTGGGAGCCGGAGCAAATGCACCACGATAAGTGGTTTGCTCAATTTGAGCAGAAGCAAAATTGAAAATTAAAGCCAAAATTGCTACAAAATAATTTTTTTTCATTGTTAGAATGATTTTTTTGTTAGACATGGCAAACATAAAACCGCAATAACAAATAGCAGTAAATCAACAATTAAATAAAAATAGTTTTTGTGTTATGAAATAGTTTTCTATTAAGGTCTAAATGTCAAGTTAACAATTACTGAATGTTTCCTTAGTGTTAATCCCTTTGTGGGCTTGAACTGGAATTTAAAAAAAAGAAATGCCTGGTAAATTTGACCCTTTCATTTCTTCAACTTTTTTGGTGTTTAAAAGAAATTTAGAGTACCAATGTCCAGAATTTTTTATGGTTCTCTTTTGGGTTTTATAATCTACATAAACCAATCCAAAACGTTGTTTGTATCCTTCTGCCCACTCAAAATTGTCTGTTATTGACCAGACAAAATAACCTGCAACTTTACCACCGTTGTTTTTGGCCCATAGTACCTCTTCCAAGTAGGATTGAATATATTGAATTCGCTCAACGTCATTTATTTCATTACCATGCAATTCATCAAAAAAAGAAGCGCCGCTTTCGGTAATAATGATTTTTTTTACCCCGTTATATTGGCTAAACTTTTTAATCATTGTCGATATTGATTTAGGATAAACCTCCCACTTCATTGCCGTTAAATTTACTTTTCTTTTTTCGGCTGGGATGATTTTGGCATTTAAATACGGCACATAAGAGTTGTGCTCTACCACTTCACGAGTATAATTTTGCAAGCCGATGAAATCAAATTTTGTTTTTATCAATTCATCATCTCCTTTTAAAATGTACTTGTTCATTCCTTTCAAAAAAGGTAGTGTATCAGTAGGATAACCTAATCCTAACGAAGGCTCAATAAATGCTCTGTTTAACAAAGTGTCAATTCGGTGAGCTGCATTTAAATCTTTAACAGTATATCGCAAAGGAGTAATGTAGGTACACGAAAATGTGGTCCCTACTTGAGCTACCGGATCAATAGCTTTAATTTTTTTATAACCAATAGCTTGACATAATAAAGCATGATGCATGGCCGGAAGAAAATTGTTCAACCCTTTTCTTCCTGGAGCATGAACCCCAAGAAAATATCCTGCACCTGTAAAGACAGAAGGTTCATTCAAAACCATCCAGTATTTTACTTTTTGCTTATATTCATTGACACAAACCGTTATGTACTCCTCAAACCAAGATAAAATTTCCCGATTGGTCCAACCGCCTTTTTCCTCTAAAGCTTTTGGCAAATCCCAATGATATAAAGTTATAAATGGCTCAATTCCTTGTTCCAAACAAGCATCAATAACCTTATGGTAAAAGTCAATTCCAGATTGGTTGATGGAACCAGTTCCTTTTGGCAGTATTCTAGGCCAAGAAATAGAAAACCGAAAACTAGGAATATTCAATTTTTTAATCAGGGCAATGTCTTCTTTGTAATTTTCGTAAAAATTATTGGTTATAGCCGGAGAATCATTGTTGCAAATTGCACCTTTCTTTTTTGCGAATTCATCCCAAATAGATAAACCTTTCCCTGCTGTTTCTGTTGCGCCTTCAGTTTGAAAAGCAGAAGAGGAAACACCCCAAATAAAATCTTCTCCAAACTGGTTGCTATTTAATTCAAACCGTTTAGCATTTAAAATCTCGCGATTCATTTAAAAATTATACGTTAAGGATAGAGAAAACGTTGGACCAAATTTGGTTACCCAAATGGCATCATCATCATATTTGTTATAACCGTCTTCATTAACATGGTCACCTGTGAAAATAACATTTGAAAAGCCTTCAAATAGTGAAACATCGTAGGTTCTGTCTTTATATCTATTTTGATAAAAAATTAAGTCTTGGGCTAAAATGTTTTGGACATTTAATTTTAGTTCCAATTTGTTTTCATAAAATGTCTTCGCAATCTGCACATCCAAAAACGTTCTTGCTTTTTCCCAAATCGACGGCTCCACTTCGCTTGAGCCATAAAGAATTCTATTTCCAACTCTATTAATATTAGCGGATAGAATCCAACCATTATCTTTATTAGCATACTGTAAACCTGCGTTAAAAACATATGGCGATTGGCCTTGCATAGGTCTATTACCCTCTGTATTCGCATTATTTACATTCGATACGTCTACTGTAGATTTTATAATCGCTAGGTTTGAAAATAAAGTTAAATCATCAAATAAAGTGGTGCGTTCTGATTTAAAAATGGAACTTAAAAGCGTTCTAAACTCAAGTTCTATACCGCTATTTTTTGCACTCTTAGCGTTTTGGTAACTAATAGTTTTATTGTTTACTTGTTGAATAATTTCTATCGGATCGGTGAATTTTTTCAAAAAATAAGATACTGAAAATAATTGCCCTTTCCCAGGATAAAATTCATAACGGAAATCATAATTTTCAACAGTAGCTCTCTTTAAATTAGGATTTCCTTGAGTAAAGAATTGCGTAGTAAAATCATAAAAACCAAACGGTGCTAACTCTCTAAACTCAGGGCGATTCAATGTTTTTGAATAACTTAATCGTAAATTCTTTTTGGGATTGAACGAAAAAATTAAATTGGCAGAAGGCAAAATATCAGTTTTTTTAACTTCAGAATCAATGAAATTTGTAGCAGTCTCTTGGGCTTGAAGGGTTTGGGTAAAATCTTCTACTCTTACACCCCAAACCAATCTAAATTTTTTGTATCGGTTATCCAACATGATGTACCCGGCATTCAATTTAGATCCTGCTTTATAATCATCACTAGGCTTAGTTAAATCATACAAAGTAAATCCATTTACTCCGGGTGAAATCTCACCCATGTTTTCTACTGAAAATATGGTAGCATTAGGCTGTGACAATAAAGTAGCGTCAAAACCACCTAATGCTGAAACATTATATTGTATTTGACGAGCAAAGAAATCTCTGTCTCTGCTTTGTACCAAACCTCCAATTTTTATTTCATTTATAGACTCTTCCCCAAAGTTGAACTTTTTGGAAATATCTGTTTTTCCACCAAAAATATTCTCCTTATTCTCAGAAAAAAACATTCCTCCACCATAATCAGGACCTCCATTATTACTGGTTATTAATGCTGTTGGAGTATTTAGTGAGGGATCTGTACTGTCTGGATCAGGAGTTATATATATGTTTCTCCTTAAATTAGGTATAGAACGTTCAATATCACTGTAAAAACCAGACCAGTTAAATTTAATCTTAGATTTTGGTAAATAATGCTCGCCATTTAATTGTCCTGAATAAATCCTATTACTGGTAAACCATCGAACATCTGCGTCTGTAACTACAGTATTATCAGTTTGTGCTTTACCGTTTCTTACGACCACTAAGTCGTTAGAATTAATACTAAAAATATTTTTAAATGATATGGAATGATTTTGATTGAACTTTAATGAAAAATTGGCCAATCCGCTAGTCAAAACTTGTTGACTGTAATTTTTATCTAAATATTTTTCATCTAATAGAGATGGCGTATTTGGATCTGAGTTTTCGTAATCATTTCTTTCAATTTCGTTGTAATTATTAGTGATATTGTGTGTAGCAGAAAATAAAAACCCAAAAACTTTGTCTTTTATATCGAAATTTCGACCAATAGAATATTGGAAACTAGTATTAGGTTTGAAATTAGCATCTCTTATTTTCCAGTCGTATTCAAAAGTTTTAGCCAAAGCCGCTTTCTCTTGTGGGGTTAGAGCATTAAATACTGCTGTGCTGGGAATTGTAGAAGGAAAATCACGTACTCCGTTATCAAAACCTAACCAGTCTGTACCACTGCCTTTATAGGTTTTTTGCTCTTTAAATGTGGTAATGGTATTATATCCCGAACCAATAGTTATGGATTGAAAATCTTTATCTGGAACCGATTTAGTATTAATTTGAACCACACCACCGGCAAATTCTCCAGGTAAATCAGGAGAAGCAGTTTTAGTAATCACTAAATTATCCAACATATTTGACGGAAATATGTCAAAAGAAAATGCTTTCCTGTCTGATTCAGAGCTTGGTAATGGCGCGCCATTTAATAAAGCTGCATTGTAACGGTCATTTAATCCTCTAATAATAACAAATCGATTGTCTTGTATACTCGCTCCACTTATTCTTTTTAAAACATCGGAAGTATTCTTATCTGGAGTTCTCTTTATAGTTTCAGCAGAAATACCATCTGATACGTTGGCACTGTTCTTTTGCATGGTTAGTAAAGACTTAACCGACTCAACTTTGGCTTTGGTGGTTTTTATAACCACTTCTTCCAACTGGTTGTTTTTTTCTTCCAATGAAATGGTTAAAACATTTATTTCATCTTTAATTACAACAACTTCTGTAATCTCTTTTTCCTGAAACGTCAGTGCTGAGACTAAGAGTTCATATATACCGGGTTCAATTTTCGAAAAATTAAAATTCCCATCAGCATCGGTAACTCTGGATTTATTCAATCCTTTAATAATAACCGTGGCGCCCGGTAAAGGTTGACCTGTTTTATCATCAATTACGACCCCTTTAATCCCTGAAGATTGAGAGTAGACAATAGAGAAAGAAAACATTAATAGAAAACTGTACAGTAATTTTAGCCTAAATTTCATGATAATTAAATGTTAAAAAAAAACAAAAGTATCATGAGCGTCAGCAAAACGCATTAACAGAAAATTATGTAATTATTATCAAACAACCGGTGTTGTCAATTCATTGTTAATGAATTATCTGCTTAAACAGAATAATAATTTAACACGTTAACTATTACTTAACAAATTATAAATATTATGAGAGGTGAAGGCAGTAAATTCAACTCGAATTGTTAACATTAAATAGTAAAACATCGAAGCAATAAAACAAAAAAACCTCTCATTGCTGAGAGGTTTTTCATTTGTACCCGGAGTGGGAACCTGCCTGCCGGCAGGCAGGTCGAACCTTTTATCCTTTCTGTTCACGTATCTGCTTCAGCTTTTCTTTTCCAATTCCTGATTTATAATATTTTTCACGGATTCTTGCCTCCACTCTGGTTTCGAATTCTTCTGTGTAAATTACTTGAAATGGTAAATAAGGTTTTGTTGTTTTATTTTTTCCTGAATTATGCTCCATAAATCTCCTTTCTATATTGTCAGTTAACCCAACATAAATATAATTTCTATTCAAACTTGATATGGCATATATATAAAACATAATCAAATTTAAACAAAAAAACCTCTCATTGCTGAGAGGTTTTTCATTTGTACAGTGCCTCCGGCAGACAAGCCGGAGTGGGAACCTGACTGCCGGCAGGCAGGTCGAACCCACACTCCTATAGAACACGAAAATAATTGCAAACAAAAAAACCTCCCATAACTGAGAGGTTTTTCATTTGTACAGTGCCTTCGGCAGACAAGCCGGAGTGGGAACCTGACTGCCGGCAGGCAGGTCGAACCCACACTCCTAAGAACACGAAAATAATTGCAAACAAAAAAACCTCTCATTGCTGAGAGGTTTTTTTGTTTGTACCCGGAGTGGGAATCGAACCCACACTCCTAAGAACACGAGTTTGAGTCGTGCGCGTCTACCAATTCCGCCATCCGGGCATTAAGGCATGTGTGTTTTGTGGGTGCAAATGTAAAAAATTTTTCTTCACACAATCAAAAAAATACTTAAAAATATCCTTTCAGAGTCGGATTTAATTTCTAAATTTGCACCTCGGTAAAACGAACAACTACTAACTAACTACACCCGAGGCAATTAATACAAGAAAACTAAGACAGAAGTCAAAGCCGAATTGTATGGAGCGCAGCGGAATAAAAACAACTAATTACAATGTCGCATTTAGAACCCGAAGCAAAGATATTTGCCTGTTCACAAAGCGTCCACCTGGCCGAACAAATAGCTACTAACTATGGCATTCCGCTGGGGAAAGTTACGTTCTCAAAATATAGTGATGGCGAGTTTCAACCTTCTTTTGAAGAATCAATTAGAGGATTGCGCGTTTTTATTGTCTGCTCAACATTTCCGAGCGCCGATAATTTAATGGAGCTTTTGTTAATGATTGACGCTGCGAAAAGAGCATCAGCCCGACACATTACTCCGGTCATTCCTTACTTTGGTTGGGCAAGACAAGACCGTAAAGACAAACCAAGAGTTCCGATTGGAGCCAAATTAGTAGCCAAATTATTGGAAACTGCCGGCGCCACCAGAATCATGACGATGGATTTACATGCCGACCAAATTCAAGGGTTTTTTGAAAAACCGGTCGATCACTTGTTTGCTTCGACTATCTTTTTACCCTATGTAAAGAGTCTGCAGTTAGAGAATTTAACGATTGCTTCTCCGGATATGGGCGGTTCCAAAAGAGCTTATGCTTATTCTAAGTTTTTAGAATCAGACGTAGTGATTTGTTACAAACAAAGAAAAGCCGCCAACGTAATTGACACTATGGAGTTGATTGGGGAAGTAAAAGGCAGAAACGTGATTTTGGTTGACGATATGATCGACACCGGAGGAACTTTAGCCAAAGCGGCCGATTTGATGATGGAAAAAGGAGCTTTAAGCGTAAGAGCCATCTGTACTCATGCTATTCTTTCGGGAGAAGCATACGAGAAAATAGAGAACTCTCAATTGCTTGAACTGATTGTTACCGATTCTATTCCGTTAAAGAAAGAATCAAATAAAATAAAAGTGGTGAGTTGTGCACCTCTTTTTGCAGAAGTAATGCACATGGTGCAACACAACAATTCCATCAGTGGTAAATTCCTGATGTAATTTAATTAAGTATTTTTTTATTAACTATATATTTTTACAATGAAATCGATTACGATTAAAGGATCAGAAAGAGAAAGCGTGGGCAAAGTTGCGACTAAAGCCTTACGTAATGCTGGAATGGTTCCTTGCGTTATTTACGGAGGAAGTCAACCAGTACATTTTGCAGCAGAAGAAAAAGCATTCAAAGGCTTGGTTTACACTCCAAACGCACACACCGTTGTAGTTGATTTGGCTGGAAAAACATCCAATGTTATTCTTCAAGACATTCAGTTTCACCCGGTGTCTGACAAAATTTTACACATTGATTTCTTTCAATTAAACGAAAACAAAGAAATCACTATGGAAGTTCCCGTGAAAATCGTTGGAACATCGCCAGGTGTATTGTTAGGTGGTGATTTACGTTTGAACCAAAGAAGATTGAAAGTGAAAGCTTTACCAAAAAATCTTCCGGATTATGTTGAAGCTAACATCTCTGAATTGCAAATGGGTAACAAATTATATGTTACCAAATTAGAAGCGAAAAACTTCAAATTGATGCACCCGGACAACACTGTGGTAGCGCAAGTGAAGATTTCACGTGCTGCAATGAAAGCCGCTCAAGAAGCAGCAAAAGCAGCAAAAGCTCCGGCAAAAGGAAAGAAAAAATAATTTTCAACACCTTATATTTAAAAGCATCGGTTCACGCCGGTGCTTTTTTGTTTTAATCAGGAGCGAAAGGCTCGGGCATTCTTGGTTTCCATATTCCCGCCATCCGCACTACGAGGTAGTAACTCCTGTCGGGGCTAAATGATAAGCAAAAGGCACTTTATAAACTTTTGGAAACAAATTTTCAAATTAACTCATTTTCAAATTTTCAAATTAGCTACTTTTGCCTCATGAAATGGTTGACTAAATTATTTACCACTAATAGAACTTCAGAAAACACAGAAGTAATGAAGAAATTTCTAATCGTCGGTCTAGGAAACATCGGAGCCGAATATGTAAATACCCGCCACAATATTGGCTTCAAAGTGTTGGATTACGTCGCCCAAAAAGAAAGCTTGTCTTTTGAAACGGCAAAGCTTGGCACCATTACCGAATACAACATCAAAGGCAGAAAACTAATCCTTTTGAAACCCAACACCTATATGAACCTCAGCGGTAAAGCCGTTCAATATTGGATGGAAAAAGAAAATATCGCCAAAGAAAATGTATTAGTAATCACCGATGATTTGAATTTGCCTTTCGGAACCATTCGCATCAAAGCCAAAGGCAGCGATGGCGGGCACAACGGTTTAAAAAACATCCAACTCCTTTTAAACTCTTCCGAATATCCTCGTTTTCGTTTTGGTATCAGCGACGAGTTCAAAAAAGGCCAACAAGTAGATTATGTTTTGGGCGAATGGAGCGACGAAGAAAAAGCCAAACTTCCGGAACGATTTGAAGTAGCCAAAGAAATAATAGAATCGTTTGCCTTAGCCGGTTTAAACAACACCATGAACAGTTTTAACGGAAAATAAGCCAGCCTTAATTTTTGAAAAATAAATTAAGAAAATTACTAGCCCTTTAACCCCTCCGAAAACCGGTATTGTTTTAATTTGAAGTCAAAATAATGCCTAATTTTTATATTTCTGAAAATTGCAACTGTTAACCACGCAAAAGTAGTTTGTTGCTAAATTTTTTTTTTATACTTTTATCGGCTATTTACAATAACCTTTTACTATCATAAACTACAAATCATGAAAAAAATTACTTTTATGTCTTTGTTTCTCTTGTTCTCCCTATGTATGGGATACAGTCAAGTAGCAAAACAAGGAACCATTTTTGGAAAACCTGTAACCAATGTATCACCGGATGGGTTGATTCGTTGTGCTTCAACAGAATACGAGCATTTCCTACAAGAAAATGACCCTAAAAGAATGACGGATGCTCAATTTGAAGCTTGGTTATCTCCATTAATTGAAAGATATAAAGCCAGTCCGGAATACCGTTCAGAATCAGGTGGCATCATTACAATTCCTGTAGTGGTTCACGTAATTCACAGTGGTCAAGCTGTTGGAACTGCACCTAACATACAAGACGCTCAAGTTGAATCACAAATCACCGTGATGAATCAAGACTTTAGACGTTTGGCCGGAACCCCAGGTTTTAATTCAAATGCCGTGGGAGCGGATACTATGGTTCAATTTGCATTGGCCAAATCAGATCCAAACGGAAACCCAACCAATGGAATCGTAAGACACAATCTTTGTCAGGCTTCTTGGTCTACCACAGAAATCAACTCTACCGTTAAACCTAATACTATTTGGGATCCAACACTATACATGAACATGTGGAGTGTACAATTCTCAAATGGCAATCTTTTAGGTTATGCGCAATTCCCAAGCAACTCTACCTTAACCGGTTTAAATGCAAATGGTGGTTCAGCCAGTACTGATGGTGTGGTGGCTAACTATTCTTATTTCGGATCAAGAACCATTTTCCCAGGCGGACTTTACGCAGGTACTTCTTTTGATAAAGGAAGAACCATGACTCATGAAGTAGGTCACTTTTTAGGATTACGTCACATCTGGGCTGAAGACGGTGCTGCTTGTGTTGCCGATGACTATTGTAACGATACACCAAGAGCTGGTGCAGAAAATTACGGTTGCCCTACAGGAACCAATTCTTGTACTACACAACCTGGCAACGATATGATTGAAAACTACATGGATTATACTGATGATGCTTGTATGAACATCTTTACTGTAGATCAAAAGGCCAGAATCACAACCGTAATGAATAATGCAACCAGAAGACTTAGCTTAAAAACGTCAACTAAAGATCAAGCTATTCCATTATTTACTAATGACGCTGAATTAAAATTAGAAAACGTATGTGCTTCAGGAGGAAGTAGCTGTGGTACTACAGGTTCTGCAACCATAAAAGTTACAATCTACAACAGAGGAACTGCTACTTTAACTTCTGCTGTTATTTCATACAACATCAATGGCGGAACAAACTATACTTACCCTTGGACAGGAAGTTTAGCGCAAAACAAGTTCGCTACTTTTGACATGCCAGTCACCAATGGAACTAACGGAACATTCAACGCAACCATTACAACTGCTAATGGGGTAACCGATCAAAGAGCGACTAACAATGCTGTTACCACAAGTTATACTGTACCATCAGGTCCAACCAACTATACCATCAACAATTATGTGTTTAGACTACAAAGAGATTTGTATGGTTCTGAAACAACTTGGAACTTGAGAAATCAAGGCGGAACAATCTTGTACAGTGGTGGTCCATATACTGATACCGCTGCGCTTCCGGCTATTTTTACTCAAAACTGGACTTTAGCCAACAACAACTGTTATACTTTTACCATCAACGATGCTTATTCTGATGGAATTTGCTGTAACTATGGAACCGGATATTACGATATTAAATCAACGGATGGTTCAATAGTAGTGGCTACTGGTGCTTCATTTGGCGCTTCAGAAAGCAAAGTATTTACGGTTAACGTATTGAGCAACGAAACTTTTGAAACCTTAAATGATATTTATGTTTTCCCTAACCCGGCTAAAAACGTATTAAACATTGCAGTTCCAACCGGAATCGAATTGGTTAAAAACGTTACGGTTTACAACTATTTAGGTCAAACAGTAGGTCAAAAAACCATTGTAACCGCAGATGATTTATCTATCGACACTACTAACTATAGTAGCGGTGTTTATTTAATCACTGTTTCAAACGGTACTCAAAGCAAAACATTGCGTTTTATTAAAGAATAATTAATTGACGTAGGACTAAAAAGAGGATTGAATTCATTTTCAATCCTCTTTTCTTTTAAAATAAAATTTACTTTTGTAAAAAATC
>NZ_JBKBLM010000030.1:0-37956 GCF_046296355.1 Flavobacterium sp.
AAGGTTAAATCTACCTTTTCGGAAAGTTCGTTTAACGACATCTTTCTTTTGGCCATCATTACGTCTAGGTTTACAATAATTGCCATAATTTATATCGTTAAGTCGTTTTCTTTTTGGATTTCGATGCCTCTTTTGAAAATCTGTGCGATTACATACAGTGTAACGCTCATAAACAGCCACACATCACCACCGGCAAAGCGTAAATGGTAAATATCGGGCATAGTAGCGCCTTGTTTGTAAAGCCATTGCGCATAGGTAACTCCAAAGTGCGTGAACAAACCGATGCCCAAAGTCAAATAGGAAAGGATAATAATAAACCTTACTACTTCCGGGTTAAAAGGCTTTGCCAGGTTTAGTTTTTTATCGTGTAATAATTTTACAATCAGGTAAAACATTATGGCTTTCATTACCGCTATGATACTCAGATAAGTTGTGATTACAAAGTAATGGCCTTTGTCGAAATTGTAAAGTTGGGTCAAATCGATTTGTTGCCAAAATAGGCCAATGTTGTCTGTTTTAAAAAACGCTAAAGCAGTATTGAATATAAAACCGCAGGCTTCAATACACAAGCCGATAAAGATAATCCATGAAAGGATATACAAGACTTTTAGGATTTGTGCGGTACTAATTTTGATTTCCATAAGAGTGGGTTTTAAAGTTTAACAGGGCAAATATAAATCAAATATTTATTGATAAACAATAAATATACATTTTAATTTAATAAATATTTGCCGTAACTCGCTTACTGTTGGTTTCAAGCGTAGTTGGCAATAGTAAAGATTGCTTTCGGATTTTAATCAATTAGTCGGGTTTGCCTATTTTTCCCGCCTTTTTTACTGTGTTTAGAGTTTCATGATTGCTTTTCGGACTCTGTTGATGTCTTTTCGGAGGTGAATGACAGCTTTTCGGGCTTTATTGATGCTCTTTCGGAAGTCAATGACAGCTTTTCGGACTTGATTGATGCTCTTTCGGAGTAGAATGACAGCTTTTCGGAGTAGAATGATGCTCATTCGGAAGTTGATGACAGATTTTCGGAACTACTTGATAGCTTTTCGGAGTTGGCAGGTGTCATTTTAGACTTTTCACATGTTTTTAAGCACAATTCTTCTTAATCCTTCTCTAAAAATCGAGATGGAGGAACATTAATTTTTAATTAATTTAAAATGCTCAGTTTCGGTTCCGGATGAGATTTTTAAGATATATAAGCCATTCTCTAAGAAGGAAACATCTAGGTTAGTATCTGCAACTGACATGATTAAGTTTCCGGCTAGAGAGAATAGATGCACTCTATCAACGGTTTTGCCGTTTCGCACAGAAATATGGATTGTGTTTTTAACCGGGTTCGGGTAAATAACAAATGAACTTTCCTCAGTAATGACCGATGTAGATAATGACCCTTGAGGTCGTAATCGCACAAATGCATTTTCGGGTTGACCATTAAATAATCTGAAGGCACCACCCACAATAATTCGACCGGAGCTATCCACATCGACATCAGAAATAGTTTCTGCAATGGTGGGTCCATATCCAATTCCTGGAGCAAATCCACTTCCAATATCAAAAGTTGTATCGGCTGAACCATCAGAATTTCTTCGAACCAGGTAATTTGGAAAACCTGAAAACAGCCTAACACCCATTAAAATCTTTCCGTCAGGGAGAAGAGCGTGGGCTGTATTTTCGCTTTGATAAGTTTGTGTTGACGGGAATGAAAAACCAGTGTCTAAAGTACCATCAGCATTCAATCTGAATACAGTATGCCCTGCTATAACATCAGAAAAGCACAAAACCTTACCATCAGGTTGCAGTGTAAAATTAGTTACACCCAATGTTGTTGTCGGTGCATTAAAACTTGTGTCTATTTGACCATCGGGTAATAGTCTTCCCATTTTGTAATTATTGTTTCCGGCGCCTGTGTAATAAGAGAATAATATCTTTCCGTCGGGTTGTAATGCTATTTCATTACAATTGGTGTAGGTAGTAAAATTAAAAGTTGTATCAAGGGTCATATCGGGATTGAAGCGTTTAATGACATTATCGCTATTAGTTCTTCCGACGGTCAATATTTTTCCATCGGGTTGTACACGTACGCTGCGGTATGTTCCGGATAGTCCATAGTTACCGGGTGTAAGCGATACAAAAGAGGTATCAAGTGTTCCGTCAATATTTAGGCGTATAAATGAACCTCCTGACTGTCCATTGAAAGAACGACCACTTGAGGTAATAAGAATTTTTCCATCAGCTTGTAGTGCCATATCAAGAACTTGATTGAAATCGGAAATAAATTGGTAACAATTTGCTTCGAAGCTTTCGTCAAGACTACCATCTTCATTTAATCGAAGAAGACGATCACGCGTGGCTCCATTGTACATACTGAATAGTCCACTAACCAATATTTGTCCATTAGGTTGTTGTAGAATCTTTGTGGCTCTGCCATTAAAACCTTTACAAATATTGTGGAAAGTAGTGTCACGATTACCATCGGTGTCAATTTTTACAATGTTGTTTACGGCTACACCATTGTAACTGTTGATGGAACCAACACAAACAAGTTTTCCATCGGGAGTCACTTTGATATCCTTGATGTAATTGCTGTCGTCATAATCGATTGAGAAACTAACGTAAGCAGTAAATGTTGGGTCTAAAGTACCATCAGCATTAAGTCGTAAAATACTTTTTGGATTAATAAACGTGTTGGCACTAGTGTACCAATAATTAAAATCGCCTCCAATAATTATCTTATCATCTGCCAAAACAACTATTGAACTTACGCCTTCCCGATAATTGGACACTGTGAGGAATCCCCCGGTATAAAATGTGTTGTCGAGCGAACCGTCTGCGTTGAGCCTTACTAAATCTTTACGGCTTGTAGAGCCGAAAGCTCTTTCAAATTGGCCACCCACCAATATCTTTCCGTTGGAAAGCAGTACTATAGACTTGATTATACGGGTAGCATAACTGGAGGAAAATGAAGGTTCTGAAGCCTGTGGTGTATTGAGTGCCCATGTAGGATCAAGAGTACCATTTGACAAGGTACGGTAAATACGGCCTTTATCACCAAGTATAATTTTACCGTCGGGTTGAATGACAATGTTTTGTACTCCAAGGGAATAAGCTGTTGGGTCATAAACAAATGTTGGGTCCGGACTTCCATCTGGGTTTATCCTTACAATACTATTTACTGTTTGTCCGTTGTAGGCTACAATAGCTTCCCCGGCAACCAAAAGCTTGTTATCCGGTTGAATTTTAACCACGCTGGCCCAAGTATTGGTGTTAAAGGTTTCAATTGTAAATCCGTTCCCCATAACAAAGCTGTTGTCTCGAGTTCCGTCTGTATTTAATCGTACCATATATTTTGCTGTAATGCCTTCATAGGTAGTAAATTCGCCAACGACCACGATTTTTCCATCGGGCTGAATGATAAAATCCCTAATTAATCCGTTGAAATTGCCTGAAGTAAAGCTTGTGTCACGCTGATTGCCGTCAAGTCTGATTAGGCTTGTGGTGGGAACGCTGGAATAGTTGGTTACCCCAACTATGAGTTTGCCATCTGACTGGACTTCTGATTTGAGAAAATAATATCCATCAGCATAATATTGGTTATTGGGAAGTTCGTATGTATTCCAAGTTGCGTCTTTCTCAAATATATTCTGCGCTGAAGACATTGTTAAAGAAAGTCCGAATAGGAATAATAAAATATTTTTCATTTTGTACTTTGTTTGATGTTCAACTTATATTTTTAAAATTAGACCTAAAATTACAATTACACATTGTCTCTGTAATTTTCTGCCAACTAACAGACAAATTTAACTTCATATCTGTTTCGCTAATATACAAAAACCACTTTTATCTCAGGAAACTACTTTTGTGTTCCATCGTATAAGTGGTTTGGTTAATTTTTCACAATGAGGTCACTCCAAAACCCTCTCATTGAAGTCTCAAAATAACAAGAGGGCGGAGCGGTAGGTATATAGTGCCGGTTTATCGCATGCTCATTTGCACAAAGTGCAACAGCTTTTGACGTTCTACCGGCGCGGGGAATATCTTTAAACAACGGTCGACCGTAGCCGCAATACGAATGCGCGGAAAGTCGGGAAATTCCTCGGCTATGATTTGAATGATAAATTTACGGTCGAGTGGTTTCTCGACATTAATAAAGGGTTTGTCATAAACCATTTTACACTGAGATTCTACATTAGTCCAACACATGATTTTGAGAATTACGAATTATGAATTACGAATTATGAGTTATTTAGATTTTAATTACTGTCAATTCTTCCTTTTTTGAGCCATGACAATCCAAAGGCTACTAGGGCAATGGTTTCTAGAACAAAAGTGATATTATAGGCTTGTAATTGCGGATAGGTTTCTTCTAACCACACCGAGTAAATCAAAATGATGGCTATGCAAACCAACATGGTAATGCCACAGTATTTGTAAAAATTATGTGAGGGCATTTTACCAAAGTCGGCCACCTTGGCGGTGCGTCTGAAATTGAAAATACAAATGAGCGATAGGGTGATAAAAAAGAATCCGGCAAAAATATAATGGACATAGCCCATGGTTTCACTGCTGATGTAGGTGCGAACATTATCTGAAAGACATTGATTGGAAGAAGTTGGGAATAGGGCAACACCCAAAGCACAAAATCCGGCGAGGTTGGTCATAAAACTGTCTGACGGAATGATTTCCTCATCGCGTTGCGGATAACCGCGGTAACTAAAGAGAAACAAAGCCACGGCACAAAGCGTCCCGGTAAAGAGCTCGCCTACCGTGGTGTAATAGTAATGGCTGATATAAGGTTTGAAAGAACTACCGGCGGTGTAAGTATTACATTGTGTCATCATCAAAGTTTCGTTATTGAATAAATTATAATGATTGATCATATAATTGCCCGCAAGTAGGATAAAAGGCAAGGACAGTCCGAGCCAACCAATAGATTGACGCATTCGGTGATAGGAAATCACCAAGTTGGGGTTTAAGCTTTTTTTTGGCATGTATTCGTATTATCTGGATTTTACTTGATGAATAAAAACCTGCCCTTGTTACAAATATCAAATACCACTAAAATTTTTGCGAGGGACGGGCAGGATTTATTAACTAACCAAAACTTAAATTAATTATGTTTTTGATTACTTAAAATTCGGAAAAGAAAACCAATAAAAAAATCCCCATCAATGGGGATTTTTTATCGTGATTCAGAGGTAAAAATACTACAAATAGTCATATTTCCGCTCTAAAGCGAATTTTGTTAAATCGGTTTTTCCGATAATTTTGATTTTTTTCGACATGTTTTTGCGGTGGGAATCGACCGTAGATTTTTCTATAAAAAGAGCTTCGGCTATTTCTTGAGACGATTTTCCTTCGGCAATTAGTTGCAGAATCTCTTTTTCGCGGTTGCTGAAGAACAACTCGTTTTTGGGTGTTTCATATTCGTTTTCGGCCTCATTGACAAAATAGGAATAGCCTTGACTTACGGCTCTAATGGCATCTAAAACGGTTTGCAAAGAAGAGTTTTTCATGATATACCCTGAAGCGCCGGCTTGTTTCATTTGTGAAATGGCGTCGTCATGGTCAAACATGCTGAAGGCGATGACTTGGGTATCGGGGAATTCGGTTTTGATGGTTTTGGTGGCCATGATACCGTCACATTTGGGCATGCGAATATCGGTGATGACTACTTTGGGCTTGAGTTGTCGCACAATTTCTATCAGAGCAAAGCCGTCATTGGCATGCCCTACAATTTCGATATCGGTCTCATTTTTCAAGAATGATTTTATGCCATCTATTAGGGCTTGATGGTCTTCGGCGATTACTAGCGTTATCATAATGGGATGTCTATAATGATGGTGGTTCCTTTTCCTTCAAAGCTGTCTATGTTAAACGTACCGTTGAGTTGTTCGGTTTTCTTTTCGATGTTGTTCAAGCCCATACCATCTTTTTTATTGATGGTTTTGGGGTTGAATCCTTTTCCGTTGTCTTCAATCAGAATGTTGATGCTGTCTTCGTCTTGCGTTAAACTGATGGTAATTTCAGAGGCTTCGGCATGTTTGATGGTATTGGTCAAAATTTCCTGTATCATTCTGAATAAGGTTACCTCTAGTGTGTTTTCAAGACGTTCCGTCATACCAAATGGAATTACTTGCACTTTAAGTTTATTGGGAATAGACACTTTTTTGGCAATGTTTTGCACGGCAGGAACCAATCCTTCGCTACCGATAACACCGGCATTTTTGGCATGTGCCATACCGCGAACTTTTTGGTAAGCTTCTTCGATTAAGTCATCGGTTTTGGCAAACATTCCCTGCTCTTCTTCGTTGATGCCTTCTTTTTGTTGGTAAAGATTTTGAAAATTAAGTCTTAATGTGGCTAAAATACTCCCTAAATTATCGTGTAAATCGTTGGCAATTTTTATTCGTTCTTTTTCCTGACCTTCCAGCATTTTGTCTATTTCGTGAAGTTCTTGGTCTTTGAGTACATTTTCGAGCTTCTGACTTTCAATTTCTTTTTCCTGCTCGGCAATTTTTTTCTTCTTGTTGATATAACTGATCCTGAAATAGGTACCGATGATGAAAATTAAAAATATACCAACAAACAGATACAGTATCAGTTTGTTTTTTTGGTCTTTGATTTTGAGGTTTTTGTTTTCGAGCTCTTTTTTTTCAGTTTCGTATTTGGTGTTAATGTCGCGAATGATCTTGGTTTCATCTTCTTCACTCATTCCTATAGATGCATGTTTCTTATCGAGATATTCTAAGGCCTTTTCATAGTTTTTCATTTCACGATAGGTATCAGATATAAACTGGTACATATTCTGATTGAAAAGAGTTCTATAATTGTCGAATTTTAAAGAAAATGTTTTATCGAAAAGCGGTAATGCTTTCTCTGGTTTTCCTTCTAGTCTAAAAATTTGACCATAGTTAAGATAGACATAAGCCATGCCTTCCTGAAAATTATGTTTTTTACTTTTCTCTAAAGATAAATTTAGATAATGGCGTGCCAATTTAAATTTTTTCAGCGTTCTATAATAAGTAATACCAATTCTTCTGTCGTATATTGTTTCATCGATGTAATATTTGTTTTTTTCAGCAATCGCTTTTCCTTCCAGATAAACCCGAATTGCTTCATAAGGTAAAGAATCCTTAAGGTTGCTACCAACTTCTAAATAGGCCGAACTTAACAATTTAGACTTATTATTTTTTTTGGCATACGCAATAGCTTCATCCAAGAGTGGTTTGTAATCTTTATACTTATAATATGTATACCTTTTTTGTTCAGCAATAGTTATAGCCAATTCCATGGCTTTGTCTAAATCATTGGCTTTGAGGTATAACTCTCGCGCCTTTACAAAATGCTCTACGGCACCGGCACCGGAGTTGCTTAAATATTGTGTTTTTCCGGACAAATGTTCAAAAAGCGCTTGGTCTATAATAGACAACTCGTTTGGCTTGAACTTTTGTAATTCAGCCAAACGAGTTGGATAATCTAATTTTTCAAATTCATACTCAAACTTTTTTAAAGCTTTATTTTGAGCACAAGTTAGCAATGCACTAAAAAAAAATAGTGCAACAAGCATGAATCTATTACTATATGTTATTTTCTCCTTAAGCATTTATTTAAACCAACATTCCCACACCGCCTTTTCCCGGAGGTGATCCAGCGGTTAAGTGAACATAAATGCCGGCTTTGTAGTTTATAATGTATTGGTTGTCATCGGTATTGGTTGTAGGGTCAAAGCCTATGCCGTGGTGAATGTAAACGTCAATTTTATCACTGGTTCCTATGCTGAAAATATCTTTGTCGCCGGGTTCTAAATAATCTTTGTTAAGTTTATTGAATGAAATATCGTTTTCCAGAAGATTAGCATCAGGTGGATAATTGGTGAAATCGGTGTCGTTTTTATCCACCGTTTGTAAAATCCCTACGATAGCATAACGATTGGCATCACAAATATTGTAATACTCGCTAATGTAAAATTCATCGGGGCTGATGTCAGTGGTTTGAACGTCTAATTTAAAAGTGCTTTGTGTGGCATCAAAGGTTCCTGTAGATTCGTAAACTGTCATGATTGTAATAGTTTTTGTTAGGTTTATCAAAGATGAGAAAAAAAATGTAATAAAAAATCCCCATCAATGGGGATTTTTCAACATAATTTAAGGGAATAAATAGTACAATTTTCTAAAACAAGCCTTTTATTGGATTTGACTTCAGACCAATTGTTTGGGAATTAAAATTCAACTTATCTTCAAGTAACGAAGCATAAACACTTCTGAAATCAATCTCATATTTTAAATCACCTTGGTCTAAATCATTCAAGTCGGGATTTTTTCCAATAACTTTTCCGATATTATTTCCACCAATGATAAACATCGGAGCAGCGGTTCCATGATCAGTTCCGTTGCCGTTGTCTTTGACTCTTCGCCCGAATTCAGAGAAAACTACGATGGTGACATTTTGCAGTAATTGGGCTTTTTTTAAGTCGGTGTAAAAGCTGAAAATGGCATCGTTCAATTCGGTTAAATTGCGTTGGTGCAAAGCCAATTGATTGTCATGCGTATCATAACCGTTTTGGGAAGTATAATACACTTTGGAATTCAAATTGCCTTTGATTAATCGGGCAATCCATTCTAGGTTTTTACCCAAATTGGTTTTAGGATAACTCATTTCGGTTGTAGATTTTGCAATCGCTTTTTGAATTTCTTCTGAACCTTCGGAAACCGAGTTGGCAATTTTGCGCACAAAATCCAATTGCGGATTGTCGGAAAGTTTTACAGCATCGTCATTGTCATTTCTTATTTTAAATCGATTTGGGTCTTTTACCGTGATGAAGTTCGGTTCGTTACCTTTTAAAGCCAAATTATCTATCGAATCCAAATTCACGCCGGCTGTTGGCTGATGGTCTTTGCATTGCAAATCTAAATAACGGCCGAGCCAACCTTCATTCCAATATTGGTTTGAACCCGAAGCGGTTTGCCAAATTTCCTGACTGCGAAAATGCGAGCGATTGGGTTCAGGATAACCCACGTTTTGAATGATACTTAAATCACCGTTTTGTTGCATCGTCGCAAAATCTTTCAAAGCCGGATGAAAAGCCATGCCTTTGTTTTTACTGATAACTTGGTCTTTTGACAGTGCGATTTTAGTACGCAAATCATAATACAATGGATTGTCAAACGGGATATATGTATTCAAGCCATCATTGCCGCCATTCAGTTGGATAAAGACCAAACATTGTTCGCCAATTACCAAGTTAGACTGACTCCCAAAAGCATGCAGGAAATCAGGAAGCAACAATGCGCCGCCAGTAAATGTGCCTGTTAAGGATAAAAAGTTTCTTCTGTTCATGGCTAAATCAATTGGTATTCGGGTGTTTTTATCATTGCATTGAACAATCGCAATACGGCATAATCGGCGCTTTCGGCTTTGGGATTGAAATCGTATTTTAATATCGCTTCAAACTCTTTTTGCAAATTGTCATCCACGTGAAATAACAATCTGTCGGAAAGCTCAGTTATAATGGTTTTGTTGTTGCTGGTTTTGTTCCAATGGAGTTTTACTTTCACCAATTGGCTCATGCTTTCCTTAATCATTTCATCGTCAGTGAATTGTTTTCTTCGGCTCAAACTTTTACCATTGCAAAGCAAATCGGAGGCATTGTTGCGTTGCAAATAGATTTGGGAAGTCAGCCATTCTTTTCCGCCATTCCAGCCTTTTACATTGGGTTGGTTGAACAAATCCATACCTTGTTGTCTTAAGAAAAAAGCAACCAATTTCGGGTTCAATTCTTCGACATTCAGTTCGTTCATCAATTGGAGGATATAAACTAAAGGATCTTTGATTTTGCTTCCGGCATTGTCTATGGCGAATTCTTGGGTGAAGATTTTGGTTAGTAACGGTTTGATTTCAAAATCTACTTTTCGGAAATAATCACCGTAATATTGAACCAATTCCTCTTTCGGATTGTCATAAATGAACCACTTTAGGATTTTTCGTGTGAGCAAATAAGGAACAGCCTTTTGCTCGAAAATGATATCGACCATTTCCTCCGCTTTAAAATTGCCAGTTTTGCCAAAATAGGTAATCGTGTCATTGTTTTCAAGCATTCGACGATAAACTGCTTGGTCTTCGCCTAGGTTTAAGCCGGCCAAACCTTTGGCACCGTTTTTAATATCGTCTTCAGTGTAATTTCCGATGCCGAGTGTGAACAATTCTAATAATTCTCGGCTGAGGTTTTCATTGATTTTGTCTCTGCGATTGTCGACATTATCCAAATAACGCACCATGGCATTGGTTTGGATGATTTGTTTGGTTAAGGTTTTAAAGTTGCCGAATGCATGCTCGCGCAAGAGTTGATTGTGTTGAAAAATCCAATGATTGACTTTCACTTTTTGGAAGGTCGAAACAAAATGGTTGTGCCAAAAACAAGTCATTTTTTCGCGTAGCGGAAATTCATCATGAATCATTTTTTCCAACCACCAAGCTTTCATTTCCTGAGAAACTTGGAGTTCAATTTTGAGTAGTTCTTTGGCTTTTTCCGGTGAAGTATCTTTTAATTCTTGGCGTTTGGTTCTTAATTCCTGAATTGATTTAGGACTATTAGCTAAAAAAGAAGGCACACTTTTATCCCATTTTGAAATATAGGATTGCTCCAGAAACTTTGGTAAACCTATATTCTGAATAAGTTTACTTTGCTTTCCCGAAAAGCCTAAGCGCAAAGACCAAAGTGTGTTCTTGTTCATGGTTTTATCTTCTTCCTCTTACCGGAGTTCTTCTTACTTTAACGGCTTTTACGTTGCCTCTTTTGTTTTTGTGAATCACTGTAGTTCCTCGACGATTGTGCACTACTAAAGTAGAGGAATGTCTTCTCGAAGTGTAAGTTTTTCGCGCTACAACAACCCTACGCGTAGTAACCGGACGATAATAAACGCGATGTGGTGCGCAATGCGCATAAAATACCGGATGGGAAATTGGTCGCCAAGGCTTCCACCAACGAGGATAGTTTCCCCAACGGTATGGCGATACCCAAACTACATAATTAGGAGCATATAAAAAGCGTACACTTGGCCAAAGCCAAACATTAACGGAAACTATTTGAAAATCAATTTCAGGAACATTAGGTCCGCCTTTTGAACTTTTAATAGCTTCTTTTTCGTCTATTGGCTCAATGATGGTATTTTCGGGATATAAATCTTTGTCACCTTCAATTTGAAGTAAAGCTTGGTTTTCCCCGGTTTTTTCGATGCTTATGGTGGCAATGTCTTGTTTCTCTTTTTCGTCAAGATAAGTACTCAGGACAATAACATGAGAATCACCTTCTTTGATGTCTTCTACAATAATGTAATCAATATCGTCATCGTTGTTGAGGTCGAGATTGTTAACGCTGTTTTCTTGGTTAAGAAATTTTTCGAATTCTTCAAGGGAATTGGCTTTTTTAAATAGGGCCAAAGCACCTTCTAAACTAAAATCATCCCCGGTATTTACCGGACGATTGTCTTCTTGACTAAAACCTGAGGCTATACCTAGTATAACCAACAGTAGTGATATCTGTTTTTTCATGTTTAAAGGAATTTTTAAATAAGACTTATCCCCAAAGTTAAGGTTTAAACCCTTTAATAATATTGTGAATTTATCAACAAATAGTATTTTTTTTGACCTAAAATTAAAAATAATGTATCTTTGAACACAAATAGTTGCATTATGATTACCACAGAAACCCAAACGGCCTTAGAGCAGTATTTCCAACAATTTCGCCAAAACATTATTGGAATTGACCAAGAGTTTGAGTCTCCTTTCGGGAAGAAGAAAATCATTTATACAGACTGGACTGCCAGCGGAAGATTGTATCGTCCGATTGAGGAAAAGCTGATGAATGAATTCGGACCTTTTGTGGCCAATACCCATACCGAAACGACTATTTCAGGAACAGCTATGACTATGGCTTATCACGAAGCCAGACACATTATCAAAAAACATGTCAATGCCAATGATAATGATGTGTTGATTAATGATGGAACCGGAATGACAGGAGTTGTGAATAAGTTCCAAAGAATCCTAGGCTTAAAAATCCCTGAGAATTTAAAAGATTACACCTCTATCCCTAAAGAGATAAAGCCGATCGTTTTCATCTCGCATATGGAACACCACTCGAATCAAACCTCTTGGTTAGAAACCATTGCAGATGTAGTGGTAATTCCTGCCAATGAAGATGGTTTATTGTGCATGAATGAGTTCAAAGAACTATTAGAAAAATACAAAGACAGAAGTTTTAAGATTGCTTCGATAACGTCTTGTTCTAATGTAACCGGAATCAGAACTCCTTATCACGAAGTGGCTAAGTTAATGCACCAAAATAATGGGGTTTGCTTTGTGGATTTTGCTTGCTCGGGTCCGTATGTAGAAATCAATATGCATCCGGATGATGAAAGTTATTTGGACGCTATTTTCTTTTCGCCACACAAGTTTTTGGGCGGACCGGGAACTTCGGGCGTTTTGATTTTCAACAAAAATTTATACAAAAATAATGTCCCTGATTGTCCGGGTGGCGGAACCGTTTCTTGGACAAATCCTTGGGGCGAACACAAGTACATCGACAATATCGAAGACCGTGAAGATGGTGGAACGCCTGGTTTTTTACAAGTGATAAAAACGGCTTTAGCGATTCAGTTGAAAGAGCAAATGGGCGTGAAGAATATTTTAGGACGCGAACATGAAATAGTGGATTATGTATTCTCGGAATTGAATTCGATAGAAAACATTCACATTTTGGCGAATCAACACCAAGATAGGTTAGGCGTGATTTCGTTTTATATAGATGATTTGCATTTTAATTTGGGGGTAAAATTATTGAACGACCGATTCGGAATTCAAACCCGTGGCGGTTGTAGTTGCGCCGGAACTTACGGGCATTTCTTATTGCATGTTGACCAAGAAACTTCTCATGATTTGGTGTGCCAAATTACCTCGGGCGATTTAATCAAAAAACCGGGATGGATTAGAATGTCGATTCACCCGACAACGACTTCAGAAGAAATTCAATTTGTTTGCGAAAGCATTAAAGCCTTGGCACAAAACCATAAAGATTGGGCTAAAGATTATGAATACAACTCAAAAACCAATGAGTTCATTCACAAAAACGCAAAACATTCAGAATTAGCCATGGTGAAATCTTGGTTCAATGCCAAATAACTGAACACTGAACACTGCCGACTGAACACTACTTTTTTTTGTGTTTCCAACGCTTGTGCGTCCATAAATAGTATTCCGGAGCTTCATAGATTTGCTTTTCCACACGTCTTAAAAACTCATCCGATATTTGATAGTCGGGTACGTCTTTCGGGTGGTCGAACATAGTTTCTAATGTGGCTTCATAATAACCCCGTTTGACTTTTTTTACTTTTAGAAATATAACATTCATATCGAAACGTTTGGCCAACATTTCTGCACCAGTATGAACAGGAGTTTCAATCCCCATAAAAGTACCCCAATGATGGGTTTTACTCAATTGCGGAGATTGATCGCTGGCAAAACCATAAAGGCCTAAATGGTTTTCGCGATAATTTTTCTCAATGGTTGGAATGGTTTCTCTTGTTGTAATTAGAACCGCTTTAAATTTGAGTCGAATGTCTTTGACCAACTTATCAAAATGTCTATTGGCAATTTTTTTATAAATAGCATAACTGGTTAGTTTGCTGAATTTATTTAGGGAAATAGCCCATTCATAACTGGCATAGTGAGCCATCAATACTGCGATACTTTTTCCTTTTTGTTCCATATCGGATAGGACTTCCATATTAGTAAAAACAAATCGCTTATCAATTTCCTTTTCAGAAATGGTCATTGTTTTAATCATCTCTAAAAACATGTCACACATGTGACTATAGGATTTTTTTTCAATGGTTATTTGTTCTTTTTTAGACAAATGTGGAAGGGCTAATTGAATGTTTTGACGAACAATTTTTCTACGGTATCCGATAACATAATAGATCAAAAGGTAGATAACATCGGACACTGAATATAGAAGTCGGAATGGTAAAACAGAGATAAACCAAAGGAATGGATAGAGTAGTATAAAAACAATAAACTGCATGCTTGTGAATTTTATGCAAATATAAAGTTAAATGTGATTTTAAATGGATAACATCTGCAAAACCTTGAGAAGTATTGTTATTTTTACAAAAATGTTTCTGTCATGCTCAACATATTTTTATTAGGCATTATTTTAGCCAATGTTCTCGTAAGTATCAAAGGTTTTAATGACCAATTGTTTTTTAGAAAGTACCAATTTCATGTAGGCAGTATTCGAGCCGGAGAGCAAATAAGAATGATAACCTCAGGATTTCTGCATGCAGACGAAATTCATTTGGCTTTTAACATGATTACCCTGTATTTTTTTGCTCCGATTGTTTATGGTATGTTGGGGAATTTTTCTTTTCTTCTAATTTATTTGGCAAGTTTGGTTTTCGGAAGTTTGCTCACGATGGTTTTTCATGGAAATGAGTACAGTTATAGTGCTGTAGGCGCTTCGGGTGCAGTAACCGGAATAATATATTCGGCCATATTACTTGCGCCTGATATAGAGATCTATGGTTTTATTCCCGGATATATTTTCGGATTTATCTATTTGTTGGCCTCTATTTATGGTATGAAAGCAAAACGGGACAATATCGGGCATACAGCCCATTTTGGTGGTGCTATTGGCGGTTATGCCATCACGTTGATAAAAGACCCGGCATTGTTTCAAAATAGTACATCAACGGTTGTTTTATTGGCCATTCCGATTGTCGTTTTATTTGTAATGGCGAAAACCGGCAGATTATAATTGGCACAACTTTTGGAAAGTCACTTTTAATATTTAAAAATATTGTATTATGAAATCGAAGATTCACGAATACCAAAAAAACAAATTTAATCTCATGAGTAAAAAAGCAGTTTTAATTTTAGCCCTATTAGTCGCAGGTATTTCCAATGCGCAAGAATCAAAAGCCCAAGTGCCTCAAATTTCAGTTTCCGGTGAAGGAAAAATAAAAATTATTCCTGATCAAGCTGTGGTAACGGTTGGTTTTCAAAACTCGGGGAAAGATGTCAAAGAAGTAAAGACTTTGAACGATGAGGTGGTAGATAAAGTCATAAAGTTTTTAAAGAAAAGCGGTATTCCGGCCACAGATTACAAAACAAGTAACGTTAGTTTGGGTAAAAGTTATGACTATGAAAAGAAAAAATCCATTTTTCAGGCCAGTCAAACTTTGAGCATCACCCTAAAAGATTTGTCAAAGTATGATGATATTATGATGGGATTGAATGATGCCGGGATTAATTCTATTCAGGGTGTTGAATTTAAATCTTCAAAAATGGAGGATTATGAAAGAGAAGCCAGAAAAAAAGCCATCTTGAATGCCAAACAAAAAGCCAATGACTATGTTTCGGTTTTAGGGCAAAAAGTAGGCAAAGCTATTTTGATTACTGACAACTCAAGTGTTCATGTGCCACAACCTTATTTTAAAGGAAATATGATGGCAATGGCTACCGAGGCTGATTCTTCTAGAGAAACATTGGCCATAGGTGAAATAGAAATTGTTACCAATGTGAGTGTGGTCTTCACTTTAGAATAATCAATAGGTTTAAAATAAAAAATCCCGTCTTGTTTAATTGAGACGGGATTTTTTTATGGTGTATTTTTTTATTTCGGTAATGGTGCTCCAACGGCAATTCCACATTGGTGTCCTGCTTGTCCGTGCGGTGGATTCATTCCCGGTGCAGTGGTTGTAGTCTGTGCAGCATCCGGATTTAAAATGGCCGGAGCACCGTTTGGTTGAGTGGTGGTTTGCGTGGTTTGTGTCGTGAATTTACTTGGGTCAATTTGTTGGGTTGTAGCCGAACCTATTTTAGGTTGGTTAGCATTTCCCGGAGGAGAATTCAATGGCGCGCCTACAGCTATATCACAACGGTGTCCCGGTTGTCCGTGTGGCGGATTCATTCCTTTTTTGGTGGCTATTTGTGGGTTGGGTGTCAACGTTTGACTGGCAGTCGCCGGTTGATTTTGGGTTGGGGCTACATTTTGAATAGCGGGTTGTTGCGTATAAGTTTGTGCCGGAATAGATTGAACTCTAGGCATTACTATTTCTTTTGGAGTGTCACTTGTCGTTGCAGCTTCCTCTTCTTTTTTACACGAAGTAAATACAAAAGAGACCGTCAGTAGTGAGCAAATAATTAGATTTGATTTCATAAAACAATATTTTAGAATTCCAAAGATACTTTTTTTGATTATATGTCCAACAAAAAAAAGCGTTAGTGAGGTGGTGTAATAATGTTAAAGTTTTGAAGTCGGGATATTTATAAAGTAAATTAGTCTTTTCATGCAATTGGGGAGAGCAGGATTACTTCATGATCCGTAAGGGTTCACCCTTACGCAAGCATTATAAAACAAAAAAACCATCAAGTGAACTTGTGGTTTTTTCTTATTTAAAATACTTGTGGGGAGAGCAGGATTCGAACCTGCGAAGATGTAATCAGCGGATTTACAGTCCGCCCTCGTTGGCCGCTTGAGTATCTCCCCATTGCTTATAGCGATTGCAAATATAAAAACACTTTTGAGCTTCACAAATAAAAAGGACATATAATTGAGTAACTTTTTTTAAGCTATTGGTTTTAAAAGAAATAAAAAAATCTCCTTCGGGAGATTTTTATTTATTATCATCAAAAAGTCTTATTTTGAGTCCAAAAGTGCTTTGATTTTGACTTTCATTTCTTCATGAGGTAAATCTATACCGACAATTTTTCCTTTAGCATCTAATAAAAAAGTGGTTGGGATTAATTCAATTCCGTATTGCATTGCAATAGGATTTTCTTCCATTTGTTTTAAATTAGAAACCTGTGTCCAAGTCAATTTGTCTTTGGCAATAGCTTCTTTCCAATTCGCTGCATCATCATCTAACGATACACTTATGATGTTAAATCCTTTACCTTTAAACTCATTGTACAAAGCCACTAGTTTTGGATTGGCTGTTCGACATGGCGCACACCATGAAGCCCAAAAGTCAAGCAAAGTTACTTTGCCAAGACTTTCATTTAAAGAAACCATTTTCCCTTCAGGAGTTGGTGCTTTAAAGTTGGGTGCTATTTGGTTAACTCTGAGGGCTGACTTGGTGTCGGTTTTTTTTTTAACGCATCTATACTCTCTTGAATACTTTTTGCCGGTTTGGTTTTTTTCAAAGAGGCATCCAAAGAATTGAAATTATCTTCAATTTCTTTTGGTGTAAACTTAGGATTGCTCATCATCATTTGAACGATTAGTACACTGATGAATGATTTTGGGTGTGATTTAGGGTAACTGAAAGTGAACGCTTCCATGTTTTTTTGAACTTCTTTTTGAAGAGGCTCATATTCTGCTCTTAATTTATTGGCAATGGCAGTATCTCTGGTTTTTTCAACTTGTTCAATCAAGGCTTTGTTTTTAGTTTCAAAAGCTTTCATTTTCTTTTGAGCTGCTTTCTGAAGCTTGTTTGATTCATTATTGAAGTTTGTGAACTCGTCATTATTGTAAGTTCCCGATAATTTAGATTTGAAAAGACTGTCTTTGTCTACTTCAATTTCAATTTCGCCACCTTCTAATATTAAAGGAAGTTTGTTTTGTAATTTGTCAAATCTTAAGAAGTAAATTTCAGGCTCGCCGGTTTTACCTTTGATTTCAAATTTTCCGTCTTCAATTTTTACAGTATCTATGGCGGTGAATCCCATTCCCATTGGGCTTTGTTTTTCTAAGAAAACCAAACCTGTTTTCATACCTTTTACATTCCCTGTGATAATATATTCCCCTTCTCCCAAGTTGTTACAGGCAAAAAGTACTACAGCTACGGCTACTAATAGAATTATTTTTTTCATTTTTTTGTTTTAAATTTTACGACTGCAAATGTATTTAAATTGCAATAGTTTAAGTGATTTTTTTGTTTTTTTTATTGAATTATTTTTTGGTGGACGGACAGACAAATTGGGTGCAAGTGACAGCGGTTTGCTTGATGCCGTTGATCCCTTTTTCAACATTAATGATGTTGTGGATGCCTCTCGATTTTAATATAGAAGCCATAATCACAGAACGATAACCACCGGCACAATGCAAATAAAAATCCTTGCCTTTTGGGACACTTTGAAAATTCTCATTTACCGAATCTAAAGGAATATTAATTGCATTTTCAACATGCTCTGCCTCGAATTCTCCGGGTTTTCGGGCATCAATAACTGTACTGTCAGCATTCAATTGATTGGAGAATTCTTCAGGAGTGATTGATTTAATGCTGTCGGTTTCAAATCCGGCTTCAATCCAAGCTTCAATCCCACCATTCAAATACCCTAAAACATGGTCAAAACCTACACGAGATAATCTTGTGATGGTTTCTTCTTCTCTTCCTGCCGGTATAACTAACAATAGTTTTTGATTGACATCTCTCAGTAAAGAACCAACCCATGGGGCAAAATTCCCCTGAATTCCGATAAAGATTGAGTAGGGAATGTGCGCTTTTACAAAATCATTTTCGTGGCGAACATCTAAAACCACAACATCGCCTTGATTGGCAACCGCTTCAAACTCATTTGACGAAAGCCCGACTTTGCTTTTTAGAATGATAGTATCCAAACTATCATAACCTTTGATATTCAGCATCACATTTTGTGGGAAATAAGCAGGCGGAAGTCCTAAACCGTCTAATAATTCTTTGGTGAATTCTTCTTTAGTCATATCAGCTCTTAAAGCGTAATTGGTTCTTTTTTGGTTGCCCAAGGTATCTGTAGTTTCCTTGCTCATGTTTTTTCCGCAAGCACTGCCGGCACCGTGACTCGGATACACAATCAAATCATCTCCCAAAGGCATGATTTTGTTGCGCAATGAATCAAATAAATAGGATGCCAATTTTTCCTGTGTCAACTCTTCTGTTAAAGCTTGTGCTAAATCCGGACGGCCCACATCTCCAATAAATAAAGTATCTCCGGTAATAATGCCGTGTTGTTTTCCGTTTTCGTCAGTCAATAAATAGCAAGTGCTTTCCAAAGTATGTCCGGGAGTGTGGATGGCTTTTATGGTATAATTCCCTACTTTAAATTCCTGATTATCTTCGGTTATAATTGCTTCAAAGGCAGGTTCGGCAGTTGGACCATATACAATTTTCCCACCACTTTTTTTAGCCAAATCCAAATGTCCTGATACAAAATCGGCATGGAAATGGGTCTCAAAAATATACTTGATTTTGGCATTGTCTTTAGCCGCTTTGTCCAAGTAAGGTTGTACCTCACGCAGCGGATCAAAAATAGCTGCTTCGCCATTGCTTTCCAGATAATAAGCCGCTTGGGCGATACATCCGGTATATATTTGTTCGATTTTCATAATTAAAAAGATTTAGGCAAATTTAAATATTTGAGGTGTATTAACAATTTGAATTTAGAATACTTTATGAAAACACCTCTTTGTAAATGATAACCACCGCCATAGCTAAAACGAAGAAACCAAATATCTTCTTGAGTCGTTTTTCGTTGAGGTATTTTTGAATATAGAGTCCGATAAAAATTCCAATAACAGACAATGAAGTGAATAATAATAAGAAAGACCAATCGATATCACTGGTTTGTAAATCGCCAAGAAAACCAATCAGCGAATTGATAGTGATAATTAACAACGAAGTACCAATGGCTTTTCGGATGGGTAGTTTGGCCAATTTCATCAAAGCAGGAATGATGAGAAAACCACCACCAGCGCCAATCAAACCAATTAAGATACCAACCAAAAACAGTTGGAGAATCAGCCAATATTTATTTTGCGGTTCCACTTTTACAATTACCTTACTTTCTTTAAGCATTGAAATAGCAGCCTTTAACATCACTACGGCAAAAATCAACATCAAAAAAGTTCCTTTGGTTAATTGTAATGAACCAAAATAAAATAATGGGTCAGGAATAGTAGGAACTAAAAATTTTCGGGACAAATAAACACCAAGTACAGATGGTATGGCAAATTGTAACGCTGTTTTAACGGCAATCGACCCATTTTTAAAGTTTTGAAAACTTCCGAAGGCAGAAGTGGTGCCAACAATAAATAGTGAATAGGCACTGGCTATTACAAAATCCAAATGAAGCAGGTAAACCAAAATCGGTACCGTTAATATTGAACCACCACCACCGGTAATCCCCAAAACGATGCCTATTAGCAAAGCACCAACGTATCCTAAAATTTCAAACATTAGTAAGTGTGATAAGTAGCGTAAAAATAGTGTATTTCTGTTAAAAATAAGCAATTGATTTTGTGTGGTAAAATTCTGTTGTTACTGTTTTTTATTTAAAGGTTTTTCTTTAAAAAACAATCCAACATCAATTAAATAATCATAAATAAATTGAATTTAACTTTTAATAGTTTGCATATCAATAAATTTGACAAAATTTCAATTAATGCTCAAGAAAATATTGTGCTATCTATTGGTGCTGTCCACATCAATGATACAAGCTCAGGTGGTTATCAACGAACTCGATTGTGATACCCCAAGTACCGATGATAAGGAATTCATCGAATTAAAATCAGTCACTCCAAATTTTTCCTTGAACGGCTATGTTTTGGTCCTTTTTAACGGTACCGGAACACAAGCTAATTTGAGTTACTATGTCATCGATTTAGATGGTTTAACCACCGATATAAATGGAATTGCGGTTATTGGAAACAACTTAGTTTCTCCGGTTCCTGATAGGGATTTACCCGATAATATTTTTCAAAATGGTCCTGATGGAGTTGCACTGTATTTAGGAGATTCATCTGATTTCCCAAATGCTTCTCCGGCTACAACCAACAACTTGGTAGATGCATTGGTTTACGATACAGGTGATGCTGATGCAACTGATTTAATGGCTGCTTTGGGTGTCACTATCCAAATTGATGAAAATGCCAATAGCGCTCAAACCACCCAATCCATCCAAAGAAAACCGGATGGGACTTATGAAACCAAACTGCCAACTCCAGGCGCTAACAATGACGGTACAGGCTTTGTTTACAACGGAATTACCATTTCAACATTGGCCACGCAATACAACGAAGGGCAATCTTTTGCAGTTACCTTCACTACACAAACCAATGTTACTTCCGACTTAAATTTTACGTTTTCACTTTCTAACGGCAATTTTAATACTTCAGATTATACGGGTAGCGTTGCTGTTTTTATACCAAATGGTTCTAATTCTTTCACGACCAACATTCAACTGGTGGATGATACCAATGATGAAGGTGATGAAGTGGCCAAAATTAAATTTAACACTTTGCCTTCTGCCTACAACAGAATCAATGATAACATTGAAATCAGAATTATTGACAATGACTACACAGTCGCTGCTTGGGGAACGCCTTTGAATCCAACTTACGGCATCGTAACCAGCACAGCGCCTGCAGGCTATTACGATTCTTTAGAAGGAAAATCGGGTGCAACATTGAAACAAGCAGTTCAAGATATTATTGCCAATCCGAATGTAGTACACGCTCACAATTATGGCGATATGGAGACTATTTTAAAAACGGCTGATCAAAATCCGCTGAATAGCAATCAGGTTTGGTTGATGTATGTGGAAGTGCCAAGATCAAAATTAGACATACAAGAAACGGGAATCAACACCGGAAAATGGAACAGAGAACACATTTATCCACAATCACGTGGCGGTTTTACCGATGGAACGGAATCTATTCCTGACGGAATTAACAATTGGTTACCAACCAATGCCGATGATATCTTAGCCGGTCATGCCGATGCGCACCACATTCGAGCCGAAGATGGTCCGGAAAACAGTTCGCGCGGTAATAAAGATTATGGCGAATACATGGGACCAACTGGAACACAAGGTAGTTGGCGTGGCGATGTTGCCCGTTCGTTGTTTTACATGGCGATTCGTTATAATGCTTTGAGTGTTGTGCCCGGAAATCCTGCAAATACTACTGTGGGACAAATAGGGGATTTAACTTTGTTGTTGCAATGGAATCAGTCTGACCCGAGAGACGATTTTGAAATGAACCGAAATAACTACATCTACACTTGGCAAGTTAACAGAAATCCATTTATTGATTATCCTCTTTTGGCCGATTATATTTGGGGCGCGAATGCCGGTCAGACTTGGTTTGCTTCGCTTTCTACGAATGAAAATCAAACCGTTAATTACTCGGTTTATCCCAATCCGGCCAAAGAAAGCTTTACTGTTTTCGGAATCAATACAGCAGCTACAATTGAGCTTTACAACAGTTTGGGAATGAAAGTTTTTGTGCAAAAGTTTACAGGTGAAACCAATATCGTTCCGAATGTAAGTTCCGGAATTTATTTGGCCAAAATTACCAGTGATAACAAAACAGTGGTGAAGAAACTAGTGATACAATAATTACTTTCCGATACAGAAGTTAGCAAAAATATTACCCAAAAGCTCATCATTGGTTACTTCGCCTGTGATTTCACCAAAGTAATATAACGCTTGTTTAATATCGATAGCCATTAAGTCTGAGGACAAATTGGTATCCATGCCAAAACGCACTTTCTGAATTTCTTCCAAAGCTTTTAACAACGAATCATAATGACGCGTGTTGGTCACAATGGTTTCGTTATTGCGCAAAGCACCAGTGTTTACAAACGACATGAGTTGGTTTTTTAAATCTTCTATGCCTTGTTTGTTTTTGGCGGAAATGGTTATAGGTTGTATGTTGTATGTTGTAAGTTGGTTCAATATTGTGGTTAATTCCTCTTGAGAAAGTTTATCAACTTTATTAAGTACAACGATTATTGGTTTTAATGGAAATTGATTTTTTATTTTTCCAATTTCGATATTTAAACTTTCCAAACTGAGCACTGAACACTGAACACTGTCTACTAAATACATCACTACTTGCGCTTGTTCAATTTTCTCAAAAGTTTTTTTGATGCCGATGCTTTCTACCACATCTTTCGTCTCTCGAATTCCGGCGGTATCTATAAATCTGAATCCGATTCCTTCAATGACCAATTCGTCTTCGATGGTGTCACGAGTCGTTCCGGCTATGTCGGAAACGATGGCGCGTTCTTCGTTTAATAAAGCGTTGAGTAAAGTCGATTTTCCCACATTGGGTTCACCCACAATCGCTACGGGAATTCCGTTTTTGATGACGTTTCCAACCGCAAAGGAATCGATTAGTCTTTTTAAAACAAATTCAATTCGGTTGAGTAATTCTTTAAATTGGGTTCGGTCGGCAAATTCTACATCTTCTTCAGCAAAGTCTAATTCGAGTTCAATTAGCGAGGCAAAATTCAACAATTCTTCACGGAGTTTGGCAATTTCGTTACTAAAACCACCGCGCATTTGTTGCATCGCAATTTGGTGACTGGCTTCATTGTCTGACGAAATCAAATCGGCTACGGCTTCTGCTTGAGACAAATCGAGTTTGCCGTTTAAGAAAGCACGCAAAGTAAATTCACCCGCTTGAGCCATTTTGCAACCTTTTCGCAGTAATAATTGAATGATTTGTTGTTGGATGTATGTCGACCCGTGACAAGAAATCTCAATCACGTCTTCTCCGGTATAAGAATGCGGATTTTTAAAAATGGAAAGCAAGACTTGGTCATAAACCTTTCCTTCGTCAACAATATGACCGAGGTGAATCGTATGGGTTTTTTGTTGGCTGATGGCTTTTCCGGAAATCGATTGGAATACTTTTTCAGCTATGGTAATAGCATCATTACCCGAAATTCGGATAACGGCAATCGCACCGGCACCTGATGGCGAAGCTAAAGCTACAATAGTTTCTTGTGAAATCATTCGTTTAAAATTTTGGCAAAGATACTAAATCTATAAAAGCTATTGGGCTATTCATCTTCGGGTAACTGCAATGCTTTTCGCAACAAGATTTCAAATGAAGTATCGCTCGGAAAAGGCAAATTAGCATTGACAAAATTCCCGTTCGGATCAATCAATAAAAATCTTGGGATGGAAACAACATTGTAATCTTTCCTAAACAAATTCAAATCGTTAACGTGTAATTGCAAGACCGATTTAGATTTGCCTTTAGCAGCAATATACCATTTTTGGATATTTTCATCGGTACTTAGGGCGACAAATTGGATGTTTTCTTTTTTGTATTTCAGCGCAAACTTTTCAAAGTAAGGCGATTGTTGTTTGCACGGTCCACACCAAGTCGCCCAAACATCTATCAGCACAAATTTTCCTTGTAAATCAGCCAAAAAACCACTTTTGCCGTCAATAGAAGTTGCTTCAAAGAGTGGCGCTTGTTTGCCTTTGCCTAAACTCTCAGCAATATTGTTGAGTTTATTGATTTTTCGTTGGTAATTTTTATCGCTGAATTGCGTGATGTATTGTGCCACAAATTCATTGCGTTCGCTACTGGTTGAAGCTTCTTCAATGCTTTTGCTCATTTGCCAAAAAAGCATTTTGTCTTTAAACGAACCCGTTTTCATTTTGGAAATGGCCAAAATAGATTTGGTGTTATCGTCAATGTCTTGGTTATTTTTGGCTATCAATTGGCTGATTACATAATCAAAATATTCAGCGCTGCTGAGCAAACTTTCATCTGTCAGCGATAGGTTGGCTTGTATTTCGGCAATGAGTTTTCCACCATTGGTTTTCTCATTCGGATACAAAGCGGCTCTCTTTTTGACAAAATCATTCCACATATTCAGGTAACGAGTGGTGATTAATTTTTGGTTTCTTTTGGTGTAATCGTCTTTCGGAATATAATTGTCAACTGTCTTGAATTTGTTGGAAGTTTCCATGTTTTCTTTCCATTCCTCGTGTAAAGCATCGATTATGATGTTGGGTTTGTCTAAATTGACATTTTCTTCCAAATAATAAGAAACCATGCTCCAATCTAATTTTGAAGCGGTAGCCATCTGATTCTCGGCTAATCGTGTCCCTTTTAGTTTAAAATCGGATACTTGCCCGAATATTTTTCCATCCAAATAAATACTGTCATTTTGGCCAAAAAATACATTGCCACCAAACTTTCCGTCGATTACAAAAGTGTAATTATCCGTAATCACCTTTTTGTCAAAGACATAGTGAAAAGTGTTGTTTTTAAAGGGAATGACGGCAATGGTGTCTTGAACCGTATTGTTTTTCAGATAAATTTTTTGAAATTGGTCTTTACTGTCAATGTGCCCACAGAAAACCGCTTTGCCATAATCGGGCATCTGATTGGGTTTTAACAGCCAATAGGTCAATCCGCCAAAGACCAGCAAAACAGTTGCTAAACTGATGATTTTTGTGGGATTGTTAAAAGTTAACCGGAGTGTTTTGTATCGGTACCAATTAAAACCGATGTATAATAAAATGACGCTAATGGTAACGCCAACATATTCGGTAAAAGTGAACCAATACCCCAAGTCACTGCCATCAGGGTTTGCCGCAATTTTAGACAAAATTTCATAAGGATACCAAACCGGAACCAAATCAAAAGGCTTCAAAAATACGGTTAGCAACAATCCGAAAAAGCCAATGACAATCGACCAAATAAAACTCGGAATCAAGACTGAAATAATAAACTGTATAGTGGTTATTAAAAGCGATGCCACAAACAATCGGGCAATGGTGTGAAATATTTCGCCAAAAGGAATTTCCAACTGTGCTGCTTTGGGAACCGTTACGATGAATGTGAGTAACCAAGCGCAAAGCATTGAAACCAAGATAAACGAAACGATAGAAATTAAATTGGCTATCAATATGGTGCCAAACTTCGAAAAATAAATCGAGAACTTAAACGTTGGTTGGGTTTCCATCAGTTGCCAACCTCCGTTTTTATGGTCTAATTGGGTAATGCGACTCACGATTATGATAATCAACAACGGAAAAAAGAAGTAAGCAAACGGATTGACAGCTTCTTTGATAAAGTTTTGGTAAATATTGAAAGGCAACGTTTGTTTTATTTCTTCGGTGCTCATTACTATGGTAACAATAAAAAATAAAACGGGAGAAATAATGCCTAAAATGGCGCTGGTCCAATAAAAACCGGTGCCTCTTTTTTTGATGTTTTCGGCTTTTAAAGCGGTGATAAAGTTGCGTATATTATTTTTCATCTCTATGTTTTTCATTAGTTATTGTCATAAACCATTCTTCTAATCCATCCAAGATTTTCACTTCATAAATCGAGGCGTTTTTGGAGATTAGGGTTTTAATAAAATCAGGAATGAGTTCTTTGTTTCCAATGTCTACCGTAAGCTGGTTTTGGGCAACTAAATTCACATTTTGGTAGTTGGCTTCCAGTTCGGTTTGCCATTTTTGAGCCTCATCAATCGTAAGCTGAATTTTACATAGTCCGGCAGCTTTGGAAAGTTCCTGCATGGTGCCTTCAAAACGCAGTTTGCCTTTACTGATGATGCCAACATGGGTACACATTTTTTCAATTTCGCTAAGCAAATGGCTCGAAACAAAAATAGTCACACCTTTTTCTTTATTGAGTTTGATGAGCAACTTCCGTATATCGATAATACCGTTGGGATCTAAGCCATTTACCGGTTCGTCGAGCAATAGTAGTTCGGGTTCGTTAAGCAATGCCATGGCAATGGCAAGACGTTGTTTCATTCCCAATGAATATTGTCTGGCTTTCCGTTTTCCGTCTCTGGATAAATCAACCAATTCCAAGGTTTCGTGAATTTTTTCTTCGGGAATGTTTCTAAGTTTGGCGATGTATCTTAAATTGTCAATACCACTCAAATGCAGATACAGTGCAGGCGATTCCACCAAAGAACCAATTTTGGAAAAAACCATTGGCAATTGTTTTTGTAGTGGTTGGTCAAAAAGTTTGATTGCATTGCCTTGTTCCGGAATAATTCCGGTGAGCAATCTCATGGTGGTTGATTTCCCGGCGCCATTTGGGCCTAAAAACCCATAAATAGAACCTTTGGGAACATTGATGGAAATATTGTCCAGGACTTTTTTATACTTGGAATATTCGAAATGAAGTGACTCGGTTTGAATGATATATTCGGCCATGATATTTTTTTATTTTAGCTAAAGTAAGTAAAATAACATATTTAATTTAGATAAATGACAAATGAAGTCATGCTAATTTTTGGGAATAAAAAAAACCGCCTGATTTTTCAATCGAGACGGTTTTTGGTATAAAGGTTAGTTTATATTAGTTGTTCAGCATTACCGGCATCACCAACATGGTAACGGTTTCTCCTTCGTCTAAGCCATCAATCGGCGTTAAGATTCCGGCGCGGTTGGGCATTGACATTTCCAACATGATTTCGTCTGATTGAAGATTGGTCAACATTTCAGATAAGAATCTGGAGTTGAACCCAATTTGCATGTCGTCACCTTGGTAATCACAGGTCAAACGCTCTTCGGCTTTGTTTGAGTAATCGATGTCTTCGGCAGAAATGTTCAATTCGGCACCGGCGATTTTCAAACGAATTTGGTGTGTAGTTTTGTTAGAGAAAATCGCAACACGACGCACAGAGTTCAATAATAAAACTCTATTAATCATTAATTTATTTGGATTTTCTTTAGGAATTACCGCTTCGTAGTTTGGATATTTTCCATCGATTAAGCGACAAGTTAATACGTAACTATCGAAAGAGAAAGTCGCGTTAGAATCGTTATATTCAATAGTCACATCAGATTCAGAAGTTCCTAAAATACCTTTTAAAATGTTCAAAGGTTTTTTGGGCATAATGAAATCTGCTACTTGTGATGCTTTTACATCGGCACGCGCATATTTCACTAATTTATGAGCATCAGTGGCCACAAAAATCAAACCTTCCGGAGAAAATTGGAAAAACACACCGCTCATTACCGGACGCAAATCGTCGTTTCCGGCAGCGAAAATGGTTTTGCTGATAGCGGTTGCCAATACTTCTGAAGGAACTACGGTTGAGGACGGATTGTCTAAGCTTACCGATTTTGGAAACTCTTCACCCGGAGCATAAGCAATTGCATATTTTCCGGAATTGGAACTGATTTCAATCGTGCTGTTTTCTTCTACGGTGAAAGTCAATGGTTGCTCTGGAAACGTTTTTAGAATATCTAATAACAATTTCGCCGGAACAGCCACGCTTCCTTTGCTGGTAGAATCAATTTCTAAAGTAGCCGACATGGTCGTTTCTAAATCAGAAGCCGAAACGGTTAGGGTTTTATTGTCTAATTCGAATAGAAAATTATCTAAAATAGGCAAGGTATTGCTACTGTTGATAACGCTACCTAAAACTTGTAGTTGTTTTAATAAGTATGAACTCGATACTATGAACTTCATTTTGTTTTATTTTTTACAAATATATCTTAAACTAACAGATTTCAAAAAGTTTTTTATTAACATTACTTGCTGTATTTTCGCTTGCGCAAAAGGGTAAAGGCTACGCCAAATAATAACAGGATAACGATTGGAACTGCTACAGTTACGACTTGCGAATAGGTGTAGTTCTCATAGACTTTCTGTTTGTCCAAAATAGGCAAATCGACTTCCTTGCTTCGAATGTTAATAAGTCCGTTGTCATCCAACAAATAATTGACGCAATTCATCATAAACTCTTTATTGGCATACAAGTTATTGGTCCATTTGTCATAACCCAATTCGAGTGGCATTCCGTCTTTATCCAATTGGTTTTTGATGATGTCACCATCTGAAACGACTATCATTTTATTGGCTTTGCCCAAATTTTTAAAAGTCGCATCTTTAAAAGGCAAAACCCTGTTTTCATACATCGAATGGAATTGTCCTTCCAATAAAACCGCGACAGGATAATTGCCTTTTCCGGCAAATTCTTTTTGTTCAGGACGAAGCGAAACAATCTCTAAACTCACTTGAGCCGGTGTTCCAACCAATCTTGAAACTTGTGAAGATTGCAATAAAACGGTTTTCTTAATGTCATTGCCTAAAACTTCAATCGGACTCGCAAAGTCAAATTTGATTCCATCCAAATTACTAACAATCGGGTTGTTAATCGTAGGGTAAATGAGTGGCGAATAAAACCAAGGATATTGTGTGTATTGTGTCGCGCTTCCTTGTTCACCGGTAGCCAAAGCAATTGGTGTATTTTGCAAATCGAAAATCAAATCGGGACGAATTCGCACGCCGTATTTAAATAACATATCGTTCAAGCCTAAATCTCTTGGGAAAGCCAAGTTGGTTCCGGTTTCGTTGTACAAACTGTCCATTTCCATATTGACTTGATCTACCAACCAAAGTGTTTTTCCACCGTTTATGATGAATTGGTCTAAGACTTGTTTTTCTTCATCGGTAAAAGCTTCAGTAGGTTTAGCGATTACAGCTAAGTCGTATTTGTTAAGGTATTTTAACGTCTCATTCGGACTTTTGGCCACAGAATCCAAAGTAAATGGGCCAATGTAATAATTGTCTCTTACTGCTGTGATAAAATTCGCAATGTAGCGGTCTTCCAGTTCACCGTTTCCGTTTAGGATAACTACTTTCTTTTGTTTGGCTTTAGCCACAGTATTGATAGCATTGGCGAAAGCATATTCAAGATGTTGCACTGAGCTAATCACTTTTTCAGCAGTAGAAGCGCCCATCATATTTTTGAGCAAAGGCACTTTTACAACTCTGTCACCGCAGGTTGCCACTGCCCATGGGAAAACTACTTCCTGGGTTTGTTGGCCTTTGTCGTTTAAGGTCACATTTACCGGAGTCAAACCACGTTCTAAGAAAGATTGGATTGTGGCGTCTCTTTGTTCTTCGTCTTCGAGTGGATTTACGAATTGGAAGATGATATTGGAGTTTTCGGCTTTGAATTCTTCTAGTAATTGTTGGGTTTCCGTTTGCAGTTTTTTGAATTCGCCCGGAAATTCGCCTTCTAAGAATACATCAATATAAAGCGGTTCTTGGATTTCGCTTACAATGTTTAAGGAAGTTTCAGAAAGGGTATAACGTTTGTCCGCTGTCAAGTCAAATCGTTTGAACGCAAAATGACCGGCAAAGTTCAAAACCACTACAAATAGTATGGTAACCGCTATTTTTTTTAAGTTATTTTTTGGCGCACTCATTACGATTTCAAAGATTTTAATTTATACACGGTAAATGATAAAAACAAAAAGGCCACACTTACAAAATACAAGATATCACGAGTATCTAATACGCCACGCGACATGCTTTTGAAATGATAATCCATGCCGATTTTGGCCACGACATCTTCAAAACCTGTTACATAATTGGAAACGCCTTCAAATCCGAAATAGAACAGAAAACATAAAAAAACCGAAACTAAAAAAGCCACAATTTGATTCTCCGAAAGAGTAGAAGTAAAGATGCCAATGGCGGTATATGAAGCCACTAAAAACAACAGTCCAAAATAAGAACCCATTGTACTGCCCATATCGATATTGCCTTCAGGCGAACCTAAATTTGAAATCACGTAAACGTACACTAATGTTGGGATTAAAGCGATTACAATCAACAAAAACGACCCTAAAAACTTCCCGTTGACAATTTGCCAAATCGATAAAGGTTTGGTCAACAAAAGCTCAATAGTGCCTTGTTTTTTCTCATCCGAGAAACTGCGCATCGTCACCGCGGGAATCAGGAAAATCAAGATCCATGGTGCTAAAGTAAAAAACGGACTCAAATCGGCAAACCCGCTTTGTAAAATGTTGTATTCACCATCAAAAACCCATAGGAACAAGCCGTTGAGCAACAAAAAAATGGCAATCACCAAATAGCCAATTGGTGAGCCAAAAAAGGATTTTATTTCTCTTAATGCGATTGATTTCATATTTTGTTGTCGTATGTTGTGTGTTATAGGTTCTAGGTTGGCAAAAGTAATAACTTACAACTTAGAACTTACAACCTACAACTATTTTAAACTTACTAATTTATCCACACTCCACGCTTCAGGCTTATCGTTGAATAGTTGTTTGGTAAACCTCCAAACCTCGTCAAACAAAGCTGAGCGTCTGTAATTTTCCAAATCTTCTTCGGTTTCCCAATAACTATAAGTAAAGAAAATGCACGGATTGTATTTGTCTTGATATAATTCTAAAAAGCGATTGCCTTCCGAGCTGCGTATTTTTTCTTTAATGCTGTCAAAATTCTCCAAAAACATTGGAATATTTTCTTCGTGAAAGCTCATTTTTACTATTCTAACAAACATCTTATCCCTTTTTACTTATTCCTATTCCCTTAATTTTTAAAATCTATCGTCACCAAATCCCTATACTGCAAGCCTAAAAGCGAATTTGCCGAACCAACCGTATTCGGATTACTCCTGAAAATGGCAATTTCTAAAAAATCCGATTCATTAAAGATGGCCAAACTTTCGCCTTCACATTCTTTTAAAGATTTCTTTTTGTAAATCCCAATATCTGAATATTTTGGCAAAATTGTTTTGATGGTTTTGTTCTTAAATTTGATTTCGTAATTTCTACCCTTTGCCGTTTCAAGAAATATTTTTTTCGAAATATTGGTCACCACATTACCAAAATGATCAATGTAAATTACATAACCTTTGATTTGATTGTCTTTGGCTATGGCTTGTAGTTCGGTTACTTCTTTGATTTCTTTAATCTCTTTTCCAATAACATTCAGCAAACCGCCTTTGGCCAAGTGACAAGCCACTTTTACAAATACATCTAAATCGGTGGCATCGCTCGGCAATCGGTCGTGTATATTGATGGTAACCAATTTTTGCGGGACAATCTTTTGAATCAACATGCTTAGGATACCGTTGTCGGCACAAACAAAATATTGGTCGTTCCATTGCATGGCAATGTGTTGGTTTTCGGCATTCAATTCAATATCAACCCCAATCAAGTGAACCGTTCCTTTGGGGAAACTGCTGTATGCTGCATCTATAATATAAGCGGTTTCAGCTATATTAAAAGCGTCAATATGGTGTGAAATATCAATAATAACGGCTTCGGGAAACTCGGATAGTAACTTACCTTTTAAAGCACCTGCAAAGTGGTCTTTTAATCCGTAATCGGTGGTTAAGGTAATTATTGACATAGATTGTTTATAACTTGGTGGAAATTGGGCTCAAAAATAGTAAAACCTATCCTTTTATTTGATTAAATTTGGATACAAAGCTAAGAATATATAGCGAATTATTTTAATTTAATACTACTGCTTTTGAACGAACGTATCATTGAATTACACGACATCGCACCCAAAGAATTTTGGGGCGCTCAAGATGCCCATCTTGAAACCATTAAAAGGTATTATCCTAAACTCAAAATTGTCGCTCGTGGCACAACTCTCAAAGCATTTGGCGAAAAAGAAGAACTCGATGAGTTTGAAAACCGCTTCAACCGCTTGATGTTGCATTTCACGCGATACAACAATATTGATGACAATGTAATAGACCGAGTCATACACAGTAATTCACACGAAGAGCAACGCATGCCCGACAGTGATAAGATTTTGGTCCATGGTATAGGAGGAAAGTTGATTAAGGCGATGACGCCTAACCAACAAAAAATGGTAGATATTATTCAAAAGAATGACATGATGTTTGCTGTTGGTCCGGCCGGAACCGGAAAAACTTACACCGGAGTTGCTTTGGCAGTAAAAGCGCTAAAAGAAAAGCAGGTAAAAAGAATTGTACTAACGCGTCCTGCCGTTGAAGCCGGAGAAAATTTAGGTTTTTTACCGGGTGATATGAAAGAGAAACTCGATCCATACATGCAGCCTTTGTATGATGCACTGCGCGATATGCTGCCGCCACAAACGTTGGAAGATTATATATTAAAAGGAATTATACAAATTGCACCATTGGCTTTTATGCGTGGTCGTACTTTGGATAATGCTTTTGTAATCTTAGATGAAGCGCAAAATACGACGCATTCGCAAATGAAAATGTTCTTAACCCGTATGGGAAAAAACGCCAAGTTCATCATTACGGGCGATCCGGGACAAGTAGATTTACCACGTCGCACAATTTCAGGTTTGAAAGAAGCAATTTTGGTTTTGAAAGACATCGAAGGCATCGGAATCATTTATTTGGATGACAAAGACATTGTTCGCCACCGATTGGTGAAAAAAGTAATTGATGCTTATAAGAGTATTGAGAACAACGATTATTAGATTTTTGAATTAATAATTTTGGAGCGAATGGCTTGGGAAGTTTCAGTAATGGCAATTCCCGCTGTTCGCTCCAATCTTTTTTGCTTTGTCAAGCAAAAAAGGATTTCCACTACCATCAGGGCTAAAAAGTTATCGAATTGATTTATTTTTTTGTCTATCAATTTGGAACGACTTACTTTTGCACCACATGAATTTACCTAAGATCGTCGAAGGGCAACAACACAACAACATGAATACAATCACCACTACAAATTTCCAATTTCCTGGACAAAAATCGGTTTACCGCGGTAAAGTGCGCGAGGTTTACAATATCAATGACGAATTATTAGTCATGATTGCCACCGACAGACTTTCGGCTTTTGATGTCGTAATGCCTAAAGGAATTCCGTATAAAGGACAAATCTTAAACCAAATCGCCACCAAGTTCATGCATTTGACTTCAGACATTGTTCCTAATTGGTTAATTGCAACTCCTGATCCTAATGTGGCTGTTGGACATTTATGTGAACCTTTTAAAGTTGAAATGGTAATTCGCGGCTATCTTTCAGGTCACGCAGCACGAGAATATGCCGAAGGAAAAAGAACACTTTGTGGCGTAATCATGCCGGAAGGTTTAAAAGAAAATGACAAATTTCCAACACCAATTATAACACCAACCACTAAAGCTGATAACGGTTCTCATGACGAAGACATTTCACGTGAAGCTATTTTAGAAAAAGGCATCGTTTCCGAAGCGGATTATTTGGTATTAGAAAAATACACCAGAGCTTTATACCAACGCGGAACAGAAATCGCAGCCAGTCGCGGATTGATTTTGGTAGATACCAAATATGAATTCGGTAAAACTAAAGATGGTGTTATTGTTTTAATTGACGAAATTCACACTCCGGATTCTTCGCGTTACTTCTACGCCGATGGTTATCAGGAAAGACAAGATAACAACGAAGAACAAAAACAATTGTCAAAAGAATTTGTGCGTCGTTGGTTAATCGAAAATGGTTTTCAGGGAAAAGAAGGACAACAAATTCCAAATATGACTGAAGCTTATATCGAAACGGTTTCGGAACGTTATATAGAATTGTACGAAAACATTCTTGGAGAAAAATTTGTTAAAGCTGATATTTCTAACATTAATGAACGAATAGAAAAAAACGTAGTTAACTTTTTGAAATCGTAAATTAAGAGTAAACATAAGATGATGAACCACGTTTAGGCGTGGTTTTTTTTGTGCCTAATGTTAAAATTTTGTTATACTTAACTATATGGTGCAACGAAAATTAGGGTTACGACGTCTTACTGACAATCAATAACTTTTAAATCATTCATCATGAAGAAAACAATCATTTTTGCAGGCTTAGCTCTAGTAGCTTTTACTAATGTTGCTTTGGCAACCAACGTTTCAACAACTTCTCATCCAACTGAAGTGACAATCTATGAAGTAACGCCTCTTTGTAACGCTATCGTTAAAGGAGATTTGGCTACCGTTAAAAAATTTATCGAGTATGGTTCCGATGTAAACGAATCTACAAACGGAACGACTCCATTAATGTTAGCCGCTCGTTACAATAAAGTGGAAATCATTAAAGTATTATTGGATAAAGGAGCAAATTCAGACGCTAAAGATGAGAAAGGATTCACTGCATTAAAGTATGCTGAGCTCTCAAATGCCAATGAGGCAGTTGCTTTATTGAAACAAGTTTAACCAATTTAAACAAAGCGTCGTTCACTGCTATAACGGCGCTTTGTTTTATTAATTAATTCAGTTAGAATAATTTAAAAGTTAAAATTATGTTAAATTTAAGTACTATGCAATACAAGATACCTTTTTTTAGCCATATATTTGCATAGGATATTAATAGTAGTATCAAAATCATCATCAAAAAGAATCATCATCAAAAAAAAATCAATCATGAAAACAACAATCATTTTTTTAGGACTTGCTGTATTAGGTTTTAATAACAACATCACAGCAAACGAATTAAACGCTCAAGATTTAGTTCAACAGGATTTAACTACAGTAAGTTTAGACAACGCTCAAAAACAAAGTCAGTTGATTTTGGTAAAAAACGAAACTTCAAAATTCACTATTGAAAATACAGGAGAAGAAGTGGTTATTTTTAATCCGGCTTCGGTAATCAAATCAACTTATACCAAAACACTTGAGGATGTGATATCCGAAAACAAATTGGTTACCGATACTTGCGAGGATGTTTATCAACCAATTGCATTAGAAATGTCTCCTGAAGACAAAATTGCTGAAAGAAATCAAATAGTCGAAAGCAATGTAAATAATGAGTATTACCCTTTGGATTTTGATAAAATCAATCGCTTGTTAAAAATCAACAAACCTACTAATAACAATATGGCCATTACTACAGATTTAAAATTATAAGTTTAGGTTAATGGTTTTCAGCAATGTAAAACAAAAAAGCATCCCGAAAAGGATGCTTTTTTATTAGTTATTATTTAAAGTAGGAGAAAGAATCGTTGTTTTCTATTTTTAACAAACTTTCGTAAATCAACTTGATGACGTTTTCAACATCTTCTCTATGTACCATTTCTACCGTAGTGTGCATATAACGTAACGGAAGCGAAATCAAAGCCGATGGCACGCCACCATTACTATAAGCAAAAGCATCAGTGTCTGTTCCTGTTACTCTCGAAGTCGCATGACGTTGAAAAGGAATCTTTTTGTCTTGAGCGGTATTTACGATTAAATCCCTCAGAGTATTGTGAACCGCAGGCGCATAAGCAATAACAGGCCCTTTACCCATTTCCAAATCGCCTTCGATTTTCTTGTCAATCATTGGAGTGCTGGTATCGTGACAAACATCAGTAACAATAGCCACATTTGGATTGATGGTTTTGGTAATCATTTCGGCACCTCTTAAACCAACTTCCTCCTGAACAGAATTGGTAATATACAATCCAAAAGGTAACTTCTTTTTATTCTCCTTTAATAGTCGAGCTACTTCGGCAATCATAAATCCACCCATTCGATTGTCTATAGCACGACAAACAAATTTGTTACCGTTCAGAATCATAAACTCATCCGGATAAGTAATCACGCAACCCACATGTACCCCTAATTCTTCCACTTCATTTTTCGTTGAACAACCACAGTCAATAAATATATTGTGTATTGTTGCCGATTCTTCTTTCCCGCGATTTCTGGTGTGAATGGCCGGCCAACCAAAAACGCCTTTTACTATTCCTTTACTAGTATGAATATTCACTCTTTTAGAAGGAGCTATTTGATGATCGGAACCACCATTTCGTATTACGTAGATAAGACCGTTATCAGTGATATAATTAACATACCAAGAAATTTCATCTGAATGACCTTCAATAACTACTTTATAAGGAGCCTCCGGATTGATAATTCCAACCGCCGATCCATATGTATCTGTGATAAAAGTATCCACATAAGGTTTTAAATAATCCATCCAAAGCTTTTGCCCGCTCGATTCATATCCTGTCGGAGAAGCATTGTTCAAATAGTTTTCTAAAAACGTAAGCGAGGATTTGGTGAGTATAGATTTTGTTGCCATAATTTTTTTTTGCTAAAATATAAATTTGGCATTACAGTTGTTAAGGATATTCTATATTTTTACCCTAATTATTATTATCTATGAAGAAGTTGCTTTTATTCGTTTTTATATTATTTGTGGCAGCAGTTGCGAATGCCCAAATTACCACAGATTCTATTCAAAAAAAAGAGGTAGTAACTGACGAAAATGACACTATAGTCAAAGATCCTATTTTATTAGAGGAAGTTGTTGTTTACAAAAACAAATTAACACCGGCAGAAAAAAAAGAATTTCTATTACTTCAAAATAGAGTATATAAGGTGTATCCATTCGCCAAAGCAGCAGCAGACAGGTTGACAATTCTGAATAGAAATATGGACAAAATGAAGACCAATAAGGAGAAAAAGAAGTATTTCAAAATTGTTGAAGATTACATGGAAAACGAATTCACAGCGCAATTAAAAAAACTCTCTAGAAAACAAGGTCAAATTTTAGTCAAACTCATTCACCGACAAACCGGATATACAACTTTCGAATTGATCAAAGATTACAAAAGTGGTTGGAAAGCATTCTGGTCTAACAATACAGCCCGACTTTTCGATATCAATCTCAAAACAAAATATGAGCCATATCAAGTCAACGAAGACTTCCTTATTGAATCCATTTTAGATAGGGCTTTTACCAGAGGCAGACTCATACCTCAAAAATCAGCAACTCCAGTTGATATAGACGAACTTACAGACTATTGGGAGAAAAAAGCATCAAAAAAATAGTTTTTGTAGCAAAAGGTTAGGGTTGTGTCAGTAATCCATATTCCCGCTTTTCGCTTTACACGGTGCCACTACAATCGGGGCTAACTAGGATTTGTATTGAATACTTTTAAACATTCAAAAAAAATTTTATCTGCAAAAACCGTAGAACCAACGAGTTGCAAAAAACTTCCGAGAAAGAGTTGTAAAACACTTGTAAATGCCAAAAAGAGTATTACTTTTGCACCCGCATTGAAGCAGAGTTCTTTACTTTTTTGGATTAAGATTTCACAAAATCAAAAGAAAATTTGTGTAGCTAAATAAAACCATTTATCTTAGCATTCCTGATTTTCTGAAAATCAAGCAGAAAGGAAATAAGTTTAAAAATATTTTCAAAAAAGCTTGTCAGAATAAAAAAGTTACTTACTTTTGCACCCGCTAAACGAGAGAATGGCGTAATAAAAAAAGAAGAATACGTTCATAGACATATTGAATTGACAGCCGTTTTTAACAGCGATGTTAGAAACAACAAAAAGAGAGTAAGAGAGTCGAAAGATTTGAAAAAGACTAGCCTTTGTCTAAAAAAAACGATAATTTATTATCAACAACATACGATGAAGAGTTTGATCCTGGCTCAGGATGAACGCTAGCGGCAGGCTTAACACAT
>NZ_JBKBLM010000031.1:0-36927 GCF_046296355.1 Flavobacterium sp.
AAATCCAAAAAGAAAACGACTTAACGATATAAATTATGGCAATTATTGTAAACCTAGACGTAATGATGGCCAAAAGAAAGATGTCGTTAAACGAACTTTCCGAAAAGGTAGATTTAACCTTGTCTAACCTTTCCATCCTAAAAACCGGTAAAGCCAAAGCCATTCGTTTCAGCACTCTTGAAGCGATTTGCAAAGCCTTAGACTGTCAACCCGGTGATATTTTAGAATACACCGACTAACTATTTTGTATATTTGAAATCAATAGAAAAACTAACGAATGAACCACAGAGCCATATCCATTCGCGCTTTCATCGGTGCCAAAGACTATGAAATCTCACGTAGTTTTTACCTAGACTTAGGCTTTGAAGAAATCATAATTTCACCCGATATGTGTCTATTCAAAACAGCCGAACTGGGCTTTTACCTCCAAAAAGCGTATGTCAAAGGCTGGATAAACAACAGCATGCTTTTTATGGAAGTAGAAGATGTTAAACAATTTTACAACCAATTGATAGCTTTAGACTTACCAACTAAATACAAAGGCGTAAAAGTGGTTCCCATCCGCGAATTAGACTGGGGAAGCGAATGTTTTGTGCATGATCCTTCAGGGGTTTTGTGGCACTTTGGGGAGTTTGTTAAGCAATAAATCTAACAGCAAAATGTACTACTGTATTTGAAATTATTTTTATAAATTTGAAATAAATTTAACGGTTATGAATGTAGAAACCCAACGCAAAAACATTGTCCACAGAATATTGGATATAGATAATTCTCAATTACTTACTAAAATTGAAGAATTACTAAACAACGAAGTTTATGCCTACACTACTTCAGGTAAACCATTAACTACTCAAGAATATAAAAACCACCTAACCGAAATCATAAATGTTTCTGATGCCGGTGAAGTTGGTTACACAACCGAAGAAGCTAAAAGTAAAATCATCAGGAAATGAAACCTGTTATTTGGTCAAAGAATGCTATTGCTTCCATTCAAGATATTTACGATTACATTTACACTTCAAGCCCTCAAAATGCCGCTTTGGTCATTGATACTTTATTTGAAATCGGAGATAAACTCAATATATTTCCAGAAAAAAATCCCATCGAACCAATATTCAACTCCGATGAGATAAGGTTTTTCCCAAAATGGAATTTTAAAATCGTTTACCGCATAGAGAATAACAGAATTTATATCCTTGACATATTCTCAACATTACAAAATCCGAAAAGTTTCAAGGTTTAATACAACAACTTCACTTCCTTCAATTCATAATATTCCACACTGTCATCGTTTAAAAGTACGGCGAGTTTCCCATCACGAGTCACACATTTGATGATTCCCATAAATCGTTTGCCATTGGGGAATTCAAAAGCCGCCGGTTTGTCTTTTTTAAACAACAAACTGTTGTAATGCGCCCAGGCCTCATCAGCGCGTTCGGGGAAAAGAATGAGGTGCAACTTGAGTGATTTTATAAACCGCTCCGCCATTTCCTCTAAGTCATAAACTTGCTGTGTAATATTGGTCAAAGAATTGGCTTGTGGTAAATGCTCAAAATCGGTTTGGTTCAAATTCAATCCAAAACCTACTACCGCCGTATAACTGCCATCTGACTTTAGCGAATTCTCTATGAGTATGCCACCCACTTTCTTATTTTCTGCCATAATGTCGTTGGGCCATTTGACATTTACTTTTGCTATGCCATTCATGGTCAGCAAACCAACCGCTGCTAAAGCCACTGCTACATTAAAGTCATAAATAGAAATCATGTCCTGCGGTACATCTTTAACCAATACACTAATAGTGAGGTTTTTACCCGGTTCACTTACCCACTCCGAACCCATTTGTCCTCTGCCTTTGGTTTGTTCCAAAGCCATGACAGCCGTGTAGTTTTCCAACCACTTTTCTTTGGCCAATTGCTTTAAATAGTCATTGGTCGAATCTATGGCATCGAGTTTGATTATAGGCATGATAGAAATAAAAATTGGTGGTAATTTTAAACTTTTGTTAAGCAAAAATAAGGACAAAAAGTAATACCTTTGCCAAATACACATAAATACTAGATGACAAAAAAAGCAGTAAACACCGATATACTCTTAGCGAGTATTATCAAAGGCATTGAAGAAGTAAAAGGAAATGATATCGACATACTCGATTTAAGAGCTATAGACACCGCCGTTTGTGATTATTTTATCATTTGTAACGGAAATTCCAATACCCAAGTTAACGCGATTGTTAACTCTATCCAAAAACTGGTTTCCAAAGAATTAAAAGACAAACCTTGGCACGTAGAAGGTACGGACAATGGCGAGTGGGTTTTAATGGATTATGTTGACATCGTTGTACATGTTTTCCAAAAACAAATCCGTGAATTCTACAATATTGAAGGACTATGGGGCGATGCCCAAATTACGACCATTCCAAGTAACTATTAAAAAATTGCGCTAAACATATATGGCAACCGAAAAGAAACCCAATAATTTTAAAGTAAGTCCATGGTGGATTTACGCCGGATTAATTATTATATTCTTCGGATTAAACTACATCGGCGGTTCCGGTTTTCAGGATACTGCCAAGATTTCTTCGTCTAAATTCAACGAATATCTAGACAAAGGACAAATCGAAAAAGTAGTGATTTTCAACAAAACGGAAGGCGAAGCCTATCTGACTGCAGCGGCTTTAAAAGACAAAGCACACAGTAAGCTATCCAAAGACATGTTGGGCAATGCCAACAAAGGACCGCACTACTCTTTCGAAATTGGTAACGACGAAGTGTTCCAAAACAAAATTGAGAAAGCCAAATTAGATGGCAAAATCAAAGACTACGATTTTAAACCCAAAAGCAACTGGTCTGAAATATTCATCAGTTTGTTGCCTATCATCATCATTATCGGACTTTGGATTTTAATTATGCGCAGAATGTCGGGCGGTGGTGCCGGCGGTGGCGGTGGTCAAATCTTCAACATCGGGAAATCGAGAGCCAAATTATTTGATGAAAAAACCGATTTAAAAACCACTTTCAAAGACGTAGCCGGATTAGAAGGTGCCAAAGAAGAAATACAAGAAATCGTTGAGTTCCTAAGAAACCCTGATAAATACACTACGCTTGGAGGTAAAATTCCAAAAGGTGCTTTGTTAGTTGGACCTCCGGGAACGGGTAAAACCCTTTTGGCGAAAGCCGTAGCCGGTGAAGCCAAAGTACCATTCTTCTCTTTGTCAGGTTCTGATTTTGTGGAAATGTTTGTTGGTGTTGGTGCTTCTCGTGTTAGAGATTTATTCAAACAAGCCAAAGACAAAGCTCCGGCAATTATCTTTATTGATGAGATTGATGCTGTTGGTCGTGCTCGTGGGAAAAACAATTTCTCAGGATCGAATGACGAACGTGAAAATACCCTTAATCAGTTATTAACTGAGATGGATGGTTTTGGTACCAATACACACGTAATCGTATTGGCAGCCACCAACAGAGCTGATGTATTAGACAAAGCTTTAATGCGCGCCGGACGTTTTGACCGTCAGATTTATGTGGATTTACCAGACGTAAGAGAACGTAAAGAAATATTTGAAGTACACTTAAAACCTTTGAAAAAAGTAGAAGGTTTGGATATAGAATTCTTGGCCAAACAAACTCCTGGCTTCTCGGGTGCTGATATTGCTAACGTATGTAACGAAGCGGCCTTAATTGCTGCCAGATACAACAAAACAGCGGTAGACAAACAAGATTTCTTAGACGCTGTCGACAGAATCGTTGGCGGTTTAGAAAAGAAAAACAAAATCGTTACCCCGGATGAAAAACGCGCGATTGCCGTTCACGAAGCCGGTCATGCTACCGTAAGTTGGATGCTCGAACACGCAGCACCATTAGTAAAAGTTACTATTGTTCCGCGTGGACAAAGTTTAGGCGCCGCTTGGTATTTACCCGAAGAGCGTTTAATCGTTCGTCCGGAACAAATGCTGGATGAAATGTGTGCTACTATGGGCGGACGTGCTGCTGAAAAAGTAATGTTCAACAAAATCTCTACCGGAGCCTTAAGCGATTTGGAAAAAGTAACCAAACAAGCGCGTGCCATGGTTACGATTTACGGATTGAATGAAAAATTAGGAAATGTTACTTACTATGATTCTTCGGGACAAAGTGAGTACAATTTCTCCAAACCATACTCAGAAGAAACGGCTTTAATCATCGACAAAGAGATTTCAAATTTAATCGAAACCGAATACCAAAGAGCCATCAAAATTTTGCAGGACAACAAAGAAAAACTGCAGCAATTGGCTGATATCCTGATTGAAAAAGAAGTCATCTTCAAAGACGATTTGGAAACTATTTTCGGCAAAAGACCATTCGACAATCACGCTGAAGAAACGGTAGCAGAAACTGTAATCGAATAACATTTACAGTTTTTTAACATTTTTTTAAAATCTTAATTCAAAACATACTTTTGAATTAAGATTTTTTTATCTTTGAGGGATTTCAAATACAAAACCAGATTATACCAAACCAGCATGAGTCTTTTCAGAAAAATTTTTGGCACAGGTAATGATGCCTCTGACGAAGAAAGTCAAAGCGAATTTAACAATACTCCTTCCAGCTTTTCACTGCTTCCCGTAGATGAGAAGTTTACTTATAATTTCAAAAAAAACGGCGGAAAGTTTTTGTATTGCGAAAACTTGAATGAAGTAAAAGACCAATTCTTAAACATCTTAGAAGAAAACGATTGGTTCGAGTGTGAAGCACTTTGTTATGAACCGAAATTGTTTAGTATGTTAGACGAAAACAAACTGACATACGATAAACCTGCCAATCCGAAGTTCTTATTTGCCAGTTGTGAAAATTTGATTGCCGATGAAGGTTCGGTCTTATTTTCTTCCAACCAAATTAAACAAAACAAACCTAACGACTTACCCATCAACATCATCATTTTAGCCACTACAAGTCAGATTTTGGAAACCAAAAGTGACGGTCTTCGTGTGATTAAAAAAAAATACGATAAAGACTATCCAACGAATATCACTACCATCAAATATTTCGAAAAAGCCAAAGACGAAGATTTCCTGCAATACGGAAGCACCGCCAAGAATTTATATCTCTTGCTTTTAGAAGATTTATAGCATGACGACTACTGTAACAAGAGCTTTATCCGGCGCAGTTTATGTACTGTTACTGGTTGGCGCGACTTTATATTCTCAATATAGTTTTTTGTTATTATTTGGTTTACTATTGCTTTTCTCAGTGGTAGAATTTTGCAAACTAGTTGCTCTCAAACCAATCATTCCACTTATTATTGCTACTGTTGGCTATGTGTTGTTCAACTTAAACCATACAATCAAAACCAACGAAATTTTATTGCTCATTGCAGCTTTATTGGTTTCAATACGCTCACTGTTATTCCTGTTTGAAAAGAAGGATAGATTTCTGGATGCACAAGCCAAATACGTTTTCCTTATTGGCTATCTCATCATTCCAATTATTATTTTCACCAAAATTCCATTCATCAATAACCAATATGTTCCCGAAATCATTATCAGTATTTTAGTGATTATTTGGGCCAATGACACTTTTGCTTATTTGGTTGGCATTACTATGGGGAAGAACAAACTTTTCGAAAGAATCTCTCCTAAAAAGACGGTTGAAGGCTTTGTCGGAGGCGTTATTTTTGCGGTCGTGGCCGGAATTTTATTGGCTGAGTTTTACATCAAAAAACCAGATGAAACCACCATCAAATGGATTATCATTGCGATGATTGTCAGTGCTTTTGGCACATTGGGTGATTTGATAGAATCTAAATTCAAAAGAATCGCAGGAGTCAAAGACAGCGGCAATATCATGCCCGGTCACGGAGGTTTTCTAGATCGCTTGGATAGTATTATATTTGTAGCACCATTTGTTTATTTGTTTTACCAAATTATTTATTATGTTTCATAAAGAAGGTTATAAAATCATTTTCATCGCCATTTTAAGTTTTGTTGCAGCATTATTATTAACTGATAAATTTGTGCACCTATATTGGCTTAGAATTTCAATCCAACTTGTTTTTGTCTTTCTATTTGTAATGATTTTACAATTCTTCAGAAATCCCAACAGAAAGATAGTACCCAATGAAAATTACTTCTTGGCTCCGGTTGACGGTAAAGTGGTTGTTATTGAAGAAGTATTTGAAACCGAATATTTTAAGGACAAAAGATTACAAGTTTCGATTTTTATGTCACCGATTAATGTACATGTCACCCGTTATGGTGCTTCAGGTAAAATCAAATTCAGCAAATACCATCCCGGAAAATACTTAGTAGCGTGGCATCCGAAAGCCAGTACCGAAAACGAAAGAACAACTGTGGTGATTGAAACCAAACAGTTTGGAGAAGTTTTGTACCGACAAATCGCCGGAGCTTTAGCACGCCGAATTGTAAACTATGCCGAAGAAGGACAACAAGTCGTTCAAGGTGAAGATGCCGGTTTTATTAAATTCGGTTCCAGAGTTGATATTTATTTACCATTAGGAACAAAAGTGGATGTTGCTTTAAACCAAAATGCTGTAGGTAACCAAACGGTTATCGCCTCTAAATAATTAGGATAAAACATGTCTGAAAAAGAATTAGAAGTTCGATTTCTGGAAGCTGTTGAAATGGCTTCCCAAATGACACAGTCATCGTTGCCGCAAGATGTTCAGTTGCGATTGTATGCCTATTATAAACAAGCCACTTTTGGCACTATTGAATACAATAATTCGGGGAGTTTTGATTTAAGAAATGCTTTTAAAACCAATGCTTGGATGCAAATCAGTCACTTATCAGTAGACGAAGCCAAAGAATTATATATTGAAGCCATCCACGCCATTGTAAACGAAAATAAATAAATTATGAAAAGGATTATTGCTTTTGCATTATGTTTTTCTTTTACGTTCTTATTGCCTTCTTGCAATAAAAAGAAATTGACCGAAGTGGTAGAAGTGCCATTGCCATCCGCTGAGGAAAAAATAACCATCGGACAACCCGATGATGTCTCTGCAGAAGACGGACAATTTGCTTTGACCAAATTGCCTTATGAATACAATGCCTTGATGCCAAGTATTGATATCCTTACTATGGAAGTACATTATTCCAAACATTATTTAACGTATACCAACAACCTAAACAAATTGGTAGCCGCCGATCCATTGATGGTTGATTTAGCGATTGAAGATATTTTGAAAAAACTGGACATGAACAATGCCGACTTGCGAAACAATGCCGGTGGTTATTACAATCATACTTTGTTTTTTGAAGGTATGGCACCCAAAGCCGGCGGACAACCCAAAGACACTTTGTCAACCGTTATCACAAGGGATTTTGGTTCCTTTGATGTTTTCAAAAACCAATTTGAAGATGCTGCTGAAAAGCAATTTGGTTCAGGTTGGGCCTGGCTAGTAGTAGACAAAGCCGGAAAATTATCAGTAACAAGTACGCCAAATCAAGACAATCCTTTGATGCCAACTCAAACCGTAAAAGGAACACCTATTTTATGTTTGGACGTTTGGGAACACGCTTATTATCTCGACTACCAATACAAGCGAAAAAAATACATCGAAGCTTACTTTAAAGTTATCAACTGGAAAAAAGTAACCGAACGGTATTTAGAAGCAACAGCAACGAAATAAAAAAATCCCTAATCTTTCGATTAGGGATTTTCTTTTACCAAATAACCACTTTCTGATTATCCGCTCTTCGCATTTTACTTCCAGGTTTAATGTTGAAAGCTTTGTGGAAGTCGGGGTTGTTTTCCAATGGTCCGTTGATCCTGTATTTTGCCGGTGCGTGTACATCGGTTAATAATTGTTGGGCTAAAGATTCCGGTTTGATATTCACCATCCAAGCGTAACCATAAGCTAAGAAGAAACGTTGTTCCGGGGTTAAACCGCTAATCTTTTCTTTGTTTTTATATTGAGACGATTTTTTAAAGGCTTCAAATCCCATGACAACACCTCCTAAATCGGCTATGTTTTCGCCTTGTGTAGCATCACCGTTTACGAATTTGCCCGGCAAAGCTTCGTACTGACTAAACTGCTCAACAATCAATTTGGTTTTGGCTTTGAACTTTTTCAAATCTTCTGCGGTCCACCAATTGTTTAAGTTTCCTTTTTCGTCATACTGACTACCTTGGTCATCAAACCCATGGGTGATTTCGTGACCGAAAGTTGAACCACCAATAATACCATACAACACAGCATCATCCGGCATTCTACCTTCAAATCCGGGCACTAAAATATTACAAGCCGGAACGCAAATTTCATTGTTACTTGGACTATAATAAGCATTGTAGGTTTGCGGATACATGCCCCATTCGGTTCTGTCTACCGGTTTACCATACTTTTTAATCATATCCTGAATCGCCCATTTGTTAGTAGCCATTACATTCGCTAAAAAAGTACCTCGATTGATGTTCACACTGCTCATGTCTTTCCATTTATCAGGATAACCGACTTTCATTACTATTTTGCTTAATTTGAATAACGCTTTCTTCTTCGTTTCTTCGCTCATCCAATCTAAGGTTTTAATACGTTCTGCATAAACGTCACGGATATTGTTCCCGATTTCTAACAGTTTTTCTTTAGAACCTTTTGGTAAATAATCTTTCACATATACTTGTCCGATTAACTCACCTAAAGAACCATCCGTTTGCTCTACGATTCTTTTCCAACGTGGTTTTTGTTCTTTCACACCACTCATCACCGTAGAATAGAAATAGAAGTTTTGTTTTTCTATAGCATTGTTCAGATAAGAAGCATAAGAATTCACAAAATCCCATTCCAAATAAGTTTTCCAATCTTCAATCGAATAGCTTTTTATCATTTGGTTTAAAGCCTTGTAAAACTCAGGTTGACCCACAATTACTGTATCCACATTCTTGATGCCCATAGCCGACGTCATCGATTTCCAATCAATATTCGGAGTCGTACTGTTGATTTGAGCAATACTCATTTTGTTGTAATTCTTGATTGGGTCACGAAGCGCTTCTAACTTTCTAGAGTTATTGGCCAATTCCGTTTCCAATTTCATGATTGTATTTGCATTAGCTTTAGCTGCGTCTATACTTTTTCCAATCAGTAAACTCATTTTTTCCAAATGCTTTACATATTCGGTACGTATGTTTACTGTTTCCTTATCAGTATTGAAATAATAATCGCGATTGCCCAAACCTAATCCGCCTTGACCTAAAAATACAGCATACTTCGAACTGTTCTTATCGTCTTGCCCAACATATAACGAAAACGCCGGATTCGCACCGATAGTATGCAAATAAGCAATGGTATTCAATAATGAAGGTGTATCATTGATGGCTTTAATTCTATTTAAATCAGCTTTTAAAGGTGATAATCCTAATTTTTCAATGCTCAAAGTATCCATACCGGAAGCATAAAAATCACCTATTTTTTGTTCGTTACTGCCTTTAGGCGCATCAGTCATCTCGGCTGATTTTTCACAAATTTGTTTAATTTGAGAATTGATAGTATCGCCAATCGTTCGGAAAATACCGTTGCTTCTTTCGCTGGCCGGAATTGGATTTCGCTTAAACCATCCACCATTGGCATACATAAAAAAGTCATCGCCGGGATTAACCGTTGTGTCTCTGTTGGTCAATAAAGGATCAATAAAATCGGCTTCTTTTTGGTTACAACCAATGAGCAATAGGGCAGAAAATAAACTTAAAGTTAGCTTAGTTATTAATTTCATAAAATTATGTTTTGATGTGTATTGGACTAATGAACATTGAAAATGTTACCAAATGTAATGCTTTTGTAAAAATAACAACAATAAAAAACCACCCGAAGGTGGCTTAGTAATTAATCTTTAATTCCGAGTTTGGTTAAAATATCTTCCATCAAACACCATTTGGTTATTGAAGATTGCAATAAATTAGCTCCAACAAAAGCGGTAAACCAAAGCCAATTCTGATTGACATAAATCGATAACAATAAGCTGAGTAAGATAAACGTTCCGGCTACAGCTCTGATTATTCTGTTTTTCATATTCTTATAATTTAAATTAATTTTCCCATTTTTTTCTTTCGGTGATGTAATAAATCAAAGGCACTACAATTAGCGTAAGTAATGTCGAAACAATTGCACCAAATACCAACGAAATCGCTAAACCTTGGAATATTGGGTCAAATAAAATAATCGATGCTCCAATAACCACTGCTCCGGTCGTTAATAAAATTGGTGTAGTTCTCACAGCTCCAGCTTCGATAATAGCTTGTTTCAACGGCACGCCATCTTTCAATCGAATCTCAATAAAATCGATGAGCAAAACTGAATTTCGAACCATTACTCCGGCCAAAGCAATCATACCGATAAATGAAGTTGCGGTAAAGAAAGCACCTAACAACCAGTGACCTAATACAATCCCGACTAACGAAAGCGGAATTGCCATCATCATTACCATCGGGGTTTTGAAATTTTGGAACCAACCTACAATCAACATGTAAATGATGACAATTACAATTAAGAAAGCTGCTCCCAAATCACGGAAGACTTCCAAGGTAATTTGCCATTCGCCATCCCATTTTACGGTGAAATCACTTTCATCGGATGGTTGTTCCATGTACAATTCATTGACTTTGTAGCCTTTTGGCAATTGCATTTTTTGGAGTTTCTCATTCATCCCCAAAATAGCGTACACCGGACTTTCCAAATCGCCTGCCATGTCTGCTGTTACATACACTACACGTTTTTGGTCTTTACGGTAAATGGTTTTTTGCAAGGTATCTTGAACCACTTTGACCAAATCACTAACCGGAACTACATTCCCGCGATTGCCTTTGATTTTCAAACTTTGAATGTCTTGCAAACTCGTTTTGTCTTTATCATCCAAAGACAATACTATACCAATATTGTCATTTGAATTTTCATCATACAAATTAGAAACCGGATATTCTTTAAGCAAATAAGTCAAATTGCCAACAACTTGCTGCGGAGCGATTCCGTTTAGCATCGCTTTTTCTTTATCAACTACCAATTTGTATTCTGTTTGGTCGCCCTCAGTCATCCAATCTACATCAACAATATCCGTAGTGTTTTCCAGAATGCTTTTCACTTGGTTAGCAACTTTGATTTGCTCTTTGTAATTCGGACCGTAAATTTCGGCTACTAGAGTCGATAACACCGGCGGTCCGGGTGGCACTTCTATAATTTTGACATTAGCAGCATATTTTTTGGCAATCTTTTGGATTTCGGGACGCACGATTTTGGCGATGTCGTGACTTTGTAAATCGCGGTCTTTTTTGTGCAATAAATTCACTTGAATATCGGCCATATTGCTACCACCACGCATATCGTAATGACGAACCAAACCGTTAAAAGTAATGGGTGCCGAAGTACCGATGTAATTCTGATAATTTACCACTTCAGGAACCGTAGAAAGGTATTGTGCAATTTCCTGAGTTACTGCGGCAGTTCTCTCCAAAGTGGTGCCTTCAGGCATGTCAATCACGACTTGGAATTCGTTTTTATTGTCAAATGGCAACATTTTTACAGCTACCGATTTGGTAAAAAACATCAAAACCGAACCGATTAACAATAAAACGGTAATGCCTAACATCAATCGACGCTTTTTAGAACTTTCTAAAAATGGTCTTTCCATTTTATTGTAGACTTTATAAATCCAGGAAGTTTCTAATCCTTGTTCGGCTTTGTGTTCTTGGGTTTCTTTTTCGTGCAACAAATGGTAACCTAAATAAGGTGTAACGGTCAAAGCCACAAATAACGACAACAACATCGCAATCGAAGCACCAATCGGCATCGGACTCATATAAGGTCCCATCATTCCTGATACGAAAGCCATTGGAAGAATAGCTGCAATTACAGTGAATGTAGCCAATATCGTTGGATTCCCTACTTCATTAATCGCATAAATGGCCGCTTGCTTGAATGGCAGTCGCTTCATTTTGAAGTGACGGTGCATGTTTTCGGCGATGATGATACTGTCGTCTACCACAATTCCCACTACGAAAACCAAGGCGAATAAAGTGATACGATTTAAAGTGTATCCCAACATATAATAAGCGAAAAGCGTTAACGCAAACGTCAATGGTACTGAAAAGAAAACCACTAAACCACCACGCCAACCCATTGCTAGCATTACCAAAAGGGTAACCGCAATAATCGCAATGCCTAAATGCAGTAACAACTCGCCTACTTTATCTGAAGCGGTTTCACCGTAATTACGCGTTACTTCTAAGTGAACGTCATCAGTGATAATGGTTTGTTTTAAATGTTCGACTTTCTCCAAAATCTTTTCGGAAATTTTCATCGCATCGGCACCTTTTACTTTACCAATTGAAATGGTTACGGCAGGATATTCCGAATTGTTTTTGGCGAATTTTTCATTGGCTTTGCCATACCCAAAAGACACATAACTTCTCGGCGTTGATGGACCATCTTGTACTGAAGCGACTTGTTTTAAATACACCGGCAAATTGGCATTAACGCCAACCACCAAGTTTTCAATATCTTCTGAGGTTTTCAAAAACTCGCCGGTAGTCAACAAATATTCTTTATCGGCTGAAACAAAACTTCCCGATTGTGAGCTGCCGTTATTGGCTTGAATCATTTGCATAATGCTCAACGCATCGACACCGTTTTCGGCCATTTTATCTTTGTCTAAAACCACTTTGACTTCGCGGTTTCGGCCACCGATTTCTTTGGTGATGGCGACATCTTTTACCTTTTCAATCTCCGAAGTCAGTTCTTCCGCAATTTGACGGATTTCAAAATCGTTTAGTTTTTCGCTCCAAAGCGTTAGCCCTAACATCGGCACATCGTCGATAGAACGCGTTTTCACCATCGGTTTATAAACGCCTTGTGGAAACATATTTTCGTGTTTGGCCAACTCATCGTATAATTTCACATACGAACGTTCTACATCTTGCCCAACATAAAACTGAACAATCAACATCGCCTGACCGTTCATTGCCATACTGTGCACGTGTTCTACGCCTTTGATGTTGGAAAGAATTTTCTCCAAAGGTTTCACTACGCGACTTTCGACTTCACTCGGACTCGCTCCGGGATAACCCACCATTACGTCGGCCATCGGAACATTGATTTGTGGTTCTTCTTCTCTTGGAATCAGAAACGAACTGTATACGCCGATAATCATTAATCCGACCATTAACAGTATCGTTAATTTCGAATTGATGAAAAAATGGGCGATTTTACCTGATATACCTTCTTGCATTTTTTGGATTTTTAGATTGTTGGATTGCTGGATTTTCAGAATCTATTGGATAGAAACTTTTGCTCCGTTAAATAACTTCCCTTCAGAAGAAACAATGTATTGTTCCTCAGTTGATAAGCCTGATAAAACTTCGACTTGGTTTCCGAAAGTTTTTCCGATGCGCAACCATCTTAAAATGGCTTTGTTGCCGTTGCCGATAGTGTAAATTCCAGTGAGTTGGCCTTGTTTTACTAAAGCACTTTCGGGAACCAAAACTTTATCGGTTGTGGTAGTCGTTTGAGTTTTATTGGCTACCGGAAATTGAACATTGACAAACATGCCTGATAAAATGGCTTTATCGATTTGGTTCAAACCGACTTTAACCAAATACTGTCCGCCCGTATTTTTAGCCGAACTGCTGACTTCAATTACTTTTCCCGTTACTTCTTTATTGATGGATTTTACTAAAACTTTTACGGCCATTCCGTTTTGAATTTTGGCTATGTCACTTTCCGAAACCATGGCGGTAACTTGCAATCTCGAAACGCCTTCGATGCTTACTAACGGCATTCCGGGATTCGCCATATCGCCTTCTTTTACAAAAGTATTGGTCACTTCACCTGAAAACGGCGCGGTGATATTGCTGTAATTGAATTGTGCTAGTACTTCATTTCGCATTTGTTTGGCCGCATCCAATCCGGCTTTCGCCATTTCGTAGCGCGAGGTCATGTCGTCTAACTCTTTTTGAGAAGCACTTTGTTGGTTGAACAAAGCCGTGAATCTTTCGTAGTCTTTTTTAGCATTATTAAACGCAGCTGTAGCTTGCAAAATAGAAGCATCTACTTGGGCTTTTTTGGCTTGTAAATCGGAAGCGTTGATGCTTACCATTAATTGTCCGGCGTTAACTTTTTGTCCGACTTTCACATGTACTTTGGTTACGTAGCCCATCATTCTGGTGCTGACATTGGCACTGTTTTCGGCTTCAATTTTGCCACTAGCGGTTACAAAAGAACCATTGTTTTGTGCAGACATTCCGCTAACTTTTACCGGAATAGCCGCTGCATTATCTGTAATTTCCTTTCGGTCTTTTTCACAAGAAAGGAATAAGAAAGTCGATAGCAATAGTGTTGTTATTTTAATATTCATGTTGTTCTGTTTTATAATTGTCTTAATACTATTGGGTCAAAAATTGTAAATACTGTTGGGTGAAATTGTACTCGAAAACGGCTTGTAAATGCTCTAATTCCTTATGAATCATTTGGGTTTCGGCAGTTAATAAATCTGTCGTTTTTTCTAGTCCTTGGGTGAAACGATTTTGGCGAATGCGATAGGCTTCTTGTGATTGTTCGAAAGCTATTTGCGACAAACCGACTTTATTTTCGGCGTCTTTTAGTTGGCGATTGGTTTTGCTTAATTCGAGTTGGCTCTGCTTTTTGTATTGTTCGGTTTCGATGGTCGCTTTTTGGAAATCGGCTTTGGCTTTGTCGTATTTCCCGATGGATTTGTAGCCGTCGAAAACGTTCCAAGACAATTGTGCTCCGACCAAATAACCTTTGGCAGCTGTGCCTAAAAACTTACTGTCATACAACTCATAACTTCCGAAAGCGTTTAATCTTGGTAAGAAATTCATTTTGCTCATGACCATCATTTTTTGATACGCTTCGGATGATTTATCCATGGCTTGAATGTCTTTTCTATTCTCAGACAATTGGGAGTTTATTGCTTCAACCTTAATGGTGTTTTCCAGTTCTTCTGAAGGTTTAAAGGTTTTGCCTTGCGTGTCTTCGTTTAATAGAAAAGCAAGATAATCGGAGGCATTTTGCACATTGCTTTTGGCGTATTGCAATTGATTTGAAATATCATTCACCCGCACTTGAACATTCAACACATCGGTCTTTTGCAACAAACCTTGTTTGAAATAATTGTCGACCAATTTCAAATTGGCTTTAGCGGTAGTTTCGGCTTTAGTCAAAACATTTACTGCTTTGTAAGCCAATTGGAGTTGCATGTACGCCTTAGAAACTTCAAGTTCTAAATACTCTTGTGTTCGTTGCGTTTGCATTTGGAAAGCTTCCATTTTGGCTTTGGCCGCTTGTCTTCCGAAAATACCGTCAACGTTGAGTAGCGGTTGTTGGATTTCGATTTTAGTGGCAAAGTTTTGCGTAGTTTTCGGGTCATTTAACAAAGCCGGATTGAAATCGGATTGGGTTAAGATTTCCTGATTTAATTTTGAACCAAAAGCCATTAACGGATTGGTAGTAGCCATTCCGGTGTAAGAAACATTAATGTTGGGCAAAAAGAGTGCATTCGATTGGCGGTAATCTGCTTTAGCCGATTGGTAGTTTTGATCAGCGATTTTGATTTGCAGGTTTTTTTCGGATACTTTTTGTTTCAAATCGCTTTTGGAAATAGACAAAGTATCTTGGCTAAATCCAAAAATTGATAGGAATAAAAATCCTAAGGTTACTAGTTGCTTATTCATATTCATCATAGTTTATCTGAATTATGAAGCAAAAATACTGCTGTAGAAAAGCGTGTACAGTTACAATTGTTACAGAGCTAATTGGGCATAAAAAAAATGCCCGATTCCTCAGGCACTCAAAAAATAGTGGTATTTATTTGATTTATTTTACAATCACTTTTTGGGAAACATAAAACTTGTTATCGAATATAAAAGTGATGATTACCGTTTGATTGGAAATTCCATCCAGTTCAAAATTCATACTATTATCGCCTTGTGTAGTATCTTCAATTTCACCGTCTAAAACAATTTTACCGTCCATAGTAGAAACAAAGTAATCAATGTTAGTGGCATAAGCCATTTTAAAATTTATTCTCACAGTACTGCTGTCGGTTGGATTTGGAGAAACGGTCATTGAAAAAGGATTTTTGCCTTCTATGGGTTGGACGCCTAAAGGAGGAATTTTAATCAATTTCACTTCATAAATAGTTGCATTAGCAGAAGTGGTTGAAGTATTATTAACCGAAAACGGATTCGCACTTGGACTAGTCAATCCACCAACAATGTGCCCGATTACAAATTCATTTGCGGTAATTTCACTCAGTTTTATGACTTCATTACTGTAATGTGGTAACGATTTATTCGATATAAATTCGGCACTTGCGCCTTTTAAAGCCGGCATGGTTTCGGGCAATTGGTATTCTTGCAAAGAACCATCGGCGAATCTTGTAGTTCTGCTGATGGTATTGACAAAAGGAACATTATTGTCTTGAACCAAAGTAGTTCCGTTGTAATAATACTGACTGATTCCGCCAAAAAAGAGATTGTGCATTCGGTTTTCAGTGGCATCGTAAAGACAAGATTTGGCACTGTGGTAGTTGCTCAAATATTGGTTGAAAGTCGTTTGCGGAAAATACCCTTCGGGTTTTATGTCTACAGGATATAAAAACGGTAAATCGACATTGATTTGAAACACACCTGATGAAATTGTGTAACCTTGCGACCCATCGGGAAAAATTTGAGGCAACAAGTTGTAATCTCTTCGGTGCAAATGAACCGCATCAGTTATGGCTTCATAATTGGAAATACTCAATTGCGTTCCGGAATTATCGATGGAAAATTTTCTGATTTGATTGGAGTAGGTTTGGGTAAAGGTTGGATTGTTCATCGGATTGTATCTTCCATCAAAACGATGTCCGCCGATTAAATAAAACGTGTTATTTATTTTGCCTAATTGCCCTCCGGTGATGGCAAAATTGGCATCAGTCATTTGTTTGAAATGAGGTAAAATTGAAGCACCATTAACTACCGAATTAATCAAACCCGAAACATCAATCGAAGTCATTTTATTGAACGTAATATGATCATTGGCTGTAGTTGAAAAAGCATAACCTCCGATAATATAAAGTGCATTTGCGTCTTGATAAAAATTGAAATTGCTGGCTTGCAATTGCTCTTTTAAAGGCGTTGGCAAAACATTTACGGAAGTTGACCACACTTGATTAGTAACAACATCAACTACATAAATATCGGTATTATTGTTCTCAGCAGGAAAAGCATTAAAAGGCTGACGCGCATGTATTCCGTCTACTCTTCCTCCTAAGATTAGCCATTTACCCTCGTGTTGGCCAAAAGCATAAGAATGTATACCCGGAAAATTGGCAATGGTAATCGGATTAAGCTGTACTTGGCAATCAAACGTCGATTGTGAAAAAATTACATTGGTAAAACCTAAAAACAACAATATATAAAGAAGTCTCATGTTAAGAATATTTCTCCAAAGCTATTTATTCTCAATCGACTGTTTTGCAACATTTGTTACATAAAAAAAAGCGTCTCTAAATAGAGACGCTTTCCAACTTATTCAAAAGTTTATGACTAAGCTTTGTTATCAGCTGCTTTTTTAGAAGCGCAACAACCTGCTTTTTTCTCAGTGCTGCATTCTTTTTTCTCTTCCGTAGAGCAAGACTTTTCAGTTTTTGCTTTTTTCTTTTTTTGTTTTGGATCTGTACTGTTAGCATTTGCATTAAGTGCAAACAATAAAGCCACTGCTGCGAAGGTTGAAACTAATTTTTTCATCTTTTATAATTTATTTAATGGATTAATCTATTTAACTGAAATCAAATGTAATATTAAAAACTATTGTCACACCAAAATTTAACTTAAAACTAACTTAAGAATCAATTGGTAAAAATGTCATTCATTTGTCTTGTTTTGATTTGGAAACCAAGACATTAAATAACAATCCGCCCATTAAACCACCATATAAAGTGGAGTTCAACGGTTTGGAAGTAATGGCACAAGTTCCGTTGGCGCAACCTACATAATGATAGTATGCGTAGCCCAATAATCCGCCAACTAAAACTCCTAAAACTGTAATTAAAATTGCTTTTTGGGACATCAGCTTGATTTTTCGATTACGGTTCTTAGGATTTCTTCTTTGGACAAAACACCGGATTGTCGCCATAACTGTTTCCCTTTTTGAAAAAGCATCATAGTGGGAACACCGCGCACCTGATATTGTGCTGCCAATTCTTGATTTTTATCGACATCAATTTTGATAATGGAAACTCGCTCCCCCAGACTCTCTTTAACTTCTTTTAAAATCGGTCCGAGTACTTGACAAGGACCGCACCAAGTAGCGTAAAAATCGATTAAAACCGGCTTTTCGGAATTGATAATTTGATCAAAACTACTATTCATCTTTTTGAGTTTTATAACTTACATTACAACCATTAGCACCACAACCCAAATTAAAAACCGCTTGAAACAAAAAGAAAACGCCAAAAGCCACAAAAAACCAGTGATGTGTTTCATAAGCCTGATAAAATAAAAACAAGGCAAACGCTAATCTGAAAAATCGCATCAGGTTCCAATTGTATAACAATATTCTTTTCATTTTATGAATTTATAATAACGTAGTTGGGCAAACGTAATTAGTAATTGGCAAATCCGTCAGTTTGATTTCGTTGAAACCGCCAATAACATCTGCAAAATTATCAAAACCTCTTTGTTTTAAAATGGAAGCCGCAATCATACTGCGATAACCTCCAAGGCAATGTATCACAAAATGTTTGTCTTTTGGAAACGCTTCCAAATGCTCATTGATTTCGTTCAAAGGAATATTAATTGCGCCTACTAAATGCTCAGAATCGTATTCACTTTTTTTTCTGACATCAAAAATGGGGGTTTCATGTATTTCTTCTAAATATTGTAATTGCTCTGCATTGATTCGATCTATGGAGTCAACCTGTTTTCCTGCATTGGTCCAAGCTTCAAAACCGCCTTCCAAATAACCAATTGTATGGTCATAACCTACTCTGGATAATCGGATTATAGCTTCTTCTACTTTTTCATGGTTTTCGGCCACCAATAAAATCTCTTGTTGTAAATCGGGGATTAATTCGCCAACCCACATCGCAAAATTACTTTCTAATCCGATGTTGATACTATTCGGAATAAAACCTTTCGCAAACTCCGAAGCTTTTCTGGTATCCAAAATCAAGGCTTGCGTTTCATTGGCCACGATTTCAAATGTTTTGGCATCGTAAGGCTTTTGGCCTCGGTGCATTACTTTGTCCATACTTTCATAGCCTTGAATGTTCATTAAAACATTTTTCGGAAAATAAGCCGGTGGCGTGGTTAATCCGGTTAAAAGTGTGATAACAAATTCGTCTTCGGTCAACTTTGGATTTAAAGCGTAATTGGTTCGCTTTTGGTTGCCCAAAGTGTCTGTGGTTTCTTTACTCATCATTTTGCCGCAAGCACTTCCAGCACCGTGATTCGGATAAACAATTAAATCATCCGACAAAGGCATAATTTTTTCCCGAAGCGAATGATAAAGCAGTCGGGCTAGTTTGTCCTGAGTTAAATCGGCTATGACGTTTTGGGCCAAATCCGGTCTTCCAACATCACCAATAAATAAAGTATCTCCGGTAATAATTCCGTGCTCATTACCGTTCTCATCGATGATTAAATAAGTCGTACTTTCCATCGTATGTCCGGGTGTATGAATCGCTTTTACTTTACAATTCCCGACATCAAAAACCTGATTGTCATTGGCAACCAAAGCTTCAAAACCCGGTTTGGCTGTTGGACCATAAACAATAACAGCATTCTCTTTTTGAGCCAAATCCAAGTGTCCCGATACAAAATCGGCGTGGAAATGCGTTTCAAAAACGTATTTTATTTTGGCGTTATCCTTAGTTGCGCGGTCGATATAAGGTTGTACTTCGCGCAAAGGATCAAAAATGGCAGCTTCACCATTGGATTTCAAATAATAAGCAGCATGTGCTAAACATCCGGTATAAATTTGTTCTAATTTCATGTTCTAAGTTTTCTCAAAAGTATCACACCAATTCTTAATTCGGAATGATAATTATCAGTTGAATCGAATACAAAAGTAGTCACCCCGATTGGGGTAATCAGTATCAAAAGTTACACAAGAAAGAAATAAAATTTAAGGACGGATAAGCTCAATAGAGGCGCGATGCAATTTGATTTTGCCTTCATTTTCCAAAGCCTTCAGCAAACGAGAAATGACTACGCGAGAAGTATGCAAGTCGTAAGCGATTTCTTGATGGGTATTTTGAATGGAATTGCTTTTGTTAATTTGGGCTTTGTCTAATAAGTAATTATAAAGTCTTTCATCCATGTTCATAAAAGCGAGATTGTCAATGGCCATCAACATTTCTTTCAAGCGGCTGTTGTAGCTGTTGAAAACGTAATTTCGCCAACTTTTATATTTGCCGAGCCATTCTTCCATTTTGCCTACCGGAATCATGACCACTTTGCCTTTGGTTTCGGCTACAGCTCTGATTTCGCTTTTGGTTTCCCCCAAACAACAGGCCATGGTCATCGCACAAGTATCACCTTTTTCTAAAAAATAAAGTAACAATTCGCCTTCGTCAAAATCTTCGCGAAGAATTTTAATAGCGCCCGAAATAAGTAAAGGCATATTTTTGATATAATCGCCAAAATCAATCAGGATTTCACCTTCCTCAAATGCTCTAAGCTGAGACACTTGGGCAATTTCTTCGAGAAGTGACTCTTCAAAAACAAAACCGTAACTTTCTTTTAGCAATTCTAACATGATGATTGAATTTTGGTCTTGTAAATTTCGACTAAAAAAAGGACATGATAAAAATCATTTCTTTAAAAAATGAAATGAGTAACTTTACTTACTATAAACCAACAAATTACAATTTATCATGAAGAAAAATATGGGAACTTTAGACAGAGGTATCAGAGTGATTTTGGCCGCTGTATTTGCTTATTTATACTTTAGCGGAACGGTTACCGGAACTTTAAGTTACGTTTTATTAGCATTTGGCGCCATCTTTTTGCTAACCAGTTTGGTGAGTTTTTGTCCGCTTTATCCTTTATTGGGAATAAATACTTGTAAAACAAAGTAATCCTTTGCGCTTTGCATTTTAAAAGTGTTGTCTTTTGGGCAGCACTTTTTTTTATTGGCTATAATTTGAAAAAGTTTTCATTTTATTTATAATAATTTTAATACTACTGCGTTTTATAAATAGTAATTTGCAACAAATTAAAATGTACTTATGGACAAGATCAAAATACTTTGGGTTGATGACGAGATTGATTTGCTCAAACCACATATCTTATTTTTAGAAAACAAAAACTACAAGGTAACGACCTATAACAATGGCCGTGATGCTATTGACGCTTATGAAGACGGAAATTTCGACATTGTTTTCCTCGATGAAAATATGCCCGGCATGAGTGGTTTGGAAACCTTGTCTGAAATGAAGGAGAAAAAATCTTCTACACCGGTGATTATGATTACCAAAAGTGAGGAAGAATACATTATGGAAGAAGCCATTGGTTCTAAAATTGCCGATTACTTAATTAAACCGGTGAATCCCAATCAGATTCTGTTGAGTTTGAAGAAAAACTTAGACCATTCAAGACTGATTTCGGAAAAAACTACTTTAGATTATCAAAAAGAATTCCGCAAAATCGCGATGGAAATGGCCATGGTCAACAGCTATGAAGATTGGGTAGAATTGTATAAAAAACTTTTGTTTTGGGAATTGGAATTGGAAAACATCAACGACCAAAGCATGTTTGAAATTTTAGAAAGCCAAAAAGTCGAAGCCAATATGCAGTTTGGTAAATTCATCGAACGCAATTATGAAGATTGGTTCGAACCCAAAGCCGATAAACCGATACAATCCCATACGCTTTTCAGAGAATTAGTCGTTCCTGAATTGGTCAAAAAAGACAAACCTGTTTTATTCGTAGTCATCGATAACCTTCGTTATGACCAATGGAAAGCCATGGAAAGTACCGTAGCCAATCACTATAAATTGGAAAAGGAAATTCCTTATTACGCCAGTTTACCAACCGCTACGCAATACGCCAGAAACTCGATTTTCTCCGGGTTAACGCCTTTGGAAATGGAAAAACAGTTTCCACAATATTGGAAAAACGATGTGGAAGACGGTGGAAAAAACCTTTATGAAGCCGAATTTTTAACCGCGCATTTGAAACGTTTAGGTTTAAATATCAAACAAGATTATTTTAAAATCACCAATTTGGCGAGTGGCAAAAAACTAGCCGAAAACTTCAAAGGATTAAAAGACAACAATCTAGTCACAGTAGTTTACAACTTTGTCGATATGCTTTCTCACGCCAAAACCGAAATGGATGTGGTAAAAGAATTGGCTTCCGATGACAAGGCTTATCGCTCTTTGACGTTGAGTTGGTTTAAAAATTCACCGCTGTTGGAAATCATTCAACAAGCTCAGAAATTAGGTTTCAAATTAATTATAACGACAGACCACGGTACCATTAACGTCAAAAATCCTTCGAAAGTGATTGGCGATAAAAACACCAGCTTGAATCTTAGATACAAAACCGGTAGAAGTTTGACCTACGAAGACAAAGACGTATTTGCTGTAAAAGACCCGAAAAAAATTGGTTTGCCAACCATCAACATGAGCAGTTCCTATATTTTTGCTAAAAATGATTTATTTTTGGCCTACGTAAACAACTACAATCATTATGTGAGTTACTACCGAAATACTTACCAACACGGTGGCATTTCGTTGGAAGAAATGATTGTGCCTTTTTTAGTGTTTAATCCGAAATAAAAAAGTGATTAGTGAATAGTAATTCGTGATTAGCAATTTTACTAATTACTATTCACTAATTACTAATCACCAGACAAATGGAAATCATATTTTCACTAGACGAAATACAAGAAGTCGCTCAAAAGATTTTAGCCGAAAAACCCCATAAAGTGATTCTTTTTCAAGGGAATATGGGCGTTGGAAAAACCACTTTAATCAAAGCGCTAGCCAAAGAGCTCGGTGTAAAAGACGCTACGAGCAGTCCAACTTTTTCATTGGTTAACGAGTACCAAACAGAGGATAAACAATACGTGTATCACTTTGATGTGTACCGATTGAAATCGGAAAGCGAAGCATTGGATATGGGCATAGACGAATATTTGTATTCCGGTAATTGGTGTTTTATTGAATGGGCGGAAAAGATTCCGAATTTACTTCCCGACAATTATTCCAAAATAGACATAACGATTGGAGCAGACGCAAAAAGGATACTTAGGTTAAGTTAGAAATGACAATTTCAATTACAATGGCTGTAGCAATATTCAATTTGTTATCCCATTGATTTTTGATATTGATATTGACATTAATCTTGTCATTGAATTTTGAAATTGAAATTGATTTTTTTTTCGTAATTTCGAGCTAAATTCAACCATTGATTATGTCATTAACCCCATTTACCAAGCAACAACTTTTACCTCAAGAGGAAAAATTAGAAGTCTATCGCCATAAAAGTGAACTTTTTATTGGTATTCCCAAAGAGACTTCTTATCAGGAAAGACGTATTTGCTTGACACCCGATGCGGTAAATTCTTTGACTTCACACGGTCACAAAGTAATGATTGAATCAGGTGCAGGATTAAGTTCGAGTTATACCGACAAAGAGTTTAGTGATGCCGGTGCGACGATTACCAAAGACACTAAAAAAGTATTGAGTTGCCCTATGATATTAAAGGTTGAACCTTTAACTATGGAGGAAATTGCTTTGGTCAATAACAATACAATTGTGATTTCGGCCATCCAATTAAAAACCAGAAAAAAAGAATATTTCGAAGCCTTAACTAAGAAAAAGATAACGGCTTTGGCCTTTGAATATATTAAAGACGAAGATGGTTCTTATCCGGCGGTAAAATCTTTGAGTGAAATTGCGGGAACAGCTTCTGTTCTTATTGCGGCCGAATTAATGATCAACAACCAATTTGGGAAAGGATTACTTTTAGGCAATATTACCGGTGTACCGCCAACCGATGTAGTCATTCTTGGTGCCGGTACTGTAGGCGAATTTGCCGCAAAAACAGCCTTGGGTTTAGGTGCCAACGTCAAAGTATTCGACAATTCGATTACCAAATTAAGACGTTTACAGAATAATTTAAACCAAAGAATATTTACTTCTACCATACAACCAAAATCTCTTTTAAAAGCACTTAGAAGATGCGACGTGGCTATTGGGGCTATGCGTGGCAAAGAACGTTGTCCGGTTGTCGTAACAGAAACCATGGTCGAACACATGAAAAAAGGTGCCGTGATTGTAGATGTCAGTATTGATACAGGAGGTTGTTTCGAAACTTCGGAAGTAACGACTCATGAATCGCCGACTTTTATCAAAAATAATATTATTCATTATTGTGTTCCTAATATTCCTTCGCGGTATTCTAAAACCGCTTCGCTTTCCATTAGCAACATTATTACGCCTTACTTACTTCAAATTGCCGAAGATGGTGGTATTGAAAGCGCCATTCGTTGCAACAAAGGTTTGAAAAATGGGGTTTACCTCTACCATGGTATTTTGACCAATAAAGCCATTGGTGATTGGTTCAATTTACCCGATAACGATATCAATTTGATTGTATTTTAAAATAAAACCTGTTTTCATTTACTGAATATCGAACATTGATTACTTTTGCCAAAAAATTAATCACATATGAAATTTTACCAACGATTAGCCTACTACTTAGTGGGATTTGTCATCGGGTTGTTTTTTGTTGCTATGGTACTTAGCGGAAAAGATACACGATGCAACTACTTCCCAAATGCCCGAGTCTTAAATGACCTTAGAAACAAACCTTTCCACTTCGATTCTATAGCAACCAAGCAAATGAGTGAAGGTTTAGCCGATAAAGCCGACATCAAAAACATACTGACCCACGGCGATGTAGATTTTGACAAAAGTAACATCCCAACCGAAGGAGGAAAAAAATATGTTATCTACGGCCAAAACAAGAAAGCAAAAGAAATAACAATAGAAGTAATCAATTATTCAGATAAAGCAGTTTTAAAAAACATTATCGAAACTAAAGAATAATTAAAAGAGTTTAATAAAAAAAGGGTTGTCAAATTGACAACCCTTTTTTTTATCTGTATAGAAAAGACTAGGCTTCTCCTTTGTGACGACTTTCGATTTCTTCGATGTCTTTTTTCTTGATGGTATCCACTAAAATTGGTGTCGCGATAAATAAGGAAGAATAAGTTCCTACAACGATACCCACTAACATAGCGAAGATAAATCCTCTGATAGATTCCCCTCCAAAGATGAACATGATTAACAATACTAAAATCATCGTTAATGATGTATTGATTGTTCTTGATAAAGTAGTATTAATCGAAGCGTTTACCACATCTTTGAATGATCCTTTAACATTACCGGCCAAGAACTCTCTTACCCTGTCAAATACAATTACGGTATCGTTCATCGAGTAACCAATAACGGTTAAGATCGCTGCGATAAAGTGTTGGTCCATTTCCATGTGGAAAGGCATGTATTTGTATAACAATGAATACAATCCTAATACAAAGATAACGTCGTGGAATACTGCCGCAATCGCACCCAATGAATATTGCCATTTACGGAATGAAATTACTAAGTAAAGTCCAACCACCAACATGGCTCCGATAACGGCCCAGAAAGAGTTGGTTTTGATATCAGCAGAAATCGCTGCACCCACTTTAGACGCTTGTAAAACTCCTACTTGTTTTCCATCATAAGTATTGATGAAATTGTCGTAAGTCAAATCTCCATTGAAGTATTTTTTCAAAGTATTGAATAATTTTTCATTTACTTCTTTATCTACTTCTACCCCGTCTTCTTTGATTTTGTATTTGGTAGTCAATTTTAATTGGTCATCATCACCAAAAACTTTGGCTTCAACAGCTACTCCAAAAGCAGCCGATAATTCTTCAGAAACTTGAGTCGGTTCAACCGGTTTGTCAAATTTCACTTGGAAAGTTCTTCCTCCAACGAAATCCACACCTTCATCTAAACCGTTAAAGTAGAAAGAAACACAACTTACTACCACTACTACAGTAGAGAAAATATAAGATATCTTTTTGATTCCGATGAAATCAAAATGGAAACCAGTGAACCAGTTTTTAGTTAATGGCGTAGTGAAAGTTAAACTTCTATTATTCGCAATATCTTTATCGATAAAGATTCTGGCAATAAAGATGGAAGTAAATAATGAAGTGAAAATACCGATTAACAAAGTGGTAGCAAAACCTTGAATTGGTCCGGTACCAAAGATGAACAAAATAGCTCCTGTTAATACGTGAGTTACGTTGGCATCAATAATAGAACGCATCGCACCTTTCCATCCGTAAGACGCTTTTACCGCATCACCAAGGGTTTTACCTTCGCGCAATTCTTCTTTAGCTCTTTCATAGATAATGATGTTCGCATCTACCGCAGTTCCTAAAGTTAATACGATACCGGCAATACCCGGTAATGTTAATACCGCACCTAAACTAGCTAAGATTCCGAATAAGAATAATAAGTTGACTAACAAGGCAACGTTAGCGTACCAACCGGCTCTACCGTAGTAGAATACCATCCATAAACATACCAATAAGAAACCAACAATAGAAGAAGTTGTACCGGCATCAATAGCTTTTTGTCCTAATGATGGTCCAACGATTTCTGATTGGATGATTTCTGCTGTAGCCGGTAATTTACCTGCTCTTAATACGTTGGCTAAATCTTTGGTTTCTGCCACGTCAAAACTACCTGTGATTTCAGATCTTCCTCCGGCAATTGGTCCCGAAGTTACACCCGGTGCTGAATAAACTACGTTATCCAAAGCAATAGCAATATAGCCTTTTTGCGTGTAAGCATTGTTGGTCAATTTCTCCCAAACATTACCTCCTGCACCATTCATTTGCATTGAAACGGCAGGTTTACCCATTTGGTCAAAAGTATCTCTCGCATCTACAATTACACCACCACCTAAAGGAGCGATATCATCTTTATTTCCTTTTAAGGCATATAATTCAACTGTAGTTGATTCTTTTTTAGTTTTTTCATCAACACTTACAACCGGTTTACCCCAAACGAATTTGGCAAAACGCTTGTCACCCGGCAACAAAGCACGGATTTCTTGTTTTTTCAAATAGCTGCTAACCGTAGCGGTATCTTTAGTAGAAACAATTGCTAAGATTGGACCACCGCCCAAAGAAACAAATTTATCCACTAGAGGATTGTTTCCTTTTTTAGTTGCAGTAGAATCTTTGTCTTTATCCGACAACAATTGGCTTAATGAATCTGCTGGTTTTGCAAGTTCAACTTTTTCATCAACTTTAACTGTAGCTTTCAAAGCTTCATTGGCTTGTTGTAAAAACCCGCCTAACTCTTCCGCTTTGTAAGTTTCCCAGAACTCTAATTCTGCTTTACTTGATACTAATTTTTTGATACGGTCAACGTCTTTTGCGCCCGGTAATTCGATTAAGATTCTACCGGTTTGGCCTAACTTAGCAATGTTGGGTTGGGTTACACCGAATTTATCGATACGACTTCTCAATACTCCAAAAGCAGATTCTACTGATTCGTCAACTTTTCTTCTCAATACTTTTTGCACTTCGGCATCAGTAGAATTGAAGTTCAACTCACTGTCATCAAAATTTCTATTAGCAAAAATATCCGGAGAGGCTAATTTTGTGGTTCCTTTATTGGCATCAAACGCTTCAAAGAAAGCATCTAAATAAGATTGATTTCCTCTTTGATTCAATTTGGCTTGCTCCAACGCTTTGTTGAAAGCAGGATTTTTCGAATTGTTTGACAATTGAACCAAAACATCTTTAACCGAAATTTGAAGAATTACGTTAATTCCTCCTTCAAGGTCAAGACCTTTGTTAATCTGTTTGTCTTTCACATCATTGTATGTGAAAAAATCAAGAAAAACTTTCTCTTTTCCTATCGAGTCAAGATATTTGATTTCTTTCTCAGGATTTCCTCCTGCAAAAGTTTTGGCATCGCTTTTTACTTTATTGGCCACAAAAGTGAACGAAAGTTGGTAGATACTTACCAATGCAAATAGAATTGCGAAAAATTTAACTAGTCCTTTATTCTGCATTATTACTAAAAATTAATTAATTCTGGTTTTGTTATTGTTTTACATAAAGCAAAAACTATTGAAATTCAAAACATTATACGTTAAAGTATTGAATTTACAACAATTCCCTTTTTTATGAAACGTGCAAATATATAATTATAGATAAGATTAACCAATATTTTCATGATTAATATCAACTATTTTTTTCCTAGTGTTTAGCTATCATCTTTAAAGCATCATTACAAATATCGCAATAACTATAATATAGGTGCAAAATAGAATAATATGGGTAACAATAAAAAGTCATCTTTTAATTTACTTTTTTTTAAAATTTTGAATTAATTCATATTTTAGGCTATATTTAGTCAATATTTTGGAACTATAACTAATCATAAAATACGTGAAATTTAATATTTATTGGGGCAATGCTTGAAAAAAAAAATACAATCACTTCTTTATTGGAAAAATCATATCTAACTAGAATATATGATATATCATCAAGTATTGAATTAGCCAACAATGCTCTTGTTTTGTGTGAGGAAAATAAGTTTGAAGATTTAAAAGCTAAAGCTCTTAGTCAACTTTCATTATATTATATGATTATTGGAAAATATGAAGAGTCCTTTAATCTTGCACAAAAAAGTATTTTTTTATTTGAAAAAAGTAAAAATGAAACCGGTATTGCCGAGGTAAAATACAATTTGGCCGGGTTTTATTATAAAACAAATAATTACCAAATGAGTGTCGTTAATTTGGTTGACGCACTAATAATTTTTAAAAAAACCAATGATTATCATTTTATCTCAAAATGTGAAAAAGCACTAGGAACAGTTTATGAATTTATAAATGATGAGCAAAATGCTATCCAGTGTTATAAAAATGCCATTAAAGCTGCTAAAAAAATAGCAGATACCAACCTTGAAACGAATGCTTATAATAACTTATCGGGGATATATTTAAAAAATGGACAACTGAATGCCGCAAATGAAATCATAGAAAAATCTATAGCGATTAAGCATCAAAATAATGATTTGAGAGGATTAGCATTTGCCATTTATGGAAAAGGAAAGGTTGATTTTTATCAAAAAAAATATGATTCGGCAATAGAAAATTTTAAGCAATCTATAGCCATCCATGAGAAAATGGGGGAAAATCTTGGATTAGCAATGGCTAACTATAAATTGGCCAAGTTATATTTTGACATTAACAACCTGGAAATTTCAAAAATATATTTAGATAAATCATTAAATATATGCAACACTTTTAATATTTCGATTGTAAAAATAAAGTCTCTTTTTTTGATGTATAATTTATTCAAGCAAGAAAAAAATGAGTCAAAATCATTAGAATATTTAGAACTTTATTTAAAAGAAAAAGATAGTGTTTTAAACGCAAAGGATCTTAAAATCATAGAAAACTATGATTTACTTCTACGGATGCAAACCTTACAAAAGGAAACCGAACAACAACAAGAAAACACTAAAGCAATAGCCAAAAAGAATAAAGCTGAAGAGGCAACAAAGGTTAGAAAAGAGTTCCTCTCAACGATGAGTCACGAAATAAGAACACCATTAAATGCAGTTTTAACTATAGCTTCAATACTGGGCGAAAATGCAAATGAAGAGAATAAAACATTAATAAACTCGTTAAAGTTTTCGAGTAACCATTTATTGAAAATTGTTAATGATATATTAGATTTCACTAAGTTAGACTCCGGTAAATTGGACTTAGATTTTCAAACTACAAACTTGAAAAATTACATAACAAACTTTTGGAATTCATATACAATTCAAACCAATGATAAAAAATTAAATTTTAATTTAATTATCGATCCAGATCTTAATGACAATTATTTTATTGATCAAACAAAAATTACTCAAATTCTTGGAAATCTAATCAATAACGCTATTAAGTTTACAGAAAGAGGGAATGTAACATTAACCTTAAATGTTCTTGATAAGCAAGATGAAATAGATACTGTTTTATTTAAAATATCCGATACGGGAATTGGCATTGAAAAAGAAAATCTTGAAACTATTTTTGAAACCTTTTCGCAATTAAAAAATGGAATCACTCGCAAAAACGATGGAACAGGTTTAGGATTATCTATTTCAAAGAAACTGATTGAACTTCACCAAAGTGACATAAAAGTAAATAGTGTTTTTGGTAAAGGCTCTACTTTTTCATTTGAATTAAAACTAAAAAAAGCAATCGAATTCAAAATAAACAAATCAGCAAATGCTGAAATAAATTTAAAAGGAACTTCAGTGTTATTGGTTGAAGACAATGCTATTAATGCTATGGTTGCTAAGAAACTTTTGTCACAATGGGGAATTATAATTGATCATGCCGTAAATGGGCTAATTGCAACCGAAAAGTCGCAAACCACTAAATACGATTATATACTAATGGATATTCACATGCCAATTTTAGATGGATATCAAGCGGCGAAAAATATTAGAACTTTGGTAAATCTTAATAAAGAAACGCCAATTATTGGTCTTACTGCCGACATTTCAGCCAAAGACAATACCGATTATAATTTTTATTTTAATGACTTTTTGTTGAAACCCTTAGAAATTGAAAAATTAAAAGCTGTACTTAGTTCAACTATTGAATAAAAAAATAGCCAACAAATTTTCAAGAAACTCGTTGGCTATTTCATTGTATTTAAGAGATTAATTTCTAATTATTTTTTCTGTTTTTTGACCTTTATCAGTAGTTACTTTAATAAAATAAATACCAGCCGCTCTTTGAGACAAATCAATATTAGTGGAAACACTTTCAAGCAAATTGGTTTGCAATAATCTTCCATATATATCAAATAATTGAATAACTTGAATTGGGCTATCCGCTTCAATATTGAGGTTTGATGAAGTGGGATTTGGATATAATTTTACAGATTTATCAATAGTATTTTCCGGGACACTTAGTGCTTGAAAAGTTGTTTCAACCAGTTGTGTTATTGAAACTAAAGGAGCTACTTGAATAGCATCATAGTCAAAAAACACCTCGGCACGAGCATTTACAGTTGAACCGGTAGGCAAATTGCTTTTGGTTTTTATTTTAAGTAAAATACCTCCTTGTCCACCAGGTCCACCTACATATGCATTATTTAAATTAAATTTCACATTTTGGTTTTGAGCATTTACGCTCAAAGCATTAGTAGCATTTAAAATTTGAATAGAATTAATATCATATTGCGCAACATCAAAATCAGTACTAATCACAACATTTCTTGCTACTTGATTTCCTGTATTCTCAAAATTAATTACATAATGAAGGTATTTACCTATTTCAGAATCTGGAACTAAATCTCCTTCAATACATTTCATTCTGTTTGGGATTACAGACTGTACATTTTGTCTGTAAACAACCGAATTATCTCCTTGTGTGGTAAGATCTTCGTTATTTGGATCAATACTTACAGTGTAATTTAATACATCGTTGTTATTAACAGATGAGTTTATATTTAAAACTATTTGGAAACTTCTTGTTTCAAACGGAAGCAAGTTACTGTAAGCCAAAGATAATTGACCAACTCCCGAATTTACCAACGATGCAGTTGAAGAAACAAAATCTAACACCGACTCATCATATCCAAAAGTAACAAAACCATTATGCAGTTGATTCCCTTTGTTTTTAAATACAATTTCATAACTCGCATTTGAACCCGGAGTCACTTGAGACATTGGTCTTATCATGACTTCTACATCAGAATGGACTCCTATTGGTGCTAACAAAAAATCTTGATTAAAAACGTTGTTATTAGCATTTAAAAAATTGCCCGCTACCGGAGTTATGGTGAACCAATCTTGATTTTCTACACTAGGTAAAACATCAAAACCACCAATTTCTGTAGTTGCAAAAGTATAGGTTGCATTTTGTTGCGTTACGGTTTGCAATATTGTACTATCATCATTGCCCAAAATACTTTTTAATTTTACATAAGGATGTGGCAAATCTGAAACATCTAGACCATTTCCTGCGGCATCAAAATATAAAGTTCCGGTAATGGTATTGAAATTTCCGCCTGGTGTGTTAGTGCATAAAGAATTGACTACGCATCCATTAGTTACTTGACCTTGTAAACTTGATACTTGTATTTCATCAGCACAGATGTAATTAAGACTTTGATTAAGAACGCCATTAAAACTTATAGTTTCATTGGCTCCGTTTTTTGCAAATATTTGAAAAATTGGATTGTTATCTACATTTAGAACTTCAAGATTTATCAAAGTAGCCACATCCATTTTCTGAATCAGGTTATTATTACAAACTATTTCTTTCATGGCCACACAACCAACTATATCTATCTCATTTATTTGATTATTATTCAAATAAATACGTTCTAAAAATGTCAAATTTGAAAGATTTACAATTCCTGAAATAGCACAGCTTTGAGCATCTAACTTTGTGAGATTTACAAAATATATGATTTCTTCAATACTGTTTATTGTAGTTTCGTTGGGTATAAACAACTCATAAACCAAGGCTACTTCTTGAACGGTAATTTGACCATTATTATCAGCATCTATCTTAATATTGTTTCCACCAAGGGTTTTGGCAATATTATTGGTTACATCAGCTTCAAGTAATTTTAATTTGAAATCATTATCTGCAAATGAAATCACTTGAGCGTTTAAATTTCCTACTATCAGGAAAAGCAACAGGTAAATTAAATTTTTCATATTCACTTTATTTAAGTTTGACTTGGGACAAAAAAGGCAAATTCGTTATTTTTTAATTTAATTTTTTTGATAAAATGCCGTTTAACAATACTCGCTTTCGTTGTGCTATTGGCAAATAACTATCATCAGACATTAACAAAAGACCGTTTTCTTTTTTCTCAAATGATTTTACGAATGACAAATTAATCAGATGCGATTGGTGTATTCTAACAAAATCATGTTCGGTCAATAACTCTTCATATTCCTTGAGCGTTTTTGATATCAAAATAGGTTTTCTGTTTTTAATAATAAAATTGGTATAATTATCATTGCTTTCACAACGGATAATGTCACATATATCGATGAGATGAATACCATCTGAATTCGACAAAGCAATGCGTTTAAAATTATCAGTTTCTTTTCGAATATTTTCTAACAATAAATCAATATGCGAATAGTCACTATCTTTTTCTAAAACGGTTCTAATTTTTTCGATTACTTTCTCCAACTCGTTTGGAATAACCGGTTTTAGCAAAAAATCTAAAGCACTAAATCGAAATGCTTTTATGGCATAATGTTCGTAAGCAGTAATAAATACAATATTTGAGGTTACTTTTCCGTTCATTTCAGAAAGCTTCTCAAGTATATCAAACCCGGTTCCGTCATTCATTTGAATATCTAAAAAAACAACTTGAGGTTTGATTTTATTTATAATTTCTACGCCAGTTTCTACACTTTCGGCTTCGCCAATTATAGAAATATCCGGAGCATATATAGACAAAAGTCCTCTCATTCCTTCTCTTAAATTTACATCATCATCAACTAAAACTGCTGTAATCATATCTGTTATAAATTACTTTTATTATAAATTAGGTAAATATTGTAAAGGCAAAATAAGCATGGCTTTGGTTCCTTTTACTTGACCATTTTCTTCAATTTGCTCTATAGAAACTTTGGTTTCTTTTGTTGTAGATGTTTCCATCATTTCTAATCTTTTTTTGGTAATATCTAGCGCCATTGATTTGTGCATAGAAATCTTTTTATCTTTTAGCTCTTTTGAAACATTTATCCCTATTCCATTATCAGTAACAACACAAACTAAGCTGTCGTTTTCTATCGTAAAGTCTAACACAATTAACCCTGTTTTTACTTTTGGATTTACACCATGAATAATAGCGTTTTCTATAAACGGCTGAAGCAAAAGTGGCGGCAAGGCAACATCATCATCTATATTTGAATCTTTATTGATTTGAAATTGAAAAGAATGATTAAATCTCAGTTGTTCCAGCTCAAGATAATTTTGCAAACTCTCAATCTCTTTGTCGATTGGTATTAAGGTTTCTTTAGAATATTCTAAAGTTAATCGCATCAGTTTAGAAAATTTTGCTAAATAATTAATAGCAGCTTCTGTACTATTTTTTACTATAAAACTTGTGATAGAACCCAAACAATTAAAAATAAAATGAGGATTCATTTGCAAGTGCAACGCTTTTTGTTCGTACACAGCCAATTCTTTCTCAAGGGTTAATTTTTTCTTTAAAACCGACTTATTGTAAATTAAAAACATAATACCACAAACAAACAAAACAAGAAACATAGCGAATGCAATTTTTATTTGGTTCAATTTAGATTGTTGTTTGAAAACCAAATCTTTTTTGAACAGTTCTTCCTTTTGCAACATTTCCTTTCTATCAAAATCAAAACTCATTTCGGCTCTGATAGTACTTTTTACCGTTTCGGCATTGGCAAGACTGTCTTTTGCAATACTGTAAAGTTTGTAATGCTTTAATGACTCAGCTAGATTGTTTTGCTTTTCATAAATCTCGCTTAATAATTTTTCAAAGGATTGTATCTTATCTAAGATGTTTAATTCCTTTGCAATAACCAAAGCTTTTGTGGTAAACTCTAGCGCTAAATTGTGTTTGCTTTGTCCAAAATAAATGGTTCCTAAGAGCGCATAACAATCAGCAATCATAAATTTATTCTCAATATTATTAAAAACGGTTAATGCTTTATTGGTGTAATCAACTGCTTTTTCGTTTTGATTTATTCCTTTATAATACAATCCGTAATTATAATACAATTGAGCTAATCCGTAAGCATTTGGATATTTGTTGAAATACAATTTTGATTTATTAAAATATTCTAATCCTTTCGGAAAATCTTTAAGATTCAGATATACTAAACCAATATTGTTAGTCGTTGTACCTATATTTTCATCCTTTAATTTTTCTTGGATAGTCAAACATTTTTCATAATAATTTAGTGATTTAAAATAATCACCTTGCGATTTATAAATAACTCCAATATTGTTATAAATAGCGGCTAACTTTACAAGGTTATTTGTTTCTTGAAATATTTTTAACGCTTTAAAATTGAATGACAACGCTTTAGCATAATTACTTTGTTGCATAAAAACGAAACCAATACTTCCATAAGCTCTTGCTAAACCATTTTTAATTTCTATTTCATTGGAACTGTTGCGTATTTCGTTTTCAAAAATATTTTGTGCTTTGGCAAAATTGTCAAGTGCTTTGGCATAATTTCCAAAAATTATATTTGCGTTCCCAATGTAGTGATATGCATTTCCTTGTTCAATTTTAAATCCTATTTTACTGGATAATTTCAATGCTTTATTAGCATAATCCAGCATTAATTTGGGGTTATTTGTACTATACTCATTAGCCAAATTATTCAGTATTTTTGACCGAACAATATCGCTGTTAGCTTTCTTTAATTCCAAAATTAAACTATCAATTGTTTTATTTTGACCATTTAAAAAAAGTGAAAAAACACTAAAAAATAGGAGTAATTTTATTTTCATAAGCTAATTATTATAACAAAATTAAACATTAGTAGTACAAAACAATATTTAATTTAGAATTCGATATTTTCATCGAGAATTCGATATAACTTGTTGTTATTCACATAAAAACTGTCTCGTCATTAAAAGCAAAAATCTATTCTTAAAAAAAAAAGACTGCACATAATAGTACAATCTTTTTTTAAAAATTTAATATTTGAAAATGTTATGCCAAATGAGAACCCAAATCATTATTCATGTTGCGAACCGCATCGGCACTCTTAGCAAACAAAGCTTTTTCAGCCTCATTTAAGTTGATGTCAACGATTTTTTCAACACCATTTTTACCAATGATACAAGGCACACCGATACAAATATCGCTTTGCCCATATTCGCCTTCTAAATAAACAGAACACGGAATCATTTTGTGTTGGTCATTCAAAATAGCATCCACCAAATAAGATACCGAAGCACCAGGTGCATACCAAGCTGAAGTTCCTAATAAACCCGTCAATGTAGCACCACCAACCATAGTGTCAGCCGCTACTTTTGTCAATTCGTCTTCCGACAAAAATTGAGAAACCGGCACTCCGTTATAAGAAGCCAATCTCGTTAACGGAATCATAGTCGTATCTCCGTGACCACCAATTACCATTCCTTGAATATCATTCGCTGGTTTGTCAAGCGCTAAAGACAAATACGTTTTAAAACGTGAACTGTCTAAAGTGCCGCCCATACCGATGATTCTGTTTTTCGGTAAACCCAAAGATTTATATGTCAAGTAAGTCATCGTGTCCATTGGATTAGAAACTATCACAAAAATCGCGTTAGGTGAATTCTGCAATAAATTTTCTGCCACCGATTTCACGATTCCTGCATTGATTCCGATTAACTCTTCACGAGTCATTCCCGGTTTTCTCGGAATTCCCGAGGTAATTACTACCACGTCACTTCCGGCCGTTTTTGCATAATCATTGGTACTTCCAATTACTTTAGTATTGAACCCTAAAGTGGTTTGCGTTTGCGTGATGTCTAATGCTTTTCCTTCAGCAAAACCTTCTCTAATATCCACCAACACAATTTCGTTGGCAATTCTTCTGTAAGCAATCGCATCGGCACATGTTGCCCCAACGTTTCCTGCTCCTACAATCGTAACTTTCATTTGTATATTTAATTTTGTTGTTTGTTTCTTTTTTTTGAAGCTAATCCCGCTTTCCGTTACAATCTTTTTTAGTTTGTCATACTGAACAAACTAAAAAAGGATTTCCACTGCAATCGGGGCTAGTTACGCGTCGATTTTAGCATAAACCGCATTTTTCTCGATAAACTCTCTACGTGGCGGAACTTCGTCACCCATTAACATTGAGAATACTCTATCGGCTTCGGCTAAACTAT
>NZ_JBKBLM010000032.1:0-36182 GCF_046296355.1 Flavobacterium sp.
CCGCTTCACCAAATATACCAACATGCCAAACATTGTTGGATTAAGAGAAACTATTACCACCAAGTTAGTGGCGGAAAATAGTTATTGTTTTTAGATTTTAGTTAAGTTAATTGTTTTGAAACCATCTGATTAGTCGGATGGTTTTTTTATTTAAGGTAAATCGTTATTTTAGTGGCTCAAAATTTACACTTATGAAACTACTTGGAATAGGCTCAAGAATCAACCACGCTGAATATGGTAAAGGCGTTGTAACCAATGTATCGTCTAAAGAATATTGGGTAACTTTTATAGAAAACGGATTAGAAACTATCGCCATCGACAGCGAATTTGAAGTGATAGAACATGCCGAAAACGAAGTAGACACCGTTAGTTTTTACGACGTAGAACAAAGTTTATTATCCATCTTAAAAAAATGGAACGGCTTAGGCGAACCAGTAGCCATTGGCGACAAATGGAAAGGCGGCAATATGAAACTTACTCCGGGACAAGCAGGATTAGCCGCTAAAGATGTGCCGATTGATGTATTTTTTCACAAAATCGTAATGCTTCGAGACCGTTTGCGTGTAATGGAACAAAAAATCAACGCCAGTAATTTGGAAGAAATTGAAAAAGTAGAATTGCAACAATACATCACCAGAATTTATGGCAGTTTAACGACTTTCAATGTGCTTTTTAAATCACAAACGGATTATTTTGTAGGCGAAAAAACCAAATAAAATTTAACCTAATTTTAAAGGGATTGCTCTGGTTAATTACGTACTTTTATAATTCTAAAAAGGAATTACTTATGAAAAAAATAGTCTTAGGGATTTTAGCGATTGGAATGATAATATTCGGTTGTAAAAGTTCGTCTTCAAATGAAAAAAGCAAATCGGTAAGCCTAACTTTTCAATCTAAAAGCGGAAGTAACGTTAAAGGAACTGCTAGCTTTATAGAAAAAGACGGACAAGTAACTTTCACTGCTAACTTCACCGGATTAAAACCGGGAGAACATGCCGTTCACATCCATGAAAAATCAGACTGTTCTTCAGCTGATGCTACTTCCACCGGAGGCCATTGGAACCCAACCTTTAAAAAACACGGTCGCTGGACTGACTATGAACACCACAAAGGTGATATGGATAATTTTTATGCCAACGCAGATGGAAATGCTACTGTATTGTTTAAAACAAGTGAGTGGTGTGTAGGCTGCGGAGATGAAACCAGAGACATTCTTGGTAAAGCTGTAATCGTTCATGAAAAAGCTGATGATTATGTAACACAACCTACCGGAAATGCGGGTGCAAGATTGGCTTGTTCGGCTATTATAAAATAATGGTTTTTGGAAGAGAAAGAACATTTATACTTCAAAAATGCTCAGGAATGGCGAACATGGTTGCATGACAATCATCATACGTCAAGAGGAGTTTATCTCATTTTTTACAAAGTAACCAGCAAAGCCGAAAGCATGCGTTGGGAGGAAGCCGTTCAGGTTGCGATTTGCTATGGCTGGATAGATTCTACCGTAAAAAGATTAGATGACGAACGCCGACGCCAAATGTTTACGCCACGAAAAGACAAAAGTGTTTGGAGCAAACTTAACAAAACCTATATCGAAAAACTTATCTCCCAAAATTTAATGCACGAAAGTGGCTTACGCAAAATTGAAATTGCCAAACAAAACGGCTCTTGGGCATCTTTAGACCATGTCGAAAACGGAATAATGCCCGATGACTTAATTATGGCTTTTAATCAAAACAAAACCGCATTAGAAAACTACTACAAGTTCAGTCCTTCTTATCGAAAAAGTTATTTGTATTGGTTGAATCAAGCCAAAAGAGCAGAAACCCGAAAAGCCCGAATCGCTGAAATCATTTCGCTTTGCGAGCAAAATATCAAAGCACGAGGTACATTTTAAATTTGGTAACAAAATCATTACTTATCACAAACAAAAATGATTTAGTTTTGTGCCATAATAAATTACAAAAATGATTAACCCTTCAATTCACGGTTGGATTGACAAGTTTTTTGCAGAGCAAAATCTGTCTGAACATTCGTTTCCACAAAGCGAGACGGATTTCTATAATCGAACCAGAGCTACTGGATTTATTTTTGGACACGTAGTAGGTTTTGATGCTTCATTTTCGATAGAATCCAAAGACAGATTGCCTCAAGAATTATCAAAAATTGGGATGCTCAACACGCTTTATCAAATGTACCGTTTGGTTAAGCAAAAAAATGATGCTGAGGACTTCATTGCTGAAGTCGTTTCCTTCTACAACAGTATGATTCCAAAGGGTTTCAACCCTTTAAAAAAGATGTTGGAGTCGAGTTCGGCATCGAGTAAATTGGAGAAAATCATTCATGACAGAGTGCAAACCAATGAGGATATGTTCAGCAAAAATTTCTCCCATGTCATTACCAATGCGCTGCTGTTTATTGATGTTTTAGCCTTCAAACAACACCTCGAAAAAGGTAACTTTCCTGAGAAATACACCAATAAAATTGAAGATATTGTTATCAGTATTATTTCGCTTTCGCTAAAAGCTAAAACCGGTATTTCTCAACATGATGATTTGTTGTTAAAGCTGTTTGAATCATCTGTTCGTTACAATAAATTTGCCACAACAACTTCAACATCAATTGAGAATTTAGATTTAAGTTACTTGAGCAATGACCTTGAAAAATATTATGTTATAGATTTAGCAGGCATCAGTTTGTGGAGTGATGAAAAAGTAGAAAATGAGGAACGCTATTTTATGTTCAAACTCGGAGAAACCATCGATATTGCTGATGATTTTATTTTAAAAAGCATCGATTTTATTAATGACTTTATTCTAAAATACAAAAAGGAAATTCCGTATTTCAACTTCTCCAATCCGGTGAAACATTTTTATGACCAAACTACGGAAAGCGTGGTGGTTTTAATCAACAGAAACAAATCGCGTTTGCAAAAAGAGATTTCGCAGAGTAAAGAACTGATGCATCTTTTAGCCAAATCGACCCACAAAGATTTAGACAAAGAAGAAAAGAAGAAAATCAAAAAACAAATCCTCGACATTTGCAAAACAATTCCGTCACTGACGATATTCTTGTTGCCCGGAGGTGGTTTGCTCCTACCGATATTGATTAAGTTTATTCCGCAAATGATGCCTTCAGCTTTCAACGAAAATATTGAGGATTAAAAAAAAAAGCAACCAAATAATTGATTGCTTTTTTTATGTATTAAATAATTTAAAGGATTAGTTGGTAAACTTCAAGCGGTAAACATCATCTAAATCATCATTGGAAGTCATATTCACACCTAAATCGGTCACGTATCCTGAGTTTAATCCGTAAGCCCAACCGTGAAGCGATAATTCCTGGCCAATTTTCCAGGCATTTTGCACTATCGAGGTTTTCGCCAAGTCGAATACTTGCTCTTGGGCATTTATTTCCACAAACTTGTTGAAACGCTCTTCTTCGTTTTGAAAAGAGTTTAAATACTGCTCATGCAAACGATAAACATCTTTAATATGTCTGATCCAATTGTCAATCAACCCAATGGATTGGTTTCCCATAGCGGCTTTTACTCCACCACAACCATAATGCCCACAAACAATAACGTGTTTTACTTTCAATACATTGACTGCATAATCCAATACACTCAACATGTTCATATCGCTGTGAATAACCATATTGGCTATATTTCGGTGTACAAATACTTCTCCGGGTTTGGCACCGATAATTTCATTCGCAGGAACTCTACTATCAGAACAGCCAATCCACAACAGCGGTGGTTGTTGCCCTTTAGATAAATCTTTAAAATAATCTTTATCAATGGCTAATTGTGATTCAACCCATTTCTTATTGTTGTCAAGTATTTTTTTATAAAAATCGCTCATATAATAAATTTAGTCAAATATAGTAAATAAAAACTTGAACAACGGTTGATTGAGGGTTTAACCAAAAGAGATTAATGTCTCAATTCTGCTACTGAAAAATCCGGATTTGACTCATCCTTGATGTATTGACTGTCTTCATAAAAAGTAACTTCACCAGTTTCAATATTGTGCATAGCACCGACGATTCCAATTTCACCCTTTTCAATCATTTGTTCCAAAATAAAACTGCGTTCAATAATATTTTTAACATTGCGCTTTACATTGATTTCAGCTACATTCTCCACAAATACGGAGTTAGAAGCATTTCGATTATCCACTGTTTCCTTTTCCTGATAAACAGCCGGTTGTATCTTAGAAAGTAATTCTGTTAAGTTACCCATTTCAACATGGTCGCAAGCACCTTTTACAGCGCCGCATTTCGAGTGTCCTAATACTACAATCAGTTTAGAACCGGCCACTTTACAAGCAAACTCCATACTGCCTAAGATGTCGGTATTTACAATATTTCCGGCAATACGTACCGAAAAAACATCGCCTAAACCTTGGTCAAAAATAAGTTCGGCCGAAGTTCGGCTGTCGATACAACTAAGGATTGTAGCAAAAGGCCATTGCCCGTCGCGGGTGTCATTTACTTGTTCCAATAGATTGCGATGTGCTTGCAGATTACCAACAAAACGGTTATTTCCGTTTTTTAAAATCTCGAGAGCTTTTCTTGGGGTAATTGATGCTTGTAATTCTTTATTTAAAGTTTTCATTGTGTTTATATTTTATCTTCTACTTTAATCATTTTTCGCTTCATAGCGTCATACTTTTGTTCTACAGTAACTGTATTTTTAAAACTTTCACTGTTTTCCAATTGATAGGCTTTTTTGAAACCTTTTAATTTTACTTTGATATTTTCATCAATAGCACGAGTAGCCTTAAATTCTCTAATCAAATCTAAAATATCATGGGCAATGTATACTGTATCAGTAGCATTGATAATCACTTTTGAATTTTCCGGTAAATCATTTAAGGTTGATTTGATAGCTGCTTTATTCAAAAAAGAAACTTCTTGGGCCAAATCTATGTGAATTACATCTCCATCATGATATTCCTCTTTGCTGAATTTGAATGCTCGCTTTGAATTCCCTATCAATACAAATATAATATTGACAATCATTCCCAAAGCAACACCCTTTAGCAAATCTGTGAATACTACAGCCACAAAAGTCAAAATAAAAGGGATAAACTGGTAAACTCTATCTTTTTTCCAGAAATGTTTAACTGTTTTGGGATTGGCTAATTTGTAACCTACCAATAACAAAACTGCCGCCAAGGTTGCCAATGGAATTTTGTTCAATAAAACAGGAATAGTCAAGACACTTATCAATAAAAGAAATCCATGAATAATAGCAGACATTTTTGATTTTGCACCTGCCGCGTTGTTGGCTGAAGTTCGAACAACAACAGAAGTCATAGGTAATCCGCCTAATAAAGAGCTTACCATATTCCCGATTCCCTGTGCTTTTAACTCAACATTCGTATTGGTGTAACGTTTTTGAGCATCCATACGGTCGGCTGCTTCAATACACAATAGCGTTTCAATGGAAGCTACTACTGCAATGGTTGCCCCAATGCCCCAAACTTTAAAATTGGTTAGGGCTGAAAAATCCGGAAGTACAAAAATACTTTGAAACTCTTCAAGACTGGTAGGTACCGGTAATGCCACCAAGTGTTCCCCTGAAATAGCCAAAGAACTTCCTGTTTGGATAAATATTTCGTTCAAGATAATCCCAACAATTACTGCTACCAATGCTGCGGGAACTAACTTTATTTTTTTAAGAAATTCTACTTTATTCCATCCAATCAAAATGGCTAAGGAAATTAATGTTATAACTAATGAGCCTAATTGTATGTGGTCAATCACCGAAAATAGTTCAGAAAAGGTATTCTGACCATCCGCTTGTACAAAAGATTCATCACCTTCAAAATCCTTATCATAGCCAAAGGCATGAGGAATTTGTTTTAAGAAAATGATAACCCCAATACCGGCTAACATTCCTTCAATAACGTTATTGGGGAAGAAGTTGGAAATGGTTCCCGCTTTTAAAAAACCTAAAGCCAATTGAATTAAACCCGCAATAAAAACAGCGGTCAGGAAAATATTGAATGCTCCCAAATCGGTAATGGCGGTTAAAACTATAGCGGTCAAACCGGCAGCCGGTCCCGAGACACTCAAATGAGATGTACTCATATAACCTACTACAATTCCGCCTACAACGCCGGAAATAATACCAGAAAACAAGGGCGCGCCTGAAGCCAATGCAATACCTAAACACAAAGGCAAGGCCACTAAGAAAACGACTAAACCTGATGCGAAATCAGATTTAAGATTTGCAAAAAGATTGATTTTTTTTGTCATACCAATAAATTAATTTAATACATAAAAAGCTTCGCTCATGCGAAACCATAACGGATGTATTAAATCAATTCGGGCGGTGGAGAGAAAATTTCTTCAGCAACATTATCATGTCTTGATAAGTTCTCTGAAATGATTTTTGAGTCAGGATTTAACTTTGATGCTGTAAAAGGATAATCAAAACATTGCTTTATCCCCTTAACTTCTTTTAAATCTTTATGAATTTCTTCTTCAGCAGAACTATAAAACATAGAAACATCTGTACTCTTCTTTATCAAAGTAACCACAGTGGGTGTTGAAAGAAAAGAAACAAATAGAACTAGTATTAATCTTGCTATGTATTTCATGGCGCTAAAGTAAGTATACGAATACTTGAAATGACTTTTTTAATTAAAATTTAACACGAAATAATATAACCTTTTCCATTATAAAGACAAATTTACACAAGGTGTAAAATTCACATCAAATTTACACTATTACCCGAAATATTAACAGCTTATTACTATAAATTAAATTGATAGTTTTTATCTTTGCATCATATTTTACTATACTCATGACAATCACACAATTAAAATATGTTTTAGCAGTTGCCGAATACAAAAATTTCACCCTTGCAGCCGAAAAATGCTTTGTTACGCAACCAACACTGAGCATGCAAATCCAAAAGATTGAAGAAGAATTGGCTGTTCAAATTTTTGACCGTACCAAAAAACCCATTCAACTTACTGAAATAGGGCAAAAAATTGTCAATCAATCCAAAAATATAGTTAATGAAGCCGACAGAATTCAGGATATTGTTGACCAACAAAAGGGATTTATAGGTGGAGAATTTCGTTTGGCGATTATCCCAACGGTAATGCCAACTTTACTACCCATGTTTTTAAACAATTTCATCAAAAAATACCCCAAAGTAAAACTCATAATTGAAGAGTTAAACACGGCCGAAATTATTACCAAATTGAAAAATGGTCATTTAGATGCTGCTATTGCCGTAACACCTTTGGAAGACGAAAAGATTAAGGAGATTGTTTTGTATTATGAACCATTTGTGGCATACATCCCGGAAAATCATCTGACATTTCACAAAAAAGAAATTGAAGTCAGTGATTTGAATGTCAATGAAATCTTGTTATTACAAGACGGACATTGCTTTAGAGACGGTATTTTAAACTTGTGTAAAAATTTAAATAACGAAGAAAAAAGCCATTTCCAAATTGAAAGCGGAAGCTTTGAAACTCTGATAAAATTGGCCGATGAAGGTTTAGGAACAACCCTACTACCTTATTTACATACTCTAGACTTACCGGCAAAAGATGCTTTAAAATTGAAACACTTCACAGAGCCAAAACCGGCACGCGAAGTAAGTCTGATTTTCCCGAAAAACGAATTAAAAATTCATATCATTGATGCGTTGAGGAGCACAATTGCCGGCGTAATCAAAGGGGCCATTACTTTTCAGAATGTGCAAATCATTAGTCCGCTACAAAAAAAATAAGGAGCTGTTGCACCAACTCCTTATTTCATTCTGTTTTAACTAACTACAGATAAACAGTCTTTTAATTCCGGGTGCTCTTTGGTAAAGAATTGAAGCCATCTTTTTAATTGTTCTATCTCATAAGGCAGCAAATTTTTAACGGCTTTCTTTAATTCCTTAGCAAAAAGAATTGGGTCAAAACTTACTCTCTCGAGTACAGATTTAGTGTAATCGTAGATCATTCTAGGCATAATGTTAAGATTTGGGGTTATCTTATTGTAAGAACGTTTGGTAAAAGTAAAATAAAAAATGTTAAACCGCAATAAAAAATATTGAAAATCATCGTTTAAATGCCTTAATAATCGATGAAATACATTTTTAACTATTTTAAATATGTTTTATCTTACTATAAAAGATGGAAGCAATAAAAAAAGGAATCGTTTAAATTCCTTTAGTTTTATTAATTAATATTTAAGATACATTGTCTAAGTTCCGGTTTTTCTTCGGTAAATTTTAGCAACCAATTTGTTAACTCTTCAAGTTCGTATGGTAATAAGAACTTATAAGCTTTAGAAAGCTCTTTGCAAAAAAGGTCAACATCAAAACTTACTCTTTTTAACACAGACTTAGTGTGGTCTAACATGGTTTTAGACATAGAGAGCAATAAATTTTAGGTTTGGAAATTAGGTAAGAACGAATAATTGTTTCATCAAATTTATTGAAAAAAATATACCGTCGATAAAAATCATAGTTAAAAATAACTTGACAAAAAGTTAATTTTTCACAAGTCCTTTGGTAGCGCGCAACATCTCTCTTTTACCCGGAGCACCAGGTAACTTTTCTACAGAAAATCCTGCTGATAACATAGCATTTTTTATTGAAGTGCGACAAGCGTAAGTAACCAAGACGCCATTCGCTTTTAATGCCTTATACATGGCTACAAATATAGCTTCCGACCACAACTCCGGTTGCACTCTGAAACCAAATGCATCATAGTAAATCAGGTCAAAAGCATTATCATCATTGATGTCTTGGAAAAATTGTTGGCGCTTGGTTAGGGCAAAATGCTCCGAAATAGCATTCTTTTCCTCCCAATCTGTTTGGTGCAAAAGTTCAAAAATCTGAGCTTGTTCATTGTCAATTTGCTTGGCATAATTCATTTGCAAAGCTTCATCCAAAGCCACAGGATAGGCTTCTACTCCAACGTAATTTATCGTTTGATTGACACTTTTTTGGGCTTCTAAAAAAGTGATGAAAGCATTCAATCCGGTGCCGAAACCAATCTCTAAAACAGCAATGGGTTTTCCTTCGAAAAGAGAAAACCCATTCTTTATAAATACGTGATATGCTTCTTGAATGGCGCCATGTTTTGAATGATAACTTTCATTCCAATCAGGCAAATGAATGGTCGTTGAACCATCTTGGGTTTGAATAATTTCGCGTTTCAAAATTACTCTTTGATGTACAATTTTTTAATCCTCGGAATTGGTCCGCCACATTTTTGCTGATGACATTGAATACAAGCATCAACGCCTGTATTGAAATGTTGTTTGGCGTTCTTTGGATCTTTATAAATCATTTCCTGCGCTTTGATAAACTTTACGGCTTGCTCTTTAAAAAAAGCATCATTCTCTGATTCATCGGTCATCACAGCTTCATGAATCCGTAAAAAATGTTGTGGAAATTGACCAATGGTATCCCCTTTTTGGATGCGTTCTTTTAAGCGTTTGTTGTCAACATACATTTGTTCCATCAAAGCGGCCATTTCCGACATTTGGTACATTTCCAATTTTTTTTCGGTCTTTGGATCGCATTTTTCTACGGTAGCTTTCTCTTCTTTATTTTGACAAGAAATAACAGATAAGGCTAAAAAAAGAAGCACCAGAATTACAACAATAACTTTCTTCATCGAAACTTATTTTTTGATGTAAACACCATCTGCCATAAAAGAATAAGTCACTTCAGGTTTGGTGATTTTAGCAATTTCAGCAGCCGATTTTCCGCCGTCTTTGGCATAATGCTTTAACTCATCTACAGAAACCACATCAACAAAAGCTTTACCGCTTACAATGGCTGTGCTGTTATCAGCATTCAAAGGAACAAAAAATGCATAGTCTGTAAATTTCACAAATGAACTATCATCTCCGGCCAATTCCATTTTCATCCAACAACCTTTCTTTTTACAAACCGATTTGATGTTAGATTGAAATTGTACTGTAATGGTATCGCCTTTTTTGAGGTTTTTATATTTTTTCAGCATTTGGTCTTTGGTCAAAATTTTGGTCACTTTGAATTTTTCACCAAACAAAGCATAATTTTTAGCGTCAAACGCGGTTGCTTTTGTTTTTGATTGTGCCATGACATTACTGCCTATAAATAATACAATAGCAATAAGAAGTAAATTTATTTTTTTCATGTTTTACGGTTTTAGAATTACAAAAGTAAACAGATTAACAATTTCACATAATATTATGGCAATTAATTTCTCGTTTTAATGAAATATTAAGACAAAAAATACGGTGTCAGAGAGAATTTGGAAAAAAGCATCCAATATTTTTTTAAGGTGTTAAATGCATATATTTTTTTATTAGTTTTACAAAAAACTAACAATACAACTTATAATTCCGAGAAAAACTACACAATCATTTGATTTTCAATATTTTAAAATGTTTTTCTTCGTAAAACCTATCACTAAATGATGTTAAAAACACCTTCCGAAATCGATATAGTTAGAGCTTCTGCCTCTAAAATTCATGAAGTCGATTTTGAAAACCTTGCTTTCGGAAACACATTCACTGACCATATGTTAATTTGTGATTTTAAAGAAGGAAAATGGAATAAACCCGTTATCAAACCATACGAACCGTTCTTAATTGATCCTTCAGCCAAAGTATTTCACTATGGTCAAGCCATTTTTGAAGGCATGAAAGCTTATAAAGATGAAAACGATGCTGTTTGGTTGTTCAGACCGGATGAAAATTTAATCCGTTTTAATAAATCAGCCAAGAGAATGGCGATGCCTGAAGTACCGGAAGACATCTTTATCGGTGGTTTAAAAGCCATAGTCGATATAGAAAAAGACTGGGTAAAAAAAGGTTTAGGCAATACTTTATACATCAGACCGTTTATGATTGCGATTGGATCGGGCGTTATTGCTCAGCCATCAACACAATACCGTTTCATGATTATCCTATCGCCTGCTCGCTCCTATTATTCGGGTGAAGTGAAAGTGATTATCGCGGAACATTTCAGTCGTGCAGCTAATGGCGGAATCGGAGCAGCAAAAGCAGCTGGGAATTATTCGGCTCAATTTTATCCACAGAAATTAGCCCAAGAAAAAGGTTTCCAACAAATCATTTGGACGGATGATGCCACGCATACCAAATTGGAAGAAGCCGGAACTATGAACGTGTTTTTCAGAATCAACGATACTTTATACACAGCGCCAACCAGCGAAAGAATTCTGGATGGTGTAACACGTAAAAGCTTAATCGACTTGGCAAAACGCGAAGGGATAAAAGTAGAAGTGCGTTCGGTAATGGTAGAAGAATTAGTAAATGCCGCTAAAGACGGAAGCCTAAAAGAAATCTTCGGCGCCGGAACAGCTGCCGTAGTAAATCCAATTGTAGGTTTTCAATACAAAGATGTTTATTATGAGTTGCCAAAATTAGAAAACTCATTCGCTTTAGAATTAAAAGACAAATTGACCAAAATTCAATACAAACTAGCTGAGGATACTTTTGGTTGGACTGTTAAAGTGTAGTGTTCAGTATTCAGTTTATAATATAACTCCGAGTAAACTCGGAGTTTTTTTATCTTACTTCTGTCCTAAAAAAAGAATCCGAAAAAAGACGCTATTTTTGTAGAGGTGAACCACATGAAATAGAAAATAAAATTTCAATCGCTAAATACAACTAATATAAATTTAATGAGATATTACATTTATTTATTGACTCTTTTATGCGGAATAAATGCATTAGGTCAAAACACATTCAAAACTACAGTAAAAGACAGTCTAACCAACCAAAAGCTGATTGGTATCAATGTGGTAATCAAAGGAACACAACTCACTACAAGTTCCAACGAAAACGGAGAAATCGAAATTTCAAATATTCCCAATGGAAGACAAATCCTTGTCTTTTCGCACATCGGCTTTATCACTTTAGAAAAAACCATTGATTTTCCGCAAACAACAACAATTCCAGCCATTTTGATGCAAGCCGACGAAAGTGAAGCATTAGACGAAGTCATAGTGCAAGGAACTCGAAACAACAGAACCATTTCTAAAATCCCAACGCGTGTTGAAGTACTGACCGAAGAAATCGACGAAGCGGCAACTATGGACCCGAGTAAAGTAGCGCATTTATTGACGCACAGCACCGGAATTCAAGTCCAGCAAACCTCGGCAACAAGCAATACAGCCAACGTCAGAATTCAAGGACTTGACGGACGTTATACCCAAATGCTAAAAGATGGTTTTCCTTTGTATGGAGGATTTTCAGGCAGTTTAAGTATAATGCAGATTCCACCTTTAGATTTGCGTCAAATTGAATACATAAAAGGTTCTGCTTCTACCCTTTACGGCGGTGGCGCTATTTCGGGATTGATTAATTTGATTTCCAAAGAACCTACCAGCGAGGAAACTATTTTGCATTTAAATGGTTCTCACATTGGCGCCTTTGATGTCAATATGTTTACCAGTAAAAGGTATGAAAAAATCGGTTTCACGCTTTTGGCACAACGCAATGCCCACAAAGCATTTGATGCCGATGATGACGGATTCACAGATTTACCCGAATTGGAAAAATTCAATTTCAACCCGAAAATCGTTTTCTATTTGAGCGATAAAACCAATTTGAGTGTCGGCGGAACTTTCACTACAGAAAAAAGAAAAGGCGGTGATACCAAACTTTTGAACGAGGAAACCGCAACAAGTAGTCATTTTTACAAAGAACAAAATGAAGTTAGCCGCATCACGACACAAACCAAGTTTGAACACCAACTGGCAGAAAATAAAACCATTGCACTAAGAAACTCCTTTAATATTTTTGACCGAAGTTTGTTCATTACACCAACTTTTGAAGCCGGAGAATACAAATTTGCCGGAAAACAAATCTCTTCCTTTTCAGAGCTTTCTTATCTGTACAAAAAAGACAAAAATTCATTAATCACCGGTTTGAATTTTTACACCGATGATTTCAAAGAAACGCCGCTGGAAAATGCCAACTTGAGAAATGAAAACTATGAAACTTTGGGTGCGTTTGCCAATTACACCTTTGATATTGGCGAAAAAGTATCTTTGGAAACCGGTTTAAGAACCGATTATGTTTTTGATGACCAACTTTTTGTATTGCCTAGAGTATCGGCACTTTTTAAATGGACTGAAAAATTGACCACCCGAATTGGCGGTGGTATGGGTTACCGAAATGCCAGCATTTTTAACCAAGAAGCCGAATTATTAGGCTACCAAAATGTTTTAGCTATAAATAAAGACAACACCAAAGCTGAGCAATCGTATGGTGGGAATGCCGATATTGGTTACAAATTAAATTTTGGCAACAGAATGTTTATCAGCTTTAACCAGATGTTTTTTTACACTTATTTAGATAAGCCATTGGTTTTGCAAAGCAACGGCAGCAATTTTGAATTCCAAAATGCTGAAGGTTATACCAAAAGTGTAGGAACCGAAACCTTTTTTAAATTTGGTTTCAGCGATTTTGTATTGTTTTTAGGTTATACTTATACTGATGCCACAAATCATTTTAACGGCTCAACCGCCAATGTAACTTTAACGCCTAAACACAGTTTGAAAGGCGATTTGCTTTATGCCCTACCCGGAAAATGGAGAATTGGTGTAGACTACGAATTGAAAAGCAGCCAAACGTTAAGCAATGGAAACCAAACCCAATCGTTTTGGACGTATGGTGCCGTAGTAGAACATTACTGGAAAAACTTTACGTTTTTTGGAAATGTAGAAAACATCTTTGACTACCGACAAACCAAACAAGAAAGCCTAATCTCAGGCCCAAACAACACGCCACAGTTTACTGAAGTTTGGGCGCCATTAGATGGTTTTGTGTTTAACTTTGGAATAAAAATTAAGCTGTAAAAGACTTTAAAATATTATTTATAAAAAGAACTCTGAGGAAACTCGGCGTTCTTTTTTATAAACTGCAACTGACCACTAATTACTGACTACTTATCTAAGTATTTCGTCAAAACTTGGCTTAAAATAATTCGGGCCTTTCATGACTTTTCCGTCTTCGCGATAAATCGGTTTGCCGTCTTCATCTAGTTTACTCATATTACTACGTTGGATTTCGTCAAAGACTTCTTCGATTTTGTGTTGCAAGCCGTGTTCGAGTATCGTTCCACACAAAATATACAGCATATCGCCAAGCGCATCGGCTATTTCGGTTAGATCATTATTCTGAACCGCTTCAAGATATTCTTCGTTTTCTTCTTTCATCAAATTGAAGCGCAACATATTTTTTTGTTCGCCCAAATGGCCTTTCATTTCATAACTAACACCCAATCCGAATGCGGTGTGAAACTCTTTTACTGCGTTGATTTGTTTTTGCATTTTTAACTAAATTAAATGATACTGCAAGTTATAACTTTACAATACATTTGAGTATTTTTGTTGAAAATTTAGAATAAATGTTCACAACTGGTCAATGGATTTTCGCCGCTTTGTTTTTTGTCGCTTTCGTAATTGCTGCTTATTTTGCTTATGGCAAAGACAAAGCCTTACACAATAAGGAATACAAAGGAAGTTATAAAGTTCTGATTGCTTTTATATTTTTTATTGTGATGTTATTTGTGATAAAATTGTTCATGAAGCACTAAGCTATTTCCCCTTAAAAAGATTAACACTCACTGTCGCCAAATCGGAATCCGGGAAACGGGTGAAGACTTTGTTATCCGAAAACAAACCGGCTTCTGCGGCAATTTTGTGTAAAACATCAATCTCTACAATATATTGATCGGAAAATCCATGTGTCGCATCATAAGCGGTGGCTGCAGTTCTGCCAATGTTAGCGGCGGTCAATTCGGGTGCAACAGTATGCAATTCAATGATTAGTAAACCAAACTTATTCACAAAGGGCGACCATTTTAATAAGTGTTCCAATAAATTATCTTCCACATCATTGTTGGAAATTCTTTTGCCACGATGCGCAAATGCTCCGGTTGATGTGCTTACTCGGTTGAGCGTTTTGGACTTTGGTGCTTCCCAAATGCGGTTATGGTCAAGAAAAGTTCTCACGTTGAGCAATTCTTTTAAGTCGATGTTGTAGTCTTGTTTTAAAGTATCGGCTAATAATTGTGGTCTGCCGATATCACCCCAAATCACTTTCGCCCAAATATCGGCTTTGATTAAATTGGCACGAGTGACTTTAAGTGCCGCTTCATTATAATCAACCCCAACCAAAAACAACGGATGTTCATCGAGCATTTTGCCCCGCTTGGTTTGGCGCTCGATGACGTCAAAAATATGTTCCAAAAACGCACCGTTGCCACAACCCATATCCAGAATTCCTTTCGGCTGTTCTGCAATCGGTCGGTTGAATAATTCGATGATGATTTCATCTACAATTTTGAAATATTCCGCATGTGCGCCTCCGCTTCCCCATACATTCATTTCTCTATCCACATGCAATTCGGCTTCGTGTTCGCTAACATTTCGAAGAATCGAAGCATTGTCAAAAAGCAGCTCGTCCATTTTACGAAGCGTTGGAATATAAGAAACCGTCACGCCATAAGCCGCAGCTCTTTTGGCATAAAACAAACCGGTTTCGGTAAATTGATAGTGATCGCCTTTTTTGGCAAACCAATTTAAATGAGTCAGAAAATCTAAGATTTCTTTAAAACATTCCGGTTTTTTGTGAAACTCTTCCGGGCGGAATGAAGTTTCCATAAAGTATTTATGAAACATACCGGTCATGCCCAGCATAACAATCGTTGGCCCAACCAAATTTCCTTCGATATGATACAAAACTTGCTCTTGAATCGAGCGTACTTTTTCGTCTTCCGAAAATTTTAAACCAAAGTTGGTCTTGTATTTATGGAACAACTCATTGAGCATTTCAAAAGGTTCAACTTCAAATTTACGCGGGTGAAAATGCTCAGTGAATTGCAGTAAATTAAAAGCACCTTCATAAAGGGGTACCAAAGAAAATGCTGTGGCACTTTTATCATTTATACTGAAAGTGAATTGATTATTATGATTGACTGACTTTTGGTTTAACCAACCTTGAGAAGCCAAAACGCGAAGCGCTACATTGAGATAACCTTCATTGGCTTTGAATTTTTCGGTCAACTCCGAAAGCGAAACGGTTTGCTTTTGCAGGATAAATTCCAAAACACCTTTTTTATGTAGGGAAAAAGCAACCGGAACTGTTGTTATTCCGTCTAAATGTCTGAATAAAATACCCCGAAGTTCGCTCTTGGTTTTCATAAATTGCGTTTTGATTACTAACAAATATACTCAATTGGTAAACATCAAAAGTTAAATGTTTTATCTTAACTTTGTGTTACCTAAAAATCGACCGATGAGAATTCTAAAATATATATTCCTACTGATATTATTAGCTTTTATAGGCGTTACCGTTTATGTAGCTACTCAAAAAGGCGATTTTGAAGTCTCTAAAAGTACCGTAATTCACAGTCCGAAAGGCATTGTTTTTGATTATGTAAATGACTATAAAAACTGGGAATCCTTTGGTTCTTGGATGACTAAAAACCATGGCATTAGCTTTAATTATCCTGCCAAAACCATGGGCTCAGGCGCTAATTTTTCTTGGCAAAAAGACGGTGACGAAGGATTTATCAAAACTTATTACGCCAAAGAAAATGATAGTTTGGTTCAAAAAGGAAACCTAAATGGAACAACTGCTACATTCCATTGGAAATTCAAAGACACTATTGGCGGTACCAAAATTACTATTCACTGCAAAGGAAAGATGGATTTGTTGACCAAAATCAATACGTTTTTTAATGGTGGTATGTCCGGAATGCTAACAGATGCTTTTGAAAAAAGTTTTCGAAATCTTGACAAAACCTTAGACTATGAAATGAAGACCTATTCGATTAAGGTCAATGGGATTAGCCAACGTAATTCGGGCTTTTGTTTGAAACAAACCGTTTCCTGTAAGATTAAAAACTTGTCCAAAAACATCAAAATTATTTTGCCACGCATGGTTTATTTCTTTAAGAAGAACCAATTGACCATGGCCGGAAAACCTTTTGTACAATACGAACGCTATGATGTTGCTAATAATTTTGTAACATTTTCAGTTTGTATTCCAACAACCAAACAAATATTTGTGGCTTCGGGCAGCGATGTGACTTCGGGAGAGATTGTACCGTTTACTTGTTTGAAAACGACTTTGACCGGAGATTATTCACACACACAAGAAGCTTGGACTAAAGCCAGAAAACACATAGCTGATAATGGTTTCAAAGAAAACTTAGCCGGAAAATATACTGAGGTTTATATCAAAACCATAGATGACATCAAACGACCTTCAAAATGGGTAACCGAAATTCATATTCCGGTTTTTCCTAAAGCTCCGGTTGCGGTTCCTACATTTATTTTGCCAACAGCTCCGGCAACTGAACCTGCGGAAACTAATGCTACTCCAACAGAAACCCCTTAATTTTTTTAGTTTGGATTAAACCTTTTCGATTATCTTTATTCCAACAGTTAAATTGTCGCTTTGCAAGAAGAAAAGGATTTTATTCGGGAATTATTAGATCCGAAAACGCAGAATGTGGCGTTTCAAAAACTCTTGCGGGATTACCAAAGACCTTTGTATAGTCATATTCGCAACATTGTGCTCAACCATGATGATGCGGATGATGTATTGCAAAATACTTTTGTGAAAGTCTTCCAACACCTGAAAAATTTTAAAGGCGACAGCAAATTGTTCTCTTGGATATACCGAATTGCGACCAACGAAGCGATTACTTTCATTAGCCAAAAAGCCAAGCGCAACGGTACAACCAGTGAAGCCATGCAAACTAAAATAGTTGAGAATTTAAGAGCCGAGGATTATTTTGATGGCAATGAAATTCAAATCAAACTGCAAAAAGCCATTGTTTTGCTACCCGAAAAGCAACAATTGGTTTTCAAAATGAGATATTACGAAGAAATAAAATACGAAGAACTGTCGGAGATTTTAGGAACATCAGTTGGTGCTTTGAAAGCATCTTACCATCATGCTGTGAAAAAAATTGAAGATTTTATGAATACCAATTAAACCTTATCTCTTTAATTTTGTCAAACGATTATGAAACCATTTAAACTAGAAAACGAACCTAAAATTAATTCAGGATTTACAACGCCCGAAGGTTATTTTGATTCATTTACAGACAAAGTCTTACCCCAGCTTTCTAAAGAAGAACCGAAAGTAATTTCGATTTTCAGTCGAAGAAAAACTTGGTATTATGCAGCGGCTGCCTTGGTTGTGATGTTGTTGTCTGTTCCGATTTATAATAATTTTGCAACGTCGTCAGAAGAAGTTGATGCGGTTGCTTTAGAAGATTATATCAACAATCACACTACGATATCTGATGATGAAATTGCCGATTTATTAGACAAAGAAGATTTGGAAAAAATGAAATTAGAATTGAATCTTGAAGATGAAGCTGTGGAAGATATTCTATTAAACAACACCGATTTAGAACAATACATTATAGACTAAAGATATGAAAATCAACAAAATACTCCTCGCAATTATTATGCTTTTTTCGATAAACACTTTTGCACAAGGCGGTCGTTTATTGAAGGAAAAGAAAGAACAAATTAAGGCTATGAAAGTAGCCTACATCACTAATGAGTTATCATTAACTCCAGATGAAGCGGCAAAATTTTGGCCCTTGTACAATGCTTTTGAAGAAAAGCAACATGAAATCAGAAAACAAAAATTAAAAGGATATTTAGATCGAATTGACGAAGAATCCTTCGACAATTTATCCGAAAAAGAAGCTTCTACCATACTTTCACAAATGGAAAGCACCGAAGAGGAACTGCACCAAGCCAAGAAAAAATTTGTGGCCAGTTTAAAAGGAGTCATTCCTTCAACCAAAATCCTAAAGCTCAAAAAAGCCGAAGAAGGTTTTAATCGAAAACTATTGCAACAATACCGAGATAAAAGACCTAAAAGATAAAACTAAAGAGCGCTAATTGCGCTCTTATTTTTTGAACTCTATTTTGATGATTTGGTTCTTTCCTGCGGCGAAAGCTGTGTCTTCGTCTAAAAATCTTATCGTGTATAAAGTTGGATCAGCTAAGAATTGTTCCCAAGTATTTCCACCATCTGCAGAATATTGTAAACCGCTTGCGCCTACTGAAACGATTCCTTTGCCATTTGACTTTGGCACAAACTGTACGCAGGAAGCATATCCGAAACCGGTATTTTCTCCAATCAAATCCCATGTTTTTCCACCGTCTTTTGTGATGGCTTTGTTTTGAAAATTTTGATTTGGCTTTTCATAATTGCCACCGGCTATAAACCCGATATTTTCATTATAGAAATCGGCGGTAAAAATTCCGGTCATAGCTTCGCCTTGCACTATTGGGGTTTCATATACCTCCCATGATTTACCTTTATCCGAAGAGTGAAATACTCTCGCCTTTTTTCCGCCTGAAACTATCCAAGCGTGATTTTGTTTGAGAACAATATTAGTGTTACTGGCTGCGAAAGCAGCTTCGCCATCTACTACTTTAGGCAAATTTTCACAGGACAATTTATTCCAAGTATTGCCACCGTCACGGGTGATAATTACTGAAAGACAATCTTCCGTTGGATCACCAATCGCAATGCCTTCCTTTGCATTCCAAAATTGCATGCTGTCGTAGAATACTTTTTCGTGTTTTTCCTCATAAACCAAAGATTTACCAATTAAGCCCTTTGAAAACTTATGCAATCTGGCCGGATTTCCTATCGACAACGCGAAAACTTCTTTACCATTGGTGGCTAAACTTCTGTATTCGTAGACCAAAGTATCGCTGACGATTTCCGCATTAATCAAGCTCGCGTCTCTAGGATATAGTACATAACCTACTCTACTTTTATCGCCTGCAAAATAGATTATACCCTCTGCAACTGAAATTGCTCTTATGCTAATTTTATCCTTCAAAATAGTATCAATAATAACCGATTGAAAAGTTTGAGAATTTACTTTGGGAACCAAAAAAAAGAAAATAACTGAGGCTGTTAAGAATAAATTTTTCATAGTAAACAGTGGGATTTGAAGCGAATATACAAATTTTGAACCAGTTAAGAATTAGTTAAAAAATCTTCAAAAATTTCTGTGGCACAGTAATTGGATGTTGGCTATCAAAACTATTCCACTTTAAAATATTTTATTATGAAAGCTAAAGTTATAACATTGTCAGTGCTGTCGTTGTTGAGCATCACTACCCTTTTTGCCCAAGACAGGACTACGGTTTCAGCCTACAATTCTGAAATCAGTGATAACCTTGATTTAAGAGCGGTTGCTTCTATTTTTGGAGATTCCAGAGATTTAGCCGATTTTGAAAGAAGGTTAAATGACCCTAAAATTCAAATTTCTAATTTGGATTTAAACGAAGACAACCAAGTAGATTATTTGCGTGTAATTGAAACTGTAGAAGGCAATGCTCACTTAATTGTTATCCAATCCGTTTTAGGACGCGATACTTTTCAGGACGTTGCAACCATTGAAGTGCAACGTGACCGAGATAATCGTGTTCAAATACAAGTAGTTGGTGACGTTTATATGTATGGACCGAATTATATTTATGAACCGGTTTATTCTTATACCCCAATAATTTATGCTTCTTTTTGGGTTGGTAGTTACAGACCCTATTATTCATCTTGGTATTGGGGATATTACCCAAGTTACTACTACGCTTGGTCACCATGTCCGATATTCCGATATAGAAGTCATATTGGTATCAGCATCAATTTCAACCACCATTACAACTACGTAAACTACAGAAGATGCGAGACAGCATATAACGGTTATTACAGAGGCGGAAGAAGAGGAAATGGTTATGAAGTTCGTTATCCGAATCGTTCATTCCAAGTGAGAAATAGCGGTTATGCAAACCGTCACGAATTAGACAGAAACAGAAATATCAGAACGGTTGGCACGAGAGAATTCGCCAGCAATAGCCCAAGAAATAATAACAATACAGGTATTTCTCCAAGAGTAAACCCATACACTAAAAGTGAGTCTCCTAGAAGTAGTAATACTCAAGCCAATTCACCAAGAGCAAATGGCAATACAAGAGGTGAATCACCAAGAACAGTTACATCAAACGGTAATCCAAGAAGCTATGAATCGCCGAGAGCGGTTAAAACCGAGCAGGTTTCACCAAGAACAAACTCAAATCAAGGCTATGAATCACCAAGAAATGTAGCGCCAAGAAACAATACCCAAAGCTACGAAACCCCGTCAAGAGGTTATGCCAATCAAGGAAATCAATCCCCTCGTGCTGAAGCTCCAAGGGCTAATGCTCCAAGAGAAATGTCGAGCCCAAGAGGCAATTCAGGTGGCCAAAGAGAAGTGTCTGGTCAAAGAGGTAACTCGGGTGGACAAAGAGAAATGTCAAGTCAAAGAGGCAACTCAGGTGGACAAAGAGAAATGTCAAGTCAAAGAGGTAACTCAGGTGGACAAAGAGAAATGTCGAGCCAAAGAGACAACTCACAAAGAAGTGATAATGGCTCAAAAGGAAACAGAAGAGGTTAAGTTTTATATATAGTTTTGTTGTTGGAAAAAGGACATCGCTCAGGCGATGTCTTTTGTTTTTAAAAATAATTGTATAATACATAATCAGATATATCAAAAAAATATAAATTTGCTGTCTTTAACTTTTCATTATGAGTACGCAGCATAGTAGTCTCCATAGCAAATTATCCGTAGGCGGATTATTAGTAGCATTAGGAATAATTTACGGAGATATAGGTACTTCACCGCTCTATGTAATGAAAGCAATACTTGGTGCTCATGCCATTTCCAGAGATCTTGTACTCGGTGGAATTTCTTGTGTCTTCTGGACACTAACCCTACAAACTACCATAAAATACGTAATCATAACCCTTAGTGCCGATAACCATGGTGAAGGTGGGATTTTTGCCCTATTTGCCTTGGTCAAAAGAACCAAAATAAAATGGCTCATTGTTCCGGCAATTATTGGTGGTAGTGCTTTGCTGGCGGACGGTATTATTACGCCGCCCATCTCAGTATCGGCCGCAGTGGAAGGAATCAACACCTTCTACGCTATGGAAACCAGAACCATTCAAATTATTGTAATTTGTATACTATTTATATTGTTTACCATTCAACAATTTGGTTCCAAATTAGTAGGTAAGTTTTTTGCTCCAATGATGCTGATTTGGTTTTCGATGTTGGGTATACTAGGAACATTGCAAATCATGAATGACTTTTCTGTTTTCAGTGCAATAAACCCTTATTACGCCTATGAATTGCTCCAAATTCACCCTGAAGGATTCTTTGTTTTAGGAGCCGTTTTCTTGTGTACTACAGGAGCTGAAGCTTTGTATTCCGATATGGGACATTGTGGCCGAAAAAATATCCGAATCAGTTGGATTTTTGTAAAAACAATGTTGCTTTTAAATTACTTTGGTCAAGGTGCTTATTTAATTGGACATGAAGGGCAAACCCTAAAACAATTAGGAGGAGAAAACGGAAATCCGTTCTACCTAATCATGGCCGATTGGTTCCAACCTATAGGAGTTGTAATAGCTACACTTGCTGCAGTTATTGCTTCCCAAGCCTTAATCAGCGGTTCGTTTACTTTGATCAATGAAGCCATGAGATTGAATTTCTGGCCAAAAGTTAAAATCAAATACCCAACAGAAGTAAAAGGACAATTGTATATTCCTTCTATTAATTGGTTGTTGCTTTTAGGTTGTATAGGTATCGTTTGGTACTTCGAGAAATCGAGCGCGATGGAACATGCCTATGGACTTGCAATTGTACTTTGCATGATTATGACTACCATTTTATTGAACTTTTATTTGATCATGAAAAGAGTTAAATGGTATATCATAGGTGCCATCATAACGGCCTATTTAATTATTGAATTTAGTTTCCTGGCAGCCATTCTACCAAAATTCATCCATGGCGGTTTTGTAACTTTAATCATTGCCTCTGCTTTAATCGGAGTTATGGCCACTTGGTATTTAGCCAAACAAATTAGTAAAAACTATACTAAAATTGTTAAGATTGACGATTACAAAAAAGTGCTTGCCGAATTAAGTGTTGACTTATCAATACCAAAATATGCTACCCACTTAGTGTACATGACCAACTCCAATAGAAGCGATGAAATTGAAGAAAAAGTAATGTACTCAATCCTTCAGAAACGTCCGAAACGCGCCGATTTGTATTGGTTCATCCACGTTAATATCTTAAGCGAACCTTACAAAAAAGAATACCGAGTAACTGAAATCGTAAAGGATGATATTTACAGAATTGATTTTTATTTAGGCTTCCGTGAACCAACTAAAATCAACTTAATGTTCAAACAAGTGATTAAAGAAATGGTAGATCGTGGCGAAGTAGATATTACCAGTAGATATGAATCTTTAAATAAAAACAATATTATCGGAGATTTCAAATTTGTGCTTTCCGAAAAATTCTTGTCCAATGACAGCGATTTAACTTTCTTCGAGAAAATTGTAATGAATACTTACTTCATGATGAAAAAGTGGAGTTTATCCGAAGAAAAAGGATTTGGCTTAGACAGTAGTTCGGTGAAAATTGAACAATTCCCATTGGTACTTCACGCACCCGAAAAAATCGAGATGCGAAGAATTCAAGGAGACAGATCTATTTTATAATTTTTCCTTCCAACGTTTTTTTGCCTTCTTCTGAGATAGTGTAGAAGTAAATTCCTTTGGCCAAACTTGCAGTATTAATAGTTGTAGCATGTATAAATGATTGCTCCAAAATAATTTTGGCAGTGCTGTCATACAGTACAATTTTATACTTTTTATCCATGGCTCCGGTAATAACCACAAAATCATTAACAGGGTTTGGATAAACGCTGATACTGTTCGCTAAAGCCGAAGTATTCGTATCTAAATTATTGCATTGTATACAATTCTTTTGAAAAGTAATCGCGTTATCTGTCGTGATTTGACTATCAAATAAACTGCCCTGACTGCAATTTCCCTTCAGTTGATAATCCAACCAAGGCAAAAGATAGGTGTTGATTTTAGTTTGCTGTACCGCTCTGGAAATGGTGGGTTGTGGCGAACAAGAACTTTCTCCTACGTTGCAAAAGAAATTACTGTTGGACATTTGACAATGACTGCCGCCAATGATATTGATCAAAGTTTTACACGTACTTGACAACCCATTGTACATAGGAATTTGATGTACATTCGGTGGCGTAACACAATCATTCACTCCGGAAAAAACAAGTGCAGGAATGGTCAGCGAAGCAGCCGAACTAATGGCGGACGGATTGGTTTCTGCCGGGGCAAAATTGACTATGGTTTTTATATTACTATTAAGTTGCGCCGCTAAAAACGAAGCACCACCGCCCATGCTATGACCCATAACCGAATTCATAACACTAATTCTATTATAAAAAACAGAAGTGTTATCGCTATTCAAAAGATTCATTTGGTCTATGACAAAAGCCAAGTCTTTTCCAAAATCTAAATGCGAGGGCGATAACGAACCTTCGGTTTTGGGAAAAGCCATGATATAACCATTCGGGACTAAAGCACTCCAAAAATTTTGATACGCATCCCAAGTCATCACAAAACCATGTCCGAAACTCAAAACCGGAAAATCACCGGCTACTGAAGTTAGTGCAACATTATCTCCGGTTACATCCGCCGGATAATAAATTTCTGTAGCAATTACGCGATTCCCTCTAGTTGCATCGGTAAAATTAATTGTCGTATGTCCCACTTGAAAAGGTTGGGCAAACGCAGCAAAACCGGCTGTAAAAATCAAAAAAACAAAACACCATAACTTAATATCTCTCATTTCAAGGAGTTTAATTAATTCAAATATAGGGAAATCTATTTCTCAACTGTTTTTAGCTTGTTAATTTTAAGCTTGGATAACAAAAAAGGAATATCTTTGCACGCTTATTTTTTTTACAACATGCGATTACATCGAAATTTAGTTTATACCACCATTGACTCTTTAAACGCCATTTTCAACGAAGGCGAATATGCCGATAAAATGGTAGCTCGTGCCTTAAAAAAGGACAAACGTTGGGGAAGTTCCGACCGTAAATTTGTGGCCGAAACCATCTACGAAATTGTCCGTTGGAAAAGACTTTACATGGAAATTGCTGATGTAAAAGAACCTTTAGACCGTGACCAATTGTGGCGAATTTTTGCCGTTTGGGCAGTCCTTCGCGGTTACCCGATTCCCGATTGGCGCCAATTGGAAGGCACACCGGAACGTAAAATCAAAGGGCGTTTTGACGAATTGTCCAAAATCAGAAAAATGCGCGAGTCTATTCCGGATTGGATGGATGAATTGGGCGTAAAAGAATTAGGCGAAGAGATTTGGACCAAAGAAATTGCGGCCCAAAACAAACAAGCCCAAGTGATTCTGAGAGTTAATACGCTAAAAACTACCAAAGAAAAACTGCGCGCCATTTTAATGGATTTAAATATCGAAACCGAGTTTTTAAAAGACCAACCCGATGCTTTAGTCCTAAAAGAAAGAGCCAATGTATTCTTAACCGATGCTTTCAAAGAAGGTTTCTTTGAAGTACAAGATGCTTCCTCTCAATTGGTAGCCGCTTTTCTCGATGTGCAACCCGGAATGAGAGTCGTTGATACTTGCGCAGGTGCCGGTGGAAAAACTTTACACATGGCTTCACTTATGCAAAACAAAGGGCAATTAATCGCCATGGATTTGTATGAAAGCAAACTCAAACAATTAAAATTAAGAGCCAAAAGAAACGGCGCTTTCAATATAGAATACCGCATTATCGACTCAACGAAAGTTATCAAAAAGCTTCACGAAAAAGCCGACAGAGTCTTAATTGATGCACCTTGTAGCGGATTAGGCGTTTTAAAAAGAAACCCCGACGCCAAGTGGAAACTGCAACCTGAATTCATCGATAACATCAGAAAAGTACAAGCCGAAGTTTTAGAGAATTATTCTAAAATCGTAAAGCCCGGAGGGAAATTGGTTTACGCCACTTGCTCGGTCTTACCTTCTGAAAATCAGGAACAAGTTAAGCGTTTCTTAACCACCGAAATCGGTAAATCATTTACCTTTGTACATGACACCAAAATCTTAGCCCAAGACACCGGATTCGATGGTTTCTACATGGCTTTACTAGAACGAAAAAAAGAAGAATAAACAAATGAAGAAAATCTTTACCCTTTTATTATTAAGTAGTGCTTTATGTGGCTTTGCCCAAATACCAACCGGATATTACAATACGGCAACCGGAACCGGTTACACCTTAAAAACACAACTTTTTAACATCATAAACGATCACAACGACCGTGGTTATGCGGGTTTATACGTTACTTATGCCGTTTCTGATATCGATAGTTATTACGAGAACAATGGTTCTATGCTCGATATGTATACCGAAAATCCAACCGGAGCCGAATGTGAATTCATCTACGGTGGCGGTTTACAAGACGACGGAACTCTAGGCAATAATGAATGTGAAAGATACAACCGTGAACACATCATTCCGCAATCTGTCTTTGGTTCTTCAACGCCTATGTATTCTGATGCGCATTTTGTTGTGCCTTCTGATAAATATGTAAATGCCCAAAGAGGCGATTTGCCTTTTAGCAAAGTGAATGTAGCCAATAATACTTATAGCAATGGCGGTAAAAGAGGTTCCAACTTAAATTCAGGTTATTCTGCAGGTTACAACGGAACTGTTTTTGAACCTATTGACGAGTTCAAAGGTGACATCGCTCGTATGCTTTTGTATTTTGCCACCCGTTATGAAGACCAAGTAGCAAGCTGGAGCTTTACTATGTTTAACGGAACAAGCACTCAGGTTTTTACCAACCAATCGCTTAACGTATTACTAACCTGGAACGCTCTAGATCCGGTAAGTCAAAGAGAAATCGACCGTAATAATGCCATTTATGCCCGTCAAAACAACCGAAATCCATACATTGACAATAACAATTATGTGACGCAAGTTTGGGGTTTACCACTGGCAACTAACACTTTTGAAGATTTAAATGCCGTAGTAGTATACCCAAATCCAACTATTGATGTAATCAACATTGAGTCTGCAACTTCATTGGATGCCATCGAAATTACTACCATAAACGGACAAGTATTGCAACAAATTAAAAACCCGGTAATGAGCCATAATACCTATACAATCAGCAATTTACCGAAAGGTTTTTACTTCTTAAAAATAGCTTCAGGTTCGGATGCGGTAACCAAAAAAGTTTTGGTAAACTAAATTCACCACTAAATCATAACGAGAAACGCTGTTGAAATTCAACGGCGTTTTTTGGTTACACTCTTTAATAAATTGTTATTTTCAACGGATAAAAGTGCAGAAAACATTGATTTTCTTTGAACTTTAACGCTTCTTTACTATCTTTCGCCCTCTTAATGTGTAACCCTTAAAACATTTATATAATGTTAGAAGAAAAGAATGATAACCTGCAAGATGCAGATGGAAATGTAGTTAACGAATCATTGGAAACGACCACTACTGAAAACGAACAAGTTACAGCCGATGTTGAAGCTGAAGTTGAAGCCTTGGCAGAAGCTGAAGTTGAAGAAACTGTAGAAGCGGAAGAGCCTATTGCTGTTGCAACAGAAACTGAAGTTGAAGAGACTGTAGAAGTGGTTTCAGAACCGGAAGCAGCTATTGAAGAACCAGTAGAAGTTGCGGAATTAACCGAAGCACTGACAGAAGACGAAATTGAAGTAGCCGCTGAAAAAGAAGCACTTGTGGAAGAAACCGTTGAAGTGGTTTCAGAACCTGAAGCGGTTGTTGCTGAAGTAGCTGAAGAATCTCCGGTTGCAGAAGAAGTCGAAGAAACTGCGGTAGAATTGACTCCCGAAGAAGTAGCCGATGATACACCGGTTATAGAGACAGCAAGCGATGTGGCCATGAACGCCATTCAGGAAGTGAACGCGGAAGAAGGAGAAGATGAATCGTTAAAAGAACGTCACGATATTCCAATGTTAGATTACGAAACTTTATCCATGGAGCAATTGGTGGATGAGTTAGGTGATTTAGTCGTGGTAGAAAAAGTGATGTCAGTGAAAGACCATGTCGAAGAATTGAAAAAAGCTTTCTTGTCAAAATACTATCATTTTATTGACGAAAAGAAAGACGAATTCCACGCTGAAAATCCTGATACTACAGAAGATTTCCATTATCATTTTCCACTTAAAGTAAAATTTGACCAATTATATACGCAATACCGCGAAAAGAAAAATACGCACTTCAAAAGCCTACAAAACAGTCTGAAAACCAATTTAGACAATCGTTTGGCCATCGTTGAAGAGTTAAAACAATTGATCAATACCCAAGAAAGCATCTCCTCTTCGTTGAAACATTTTAACGAAATCAGAGAGCGTTGGAAAACGGCAGGCCCAATTCCAAAAGACAAATACAACCACGTTTGGAACAATTACCATTTCCACGTAGAAAACTTCTATGACTTTTTACACTTAGACAGAGAAGCGCGTGATTTGGATTTCAAACACAATTTAGAACTAAAACTAAAAATCATAGCACGTGTAGAAGAATTGACTCAAGAGGAAGACATCAACAAAGCTTTCCGCGAATTACAAGACTTACACCGCATTTGGAAAGAAGATATCGGTCCGGTTTCTCGTGACCAACGTGAGGAAATTTGGAACAAATTCAGTGAATTGACCAAACAAATGCACGACAAACGCGAAGGTTTATACGAACAATTGCGCGAAGTAGAAACGGCCAATTTAGCCAAGAAAAAAGACATCATTGCTCAGATTGAAGTGTTGGCGCAAGAAAAAGTAAACGCACATTCCGCTTGGTTAGGCCAAATTGAAAAAGTAGAAGCCTTGAGAAATCAATTCTTCGCTGCCGGAAAAGTACCTTCTGAAGTCAATGAAGATACTTGGACAGCCTTTAAAAACGCCGTGAGAAGTTTCAACGTCTTGAAAAACTCTTTCTACAAAGACATTAAAAAAGACCAAAACGATAACCTTTCTAAAAAACAAGCGTTGGTGGCCAAAGCCAATGAGTTAAAAGAAAGCACCGATTATGCGACCACGACGCCTTTAATGAAACAAATTCAGGAAGAGTGGAAAACCATTGGTCATGTACCAAGAAAATTCTCAGACAAACTTTGGGCCGATTTCAGAGCCGCTTGTAACGAGTATTTCGAGAAATTGAAAGAGCAAAAAACAGAAGTGAATGTAGAAGAAGTAGAAGCTTTTGAAAAGAAAAAAGAATACTTAGAAACGTTGAGAGCTTTTGAATTGGTTGGTGAACACAAAACCGACTTAGATGCCATCAAAGCCCACATCGAAACTTGGAAAAGCTATGGCAAAGTGCCATTCGCGCGTCGTCATATTGAAGGGAAATTCAATAAAATCTTGGATGCTTTATTCGAAAAATTAAGCTTAAGCAAAAAAGACAACGAAATGGCGCGTTATGCCAATAAGTTAGACCATTTGGCGAGTTCAGATACCCGTAAATTAGACAACGAAAAAGTATTTGTGATGCGCAAAATTGACGAAGTACAAGGAGAAATTTTCCAATTGGAGAACAACATCCAATTTTTCGCCAAAGCCAAAGCGGATAACCCGATGGTGAAAGAAGTAAAGAAAAACATCGAATTCAAAAAAGAAGAGTTGGCCACGTTGAAAGACAAGCTGAAACAACTCAGAAGTATAAAAACGGAATAACAAAAAAAGCCTCGATTAATTCGAGGCTTTTTTTATTGCTGTATTTTAGAAGCTAGGAGATAAATCACCGCCATTCGTATCGCCACGCCATTCTCGACTTGGTCTAGTATAACCGATTGTTGAGAATCCGCCACATCCGAAGTGATTTCGACACCGCGATTGATGGGTCCGGGATGCATGATGATGATTTCTTTGTTGAGGGAATCCAATAACGCTTTGTCTACTCCATATTGTTGGGCGTATTCTCTGGTCGATGGGAAATAATTCACATCCATGCGTTCGTTTTGCACGCGAAGCATATTGGCCACATCGCACCATTCAAGCGCTTTTCTTAAATTCGGTTCTACCGTTACCCCAAGACTTTCGATGTATTTTGGGATTAGTGTTTTTGGTCCGCACACTTTGACTTCCGCACCTTGCATTTGCAAAGCGTAGATGTTAGACAAAGCCACTCTCGAGTGCAAAATATCGCCTACGATTACGACCTTCTTGCCTCCTACTTCGCCCAGTCTTTCTCTGATAGAATAACTGTCGAGTAAACCTTGCGTTGGGTGTTCGTGCGCACCGTCTCCGGCGTTGATAATGCTGGCTTTAACATTCTGTGACAAGAAGTAAGCCGCACCCGGATTGGCATGACGCATCACCACCATATCCACTTTCATCGATAAGATATTGTTTACGGTATCAATTAGCGTTTCGCCTTTTTTCACCGAAGATTGCGCTGCCGAGAAACTAATCACGTCTGCAGACAGTCTTTTTTGCGCCAATTCAAAAGAGAGTTTCGTACGCGTACTGTTCTCAAAAAAAATATTGGCAATGGTAATGTCGCGCAACGAAGGCACTTTCTTAATCGGGCGGTTAATCACTTCTTTGAAATGATCGGCCGTCTCAAAAATCAAATCGATGTCTTGCTTTTGCAGGTATTTAATCCCTAGTAAATGGTTGACTGACAGTTCGGACATTTTTGTTGTATGTTCTAAGTTGTATGTTGTATGTTGTTGTCTCTGCTAAACTTCGTGTTTCGTACTTCCCACTTCGTACTTCCCACTTTATACCAAATAAACCGCATCTTCCCCATCCTTTTCCTTCCAAGACACGATTACTTTTTCATCATTAATGGCATCTACCTGACGACCTCGGTAATCGGGTTGTATCGGCAAATGGCGGCTGAATCTTCTATCAATGAGTACCAAAAGTTCTACTTCTGATGGTCTTCCGAAGGATTGCACAGCAGTTAATGCCGCGTTGATACTTCTTCCGGTGAATAGCACATCGTCAATAAAAACTACTTTTTTGTCTTCTACCAAAAAATCGATTTGGGTCTTGTTGGCTTCCAATTGCTTTTCGCCCCGACGGAAATCATCGCGGAAAAAAGTGATGTCTAAGAACCCTAACTTTACGTCTTTAATTTGGTAATCATTTTCCAACAAAGCCTTTACACGATTGGCCAAATAAGTGCCTCGCGGTTGTATGCCTATTAAAACGGTATTGGAAAAATCGTGGTGGTTTTCGATTAACTGACAAGCCAAACGATGGAGTATGATATTGACTTCTTTGGAAGTGAGCAATACTTTTTGACTCATGGTAGTGTTGTTTGGGTGGTAAAAGTAGGTATTTTTTTTAAGCAAGGCAAATTTGTTTGAAGTGGACAGTGTTCAGTGATCAGTGGTCAGTGATCAGTGGTCAGTGGTCAGTGCATTTCTGTGTAACACCATTGTGCATACTTTTTCACTTTGATAATCATGCACACGAAATGAGTGCATACTTTTCAGTTTCGACAAACATGCACTCAAAATGGTTGCATACTTTTTTGTTTTGAAAATTATGCACTCAAATTGGTTGCATACTTTTTAGTTTTGAAAATTATGCACTCAAATTGGTTGCATACTTTTTAGTTTTGAAAATTATGCACTCAAAATGGTTGCATACTTTTTCGTTTTGAAAATTATGCACAATGAAATTTAGGCTACTTTTCAGTTATTTTGGTTTCAAACCTTAGAACCTTAGTCCCTTAGCTTCTTAGCACCTATTTTCAAACAACTTAAAACACGCATACATTAAAATAATTCTTATCTTTATTCCTCCCTAACCATTTAACTACTAAAGCTATTGATAACATTTATATAGATGTTGTAATGGCTGTGGCTTAAGCAACCCTTCATAGACACAGTTTTACTATTAACTTTAAACCTTAAGTTATGAAAAAACTATTTCTACTTTCTATTGTTATGATGGTTTGTTGTACAATGAGCGCCCAAAACAAATTGTTTGTCAGAGTCTTTGACCTTGATGGCAAAAAAATAAACAAAGGTTTTATTCTCGCGGTCAATGATACTATACTGCGTCTCGAAAAAAACAAAGTCTTCGTTGACATTCCGGTAAAAACAATTGGTGTCATTAAAACCAAGCGCTCTGTGGGCAACAACGTCTTAATTGGTACCCTAACCGGAAGTGTTATCGTGGGCGGATTGCTAGCGGCTACTGCTGAACCTGATAGTTGGGTTTTTGGTTACACCCCTGCTGAAGGTGCATTAATTGGCATCTTTGTTGGCGCTCCGGCAGGTGCTTTCGTTGGGGCTATAACAGCTGCCTTTAAGAATCCTAAAACTTTTATTATTGATGGCGATTTAGAAAAATGGAAAGCCTTTTTGACGCATTTTTCGGAAAAGAAAAGTGCCGAAGAAAAGTAGCCGCGAAACAGCCAAATCTTCTGCCCGATTCTTACAAAAAAACAGCTCCGTTACACCCTCTAAAAAACTGAGCCTGATGAACCGTCAAAATCATCAGGACGAATTGATCAACTGAGCCTGATGAATTGGACAAATCTCCCTGATGAATTGATCAACTCATCAGGTACTTTCTGAGGCCTTGTATTTACTGGGGCTCCCGAGGGTCAAAATGGACTTTTGAGGTAAATAGCGATAGGTTAAATTTGTAAGAATCGATAAAATCCATTTGGGTTGACTAATGAACTGAAATTTACACCGATAAACGGATTTTTTACTTAAAAAAGAACTCCATTGAACGAGATTATTTATATTTAAGGAATCAAGTTTTAGAAACTAATTTATCAAACGCAACTGCCATGAGCGACAACCGAAATTCTCCTATCGAAATCAGTCAAGACGAGTTTAAAGCCATTGGATACCAATTGGTAGATACCATTGCGCAATTTATTACTACTATTGCCGAAAAACCGGTTACCACAGGCGAAACACCCAAGCAAATACTACAACTGTTAGGGAACGATTCTCTGCCCGAAAACGGAGCAAGTGCTTCTGAAATCATGACGAGGTCTTCCGATTTATTGCTCAACCATTCGTTATTTAACGGTCATCCGAAGTTTTTTGGTTACATCACTTCCTCGCCCACGCCTATTGGGGCGCTTGCCGACTTCTTAGCAGCAACGGTGAATCCGAATATTGGGGCGAATATCTTAAGTCCGATGGCGACGGCTATTGAAAAACAAACGGTAAAATGGCTAACCGAATTTATCGGTGCGGCACCTACTTGTGGCGGACTATTAGTCAGCGGCGGGAATATGGCGAACTTCACGGCTTTCTTGGCGGCAAGAACTGCCAAAGCACCAAAGAATTTAAAAGAAGAAGGTTTGTCGAATAGCCAAATGGTTTTTTATTGTTCCAAAGCGACGCACACTTGGATAGAAAAAGCCGCGGTGCTTTTTGGGCACGGTACCAATGCAATTCGCTGGATTGAAACCGATGCCGATAATAAAATGAATACTGACGTACTCCGTCAAACCATAGCTACCGATTTGCAAAACGGCCAAAAACCTTTCCTGGTAATTGGCAATGCAGGCGATGTCAGCACCGGTGTGGTGGATGATTTGGCTACACTGGCTGCCATTTGCAAAGATCATGATTTGTGGTTCCACATTGATGGTGCTTATGGTGTTCCGGCTGCGGTTTTACCGGAATGCAAGAGCATGTTCAAAGGCATAGCCGAAGCCGACTCTATTGCGCTTGACCCGCACAAATGGTTGTATGCGCCTTTGGAAGCCGGTTGCACTTTGGTCAAAAACCCACAACATTTGATTGACACTTACAGTTCGCATCCAGTGTATTATAACTTTGGGAACCATGAGGACGAACCGGCGACCAATTTCTACGAATTCGGCTTCCAAAACTCTAGAGGTTTCCGTGCTTTGAAAGTCTGGATGGCGTTGCAACAAGTGGGTAAAAAAGGTTATGTGGAAATGATTGCGCAAGACATCGCGCTCTCCGAATTGTTATTTGCCTTAGCGAAAGCACATCCCGAATTGGAAGCCGTAACCCAAAACTTAAGCATCACCACCTTGCGCTATGTGCCACAAAGCGAAGCAAGCGAAGACTATTTAAACCAACTCAACCAAACCTTATTAAACCAACTCCAAGAAGGCGGCGAAGTGTTTTTATCCAATGCCGTTGTGGCCGATAAATACTGTTTAAGAGCTTGTATCGTCAATTTCCGAACTTCGGAAAAAGACATACAGGAAGTGGTGGAGATTATAGTGCGAGAAGGGCGAAAAGTGCATGAAATGAGTATAAATACTAAGTAATGCAGGAAAAAATTCATTTACCATAATTTTTATACATTTACTAACCAACACTCAAAAATCATCAATCATGAAACTAAAAATCACTATCGCACTACTTTTAATCGTCCAGTTAACCTTCGGGCAAGACCGAGTTAAAAGAATGGACAGTTTGCTCAACGCCCTATATGCCCAACAAAAAATCAACGGTAATTTTCTCGTGGCGGAACAAGGCAAGGTGATTTACAAAAAATCTTTTGGCTTAGCCAATGAAGAGACTAAAGAGCCGCTCAACGAAAACTCTATTTTTGAATTGGCCTCTGTTTCCAAACAGTTTACCGCCATGGCCATTGCCATACTGCAAGAAAAAGGCAAGCTGAACCTTAACGATAAAATGTCGAAATACATTCCCGAATTGGCTTATTATGACAATATCACCATAAAAAACTTAGTGCACCACACCAGCGGACTTCCCGACTATATGGACTTGATGGAAACCCGATTTGACAAAAGTAAAATCGCAACCAATAAAGATATTGTTAAAATCTTTGCCAAAGAACAACCTAAACTAGTATTTGACACCAATACCAAATGGGAATACAGCAACACCGGTTACGCCTTGTTGGCGACCATCATTGAAAAAGCTTCCGGGATGTCTTATGGGGACTATTTGCAAATAGCCATTTTCACCCCTTTAAAAATGACCAACACTTTTGTGTACACCCGAAGATATGCACCCAAAAAAGTAAGCAACTATGCCTACGGTTATGTATACTCGGATGATTTAAAAAAGCATGTCCTTCCGGATGATTTGGCCGAAACCAAAATGGTGGTTTGGATGGATGGGATTGTTGGAGACGGAACCGTGAACTCCACCGCAAATGATTTGTTAGTATGGGATCGTGCTTTGTATACCAACCAACTGTTGTCTAAAAGCGGCATGGAACAAGTGTTCACGGCGGGTACTTTGGCCGACGGCTCTGCCACGAAATACGGATTCGGTTGGATGTTAGATAACCATCCCGATTATGGCAAGATGGCAAGCCACAGCGGCGGTTGGCCGGGCTATAAAACCTATATCGACCGTCACCTCGACAATGACAAAACCATCATCATTTTGAGCAATCATGACAAAGTAGCCATTCCTATTAATTCCTTAAGAAGTATTTTGTACAACAAGCCGTTGCCGACCAAAAAGGAAAGAAAAGAAATTACCTTAACCAACGAGCAACTACAAAAATTCATTGGCGTATACGAAATACAACCGGGATTTGAAATCACCATCTCCACCGACAAAGACCAACTATTCGCGCAATTAACCGGACAACAAGCGCTTCCGATTTTTGCCGAAAACGAAACCCAGTTTTTCCTAAAAGTAGTCGACGCCCAAATTCACTTCGTACCCAACGAAACGGGCGCCATAAACGGTTTGGTTTTATTGCAAAATGGTAATAAGATTGAAGGCAAACGGATTAAATAAGAGTTTAGAAAATTAGTCGTAAACCCTTTGAGGCTTGGTTAAGTGTGACTTTACACGCTATGTAACAATTTTTTATGTAACAATTTATACTGTTACACCTTTTCTTGTTACAGGCTACTCTTTTCCCTATTGCCTTATCAACTCAGCGGAGTGCCTTGTTAAGCAACACCTGACAGGTTTTAGAAACCTGTCAGGTGTAAACCAACTCCCTACTCCTTACTCATTTCCGCGATTCCTTTACCTCTTTCCGCCTTTCCCTTACTCCTTTCCGCCACTTCTTTGGTTCTTTCCGCCGTTCCTTTACCTCTTTCCGCCACTTCTTTACTCCTTTCCGCCGTTCCTTTACCTCTTTCCGCCACCTTCTTACTCCTTTCCGCCGCCTTCTTGACTCTTTCCGCGTCCTTCTTGACCCTTTCCGCCACCTTCTTGACTGTTTCCGCCGGCGGAAAGCCTTATCAACTCAGCGGAATGCCTTGTTAAGCAACACCTGACAGGTTTCTAAAACCTGTCAGGTGTAAAACTCCCTACTCCAA
>NZ_JBKBLM010000033.1:0-31867 GCF_046296355.1 Flavobacterium sp.
CAACAAACATGATAGAAATTTGATTTCTACCACAAAACAAAAAACCTAAACAAAAATCATAGCGGATTTTTCCCTAAATACATTTACGAAAATGTGGCCGATTAGGTTCATTGTATTGGTTGATTTATAGCATATTATTTTAAAACATTAGTAATGTAAAATAAGTTTCGTTATTTTTACGTTTGTAAAAAAAATTAGGTATGACACAAGAAGAATTATTACCCTTGCTTCTGAGGAAGGAAGAAAAAGCTTTTACGATACTGTATGACATGTATTCTAAAAGTCTTTTCAGCATTATAACCAATTTGATTAAAGATCGTGAAGAAGCCGAAGATGTGCTTCAAGAAGTGTTTGTTAAGATTTGGAAAAATATAGAAACTTACAATCAAAGTAAAGGAAGATTGTACACTTGGATGCTCAACATCACTCGGAATACTTCTATTGATAAACTGCGTTCTAAAGGTTTTAACAATAGCCAAAAAAACCTGTCTTCTGATAATTTCGTACATCTGTTGGATGATAGTAACAAACTAACCAATAGGATTGATACCATCGGAATTTTAGATTTTGTCAAAAAACTAAAACCAAAGTGTATCCAAATTATCGACCTGCTTTTTTTTAAAGGCTACACCCAACAAGAAGCTTCTGAAGAATTAGAAATCCCTTTGGGAACTGTTAAGACCCAAAATCGAATGTGTATGAACGACCTACGTAAATTTTTAAATGTATAATGGAAACTAAAGACTATATAGAATCAGGCATATTAGAACTCTATGTGTATGGTTTGCTTACCGAATCTGAGAATGATGAAGTAAATGCTATGGCGAATAAAAACCCCGAAGTTAAAGCCGAAATCCTCTCAATAGAAAAGGCGATCATCAATCTTTCCAGCAGCTTCTCTCCTTTTATTTCGCATAGCCAATTTGAGAAAATCAAAGCGCAACTCGAACTGAAACACGGAAGAGTGGTTGATTTCAAATCGAGAAGCAATACTGCGACTTACATTGGTTGGGCCGCTTCAGTAGCATTACTAATTGGTATCGGATTTCAATATTCGAAATTAAATGAAAGCAATACTCAAATTGAAACTATCAAAGTAGAGAAAAATAAATTACAGGAAACGGTTGTTGGTTTAGAATTGAAAAATAAAGAAACCACCACCGTTTTAAATGTGATTAGAGATACCAAAACATCGGTTATTCAATTGGGCGGACAAGCCATTGACCCAACGGCATCAGCCAAAGTATATTGGAACAAAGAACAACAAGTGGTTTATGTAGATGCCTCAGGCTTACCTGAACCACCGGAAGGAATGGTGTACCAAGTTTGGGCTTTGAAACTCGAGCCTTTAACGCCAACAAGCGTTGGTTTACTCGAAAACTTCACTGCTGACAATTCTATCTTTAAGGTTGAAAACAATGCCGGAGCCGAAGCTTTCGGAATCACGTTGGAACCGGCTGGCGGAAGCAAATCGCCAACGTTGGAGAAATTGTATACTTTAGGGAAAGTATAGTTTAGCTTTTTAAGGTGATACAAAAAAAATTCACCGCAGATTCGCCGATTTTTAATTTGCGAATTTGCGGTGATTTATTTTAATCTTAATTGAACTTATTTCTTTTTGTAATGTTTTCGATAACTCGGGTAAGCTAATGCACCCATTAAAGACATACCGCCTAAAGTCATCCAAATCCAACTTAAAGATTTGGCTTCGCCACTCGCATAGGAATGCAAACCAACTAAGTGGAAATTCACGCCATAATAAGTAAACAAAATCGATACAAAAGCATACATCGCCATTAAGTTAAACAACCAATTATTGCGTAAAGCTGGAACAAAACGAGCGTGAATCACAAAAGCATAAACCATAATACTGATTAAAGCCCAAGTTTCTTTTGGATCCCAACCCCAATATCTTCCCCAACTTTCATTGGCCCATTGTCCGCCAAGGAAATTCCCGATAGTCAACATGACCAATCCGACAGTCAAAGCCATTTCATTGATATAAGTGATTTCTTTGAGATTGAGTTCCATTTTGGTTTTGTTCTCTTTGGTGGTCAATAAAATCAACAACAAAGAAACAAATCCTAATATGGCGCCCAAAGCAAACGGGCCATAACTCGCTACGATTACCGCTACGTGTATCATCAACCAATAAGAATTCAAAACCGGTTGTAAATTGGCTATTTCAGGATCAATCCAATTGGCATAGGCTGCAGCCAATATCATTGCCGTTACAAAAGCTGAAGCCGCAACAGTTAACTTTGAACTGCTTTTGATATAAAACAATCTAAAAAAAGTGTCCATAACTGCCGCATCGGAAATTGGAGAATGTTTTCCAATCTTCAAATCGAAAGCCAAACCAAAGAACATGGCGGCCCAAGCTACATATATAATTGCTTCATAAGCATTACTCCAAGGCGCATGACCCGAAATATACCAACGAGCAATCAAGCCTAAAGTGTGTAGCAGGAATAATAAACCAATGGCAACATGACTGATATTTATGGCAATTCTCAACCACTTTCTATCTTTAAAAATTTGAATAATGGTAAACAAAAACATCAAGGCTGCAGCAGTCAAATACCAATAAGGTAACTTTTGGAATACATTGTATTTGTTGTATAAAATCTCGTAGTCTACTTTCTTTTCAGAAGGCATTATGGCTTTTCCGAATTTCTTTTGATAAGTGGCTATGCCATTTAACATCGTATTAGCCATCGTGTAATCTTTCGATTTTGTTGCCAATGTCAATGCTTCCAGATAATAAGGAAATGCTCCTTTTATGGTATCTAAAACTGTTCCGGTAGCATGACTGATTTCTAAATTGGAAACCCATTTGTTGTTTTTGTCTTTCGGTACCGGATAAATCCTTAAAATACTGCCAAATAAGGCGCTGTTCATCAAATTGATTTTCTTATCGGTTTCGACAAAATCTTTTTCAAACTGATTAGGATTAGCGGTTTTATAAGCTTCTTCTAAATAAGGTGACAGTTTGTAATTTCCTTTTTCATCAAAAAACTTTTTGAACGGAATCAACTTTTCACCGGCATTCACGCCTAATATTTTTCGAATACTATCGTTTCCGGTTTTGACATAAACAATTGGTACTTCTATCCATGCAAAAGGGAATTGCTTCATAGACAAGAATACTTGGTCGGAATTCATGCCGTTAAATTCATTGCTGTGGCTCACTTTTCGCAACAATTCAGAAGCAAAAGTATTGATAGGTTTCATTCTTCCGCCGGCATCTTGAATAATCAATCGACCAAATTGTGCCGCTTGTTTTTCAGGAACTTTGTAATGTAAAATAGAATCCAGAAAGTTTATTTTGTTTGTCGGAGCTTGATGTGCGTGGTCTTGTGCAAAACTATTGAAGGAACACAACAATACTAAAACGGTTATTAATTTGGCTTTCTTTCTTTTCACGGCATCCAGCTTTCTTTTTAAATCAGCGAAACGTGTATTTTTTACAAATAAGATAGCCATCATACAGAAAAACAATAAAAAGTAACCAATATAAGTAATTGTCGTTCCCCAAAAATCGTGGTTTACTGAAAGTACGGTTCCTTTTTCATCCGGATCAAAATTGGCTTGAAAGAATCTAAAACCTTTGTAGTCTAAAATGTGGTTCATATAAATGTGCGCATCCTCCTTTTTGGAACCATCTAAAACAGTGACTTTACTTTCAAAGGAAGAATAACTTTTTTCAGTTCCGGGATATTTTGCAGCGATAAAATCATTAAGCTTTAAACTAAATGGCAAATCATATACTTTACTTCCATAGCTTAAGGTGAATTCTAATTGGCCCAATTTAAAAGACTTTGGTTCGCCTTGCTTGCCTTTCGAACCAACAAGCGTTACCACTTCTTCTTTCCCTCCGGTTTTAATTTTAAGAGTAAGCGCATCTTCACCGTTTTTGGCTTTAAAATCACCACTTGATTTGAATGACTTCACGCCTTTTTTAGGCAATTCCGGAATTACAAATTGACTTCCGCCCATGTTGTATAGCGAACGATACATCAATGGTTCTACCACATCTTTAGTCACTTTGCCTTGCATTTTATCTGCCATTCGCATGAACTGTCCGTCAAATGGTGAGTTGATAGTATTGGTCTTGGTATCAATATTAATCGCACCTTTCGTTGGTTTGTCTAAAGCAAATAAAACGTTGTGGATATTTTGAACTTCACCCGCTTTAAGCATGTGTTCATGACGCGTTCCGTCGCCTGATTCGACTAACTTCAAATAAGTATCGCCTTTCGGATCTTCTTTAATAATTTCTTTGGCATCGAGAACAAAATCTTGGTATTCAATTTCAAACGGAATTTTGTCAAATTTCTCATCAATTGAAAAATGGTTGTTGGTTACCGGAGAGAGTAACATTGGCTTTTCTATAATTCTTCTCATCATATCTCCGTCATGCATACCATCAACAAAAACTGTTAAATAACATTTGTCTGAATACACTTGTTTTGAACTTTCGCCTTCGCGAATAGGCATCATTCCTTCATAACTTATGTATCTCGTAATGAAAGCGCCGACTATGATGAAAATCCAAGACAAATGCAGTAAAAGTGTCGCCCATTTTTCTTTTTTGTACAATTGGTAACGTTTGATGTTTCCGATGAAATTGATCATAAAAAACAACATAATACCTTCAAACCACCAAGCGTTATAAACTAAAATTCGGGCAGTATCCGTGTTATATTTGCTTTCAATAAAGGTTCCGGCTGCCATTGCTATAGCAAAACCAATAAATAAAACAGCCATTAAACGTGAAGAGAATAAAAAAGAGTATAATTTTTTTTCCATGAGTTGGAATTATTTTTTTAAAAAAGTCGTACAAAAATAACGTAAATAAATAGATTTCAACTGTATTTGTTTTGGGTTTTAAGACTTTTTTATGAGTTGTTTTTAAGGCAGTGGTTAATTATTTTTTACAAATAAATCACCCTTAAGTATCATTGCTAAATCAAAAAATGTAGCTTTACTTTGTTATTCAAACTTTTAGTATGATAACTATTTGCATCATAGAGGATATTGAAGAAATTCAAAAAGGACTTAAATCTATTATTGAAGCTGATTTTCGTTTTAAACAGCTTGGGTGTTTTACAACGGCAGAAAGCGCTATTGCAGAATTGCCTTTATTAACTCCTGATATTGTAATTGCCGATATCAACCTACCAGGTAAAAGTGGGATCGATTGTGTACAAGAAATTAAAAGAATAAACGCCAAAATACAGTTCATTATGTTTACCATTTATGAAGATAACGATCAGGTATTTGAAGCGTTAAAAGCAGGAGCCTCGGGTTATATTTTGAAAAACACGGCTCCAGACAAAATCATAGAATCGGTAATAGAACTATATGAAGGCGGCAGCCCAATGTCTCCTAAAATTGCTCGTAAAGTATTGAATACCTTTTCACAAACGAAAACATCGGTTGATGAATTAATTTCAAAACGGGAAAAAGAAGTCTTAGAATTATTGAGTAAGGGCTATTTGTACAAAGAAATTGCCGACAAACTCAATATTACCCTTAGTACCGTAAAAAGACATTTGAATCACATTTACCAAAAACTGCAAGTGCAAAACAAAACCGAAGCCATCAACAAAATGTTAGGTCGTTAATATGATTAGAAAAATTTCCTTCATATGGTTGTTTCTATATTTTACGTTAACTGTAAAAGCGCAATCAAATGAATTTATCTTTAAAAACTACGACACCCAAGATGGTTTGTGTGACAACAATATTAATTCCATTATAGAAGATAATAAAGGCTTTATTTGGATTGGCACCAGAGAAGGATTGAGTCGGTTTGACGGTGCTGAGTTTCATAATTTTTATTTCACATCCAACGACGGAAACACTGGAAATTTTACTTCTTTACACCAATGGGATACCAATAAAATTTTACTGTTAGACAATCTTAAATTGGCCGTTCTAAATACTTCTGATTATACACTTCTGCCGGTTACATCTTTTAAAAACCAAAAGATTATCGGGATAATAAAACTCAGTGCTGACCGTTACGCTTTAAATGCCATTGACCATTTTATTATCATTGATCATCAACTGAATCGTGTAGGTGAAATTAAAGTCAAGGGAGAAATTTACAATCACATCTTTATTAGAAAATTAGAGACTAACCGTTACTTGGTAGGCAATTGTTATGATTATTACGAATATAATTTAACCACCGCAAAGCTTACTCCATTTCCCATAAACATGCGTAAATACCAAAACAACAACTTTGGGCATTTTGAATTAAGATTTATTGATGAAAAAGAACAAAAAATTTACATTGTAGATTATTTTAGCGGACTTTACATTTTCGATTACAAAGGCAATTTGCTAAACAAATTCCAAAATACAGTTGATGAATTATCGTCTACCAATTTCATCGCTTTTATAAAAGACCACGAAAATGCCATGTGGATTGGTACTCACAAAGGAATCAACAGATTGAAAAATGATAAAATAGAAATCATAAAACACCTCGAGGAGAATGATTTGTCGCTCAAAAGTGATTTGGTCACCACTTTTTTATTGGACAAAAACAACAATATGTGGGTTGGAACCAACCAAGGGCTAAGTGTTTATAAAAGCAAACAGAATTCCAAAATAGGAAGCCTTCCTATAACCCGTACCAATGAAGTAAACATCAATACAATCGCTTTTACAGGAACCGAATTGTATGCCGGAAATTATCTTGATAAAATCTACAAAGTCAACACTAAAACCAAAACAATTGAGGTTTTAAAAAACGAGACAGGTGTTTGGGGTGTTTATAATTACGATAACAAACTTTACATTTCTGGAGCTAATAAAAACAATGAAGTTTGGTTATTTGATCCAAATACTAATCAGTTTTCAAAAACGGTAACTTTAAAAAAAGAATTTCCCACCACCGATATTATTACTTTGGTTTACCAACATTCGAATGGTGATTTTTGGTACAGTGGCAATGCCGGTGGCGGATTTATAAAACAATTGGCCAATAGCGGTAAAATGATTTCCTATTATAAGGACCGAAACGGAAAACCAATGTTTGCGTCATCCTACTATTCAAATGTTTGTGAGGATGCCGATAAAAATCTGTGGTTTGGGATGAATCGTTCCAATTTACTGCTGCAGTGGAATTACAAAACGAATACTTTTAAAGAAATTGATTTCAACGATTTTAAAGAAACCAAAAACTATTTTTTCGGTGGCATCACGAGTTTAAAAAAAGACCGAAAAAATTTTCTTTGGATTTCTTTTGAAGGCGGCGGTATCATTAAATACAATCCACGCAACAACACTATAAAAAACTATAATTTTGCCAATGGATTAAACAGTAATTACATCAATGATATTGAATTTGATAACCAAGAAAGGCTTTGGATGCTTACTAACAAAGGTGTTGGATGTTTAGACACCAAAACAAATACCTTTTACCCTATGGACATTTGGGATGGTTTTACAGACCAACCGGCTAACTATAATGTCTTAAAAATGGATACCCGTCAGAACATGATGTGGATTGGTGCAAAAGCAAAACTGTATTATTTCAATCCGGATATCGTTTTGAAGAGCAAAAAAGTTTCTACTAAAATATACTTAGAATACTTGAAGGTAAATCAAAACAATGCCGATATCAGCCAACACGCTTTTGATTTTAAACCCAATGAAAACAATGTTGAACTTCGCTTGGTGGCCGTAGATATTGAAACCGGCAAAAATTTGGAATACAGTTATCAATTAAAAGGATTGAGTCCACAATGGCAGAACTTGGAATCCAATCGCACCATTTTTTTCCAAAAACTCAAAGCCGGACATTACACCTTCAACGCCCGAGTAAGAACCAAAGGCAGTAAAGAATGGATTTATTTGGCTAAACCATATTCGTTTAGTATTGCCAATTATTGGTACCAAACTTGGTGGTTTATATTGCTTTCGGGAATATTGTTTGTACTGCTCATTTGGTTTGTAATTTCATTCAACTTCAAAAAGAAATTAGAGAAACAAAAAGCCGTCGAGGAAGAACGCAACCGAATTGCCGCCGACATGCACGATGATTTAGGTAGCGGCTTGACCAAAATTACCTATTTGAGTCAAATGGCGTTGCAAAAGGAAAACAACAAAGAACTTTTATCCAATATTAAAAATACTTCTACCGAATTGGTAGAAAGCATGAGCGAAATCATTTGGGCAATGAAAGAAGAGAACAACACTTGGGAAGAATTGTTGTCCTACATCAAATTATATGCTCAGGATTATGGACAAAACAATAATCTTAAAGTGCGTTTTATCATTCCAGAAGGCGAAATGAACTTTAAAATTATAGGTGAAGTCAGAAGACATATCTTTTTGTCTGTCAAAGAATGTTTGCACAATATTGTCAAACATGCCGAAGCCCAAAATGTCACCATTAGTATTGAGAAAAAAACAACAGTCAACATCACCATTCAAGATGACGGAAAAGGAATTACTTTAAATTCTGAGAAACACATTGGTGGTAACGGTTTAAAAAACATCCACAAAAGAATGGAGAAAATCAATGCCGAATTTACCATGGTCAATGAAAAAGGCACTACAATCCTATTTAAAATTCCCTATTAAAATCAACCGAAAGGTTGATTGAACTGCATTTAAGGAAGCTATACCTTCGTAAAGTAACACATTACTTTACTACGGTAGTTATGAAAAAATTCTATGCACTGATTTTATACCTTGTTTGCCTCAATGCTGTCTATTCCCAAGTTGGGATTGGAACAACCACACCCAACGCTGTTTTGGACATCAAATCGAGTAACCAATCCAATCCAAATAACAACGATGGAATTTTAATTCCAAAAATCGATACATTTCCTTCCACTAATCCAACTGTTACTCAAAACGGAATGATGGTTTTTTTAACTACGACTTCAGGTAGTAATGAACCCGGATTTTATTATTGGGACAATACTACAGTTTTATGGAAACCCGTTAGCGGTACCAAAGGTTGGGGATTAACCGGAAATTCAGGAACAAACGCAACAAATAATTTCATTGGTACAACGGATAATGTTGATTTAGTCTTTAAACGAGGCAATACTTTTTCAGGGTTATTATCATTAAACAATATTGCTTTCGGACCATTCGCCTTGCTCTCAAATACCGGCTTGTTGAATAGTGCTTTTGGTTCTTTTGCTCTTAACAATAATACTACTGGAACTAATAACAGTGCTATAGGTATACTTTCAATGAGGAGTAATACAACAGGCTCATACAATACAAGTCTTGGCAATAGTAGCTTGTTTTCTAACTCAACAGGGAATAACAATAATGCTATAGGTTATCAATCACTTTACAGTAACACTCTTGGTTCCAACAATGACGCTTTTGGATATTTTGCATTAAGAAATAACACCTTGGGAAGTGAAAATGTAGCCATTGGAAATTATGCCCTTGAAAATAATACTATTGGGAGTAATAATACTGCTGTTGGAGCCAGAAGCCTATCATCAAATACAACCGGCCTTTACAATACTGCCATTGGAAATTACGCCCTTCGATTGAATACCATCGGAAGCAACAATTCGGCAATGGGCCATAACACTTTGATGAATAACACTACCGGTTATCAAAACACCGGATTTGGAGATTCCTCGCTTAGTGCCAATACAACCGGATTTTACAACACTGCAGGCGGCTATTTCTCTTTGTACAGCAATACTACCGGTAGTTTTAATACAGGTTTTGGTGTAGAAACCCTAAAATCTATTACAACCGGACAATACAACACTGGAATCGGAGCCTATTCGTTAAACAATGCCATAGTTAGTTCCGGAAATACAGCTGTAGGCTATGCCTCTTTAAGAAACGGAACATCTTTAACAAACAACACAGCGGTTGGTTTTCAAGCCTTATCAAATGCTAATAATGCCAATAACAATACTGCTGTGGGAGCTACTACTCTTTTTTTAAACACTTCGGGCAGTCAAAATACAGCTATTGGATTTGAAGCGTTGAAAAATAATACTACCGGGAATAATAATACGTCAACCGGTTATGGAACTTTGACTATTAATACAACCGGATCTAATAATGTTGCCACTGGGTATAGCAGTTTATTTAATAATACCATTGGGGCTGGCAACGTGGCTAATGGATATCAGGCATTAATTTCGAATACTACAGGCAATGAAAATGTAGCCGTAGGTTATAATACTTTAATAAACAATACTGTAGGTATACGCAATACTGCTATAGGTGCCAATACACTCAATTTGAATACCGCAAGCGAAAATATTGCCATAGGATATAATGCGTTAAACAAGAATACAACAGCTACAGAAAACACGGCCATTGGCGTAAGTGCTCTTTTTAACAATACCGGTCTCTCCAATGTGGCTTTAGGGTATCAAACATTGTACACTAATACAACCGGAAGTAGTAATTTAGGCATTGGCAACCGAACGCTTTACTCCAACACCATTGGAAGCAACAACATTGGTCTAGGAAGTTTTTCTTTGTATAGTAATATCAATGGAGGAGAAAATACTGCTGTTGGTATTGGTTCTCTTACTTCTAATAGTTCAGGCAGTGCTAATACAGCGGTTGGATATTATTCATTTAGATTCAACACCACAGGTACTGACAATGTAGGTGTTGGAAAAGAATCTCTTTATAACAATACAATAGGTATAAACAATGTCGCCAGCGGGAATTATGCCATGCGAAGTAATACAAGCGGTTCATACAATTCAGCCTATGGCACGAATTCGCTATATAACAATACTACTGGAAATAACAATAGTGCTTTTGGTTATATTGCAATGTATAATAATACTTCTGGGATTGGAAACTCGGCTTTCGGAAGTTATTCGCTAACCGGGAATTCTGCCGGAAGTTATAATTCCGCCTTTGGTCATTATGCTTTGAATCTGAATTCAAGTGGAAGTTACAATTCAGCCTTTGGCTATTACAGTTTGAGTTTGAATATCAACGGAAATTACAACTCAGCCTATGGTTATTACAGTTTAGGATTGAATACTACAGGAAGTTTTAACAACGCTAATGGCTATTTTTCGTTATACAACAATACCACTGGCGGAAGCAATAATGGCTTTGGTTACCAAACTTTAAATAACAACACTACCGGCAGTAACAACAGCGCCTTCGGTACCAATACCCTTTTTCTGAACTCAACCGGAACCCAAAATACTGCTACCGGAAATTACGCTTTGTTTGCTAATCAAAACGGTTACAACAATACTGCTTCAGGTTTTACATCGCTTTATTCAAATTCAACGGGATTTAACAATACCGCCTTTGGAGTCAATGCGCTTTACAGCAATACTTCCGGTTTTGAAAACACAGCTGTCGGGATTAATGCTTTAACAGCAAACACAACCGGAAGTTACAATACCGCTATAGGAAAAGGCGCTTTGAATAATGTAACAACAGGTTCCAACAACCTAGGTTTGGGTGATAATGCTGTTGTGCCTAGTGCGACAGGAAATGACCAAATTCGTTTGGGAAATATATTTATCGGATATTTAGGGTGTCAAGTAGGTTTATCTATTACATCAGACAAACGTTGGAAAAGTGACATTATACCGGCTGATTTGGGTTTGGATTTTATTAAAAAACTCAATCCTGTTTCTTATTTCCGTACCAATGATAAATTAAAAAAACTCGAATATGGCTTTATTGCTCAGGAAGTGGAACAAACTTTAACTCTTTTTGGAGTCACCAATTCGGGGATTTTAACCAAAGACGATGAAGGCTTTTACAGTCTGCGTTATAATGATTTAATAGCGCCAATGGCCAAAGCCATTCAGGAACAACAAAAAATCATAGTGTCACAGGAAGCAAAAATACAATCTTTGGAAGAACGCCTTAAAGCATTAGAAGAAAAAATAAACAAATAGTTATCTTATTTGCTTAAAGGTAACATTTGCTTGTTTTCCTCATTTTTTACTACTTTTACGGAATGATATCAGTCAGTATAATTGGTTCCGGAAATGTTGCGCATCACTTGATTGCGGCTTTTAAAAAAGCTTCTGAAATTGAGTTAGTTCAAGTGTTGAGTCGACAAAAAAGCAGTCTGACACACCTACTCGATTCCGATAAAATTATTACTGATTATGTTAATCTTCTCCCGGTTGATTTAATCATAATTGCCGTTAGTGACGATGCTATTGATGCCGTTTCGAGTCAAATTCCTTTCCAAAATCAATTGGTGGTTCACACTTCCGGAAGTGTAAATATAGACGCTTTAAATGATAAGAATCGTAAAGGTGTATTTTATCCGTTGCAAACCTTCTCTAAATCAAAAGCAGTCGATTTTAAAATTATTCCGATTTGTTTGGAAGCCCAAAGTGAAAGTGATTACAAAATGCTTGAAACCGTTGCAAAATCAATCTCTGAGGTTATTTACCAAGTCAATTCCGAACAAAGAAAAGCTTTGCATGTAGCGGCCGTTTTTGTCTCAAATTTTGTCAATCATATGTACCAAATGGGGAACGAAATTTGTACCGAGAACAACTTGTCTTTCGACATCTTAAAAACTTTAATTCAAGAAACGGCTAATAAAATTTTGACGCTTTCACCCCAAGAAGCACAAACCGGTCCGGCCAAAAGAAACGATACACAAACCATCAATAGTCATCTGTCATTTTTAACCGATGAAAACCAAAAAGAAATCTATAAATTGCTAACCAAATCAATAATTGACCATGGGAAAAAGTTATAAACAAATCATGAATGACATCACTACATTTATACTGGATGTAGACGGTGTTTTAACCGACAGTTCGGTTCATGTGACACCAACGGGTGAAATGTTGAGAATTATGAATATCAGAGATGGTTTTGCCATGAAAGCTGCTGTGGAAAGTGGTTATAATGTATGCATCATTTCCGGTGGAAACAATGAAGGCGTTCGCATTCGACTGAAAAATCTAGGCATAACCGACATTCACTTGGCTTCGCCAGATAAAGTAGCTACTTTTAAAGAATACATCGAATTATACAACATCAAACCCGAACAGGTTTTATACATGGGCGATGATATACCCGATTTTCATGTGATGCAATTGGTTGGTTTACCAACTTGTCCGCAAGATGCCAGTCCGGAAATTAAAGCCATTTCCAAATACATTTCGCATAAAAACGGTGGCAAAGGCGCGGTTCGTGAAGTCATTGAACAAGTCATGAAAGCCCAAGACAAATGGCATATGTATTATAACGGAAAGCACGATTGATATCAGAAGGCAGAATTAAGAACGCAGATTTCAGATTTATAAAACTACAAACCAAATGAATTTTTTAAGATTAATTAGATACCAAAACCTACTCCTACTCGCTTTTATGCAATTAATTTTCAGATACGGATTTCTGAAAAACGAACCTATATATTTGTTTCTAAATGATTTTCAGTACGGATTATTGGTTTTGTCGACAGTGATGATTGCCGCTGCAGGCTACATCATCAACGACATTATGGACCAGGAAACAGACAGCGAAAACAAACCTTTTAATATGGTCATAGGCAAAGGTATTTCGGAAGCTATGGGTTATAACCTATATTTTGCGTTGAATGTCACCGGAGTCGGGATTGGTTTTTATTTGTCCAATACTATCCAGAAACCCACTTTTGCAGGGATTTTCATTATCATCGTTACCCTGTTGTATTTGTATGCAACAACTTTTAAAAGAATGTTGTTGATTGGAAATATCATCGTAGCGCTTCTTTTAGGAATTAGTATTTTAATTATAGGCGTATATGATTTACTGCCACTGACTTTTGAGAACAATCAGAAAGAAATGGGCGTGTATTTTTCATTGCTTTTAGACTATGCTTTGTTTGCTTTTGTTATTAATTTTATCCGAGAAATTGTTAAAGACATGGAGGATGTAAATGGTGATTATAATCAAGGAATGAATACTTTACCTATTGCAATTGGCGTTAGCAGAACTGCTAAAGTAGTTTTCGGACTCGGGATTGCAGCAACACTTATTTTACTTTGGTACATCAACACTTATTTGATGGAAAACAAATTGTACTATGCCGTGATTTACGCCTTGCTGTTTGTGGTTGGGCCAATGATTTTCTTTGTAATTAAAATTTGGAATGCCAAGTCTAAAAAGAATTTCCATTTGTTAAGTTCGATGTTAAAGTGGGTTATTTTCTTCGGAATATTGTCTATTTTAGTGATTAATTTGAACATCAAAAACAATGCTTAATTCACTAAATAAAAACTACAAAATCATCTTAGCTTCCGGTTCGCCGAGAAGACAACAGTTTTTAAAAGAGTTAGCCGTTGATTTTGAAATCAGACTAAAAGAGATAGAAGAAATTTATCCCGAAAATCTTCAAGGGGTTGAGATTACCAATTTCTTAGCCATCCTAAAAGCCAATGCTTTTGAAGGTGAAATAGCCGAGAATCAGATTTTAATCACAAGTGATACCATTGTTTGGTTCGAGAATAAAGCCTTGGGCAAACCCAAAGATTATGATGATGCTTTTGAGATGTTGAAATCCATGTCGGGCAAGACACATGAAGTAATTACTTCGGTTTGTTTCAAAACTATAGACAAAACTGAAACTATTTTTGAAGTGACCAAAGTGACTTTTAATAAGCTTTCAGACGAAGCCATTCAGTATTATTTAGACCATTATAAACCCTTTGACAAAGCCGGCGCTTATGGCATCCAAGAATGGATTGGGCTTGTAGGTATAGCTAAAATAGAAGGTTCTTATACTAATGTTGTTGGATTACCAACGGATAAAGTCTATGCTTATCTAACTAATTTATAAATTTTATGAATTTTTTTGATTACTATTTTAATGAACAAATTGCTACAGGATTAGTAATTATCGTTGTGATTCTTTTGCGAATAATTGTAACCAAAGCGGTAAAAAGGTATTCAAGATCGCATACAGGTATTGAAAAAAGAACCAACTTAGTCATCAAGTACATTCATTTGTTGATTAGTATTTTGGCTGTCATCTCACTCATTGTAATTTGGGGTGTACAAAAAAATGATATCCTCATCACTTTATCGTCTATCGCAACAGTAGTTGGCGTAGCCATGTTTGCCCAATGGTCAATCCTAAGCAATATTACTTCCGGAATCATTTTATTCTTCTCTTTTCCCTTTAAAATTGGTGACATTATCAAAGTTCACGATAAAGATTTTCCTTTTGAAGGCGAAATTATAGACATCAATGCTTTCCACACCGATTTAATTACCAAAGACGGCGAACTTATGGTTTATCCTAATAACTTACTGCTACAGAAAGGGATTTCCATAATCAAACCCAAGTTTGAAGACAAAGAGTTCACCGATTAGATTTTAATTTTATAAATCTTATCAAAAATCATATAACATACTTAGCATACAATCACCCTATTTTTGGAATTTAAATATTCTAAGAACTGGGAAATTTGTTTTCCTTTTTAGGTTGAATCCTATTGATTCAATAGTTTGAAAGAAAAATAAATTTTATTTAAAACTAAGTATTATGAGAACAAGAAAGTTATTTTTTTTACTAATAACGCTGATGGCGTTTACAGTAAGTAGTCAAGCTCAAGTTTCAGTCAATGTTAATTTAGGCAAACCACCCGTTTGGGCACCGGCAGCACCTGTTAATACTAAATACTACTACATTCCTGATATTGAGACATACTACGATGTTTCTGCCCAAAGATATATTTATTTAAGAAATGGGAGATGGCATCGTTCTGCTGCACTACCGGCGCATTACAGAGGTTATGACTTATACAAAGGCAAAACCGTTTTCTTAACCGATTATAGAGGTAACAGACCTTATGCATATTACAAAACTCACAAAGTAAAATACAAAGGAAACGGCAACTGGAAAAACAAAGCCTATAACAAAAATGCTCCCGGCAAAGGCAATGGAAAATACAAAGGCCATCCCGGAAAAGGAAATGGTAACGGAAAAGGCAAAGGAAAACATTAATAAAAATCAGGCTATAAAGGGTAAGGTTAATTCCTTATCCTTTCCTTTTTTTTGATCATAATATTTTATTTAAACAACTAATTATCAATATTTTATATAGTATATTTCTTATTTTTATTGTAAAAAATTGCAATTCAGCGTTAAAAAATACTTTTAAAAGATAAATTATAAATATCTTTGACTTGTTTTAAATCAGTTGATTGATATTTTTTGTTAACCCCAAATTTGCAAAATCATGAAAACACTTAATGTAATGCTTGCATGCGTTTTTGTTTTGGCTTACAGCAGTACTTATGCTCAGAATACTACTGCCAAAAAAGAAAACCTACCCATAGATAAGAAAACCAATTGCTATATCCGTTATTTTTATTTTCCCAATCTTCAAGCTTATTTTGACAACCTTAAAATGGTTTACTACTACAAGGAAAAGGGAGAATGGAAAACAGCATCCGAATTGCCTAAAAATTATGGTGGCTATTCCCTTTACAACAAAGCCAAAGTGAAAATAACCGATTATGATGATGACAAACCATATGATTTGTTACCGGTTCACAAAAAAATGTATCCTTACAATTCCAAAGGTCGATTTATCAACCAAACCGCTTCGTCTGAATAGCGGCTCATTTCTTCCCATTTGTTAAAAACTAATTAAATAAAACGCTACTTTTTATTTAATGTTTATATTTGAAGCTATTGCTATTAAAGTCATACCAATGCAAAAGCTTTACTCTTTATCTATTGTTTTTTTATTCTTTTTCACCCAATTTATTTGCGCTCAACAGCCTGCTAAACCTAATGCTGTTGAAATATACAATCAAATTCAAAAACTGAATTTCTTAGGCTCTGTGCTATACATAGCCGCGCATCCTGATGATGAAAATACCCGACTTATCTCGTATCTGTCTAATGATAAAAAAGCAAGAACCAGTTATTTGTCCTTAACTCGTGGCGATGGCGGACAAAATCTTGTTGGACCGGAACTAAGAGAATTATTAGGCGTCATCAGAACCCAAGAATTAATTGAAGCCCGAAAAATTGACGGTGGTAAACAATTCTTTACTAGAGCCAACGACTTTGGCTTTTCTAAAAATCCCGATGAAACTTTGAAAATTTGGGACAAAAATCAAGTTTTAAGCGATGTCATTTGGGCCATTCGTAAATTCCAACCCGATGTTATTATCAATCGATTTGACCATCGTTCTCCCGGAACTACTCATGGTCACCATACTTCTTCGGCTATGCTGAGTATAGAAGCATTTGATTTGGTTAATGATGCCAATCAATATCCTGAACAATTGCAATATGTTTCAACTTGGCAACCCAAAAGACTGTTTTTCAATACTTCTTGGTGGTTTTACGGAAGTCGGGAAAAATTTGAAGCCGCCGATAAAACCAATTTGGTCAACCTGAAAATCGGAACGTATTACCAATCGGTTGGTAAATCCAATCAGGAAATTGCCGCTTTGAGTCGCAGTCGTCATCAATCACAAGGTTTTGGTTCTACCGGAAGCCGTGGTGAAGAAGACGAATATTTAGAATTTTTAAAAGGCGATATGCCGAAAGATAAAACCAATCTGTTTGAAGGAATCGATACGACTTGGAATCGAGTAAAAGGCGGCAAAGAAATTGGCGATATTTTATATGCTGTAGAGAAAAACTTCGATTTTAAAAATCCTTCGGCAAGTGTTCCTGAATTGGTGAAAGCCTTCGCTTTAATTGAAGCGTTGGAAGACAAACATTGGAAAACCATCAAATCAGAAGAAATCAAAGAAATCATAGCAGCTTGTGCCGGATTGTATTTAGAAGCCGTTGCCGATGTTCAAGAAATTATACCGGGAAGTCCGTTAAAAGTTAAAATTGAAGCCATCAACCGAAGCAACATTGCTATCAATTTAGAAGGAATCGGATCAGTTCCGGTTTATATAAATGCCGGACAGAAGTCAATTGCCTTAAAAAACAATATTCCTTACACAACAACTAATACATTACAACTGTCAAATGACTTTGATTACACCAATGCTTATTGGCTAAATCAAAAAGGAACAATTGGAATGTATAAAGTGGATAATCAAGAAAATATAGGTCTTCCTGATGTATTGCGCCAAGTGAAAGTTGGTTTTTGGATCGGAATTAACAATGTTACGATTCCTTTCGATCGCTACGTAATTTACAAATACAACGACGATGTTAAAGGTGAAGTTTACCAACCTTTAGATATTGTTCCTGCAGCAACTTCTTCTATTGCGGAAAAAGTCTATATTTTCAATAACGACAGAAGCAAAACGATTACGGTAAAGGTCAAAGCCGGAAAAGACAATGTTTCAGGACAAGTAAAATTAGCGGTTCCTCAAAATTGGGAAGTCTCACCTGCAGAAATTCCGTTTACTATCGATAAAAAAGGACAGGAATTTTTGGCTGAATTCTCGGTTTCACCTTCAGAAGAAGCCAGTGAAATTGATATCAAAAGCATAGTGACGGTTGACGGACAAACTTTCGACAAAGAAAAAATTGACATCAACTATTCCCATATTTACAAGCAAATGGTCTTGAAAACGGCTGAAGCTAAAGGCATTCGCTTAAAAATTAAAACCAAAAACGAAAAAATCGCCTACATCATGGGTGCCGGAGATGAAGTGCCTAAAAGTTTGGCCCAAATGGGTTACGAAGTCCAAGTCTTAAAACCCGAGGAAATCTCTACTGAAAAGTTGGCTGAATTTGATGTAGTAATGACCGGAATCCGAGCTTATAATGTGGTGAATGGATTGGCTTTCAAGCAAAATATTTTACTCGATTTTGTTAAAAACGGCAAAACGATGATAGTGCAATACAATACAACGGATGATTTGGTAACCAAAGAAATGGCGCCGTATTCCCTTAAAATTTCCCGAGACCGCGTGACTGAAGAAGACGCAGAAGTTCGGTTTTTAGCACCAAATCATCAGTTACTAAATTACCCAAACAAAATTACTTCGGAGGATTTTAAAGGCTGGAAACAAGAGCAAGGATTGTATTATCCAAGCGAATGGGATGCCAACTTCACACCTATTCTTTCCGCGAACGACAAAGGCGAGAAACCTAAAAATGGTGCTTTATTAGTGGCCAAATACGGCAAAGGAAATTATATCTATACCGGACTGAGTTTCTTCAGAGAATTACCCGAAGGCGTTCCGGGAGCGTTTAGGCTATTGGCAAACATGTTAGCAATTGGAAAATAAAATGGAACAGGAAAAAAAATCAGTTTGGAAGAATAGCTATACTTGGGTTTTGGTGGCCAATGCCATTTATATCATTATCTTCTTTATATTAATGCAATTATTCTTCTGATATGCAACAACTCGACTGGATCGTCTTATCGGTTACGCTGCTTTTTATAGTTTCTTATGGTGTTTATAAAACCAAAGGAAGTGCCAATGTAGAAGAATACATTTTGGGCAACAAAGAAACCCCTTGGTGGACTGTTGGTTTATCAGTAATGGCTACTCAAGCCAGTGCGATTACTTTTCTTTCTACACCAGGGCAAGCTTATCATGACGGAATGGGATTTGTGCAGTTCTATTTTGGTTTACCCATTGCGATGGTGGTGATTTCAATGACGTTTATTCCTATTTATCACCGACTAAAAGTTTTTACCGCTTATGAATATTTAGAACAGCGTTTCGATTTAAAAACCCGTTCTTTTACCGCGATTTTATTTTTAATCCAACGCGGATTAGGAACCGGTTTGACCATTTATGCACCGGCGATTATTTTGTCTTCTATATTGGGTTGGAATCTGACTTTGCTTAACGTTATCATCGGGATTTTGGTAATCATCTACACTTTCGCCGGTGGAACCAAAGCCGTAAACGTAACCCAAAAACAACAGATGTTTATCATCATGACCGGTATGTTTATCACATTCTTTTTGATTTTGCATTTGTTACCCAATGACATGACATTTTCAAATGCCATGCATATTGCAGGTGCCAATGATAAAATGAATATCCTTGATTTCTCTGTCGATCCCGAAAACCGTTATACGTTTTGGAGCGGAATCACAGGAGGTTTCTTTCTCATGCTCTCCTACTTTGGTACCGACCAATCACAAGTAGGACGCTATTTATCCGGAAAATCAGATAGAGAAAGCCAAATGGGATTGATCATGAACGGCTTTCTTAAAGTACCGATGCAGTTCTTTATTTTATTAACCGGTGTGATGGTTTTTGTTTTTTTCCAATTTAATCCTGTGCCTTTGCATTTCAACCCTGTTAATAAAACTGCCGTTGAAAAATCTGTTTATGCAGCAGAATACAACTCGCTTGAAAAACAGTTAACCCAACTCTCCGAAGAGAAAAAAGAATTCAATTTATTGTATATCGATCATTTGAATCAGAATTATGACAATCCGATATTGCGTCAAAAACTGATTTCATTATCGGGTAAAGAAAAAGACTTGCATGACCAAGCCAAAGAAATCATCGCCAAAGTCGACGGCAAAGCCGAAACCAATGACAAGGATTATGTCTTCATCTATTTTATTCTAAACTATTTGCCTTCGGGATTGATAGGGCTTTTGTTGGCGGTAATTCTATCAGCAGCTATGTCGTCTTCTGCTTCAGGGTTGACGGCTTTAGCTTCAACTACAGCCATTGATATTTACAAACGGAATGTGAAAGGCGAAAAATCTGAAAAGCATTTTGTGAATGCTACCAAAGCTTTCACTTTACTTTGGGGAGTAATTGCCATTTTATTTGCTTGTGTTGGAACCCTGTTTGAGAATTTAATTCAGTTGGTTAACATTGTCGGCTCTATTTTCTACGGAACGGTATTGGGTGTTTTCTTGGTTGGATTTTATATCAAGTTTGTTAAAGCCAATGCTATTTTCTACAGTGCTGTTATCAGTCAAACCACCATATTCTTTATCTATTATTACGCCATACACATCTATCCTAACGGTCAGGAAAAATTAGGGTATTTATGGTTGAACTTTATTGGCGCTTCCTTAACTGTTGTACTATCAATACTGATGCAATTGGGGTCTAAAGGAAAACAAAAAGTAATGGCATAAAAAAACCACGAGCGTTATCCGTTCGTGGTTTACTATTTTTAGAAGAAATAAAATTATTTTTTACTCCACTCTTTAATACTGTCGTTGTTCATTTTAACGTAGTCACCGTTGTTGGCTTTTTCAGCACCGGCCAATGATAATCTGGCAGTTTCAATAGCCCCCGATTTGTTACCCATCTTAGCTTGGATTAAAGACTTTAATCTTAAGTGCCAAAAAGGAGCATCTTCTCCGGCTTTTGCCATGCCTACAGCTTTATTCACATATTCTAAAGCTTTATTCAAATCGCCTTCCGATTGGTATAAATACTGCGCTGAAGAAAAATAATCTCCTGCGGTTGGTCCGGCTAATACTTTATTGATACTGGCCATAGCCGATTTTTGTGTTGGTACTTCAAACTTAATAGAGGCCATTGTTTTCTCCCATGAAATATCAAGAGTAGCACTATCATTAGTTAAGTTATTAATCGCAAGGGTAAAAGTTTCTACATTATTACCCAAAGCAATTGGGTCAACATTTGTCTTGAATGCTACTTTGTTTTCATCCCAATTTTCAGGTGTTCCCCAATTGTCGGTGTCAGTATAAAAAATGATTTCCCACATGTCAGCTTTTGGCGTAGTAAAAATGGCATATTTTCCTTTTTTAAGTATCGTGCCTTTAATTACAACATCTTCACTGAAAGTAATCATCGAATTCTGATTGGCTCCGGTTCTCCACAATTTTCCAAAAGGCACTAAATCACCAAAAACAGGTCTGCCTTTAGCACTTGGACGTGAATATTCAACGGTAACATCTGTCAATCCAACTGTTTGATTTATAGTTGATTTCGGACTAGGCGCAGGTGTTTTAACTTGGGCTTCAATGGTAAAATTGGCAATAATCATAGCCAATACAAAAATAATTTTTCTCATAATGTTGATTTTAGTTTGCTCAAAATTACAAATTGTTAAGCTTTCAAATGTTAATTTAAACTTAAATCAATACATTATTGTTTAATCTTTTTGGATATATGCTAAACAAGTTTGTACTTTTACAAGAAAAATAAATGAAAGTATATACTTTACACACCAAACAAAAGTTACCTATTTCAATTGATCAAGCTTGGGCATTTCTTTCTGACCCTAAAAACCTGAAGACTATAACACCGGAATATATGGGCTTTAAAACCCTTTCAGGAGATGATCGTCCTATGTTTGCCGGACAAATTATTCAATATATAGTTACCCCTGTTTTGGGAATTCCTATGAAATGGGTAACAGAAATTACTCATGTTGTTGACCAAAGATATTTTGTAGATGAACAGCGTTTCGGACCTTATGCGCTTTGGCACCATAAACATTTCTTAAAGGAAATCCCGGGTGGTGTTGAAATGGAAGACATCGTTGATTACAAAGTTCCGATGGGCATTTTGGGGCAAATGGTACATCCGTTTTTAGTGAAACCTAAGCTTAAAGAAATCTTTGATTACCGCAGACAGAAATTAATTGACCTTTTTGGAGAATATAAAGCAGAATAAAATGAAAAACATACTCTTAATTGGCGGTTCCTACGGAATTGGTTTAGCCATTGCCAAAGAATTACAATACGAAAACAAAGTATTAATCGCCTCAAGAACCAATGAAGCTATTTCGGATATGAATGTGACTCATATTCCATTTGATGCCACAACGGATACTTTGGATACCTCAAAATTACCCGAAGTCATTCATGGACTAGTCTATTGTCCGGGAAGCATCAATCTTCGACCGTTTCGTGGTTTAAAACCGGATGCTTTTGAAAGCGATTTGCAAATTAATTTTATTAGTTTAGTAAAAGTTATACAATCGGTTTTGCCTAATTTAACCGCTGCCGAACAGTCGAGTATTGTACTATTCAGCTCGGTTGCCGCGAGTATGGGTATGCCTTTTCACACTAGTGTGGCTGCAGCCAAAGGTGCGATTGAAGGTTTTGCCAAAGCTTTAGCCGCAGAATATGCTCCCAAAATCAGAGTGAATGTTATTGCACCATCATTAACCGACACGCCATTGGCAGAAAAGTTTTTGAGTAACGAAGAGAAAAGAGAAAAATCAGCACAACGTCATCCGTTAAAACGCGTTGGTACCTCCGAAGATATGGCACAAATGGCCGGCTTTTTATTAGGAGATAAAAGCAGTTGGATTTCGGGACAAATATTCCATGTTGATGGCGGAATGTCGACTTTATTGGTGAATGCCTAAATTTACAATATGAACATCTTTTGGTTTAGACGCGATTTGCGGTTAGAAGACAATGCCGGTCTTTTTCATGCACTGCAAAGTGGTGAAGAGGTTTTGCCTATTTTTATTTTTGACGAAAATATCCTCTCGCAATTGTCTAACGATGATGCTCGGGTGACTTTTATTCACCAACAATTAACCAAAATTCAAGCACAACTAAGCAAGTACGGAAAATCATTAGCGGTTTTTTATGGTGATCCATTTGAAGTGTATAACAAAATACTAAGTGAAAACGAAATCCATACCGTTTACACCAACCACGATTACGAACCTTACGCACGCAAACGCGATTTAGAATTGTACCATTTGTTCAAAGAGTACAATATCGAATTTAAAACCAGCAAAGACCAAGTCATCTTTGAAAAAAGCGAAGTAACCAAAGACGACGGAACGCCTTATGTGGTTTATACTCCGTATTCGAATAAGTGGAAAGAACACTTTAAGAAGATACAGTTAGCCAATTACAATTCAGAAGATTATCTGGAAAAAGTAACCCTTCACTCCTATCCTTTTTTAAGTTTAAAAGACATTGGGTTTGTAGCGTCAACCATCAAAGTAACCCCTTTTGATATTTCGGATACACTGATTGACAATTATGAAGCTACCCGAAACTTTCCGGCGATGAACAAAACTTCATACCTGGGAATTTACCTTCGTTTTGGTGCTGTTTCTATCCGAAAAATTGTCGCGAAAGCTATAGAAAGTAAGAACGAAACCTTTCTCAAAGAACTCATTTGGCGTGAATTCTTTATGCAAATACTTTGGCATTTTCCTCATACTGTAAACCAAAGTTTTAAAGCCAAATACGACGCTATTCAATGGAACAACAATGAAGTTCTGTTCCAAAAATGGTGCGAAGGCAAAACCGGTTATCCTTTTGTTGATGCCGGAATGCGAGAATTAAACACCACCGGTCACATGCACAACCGAGTGCGAATGATAGTGGCGAGTTTTTTGTGCAAACATTTATTAATTGACTGGCGTTGGGGTGAAACTTATTTTGCCCAAAAACTATTAGACTACGAACAAGCCAGTAATGTCGGCAATTGGCAATGGGCTGCCGGAAGCGGTGTTGATGCTGCGCCTTACTTCAGAATTTTTAATCCAACCGAGCAAATCAAAAAGTTTGATAAAGACTTAGCGTATATAAAAAAATGGATTCCAGAGTTGAATTCATTAGAATATCCTCAACCCATTGTAGATCACAAAGAAGCGCGTGAAAAATGTCTAACAGTTTATAAACAAGCCGTGGGCTAATGAACATTGTATGGTTTAAAAGGGATTTGCGATTACACGATAACGAGGCACTGTACCAAGCTTTACAGTCTTCGGGGAAAGTATTGTTGCTTTATATTCTTGAACCTTCTTTAGTAAATGACCATCATTACAGCCAAAGACATTTTGATTTTATCAAGCAATCTTTAGAAGAATTACAAAAAGAACTACTTCCCTTTCACACCCAAATTCTAATTGTAGAAGAAGAAGCCACAGCGGTTTTCAAGAAGCTAATCAATATGATTTCCGTTAACGGAATTTATTCGCACCAAGAAACAGGAATTAAACTAACCTTTGACCGTGATTTGGAAGTCGCCGAATTGTTTAGAGAACACGGAATCCCTTGGCACGAATATGTGACCAATGGCGTTATCCGCGGACTTCAAAACCGTAAGAAATGGAAAGAAGACTGGTATGATTTTATGGCCAAACCTTTGTTTCCTTTTGAAGCCGATAGTCGAAGTTTCATCAAATACCGGGAATTGGAGGAAATTGAGAAGTATTTTTCGGTGCCCAATTTAAAGACGGACAAAGATACCCCTTTTCAAAAAGGAGGCACAAGCACCGGAATGCGCTATCTCAATTCATTTTTGTATGGTAGAGTAGAAAATTACAGTCGGCACATTTCTAAACCTGAAGCTGCCAGAAAAGGTTGTAGCCGTCTTTCACCTTATATAGCTTGGGGAAATCTTTCTATACGACAAGTGTATCAAGCCGCTATCCTGAAAGCACAAAACGGCAAATACAAACGCCAAATAGCCAACTTTGCTTCCCGATTGCGTTGGCAAGCACACTTCATTCAGAAATTTGAAATGGAATGTGAAATGGAATTTGTAGCAGTAAATAAAGGATATAGAGAACTCAAACAACCCGTAAATCAAGCTTGGTACAAAGCTTGGACTGAAGGAAAAACCGGCGTACCGATAGTTGATGCTTGCATGCGCTGTTTGAATACTACCGGCTATCTGAATTTCAGAATGCGGGCATTGGTCGTTTCGTTTTACACCCATCATTTATTTCAACCTTGGCAAAATTGCAGTCCGCATTTGGCCCAACAGTTCCTTGATTTTGAACCCGGTATTCATTATCCACAGATACAAATGCAAGCAGGTGTTACAGGTGTAAATACGCTTAGAGTATACAATCCGGTGAAGAATTCTATAGAGCACGATGAAGAAGGAACGTTTATCAAAAAATGGGTACCAGAGTTATCCTCATTGCCGATTCTTTTTGTGCATGAACCTTGGAAACTGACGCTTATCGAACAAGTCTTTCACCAATTTACGCCGGGTAAAGATTATCCGTTACCAATAGTTAACTTAGAAGAAGCCCGCAAAAAATCCTCCGATTTCTTTTGGGGAATGCGAAAGGATACAGCCGTAAAAAAAGATAGTAAGCGTGTTTTAGAAAAACATATTATACCCAACAGTGCCAATCAAGAGGCTTGATAAATAACTCGTAAGGCAAATTAATTGATAATTAATAGTTTACCCGGTATTTATTGACTACCTTTCCCAATAACTCAAAAATTATTTTATGAAAAATATTGGAATTTGCTTAAGTATGTTATCAATTGTATTGTTAATGTCATGTGATAAAAAAGAAGAGAAAACAACAGAAACGATTGAAACAAATACCATCGAAAAGGAAACGGTAATCGTTAAAGATACCGTTAAAGAAAAAGACGGCACTTCTGTAAAAATAAGTGGTGAAGGCGTTGATGTTGATAGTGATGATGTTGATGTAGAAATCAAGAAATAAGATATTTTACGATAAACAAAGCAAAGCCGGTTCACACCGGCTTTTTTATTAGTATATAAAAACGTTATTCGTTTACCAAAGCATTCAATGCTTTTGTCCAAATAGAATAACCCTTAGCATTCATATGCAGATTGTCTTGGATAAAAATATCCTTCATTGGTTCACCATTCTCGAGCATTTTGTCCCAAATATCCGCAAAAACAGCATTTTTATCTTGTTTTAAGTAAGTATTGATTAATGCGTTGGCAGCCATCATTCTGTCTTTCATAGCCCATCTTAAAATACAAGGCTTAATCGATACAAACACAATGGGTGTTTCAGGAAATTGCTTTCTTAAAGTGGTGTGCAAGGTTTTAAAGCGTTCAAAAACGATTTCATGCGTTACTTTTTCCGAACTGGCAATATCGTTTTCTCCACAATAAATAAATATCTTCTTAGGCTTGTATTTTAAAACCACATCGTCTTGCCAATAAATCAAATCCTCTAAAGTCGCGCCACCAAAAGCACGATTGACAATGGTTGTATTGTGAAGGTCTTCCTTAGCTGTTTTCCACATTCTAAAAGAAGAACTGCCTATAAAAAGAATCATACCGTCTTGCGGTTTCTGAATACTGTCTTGGGTTCTGAAGGCTTTTATCTCATTCCAATAAGGCTTTTGTTGGGCCGAGATTTGAAAAGAAATGAATAATATAACTAAGGCAATCAGTTGTTTTTTCATTGTCTAAAGTTACTGATTTTTTATATGCTTAATCAATTCATAACTCAATTCCTTAAAATGCGTAATCACCTTATCCGCTTTTGAATAGTCTTGCATTTTAGAATGAAAACTATCATAGCCTACACAATAAATCCCAGCTGCTTTGGCTGCTAAAACGCCATTGGTACTGTCTTCAATAACGATACAGTTTGCTACCGGAGTTTGGGCTAAAAATGCCGCGTGCTCAAATATAGCCGGATGCGGTTTCGACTTAGGAAAATCCTCTCCTGAGACTTTATGGGTAAAATATTGGTCTAAATTAAAGCGATTAAAAATACGGTTAATGGTCACGTTAGCTGAACTTGAAGCCAAAACCAACTGCATGCCGTTACTATGCAAGTCCTTAATCAAATCTTCTACTCCGTCTAACAAATACAAGTCTTCTTTGTTGTCGAAAGCGTCGTTGAAAAGGTTGCGTTTCGTTTGCACCAAGGTTTGCACATCTTGTTCTAAGTTAAACTCCGCTTTCAAACGCTCAAAGATATTCTTGGTCGAATTCCCCGTGAAAGAAGCATACATTTCAGGTGAAATAGTGATGCCTAATTGTTTAAATTGTTGGTTATAAGCATAATGATGTACCGGTTCGGTATCTACAATTACGCCATCCATGTCGAAGATTACTGTTTGTATCATATGAGTTGCTGAGTTGCTTTGTGCCTGAGTTGCTGAGCACTGCAAGATTAGGAGTTTTTAGAGGATTGAATTAAAAAATAGAAAATGGGTACAAATACCAGCGTGAAGACCAACAATAAAAACCAACGTCCAAAAACATCCGGCCATTCCAGTGCAATTTGCATTGTTTTATAATCAATGACAAAAAACACTAAAAGCAGCATCAGTTTGAGCATCCGTAACATTTTGGTCATGGTTGTGTATTGCTTTTCGGCATTGGTTTCGGTAATGGTGGCTGTATAATTCATCTTGTGGGGAAATCTGACAACGATAGTTAAAAATACATAGATAAAAGTACTTATCAGCGGTAAAATAACTATCGTCCACTTTGGTCCAAAACCATCGGGTTTTCCTTCTGCACCAAAATGTGTTGGTATAATTTCCGGTAGCTGATTGTAATAGAACAAGGTGAAAATCCAAAAACTGAGCAATATCAGTAAACCAATTACCTCTGCACTCTTGTCAAAAAGAGTTAAAGGTATTTTTACTATTGGTCTTTTTGAATCTGACATTTTACTTAGACTCTTTTTTGATCAAATATCTTATTACGGTTTCTGCGGCGTATAATCCGAAAAGTCCGGGCATATAGCTATTGGTGCCGTAAAATGATTTTTTAAAGTTGTTGCCGTCAGTCATTTTCAAACTGCTTTCGTCTTGTATTTCTGAGGAGAAAACCACTTTTAGTTTGTCTATTTTAACTTCTTTTAATCGTCTTCTGATGGTTTTTGCTAAGAAACAATTCTCTGTATTACCAATATCCGAGACCTTTACTTTAGCCGCTTCCATTTTGCCTCCGGCTCCCATGCTTGAGATAATCTTCACCCTTTTTCTTTTGCAGGAAATGATCAAATTCAATTTGGGTGTAATACTATCTATACAGTCTAAAACGTAATCGTATTTATCTTCAATAATTTCAAAAGCCCTTTCAGGCGAGAGGAATTCTTCCAATCGGGTTAAGTTTAGTTCGGGGTTGATGTCCATCAGCCTATCGCCTACTACGTGGACTTTTGGCATTCCTACGGTTGAATGCAAAGCCGGTAATTGTCGGTTTACATTGGTAATATCAACCACATCACCATCCACGATAGTCATATTGCCTACACCGGCACGCGCCAAGAACTCAGCTGCAAACGAACCCACGCCACCTAGCCCAACGACCAATACATTGGCATTCTTTAAATTATTTAACCCTTCTTCTTTAAATAAAAGCGCTGCTCTTTCTTGCCACTTTGCCATTTTTCAGATTGTTAGATTGTTGGATTTTTAGATTGTTAGACTAAAAATAAGGTGCAAAAATAAGCAAAAAGGAATAGGTATTTGTTAAGTTTTATGACTGCACGCCTACATAATGTTACCATGACGTTTATATGACGTATATATGACGTTACTATGACGCAGTAGCTTTTTAAAAATGTCTTGCATAAGCTTCCCATGGCTTTACTATGGCTTTAATACGGCTTAGTAGCTTTTAAAATTGGCGTTTAAAAGTGTATCTATAAGAATTTTATGTTAATAACTTGATTTAAATTACCTATTGATGGGGATTGGTTGGTGAGGAGAAATTTGGTAGATTTGGGAAGAGTGATTTTGATAAAAAGAATAAAGTGGATTTTTCATATTTATCAAGACGTTAGCGGCAAGGCATGACAAACCTGTATTAAAAAGAAAACATGAAATTAATTAAAGCATTCTTTTTATTATTAATAATCTCTTCGAAAACATTCGGACAAATTGAGAAAACCAAAACTGATACGATAAATGTTTACAGTATAGATGTCTATAACTCTACTGGAACATGGAAAGACGCTGAAAAAATCTCAATTGAGAATCTTTTAAAAAACCCGAAGAAATATCAGCGTAAACTCGTCACAGTTTATGGTTACATTTCATTAAATCCAGACAAACTAAATAAAATATATAGCTCAAAAGAGAGCTTTGAAAAACAGAAAAATGAGGATGCAATTTTCTATGCTCAGTTTACAGAAGATACATATATCGTTATGAGAAAGTTCAAAGAAGGTTACGCAAGATTCACAGGTTTGTTCACAATGGTTGATGATGAGGAATGCAAAGGAATGATATATGAAATTCGTAGAATAGATATCCCAAAATGAGAATGCCCAGCCGCTAACAGCAGTTTGTAGCAACTGCGTGGCTTGGGTTTCTCACCGAATTTTCCTTCGATAGAGTTGATTTACAATACTTGCACACAAAGCCTAAATCCTCTCGCCATTTCTGACAAGACTGTGTCTTGATATCACAATCTTAACCCAAAATCAAATCTTTACTTTGAAAAGGGCTTACCTTTAAGAAAAAAGTAAATTATGTCAGATAAAAACAAAAAGCAGTTTGGTGTTTGGATGGATTCCCACACCGCAACAATCGTAGGAAAAGAAGACGTTAATGATGGTGATTTTATAGTTATCGGACATGTGAAAAACATTGGTCCTAATGCTAACTCAAATGAAAACACCTCAAACAATCAAGAAATTAGTTTAACACAAAAGTACTTCAAAGAAATTGCCCATACGATGCCAAATATTGATGAAATTCACATCACCGGTACCGGGCAAATTCAGGAACAGTTCATTAAGTTTTTGGGCGAAACACCCCAATACAAGAATGCGCTTTCGAGTGAAAGTACTTCAAATAGAATGAGTGATGAAAATTTGGCTCAGTATATCGCCAAACATTTCAATTAAAACTATTGGTTTAAAAAAATGCGTCCTTAACCAGCTAAAAAATCAATCAGCTTTTTCAAATCGGCTTCTGAATCAAAGTTAATCTTATTTTGTTTTAGAAAAGTTTCAATTGCTTCTTTCCTATCCGGATAAAGCTTAACTAACCCTTTTTTACTTGTGGGAAATTCAAGTATCTCTTGGTCTTTACTTTTTAGGTAGAAAACTTCAGCCGCTATTGTATATTCAGCCGGTAAATCTTCGGCATAGGATGAAACAGCCGGTCTGGCTGATGAATAATTTACTTTTTGTTTCTTATAAAGGATAAAATCATTCTTTTGGTGAAGTTGAATTAAATATCCCTTAGTTAGTTTGTTGTTCTTATCGGTATAATTTACCAGGCGGTAATTTATTTTTGTACCCGTAAATAGGATATCACCATAGGATTCTGTTTTACTAAGTACTAAAGTGTCATTATTTGGGCTTATAAATTCAAAAAGATCATCATATGCATTATATCGCAGGAATACATTCTCAGCAGCATTCACTACTTTGCCGTGTCCAAAAACCTTGTTGATATAGGGTGAGCCTTTTACGACTTCCGAATTTTTAGCAGATTTTCTTCCAAGCATTGAGACATCAGAATAGTCAAGTGAAGTGGCACGTGGCGCTTGTCCGTATGCAAAAATGGAGATAAATAATGAGAATAAAACTAATTTAAATTGGTGTTTCATAGGTTAAATTTTAAAAAAGGCGAAACTACGTTTTTTTTAAATTATTTTAATTGATTAATGAAATTTTAACTTTCATAAAATATTTTTCATTTCGCCAGCTACAGTAAACTTTAAAACCGATAGCGCAACTTTGCAATTCCTACCCACAAAACAGTTAACACAAAGTCTTAAAATGATTATGTGATACTTCCTTCGTCAGTATGACAAAGTAAAACACCTTAGCGGATTCAAACCCTGACAGAGTTTTAAACTCTTTCAAGGTTAACCGAATGCTTGGCACTATTTTTTTTATACCTCAGTGCATCTCCTATTTCTCTGTGACTCTCTGTGTAACCAAAGCCAAATTCGTAATTCGTAATTTTCATTTCCCGCTTTTGCCAATCATTTAAAAAATAAAACTATATTTAATCTCTAAAAAAAACAAAATGGCAAAAATAAACCCTCACCTACTTTTCAAAGGCAATACAGAAGCGGCTTTTGGTTTTTACCAATCGGTGTTTGGTGGCGACTATACCACGCTGATGCGCATGAAAGATTTACCCGGTGATCCTGACAATCCACTTCCCGAAAGTGTGGCCAACAAAATAGTATTCATTGCCTTATCAATAGGAAAATCAAACTCGCTTATAGGCAGTGATGTAGGAGAACAATTTATGAATGAAGAATTGGTAACCGGCAACCGATATACCATTTCAATAACTGCCGAGAGCCGAGAAGAAGCCAACAAACT
>NZ_JBKBLM010000034.1:0-31698 GCF_046296355.1 Flavobacterium sp.
GTGCTCCAAGCGGAAGCTATGGACAAGTAAGCGCACCAAGTGCTTGTGGAGGAACAACCACAGTGACTTATACAGTAACAGATAAATGTTATGAGACATCAACAGTAACAAGAGCGTTCACAATCACACCAGCTCCAGTGTTAGTATTGAATTCTCCTGATTCAACTATTATTGATTCTTGTGCTTATGCAGACCAAGCGGCAGTTGATGCAGCGTTTGCTACATGGTTAAGTCAATTTACAGTAACTGGAGGATGTACGCCAGTTGGTGACTATGGACAACCTGTTGCCCCACCATTATGTAGTGGAGGAACAACTACAGTAACTTACGTAGTGAATGATTTATGTATTGAAGCTGATGTAACGGAGACATTTACCGTAGTACCGGCACTTAAATTAGAAGTTTCATGTCCGGCTGATAGAGTGGTTGAATGTGGAGATGATGCTGCAACATTATTTGCCCAATGGAGAGATTCATTCGGATATACAGGAGGATGTGCCAATGCAACAGTAACTGATTTGTCGCAATATCAAATGCCGGCTCCGGGTGTACCATTGATTATTACCTTTACAGTAACTGATAATTGTCAAACAGTTTCATGTACAGCAAGATTCTTTATTAATGAATGTGCTTACTGTACTTATACTCAAGGGTATTATGGAAATCCTAAAGGAGTAGCATGTACTCCAGAAGGAACCACAACTAATGCTAGAGCAATTATGATTAATGCGTTGACTATAGAAGAAGGAGAATACGACTTTGGTAGCATTGTCACTGGAAACTATTTCAAATTGACTTTAGCTGATGTAACCAGTAACAATATATTCAGAATGTTACCTGGTGGTGGAACTCCAAGATCTTTAATTGGATACTCAACATATTCAGTGGCTTCTACATGGAGTGATAACGATCCACTAAATGCAAGTGGTTCGCAAAGAGGCAAAATCAACAATAATTTGTTAAGTCAAACTATGACGTTGTTCTTCAATACCAGATTGAATTCTGAAATAGGAGACTTTGCTTTGACTAACACTTTTGTAACAGCTGATACTGAAGTTTGTGGTTCGTCCGAACCTATGCCAGGCACTGAACAACTCTTTACAATAGCTCAACCTGTAATTGATTATCTAGATGCTAATGGTGGAGCTACAGTAAGTAATTTATTCTTACTAGCCAATAAAGCATTAGGTGGTGAAAATATTGGAAATGTTACAGCTAGTCAAGTTAATGGAGCTGTTGATGCTATCAATAGAGGATTTGACGGATGTAGAGTTTTTGTAGGTACTACGATGTCATACGAAACTGTTGAAACAACAATTAGACAAGATTCTAGTGCATCTTCTGCTGTTAAAGGTATGGAAGTTAAGATTTATCCTAATCCTTACACTGATAACTTCAATGTAAGTTTATCAACTTCAAATGAGGATAAAGTTACCATTGCAGTTTATGATATGATTGGAAGATTAATCGAAACACGCGATGTAAATCCTAGAGAATCATCCGATGTAAGAATTGGTGATAAGTATCCTTCAGGAGTTTACAATGTAGTTGTTACTCAAGGAGAAGAAGTTAAAACCCTTAAAGTAATCAAAAGATAATCTTTAAAATAAATTAGTGAATAAAAAACCTCTTTGTAATGAAGAGGTTTTTTTATTTTTAAAATGTCAGATATTAATCAGCGTTGTCATTTTTTCTAATAGAAATAATGATACCCGCTAATAATGATACAGCGATAAAACCTAAAGAAACCCATTCTGGGAATTTATAATAATGAATAATTAACATTTTGACACCAACAAATGTTAGGATGGCAATCAAACTATATTCAAGATAACTGAATCTTTCCAACATATTAGCCAAAAAGAAATACATAGAACGCAAACCCAATATGGCAAAAATATTTGAGCTAAAAACTAAAAAAGGATCAGAGGTTATGGCCAATATTGCAGGAACACTATCCAAAGCAAATAACATATCCATTACTTCAATAACAATTAAAGCGACAAAAAGCGGTGTAGCTGCAGTAATATGTCTTCTCTTTACAAAAAAATGTTCTCCTTCAGCATGACTGGTAATTGGAATTATTTTGCGTAAGTTTCTATAAACAAATGATTTCTTAGGGTTAAATTCTTCTTCGTCACCTTTAAATAACATCTTAATAGCTGTAAAAATTAAGAATGCCCCAAACAAGTAGGTCATCCAACTGAACTTGTTAATCAAAATCACACCAAAGAAAATCATCAAGCCTCTAAAGACAATTGCTCCCAAAATACCCCAAAACAAAACCCGATGTTGGTATTTCTGAGGAATTTTAAATGAAGCAAAAATTACAGCTATCACAAAAATATTGTCCACACTCAACGATAATTCAATCAAATAGCCGGTGATAAACTTCATTGAAGCAACGGCCGGAGTTATGTCGGTCGGATTGGCAATGAATCCGTTTTTGTATATCCAACCAACAACAATGCTGAAAATAAAAGAGAGCGATACCCAAATCCCGGTCCAAATCCCGGCTTCTTTCGGTTTGATAATATGAGGGTTTTTGTTAAATACACCCAAATCAAGGGCAAGAAACAGGAAGATTAAGGCCAGAAAAATTATCCAAACTATCATGATGCATTTATTTAGTTGCTACAAATATAGGAGTTTGAATTGTCTGATAGTATTTATTAACGATTCCTGAATAAAAGTTTTAAACAATTTATTTTTGATAAATAATCAGATTGACCCCTAAAAAAATAGGGTATGTTTATTTTAAATTAAAAATATTGCTATATTTGCATCAAATTAATAGGGTATAACTTTTTAAAATTAACTTTATGTCAACTTTACGTTTTCAAGCATTAAAAGATGCATCAGGTAGAAAGCCTGTAAAATTTGAAGAAGCTGATAAAAAATCGGCACTTTTTGGTTCAAATGTGTTCAATGATAAAGCAATGAAGCAATATTTAACTTCAGATGCTTACAAAGGAGTAAAAGATGCGGTACAGCACGGAACTAAAATTGACAGAAAGCTAGCGGATTATATCGCTATGGGAATGAAAGAATGGGCATTGTCAAAAGGCGTTACTCACTATACCCACTGGTTTCAACCTTTAACAGGAACAACTGCAGAAAAACACGATGCTTTCTTTGAAACGTCTTATGACGGTTCTGATCCTGTTGAAAAATTCGGTGGTGGCCAATTGGTTCAACAAGAACCGGATGCTTCTTCTTTCCCAAATGGAGGAATCAGAAATACATTCGAAGCTCGTGGTTATACCGCTTGGGATCCAACTTCTCCGGCATTTATCTTCGGAACTACTTTGTGTATCCCAACAGTTTTCATCTCTTATACCGGTGAAGCTTTAGATTATAAAACACCACTTTTACGTGCCTTAAATGCAGTTGATGAAGCGGCAACGGATGTATGTAAATATTTCGATAAAAACGTAAAAAAAGTAACCGCCACTTTAGGTTGGGAACAAGAATATTTTTTGGTTGACAGTTCATTAGCCAACTCACGTCCCGATTTAGTAATGACAGGTAGAACTTTATTAGGTCACACTTCTGCTAAAGGACAACAATTAGACGACCATTATTTTGGTTCAATTCCATCTCGTGCATTAAATTACATGAGAGAATTAGAAGAAGAATGTATGTTGTTAGGAATTCCGGTTAAAACTCGTCACAATGAAGTAGCGCCAAACCAATTTGAGTTGGCTCCAATTTTTGAAGAAACGAACTTAGCCGTTGACCACAATTCATTATTGATGGATGTAATGTCTAAAGTAGGTGAACGTCACGATTTTAAAGTCCTTTTCCACGAAAAACCATTCAAAGGCGTAAACGGTTCAGGAAAACACAATAACTGGTCGTTAGCTACAGATACGGGTGTAAACTTATTATCTCCTAGCAAAACGCCAATGAGCAATTTACAGTTCTTGTCATTCTTTATTAATACAATTAAAGCGGTGAATGAGTATGAAGAATTACTTCGTGCAGCCATTGCAACGGCAAGTAATGATCACCGATTGGGAGCCAATGAAGCGCCACCGGCTATTATCTCGGTTTTCATCGGAGAACAATTGACCAAAGTTTTAGCAGAATTAGAAGGCGTTTCTAAAGGAAAATTATCTCCGGAAGAAAAAACCGATCTAAAATTAAACGTAGTAGGTAAAATTCCCGATGTAATGTTGGACAATACCGACAGAAACAGAACGTCTCCATTTGCCTTTACCGGAAATAAATTTGAATTCCGTGCTGTTGGTTCTTCTGCTAACTGTGCCAATGCCATGACGACATTGAATTCTATTGTGGCCAAACAATTGAAAGAGTTTAAAAAAGAAGTTGATGCTTTAATCGAGAAGAAAGATTTAAAGAAAGACGAAGCCATTTTCAACGTCTTAAGAGAATATATCAAAGAAACTAAAAACATCCTTTTCGAAGGTGATGGTTATAGCGATGCTTGGGAAAAAGAAGCTAAAAAACGTGGCTTAAGCAATCACAAAACTACCCCAACCGCTTTGAAAGCTAAAGTGTCTAAAAAAGCCTTAGACTTATTCAAAGATTTGAACGTAATGAACCACGTTGAAGTGGAAGCACGTTACGAAATTGAATTGGAAGAATACACTAAGAAAATCCAAATTGAAGGAAGAGTTTTGGGAGATATTGCTCGTAATCACGTGATACCAACAGCCATTCGTTACCAAAATACTTTAATCGAAAACGTACGTGGATTAAAAGAAATTTTTGGTAAAGACTTTGAAAAAATTGCCAAAGAGCAAATCTCTTTAATCAAAGAAATTTCAGCGCATATCGAAGGCATTAACTCGAATGTAGAAGCCATGACCGAAGCCCGTAAAAAAGCAAACGTTTTAACAGATGCTCAAAAAATGGCCGAAGCATACTGCGACAAAGTGAAACCATACTTTGAAGTAATTCGAGAACATTGTGATAAATTGGAGTTATTGGTAGATGATGAAATCTGGACCTTAACCAAATACAGAGAGTTATTATTTACAAGATAATCTTTATAATTAGTTAGCACAACACCCGACAGTTTTTAAAATTGTCGGGTGTTTTTATATTAAAAATGCCGTAACTTCGTTATACTTAAATAAAACCCAATCCATGTTGCGCAAAATAGCTACTGTATTTATTCTGTTCATTTCTGCCAATCTGTTAGCACAAGAACAAATGTCTGTTTTTTTTGAGAGCAACAAATTTCAATTGACTAAAAAGGAAGAAAACAAACTCAACCAATGGATTTTAGCCAACAATAACAATAAAATTGTCGCCATTCACGGATTTACCGACGAAGACGGAACGTCTGGATTTAATGATACTTTGGCCCAAAAAAGAGTCGATTTTATCTTCCAAATTGTGAAAGACCAAATCAAAATCAGGGAAGATTTTAAAACCTTGAGTTTTGGTGAAAAATTCACTCAATCCGAAAATAAAGCCGAAAACCGAAAGGTTACCATTTATTACATCCTCGAAAAAGACATTCCGCGCGAAAATGAAATTCTCGGTATCAAACCCGAAGTAGCCGTTGAAGAATTGCCTAAACCTGAAATAGAATATCCCGAAAAATTAATCTTCGAAAACCCAAACGGAACCAAATCAGAATTCAAACTCGATAGAGAGTTTATGAAAAAAGTCGGTAATGCTAAAACAGGAGATAAGCTCAAAATCGAAAACCTGAATTTCATCATCAATACATTTGCCGTGGTCAACGAATCCCGCGGAAAACTCTATGAACTCTTATTGGTACTGCAAAGTAATCCGCAATTGAAGATAGAAATTCAAGGGCATTTGTGTTGCATGCCGGTTGATAGAACCGATTTATCAACCCAAAGGGCCAAAGCCATTTTTAATTTTTTAATCAACAATGAAGTCTATCGCGCCCGATTGTCTTATAAAGGTTTCGGGAGTACGCAACCCATTTATCCGATTCCCGAAAAGAACGAAGCCGAGCGTGCCGCCAATCGACGTGTTGAAATTTTAATTGTCGAAAATTAAGATGAAGAAAGCCGCACTCATATTGCTATTGTTTTTACCGCTTTTAGGATTTTCTCAAAAGCAATTTGAAGTGTTTTTCGATTTCAATAAAGACTTCCCTAATCAAAGTTCGATACTATTGCTAAATGAATGGATTGCCACAAATAAAGAGATAGAAATCACTAAACTTCTGGGCTTTTGCGACAGTATCGATACCAAAGATTACAACAAACATTTAGCCGAAAGACGTATTGAAAGTGTTCGTGAACTTTTAGAAAAAAGTGGTTTAAAGTTCAATAAAAATCTCGATAAAATAGCCTTTGGAAAAGATTTCAAACAATCTAAAATCCAAGCAGAAAATAGAAAAGTGACGATTTTTTACAGTGAAATTGTCGATAAACCGGTAGAAAGTGAGTTCTCCAAGCAAATTAGAAACTCCAAAGTAGGCGAGACCATTAAGCTACCTAATATTTACTTCTTTAATAATTCGGCCCGAATTGTACCCAAATCGGAATCCAGTTTATACGATTTACTTTGTGCTATGCAGGACAATCCGAAACTAAAAATTGAAATTCAAGGACACATTTGTTGCCAAATGGTTAATGATTTTAACAACATTTCTACCGCTCGTGCCCGTGCCATTTACAATTATTTGTTGCGCAATAAAATCGACAGAAAAAGAATGACCTTCAAAGGTTACGGCGTGTCGAGACCTATTCACAAAATTCCGGAACAAAACCAAACTGAAGAAGATGAAAATCGTCGTGTTGAGATTTTGATTTTAGAAAATTAAAATGCTATTTCTAACGGTCTAACAATCTAACAATCCAAAAATCTGATTATCTTTGCGCCACAACAATCTACCTGTCGGCAGATAGGCACAACTACTACAAAATGAGCTCTGATAATAGTCAACGCTACAATCTACGCGGAGTTTCGGCTTCCAAAGAAGATGTGCACAACGCCATCAAAAACATCGATAAAGGATTATTTCCAAAAGCTTTCTGCAAAATCGTTCCCGATTACCTGACCAATGAAGACGACTATTGTCTGATTATGCATGCTGATGGTGCCGGGACCAAATCGTCTTTGGCGTATATGTATTGGAAAGAAACCGGTGATATTTCCGTGTGGAAAGGCATTGCGCAAGATGCATTGATTATGAATATAGATGATTTATTGTGTGTTGGTGCAACGGATAATATTTTATTGTCATCTACTATTGGAAGAAATAAAAACCTTATTCCGGCCGAAGTGATTTCTGCGATTATCAACGGAACGGAAGAATTGATAGCCGAGTTGAAATCCTTTGGGGTTACCATCCATTCTACCGGTGGCGAAACTGCAGATGTGGGTGATTTGGTGCGAACAATAATTGTAGATTCAACCGTTACGGCTCGTATGAAACGAAGTAATGTAGTTGATAATGCAAACATACAAGCCGGAGATGTCATTGTTGGTTTGGCTTCTTTTGGTCAGGCCAAATATGAGAAAAGTTATAACGGCGGAATGGGAAGCAACGGACTAACTTCTGCTCGACATGATGTTTTTGCCAAATATTTAACCGAAAAATACCCTGAAAGTTTTGATGCAGCGGTTCCGAATGAATTAGTTTATTCCGGAAGCACAAAATTGACCGATGCTGTAGAAGATTCACCAATCGATGCCGGAAAATTAGTTTTATCACCAACCAGAACTTACGCTCCGATTATTAAATCGATTTTAGACAAATATACTCCCAATGAAATCCACGGAATGGTTCATTGTTCCGGTGGCGCACAAACCAAAGTCTTGCATTTTGTAGATAATGTTCATGTCATCAAAGATAATTTATTTCCGGTGCCGCCATTATTTAAACTAATCCAAGAAAATTCTAAAACCGATTGGAAAGAAATGTACCAAGTGTTCAATTGTGGCCATCGCATGGAATTATACGTTTCAAAAGAGCTTGCCCAAGACATCATCACTATCTCAGAATCTTTTGGTGTAGCCGCACAAATTGTTGGTAGAGTAGAAGCTTCAGAAAACAAAAAACTCACTATTGAAAGCGAGTTTGGCAAGTTTGTATATTAAAAGTAAGCCATCATGATAATCAATCCTAAAAACGGTGTCGACCAATTATTATTTGGCATGAAACAAAATCATGTTGAAGCTATATACGGCAAACCTTCCAAGCAATTCAAAGACGAAGATGGTAATGTACTTTATCATTACAATGAACAGAAAATAAGCGTAACTTTTTATGAAGATGAAAATTACCGTTTAGGCTATATTGCTTGTTCAAATCCTGAAGCAACTATTTTAGAAAATAAAGTTATCGGTAAAAATGTCGAATCAATTAAGGCTGATTTGCCTTTCAAATCATGGTCTGTAGAAGATTTTGATTCTTTTGAAAATCACTTTAACGAGAGCAATTGGCTAATTCTACAATCAGAGTTTGATGAAATTATCCGAGTGGAAATTGGCGCCATTATCAATGATAACGACGAGTTTGATTGGAAGTTTAAAGCTTAAACAATCTCCGCACTCAAACCTGCTTCTAACAACTGAGTACATTGTGGTTTCAATTCGTCAAAGTGTCCTGTTTTTACAGTACATTTTCCTTTGTAATGCACTAAAATAGCACATTGTTCCGCTTGTTCGGAAGTGTGTTGGCAAACGCGAATCAAAGTATCAATCACGTGGTCAAAAGTATTGACATCATCATTATACAAAACGATTTCGTTGTTGATGCCAACTTGTTCTTCGACTAAAACGTCTTCTTGTATTTTTTCTATTGTGCTCATATTTTGTTGTATGTTATGAGTTGTAAGTTCTAGGTTGTTTAACTTACAACATAGAACCTAAAACCTACAACTTTTAATAATTATATTTCAAAGAAACCCAATGGTTTCTCTCAAATTTTTTCACATACGTCAATCCTTTCTCTGTGCAAGATGCATCAATAAACGGAATGTCTTCGGTGTAGAATCCGCTCAACAAAAGAATACCGTTTTTGTTCAAACAATCTACGTACTGTTGCATATCGTTTAACAAAATATTGCGGTTAATGTTGGCAATGATTAAGTCGTATTTTTTACCTTTCAATAATTCGGCGTCACCTTCATAAACGGTAATTTCGTGACAATTATTGCGTTCGGCATTTTCAATAGAATTCAAATAACACCAATTATCGATATCAATAGCATCGATAGGTTGGGCGCCTTTCATTTCGGCCAAAATAGCTAAAATAGCAGTTCCGCAGCCCATGTCTAAGGTTTTCATGCCTTCAACATTGGTTTCCAATAAATGTTGGATCATCATGTGCGTGGTTTCGTGATGACCGGTTCCGAAACTCATTTTGGGCTCGATAACAATATCAAATTCAGCGTCGGTTTTGGGATGAAATGGCGCGCGAACATGGCATTTTCCGTCAACGTCAATGGGTTCGAAATTTTTTTCCCATTCTTCATTCCAATTGACTTGATCGATTTCTTCAATTGTATAAGAAATGGTAAATTCCGGAGAGGTTAACAGGTAAATATCGTTTAAGATATCTTCAGTCCAAAGATCTTTCTGAATGTAAGCACTAAAACCGTTATCGGTTTCAATGAAACTTTCAAAAGGTTTTTCGCCTAGTTCTGCGATGAGTATTTCAGAGCCTAATTCTTTGGGCTCAACTGAAAAATGATACCCTAAATAGATATTTGACATGGATTATTTTTTTGCAAAGGTAACAATCGTAAGAGTTACAGTAAAGCGTTTTGCAAAAAGAAATTTAATCCGACTTGACCATGGCGGTTTTCAGACTCGCATTCGGAATGTCATCCGGCGCAACGGTAAATATCATAAGTCTTTTGTAGCGTTTGTTGTCACCGTCATACAAATAGGTCATGGTATTGTCTTTCGGATTATAAGTGAGTTTAGCTCTCATAAATTTAGATTGAATCATCCACGAACCTTCATTTTCTTCATCTTTAGTGAAATTATAGATTGAACCGTGATGCAATCGGGTTTGTCCGTTGTCAATCATGCTAATGATGACGTAGCCGTTGGTTTTAGAACCAATTTCACGAATGTCAATTACCGAGTGTTCATATTCGGTTTCGACCAATTCGTATTTTTCAAAATCAACATTCCATACATAGTATTTTCGGGAATCAGATTGAAATCTTTTTTGGGTATCAATTTGTGCTTGTAAACTGGTAAAACAGGCAAATAAGAAAAATAAAAGAAATTTGGCTTTCATAATGATTTGTTTTGATGTAAGACTTGGGATAAATATAAAGACTTTAGCCGTTTAAAAGCAAATAAAATCGATGAAAAGCATATAAAATTATTTAAATATAAAAAAAAACTTTCAAATTAATGAAAGGTTTCTGTAGTTGGTCAATTTTTTAAAGGTTAAATTGCACTGGCAATCGCAGCAAAATCTGTTGCTTTTAAAGCAGCGCCACCTATCAATCCGCCATCAACATCCGGTTTTGAAAAAATCTCCTTGGCATTGTCAGGTTTTACGCTTCCGCCGTATAGAATAGAAACGTCTTCGGCAACGTCGCTACCAAATCTTTTTCGGACAGTTTCTCTAATGAACTCGTGCATTTCTTGGGCTTGCTCAGGTGAAGCGGTTTCTCCGGTACCAATGGCCCAAACCGGTTCATAAGCTAAAATGATTTGTTCCCAATCTTTATTTTCAATATGGAATAAGCCATCTCGCAATTGATTTTCAACCACATTAAAATGTTGGTTGTTTTGACGGTCTTTTAATTCTTCACCAAAACAAAAGATAACGGTCATATCGTGTTTTAATGCGGTGGTTACTTTTTGTGCCAAAAGCGTATCGGTTTCATGAAAGTAAGCACGACGCTCTGAATGTCCGAGAATCACAATGTTTACGCCTATACTTTTTAACATATCAGCTGAAATTTCACCGGTATAAGCACCGCTTTCATTTTGATGCATGTTTTGGGCAGCCACACCAATATTGGTAAATTCTAAATGGTCTACAGCCGAGGCAAGATTTACAAATGTGGGTGCGACAATAATTTGGGCCTCAATATCATTGGGTAATTTGTCAATCAATTCGTTTAATAAATCTTCTGTTTCTTCGGCATTTTTATGCATTTTCCAATTACCGGCAACAATCTTTTGTCTCATTATAATATTTTTTTTATGGTAGTGCTCATTGCTTCAAAGTCGGTTTCAATGGCTCTGTAAGTAGCAATTTTACCCTCTTTGTCTATAATAATGTATCTAGGAATCCAATCTAAATCAATTGATTTTCCGAATTCTCCTTTCATTCCGTCTGTTACCCAATAATGGTCGCCTTTTAATTCGTGTTTGTCAATTCCGGCTTTCCATTTGTCAAAACCTTTGTCCATTGAGATAAAAACATAGCTCACATCGGTATATTTGGCTTGTAACTCTTTTAATTTAGGCATTGCCTTTACACAATCGCTACACCATGAAGCCCAAACTTCCATCACAATTACTTTGCCTTTATGGTTTTTCAACAGTTCTTTAAAAGTAATTTGGGTACTGTCGAGTGTGGTTAATTTTTTTTCAAAAGTTGTTTTACTGAATTCTTTTTTTTGCGCATTTGAACAAGCTAAACAGCTGATGGCTAATACAATACTTAATAAGATTTTCTTCATTCTATTTTTTTTATAAAGGTATAAGATGATATTCTTTTGTAGTCACAAAATTTTGCTAATTCTCTCCGTTAGGAAAATCATTTTTTTCTTTTGTTTTCCGGATTATCTTTTAGGTAAAATAGTTTGTGTTTTTTTCTTTTTCGTTCTCTTCGTTCTTTTTTCTTTTTATTGTCATACAAGTATTTTAGGATTAAAATAAATCCTAAAATAGATAGGAACGTTAAGGCACTGCCAATTAGTATATAAATGGTATTGCCCAACGGCGGATCTTCCATGGTTGAGATGTGATTGAGAACAATGTATCCTAAAATGAAAACAATGATACACAAACCAATACCAATCAGTCCTCTTTCATAAACCCTTTTAGACATTATATATTTAATCATAAAAATCTTTTTAGCCTTTAAAAATAACAAAAAGAAACATAAGTTGGATTTATTTTTTCAACTCAGAATAGGGCTTGTTAATTAATTTTTCAAAATCGGTCACCACAAACTTATTATCGGTTATGCCCCAATAGTATTTATACTCATTTCCGTTCCACAAATACTTTATGCCAGGTGTGTCTTTGCCTGAACCCAGTACTTTCCAGAATGGAATCACTTCAATGATTTTATAAGGATAATCGGCTCCTGCATATTTGAAAAACGCCGGAATCAAATCGGCTTCCTCATTCATAAATATGATTGAAATTTCCGGAAAATCTTTGGTGGTTTTTCTCAATTCGGTCAATTCTTTAGCGGCATCACGACAATGGTCACAACCCGGAACAAAGAAACAAAGTGTTTTTCTGCCTTTGTCAATACTTGGAAAATATTGCGCATAACCTGATTTGTGTTTTCCAGGTTCATTTGGTTCCGTTTTGACTACTTCTTTAGCTACTTCTTCCACTTTTTTAACAGTGTCTTTTATAACTGCAGTTTTTAGGGTATCAATTTTGGTTTCAGGAATCGTATCAGTTATGGTTTCTTCCGGAGTTGAAACGCTGAAGCTACTTTCAATCGGTTGTATAGGTGCCATCATAAATAAAGCCAAAATAGAGGCCAATGTCACTGTCGTTAATATCCAAAAGTTATCATTCTTTTCGTTGGATTTTGGCATGATAACAAACAACCAAACCAATAAAGCCATTGCCGCTACATTTTTGAGAATAGCTTCAATCGGTGTCATAGGCAACAAACTTCCAAAGCAACCACAGTTTCCTAAATTTCCGCCGTTTTGTATGGTTTCAATAGCTAAATGAGTCGTAAAAACGGCTAATAGCAAAATGGTAGCCGGAATAATAATGCTTCGCAAAAAGTTTTTTTGCAAAATCAAAAGGCCCAAAGCCAATTCAATTCCGATTAAAACTCTCGAAAAATACGGAGCAAAACCTTCCGAAAAGCCCATTGGATACAATTGTTTTACTTCAAAAGTTGAAATGGCAAAGTAAGGCGATGGATATAATTTGGCAACAGCCGAAAGTAAAAACAGGAATGAAATTACAATTCGAATTCCCCAAGCAATATTGTTTTTAGATGTGTTCATATAGCAATTTTTATTGTCCGAATTTCATAAGGATTAATGCAAAAACCGAGTAATTAATCATGTCCTGATAATTGGCATCAATGCCTTCTGAAACTATTGTTTTTCCTTGATTGTCTTCAATTTGCTTTACACGAAGTAACTTTTGCAAAATCAAATCGGTTAGTGAACTCACACGCATTTCGCGCCAAGCTTCACCATAATCGTGGTTTTTGTCTTCCATCAACGATTTGGTCAATGCAACTTTGGCATCAAAAAGCTCAGTCGCTTTCGCCACGTTTAAATCCGGTTGTTCTACTACGCCCAAATCCAATTGAATCAAAGCCATAATCGAATAATTGATGATTCCGATGAATTCTCCGGTTTCGTCTTCGTTTACTTTGCGAACATCGTTTTGTTGCAAACTACGGATGCGTTGGGCTTTGATGAATATTTGGTCGGTTAAAGAAGGCAATCTCAAGATTCTCCAAGCACTACCATAATCTTTCATTTTATTGATATACAGTTGTCGGCAAATGGCGATAACCTTGTCATATTCTTGAGAAGTTTTACTCATTTCAGTGTATCTTTGTGTCAAATTTTCCCAAAAGTAAAGAATAAAGATTGAAGTACAAAGGACTAAATCTTAGAACTAACTTAATTTGCAAATGACCATAAATTGTCGCGGAACACTTATCGATTTGACTTTGCCTAAAGTTATGGGCATATTAAATGTTACACCCAATTCATTCTACGATGGCGGGAAATTTGCCGATGAAAAAAGCCTGCTTTTACAAGTAGAAAAAATGCTAAACGAAGGCGCGACTTTTATTGATATTGGAGCCTATTCTAGCAAGCCAAGTGCTGAGTTTGTTACTGAAGAAGGAGAAATAGAAAGATTGGTTCCAATTATAAAATCGGTAATGAAACATTTTCCGGAAACCTTAATCTCTGTTGATACTTTTCGAGCCAATGTAGCTAAAGCCGGAATTGAAAACGGAGCATGCATCATCAATGACATTGCCGCCGGAAGTTTAGATGATAACATGATGAAAACAGTTGCCGAATTGCAAGTGCCTTATATTATGATGCACATGAAAGGCAATCCGCAAACGATGCAGAGTTTGGCACAGTACGAGAATGTTACCAAAGAAGTTTTGTTCTATTTCTCTGAAAAAGTGGCACAAGCGAGAAGTTTAGGCATTAACGATTTGATAATCGATCCCGGATTCGGCTTTGCCAAAACATTGGAACAGAATTTCGAAGTGATGAATAATTTAGAACTGTTTCAAATGCTGGATTTGCCAATTTTGGTTGGAATTTCGAGAAAATCAATGATTTATAAAACGTTAGACACTTCAGCCGAATTTGCTTTGAACGGCACAACAGTTTTGAATACAATTGCTTTACAAAAAGGTAGTAATATTTTAAGAGTGCACGATGTGAAAGAAGCCATAGAATGCGTAAAATTGCACCAGAGTTTAAATCCCAAATTATAACCATGAAAAAGTTTGTTTTCCTTTTAGTTTCAATGCTAATAATTTCCTGCGGAGAGGATAAAGAAGTTTTATTACCGGTGGCCAAAGAAACAATAGTTGCTGACGTAAAAGACCATTCGCCTATTTATTTCTTTTTCAAATTGGAAGAAAAAGATACGATAGTTGATGTCAACCGAAACAATTCGATTAGCTCAACCAATTGGTTGTTCAACATTGATAAGCGATTGCCGTTGCGCAAAGTGATTTTGGAAATTAAAAAACTGCAAACCAAAAAAGACAAGAGTGCCCACAAAAGCGTTGCTTCAGAAAACTATTTTACTTATACCGATACGGTGAAGAAGAACTTGGCTTTTATGCCGTTTACCAAAATCCAATACAAATTAGAGAAACCTGATTTTAACATCAAGTATTTTCACTTAGACCGAAATGATTTGGTGCATTATAACGAATTGGTTTTCTCCAAAAATCAACTGCAGGAGTTTATCAATAAAATGCCGAATTCCAGAATCTATTTCTCCTTCGATAAAGGCATGTCTTTCGGAAAGTACATCGAATATAAACTCTTTATCAAAAATCTCGAGATCAACAAGCAAGGTGTTTCGATAAGTTCAAAGAAAGAATACATCTATTAAACTTCGTATTTCTAACCTCGTACTTTTACTGATGGTGATAAGGTTCGTTGCGCAAAATCGTAAACCCGCGGTACAACTGCTCAATAAAGAATAATCTAACCATTTGGTGCGAAAAAGTCATTTCGGAAAGCGAGACTTTACCTTGTGCTTTTTTGTAAACTTCAGCACTAAAACCATACGGTCCGCCAATGACAAATACCAGGGTTTTTACACCTGAATTCATTTTCTTTTGCAAATAATCGGAGAAGCCAACACTGGAGGATGTTGAGCCGTTTTCATCCAATAAAATCAATTGGTCGGTTGGGGTTAATTTGGCCAAAATCAATTCGCCTTCTTTTTCTTTTTGTTGCGCTTCCGAAAGGTTTTTGACGTTTTTGATATCGGGAATAATCTCTAAATCAAACTTGATGTAAAACGACAAACGTTTGGTGTAATCATCAATCAACGTTTGCAACGCTTTGTTATCGGTTTTGCCAATGGCGATTAGTTTGATGTTCATAGCGATTTATTTATTCCAAATTTTCCAGGCTTTTTCGGCTTGCAAAACTAACATTTCGTAACCGTTTTTGGTAATGGCACCGTTCTTTTTCGCTTTTTTCAAAAACTGCGTTTCCTCCGGATTGTAAATCAGGTCGAAAGCGATGTGTTTTTCTGTAAAAAAATTATAGGGAATTAGCGGAAACGCTTTGATTTCAGGGCTTGTGCCCAAAGGTGTGCAATTGATAATAATATGATAATTGTCGAAAGTAGTTGCATTGATTCGGTCATAATCAATCCTGCCTTCTTTTGCTTCGCGAGAAACATAAGTGTATAGAATTCCGAGTTGGTCTAAGGCAAATGCCACAGCTTTAGCTGCGCCACCGGTTCCAAGGATTAAAGCTTTTTGATGGTGGGGTTGGAGTAGTGGTTCCAAAGATTTCATAAATCCGTAATAATCGGAATTGTAGCCTTTGAGTTTTCCTTTTTTGGTAAAGCGAATGACATTGACAGCGCCAATTTGAGCCGCATTTTGAGACAACTTATCCAAATACGGAATGACTACTTCTTTATAAGGAATCGTAACATTTAAGCCTTTTAAATTGGTATTGTTGGCAATAAGCGTGGGGAATTCTTCAATAGATTGCAAGTCAAAATTCTCATAAGAACAATCGATAAGATTACCCAAAGCAAACTTTTCGGTAAAGTACTTTTTGGAAAACGAATAGGAAATGTTCTTTCCGATTAGACCGTATTGTCTTCTCGACATTTATTCCGATTTTTTGTGTTTCGCCATATAATCCTGCACTGACTGTCTTTCCCAAACCATTGGAAACAATTCTTCCAAAATAGTATTGTGTTTAGAATTCAAACGCAAACCATTGTTCAAGTGGAAGTTTCCTTTTTCTTCTTCGTGTAAAGACAAGTGCAAACCGGCCAAACGGTATTCGATTTCGCATTCTTCCGGGAAATATTCCGCGGCTTGGATTAAGGTCAGAATCGCATTGTTGTTTTCGCCCATATTTTGCATCATGTCTACCCAAAACAACCAAGTGTCTAATTGGTAATCGCCATGTTCCACCGCTTTTCTGTATCCGAATTCAGCTTCTTCAAACATACTCATCGCTTTGTTGATGGTAGCATAACGCTTCCAGTACATACGATTTTGGTCATCGATTGCTAAAGCTTTGTTGACATAAAATAAGGCTTTTTGGAAGTTTTTTTGGCGCACATAAAAATCGGTAATCGCAATCCAACCTTTGTCTAAAAGCGGATCTTCGTGTACGGTTTTATTAAAGTATTTTAAGGCCTCAACTTTGTTGCCTAGTTTTTCATAACATTTTCCGATGCGCAATAACGCATAAGAAGTCGGGTCGTCTAATTCGATGGTACGATTGTAGCTTTCGATGGCTTCTTCGTGTCTTTTTAAACGTTCCAGTGCTTTTCCTTTTTCCATGAAAGCACCAATAAATTCTTCATCAATGTAAGTGGCAAATTCGAATGAACGAACCGCATTTTCATAATCTTTTACCCCATAATACAAACGACCGGATTGGTGCCAAGCGATTTCGCTGTAGGGATTTCTATCGATGTAAGTTTTAAGGTATTCAATGGCATCCAAATTTTGGTCCAAAAACTCGAAGCAATACACTACATTATATAGTGCTGATTGGTCTTCGAAATCTTCTTCCAAACACTTGATAAAATTTTCTTTGGCCAATTCAAGGCTATCCATAAAAAGATATTCCATTCCGATTAAGTTGTATACATCGGCGTAATCTTCTGTATAAAGAAGCGCTGTTTGCAAGAACTCAACGGCTTTTTCGTGGTCGTCTCTTTTAGAATAGATATTGGCTTTTTGGATAAAAATTTCTTCGTTGGTTGGCTCAATGGCGTACAATTCGTTTAACAACTTTTCAGCCTGATCCAATTTATCGTCGTACACCAGCATTTCTACTTGAACTAATTTTAATCCGGTAGATTTTGGGTGTTGTTCCAGTCCTAATTTTAAAGCTTTCTTAGCTAGAGAAGCTTTTCCCATGTCGAGATAATGCAGTATAATTTCCTCGAACTCCTCTGAATCGAAAAACAAGACTTTGTTGGTTTTCAACATCGACTCAAATTTCGCTAAGGATAAGTTGTAATCTTCTTCGTCGTGGTCTAGGTGCATACTAGTAGGTTTTAAAATTATCCTTAATAAAATTAGGGAAACGCTGTTCTTTTTTTAGTGAAAGCGACTTTTTGTTGTAAACAATTTAATTAACAATTTTTTGATTTGAAATTTCTTATCAAATTGAAAATGAAATCTTTAGTTTTTCATTTCTGCTGCCACTTCATTCATAGCTTCTATGATGATGGCGCAACCTTCTCTTATTTCTTCTTCAGAGATAGTTAACGGAGGAGTAATTCGGATAGCGCAACCTTCAAACAAAAGCCAGAATAAAATCAGTCCTTTATCTTGGCATTTAAAAATCACTTTATTGGTAATTTCGGGGTCTTTGGTCATCGCCGCCAGCATTAAGCCTCGGCCTCGAATTTCTTCTATCAAAGGATGTACCAAAAGTTCCCTGAAAAGTTTTTCTTTTACTAATGACTGCGAAGCGTAATCTTTTTCCAGGACTTCTTCCAAAGTTGCCAAACAGGCTGCCGCTATGACAGGATGTCCGCCAAAAGTGGTGATATGTCCTAATTTCGGATCGTGACTCAACAAATCCATGTGTTTTTCATTGGCTATAAATCCGCCAACAGGCATACCGCCGGCCATTCCTTTCCCTATAATAACTACGTCGGGAACGAAATTATAGTTTTCAAAACCGAATAATTTTCCGGTACGGCCAAAACCCGGTTGGATTTCGTCTACAATCATTAAAGCACCAACTTCTTCACAACGTTTTTTGACTTTGGCCAAGAAATCATTTTGAGGTTCGATAAAACCCGCGCCACCTTGAATACTTTCGAGAATGATTCCGGCAGTTTTTGTGGTTATTTTTTCTAAATCGTCTTCGTTATTAAAAGTAATGAAATCTACGTCGGGAATCAGTGGTCGGAAGATTTGTTTTCTTTCTTCAAATCCCATAACGCTCATGGAACCCATCGTATTGCCGTGATACGCATTGTGACAAGAAATCAATTGGCTTCTGCCGGTTACTCGGCGAACTAATTTCAAAGCACCTTCACAAGCTTCGGTTCCTGAGTTGACTAAATAGATTTTATCTAAACTTGGCGGTAAATTTTCGACCAACAATTTGCAATAAGCTACCGCCGGATGTTGGGCATATTCTCCGTAAACCATGACATGCGAATATTTATTCAATTGGTCAATAATCGCTTGGTTAACGCGTGGATGTTGGTGACCCAAACTACAAGCCGAAACGCCGGCTACAAAGTCTAGGTATTTTTTATTATTGGTATCGTATATGTAAGAACCAACCGCATGTGAGACTTCCATACCCAAAGGATACGGAGAAGTTTGCGCTTGGTATTTTAGAAAATCTTCTTTCAACTTGTGTTGATTTATTCGTTTAGTTGGTAATTGGTTACCGAATTGCAGTTGGAACACCAATTAAATTGTTCTTCTTGGCTTCTTAAAAGCGTTTTGGTTTTTTCATTACAGTTTTCGCAAATTTCTTCATCATGGTCTTCTTCAAATATTTGCAGCGGACAATTGTTACAACTCCAAACCGTTATGTTGGGCAATACTTCGCTTACATACCAAGTGAAAGCATCTTGTTTACACTTTGGACAAATTTGCGTTATCATTATTTCACCGTTGGTTTTGCTTCGGCAGTCGACTTTGGCTTGGGGTTATTTTTGTCATAATCCAAAGTTTCTTTGCTGGGTACTAATGGTTTATCTTCTTTACCTTTTTCAACTTTGGTTTCCGCATGTATCTTGGCATCCAAATCGATTTCTTCTTGAGGGAAAATGTCGTCTTTGGATTTTATTCGTTCATCGCCACGCCAAATGAATCCCCGCAACTTCCTCGCATTTTCGGGCAATTCCGCTTCGGGATAAATATCACCGTCTATTTGGTTGAAATTGGTTATCGTTTCAATGGTGTTTTTATCCAAAATCATATTGATTTTACTGCTCACGCTTTTGTTAATGCCAATCAATTCTTGTTGGTCATTGCGCATATAATAAATGACTTCGGTGTTTTTGATGATGTCAACTTCCCGAAGTTTATTGTCTACAAATTTTCCGTAGAGATTTTGTCCTTTGACCTGATTGTAACCCGTACTGAGCGTGTCTTTTGAGATGATAAAAGCATTGTTGAGCACTTTGAGCGAGTCCAATTTTTCGGTTTGGTTGTTACCAATGAGATGCATGATATCGCCGGTCATTTGGTTTTCATAGTTCCAAAGAATTGGGTTTTTAATCAATTTGGTTAAGCCTGTTTTTTGGTCGGAATGGATAGAATCACACTTCCCACTCATATCAGTTTTGTAAAAACGCACATTGTTGAAAGCCCTAACAATTCTTTCGCCCGGTTTTCCGGTGATGATCATTTTTTTGCCGTGCACATACATCGAATCTTTTTCTACCAAAGTAATCGCGACTGCTTTTTTGGTAATCATCATCGAATCTTTTTGCGTTTTTAAATCGCGATAGATTTCGGCATAATGCCCTTTGATTAAACCTTTATTGATGGAATCGGTGATTTTTACATTGTTCGTGGCCGAAGCGTATTCTCTATTTCGGTCATAATACAAACTGTCACCTTCGATGCGTCGGTCTTTGTATTTGATATAGGATTTTCGTTTGAAGTAGGCCAAATTCTTTTTGGTATCATAAAACCCTTTTTCGGTATAAATATAATTCTCCTTACTGGTAATCGTTGACGGACCAAACAAATACGAGTGACCCGAATTGGTATAATAATCCAAATGATTCGACTTGATGGTGTATTTCGGATTGGTAATCGTAACCGCGGTTAAGAATTTGAACTTCTTTTCATTGGCATAATAACGACCCGATTTGCTTTTAAGGGTATTTTCACGGTTGGTTATCTTTCCGTATGAATTGTAAAAAGCTTCTTGTGTATTTCGGTCAAAGTTGATAGTGTCTGTAACCAAAGTCGATTCGGGCGAACGCATCACTACATTTCCTGTAGCATATGCTTGTTTGATTTCACCATTGTATTCGGCATATTTGCTGTTGAGGAAAAGCGTGTCACCTTGCACCATTTGTACATCGCCAAAAGCCTTTAGGTAATTTTCTTTTTGGAAGAAATAAGCTTTGTTGCAAGTAAAAATAACGCCGTCATGGCTCACTCTTACATTGCCTCTAAGCAAAGCCGCGTCCGGAATTTCGGTTTGATTGATGTCAAAATGATCGGCATGCTCGATATTTATTGGAGTTGTTTTTTTTTGTGCTATGGCAACATTGACAACACTAAGCAGTAAACCGATAAAAAAAAGTACCTTTTTCAAGTGATTGAATTTTGAGCAAATTTATGAAATTAGACACAATGAAAATGTTTATTAAGAATTATTTATGGTGTCAATATTTCAATCATTTCTTTATATTTGTCACTACGACTTGTGGTGTTAAAAAACAAGTGAAAAAGATATGAAAAGAACACTATTGATAGTACTGGCTTTGAGTTGTACCGGAAGTATAACTTTTGCCCAAAAATCCCCGAATATCCTTATGAATAAAAGCGCTGAAGTTGTTGCCCAACCCAAAAAGGCTGTTGTTTACCAAGTTTTTACCCGATTGTTTGGCAATAAAAATACTACCAATAAACCTTGGGGAACCATTGAAGAAAACGGAGTAGGGAAGTTCAATGATTTTACCGATAAAGCATTGCAGGAAATCAAAAAGTTGGGCGTAACCCACATTTGGTATACCGGAGTGCCGCACCACGATGTGATTAGAGATTACACCAAATACGGTATTTCCAATGATGACCCAGATGTAGTTAAAGGCCGTGCCGGTTCGCCTTATGCGGTGAAAGATTATTACAATGTGAACCCTGATTTAGCCGTTGACCCGGCCAAGCGTTTGCAGGAATTTGAAGCGTTGATTAAGCGTTCTCATGCCAATGGTTTGAAAGTAATTATAGATATCGTTCCCAATCACATTGCACGCAATTACAAAGGATTAACCAATCCGAAAGGCGTTAAAGATTTTGGTGCAGATGATAATACTTCAGTAGAATATGCTCGCGATAACAACTTTTACTATATCCCGGGGAAAGCTTTTGAAGTACCTACTTCGCCCGATTACAAACCTTTGAACGGTGAGCCTAATCCTTTAAATGACGGAAAGTTCAGCGAGTTTCCTGCGAAATGGACCGGTAATGGTTCCCGCGAAGCCAAACCCGATATCAATGATTGGTACGAAACCATCAAAGTAAATTATGGTATCAAACCTGATGGTTCTAAAGATTTCCCTGAATTGCCTTCAGGATATGAAAATAAAGGTTACCAAGACCATTTTATGTATTGGAAAGACAAAGACGTACCAAGTTCTTGGAGAAAATTCCGTGACATCGCTTTGTATTGGTTGAATAAAGGCGTTGACGGTTTTCGATATGACATGGCCGAAATGGTACCGGTGGAATTTTGGAGTTATATGAATTCAAGCATCAAGGTGAAAAACCCTAATGCTCTTTTGTTAGCAGAAGTTTACAATCCGAAGGAGTACCGCAATTATATCAAATTGGGTAAAATGGATTATTTGTATGACAAAGTAGAAACTTACGACCATTTAAAAGCCGTGATTCAAGGCAATGCTATGCCCGATCCTTTGTCGGAAATTCAAGAAGGTATGACCGATATTGAGCACCACATGTTACATTTCTTAGACAATCACGATGAACAACGTTTGGCAAGCTCTGAATTTGCAGGAACGCCTGAAAAAGGAAAACCGCTAATGGTGGTTTCGGCTACGATTAGTTCTTCGCCAACGATGATTTATTTTGGTCAGGAAGTAGGCGAGGCAGGCAATGAAGATGCCGGTTTTGGGAAACGATCCCGTACTAGTATTTTTGATTATGTGGGTGTTCCCAATCACCAACGTTGGATGAATGGTGGTTTGTTTGACGGTGGCCAGTTGACACCAAAAGAAAAAGAACTCCGCGATTTTTATTCGCGCTTATTGAACTTTACCTTGAAAAGTGATGCCATGACGGGTAAGTTCCAAGAGATACAAACCGTAAACCGAAACGAAACCGCCAATTATGATCCGGGATTGTATTCGTATGTGCGTTATACTGATGCAGAGAAGGTGATTGTTATAGCCAATTTTTCTTGGGTAACCTCAAGTACTATTTTGCTTAAAGTTCCGGCTGATGTGATCACCAAATGGCAACTAAAAAGCGGTGACTTCAGATTAAAAGACCAACTCTACGGCAGTTCTTACCTTATGCGAATTGAGAACGGTGTAGGTTTAATCAAACTAACCGTCAAACCGAGTGAATCGCTGATTCTTAAGTTAGACTATTAATAACAAAACCCCTTTCATTGAAAGGGGTTTTTGTTTTAAAGCTGACACGTTTTAAAAACCCGTCAAGTCTAAATTATTTTTACTACCACCACATTTTTGGCGAGGGTTTTGAACCGAACACCATCTTTTTGAACAACGGTAATGGTCAAATGTCCGGTTTTGCTAAGGTTTAAATCGGTTGCGGTACCCGACTTTCCTTTGTGCGTTCCGCCAATCACTTTACATTGGTCGCCGTCTTTTATTTCGGGTGTGTTGTTCATTGGGTTTTCAGCTTATTTAAGTTCAGAAAGTATTAATTTTTTCTGTTTAAAGGTATTCTTCATGGCCTTTTCTCTAACTTTAGGGTCTTCGCTATTAATAAGGTCAAAATATTCTACCGGAACTACTTGCCACGATAAACCATATTTGTCTTTACACCATCCGCACGAACCTTCTTCTCCGCCGTTTTTGGTCAAAGCATTCCAATAATAATCTACTTCTGCTTGGTCTTTGCAATTAATCACAAACGAAACAGATTCGTTAAACTTGAAGTACGGACCGGCAGCTAAAATACTAAATTCGATATCCCCAATTTCCATAACCGCCGTTTCAAAGCTATCTTGACCTTCTTGTCCTTTTTCTTGTGGTGGGTTTTTATATTGGTGGTATTCCTTTAGTTTACCCTCTTTGAAAATAGAAAGGTAATAATTGACTACTGCTTTGGCATCTTTGTCAACCCAAAGACAAGGTGTTATTTTTTGCTTAATCAAACCCGACTTTTTTGAGGAAGCCTGATTGGAAGTTGAATCAATCTTACTGTTGTTATCAGAATTCTGTTGAGAATTTCCACAACCCATTTGAATTGCTATTATCAGTATTGTCAAAAATTTAAGTTGGTACTTTTTCATGGTGTTGTTTTATTAAAATTGCCTATAACGTTTGTGGCTTGTAATCTAGTTGTTTTGCAACAAGACGACTATTTTTCTATTAATTCCAAAAATTAAATAAAGCATTAAATTGATCTTCGTTAGTCTCATTCCCTTCATATTTGTATAAATTGTCCCAATAAATTTGGCCTCCAATTTTCACAAACACTTTATAGTAACCTTTTTCAAGTGTGCTAATATTCAAACCTATAACGTCTGAAGCTTGTCCGTTAAGTGAAAAATCAGCATTGATGATGATTGACGCTTCGGGGTACAAAGTGTTGTTTAATATACTGCTGAAGTCTGTATTTTGATATATTTTTTTCGGAGTTCCAGGCACCAGCCAAATGTCTGTTATGTTTTCTTGGGCTGCAATGTAAACCACATTATTGGCGGGATTGGGATAAGCAACAAACTTGTTATTGACCAATATATTCGGATTGCCAAATTCTAACCCAATATCATCAGACGTTTGTCTTAGGTTAATTCCGGTAACTAAATTCATGTCGGTATTACTCGGAGTACTGTTGTCATCGCTGCTACAGCTTAATGACAAAACAGATATAAGAATTAATAGGCTTTTTTTCATTTCAATTTTGAGTTTAATGCGGTTTTAAAATGGATGGGTTGTTGATGCAACCGATATTTGATTTCAGCGAATTTACAAAAAAGTGGTACAAAAAGAAAAACCCTCTCATCACTGAAAGGGTTTCTAAATTAGCATTGTCATTTTGAACGCAGTGAAAAATCACATAACACCAAGTTAATGAGATTTCTCTCCCGAAGTGTCGGGATCGAAATGACAAAGAGAAGGTTTTATCTCGTAATCGTCTGTTTCCTATCCGGTCCAACCGAAACAATCTTGATTGGTACTTCGACTTCCTTTTCTATAAACTCTATGTATTCTTTTAGTTCTTTTGGTAAGGCGTCGTAAGTCGTCATTCCGGTTAAATCGGCTTGCCAACCTTTGAATTCGGTATAAATTGGCGTTACGTTTTCTTCTTCAATGTTGTATGGCAAATGGTGAATTACTTCGCCTTTGTAGTTGTAAGCCGTAGCCACTTTCAAAGTATCAAAGCCCGAAAGGACATCGCCTTTCATCATCATCAATTGGGTTACGCCGTTAATTTGGATAGCGTATTTTAACGCTACTAAATCCAACCAGCCGCAACGTCTTTTTCTTCCGGTTACGGAGCCAAATTCGTTACCCACTTTCGCCATCACATCTCCAGCTTCTTCAAAATCCTCAGTAGGAAATGGTCCGGAACCTACACGTGTTGTGTAAGCTTTGAATATTCCGTACACTTCTTTGATTTTGTTAGGCGCAATTCCCAATCCGGTACAAGCTCCTGCAGCAGTTGTATTAGAAGAAGTTACAAAAGGATAAGTCCCGAAATCAACATCGAGTAACGACCCTTGAGCACCTTCACAAAGAATAGATTTACCTGCTTTTTGGGCTTGTGCCAAATATTCTTCGCTGTCAATAAAGTTTAGTTTTTGTAAATCGGCAATCGCTTCAAAGAATTCTTTCTCCAACTCCGGCAAATTGTATTGAATGGCTACGTCGTAGAACGCAATCATCGCTTCGTGTTTGTCTGCCAAAGCGCGGTATCTTTCTTTGAAATCAGCCAATTCGATATCGCCAACACGCAATCCGTTACGACCGGTTTTGTCCATATACGTTGGACCAATGCCTTTTAAAGTCGAGCCAATTTTCGCTTTGCCTTTAGCGGCTTCAGAAGCGGCATCGAGCAAACGGTGTGTCGGTAAGATTAAATGCGCTTTGCGCGAAATGATTAGTTTTGATTTTAAATCGAGGTTGAACTTTGCCAAGCCATCGATTTCACTTTTAAAAACCACCGGGTCAATTACGACACCGTTTCCGATGATGTTGATGTTGTTGCTGTGAAAAATTCCTGATGGAATGGTTCTCAAAACGTGCTTGATGCCGTCAAATTCTAAAGTGTGTCCGGCGTTGGGTCCGCCTTGAAATCTTGCGATGATGTCATATTTTGAAGTAAGGACGTCAACTATTTTCCCTTTTCCTTCGTCTCCCCATTGTAATCCGAGTAGTAAATCTACGGTCATTGTGTGTTGTGTTATATGGTGTTGTTGTGTTTTTTATTTCTTCTTTTTGGGTAAGTCTATTTTGAAAAAGTAATTTAAAATACCCAAAACCAAAGAGGTTACTAATGCTACAACCAGTGTTTTTAGCATAAATTCGGTAGTAATGGTATCTATTCCTTCCAAAATCTGATAAGTGAATTTATAAACTAAAATAAATACAAATGCGAACAGAAATGTTTTTTTGAAATAGTCTAATGGCTGCATATTTTATTGTTCTTTTTTATTGGCGTAGAAGTATAAAGAATGGTTGTGAATTTCAATTCCGAATATATCTTCGATAGTTTGTTTGATGGTTTGTATTCTCGGGTCGCAAAACTCAATCACTTCTCCGGTATCGGTCATGATGATGTGGTCGTGTTGCTTGTCGAAATACGATTTTTCATAATGCGCTTGGTTTTGCCCGAATTGGTGTTTGCGAACCAAACCGCAATCCAATAAAAGTTCAATGGTATTGTATAAAGTAGCGCGCGACACACGATAGTTTTTGTTTTTCATTTTGATGTACAAATTCTCAATGTCAAAATGTTCTTCGCTATCGTAAATTTCCTGAAGAATAGCGTAACGCTCAGGGGTTTTGCGGTGTCCTTTGTTCTCCAAATAAGCCGTAAATACATTTTTTACGACTTCTTGATTTTTAATGTTATCGGATGCAATTAGTGTCATGGGACAAAGGTAATTTTTTTGTTTAAGGTATCAAAGTTTAAGGTTCAAAGTTTAAGGTTCAAAGTTCAAAGTTTAAAAACTTCCAACACCCAGCATCTAGCATCCAACTTAATTCGTGTAAACTCTCGTCACTTTATCTACACCATCTATCTTCTTAATATTGTCAATGAGTTTCTTCAAAATATTATTGTTCTGCACAATTACCGCGACTTGTCCGTTAAAAATGCCGGCCTCACCACTTAGGGAAATGCTTTGGATGTTTACGTGCATGTTGTTCGAAATTACTTTGGTCAATTCATTGGTTAAACCTAAACTGTCCATTCCCGTAATTTTCAAAATGGCTTTGAATTCCTGTTGCGAAGAGTCAATCCATTTGGCTTGCATGATACGGTAAGCGTAGTTGGATTGTAGCGTGATGGCATTCGGACAATCTTTTTTGTGCACTTTGATTCCTTCATTAATGGTAATAAAACCAAATACTTCGTCACCCGGAATTGGGTTGCAACAAGAAGACAATTTATAATCCAACTTGTCTTGCTCCGAACCAAAAACCAGCATATCAAAATTTTTGCTAAGCTCTTGCTTATTGATTTCATCCGGTCTTGAGCTTGGTGAACGCTTCATTTTGCTTTTGAAGAAATTCATCAAAGTATTGCTTTTTTGCGCCGCGAAATCTTTAAGTTGTTGGTTTTCTATGGAACCAATTCCAACGCGGTAAAACAAGTCTAAACTGGTTTTAAGATTGAAGAAGTTGACCAATTCATTGACAACCGTTTCACTCAAAGTAATCTTCAAATGCTTCATTTTTCGCGTTAGCAATTCTTTTCCGTCTTCGGCAATTTTCTTGGTGTTCTCGTTGAGTACGTTTCTGATTTTATTTTTGGCTCGCGAAGTCGTAACATAATCCAACCAGTTAATCGTTGGTTTTTGGTGGACAGAAGTAATGACTTCAATTTGGTCACCACTTTTTAATTCGGAATTCAAGGGAACTAATTTACCGTTGACACGTGTGCCTCGGGTTTTGATTCCGATTTCGGAGTGAATGCTAAAGGCAAAATCGAGTGAAGTGGCGCCTTTGGGTAACGATTTGATTTCTCCTTTGGGTGTAAAGACAAAGATTTCTTTGGCATACAAATTCATTTTGAAATCTTCCACAAAATCGACCGCATTGGTTTCCGAACTTTCCAAAGCTTCTTTCAAAAGATTAAGCCAAGTGTCTAAACCGCTTTCTTCGGTTGCACCTTGTTTGTATTTGTAATGCGCTGCATATCCTTTTTCGGCAATTTCATCCATGCGTTCGCTTCGCACCTGAATTTCTACCCAACGCCCTTTTGGTCCCATAACCGTGATGTGCAAGGCTTCGTACCCGGTTGATTTGGGTGACGAAATCCAATCGCGCAAACGACTCGGACTCGGACGATAATGGTCTGTTACGATGGAATAGATTTTCCAGGCAAGGAATTTCTCGTCGTGTAAATTGGATTTGTATATAATTCGGAGGGCAAACTTGTCGTAAACTTCGTCGAAAGTCACATTTTGCGCCGCCATTTTTCTACGAATAGAGTAGATAGATTTCGGTCGGCCTTTGAGCACATAATCAACGCCTTCTTCGTCTAATGATTTCTTTAACACATCGGAAATTGTTGCGATATAAGCGTCTTGTTCTTCTTTGGTTTCCTTTATTTTACTGACAATATCAGTGTAAATTTCCGGTTCAGTATATTTTAAACCTAAGTCTTCTAACTTGGTTTTAATGTTGTATAATCCCAAACGATGGGCGAGTGGCGCATAAATGTATAACGTTTCGGAAGCAATTTTCACCTGTTTGTAATCAGGCATTGAATCCATGGTTTGCATGTTGTGCAAACGGTCGGCAATTTTGATTAAGATTACGCGAACATCATCATTCAAAGTCAATAGCATTTTACGGAAATTTTCCGCCTGCATGGAGATGTTCATGTCTTTTTTGACTTGGGAAATCTTGGTCAAACCTTCCACCAAATGCGCAATCTTCGGATTGAACATTTTTTCGATGTCTTCTATGGTTACATCGGTATCTTCTACCACGTCATGCATTAAAGCAGCGGCGATACTGGTGGCACCCAAACCAATTTCGGAAGCGACAATTTTGGCCACGCCAATAGGATGGAAAATATAAGCTTCTCCGGATTTTCGGCGTTGGTCTTTGTGAGCGTCAACAGCTACATCAAAGGCTTTTCGGATTAATTTTTTATCTGAATCGGTAAGCGTTTGGTAACTTATGCGAAGTAATTCTTTGTATTCTCGGGCAATAGCTTTTTTTTCTTCTTCTAAATCAATTTCAATCATAGCATGTTCATTCAATTCCTAAAAATAAGCATTATTGAATTAAATTCCAAAATTAATTTGTTTTGAGAATTAGCGGTTAGCCTCGAGAATTATTTGGTCCTATTAAAATCCAAATCATGGAAGTCATAACTGAAATCGGTCATCGGAGAAATAGCGTTCATCGTAAAGTGATTAACCTTGCCTTCAGCATCAAAGTCAAAGAAAATATGCGAATCGGCATTGAAACTTCGGACATCCCATTTCACTACAAAATTTTGGTCTTTGTAAAAGAAAATTTCACCAACTAATCTTTTGGATCGAGTTGAAGCAAAGTATAATTTGCTTTTCTTTTCAAAAATAGTCACTTCGCCAAACCATTTGTCTTGGTAAGTGCCAATGTATTTTTTGAAATCGATTTTGATTTTATCTTTTAGATTCTGATCTACTTTTGCCCAAACTTCCTCGGTGATTTTATCGGCATTGCCTTCTTTTGCTTTTCTTTCTTTGCCAAAATAAGACAAATGGTCAAACTTAGGTAAGCCCAAATAACTGTCTTTGATTGTGTTAGAGATTACCGTGAAAGCGGTACCGTTTTGCTGATTGGTCAAAACAATAATGCCTAAATTAATATCCGGAATCATTATGGTTTGCGTTACTATTCCGTCTAAACCACCAGTGTGTGAGACTTGCAAATGACCATTGATGTCTTCCAATCGCCATCCTAATCCGTAGTTTCTGAAATTAGAGGTGTAAGGATGAGCATTTCCCATCGGTAATATGGTTTGCGATGTCCACATTTCTTTCCATTGTTTCTCACTGAAAAGTTGTTGGTTCTCGCCATATTTTCCTTTGTTCATTTGCACAATTAACCAGTTGCTTAAGTCATTTACAGAAGCATACAATCCGGCAGCGGCGTCAAAAATAGCGTTGGTGTATCTGGGTACAATTTCCAGTTTGCCATTGGTGGGCACATGCGGAACAATCACATTGGTAGTGTCTTTTAATCTGTACCAAGAAGCCGCACTTTTGTTCATGCCGATAGGTTTCATCAAACGCTCTTCGACAAAGTCACACCATGATTTTCCAGAAACCTTTTCAATGACTTCACCGGCAATTACATAAAGCAAGTTGTCATAATCATATTTGGTTCTGAAACCGGAAATAGGCTTTAAATATTGGATGTTTTTAACAATATCTTTGGGCGTAAAGTCATGTCCGTCGGGCCAAATCATTAAATCTCCGGCGCCTAATCCGAGTCCGCTTCTGTGGGTCAATAAGTCGCGAATAGTGAATTCATTGGTCACATAGTCATCGTACATTTTGAATTCAGGCAAGTATTTTTTCACCTTGTCATCCCATTTAATTTTGCCTTCGTCTACTAAAATAGCTAAGGCCGAAGCGGTAAAAGCTTTGCTGTTCGAAGCAATTCCGAATAAGGTATTGGCGTCTACTTTTTGTTGGGTTTTGATATTGGACACACCATAACCTTTAGCAAAAACCAATTTTCCATCTTTGACAATTCCAACAGCAATTCCCGGAACATTGAAGGTTTTTAAAGAGTTTTCAACTAAAACATCAACCTCATTTTCAGAAATTTGTGCATTCAATGAGAAACTAGCCAATAGGACCAGCAACGATAATTTAAAATTGCTTCGCCAGTTCACTTTCGTTCGAGTCATAATTTAAAATTTTTAAAATCCTCTTTGTCTTTTCGCTTCAAAAATCAAAATCGCAGCGGCAACCGAAACGTTCATGCTGTCGATTTCTCCTTGCATAGGGATAATGATATTTTGAGTGGCTTTTTCGCGCCAAAGTTGGGATAGTCCTGTGGCTTCCGTGCCAACGACCAATGCAGTAGGTAGGTTGTAGTTTTGGGTATGGTAGGAGGTCGAGTTTTGCAACGTTGCGCTGTAAAAATTAATATTGTTTTTAATTAAATACGCAATTACGTCTTCGGTGGATGCTGTCGCTATTTGATTAGTGAATAAGCAACCAACGCTTGAGCGAACAATATTGGGGTTGTATAAATCGGTTTTGGGATTGGCGATAATTACGGCATCAACTTTGGCGGCATCACAAGTTCGCAACATAGCGCCAATATTCCCCGGTTTTTCTATGGCTTCCATCACCACAATCAATGGGTTTTCAGGAAGTTTTAAATCGGTTAGTTGTAAATTTTTGACTTTGGCTACCGCCAAAATGCCTTCGGTTGTATCTCGATAAGCTAATTTTTGATAGACTTCTTTGGAGATTTCTATTAATGGAATTTGTTTCTGCGTTAATTTGGTTATTTGTTGCTCGGTAATTAGTTCCGGAAGAAAAAGAACGGTTTCCAATTCGTAATTGCCTTTGAGAGCCAATTCGATTTCGCGTTGTCCTTCAATCAAAAAAGTGCCCGATTGTTTTCTGGCTTTGGCCTTTTCTTGTAATAAAACCAAAGATTTGATAAAAGGGTTTTGTGCGCTGGTGATTTGTTTCATTATAGAGTTGTAATCCCGAAGTTACAGGACAAAAT
>NZ_JBKBLM010000035.1:0-28477 GCF_046296355.1 Flavobacterium sp.
AATAAAGGAGCGCTTAGTATGTTGGTACCTATTCTCATTTGGTGATTTTCATTAATCCACTTGCCAAAATCGATTTGGTTTTCAATTTCAAAGCTTTCAAACTGGTTTTCGAAATTGCTCTGTGAAACTCAACTTCATTCACCACTTTGCTCACGGCGTATTGATAATATTTTCTGGAATACGTCCGTTCAAAATCAATGTCTCTGTCGGTTGAGGTTTCCCAGTCGGGTTGTTGCGTGATTTTGTGTTCAATTTCGTTGTACAAACTTGTTCCTTTTATGGGATAAGCAACTGTTATCGTGTACAAAGTCGGATTCGCGTCTTTCAAATACTGAATGGTTTCCGTAATGTCTTTCTCCGTTTCACCCGGATAACCTAGCATGATGAACGTTCCGGTTTCTATGCCCATCGCATTCGTATCCTGAATCACTTTTTTCACTTGGTTGACATCAACGCGTCTGTCCATCGCATCGATTATGGTTTGCGAACCGCTTTCGGCACCAATCCATATTCGGAAACAACCAACATCTTTCAATAATTGTAAAATCTCGTCATTCAATCGTTCCGCACGAGTAATACACTCAAACGGAATCACGGCGTCTTGTTTCAATACTTCTTCTTTGAAAGCAATCAGCCATTTGTGACTTACGGTAAACACATCATCCACAAACCAAAGCGCATCAGGATTGTATTTTTCTTTCAACATTTTCATTTCTTCCGCGACTTGATTCGCCGGTCGGCGACGATAACTTTGCCCGTAAACCGCCGTGCTGCACCATTTACAAGTATAAGGACAACCGCGTTGCGTGGAAATCGTCATCGAACTTTGACCGTGATTGGTTTTCCAAGTATCCAGATAATTGTGCATATTTATGGCTTCACGATTCGGTAAAGGCAATTCGTCTAGTTCTTTGAATTTTGTTCGCGCCGGAGTTTGAATAATTTGGTTGTTTTCTATAAAAGCGATGCCGTTTACATTGTGGAAATTATCATCATTCATAATCGCATTATACAATTCAAAAGTGGTTTCTTCGCCTTCGCCAATGATTAAAAAATCAGCACCGGCTTTGAGATAATTTTCGACATTGTAAGTCACATCCGGACCGCCGAGGGCAATTTTTGGAAAATTGTAAGTTTCGGTTTTTAAAATTTTAATCAACTTAATGACTTCGATTTTGGTCATCAAATTGGTGTAAATACAAATGATTTTGGGTTGTTTTTCTAAAATAAAATCGAGTTGTGCTGCCTGAGAGGAAAACGTAGTGTCGAAAACTTCATTGTCAATATTTTTGTTTTTCAAATAGGCCGAAACATAAAGCAACCCTAATGGCGGATAGGGTTTCATAATCTTTTGTTCCTTAGGATCATCCGATAAATAATAAGCATGGGTGAATAAAAGACTCATCGTTTTTGCAAAATTATAAGGTAATGATCGGCGTATTTTGAAAATGACGAAGCGTTCTTAATGCCTTGTTCCAATCGGTTTAAAAAGCGTAAAATGCCGCCTTTGTTTTTAAAAAATCCGTCTAAATAAGAAGGTGGGACAAAAAAACCAATTGGTTTCACCGCAAGAGTTTCAAAATTTGCTTTGGCTAAATTTACGATATCTTTTGGGTTGTAGTAGTAAGTGGTGACATTTTCTCCGTCGACGTGGGCGATAACGCTTTCCTTTTTTCGCCGAGAAATGTTTTTGAATTGGGCTTTCGCCAAAAAATAAAAGCGTTCCCAAAGTGTATTCTTCGGCATAATCACCAAAGCCATTTTTCCTTTTTCGGAAAGTATCGAACCATTAGTCGCGAAGAAATTTTCCAATTCCGTTTTTGACAAACAGTTCAAACCACCAAAGTTGGAAAACAGCAAATCGAATTTTTCGCCTTCAAAAGTTGTTGTAATCGAATTGATATCTGCCGTTTTAAAGATGAGGTTCGCTTTGCTTTTCGCGATTTCAATCATTTTTGGTGAAATATCGGTAGCGGTTATATTGAAATTTTGTTTGGCGAACCAAATCGCATCTTCGCCGGTACCGCAATTGATTTCGAGTATGTTTTTAACGGAAGTTAAGTGTTTCGAAAGTTCGGCGTAAACCAAAGCGCGCTGCATTTTCCCAACTTCGGTATTGGTAAATGTGTCGTCATATTTTGCGGCGGCTTTGTCAAAACTAGCTTCCATTTTGCTGTAGTTTTTTTAGCGAAATCGTATCCAAAAACGCACTCGGAATATAATAACCCAATTTGGCAATCGATTTTAAATGGGTTACCGAAATAGATGAAGGCTTTGAAAACACTTGTTTTAAATTATAAAAACCTTGTTGTTTTCTGAATTCTTTGTGCACAAAACGTTGCAGTTTTCGATAGTAATTCGATTTGTAAGTACCATGAAACATCATTTCAAAATCGTCTGAATCGGTCCAATTGGATTTTAATTTTAAATCGTCTTTGACTTTCTCATAAAACTTAGTTCCCGGCAAAGGATAAGAAACCGAAATCCCAATATTATCCGGCATTAGTTCTTTGACCATGGCAATCGTTTTGGCAATGTCTTCCTGATTTTCGGTCAGGTAACCAAATTGCAGAAAGAAAGCCACACGTATTTTTTTGTCTTTTAATAGTTTTGTTGCTTCGTAAATTTGTTCTACCGTTGTGCCTTTGTCCATCGCATTAAGGATTTTTTGCGAAGCGCTTTCTGCACCAACCCAAACTTCTTCCAAACCCGATTCGGCAAGACAATCAATCGTATCTTCTTTCAATAACAAATCAACGCGACTTTGGATGTAATAGCTGATTTTTAAGTTTTGGTCTTTTAATTTTGAGTTGAATTCCTGAACCCAATTCGGCTTCAATCCAAAAATATCATCACACATCCAAAAACGGGTCACGCCAAAATTGTCCTTCAAAAACTGAATTTCCTTGACAATATAGTTCGGAGAATGTGCGTTGTAGCGATTGCCGTAAATGGGTTTCGCACACCAGTTGCATTTATATGGACAACCACGAGTCGTAGCGATGTTTAAAGTAAAAGGTTGTCCGCTTTGTTTCCAAATGGTTTTATAACTTTCGATATCGACTAAATCCCAAACCGGCAAAGGTAATTCGTCTAAATTTTGAAGGACTTCGCGTTTGGGATTGACCTGAATTTGTTCGTTTTTTTTGAAAACAATTCCTTTGATGTCATCGATTGCCGTTTCATTTTCCAAATTTTTTATTAATTCTAATAGCGACATTTCACCTTCACCTTGCAAAATAAAATCGGCGCCCATTTTAAGATAATCTTGATAATGGTCAGTCGAATCGGAACTGCAAACGATAATCTTGCAATCATACATTTTCCCCAAACGAATCATCTCAAAACAGGCTTCGCGCATGTTGGTCAGACACATTTTGGTCAAGTAATTAAAACCGTCATCATAAATCACCAAATAATTCGGTTTTGAGGATCTCAAAATGGGTTCGATGGAGTTTGGACTGTCTAATAAATTGGTGTCAAAAAGGGAAACTGCATAACCGTTTTTTCGCAATAACGAAGCCGCATAAAGTGTTCCCAAAGGCGGAAAAGGCGTTTTGTTTTTCCATTGCTTCGGGTCGAGTTTGTAATAATACGAATGCGAAAACAGTATGTTAGACATGTTCTTTGGCTAAATTGATGTTGAAGTTATGACTCACTTCTTCAATTCGGTTATTCAAATCCAATATCACTTTCTTTTGAAAATGAGATGGATGGTGTTTGGAGATATTTTTGCTTGATTTCAAGGCAATTTTAAAATCTTCTTCACTCATCATATGGAACTTGGCTTTCCATTTTTTAAGGGTAAGTATTTTAAAACTGTTATCCACTAGGTTTCCAATGGGATTTCCAAAAACAAACTCAACCGATTTGGTGCCAAGGTTTTTTTTGAAATTGGGTACCGAAGACAAATTGGGCGAGAATTTATTGAAATAGTCATTTACCCATTGGTTTTTTTGGAAAAAATCTTCAAAAACGGTTTTGCCTTGCATCGGAATCAAGGTTTTCATTTCTGTGGCGGTGAATCGATTTTTTTCTTCGATTTCCAACTGACTGGTTGAAACAAAATAATTGACACAAAAATATTTGCGCGAATTGAGCAGGAATATTTTTTTGTAAAGCATCAAGAAAGTCCGGCAAAGCCAAAGTTTATTCGGTTCTGTAATGACAAAGAAATCAATGTCACTTCCGTTATCATAATATCCTTTTGACAAAGAACCAGAAACGCCAACGGCTTTTACAAAAGGAAATTTGGCAATAAATCGGGCTTTCTTTTGAGCAATTCTCATCGCTCTGCCGGCATACATATTGCCTCGAAGTCTCTTGATAACCGAATCCAAATCGCTTCCATAAACATAGAAGTCATCTACTTTGATGAGGATTTTTTCGGCAATCAAGTGTTGCAGTTCTTTTTCAGTATCCGCAATCGAATCATAGTTGGTGTAACTATGGATTTCTTCTATTTTTAACGGATACCGAAAGATAGAAAAATAGAGTATGGTTTTTAATGTTTCCAAAATTCATAGCATTTTTTGGTTTATTAAAAGTAATATTTTTTTTTGACCTGATGACTGAATTTTGGCGATGTTTACCAATTATCAATCCTAAAATCAATGCGCCTCGAGCCAATTTTTACCCGTTCCTAACTCCACATCTAACGGCACGTCTAGCTTGAACGCATTTTCCATTTCGTGTTTGATTAACGGTTTAATTTTCTCTAATTCGGAGTTGTGTACGTCAAAAACCAATTCGTCATGGACTTGCAACAGCATTTTTGACTGCCAATTTTCCGAAGTTAGTTTCTTGTGAATGTTAATCATTGCGATTTTGATGATATCAGCAGCGCTTCCTTGAATAGGTGCGTTTACCGCATTTCGTTCGGCGCCACTTCTAACGACTGCGTTGGCCGAATTGATGTCTTTCAAATAACGGCGTCTTCCTAAAACCGTTTGCACATAACCATTTTGGCGAGCAAAATCTACTTGTTCAGACATGTACGATTTTAATTTCGGATAGGTTTTGTAATAGGCGTCGATTAAGGCTGCACTTTCAGAACGAGATAATGAAGTTTGGTTACTTAAACCAAAAGCAGAAACGCCATAAATGATTCCGAAGTTAACCGTTTTGGCATTGCTTCGTTGTTCTTTGGTAACTTCTTCTAAAGCCACGTTGAATACTTTCGCAGCCGTACTTCGGTGAATGTCTTCGTTGTTTTGGAAGGCTTTAATCATATTTTCTTCGCCCGATAAAGCAGCAATAATTCTCAATTCAATCTGCGAGTAATCGGCAGAAAGTAAGGTGAAATTTTCATCACGAGCGATAAAGGCTTTTCTAATCAAACGTCCGCGCTCGGTACGAATCGGAATGTTTTGCAGGTTCGGATTATTCGAACTTAATCGACCTGTTGCGGCAACTGTTTGCATGTAATCGGTATGAACGCGTTGGGTTTTGGCATCGACTTGATTCGGCAATGCTTCGATATAAGTACTTTGCAATTTTACCATTTGACGCCAATCTAAAATATCCTTTACGATTTGGTGTTCGTTGGCCAAATAACTCAATACTTCTTCGCCGGTCGCGTATTGTCCGGTTTTGGTTTTCTTTTGTTTGGCACCGCCGATTTTCATTTTGTCAAATAATACTTCTCCGAGTTGTTTTGGGGAAGCTAAATTGAATTTTTCGCCGGCAGTTTCGTAGATTTTTTGTTCGAAAAGATTGATTTCTTTTTGCATATCAACCGACATCGATTTTAGGAAATCAACATCTAAGCGAATACCTTCAGTTTCCATGGCGGCTAAGACCGGAATTAGCGGAATTTCGATTTCTTCGAATAATTTTTTGGTTTCGGCTTTGTCTAAAATTGGACTAAAAACGTCTTTTAATTGGAGTGTAATGTCAGCATCTTCTGCGGCGTATTCTTTGATGTCTTCCAAAGGCACATCTCGCATCGACAACTGACCTTTGCCTTTTTTGCCAATTAATGTTTCGATGGATTTTGGCGAATATTTTAAATAAGTTTCACTCAAAACATCCATATTGTGGCGCATATCGGGATTGATTAAATAATGCGCAATCATGGTGTCAAACAATTTTCCTTTGACTTGAATGCCATAATTGGATAAAATTTTCAAATCGTATTTGATGTTTTGGCCAATTTTTTCAATGGATTCGCTTTCAAAAAACGGTTTAAATTTGTCGGCCAAATTTTGTGCTTCTTCACGGTTTTCAGGAAACGGAACGTAGAAAGCTTTGCCTTTTTCAAATGAGAAAGACATGCCGACTAATTCGGCGTGAAGTGTGTCAATTCCGGTAGTTTCTGTATCGAAGCAGACTGACGTTTGGTTTATTAGGTTTTGTAAAAACAATTTGGTTCCTAAATCGCCTTGAATAATAGTATAATTATGGTTGGTGTTTTCTAAAGTGGCGTAATAAGAATTGTGTTTTGGTTCGTCGCTTTCTTCATCGGAAAAACCAAATAAATCGAATTGGTCTTCGTTTGACTTCTTGGCTGGAGCTTTTTTAGTTGGTTGTGGCGTTTCTCCATTTTCATTACCATTACCATTTGATTCAATTTCATCATATTCTTTTCCAGTGCCGAATAGTTTGTCGAATTGCGCTTTCATTTGGCGGAATTCCAGTTCCATAAACAACGCATCGGTTTTTTCTACATCGGGTTTGGATAATTCGAAATCGGTTGCATCAAAAGTCACCGGACAATCGAGTAGAATTCGGGCCAATTTTTTAGATAGAATTCCGAGTTCTTTATTGTTTTCGATTTTGTCTTTTAGCGCGCCTTTTAGTTTGTCGGTGTTTTCCAAAAGGTTTTCCATCGAGCCGAATTCCTTTAATAATTTCTTCGCGGTCACTTCACCAACACCGGGAAATCCCGGAATATTATCGGCAGAATCGCCCATCATTCCGAGATAGTCAATTACCTGTAATGGATCTTCAATTTCGAATTTGGCCAACACTTCCGGAATGCCCCAAATTTCGATATCGTTACCCATTCGCGCCGGTTTGTACATAAAAATATTTTCGGAAACCAATTGGGCAAAATCTTTATCAGGTGTTACCATAAAGACTTGAAACCCTTCTTTTTCGGCTTGTTTGGCCAAGGTTCCAATCAAATCATCGGCTTCGAAACCTGCTTTTTCCATAATCGGAATGTGCATGGCCTTTAACAATTCTTGAATGTATGGCACGGCAATTTTAATGGCTTCCGGCGTTTCGTCACGGTGTGCTTTGTATTCTTGGTACATTTCGTAGCGATAATCGCTTCCGCCTTTGTCAAAAGCTACGGCTAAATGGTCGGGTTTTTCGCGTTTAATTACATCCATCAAAGAGTTCATAAAACCCATAATAGCCGAAGTATCCATTCCTTTTGAATTGATACGGGGATTTTTGATAAAAGCGTAATAGCCGCGGAAAATTAAGGCGTAAGCATCGAGCAAGAAAAGGCGTTTTTGTTGTGACATTTTTGAAATAAATTATAAAGTGTAAATGTAGCGAAACTTTGAATGTTGAAGAAGAGAAATATTTTAGTTAAATTTAGTTAAATGAAAGATAATAATGCTTTGATTCTTCGTTATTTTGCTGAAAATTTATGAATCATGCTTCGTTGGATTTTCTTCTTTCTCTTTGTCGCCATTATTGAAGTTTATGCTTTTCAAGCCTTTAGAACCATCACTAAGTCGAGATGGATTTTGGTGGCTTATCAAGTAATTTCACTGGCGGCCATCATTTATATATTTTACCAATTGTCGCAGTTTGACCGTAAAGTGGGGCAAAACAGTAAGACGTTAATCACTTTTGGGTTGTTGTTGTTATTGTTTATTCCGAAAATGATTCTGACTTTTTTTATGTTGTTGGAAGATGTTTACCGCGTCTTTTCGGGTTTTATTACTTATTTCATGGGTGATAATTCAAACGGTGATTTTTTACCAAACCGAAGAAAATTTGTAAGTCAAATTGCTTTAGTACTTGCGGCGATTCCGTTTACTTCGCTTTTGTACGGAATGACTAAAGGAAAATACAACTTTAGGGTTATCAAACAAACCTTATTCTTTCCTGATTTACCGCAAGATTTTGATGGCTTCACGATTACCCAAATTTCAGATGTACACAGTGGTAGTTTTGACGATACCGAAAAAATACAATACGCCATTGATTTGATAAATGAGCATAAAACCGACATGATGTTGTTTACGGGAGATATTGTTAATACTCATGCCACCGAAATGCATCCGTGGATTGATACTTTTAATAAAATTGACAAACACGAATATGGTAAATATGCAGTTTTAGGCAATCACGATTATGGTGAGTATATCGAGTGGCCAACACAAGCGGCTAAAGACGAAAATTTTGAAGGTATCAAAAAATTGTATGGTGATATTGGTTTTGATTTGTTGTTGAATCAACATGCTAAAATCAAAAAAGGCGATAGCGAAATAGCCATTGTTGGCGTTGAGAATTGGGGTAAAAACTTCAAACAAGCTGGTGATTTGCACAAAGCTTCGGAAGGATTGACTGCTGAAGATTTCAAAATTTTGATGAGCCATGACCCAAGCCATTGGGAGTATGAAGTAAAAAATCACGACAAGCATTTCCAATTAACGCTTTCGGGTCACACACACGGATTGCAGTTTGGTATAGAAATTCCGGGCATTATTCAATGGAGTCCGGTGCAATATGTTTACAAACAATGGGCAGGATTATATGAAAATGTAGGTCGATATATTTATGTAAACCGAGGTTTAGGCTTTCATGCTTATCCGGGTAGAGTTGGAATTTGGCCTGAGATAACTGTTTTTGAACTAAAAAAAGGGGAAAAAGTAGCATAATTAGTTAAAAATGCTACATTTGTGCTTTAATGTTTCTTTTATTGAGGTAGAAGAAGGTAAAATTATTTTGGTTTTATGTCAAAATTTGGAGAATTAATCAACGCTCAAGTGCCTGTGTTAATTGACTTTTACACAGAATGGAACGAATCTTCGGTGTCCATGCATCCTGTAATCAGAGATGTTGCAGCTGCGCTTGGTGACAAGGCAAAAGTGATCAAAATTGATGTCGATAAAAATCAGGAGTTAGCCGATGCTTTGCGCATCAAAGGTTTGCCGACCTTGATGATTTACAAAGACGGTCAAATGGTTTGGAGACAATCGGGTGAATTGGATGCTAACAGCATTATCGCTTTGGTTCAGGACCAATTGTAATCAATCTTTTCGCAAACAAATCCTTTTTCGTTTAAGAATGCTAAAGTTTTGGGTAAAACATATTCCAGGTTTTTCCAAGCTTTAAGGCTATCGTGAAATACGATAATGCTACCGCTTTCTATATTTTTCAAAACATTGTTTAAACATTCTTCCGGCGTGATGGTTTGGTCAAAATCCATGCTGATAATATCCCACATGATTATTTTGTAGCCTAATTTTCGGAGTGCTCCGGCTTGAGAAGGTTTGATTTTGCCGTATGGCGGACGGAAGAGTTGGGCGTGTTCAGTGTTTAGTTGGCAGTTGACCATAGTTTCTGAGCACTTTTTGGTGTTTTCGATATAATCTTCTAAGCTAGTTTCCCAACCTTTTAGATGATTGAAAGTATGGTTTCCGATTGAGTGACCATCATCGATTACTTTTTTAAAAATTTCCGGATGTTTTTGAATATTGTCTCCGATGCAAAAGAAAGTCGCTTTGGCGTTGTGCTTTTTTAATTGTGCCAATGTCCATTCGGTGATTTCAGGAATTGGGCCGTCGTCAAAAGTCAGGTAAACTTTTTTCTCGTGATTGGGAATTTCCCAAACGTACTTCGGAAAAACAGTCTTGATAAACCCATTTGTTTTGACCCATAAACTCATAGGCTAAATATAAAAAAAATGTGCCAATAAGAATCTTCAAATTGGCACATCTTCAAGTTTTACTAATTGTTTATTCTAATTCTCTTCCGAAACGGGTGAATCGTTGCACTAAAGAGTTGAACACAGGTTTATTTTTATTGTAGAACTCTAAATCTCCTTGGTCTTTCATCACAATCAATAAACTTCTGTAGCGTTCAATGTCGGTTATGATGTCTGAAGCAATTCCGTTTTGAATGGAAGGCTGAATGCCTGCGAAATACTTTAAGTTTTGTTTGTATTTGGTCATTAATTTTTCCAGAATTTGTCGTGCTTTGGCTTTCTCTCCGATAGCGTAATAACCGCCAACAAATGGTTCCACCATCGTGTAATAGCCATAATATTCCATCGGCATTTTGGTCATGGCCAAATCGAGAATTTTTTTGGCTTTGTCTTTTTGACCTTCATTGATTAATTGTTCCATTAACCTTGCCATATTAGTTCGGTAAGAAATACTGTTTTTGCGGGTTTCCGGATCGTGGTAGATAGTTTTCGAATCACCATTGCCCCAATCCCATTTCATGACCAGATTGTACATTTTATCAGTATCAATTTGACCCATATCATATGGGTTTTCTTTGTCAACAGGGGTTTTTATCGGAACTAATTTGTATACCAAACCGTCCAATTGTAGGTAATCTTTCATCCACAGATAATCATCGTCGCCAAAACTTCCACCGGTGAAATAGATTGGTCGTTTCCAATTGTTATTCGCCAATACATCCAACATCATCAAACGATTTTTATAGATGGCACTTCCTTTAATATCTAAATCGATAAAAGGCACAATAGAATCATGGTATTTTTGGTTAACCACATTGTTCTTGATAATGGTGTTTTTGTCAACCGGAATCCTGATTTTATTGGTCGGATAAAAATGGATGGTTTGACCGTTTTGCATCTCAATAGTAGATTCTGGGTGTTTGATAAAATCGATAAAAGCTTTAAGATCCCATCGTGCGTCTGTTTTTGGAATGTGTGCCACATAATCTAAATTATCCCCTACATATTCACTGTGTTTGAATGAAATTGGCAAACCTTCAGCGCTATACGTTTTGAATTTAGCTTGGTCAATATTCCAATCAGTCATGAATAATTGGGTGTTGATAATCTTAATGTCCGGTCTGACGCCTTCTATTTCTTGGGCATACCATAGCGGGAAAGTGTCATTATCACCAATGGTAAACAGAATGGCGTTTTTATCACAAGCGTTGAGGTAGTTTTTCGCCATGGCAGTAGCGGTGTAACGGTTAGAGCGATCGTGGTCATCCCAGTTTTGGCTAGCCATTAAAACCGGAGCTGCCAAAAGACAAGCGCCAATTACAATTGGGCCAACCAACTTCGATTTAATATAATCGGATACGATTTCGTAGATGGCATAGACGCCAAATCCGAGCCAAATGGCAAAAACATAAAACGAACCCACTAAGGCATAATCTCTCTCTCTTGGTTCAAAAGGCCTTTCATTCAGGAATATTTTCAAGGCAATACTGGTAAATAAAAACAGCGCTAATAAAACATAAAAACTCTTCAAATCCCTTTGGGCATGGTACATAAGTCCGATTAGGCCAATAATGAACGGTAGGAAATAATAAACATTTCTTCCTTTGTTGTTTTTTGCATCATCGGGAAGATTTTCCTGAGTGCCTTTGCCTAAATGTACTTCGTCAATAAATTTGATACCGCTGATCCAGTTTCCGTCTAAGTTATCATATCTTCCTTGAATGTCGTTTTGTCTTCCGACAAAATTCCACAACAAATACCTTCCATACATATATCCAAATTGGTACTCAATCATAAAGCTGATATTTTCCCAAGTAGAAGGTTTTTCAATTACAAGATAATCGCTGTATTTTTTTAGAAAGGAAACATAGTCTTCGTTGTCAATTTGTTTTTGTTGGTAAGCCGTTTTAAACTCATTGATATTTTTTTGCATTTCCTCTTTTAATTGGCCAACAGCTTGCATCACTTGCTCTTCACTCAAACTGTCTAGGGATACGCCATATTGCGCCAAATCTTCTTCGTAAGGATAATTATGATTCAAAGTGAACTTAGGCACTCCGGTAAATTGAATATAGTTTTCAATGTGATCCGTACTCCAAAGACGCGGCAACACGGCTTTGTGATTATCGTCTGTGTTTTGTTCGGCGTTTTTGTAATTGTTTACAATCACATATTTACCCGTTTTATAATCTCTTTCGTAGTTGGGAGCTTTGTCTAAATAAGGTTGGTCTTCATCCAAACCGGCAAAAGTGTCGGTGTATTGCGGGCCATAAAACAAAGGGTTTACACCATATTGTTCTCTATTATAATAAGCTAAAACCTCGGCAGCATCGGAAGGTTTGTTTTCATTGATAACCACATTGGCATTGGCACGAATCGGCAACATCATCCAAGTAGAAAAACCAATCAAAACAAAAAGAACACAAAGAATTACCGTATTGTAAAACGGATGTCCTTTTTCGCGGGTGTATTTTAATCCGAAATAGAAAAAAACCACTATCAATAAAACGGCAAAAATGGTTCCGGAGTTGAAAGGTAAACCAATACTATTCACCATAAAGATTTCCATTTTACCAAAGAAAGCCAAGGTGTAAGGCAATAACAATTTGAATATAAACAACAATACCGCTACAATTATAATATTGGCAATAATGAAATTTTTAATGGTTACAGTTTTGTAATTTTTGAAAAAATATAAAAACCCTATGGCCGGAATAGTTAACAGCGCCATAAAGTGGATACCAAAAGAGAGTCCGACGATTAAGGAAATCAACAGTAACCATCGATTGCCTTTTGGTGTGTGCATGTCTTGTTCCCAACGCAATCCAAGCCAAAACAAGAGTGCAATTAACAATGATGCCATGGCATACACTTCAGCTTCTACGGCACTAGCCCAAAAACTGTCTGAGAAAGTAAAGGCCAAAGAACCTACAAAGGAACTTCCTAAAATAACGATGGATTTGCTTTTATCAACTTCTGAATAGGAAGAAACAATTTTCTTTAATAAGATTGATGACGACCAAAACATAAACAATATGGTGAATGCGCTTGAAAAAACCGACATCATATTAACCATGAGCGCTATGGTTTCTTTACCTGTGGCAAACATGGCAAAGAAAGCGCCGAGGATTTGGTATAGTGGCGCTCCGGGTGGATGACCAACTTCCAATTTGGCAGCTGTTGAGATGTATTCTCCGCAATCCCAAAAACTCATGGTGGGCTCAACAGTTAATGAATAGGTTATTAAAGCAATAGTAAATGTTGACCATCCTAAAATGGTATTCCACTTGTTGAAGTTAAAATTCATAATATAAGTATGAAATGAAGAGGGTTTATTTTTATGGTTACAAAGAAACTATTTTTTTTAACGCAATTAAACGCGGATTAACAAAATTTTCTCAAACAGATAACGAATTAGTTACAAGATTATTATGGTCATAGACGGTATTTTTGCACAAGAAGAATTTAATTTTTTCGCATAATTGTTTGTGTAAAATAAAATTTGTTCTAAATTTGCACTCGCGTTAAGCAAAACGAAGTTTCACGGAACTCAGTTGATAATATTGCTTAGTGAAGTAATGCTGGTCTATGGTGTAATGGTAACACAACTGTTTTTGGTGCAGTCTTTCAAGGTTCGAGTCCTTGTAGACCAACAGAAAAAGCCTCTCAATTTGAGAGGCTTTTTTGTTTTTATACCGGTTTGGATTTAAATTTTAAAAGTAACCACAGGCTTTAGCGCATGATTTACTAAATCTTCACTAATACTTCCGTTGAAGAAATGGGCAAGTCCTTTTCTGCCATGTGTACTCATTCCTATTAAATCGGCATTGATATTATTAGTAAAATTCAAAACACCGCTTTCTACATTTACATCATTGTAAATATGGGTTGAGAACTTATTAATAGTGAAATTAGAAATAAAATCACTCATAATTTCTTGGGCCACGTGAGTAGGCTTGAAGCTACTTGGTGTATTGATCATTACCAAATGTAATTCGGCGTCAAATTTATTGGCAAATTCTACCACTTTAGCAAATGGTCTTTTAATTTCATCGGCAAAGTCAGAAGCAAAAACAAATTTGTCTACTTCAAAGTTGCCGGCTTCTTTTTTGATAATTAATACAGGTATATCAGAATTTCTAACCACTTTTTCAGCATTAGAACCGATAAACATTTCTTTGAATCCACTGGCACCGTGAGAACCCATTACTATCAAATCAACATCATTCTTTTTACTGATGTTCATGATTCCGTCAAAAGCCAATTCAAATTGAATAATCTCTGAAACCTTCAATCCATCCAAGCTTGGATCGTCCATTAAGTCCTCCAATCTGTTTATGGCGGCATTTTTAAAAAGCATAATTTCAGGTAAATCATGACCGCTTCCAACAGCGTCACTAGCTTGATGCGGTAATTCTAACATGTGGAGAAGAAAGATTTCTCCGTTATTTTTTTTGGCAATTTGTGCCGCAACTTTCAAGGCGTATCCGGCGTGTTCTGAGAAGTCTGTTGGGACTAAGATTTTTTTCATAATATAAAAAAGTAAATTTTGGATAGGATATTTTAACACAATAAAGGTATTATTTTTTTTTGATTTGGCAATGGATTTTTGATTTATAAAAAAATAACTATATTTGCACCGTTATTTACCATTTTCACTAAATAATGAGGGAAGCATTGCTTCCCTCTTTTTATACAACTATGACATTTAAAGAGAAGGTTACGAATTTATTAGAAGAAGGATTGTTAGAAAAACCTTCCTTGTTTTTGGTAGATTTAACTATTTCAGAGAGTTATAAAATTACCGTAACTTTGGATGGCGATAATGGTGTAACTTTGCAAGACTGTATTGACATCAGTCGTGTGATTGACAACAATCTTGATCGAGAAGAGCAAGATTACTCGTTAGAAGTTGCTTCGGCCGGCGTTTCGACTCCGCTAAGAATGGTAAGACAATACAAAAAAAACATTGGTAGAACGTTGAAAGTTAAAACCGCTACCGAAACAATAGAAGCAAAATTAGAGCAGGTTACGGATGAAAGTATAACACTTTCGTGGACTGCCAGAGAACCAAAAAAAGTGGGTAAAGGAAAAGAAACTGTTGAACACAAGCGTGATATTCCTTATTCAGAAATAAAAGAAGCAATTGTTATTATAATATTTAATTAAAATTTGGCATGGAAAATATTGCATTAATCGAGTCATTTTCAGAGTTTAAAGATGATAAACTTATTGATCGAGTAACGCTTATGGCGATTTTGGAGGATGTATTTAGAAACGCATTAAAAAAGAAATACGGTTCTGATGATAATTTTGACATCATTATCAATCCTGATAAAGGTGATATGGAGATTTGGAGAAGAAGAATTGTTGTTGCTGATGACGATTTGGATTTAGAAAACGAAGAAATTACCCTGACTGATGCCAGAAAAATTGAGCCCGATTTTGAAATCGGCGAGGAGGTTTCTGAAGAAGTGAAATTAATCGATTTAGGAAGAAGAGCGATTTTGGCTTTGCGTCAAAACTTGATTTCTAAAATACACGAACATGATAACACCAATCTTTATAAACAATTTAAAGATTTAATTGGCGAAATTTACACCGCCGAAGTGCACCACGTTCGTCCAAGAGTTGTAATTTTGGTGGATGATGAAGGAAACGAAATCGTGTTGCCAAAAGAAAAACAAATCCCGTCTGACTTTTTCCGTAAAGGAGATAACGTTCGAGGTATCATTGAAAGTGTTGAATTGAAAGGGAATAAACCACAAATCATCATGTCGAGAACGGCAGATAAATTTTTGGAGAAATTATTTGAACAAGAAATTCCGGAAGTTTTCGATGGTTTAATCATGATTAAAAAAGTAGTGAGAATTCCGGGTGAAAAAGCAAAAGTAGCCGTTGATTCTTATGACGATAGAATAGATCCTGTTGGTGCTTGTGTTGGTATGAAAGGTTCTCGTATTCACGGTATTGTTCGTGAATTAGGAAACGAAAACATCGACGTAATCAACTACACCAGCAACTTACAGTTGTATATCACAAGAGCATTAAGTCCAGCGAAAGTATCTTCGGTTAAAATTGACGAAGAGAAAAAAAGAGCGGAAGTGTTCTTGAAATTAGAAGAAGTTTCTAAAGCGATTGGTCGTGGCGGTCACAACATCAAATTGGCCGGATTATTGACCGGTTATGAATTAGATGTAATTCGCGAAGGTATTACGGCAGAAGAAGATGACGTAGAATTAACAGAGTTCTCAGATGAAATCGACGGATGGGTAATCGATGAATTTGCTAAAATCGGATTGGATACTGCCAGAAGTATTCTGAATCAAGATGTTGCTGATTTAGTGAGAAGAACCGATTTAGAAGAAGAAACCATTTTAGAAGTAATAAGAATATTGAAAGAAGAGTTCGAGGACTAATTCTTTCGCCAAAATAGATAAACATTAAAAAGATTTTATGTCTGAAGGAAATATTAGAATTAATAAAGTTTTAAGGGAATTAAATATTTCTTTGGAAAGAGCTGTGGATTATCTTAAGGATAAGGGCATTGCTATTGAAGCAAGTCCAAACACAAAAATTTCCGATGATGTGTATAATATTCTTTGTGGTCAATTTGCCGGAGACAAAGGAAACAAAGAAGCTTCTAAAGGCGTAAGCGAAGAAATCAGAAAAGAAAAAGAAGCACTTCGACTAGAAAGAGAAAAAGAAATTGAGGACAAGCGTAAAGCAGATGAAGAGCGTCAAAGATTAGAGGTAGTTAAAGCGAAAGCCATAGTTACCGGTCCGAAACAAGTTGGTAAAATCGACTTAGAGCCAAAAGCTCCAATTGCAGTCCCACCGGTGGAAACACCAAAAATCGCAGCGGAACCACAAGAAAATGTTATCAAGAAGAAAGAAGTGGCTCCGGTTGATGAAGTGAAAAAAGAAGAAACGCCTAAAGTAGAACCTTCTTCTACAGAAGCACCAATTGATGAAACCATCACTACACAATATCAAAAATTGTCAGGTGCTACTTTAACAGGACAGGTAATTGATTTATCTCAATTCAATAAGCCTAAAAAGAAAAAAGAGGAATTCAAAAAAGACGGCAACAAACCTGCAACTCCGGGTGCCGGACAAACAGCGGCACAAAACGCGAACAACAACGCCAATAAAAATAAAAGAAAAAGAATTGCCCCAAAACCGGGAGATAAGCCGGCTATCACAAGTGGTGGTGGGAATACTCAAGGTGGTGGCGCTAATAAATTTGGTAACAAACCGGGTGGCGGATTCCAAAAAGGAGCTCGTCCTGCGATAGTTCAAAAAGTAGAGCCAACCGAAGAGGAAGTTAAAAACCAAATTAAAGAAACTTTAGAGCGTCTTCAAGGAAAAGGAAACAAATCTAAAGCAGCCAAATACAGAAGAGACAAACGTGATACGCACCGTCAAAGAAATGAAGACGAAATGCAAGCGCTTGAAGAAGGAAGCAAAACAATCAAAGTAACCGAATTCGTTACCGTAGGTGAAATTGCAACCATGATGGATGTGCCGATTACCAAAGTAATTGGAACTTGTATGTCATTGGGAATCATGGTAACCATGAACCAACGTTTAGACGCAGAAACTTTATCTATTGTTGCCGATGAGTTTGGTTATGAAGTAGAATTTATCACAACCGATATCGAAGAAACGATGGAAGTGGTGGAAGACAGACCGGAAGATTTAGTTACTCGTGCGCCTATTGTAACTGTAATGGGTCACGTAGATCACGGTAAAACTTCCTTGCTGGATTACATTCGTAATGAAAACGTAATCGCCGGAGAATCGGGAGGAATCACTCAGCATATTGGTGCTTATGCGGTTACTCTTGAAGGCGGACAAAGAATCACTTTCTTGGATACACCGGGTCACGAAGCGTTTACCGCAATGCGTGCTCGTGGTGCTCAAGTTACCGATATCGCCATTATTGTAGTGGCGGCGGATGATGACATCATGCCACAAACGAAAGAGGCTATTAGTCACGCACAAGCAGCCGGAGTTCCTATGATCTTTGCCATCAACAAAATTGATAAGCAAGGCGCGAATCCGGAAAAAATTAAAGAGAAATTAGCGGCCATGAATTTATTGGTTGAAGATTGGGGTGGAAAATACCAATCACACGATATCTCTGCGAAAAAAGGAACCGGTGTTAAAGAATTATTAGAAAAAGTATTGCTTGAAGCTGAAATATTAGACTTAAAAGCAAACCCAAATAAACTGGCAGTTGGAACTGTAGTGGAAGCTCAATTAGATAAAGGAAGAGGTTATGTATCAACAATTTTGGTACAATCAGGAACTTTGAAAGTGGGTGATTACGTTTTGGCCGGTAAAAATCACGGTAAGGTGAAAGCCATGCACGATGAAAGAGGGCACAGTGTAAAAGAAGCCGGACCGTCAACACCAATCTCTATTTTAGGTTTGGATGGCGCGTCAACTGCAGGAGATAAATTCAACGTGTTTGAAGACGAAAGAGAAGCGAAACAAATTGCCGCTAAACGTACACAATTAATGCGCGAACAATCGGTGAGAACACAACGTCATATTACCTTGGCGGAAATTGGTCGTCGTATTGCTTTAGGTCAATTTAAAGAATTGAACATTATCCTTAAAGGTGACGTGGATGGTTCTGTGGAAGCACTTTCAAGTGAGTTCTCTAAATTATCTACGGAAGAAATCCAAATCAATATTATACATAAAGGTGTTGGAGCAATTACAGAAACCGACGTAATGTTGGCTTCTGCTTCAGATGCAATTATTATCGGATTTAACGTTCGTCCTGCGGGAAATGCTCGTCAATTGGCACAAAAAGAAGAAATCGACATCAGAAGTTATTCAATTATCTACGATGCGATTAACGACTTGAAAGACGCGATGGAAGGTATGTTGTCACCGGAAATGAAAGAAGAAATTACCGGTACAGCAGAAATCAGAGAAATATTCAAAGTATCTAAAGTGGGTTCTATCGCCGGATGTATGGTTACGGATGGTAAAATCTTCAGAAACTCTAAGATTCGTTTGATTCGTGAAGGCGTTGTTATCTACACAGGTGAATTAGCTACTTTAAAACGTTTCAAAGACGATGTGAAAGAAGTAGCCAAAGGATACGATTGTGGTATTCAAATTAAGAATTACAACGAGATTGAGCAACTAGATTTAATCGAAGCTTTCCAAGAAGTGGAAGTGAAGAAAAAGTTGAAATAATACTAAAGAAAAAGCCCCGATTTATTCGGGGCTTTTTTTATTTATTGGGTTTAATTAAAAACGCATTCGGGAATTTCTTCTTGAGTAGTTCTAAGTTCTTTTCAGCTTCAATTCGGGTTTTAAAATTGCCAACCCAAACTTTATAAGCCGGTGTGCTAAAAACAATTGTAGCGTCCATATTCTTGTTTTCTTTTTTGAAATCCATCAACGTTTTTTTGGAGTTTTCGCTGTCCCCATTGAAAATCTGAATTTTATAGCGGTCATTGATGGTGATAGAACTGTTTATTTTTCTTTTTTCATTTAGTAATTGTTCAAACTTTGGATCTTGACTTACAGCTACTTTTGCCTCTTGACCAAAGCTTTTTTGTGTTAAAAAGAAAACAACAATAGCAGTAAAAACGAGCTTAGTTTTAGGGAAATATTTCATAATGATTTGATTTTTATACAAATGTAAAACTTAAAAAATTAAACAAAACAGTATTTGTTATTTAGAATTAATATAAATTGATATTTAAGATATATTTAAGGTTTTGAGAATAGTTCATAAGTCGTATTTTTGTGCAAGTTTTTAATAAAGCATGGAATTTTAACTGAAAATAGGTTCAGAAAAAACCATGCCAACATTAGTCGATAATCATTATATTATATGAAAAAAGTGGGTAACCATAATTCGATTTCAAGGAAAATAGTCTTCAGTTTAGCTTTGATGCTAACATTCTCCTTCACTTCATTTTCACAAGCAACACCGCCGGCAACCGACGCAGCAGCAACAGCTCCTGCAACAGCAGCTCCTGCGGCAACTATGGGAGGTGATCCTGTAGCTGGTAAAGCTTTGTTCAACGCTAATTGTGCAGCCTGTCACGCTCTTGATAAGAAGATGACCGGTCCTGCGTTAAGAGGTGTTTCGGCAAAGTATGACATGGCTTGGATTTACAAATGGGTAAACAACAGCTCTGCTATGGTTAAATCCGGAGATGCAAAAGCAGTTGCAATTTTTGAGGAATACAACAAGTCAGTAATGACTTCATTTCCAACATTGACAACAGCTGATATTGACAATATCATTGCTTACACCGATGAGAAAAAAGCAGAAGTGGTGCCTGGTCCGAATGGAACAGCTGGTGTTCCCGGAACAGCAGCAGACTCAAGCGGATTGTCTAACGATGTAATTCTTGGCGCTTTGGCTTTAGTGATGTTTATGTTGGTAATCATGTTGTTCTTTGTGAACAATGTGTTAACTAAAGTTGCTAAAGTTAATGGAATTGAAGTAGCTCAAAAAGAGGCGTCATTGCCAATTTGGAAAGCCTTTGCGAAAAACCAATTTTTGGTTTTAGTAGCTTCAATCTTCTTATTGTTATCAAGCGGTTATTTTGTATATGGCTGGATGATGCAAGTAGGTGTTGACCAAGATTATGCACCAATTCAACCAATTCACTATTCACACAGAATTCACGCCGGAAGTAACGGTATCGATTGTAAATACTGCCACTCTGCTGCCAGAGTTAGTAAAAACGCCGGTATTCCTTCGTTGAATGTTTGTATGAACTGTCACAAAAACATTTCAGAAGTGGCTGATACTACAGCAACTCCAGAGTATACAAAAGCATTTTATGATGGTGAAATCCAAAAATTATATGATGCTGTAGGCTGGGACAAGGCTACTCAAAAATACACCGGAAAAACAAAACCTGTTAAATGGGTGCGTATTCACAATTTGCCTGACTTTGCCTATTTCAATCACTCACAACACGTAACGGTTGCGGGTATCGAATGTCAAAAATGTCACGGTCCGGTGCAAGAGTATGAAATCCAAAAACAATTTGCTCCATTAACAATGGGTTGGTGTATTAAATGTCACCGCGAAACAGACGTTAAGATGGAAGGCAATGCTTATTACACTAAAATTCACGAAGAGCTTTCTAAAAAATATGGTGTAGACAAATTGACTGCAGCACAAATGGGAGGTTTAGAGTGTGGTAAGTGCCACTATTAATCAAATTATTAAGAAGCTAATATTTATATACGATGTCATCGAACAAAAAATACTGGAAAAGTGTTGAGGAACTAAACGAAAATAGTTCTATTGTTGAGACGCTTAGAAATAATGAATTTGTGGAAGAGATTCCAACAGATGAATTCTTATCAGACAAAGATTCATTATCTTCTTCTTCAACAACTCGTCGTGATTTCTTGAAATACGTTGGATTCAGTACAGCCGCTGCTACTTTAGCTGCTTGTGAAGGTCCGGTACACAAATCTATTCCTTACGTTTTACAACCGGAACAAATTATCCCTGGTGTTGCTGATTATTTTGCAACTTCTATGTTTGATGGTTTTGATTTTGCTAATTTATTGGTAAAAACACGTGAAGGTCGTCCAATCAAAATTGAAAACAATACCATAGCCGGTGCCAAGTTTACTGCCAATGCAAGAGTTCATGCTTCTGTATTGTCATTATATGATAGCATGCGTCTTAAAGTAACTAAGGTGGGTCAAAAAGACGCTACTTGGAAAGAAGCGGATTTAAAAATCAAAGCAAGTTTGGCTGAAGCTAAAGCAAAAGGCGGACAAGTTGTTTTGTTAACCAGCACTTTGGCAAGTCCATCTACTGAAAAATTAATCGCTGAATTTATTGCTCAAAACCCAACCGCCAAGCACGTAGTTTACGATTCAGTTTCTGAATCTGCCGCTTTAGATGCTTTTGAAGCAGTTTACGGTGAAAGAGCCTTAGTTGATTATGATTTTTCTAAAGCAAACACTGTTGTTTCTATCGGTGCAGATTTCTTAGGAGATTGGCAAGGTGGTGGTTTTGATAGCGGTTATGCGCAAGGAAGAATTCCACAAAAAGGTAAAATGTCAAAACACTTTCAGTTTGAAGCCAATATGACTTTGTCTGGCGCTGCTGCTGATCAACGTGTGCCGATGACTGTCGCTAATCAAAAATTAGCTTTAGTTAAAATATACAATATTATAACGGGTTCCTCAGTTTCTGTTGGTAAAGTAGCCAACGAAGATGCGGTTACCAAAGCAGCCCAACAATTGAAAGCTGCCGGTTCTAAAGGACTTTTGGTTTCGGGTATTCAAGATAAAAATGCTCAGTTATTGGTTTTAGCTATTAACCAAAAACTGGCTAGTGAGGCATTCTCAACTTCTGGAACGCGTCAAATTAGAAAAGGTTCAGATGCAAAAGTGTCTCAATTGTTAACAGATATGACTGCGGGAAGCGTTCATACTTTAATTATGAGTGGCGTAAATCCGGTTTACACTTTGGCCAACGGAAAAGCCTTTGCTGAAGGATTGAAAAAAGTTAAATTATCTGTAGCGTTCTCTTTAAAAGAAGACGAAACCGCTTCACTTACCAATATAGCTGTTCCTGCTCCTCACTATCTGGAGTCTTGGAATGACTTAATGTTGACTAAAGGAACTTATTCTTTAGTGCAACCAACGATTCGACCATTATTCAGTTCAAAACAATTCCAAGAAGGATTGTTGTCATGGAATGGAAATGGCACTTCTTACTATGATTATATCAAAGCAAATTCTGCTTCGTACTTAAACGGATTGACTTGGAACAAAGCTGTTCATGATGGTGTGTCTGTTGGTGTAGCTTCAGCTGCTACCGGTGGTTCGGCAGATTATTCAGTTGCTGCCAATGCTTTGGCACAATCAAAACCAGCTAACGGATTTGAATTGGTATTGTATACTAAAACAGGTTTAGGAGATGGTCAACAAGCCAACAATCCTTGGTTACAGGAGTTCCCTGATCCAATTACAAGAGTATCTTGGGATAACTATATTACAGTTTCAAAAGCAGATGCTGATAAAAAAGGATTAACGAATGAAATCGTTGCCAATGGTGGTCTTAACGGAAGTTACGCTACTGTAAAAGTTGGTGATACTTCTATCACTGCTCCGGTAATAGTTCAACCGGGTCAAGCCGTTGGAACAATCGGTTTGGCTTTAGGATACGGTAAAAAAGCCGCTTTAAAAGAAGAAATGCAAGTAGGTGTTAACGCTTACGCTTTATATAATAACTTTGATAACGTTCAATCAGCTACTTTAACTAAAGCCGATGGTGAGCATGAGTTTGCTTGTGTTCAGTCTCAAAAAACTTTAATGGGTAGAGGTGATATTATCAAAGAAACTACTTTAACTGTTTTCACTGCCAAATTTGATGAGCCTGAAGTATGGAATCCGTCACCGATGGTTTCATTGGATCACAAAGAAGTAAAAGCAACTTCGGTTGATTTATGGGAATCGTTTGATCGTTCGGTTGGACATCATTTCAACTTATCAATCGACTTGAATGCCTGTACCGGATGTGGTGCATGTGTGATTGCTTGTCATGCTGAAAACAATGTTCCTGTTGTTGGAAAATCTGAAGTTAGAAGAAGCCGTGATATGCACTGGTTGCGTATCGATAGATATTATTCTTCTGAAGAAACTTTTGCAGGAGACAACAAGAAGAAAAAAGAATTTGATGGTTTGTTTGGTGAAAAAGGATCATTAGGCGGATTTGGAGATATGGAAAGTCCTGCGGACAATCCACAAGTAGTGTTCCAACCGGTAATGTGTCAACACTGTAACCACGCACCATGTGAAACTGTTTGTCCAGTGGCAGCAACTTCTCACGGTCGTCAAGGTCAAAACCAAATGGCTTATAACAGATGTGTTGGTACTCGTTACTGTGCCAATAACTGTCCGTATAAAGTACGTCGTTTCAACTGGTTCTTATACAGCAATAACGAAGAATTTGATTTCCACATGAATGATGATTTAGGTCGTATGGTAGTAAATCCGGATGTCAATGTTCGTTCTCGTGGAGTTATGGAAAAATGTTCAATGTGTATTCAAAAAACACAATTAACAATACTAACCGCAAAACGTGAAGGTAGAGAAGTAGCCGTGGAAGAATTCCAAACCGCTTGTTCTTCTGCTTGTACAACTGGTGCGATGGTTTTTGGTGACGTTAACAATAAAGAAAGTAAAGTTGCTAAGTTGGCCGAAGACAAGAGAATGTACCACTTATTAGAAAGTGTGGGAACAAAACCAAACGTTTTTTATCACGTTAAAGTTAGAAATACCTAGTATCAAAAAATAATTAATTAAGAAACAATATAAAGGATTATGTCGTCTCACTACGAAGCACCCATTAGAAAACCTTTAGTTATAGGTGATAAATCTTATCACGATGTAACAGTAGATGTCGCTGCGCCTGTAGAAGGTAGAGCCAACAAACAATGGTGGACAGTATTTTCAATTGCATTAGCCGCTTTCCTTTGGGGAATAGGTTGTATTGTATATACTATCTCAACCGGAATTGGAACTTGGGGTTTAAATAAAACTGTAGGTTGGGCTTGGGATATCACTAACTTCGTTTGGTGGGTTGGTATCGGTCATGCTGGAACACTTATCTCAGCTGTATTATTATTATTCCGTCAAAGATGGAGAATGGCAATTAACCGTTCTGCAGAAGCAATGACCATCTTCTCGGTAATTCAAGCAGGTTTATTCCCAATCATCCACATGGGTCGTCCATGGTTAGCTTATTGGGTAGTGCCGATTCCTAATCAATTCGGTTCATTATGGGTTAACTTTAACTCACCGTTACTTTGGGACGTATTTGCGATTTCAACGTATCTTTCGGTATCATTAGTATTCTGGTGGACAGGTTTATTACCGGATTTCGCGATGTTGAGAGACAGAGCAGTAACGCCTTTTACTAAGAAAATTTATTCTATCCTATCTTTCGGATGGAGCGGTAGAGCAAAAGACTGGCAACGTTTCGAAGAAGTTTCTTTGGTATTGGCAGGTTTAGCAACACCATTGGTACTTTCTGTACACACTATTGTATCCTTTGACTTTGCTACTTCGGTAATTCCGGGTTGGCATACAACTATTTTCCCTCCGTATTTCGTTGCTGGAGCGGTATTCTCAGGATTCGCGATGGTAAACACTTTGTTAATCATCATGAGAAAAGTGTCAAAATTAGAAGCTTATATCACGATTCAACACATCGAATTAATGAACATTGTAATCATGATTACGGGTTCTATCGTTGGGGTTGCCTATATCACTGAGTTATTTGTAGCTTGGTATTCAGGAGTTGAGTATGAACAATACGCTTTCTTGAACAGAGCAACTGGTCCTTACTGGTGGGCTTACTGGTCGATGATGACTTGTAACGTATTCTCTCCACAATTCATGTGGTTTAAAAAATTAAGAACAAGTATTATGTTCTCTTTCATCATCTCGATTGTGGTAAATATCGGTATGTGGTTTGAGCGTTTCGTAATTATCGTAACCTCATTGCACAGAGATTATCTTCCATCATCATGGACGATGTTTCAACCAACCTTTGTTGATATTGGTATCTTCATCGGTACTATTGGTTTCTTCTTTGTATTATTCCTTTTATATGCGAGAACATTCCCTGTGATTGCACAAGCAGAGGTTAAAACAATCTTGAAATCATCAGGAGAGAATTATAAAAGACAAAGAGAAGCAGAAGGACATAATCATTCAGATAAACACTAATATTTGCTATGAGTAGTAATAAAGTTATACACGCAATATACAATGATGATGATGTATTAATGGATGCGGTTCACAAAACCAGAGCAGCCCATCATCATATTGAGGAAGTTTTCACTCCTTTCCCTGTTCACGGTTTAGACAGAGCGATGGGATTGGCACCAACACGTTTAGCCATTTGTGCGTTCATCTATGGATGTATCGGTTTAACTGTGGCAACGGTTATGATGAACTACATTATGATTTCAGATTGGCCGCAAGACATTGGTGGAAAACCAAGTTTTAGTTATATTCAAAACATGCCGGCTTTTGTACCGGTAATGTTTGAGATGACTGTATTTTTTGCAGCCCACTTAATGGTAATCACTTTTTACATGAGAAGTAGATTATGGCCATTCAAAGACGCAGAAAACCCTGATGTAAGAACTACTGATGACCACTTCTTAATGGAAGTAGCTGTTCACGACAATGAAGCAGAATTGGTAAAATTCTTCGAAGGCACTGGAGCAGTTGAAGTAAAAGTAATTGATAAGCATTAATAATAGATATGAAAAGTTTACTTAAAATAGCATTTGTATTGGGTATCATCGTTTCTTTATCCTCTTGTAAAGATGATTTGAAACCAAACTATCAATATATGCCAAACATGTACGAATCTGTGGCTTATGAAACCTATTCAGAGTCAGATGCTTTCAATTCTCCAACAGGTGAAAAAGGTAAAGAAGGTCAAATTCCTGCTGAAGGTTCGATAAAAAGAGGATTTGTTCCTTATGAATATCCAAACACACCGGAAGCTTTAGCAGCAATAAAAGCTTTAAATCCAAAATCACCACTTGATGCAACTCAAGTTGATATGAAAAAAGCGGAAGAGCTTTACGGTATTTACTGTGCTATCTGTCATGGTGGCGAAGGAAATGGAAAAGGAAAACTGGTAACGCAAGAAAAATTCTTAGGAGTACCAAGCTATGCCGACAGAGTGATCAATGAAGGTAGTGTTTTCCATGTAGTGACTTATGGTTTGAACTCAATGGGTTCTCACGCCAATCAATTAAGTCAGGAAGAGCGTTGGCTAGTTGCCGCTTATGTAATGCAACTTAAAAGCAAATTATAATTGTAGAACAAACAGATTGTTATAGATATGTATACATTTTCAAGTAAATTAAAAACCTTTTCTTTTGTCCTAATGATCGTAGGTATCCTTGGGATTGGTTATGGTTTTTTAACTGCACCAAAAGATATTCATGAAGTTGAGGCTATGTTAAAAGCGGAAGAAGCTGAGCATCATGGTGGTGGTCACGAAGCCGCTCCAGCGCATGAAGCGAAAGCAGAAACTGCAACACACGAAGCGCATGCTGAACCTGTGGCTACTGCTACACCAAGCGAGACAGCAGTTGATTCTGTAGCACACGACACCACTACAACTGTGGCGCATGCTGAACCAACTACTCCGGCAGCACATGCTGAACCAGCAGGGCATGATGCTAAAGCAAGTGCCGGACATGACGACCATAAAGAACATGCTGAACACGTGTTACACCAATTACAAAACAAACCTTGGGCAGCCTTATATGTAGCTTGTCTTTTCTTTATGTTGATTGCTTTGGGAGCTTTAGCTTTCTATGCTATCCAACAAGTAGCACAAGCAGGTTGGTCTCCGGTTTTATTCAGAGTAATGCAAGGAATCACGGCTTATTTATTACCAGGTTCTATCATCTTCTTTATTTTATTGCTATTGTCTGGTTTCCATTTCAATCACTTATTCGTTTGGATGAATGATGGTGTGACTGAAGTTGGACATGAAAATTATGACGCGTTAATAGCCGGTAAAGCAGGTTATTTGAATTTCCCGTTCTGGATTGTCAGAGCAGCTATCTTTATAGCAGGATGGAATTTATACAGACATTTATCAAGAAAGAACTGTTTGGCACAAGATGAAGCTACAGACAACTCTTTCTACAAAAAGAACTTCAAAATGTCAGCGGCATTCTTAGTATTCTTTATCGTAACAGAATCTATTATGTCATGGGATTGGATCATGTCAGTTGACCCACACTGGTTCAGTACATTGTTCGGTTGGTACGTATTTGCCAGTTTCTTTGTAAGCGGTATTACAACCATCTCTATGGTGACGTTATACTTAAAATCTAAAGGTTATTTAGAAAATGTAAACTCTAGTCATATTCACGATTTATCAAAATTCATGTTTGGTATTAGTGTATTCTGGACCTACTTATGGTTCTCTCAATTCATGTTGATTTGGTATTCAAATATACCGGAAGAGGTAACTTATTTCAAAACAAGAATTGAAGATTTCAACTTGCCCTTCTTCGGAGCGGTAGCCATGAATTTTGTATTCCCAATATTGTTATTAATCAATACTGATTTCAAACGTATATCTTGGATTATTGTAATGGCAGGTATTGTTATCTTATTCGGTCACTATGTTGATTTCTTCAACATGATTATGCCGGCAACAGTAGGAGACAGATGGTTCATAGGAATCCCTGAAATATCAGCCATATTATTTTTCCTTGGGTTGTTCATTTTTGTGGTATTCAGTGCCTTGACAAAAGCACCATTGGTACCAAAAAGAAATCCTTTCATCGAAGAAAGTAAACATTTTCATTATTAATATTTAAAGTAAATTACAAATGACAACTCTTTTGATACTTATAGTTGTAGTTTTATTGGCAGTTGCCCTATGGCAGTTAACTAAAATATTCGACTTAACTCAAGTTGGTGGAAATGTGAATGACACACAAGTGGCAAACGATAACGATAACAAAGTTAACGGTTACTTGATGTTTGGTTTCTTAGGATTTATTTACCTAA
>NZ_JBKBLM010000036.1:0-24117 GCF_046296355.1 Flavobacterium sp.
AGCATATTGATAAAATTGATTTGAAACTCAATTCGGGAACCAAACAAAAGATAGAAGACTTTGTCACGATGATTAAAAGTTTTCAGGTGATTAACGAACAGCAAGACGCTTTTGTGTTGACGGAACATGTTGCTAAGAAAACCGGTTTGGTACAAGAACTCAAAAAAGACGCCACACCGGAAGGAATTGCTCGTATTGAGAATATCGAAACCTTAATGGGCGGTATCAAAGATTTTATCGAAGGACAAAGAGAAATTGACGGTGCGCGTGGTGCTTTATCTGAATTTTTAGAAGACGTAGCTTTGGCCACCGATTTAGACAATGACACCGGCGATGACGACAGAGTAGCATTGATGACGATTCACTTGGCGAAAGGGTTGGAGTTTCCGTATGTGTTTGTTGTTGGAATGGAAGAAGATTTGTTTCCAAGTGCGATGAGTATGAATACGCGCAGCGAATTGGAAGAAGAAAGAAGATTATTCTATGTCGCTTTAACTCGTGCCGAACACCAAGCGTATTTAACTTACGCACAATCGCGTTACCGTTGGGGAAAACTCACCGATGCCGAACCTTCGCGTTTTATTGAAGAAATTAAAGACGAGTATTTAGAATATATCAATCCAATGGATCGTGGCGGTTATCAATACAAACCAAGTATTGATTTGGATATTTTTGGCGATATCGATAAGTCGAAATTGCGTTTGGCCAAACCCGTTATGGGAACGCCACCAAAAACTTACGGTGAAGAGCCATCATCTTCGGTAAATATTCGTAAATTGAAACCTGTATCAAGCAATGCGCTGGGAAGCACCAATTTATTCGACAGTAAATTGACCGTTGGTAATAAAGTAATGCACGAACGCTTTGGTAAAGGAGAAATCGTAAACCTAGAAGGCATTGGCGCCGACAGAAAAGCCGAAATCAAGTTTGAAGTCGGCGGCATTAAGAAGTTGTTGTTGAGGTTTGCGAAGTTGGATGTGATAGGATAGCTCAATTCACAATATTTCTAAAAGGTCTAACAATATAAGTAGTCTAACAATCAAAATTATGGCCGAGTTTCTCAAAATATATGAAGACAAACCCAACGAAGCGGCTATCAAAAAAGTGGTCGATGTGTTGCGAAATGGTGGTTTGGTGATTTATCCGACGGATACCGTTTATGGTTTGGGTTGTGATATCACCAATTCCAAAGCTTTGGAACGCATTGCCCGAATCAAAGACATCAAGTTGGAGAAAGCCAATTTTTCCTTCGTGTGCAGCGATTTAAGCAATTTGTCTGATTATGTGAAACAGATAGATACTTCGACCTTTAAAATCCTCAAAAGAGCGCTTCCCGGACCTTATACGTTCATTCTTCCTGGAAATAATGATTTGCCAAAAGAATTTAGAAAAAAGAAAACCGTTGGTATTCGTGTGCCGGATAATAATATCGCTTTAGAAATTGTTCGAATGTTGGGCAACCCAATCGTTTCAACCTCCATTCACGATGAAGATGAAGTATTAGAATATTCGACCGATCCTGAATTGATTTTCGAGAAATGGCAGAATAGAGTTGATATGGTTATCGATGGCGGTTACGGCGATAACGTTGGTTCCACTATAATCGACTTGTCGGGACATGAGCCTGTTGTGCTCAGAGAAGGCAAAGGCGATCCGGATATTTTTTAGTATCTATCATAAATAAAAAAAACGTCTCGAGAAATCGAGACGTTTTTTTTATCTGAACACTGTTCACTGAATACTGAACACTATTTCTTCTGGTTCTTCATTTCTTTTTCAATCATTTCATAGAACTCATCAATTTTGGGTAAAATTACGATACGCGTTCTTCTATTAATTGAGCGATTTTCAGAAGTATTGTTTTCTACTAAAGGAATGTATTCACCTCTTCCGGCAGCGATTAATTGTTTTGGATTAACTTTTAAATCTTTAGTCAAAACTCTAACAATAGCGGTTGAACGTTTCACACTCAAATCCCAGTTGTCAACTAAAATGGCGTTTCCTGTGAAAGGAACGTTATCGGTGTGACCTTCTACCATACATTCAAAGGTTGGTTTGTCATTGATTACTTTCGCTACTTTGGCCAAAACTTCTTTAGCTCTGTCACTTACCACATAGCTTCCGCTTTTGAAAAGCAATTTATCAGCAATAGAAATAAACACCACACCTTTATCAACATTTACTTCAATATCCGGATCAGAAATACCTACAGAACTTTTTAGGCTCGTAACCAATGCCAAAGTCACACTGTCTTTTCTAGTCAATGCGTCTTGTAAACGAGTAATTTTGAGGTCTTTTTCTTTTAAACTTTCAAGCGATTTCTCTAAGTTTTGTGCCCCTTTTGAAGTCAACATGGTCAATTCTTTTTGATTGTTAATCAAATCGGAATTGTTTTGTTTTAGGTAATCATTTTGTTTAGAAAGAGCGTCTTTTTCAGTTAAACACAAATTCAATTTGACAGTAGTTGAATTTAATAAGTCTTGACATTCTTTGTTTTGTGCTTCTAATGCAGCAATTTTTTTCTTAGTTCCGCATGAAGTCAACGTTAAAGTAACTAACGAAAGGGCAAAAATTACTTTTCTCATAAATGTTTGATTAAAATTTTAACAAAAATACGATTATTTTGGATGTGACGAGTTTTAGGGAATGATAAACTCTTGTTAAAATCATTTCTCAAAAACGGTGCCGTTCTTGACAAAATAACGGTACACTATGCTTTTGGAATGGTAATAGTTTTCGGAATTTGAAGTACTTCGTTTTTTTAAGTTTCTGTTTATCAAATGATAAAATTCAAAATGGGCTTTGATGATGGCCCAACAATGACTAAATTTTCCTTTCAAAATAAATTGAATTCCCGCCAAACCGTCTAGGCAAAGTCGGGCAAAAATGATGGTAAACAGTTTGCCTTCGGGTAAATTTTTGGTCAGCATCAACAACGAGTTTCTGAAATTCAAAAAGGTTTTCCTCGGATTGCTTTCGTTTAAAGTCGCGCCACCAACGTGATAAACCACCGACTTCGAAGTGTATTTCGCTTTAAAACCCAAATTAAAAGCACGCCAACACAAATCAATCTCTTCCTGATGAGCAAAAAAATCACCGTCAAAACCGTTTAACGTTCGGTAAATGTCTTTGCGAATAAACAAACACGCACCACTGGCCCAAAAGATTTCGCATTCATCATCGTATTGACCGTTGTCTTTTTCAATGGTGTCAAATATTCGCCCGCGACAATAGGGATAACCGAATTGGTCTATAAAACCACCTGCAGCTCCGGCATATTCAAAGTAGGCTTTGTTTTTGTAATCTAAAATTTTGGGTTGAATGATGCCGATATTGGGTTCATTATCAAAGATAGACAGGATAGGAGCAAGCCAGTTTTCTGAAACTTCAACATCCGAATTGACTAAGGCGTAATAGTCTTCTTCTACTTGTTGTAAAGCCACGTTATATCCATTAGCAAAACCAAAATTACCGTCATTTTGAATGATAGTAATTTGAGGAAATTTGGTCTTAATCACCTCAATAGAATTATCGTTTGAAGCATTGTCGGCAACATATATTTTGGCTTCCTCAGAATGCGCTACCACTGAAGGCAAGAACTGCTCCAGCAATTTGGCTCCATTCCAATTGAGTATGACTACGGCTATTTTTTTCAAGGCTTATAAATTTGTAAAATCCGGTAATTCTTTTAAAAAAACATATTGCTCTTTTTCAAAGTCCATTTGACAAAAGTAATGATTTAGTCCGTTGGTTACCATCAAGTATTTTGCGTTAAGTTTGAGATTGTAACGGGCAATTTGGTCAAAAGTATTTTGGGTAATATTGACCTCCGGCGCTTTGCATTCAATTAGTAAAAATATTTCTCCATTCGGTTGAAAAACAACAATATCGTATCGTTTATTGATATCGTTAATTTTGATTAATTTTTCAACGTTGAGGTAGGATTTAGGATATTTTTTTTCTTGTAACAAAAACTGAACTGTGTGTTGGCGAACCCATTCTTCGGGCGTAAGAATGATGAATTTTTTCCTGATGTCATCAAAAATAGAGACTTTATTTTCACTATTTTTGAGGCGAAACGAATAAGAAGGAAAATTCAGTTTTTGCATAAAGCAAAGGTAATTTAAAATTCAAAAATTAAAATTCAAAATGCCATAAAAATGGATGAGGTTGTAAAAATCATCAACGACATTAAAGCCGGAAAAGTAAAACCTATCTATTTTTTAATGGGAGAAGAACCGTATTACATTGACCGAATTACAGAATATCTTGAGCAGAATCTTTTAACAGAAGACGAAAAAGGTTTTAATCAAATGGTATTGTACGGTCGAGACACAACTATTGAAGATATTGTTTCCAATGCCAAACGTTATCCGATGATGGCGGAGCGTCAAGTGGTAATTGTAAAAGAAGCCCAAGATCTATCAAGAACCATTGAAAGCTTAGAATCTTATGCTTTGAATCCGCAGCCGACCACCGTTTTGGTGATGGCTTATAAATATAAAACACTTGATAAGCGCAAAAAATTAGTCAAAATTCTTGATAAGATTGGCTTGGTTTACGAAAGTAAAAAGCTATTCGAAAACCAAGTCGGACAATGGATAACCCGTGTTTTACAAGGCAGAGGTTATTCGATTGAACCCAAGGCTAATGCAATGTTAGTGGCTTTTTTGGGTAATGATTTAAGTAGGATTGCCAATGAATTGACCAAGTTAGAAATTATTTTACCCAAAGGAAGCACCATTACCCCATATCATATTGAGGAAAATATAGGATTCAGTAAAGACTTTAACGTCTTTGAATTCCGAAAAGCCATTGGAGATAAAAACCAGTTGAGAGCTTACCAGATAGCCAATTATTTTGCACAAAACAAAAAAGATAACCCAATGTTTTTAGTTAATGGTCAAGTTTTTTCTTTTTTTTCCTCTTTATTGCTATACCATGGGTTAAAAGACAAGTCTCCGGCTAATGTTGCCAAGGTGCTTAGAGTGAGTCCCTATTTTGTCAATGATTACATTGGTGCATCCAAGAATTATCCAATGAAAAAAGTCAGCGCTATTGTGGCTACTTTACGTGAAATTGATGTCAAAAATAAAGGTGTCGGTGCAGCCAATCTCGGAGAAGCTGATTTATACAAAGAAATGTTGATCAGTATTTTCAGATAGATTTAATCTTTCAAAAATCACTATATTTATTAGTCAAATATTATTCTTATGAAAAAAATATTCCTCTTTGTTTCCTTTATGATTACTTCAATGGCTTTTGCCCAAGAAACCTATATTCACTGTGGTAAAATTATCGACACCAAAAACGGTAAAGTACTCACTAATAAAACCATCATTGTTTCGGGTAAAACCATTTCAAGTGTTGAAGATGGTTTTCTCAATCCAACAGATGCAACTGTAAAAGTTATTGATTTAAAAAGTAAAACGGCAATGCCGGGTTGGATTGATATGCATGTGCATTTAGAAGGAGAAACAAGTCCGACCGCTTATTTGGAAGAGTTCACGCTCAACGATGCCGATGTGGCTTTCAATGCCGAAGTTTTAGCCAAAACGACTTTGATGGCAGGTTTTACCACCGTCAGAGATTTAGGCGGAACCGGAGTTAATGTGTCTTTGAGAAATGCCATTAATAGTGGAAAGATTATCGGACCAAGAATATTTACTGCCGAAAAAGCGATAGGTTCAACCGGAGGTCATGCAGACCCAACGAGCGGTTACCGAAAAGATTTAATGGGCAATCCCGGACCAAAAGAAGGTGTCGTAAACAGCATAGACGATGCCAAACAAGCCGTTCGCCAACGCTATAAAAATGGTGCCGATTGGATTAAAATCACCGCTACCGGTGGTGTTTTAAGTATGGCCAAAAGTGGTTCTAACCCGCAATTTACCGAAGAAGAAATAGCTGTTATAGTAAGCACAGCCAAAGACTACGGAATGAAAGTAGCTGCCCACGCTCATGGTGATGAAGGCATGCAACGCGCCGTAAAAGCCGGTGTAAAAACCATAGAGCACGGAACAGAAATGAGTGAAGCTACTATGGATTTGATGATAAAAAACAATGCCTATTTGGTACCCACCATCACCGCAGGAAAAGAAGTTGAAATGAATGCCAAAAAAGAAAATTATTATCCTGCCATTATTGTTCCCAAAGCCTTAGCTATAGGACCAAAAATTCAAGCCACGTTTGGTAAAGCTTATAAAAGAGGTGTGCCCATTGCTTTCGGAACCGATGCCGGTGTATTTGAGCATGGTCTGAACGCAAAAGAATTTATTTATATGACCGAAGCCGGAATGCCAATCATGAAAGCCTTGCAATCAGCAACAGTAACCAATGCCATGTTGTTGGATATGGATAAAAAAATAGGGGCAATCGAAGCCGGATTTTTGGCAGACATCATTGCCACGGAACTCGACCCTACACAAGATATCAATACTGTTCTTAAGGTAGTTTTTGTTATGAAAGATGGCGTGATTTATAAAAGGGATTAGTGCTGAGGGATATGGAATAAGTTATTTTTCACTCTTTTTCTTATCCCTTTTTCCTTTTGGTTTTTCCCTTTCCCAATTCATAATTTTTACCTAAATTTGCTCTCCTAAAATTAAATACCACAATATATGGCAATGAATAAAAATACAGTCTTAGGCTGGGCTACTTTTATCATGATTATCATGGGATTGTTGCTCATTGCTTTAGGCGCTTTTCGTTATGATGAAACAGCCGGTTGGGGATTTGGCGCCGTTGGTGTTGGTTTCTTAGCCAATGCTTGGGTTTTCAGTTCACTCAAAGGAAGAGTATAAAACAGTATTCAGTGTTCAGTCAGCAGTAGGCAGATTGAACTGTAGAAATTTAAAATCTAATATTTAAAATCTAAAATAAATTATGTCAGATGATAAGAAAGTGATTTTCTCGATGCAACGCTTGAGCAAATCATATCAAGGAAGTGATAAACAAGTATTGAAAAACATCTATTTAAGTTTCTTTTACGGAGCTAAAATCGGGATATTGGGTCTTAATGGCTCAGGAAAATCTTCGTTGTTGAAAATCATTGCGGGAGTAGACAAAAATTACCAAGGCGATGTGGTTTTTCAACCTGGTTATACCGTAGGTTATTTGGAACAAGAACCACAGTTAGATGATACCAAAACTGTAATTGAAGTTGTTCGTGAAGGTGTTGCCGAAACTATGGCAATTCTTGACGAGTTCAATAAAATCAACGATATGTTTGGCTTACCGGAAGTGTATGAAGATGCCGATAAGATGCAAAAACTCATGGACAGACAAGCCGATTTGCAAGACAAAATTGACGCTGCCGGTGCTTGGGAAATTGATAACAAGTTAGAAGTGGCTATGGATGCCTTAAGAACTCCGGAAAGTGATACACCAATCAAACATTTATCAGGTGGTGAAAAACGCCGTGTAGCTTTATGTCGTTTGCTATTACAACAACCTGATGTATTGTTATTAGATGAGCCAACCAACCACTTGGATGCTGAAAGCGTTCTTTGGTTAGAACAACATTTAGCACAATATGCCGGAACTGTAATCGCAGTAACGCACGATAGATACTTCTTGGATAACGTAGCCGGATGGATTTTGGAATTAGACAGAGGCGAAGGTATTCCGTGGAAAGGAAACTATTCTTCTTGGTTAGACCAAAAATCAAAACGCATGGAGCAAGAGGAAAAAGTAGCTTCTAAACGCAGAAAAACATTAGAACGTGAGTTGGATTGGGTTCGCCAAGGTGCCAAAGGTCGTCAGACCAAACAAAAAGCGCGTTTGCAGAACTATGACAAATTGTTAAACGAAGACCAAAAAGAACTCGACGAAAAATTAGAAATCTACATTCCGAATGGTCCGAGATTAGGAACTAATGTGATTGAAGCGAAAGGCGTTGCCAAAGCTTTTGGTGACAAATTATTATATGATAACCTAAACTTTACTTTACCGCAAGCCGGAATTGTTGGAATTATTGGTCCGAATGGTGCCGGTAAATCGACAATCTTCCGAATGATCATGGGCGAAGAAAAAGCCGATGCAGGTGAGTTTATAGTTGGTGATACAGTGAAAATTGCTTACGTTGACCAAGCGCATTCCAATATCAATCCAGATAAATCCATTTGGGAAAACTTTTGTGACGGACAAGAATTGATTATGATGGGCGGAAGACAAGTGAACTCGAGAGCTTATTTGTCTCGTTTTAACTTTGGTGGAAGCGATCAAAACAAAAAAGTTGCCGCATTATCCGGTGGAGAACGTAACCGTTTGCACTTGGCGATGACTTTAAAAGAAGAAGGAAACGTATTGCTATTAGATGAGCCAACAAATGATTTGGACATCAACACGCTTCGTGCTTTGGAAGAAGGTTTGGAAAATTTTGCCGGTTGTGCAGTGGTAATCAGTCACGACAGATGGTTTTTGGACAGAATTTGTACGCATATCTTAGCTTTTGAAGGAAATTCAGAGGTGTATTATTTTGAAGGCGGTTTCTCAGAATATGAAGAAAACAAAAAGAAACGTTTGGGAATTGATGTAACTCCAAAACGAATTAAATATAGAAAGTTGATTAGAAATTAACTTAATGCATTGAAAATCCTGAGTAATCAGGATTTTTTTTTGAATAAAAACTTTATATTTGAACACTCTAACTAACCAAATGAATAAGATTAAACACTATAGTTTACTTTTATTTTTGCTTCTTACTTTGACCACCGTTTATTCGCAAGAAAATGTTGCGGAGAAAGAAGTAATTAAAAAACACCTCAATCAAGCGGTTGTTGATTTTAGTGATGCCAATTATGACAAAGCACTCGAATCTTCTAAACAGGCTTTGGTTAAAGCTTTTGCTATTAATGATGATTTGTTAATTGCCCAATCCTACAATACTATCGGAGCTATTTTTAATGAATGTTCCGAAACTGCCAAAGCCATCGAATTTTACAATAAAGCCTTAGTTTATGCCAAAAAACTGAACAACGATAAAATGTTCAATTGGATTTACAGTAACTTGGGCAGTGTTTACTACTTTAATGATATTGATGTCCCAAAAGGAATCAGTTACTACAAAAAATCGCTTTTTTATGCCATTAAAATTAAGGATACGGCGCAGATTGAATACACCAAACTCAACCTGGCAAGTGCCTATTTTGCAATCCATAAATATGATTTAGGCAACCGACAAATCAATGATATTAAAGAACAAATTTTAAAAAAAGACAATCAAGAGGCCAAAATGTCGTTGCACCTTTTATTGGGAATTTACAACAGTAATAATAATCAAAAAGCCAAAGGAGAAGAACATTTTTTTATTGCCAAAACCATCGCAGAACAAAATGAGTTTGACTCTTTTCTGATTAATATTTACGAAAATCTCGTTAAACATCACAAGCAATACAATGAAACGGAAAAGGCTGAGTTGTATCAAAGCAAATTAGATTCACTTAATAAAATAGTCTATTCCGAAGAAAAAATAGACAATCTCAAAAAAGCGGCTACTCAAATTGAATTACAGGAATACAAAATTCAATTGGGTAAAATTGAAAAAGAGAATGAGCTACAAGAAAAAACGCTAAAAGATTCTAAGCTAATCGTAATTCTATTTATAGTCATTCTGATTATTCTATTGCTGCTGCTGCTGACTTTATACAAAAATATCAAGTTAAGAGAGCAAGCGAATTTAGAATTGACCAAAGCCAACGAAGCCTTGCAAGAAGCCAAAGAAAAGGCTGAAGAAGCTTCCCAACTCAAATCACAGTTTGTGTCAACCATCACACATGAATTAAGAACACCTTTGTATGGCGTTATCGGAATCACCAATATTATCACCGATGAACACAAGGAATTGGCGAACAGTCCGCATTTAAAATCGTTGAAATTTTCGGCTAAATATTTACTGTCGTTGGTTAATGACATCCTTCAAATCAATAAAATTGAAGAAAAAAGAGTGGTTTTGGAGAATCTTATCTTCAATCTAACTGATGAAATCACCACCATACAAAATTCGGTAGAATACATAGCCGATAAAAATAACAATAAGCTAATCATTGAAATAGACACGGCTATTCCGGAGTTTTTGATTGGTGACAAACTTCGTCTTTCACAAATTATAATGAATTTGCTCAGTAACGCCTTAAAGTTTACCAAAAATGGAGACGTAGCACTCATTGCTGACTTAAAAGAGGTGGAAGGAAGCAAATACTTTATTCAATTTAAAGTAAAAGATAATGGTATCGGCATAGCCAATGAACACCAAGATAAAATCTTCGATAAGTTTGTTCAAATAGAACGCAAAGAAGAAGATTACCAGGGTACAGGATTAGGATTGTCTATAGTCTCGAGATTGATTAAACTTTTTGACAGCGATATTTTTTTGGAAAGTGAAGAAAATGTGGGTACTACTTTTACTTTCACTATTGGTTTTGAATATGATGAAAACAAGTCAAGAGAGATTATCAACAACATTGAAGTGGATTTATCCGACAGTCATTTGTATAATATTTTGGTAGTCGAAGACAATAAAATCAACCAAATGGTAACCAAAAAAATCATCCAAAACAGCAATATGAGTTGTACCATTGTGGATGATGGTTATGCCGCAATCGTGGCTTTGGAAAGAGAAAGATTCGATTTGATTTTAATGGATATCAACATGCCGTTAATCAACGGGTTTGAAACTACCAGGAAAATAAGAGAAAAAGGGATTGATATTCCGGTAATTGCTTTGACCGCTTTTGATAAACAAGAAGTAACAGAGGAAGCTATTTCGGCTGGTATGAACGATATTATGGTCAAGCCTTTTGAACCCTCAAAATTATTCCAAGTCATTTCTAATAACATCAAGAAAAGAGAAAGCGTTGATTAATACCAACGCTTTTTATTTTTCTTAGAAGCTTCCGATTTCCTGGAGTTGTTTGTTCCTTCGGGTTTCTTTTTATTTCTTAAATCAGGTTTGGCTTCCGGATTAGGGATTTCGTCTTTCCAAGGAAACGGATGGTCTTTAATGATTTTTACATTGACCTTGATTAGTTTCTGAATGTCTTTCCAATAAGGTTCTTCGTCTTTTCCGCAAAATGAAATAGAGATTCCGCCATTTCCGGCACGACCGGTTCTACCAATTCGGTGAACATAAGTTTCGGGTATATTAGGCAAATCAAAGTTGATTACATAAGGTAAACTTTCAATATCAATCCCACGAGCGGCAATATCTGTTGCTACTAATACCGTGATTTCTTTATTTTTAAAATTGTCTAAAACCCTTTGACGAGCCGTTTGCGATTTATCGCCGTGGATGGCTTCAGCATTTACGCCTTGCTTTTTTAAAGCTTTGACCACATTGTCTGCACCGTGTTTGGTACGAACAAAAACCAAAACATTACTCAAGTTTTCATTGCGTATCAAATGGTACAACAAACCGCGCTTGTCTGATTTGTCGACAAAATAAATTTGCTGCTCTATAATTTCCGCCGTAGAAGAAACCGGAGTTACCGAAACATATTCGGGTTGGTTCAAAAAAGTATCCGCCAATTCACGAATCGCCATCGGCATTGTTGCGGAGAATAAAAGGGTTTGTCTGTTGGTAGGAACCAATTTCACAATCTTTCTAACATCATTGATAAAACCCATGTCGAGCATCAAATCAGATTCGTCTAAAACCAAATAATGCAAATGGTCGAAATCGATAAAACCTTGTTTGTGTAAATCTAATAATCTTCCCGGAGTGGCAATTAAAATGTCAACGCCTTTCTTCAATTGGTCCACTTGCGGCACTTGTGAAACACCGCCAAAAATGGTTAATTGTCTTAAGTTGGTATACTTTCCGTAAGTGTCAAAACTTTCCCCGATTTGTACGGCCAACTCACGAGTTGGGGTAACTACAAGACAACGAATTTGTTTCGTCTTTTTAGACGAACCTACCATTCTGTGTAGGTTGTGTATAATAGGTATGGCAAAAGCTGCTGTTTTCCCTGTACCGGTTTGGGCACAACCTACCAAGTCTTTCCCGGCTAAAATAAAGGGAATCGCTTTTTCTTGAATAGGTGTAGGGCTGGTATATCCTTCTTCAAAGACGGCTCTTTGGATACTATTGGATAATGATAAATCTTCGAATAACATAAAATTTGCTTACGATTAAGTGTAAGCCGAAGCAAAGATAAGGTTTTTAATTTTGACAGAAATTATACTGCCAATTCCTTCCTCGATTTGATAAAATCAGTCACCAAATAACCAATCAATTTACCGATAAGATGGTTGTTTTTTTCTTCACCTAAATCGGGTGCGCCTTCGCAAATGTGCATATAGGAAGCATTTTTATTTTTGCCGAAGAACGACACAAACTGACGCAATTCTTCAATCGAAAAACCGCTCATGGTCATAGCACTACTGGCAATGTTGGGCAAAGCATCTAAATCAATTTCAATGCCGTAAGCATCGTTTTTGATAAAATCATAAGCGGTATTCAACTCTTGCTGGAAGTTTTTTTGTTGGCGTACTTTTATTTCATCATAAGTGTTATAGTTCACTCGGTCTTCCATTTTTTTTAAAATATCAATCACATTTTTGGAAGTGTAGTTTTCGTGTAAACCAAAGATGAAATACTTTTTCAAAAAACCTTCTTCATAAGCATAAGAAAAGCCATTACCACTGTGTCTTCCTTCAAGAATTCTGAAATCGGAGTGCGCATCAAAATTCACTGCATTGATGGGTTTGCCCAATCCTAAAGCTGTTCCTTTAATGTTTCCGTAAGCATTATTGTGGCCGCCGCCAATGATAATAGGGGTTTTGCCGCATTTGATTATAGTGGTTACAATATGAACTACTTCTTTGTCTATTTTTTCAACGAGTGTACTTAACAGTTTTCTGTCGGCTGTTTTGTGAAAGTCAAGGTCTTTGGCTTCTTCCATTTCTGCTGTTGCATCGAATTTTCCTAATACTGCGATTTGGCTTCCTTTACAAAAACGATTGTGCTGAATATTGGCAATACTGCTAATAGCACTTTGCCAGGCCGATGCAGCACCTGGACGACCAAAATTGGCACGAACACCAACGTCTTCGGGAATTCCGACTAAGACATACTTGGCTTCGCATCTTTTCAAAAAATCAATGGGATTTTCGCCTTTGGGAATGGTTAACATTTTTTCGCCAAATTTTACTTCGCCACTTCTGTGGTTGGTAACCTTAGCCAAATCTGTTATTGTGAAAGGAATTAATCTTTCCATTTGAAGAATATTTTCTCAAAAATATAATTTAATTGTTTATTTAACGTTACTATAATAAATATTATTACTTTATATTATTACTTTTGTTAAAATTTAAATTTATAACCTATGGAAAATCAAAACGGTAATTCGAAACTTAAGGCAATCGTAGCAATCTTAGCTATATTATTAGTGGGAAGTTTGGTTTACATCTTCAAATTGACTTCTGATGCAAAGACGATGGAAACTACAGTAGTAGAAATTAAGTCTGAGAAAGAAGCTGTTTTAAAAGATTTAGAAACCCTAAAAGCCACTTATGATGCAGCTCTTGCAGAAAACACATCGATGTCTGACGAATTAATCAAAGAAAGAGACGAAGTAGCAAGACTGATAGCCGAAGTAAAAGCAGCTAAAGGCGATGCCAATTCTTTGAGAAAATACAAAACGCAATACAATGCTTTGGAGCAAAAAATGAAAAACCTAATGCAGGAAGTGGAAGTTCTGAAAACTCAAAACCAAACTTTAACGACTAATTTAGACAGTACCAATGTTGTTTTAGAAGATTCTAAAAAATACAATCAAGTATTGGTAGGTCAAAATGAAGAGTTGGCTAAAACGGTTGAAAAAGGGCAAAAATTGTCGGTAACCAATTTGAAAACTGCGGCTTACAAACTGAGAAGTTCAGGAAAACAAGTTGAAACAGACAAAGCTAGCAGAGCTGATGTATTGCAAATTGGATTTACCATTGCAGAGAACAAAATTGCAAAATCAGGAGACAAAGTTTACTATGTTCAGGTGATTGATGCAAAGAATAACGTGTTGGGTGATAAAGCCACAATTTCTTTTGGCGATACTTCCTTAACCTATAGTTTCACTACTACAGTGAAATATGAAAACAAAACGGTAGATGTAAAAGAGCAATTACCGGGTAAAGATTTTGCTAAAGGAACTTACTTTGTGAATGTATTTGACAAAGGTGAATTGGTTTCAAAAAGCAGTTTCTCTTTAAGATAAACCATAATTAACAGAAATGAAATAGTCCTGAGAAATCAGGACTTTTTTTATGCGATCACTTTTCCGTTGAGCAGTACTTGTTCGATTAAATTACTACCAAAAGCATAAGGCAATTCATAAAAGGAATTGAGCGGTTTAGTAATAATCAAATTGGCTTTTTTACCGATAGTGATACTTCCGTGAGTAGCTGACAATCCCATGGCGTAAGCACCATTGATAGTGGCCGCATTGATCGCTTCTTCGGGTGTCATTTTCATTTTGATACAAGCCGTCGCTACCACAAAATTCATATTGCCTGAAGGCGTCGTTCCCGGATTAAAATCGGAAGCTAAAGCCAATGGCAAACCTGCTGAAATCATTTTTCTCGCCGGAGTATAAGGGATACTGATAAAATAAGAACAACTCGGCAAAGCCACGGCAATCGTTTCGCTGTCTTTTAAAGCCTCAATGTCTTCATCGGTTACAATTTCGAGATGATCTACCGAAAGTGCGTTATGCTTTACGCAAGCGGCAATGCCGTTGATGGCGGTGAATTGGTTCACATGTATTTTGGAACGCAAACCATATTGTTTTCCGGCTTCCATGATGCGTTCGGTTTCTTCGACAGAGAAATAACCGGTTTCTAAAAATGCATCAATATAATCAGCTAGTTTTTCTTCGGCAATTTTCGGCAACATTTCATTGATTATTAAATCGATATAAGCGGCATGGTATTCTTTGAACTCTAAAGGAAAAGCGTGTGCACCAAGGAAAGTTGATTTGATGGCAATCGGATAATTTTGTGCCAATTTTTTAATGACACGCAACATTTTCAATTCGCCTTCCACCGTCAAACCGTAACCCGATTTGATTTCGACAGCTCCGGTGCCTTGTTGGATAACTTCTTCTAAACGTTTTTTGGATTGGTCGTAAATGTCTTCCTCGGAAGTTTCGTTGAGTTTTTTGGCCGAATTTAAAATCCCGCCACCGCGACTGGCAATTTCTTCATAAGTCAGGCCATTGATTCTATTGACAAATTCTTGTTCGCGATTACCGGCATAAACAATGTGGGTATGACTGTCGCACCAACTTGGTAACACTATTTTCCCTAAGGCATCAATCGTTTTATCGGCATTAATTTTGGGACAATCAGTCATAGAACCAAAAGCTGCTATTGTATCATTTTCTATCAAAAGAAAGGCGTTTTTTATCGAAGGCAATATCGCCATTTCGCTACCCGAAACTTTGTCAACGTGAGTTTCTCGGACTTGCAATAATTCTTTGATGTTGATGATTAACGTTTGCATAGGATGATTTTTGGTAAAAATAGTTTGAAAAAAATAAATATGCTTAATTTTAAACAAATTTAGAATTCGTGAGAAAAATAAAATATAAAAAAGGAAAAAAAGTTCAGCTTACATTTTTGGATTATACCGGTGTTCATAAGCAAATTAAAACGGAGATGCAGTTGTTTGTTTATGACACGGATGACTTAACAGAGTATAAAGAATTTAATAAATCTCAATTAGACAAATGCTTTGAATCATCTAAAGTGAATTGGCTCAATATTCACGGATTAAATGATACTGAAGTGATCAAATCGGTTGGAGATTTTCTTAATGTGGACAATTTCATGTTGGGCGATATTTTGAATACCACCAAAAGAACCAAGCTGGATGAATACCATGATGTTTTATTTTTTAATATCAAGTCGTTATTGCCGGTTGAGAACAGTAATAATATTATTGTTGAGCAAGTCAGTTTCCTATTGAAGAACGGGATTTTGGTTTCTTTTCAAGAGAAACGAAGTGACTACTTTACCCATATTCGCGAACGCATCCGAACGCATTCGGGCATAGTAAGAGACAAGAAAGCGGACTATCTTTTGTATTTATTGTTGGATTCGATTATGGAGAATTTCTACATCACCATTGAAAATGAAGAAGACAGAGTAGAAGAGTTGATTGATATTTCAAAAACCAGTACCAATCCTGAAATTCTGGAACAAATTGAAAAGCACCGCGATAATTTCAACTTTTTAAAACGCTCGATTATTCCGCTACGCGATTCTTTGTATTCCATCAAAAGCATGAAAGACGATAATGTGTTCAATGCGATTGAGTCTGATAATTACAGTTTTTTTTCGCGTTTGCATCAAAAATGTTTGGAGCTTTTGGAACAAATTGAATACGATTTGACTTCTTTAGACAGCGCTTCGAGTTTTTACTTTTCGACCCAAAATCAAAAGCTGAATCAAGTCATGAAAACTTTGACCGTGGTTTCGGTATTCTTTATGCCATTGACGTTTATCGTAGGTGTATACGGAATGAACTTTGACAACATGCCCGAACTGCATTGGAAATATGGCTATTTTATAATAATGGGATTCATGTTTCTTTTATTGCTCGGCATGATTTACTATTTCAAAAAGAAAAAGTGGTATTAAAAATTGCCAATTCCGAATTACGATTTTTTTAAACTTGCCTTCAAGTAGAGTAAGCCAAATATTCCGGCAATTGAGGACGAAATCAGAATCATGATTTTAGCATTGTTGATATGTTCAACATCGGAAAAGGCGAGGAGTGTGATAAAAATGGACATCGTAAATCCGATACCGCCTAAAAAACTTACGCCAAAAATTGATTGCCAATTCAAGTCTTCCGGTAGTTGGCTTATTTTGAGTTTTACGGCTAAAAAGCTGAAGAGCCAAATGCCAATGGGTTTTCCAATAATTAATCCGGCTGCAATTCCCAAAGTATAGTTGTGGCTTAAGGCTTGCTGCCAATCAGAGTTTAAAATGATAGCAGTATTGGCCAAAGCAAAAAGTGGTAGGATTATGAAGGCGACGGGTTTGTGCAAAAAGTGTTGTAAGATATAAGAAGTTGATTTTTTGTTACCGTTTCCAAATGGGATAGCAAAGGCCAATAAAACTCCGGTAATAGTAGCATGAACACCCGAATTCAGCATAAAATACCACATGACAACGCCTAAGAGCAAATAGGGAATAAGGTTGCGAACTTTGAGTCGGTTCAACACCAATAAGAACGCAAAAATTCCTAAAGCGATTAGTAGATTACTCCAGATTAAATTTTTGGTATAAAAAATAGCGATAATCAAAATGGCGCCTAAGTCATCGATTACGGCAAGTGCGGTTAAAAATATTTTAAGCGAAATAGGTACTCTGTTTCCCAGTAATGACAAAATTCCCAATGCAAAAGCAATATCGGTAGCCATAGGAATTCCGGCACCCGATTGGGTTTCTGTACCATAATTCATTAATAGATATATTCCGGCGGGAACTAACATTCCACCTAAAGCGGCAAAGATAGGCAGTAAAGCATTTTTAATATTGGACAATTCACCGGCATAAATTTCTCTTTCTAATTCTAATCCTATTAATAAAAAGAAAATGGTCATTAAACCGTCATTTATCCAATGCTCAAAGGAATGATGACCGATTTGGAAATGCCAGAGGGCTAGATATTCTTCGCTCCAATAAGAGTTGGTTAACAATAAGGAAAGTACAGTGCAAGCTATCAGTACAAATCCACCGGCTTTTTCACTGTCAAAGAAATCGTTGAATAGTTTGGTAATTCTCATATTTCAAAGATAAAAAAAAGCACCCGTTTCCGGATGCTTTTAAAGTAATTATAAAAGTTTTTTGGGTTTTAGAGACTTGTGATAATAAATTCACTTCTTCTGTTTAACTGGTGTTCTTCCTCAGTACATTTTACATTGTCGGCACATTTGTTAACCAATTCTGTTTCTCCTAAACCTTCTGAAGTTAAACGATCGGCAGCAATACCATTTTTGATTAACCAATCTCTGGTAGATTTTGCTCTACGGTCAGATAGTTTTTCGTTGTAAGCAAAAGAAGCACGGCTGTCTGTATGTGAACGAATGTTGATTTTCATCGTTGGGTTTTGGTTCAATACATCCAATAATTTAGCTAAATCAACTGCAGCATCCGGACGGATATTCCATTTGTCTAAGTCGAAGTAAATGATATTGATTTTGAAACAATCGGCTAAATCGTCACCAATTTTCACGCGACAAGTTTTAGTTTTAAGTTCAATATTCAACTCTGTTTTTCCTGATTCAGTACCAATGATTACCGGAACTTCTTTGGTTTCATAATCTTCAAGAGAAGCATTTACATAGTATTTGGCACCACATTCAACTTCGGTGAATTCATATTTACCTTCAGCATCAGAAACGGTTTCTTTTACTTTATTGAATTTTTCATCCATCAACACCAATTTAGTATTTGGCAATACAGCTTTGGTATCTTCATCGGTGATAACACCATATAAAATTTGGTCACAGAAAATAGGACGTGTTTCTAAGAATTTATAGATATCATCACTTCCTTGTCCGCCATCTCTGTTAGAGCTAAGGAAACCTTTTTTGGATTTAAAGTCAATGATGAATCCAAAATCATCTTTTGAACTGTTTCCTTCTTCACCTATGTTTAAAACTTGTTTGAAATTTAGGCTGCCGTCTTTAGGGATTCTGGTAACAAATATATCTAAACCACCTAAACCAGGTTGACCGTCAGAAGCAAAATACAATTCATTATCACTTGAGATGAAAGGATAGGTTTCTCTACCTTCTGAGTTGATGGCATCACCAAGATTTTCCGGCGTTCCTAAACTTCCGTCTTCGTTTATTTTTACTCTGTAAAGGTCAGATTGTCCTTTAGTTCCAGGCATATCTGATGCAAAGTATAATGTTTTTTCATCAGGAGATAGGGCAGGATGCGCTGCTTGGTAACTATCGCTATTGAAATTCAATGGAGTAATATTTATCCATTTTCCTTCATCATCAAGGTTGGCTTTATAAATTTTTAATAAAGTTACTTTGTTGGCATCAAAACCTCTTCCGTCTAAATAGTTATTTCTGGTGAAATAAACTGTTTTTCCGTCTTTAGTAAAGGCTGGCGTATCTTCGTGGTATTTGGTATTGATTTTTTTACCAAATTTATCTACACCTGTTAATCCACCGTCTTCTCCTAAAGCTGAACTGTATAAGTTAGTAAAGTACTGACCTGTCCAAGTGTGAATTCTTTTCGAGAAGTTACCGGTATCACGGGCTGAAGTAAAAATTACTTTGGTTCCCATATAAGCCGGACCATAATCAGAATATTTAGAGTTAATTCCGGCATCTTCAATTTTGTAGCGCCCTGAATTCTTTTTGATTTCGGCTAAATAGTCTTTCTTTTTATTGAACAATTTGGCTCTCGTATCATTACCGCTTTTTTCATTGAATTTATCCATCATAGCATCCGCTTTTGGATAGTCTTTTACGGCTCTCAACGTTTGGGCAAAACGATAGTAGAATTCTGCTTCCTGCTCAGGGTTTGTTGCATATAGTTCGCTATACCATTTGTTTGCTTTTTCTAATTCGGCATTAAAATAGTAGGCGTTACCAATTTTGAGTATCATGTCAGGAGATTTGTACCCTTTTTCATAGATGCGTTCATAAGTTTTGATGGCATCAATATAAGCGTACTTTTCGTACTCCTTATTACCTTTTACTTCTGTTCTTCCACCTTGTGAATAACTGTTCACGGCAGCGAAAGTCAATAGTACTAAATATATAATTTTATTTTTCATAATCGTTGTGTTATTAGAAGAATCTAGGTGATACCAATTTACTAACTTTATTGAACAACTCGAAACGAATGAATACCTCGTGAGAACCAGAGTTATAGTTTCTTAATTCGGTTGTTTCCATATCATAACTATAGCCAATAAATAGACCATCAGTAACTTGAAAACCGGCTAAGGCACTTACGGCAGCATCCCATCGGTAAGCCGCACCAAGCATCAACTTATCAAAGAATAAGAAGTTAGCTGAAGCATCAACCTGTAAAGGAGAACCGGTTACCAATTTAGTTAAGAATGCAGGTTTGAATTTAACCGAAGGTGTGATGTCAAAAACATAACCTCCAATGGCATAAAAATTCATTCTTTCCTGAAATACAGCCACCTCATTGTCGTTGTATTTTGAATCTTGTAAAAAGTTGGGTACCGAAAGACCAAAATAAAATTTATCAGAATGTAAATACACACCGGCTCCAAAGTTTGGCGAAAATTCATTGTCAAAATTTTGAAGATTTGGATCGCCAGAATCAGCAGGATTCAATTGATTCACATCTAAGTTGAATATATTACCGCTGGCTTTAATACCAAAAGATAACTTGTAATCTTCCGACATTGGAATTGTATATGATAAATCAGCCGAAATGGTATTGTCTTTAGTAGGACCGATTTTGTCACTTACTACAGATAAACCAACACCTAAGTTACTATTGTTTATTGGAGTATTGATGGAAAAAGCGTTTGTTGTTGGCGCTCCGTCTAATCCTACCCATTGGGTACGATGTAGTCCGAAAATACTCATAACTCCTCTTGATCCTGCATAAGCGGGATTGATATTGATGGTGTTATACATGTATTGGGTATACTGTGCGTCTTGCTGAGCAAAACCTGTATAACACGTTAACATCAAAGCGAAAATTAAAATTTTTGTTCTCATATTTTCTTTATTTATCCTGAGGGTTTTTACACCCTCAGGAGTTAGTAGGTTTATCTGGTTAAGTATAAATATCCGTCTTTAACAATTCTTTCACCAGTAGTAGTTGTCCACTCAATGATGTAGAAATACGTTCCGGTTGGTAATTCCTCAGACTTACTAACAGTAACTCTTCCTTCAGAGATACCTTCAAATCTTCTGGTATTGTTGTCGTAGTTTTTGGTTTCATAAACTAAAACTCCCCAGCGGTTGTAAATTTGAACATTATTTGTCGGATAACAATCGATGTCCTCAATATTTTCAATATTGAAATATTGATTGAAAGAGTCACCATTTGGTGTAAACGCATTGTGAATAATAATGTTATCACAATCACCAACGAAACCGACACGTATTGGTAAATTATAAACAGTTGGACAAGTACCATTATAAACAGTGTAGCTGAATAAATATACATCTGGTGTAATTTCAAATGGGTTAAACGTATTGTTAGTAGCATTAAATCCTCCAACATTATCTACATTCGTCCATGTTCCACCGCTTACCCCAGTTGGTAAGAATGAATCTAAAGAGATATTTTCATTAATAGTATTACTTGTTTGAACTTCATCAAGATTAATTACCTCAGAGGTTTGATTTACATATACATACTGAGTGTAAGTTTGCGATAAGTTGCCACAAGCATCAGATACAACCCATGTTCTGGTAATTGTATAAGAACCATTATTAACTTCCGATGTGGTTTCTGTGTACACAGGTGAACCAACAGCTGAACAGTTATCAGTAAACTCTAATGTAGGAGGCGCAGGGATTTCTGTACAATCTACATCAACTTTTGGATCTAATGGCGTAATTAATACCGGTCCAGCAGTGTCAGAAACTCCAATGGTTTGAGTTTGTGTGCTAGTATTTCCACAAGCATCAGTAGCAGTCCATGTTCTAATAATTTGATAGTTAGAAGGACAGTTTCCTTGAACAATTGTTTCAACCATTGTTACCGTTGCGGTTCCACAGTTATCAGTTGCGGTTAATACAGCTGCAACAGGGATGTTATCACATGAAGCAGAAGTATTAGCTGGTGCCACCTCATTAAATGTAGGAACAACAGTGTCATTTACGGTTATCGTTTGCGATACAGATGAAGTATTATTACAAGCATCAGTGAAAGTCCATGTTCTGTTTACAGTAAACGAGTTTGGACAATCTCCTTGAACAATACTGTCAACACCTTGTACAGTTATTGAATCTCCACAGTTATCAGTAGCTGTTAATGAAATTGTTGCAGGTACATCACCGGCACAAGTTACAGTTACGTCAGCAGGAGCTGCAGGAGCTGTAGGAGCAGTTTCATCTACAACGCTTATAGTTTGTGATACTGAAGATGTATTATCACAGGCATCAGTGAAAGTCCAAGTTCTAGTTACAGTGAACGAGTTCGGACAATCTCCTTGAATAGTACTGTCAACACCGTCTACTGTGATGAAATCTCCACAGTTATCAGTCGCAGTGAGCGATATCATTGCAGGAACTTCACCGGCACAAGCAACAGTTATGTTAGCAGGTGCTTCAGGAACAACTGGAGCAATAGTGTCATTAACAGTTATTGTTTGTGATACAGATGAAGTATTATTACAAGCATCAGTGAAAGTCCAAGTTCTGGTTACAATAAACGAATTAGGACAATCTCCTTGAACAATACTGTCAGCACCTTGGGCAGTAATTAAATCTCCACAGTTATCAGTCGCAGTTAGCGAAATCATTGCAGGTACATCACCGGCACAAGCTACAGTTACGTTAGCTGGTGCTTCAGGAGCTACCGGAGCAGTTTCATCTACAACGCTAATAGTTTGAGATACAGAAGATGAGTTTCCACAAGCATCAGTGAAAGTCCAAGTTCTAGTTACAGAGAACGAGTTCGGACAGTTACCTTGAGTTGTAGTGTCAACACCTTCAACAGTAATTTCACCTGAACAGTTATCAAAAGCAGTAAGCGAAATCATTGCAGGCACATCACCGGCACAATCTACAGTTACGTTAGCAGGTGCTTCAGGAGCTACCGGAGCAATAGTATCACTTACAGTAATTGTTTGAGATACAGAAGATGAGTTTCCACAAGTATCAGTGAAAGTCCAAGTTCTGGTTACAATAAACGAATTAGTACAATCTCCTTGAACAATACTGTCAGCACCTTGGGCAGTAATTAAATCTCCACAGTTATCAGTCGCAGTAAGCGAAATCATTGCAGGTACATCACCGGCACAAGCTACAGTTACGTTAGCTGGTGCTTCAGGAGCAACCGGAGCAATAGTATCACTTACAGTAATTGTTTGAGATACAGAAGATGAGTTTCCACAAGCATCAGTGAAAGTCCAAGTTCTGGTTACAGAGAACGAGTTCGGACAGTTACCTTGAGTTGTAGTATCAACACCTTGAGCAGTTATTTCACCTGAACAGTTATCAAAAGCAGTAAGCGAAATCATTGCAGGCACATCACCGGCACAAGCTACAGTTACGTTAGCAGGTGCTTCAGGAGCTACCGGAGCAGTTTCATCTACAACGCTAATGGTTTGAGATACAGATGAAGTGTTATTACAAGCATCAGTGAAAGTCCAAGTTCTAGTTACAGAGAACGAGTTCGGACAGTTACCTTGAGTTGTAGTGTCAACACCTTCAACAGTAATTTCACCTGAACAGTTATCAAAAGCAGTAAGCGAAATCATTGCAGGCACATCACCTGCACAAGCTACAGTTACGTTAGCTGGTGCTTCAGGAGCAACCGGAGCAATAGTATCACTTACAGTAATTGTTTGAGATACAGAAGATGAGTTTCCACAAGCATCAGTGAAAGTCCAAGTTCTGGTTACAGAGAACGAGTTCGGACAGTTACCTTGAGTTGTAGTATCAACACCTTGAGCTGTAATTTCATTAGAACAGTTATCAGTTGCAGTTAATGAAACATTAGCCGGTATGTCAGTCGCACAAGCCACAGTTACGTTAGCAGGTGCTTCAGGAGCAACAGGATTTTGAGTATCATTAATAGTAAAGGTAGCTGATGATGAAGCGGTATTTCCACATTCGTCAGTTGCAGTAAATACAACAGTTACAGCTGCTGAACAATCATTGGCAATTTCACTAAAGTTATTAGTCCAAGTTACAGGTGAACACTCATCTGTTGCTGTGGCACCACCATTATTAGTTAACCAAGTGTACAAAGCAAGTTCGTTACCATTTCCATCACACTCAGCTATAATATTAGATGCTTGATTTGTAATAACCGGAGCAGTTACGTCTTGTACGTTTATAGTTTGTGAAGCTGTAGAAGAATTTCCACAAGCATCAGTAGCCGTCCAAGTTCTGGTTACAGAGTATGAACCTGCACAATTACCATTAG
>NZ_JBKBLM010000037.1:0-22962 GCF_046296355.1 Flavobacterium sp.
ATCGGGGCTAGTTACGCGTCGATTTTAGCATAAACCGCATTTTTCTCGATAAACTCTCTACGTGGCGGAACTTCGTCACCCATTAACATTGAGAATACTCTATCGGCTTCGGCTAAACTATCAATATTAACCTGACGCAACGTTCTATAACTTGGATCCATCGTAGTTTCCCACAATTGCTCTGCGTTCATTTCACCCAAACCTTTATAACGTTGAATGGCTGCACTTCCGCCCATTCTTTCATTGGCCAAATCGCGTTGGTCGTCATTCCAAGCGTATTCCTTTTTGTTTCCTTTTTTCACCAAATACAAAGGTGGCGCAGCGATATATACGTGACCGCCTTCGATTAGTTCCTTCATAAAACGGAAGAAGAAGGTCAAAATCAACGTAGAAATGTGACTACCATCGACGTCGGCATCACACATGATGATTACTTTGTGGTAACGCAATTTTTCTAAATTCAACGCTTTGGAATCTTCTTCGGTACCGATGGTTACCCCAAGTGCCGTGAATATATTTCGAATCTCTTCGTTTTCAAATACTTTGTGGTGCATCGCTTTTTCCACATTCAAAATCTTACCACGCAAAGGTAAAATCGCTTGGAAGTTACGGTCACGACCTTGCTTAGCCGTTCCACCCGCCGAATCTCCCTCGACAAGGTAAACTTCACATTTTGCAGGATCTTGTTCGGAACAATCAGACAATTTTCCAGGTAAACCTCCACCGCCAAGAACGGTTTTGCGTTGTACCATTTCACGGGCTTTTTTAGCGGCGTGACGGGCTTGTGCTGCGAGTATAACCTTTTGCACAATGATTCGGGCATCATTTGGATTTTCTTCCAAATAATTTTCTAACATTTCCGCTACCGCTTGAGAAACCGGAGAAACAACTTCTCTGTTACCCAATTTGGTTTTGGTTTGTCCTTCAAACTGTGGCTCTTGTACTTTTACCGAAATAATCGCGGTCAATCCCTCACGGAAGTCGTCACCCGAAATTTCGAATTTTAATTTTTCCAACAAACCGGAAGCGTCAGCATACTTTTTTAACGTACGAGTCAATCCCATACGGAAACCTTGCAAGTGCGTTCCACCCTCGTGAGTGTTGATATTATTTACATAAGAGAAAATATTTTCTGCATAACTTTCGTTGTAAATCAAAGCGACTTCCACCGGAATTTCGCCTTTTTCATGCTCCATGCTGATCACATGGCTGATGATTGGCACACGATTCCCATCAAGGAAACGAACAAATTCTTTTAAACCTTCTTGTGAATGGAAAACTTCGCCTTCAAAATCGCCGTTGTCTTTGGTATGTCTTCTGTCGGTAAGTGTAATAGTGATTCCTTTGTTCAAAAACGAAAGCTCACGCATACGTCCGGCTAAAGTATCATAAGAATACTCTAAAGTTTGGGTAAATATAGAGGCATCCGGTTTGAAAGTAACGGTTGTTCCTCTTTTGGTCGTTTCGCCTATTTGCTTAACAGGGTACATTGATTTACCTCTTTCGTACTCTTGCTCATATACTTTTCCATCACGGAAAACAGTTGCGCGTAAATGATCAGAAAGTGCATTCACACACGAAACTCCAACACCGTGCAAACCTCCGGAAACTTTATACGAATCTTTATCAAATTTTCCTCCGGCTCCGATTTTGGTCATTACAACCTCTAACGCCGAAACGCCTTCTTTTTTATGCATATCAACCGGAATACCACGACCGTTGTCTTCTACGGTAACCGAATTGTCTTCATTAATAATTACACTGATGGTATCACAATGTCCAGCTAAAGCCTCATCAATCGAGTTGTCTACGACTTCGTAAACTAAGTGATGCAAACCTCTGACTCCGGTATCTCCAATGTACATGGAAGGACGCATTCTTACGTGCTCCATTCCTTCTAATGCCTGAATACTATCAGCTGAATAATTGTTCTTTTTAATCTCGTCGCTCATATAAATTTATCGTAAAAAATGTAATTTTTGTCTAACACGCAAATATATAAAAACGCATAGGATTTCCTCCTAAAAAACAGACTTAAAACCCTTAAGTTATTAACATTTTTGGCATGATTTCAACAAAAAACGCCCACCAAAAATGATGAGCGTTTTTAACAAACAAACTAAACTTCAATCTAAACTCAAACGTTAACGCTTGGTTTTGCTATTTCAACATCTGCTTGGACGTGAGCCGAGTTAGCTCGTCCGCTTGGATCTTGATTTTCTTGCCATTTTGGTATCCATTTGCGAACGGTTTGTGCCGCGCTGACCTGTGGATAGTATTTATGGAAAATAGTTCTGTAAAAATAAGCTTCTTTCGTTGCCGGCGTGTTGTATGGGAAAAGCGTTGCGGCTTGCTCCATTTGTTCTTCGGTTACTTGTGACGCACAATAATCAATTAAAGTGTCAATCCAGTTGTAACCTACTCCATCAGAAAATTGCTCTTTTTGACGCCATAATACTTCATCAGGAAGATAAGGTTGCTCCGGCGTATCGAATGCTTTTCTCAAAATGTATTTTTCTTTTCCATCATAAGTCTTCGGCTGTTTCTCTTCGCCTTTGATTTTCATGGCAACATCCAAGAATGCTTTATCTAAAAACGGTACACGAGCTTCTAATCCGTGCGCCATCGTTGATTTATCCGCACGAAGTAAATCGGCAGTAAATAACTTTTGTACTCTTTCGATGGTTTCTTTGGTAAAATCTTCGGTGCTTGGTGCATTTCTGAAATACAAATACCCTCCGAAAACTTCATCAGCGCCTTCACCGGAAAGGACTACTTTGATACCGATATCAGTAATTGCTTTGGACAAGAAATACATGGGTGTGCTGGCTCTGACAGAAGTTACATCATAGGTTTCCAGATGCCAAATCAATTTATCCAAAATCTCAATTCCCTGCTCAATCGTAAAATGAATTTCATGGTGTTTAGTCCCTAAAAATTCAGCTACTTTTCTTGCAGCTTTGGCATCCGGTGCGTCAGCATCCAAACCTATAGAAAATGAGTGTAACTCTTTTCCTTTTTCTTTTAACAAACGAGCTGCTATAGATGATGTCAGTGAAGAATCCAATCCTCCTGAAAGCAATACGCCAATCGGCACATCACTCATCAATCTTTTGCGAGTAGCTTCAGTTAATGATTCTCTTAAAGCGGTGTAATCAACTTCAGCATCACAAGTAGTATAATCTTCGTATTCCGGCGTATAATATTTCACGAAACCGGTTTCTGCGGTATAATAATGTCCGGGAGGAAACGTAGAAAACGTTTTGCATTGGTCGGCAATCGGCTTCATTTCGGAAGCAAAATACATTCTGCCTCTTTCATCCATACCATAATACAAAGGTTTCACGCCAAGTGGATCGCGACCGGCAATATAATCATCGCCATCAATTACCACGAAAGCAAAATCGCCATCTAAAAGGTGAACAAAATCATACCCAAACTTCTCATACAAATGCACAATCACTTCTGAATCCGATTTAGAACGGAAGACATGGTCTTTCAAAATTGTATCTCTCAACTCTTGGTGATTGTAGATTTCGCCATTATGAACCATCCAAGCGGTAGTACAACCTTGAATCGGCTGTCTTCCTGAATGCAAATCGATAATAGACAAACGTTCGTGACTTAATATATGTCCGTTCTCCGTAACATGGATATCACTTTCATCCGGTCCGCGATGAGACATTCTTTTCGAAAGTTGCTTCACCAGTTGCTCGTCTTTTCCTTTTCCAATAATGGCTAATATTCCGCACATAATCGTATTCTTTAATTCGTAATTGTTTATTTGATAAAGCAAAAATGCTATATTTATTTCAATACGAAAACCAAAAAACAATAATTAGTTATAATTTAAAACTAAATATGCAAATAAATAATATTTATGAAAGTAAAAAGCTTAGAAATAGAGAATAGAACTTAGAAATCGTCAATTAATGCTTTAAATAATAAAGCAACATTGCCCAAAATTGCTTTTCTTTGAAATCCAAATTAAGCTAATACCAATAAAAATGAACAAAGGCCAAATCTCAAACATCTTACGACGATTTCGATTGATTTATTGGGCTGATTGGCTTCATTTCTATTTGGAACGGTATAAGAATCAAAAACGGAATACCGATTTCAGAAAAAGCAATCCAACCGTAAAATTGCCTCCGGACTATCTTATTTATGAATCTTTTCAGATAGATTACGAAAACTATTATACTGACAGTATCAATACCGCTAAATGGATTTCTAATTATTTTGCCAAATACATTGAGTTAAAAAACAAAAAAATTCTCGATTGGGGTTGCGGTCCCGGAAGAGTAATTAGGCATTTACCCAATGTTATCGGAAATGGCTGTGATTATTATGGCACCGACTACAACAAACAAAGTATTGATTGGTGTGCTGAAAACCTTCCTGAGATTAATTTTAACTGTAATGGCTTAAAAGCAAAGCTTCCGTATCAGGATGATTTTTTTGATGCGCTTTATGGAATCTCTATTTTTACCCATCTTTCAGAACAATTACATTATGACTGGTACAATGAACTCTATAGAGTACTTAAACCTAACGGAATAATGCTATTAACCACACAAGGCGACAATTTTAAAGTGAAATTGACCGATTCAGAACTCTCAAGATATAACAATGAGGAAATAATCATTCGCGACAAAGTAAAAGAAGGACACAGAATTTTTTCGGCCTTTCATCCTACTGCTTTTATGACAAAACTATTTGCGAATGCGGAGATTTTAGAACACTATGCGGAACCCATTCCAAAAGAGGGCAATTGGATTCCCCAAGACACTTGGATCATAAGAAAGAAAGCTTAAATACGACTAAATCACTTCTTCAATCCGGTAAGGTTTACCATTCATATCGAATTCAAACCCAACTTGATTTCCCATTAATTTACTCCCCAAAGGCGATTGTGGAGAAATGGCAAAGATGTTTTTGCCGTCAAGATTTATTTTTGGCAAAGCCGTACTGATAAAAAGCAACATCCCATTGGCTTGTACCAAACTGCCTAAAGCTACTTTTTGATGTACTGACGAGGCGTCAATTTTATCAAGAATCGCTTTTTGTTCGAGTATTTCTTTGAGTTTGTGGTTGAGTTTTTCTTGTTCCAAATGCATCATTGACAATGCTGTTTCGTGCTTATCACCTGCCGAACCTTTCGCATCATTTTGTGCATCAATTGTCAAACCCGAAATCATGTCTTGGAACACATCAATTCTGTCTTGGACTAATTGTTTGTAGTATTTAAGAACTTGTTGTTTCATTTTGAGTGGCTGAGTAACTGAGTCGCTGAGTGCCTTAGTTAAAATACTCAGTAACTTAGGCACTCCGCTACTTAGGCACTTCTTTAGAAATCGAATTTATAACTCGCACCACCAAGTACTTGCAATCCTTGCACCGGATAGTTTAACCAGCGTTGGTAATCTTGGTTGGCCAAATTGTTTCCTTTTAAGAAAAACGTCAAGCGCTCTGAGTGTTTGTAACCCACATGCGCATTTAAATCAAAATAACTGTCTAAAGTTACCTCTTTATCAAAAACCGGTTGCGTCAAAGAGGCAAAATGAGCGAAATCTTTTCTTTCCCCTACAAAAAACAAATTCGTTCCGGCAAACCATTTAGAGGTAATATTCACATCTAAATTGGCGCCCACTTTCAAACTTGGCAAATTCCAAGCTTCACTTTCAACATCGGTTGAGTAGCTGCTGAAAGTTCCGTTAATCCCAAAAGTCACGTTTTTAGTAAAATCAGCTTTCAACTCACCGAAGAAACTTATTGTTTTTAATTGGTCATAAACCACGTTAAAGGAGTTGCCATATTGATAGCCTTCGGTACCAATTAGTTCTTCATAACCATTGCTTTTGAAAAAGGCTCTGTTGTCTTCATTCACATATGAACCGCGAATATTATAACTTACGCTATTGGATAGTTTGCCTTTCAATCCGGCATAAACATCATATTTTTGATCGGTTGGTGCTACTCCTAAAGTTGGTGATACAAAGAAATTTTCCTGTACAAAATCGTGATAAGAATTCTGCTTTAATCCGCCTTCAATTCCGGCATAAAAAATCATTAAATCACCTACAACTCTATACGAACCGGTAATTTGCGGATAAATAAAGAACTTGCTCTCACCTTGCTCTTGTGCCGCACTGTAAAAGAAACCTACTCCGGCGTTTATCGTTAAATCGTCTTTTTGAATTCTGATACTGGGTTGGAAACCAACATTAGCAAAACCATATTTATAACCGGCATTTCCATTAATATCATTTTCAAAAGACCCGCTGATATAATCCAAGATAAAATCGGCTTTGATTTTTTGCTCTACGATGTCAAATTCTAAGGATGGTTTGGCAACAAAACGATTCTCTGCCGAACCGTAAGCATCCCAAAAACGACTGAATTTAATTGAGCTTTCTTTTAAAACACTACTCAATCCCAATCGCCCGCCTACATATAAAGTGTGGTAAGTTTGTTGCTCATCAATGGTTGAAATAGTGGCTTCGTTTAACGTTCCCGGATAAAAACCGTACCAATTATAGATTTGGTGCTTGTAGCCTAAATCAGCGTTCCAAGTCATGGTTTTGGTTCGGCTGCCGTAAGTTAAATCTAATGCCGTGTTCATGAATTTATCATCCAAAACAACATCATCAATACCTCCTTGAGATGAACTGTGGCGCAACATTCCTCCAAAATAATCAGTATTACTGACATTTTCTGTAACGAATAATTCAATGTTAGCTGTACCGTAATTTCCGGCGGCTAAAGTCAAATAATTACTGTAGATTTTTTCTTCAGGCGATTTGTCAACATTGGCCGCTTTTCCTTTAGAAGGCGCAAAGGTAGATGCTACGGGGAAAGAAAAAATATTGTACTTAATGTTTTCTTTTTTCTGTGTGTCTTCGTCGTCCAACGTTGGTGTTTCTTTTACTTTAAAAGCATCGGAAATGGTTGGCGTATATGGCTTCACGACGTTTACGACTTCGGTTCCAATATTGTCGTCTTTCTTTTGACCAAAAGAAATTTGGGTCAAAAAAAGAACAGCTGCTATATATTTTACTTGTTTCATATCTATTTAAGATTCAGGGAGATTTATTCGGTTATTGAAGAATTCGTTTTGGCAGCTTCGCCTTTGATCATATCCAATTCGGCTTGGGCTTCGGCTACGACATCGGTGTAAGATGCAAAGTTTTTAATCACACTGTCCAAGATCGAAGTCGCACTGAAATTGTCTTTCATTTGGTAATAGTTTTTGGCCATTACTATCAAACCTTTGGCCCCAAAATATTTATAACCGGAATAGTCTTTGGCCAACTTCTGTACTGTTTTATTCGACTCTTCATATTTACCGTCTTTGTTTTTGAAATAAGCATCATAATACAATGCTTCGGCAGCCAATTCTCCTTTGGCAATCGTCAACAATTTGGCGTAAGCCGCACGAGCTTTCACTTCATCATTCACTTGAATAGCAGCACGAGCGACAATAATTTGTGCATCACTTTTTACTTTGTTGTCGGTTTTTGGATTGGCCAAAACTTTATCTGCATAAACTACAGCATTCGCGTAATCCTTTTGGTCATAATAGGCACGCATCAAATTGGCTTGTGCGAAAGTCACATTCTGTGGAAAATCAGCTTCCGTTTCTAAGCGTTTCAATACTGGAGTTGCTTTGGTATAGTCGTTTTTCTTTAAGTGAATTTCGGCCAAACGCGCTAAAGATTGCTCGGTAAACTCATTTCTCGATTTACTGATTACATATTCATAACCCGCAACAGAATTGCTTTCCAAACCGTCAGCATAATAAGATTGTGCCAAATAGAAATTGGCTTTCAAAGCGTGAATTCCGTTAGGGAATTTAGAAACATAACCGCTCAAACTTGAAATCGCTTGTTTGGTATTGTTTTGCAAATATTGTTTTTCGGCGGCTTCGTAAGTATCGTTGTCTAATTCGGCATCCGAGACTTCTACGAAATCTAAAGTTCTTACCCAAGACGCATATTCATCTACTTTTCCATTGTCCATATAAATCAAACGCGCAGTTGAAACGGCTTCTAAAGCTTCAGGACTTCTTGGATAATCGGCGGCTACTTTTTTAAATTTGGCAATTGCTTGTTCGTCTTTTTGAGCGTTGTAATACACCAATCCTTGTCGCAACACTGCTTTTGAGGCGAACGAACCGTTTTTGAATTCACCCAACAATTGGTCATAAGTTTTTACAGCCAAATCGGTTTTGTTCTCAGCAACATAAGTATTTCCTAACTCGAATAAAGCGTCATCTCTGTATTGCGACGTTTTGAAAGTGGCCAAAAATTTATTGAAGTCTTCTATTTTCTTATCGTTTTTGGAAACAAAACCATAACTCAAAGCTTTTTGGAACGCAGCATAATCGGCGTCAATTCCTTTCATTTTAATGGCTTCATTGTAGGCATCCATCGCCGGCCAATATTTAGAAGTTACGAATCGGGAATCACCCAAACGCAAGTAGGCATCATTCAAACGCACTTTGTCGTCTTTGTTAGTGTCGATAAAACTTTGGAAATAATTTCCGGCTTGGTCGTATTCTTTTTGCTTGAAATAAGCATAAGCAATATTGTAATTGATGTTTTTCTTTTCAGGCGTTTCTTTGGCGGAAGCGTAACCTGCAAACTGTTTAAAGCTCAACAATGACTCGTTGAAATTATCTAAAACATATTCGGTTTCGCCTTTCCAGAAAGTGGCTCTGGCAGTGAATTTTTCGTTTCTTGGCGTAGCGATTGACTTTTTGAACATACCCAAAGCTTCTTTGTAATTGCCATCAGTATACAATTCGATACCGCGGTAAAAAGTCACTTTTTGGTATGCCGCTTTGTTGGTTTCCGTATTGTTTTTTTCTAATAACGTCAACGCGTCTTTGTAATTTTTAGAAGTGATATATGAATTGATTAACAACGATTCAATTTCAACTTTACTTGGTGAATTTGGATATTTCGCCAAAAACGAGGACAATACATCCGGAACTGATTGGTAAGAATTTCCGATTTCGTAACTTAATTTGGCGTAATTCAAATTGGCATCTTCTTGAATCTGTTTGTCAAAATCCATTTCCGAAGCGCTTTTGAATGCGTTTAAGGCTTGCTGTTTTTTATCGGTTTTGAAATAACATTCGCCCAAATGGTAATAACCGTTTTGCGCCACAAAGTCTTTTCCGTCAATGATTTTATTGAATTGCAAAATCGCATTTTCATAGTCTTTTTGCATGTAGTAAGTGTAACCCAATTGGTAATAATCGGTATTACTCCACTTGCCTTTTTTGCCACGGTATTCTTTTAGATAAGGTAAGGCTTTATCGTATTGTTTCAAATTGAAATGACTCTCGCCTATAATTTTATTCAATTCTGATTTCTCAGAAGCATTTGATTTCGGCATGGCAACCAATCCCGCTTGAATGGCTTGTTCAAATTCACCGGCTTTGAAATGCATATCGGCTTTGAAATAAGACAATTTCTCTTTGTATTTTTCTTCGTCTGAAACTTGTTCGAAATACTTATTGGCTTCTTGGTAATTGTCGCCTTCATAAGCCATAAAGCCTAAGTAATACTTGGCTTGAGAACCATATTCTTTGGAATTAACCACTTTATTAAAATAAACAGCGGCTTCTTTTTTGTTGCCTGCCGTAAAATAAGCATAACCTTTTTGAAAGGTAAACTTTTCGGTTTGCTCGTAAGTCAATGCGCTTTCGTCAACTTTGTCGAAATATTGCAACGCTTGAGGGAATTTGCCTTGCTCAAAATAATACTGCGCTACTTCAATATAGGCTTGATTGGTTTTAGAACTGGTAGGATAATCGGCTACAAATTTTTCCATCAACTCGTCGGCGTTATTTTGATTCAAATGTATGGCACAATTGGCAATATAATAAGCACAATCGGATTGAACATCTTCCGCTTTGCTGTCTTGCTTCACTCTTTCGAAAAGAATTTGGGCCGATTGGTACTGCTTGTCTTTATACAATAAAATAGCCTGATCAAAATCGGATAAATTATGGGTATATATAGCAGATTGTTGGGCTGAAACCGCTGAAATTCCTGCAATGGATAGCAGAAAACATAACATTAAAACTCTACGCATGGTTTTTATTTTTACTTATCCAAAAATATTACTCTATACCCTATAACGTAAAAACTGTGCCATTTATTATAAACATTGTTGTAAACAATTTCATTTGGAGAAAAGAGAGGAGATAATAGACAAAGAGAGGAGTGACATTCTATTTGAAATGAGTCTATTATCTATCCTTCCATCATCTATTATCTGAATTAGAAAAATATATTTTGAATTCAAGCTTTATCTTTATTACTTTTACCCAATAAACCCAATTACTCATGTCAGAAACAGTTTTATCTTTAAAAAACGTTACGATTTATCAGGAAAACAAAGTGATTTTATCACAAATCAACCTTGAAGTCAAAGAAGGTGAATTCCTTTATATTATTGGTAAAACCGGTACAGGAAAGAGTAGTTTTATGAAAACTTTATACGGTGATTTACCTTTAACCGAAGGTTCGGGAAACATCGTTGGTTATGATTTGGTGAACTTAAAAGAAAATGACATTCCGTTTCTAAGAAGAAAAATTGGGATTGTTTTTCAGGATTTCCAATTATTACACGACAGAAGTGTAAATAAAAACATGTTGTTCGTTTTAAAAGCTACGGGTTGGACAGACGAAAAAGCCATGCAAGACAAAATCGACGAGGTTTTGGAAAAAGTAGGTTTAAAAGGCATTGCCAACAAAATGCCACACCAACTGTCGGGCGGAGAACAACAAAGAGTCGCCATTGCCAGGGCTTTATTGAATGATCCTGAGTTAATTTTGGCCGATGAACCAACCGGAAACCTTGACCCGCAAACCAGTGCGGAAGTGTTGAGTGTTTTGAAAAAAATCAACGAAAATGGCAAAACCGTAATCATGGCTACCCACGATTATGCGCTGTTGATGAAATTCCCTTCGAAAACCTTGAAGTGTGAAGACAATACTATTTTTGAAGTCGTTCAGAAGACGGTTTAACCCAATTTATATCGCTTAAAAATTTAGCCAAAAGCAATATCGCAAAAGGAAAAGTGACCAAGTGAAATCGGTCGCCTTGACCGCTTGATATGCCTGATAACAGGATAATGTAACCAATAAAAAAGGCTACTAAAAAATACAACTTCTCTCTGTTGTAGTACTTCAAAGCAAAATAAATAGACAGTAAAACACCTAACACTGTAAAAAGTCTATTTTGCCATTTGGTGGCATCAAAAACCATCGACTTCCAAAACGAAAAATTACTTCTATGCTCGTGATTTACTATATCATAAACACAGGCATTTCCTGACTTAAAATTTTCCAGAAGATTGTCAAAATAAGCCCTGACAACATTTGGGAAATTGTTTTTTACTTGTTGTTTAGCATCCTCCAACGCCACTTTTTTTTGGTCGGTAAAGTCTAGGCCAAACAAATATTTTGCTCTCGGATTATTGATTTGACTGTATTCTTTACCATTTTTTAAACATTCGGCTTTACTAAAAAGATAATTGTGATACGTCACGCCGTCTATGTAACTTATGGTGAAATCGCCATATTGGGCTTTCATCCCTACAACTTGAATGGCTATCATCATCAAACTTCCGTAAATAAAAATCATGCTTTTCGACTTGTAATTGCGGAAAATTTCTTTGATAAAAAACAGCGTTACGATGATAGCTAAAAACTTGGCGCCGGGTTTGACCAACATACTTGATAAGAACAAGGACAAGGACAATGATAAATACCAAAACTTGCCGGTTTTGTAATATTGGAACAATAAATAAAAGGCCAACATAATAAAGAAAACAAAGATATTTTCAGTGAGCAAATGAAAATTTAAAACAACATTTCCGAAAATAAAAAAAGGCAAAACCGCAAAGCCAAAAGCTATTTTTTCGTTTACAAAAGATTTAACTATTTGGAATAATAGAATTGATGTGCCCAACCAACAAAAGATATTCACCCACAAACTCCATTGAAAAATTCCCGCATCGGAACTGTCAAATAAATACGGAATTCCGGTGATAAAAGCCATTACCATCGGTCGGTAATAATGTCCGGTAAACTTGAGATACATTTTTTGGGCCGATTCCAAATAATTGTCACTATCGGGATAAATCAGCATTTGTTGGTCTAATTGTAATACTAAATTCAAAATTTCCAACCAACACAAACCCACCACAATGAGGAGCAAATGATAGCGGTATTTTTTAAGGAAAGAAGTCAAATTATTGGTCTTTTTTGTAAACATGCGGATTCTCCTTGATGCCCTTTTTGAACACTTTACGAATGCACATTCTTAGAAAAGTATCGGTTCTCAATACCAAATCGGCCATTTTGTTTTCAGGTCGGCCGCGAAAAGAAGTCACGTGAAACTTATCGGAAGCCAACAAAGGAGATTTGGCAAAATAATAATTCGAAACACAACGTCGATAACCCTCAAAAACTATCGGAGAAACCGAATGCAAAGAGTCATTGTGCGTTTCCATAATCACTAATCGATTGAATTTACTGTGAATGGTGATTTGCTTTTGCTCCAAACCATTTGGCCAAAGCTCGAGATTGCCGCCATATTCCTCTTGCCAATCGGGTGTGACATAGTATAGCAAATTCAGCACACGCCACAAATTGCGGTCTTTGTCATGCGAATTGTCTAAATGCGGATTGAGAAACTGCTTCTTCCCCATCATAGAAATCCCACCGGCATAAAGATTTTCATCGGGAATTGGGTTTTTGATTTCGCAAATTTCTCCAATAACGGCAACTATTCTTTGGTCTTGAAAGGCAAATATAATTTCTTCCAACAAAGAATCGTACAAATTCATTTGGGCTGCAATATACTTATTCTCGCGCAGGCTTTTTTTCAAAACCATTTGGCCGGAGTCAGGAAAAACTTTGGCAATTTTCAGGGCAATATCTTCCGGCAACAAGTCATCAACATACCAATAACCGATGTTGGAATCAGAATTTTCAAATTGAAATTTCAACTTGTCTTTTTCAAGGCTAAGTTTCTCAAAAATAAGATTTGCTAAATCAATTCGGTTCATAGTGTTAATATTGCCAAAAAATATATTTCTTTGTAAAGGTATTATTTAATTCTGTTTTTCTAAATGATTTCAATTCTTATTCCAACATACAATTTCAACACATTACCGCTTGTAGAAGAATTACACAAGCAGGCGGTTTTGGAAAATATTGACTTTGAAATCATTGTGTGCGATGATGCTTCACCTATAAACGAAATTACGGAAATTAATTCCAAAATCAACCAACTCCAACATTGTCGTTTTGAGCGCAATGAAACCAATTTAGGCCGAGGACAAAACAGGAATCTTTTGGTCTCCAAAGCCCAATATGAATGGGTTTTACTGATGGATTGCGACATGTATCCCAAAAGCAAAAACTTTCTCAAAATTTATTTAAGAAGTCTAAAAAAAACCGATAAAAAAGCAATTTTCGGCGGTTTAATTTATTTTGATGAAAAACCAAAAGACGATGAAGTTTTGAGGTGGATTTTTGGCAAAAACAGAGAAGAAATTCCTTTGAAGAAAAGATTATCAAACCCTTACCACTACACGCTGATTTCGAATATTTTGATCCAAAAAGAAATCTTGTTGGCCCATCCTTTTGATAGTGAAATATACCATTACGGATATGAAGATATTGTCTTGATTTTAGGCCTAAAAAGCAAGCAAATACCGATTACCCATATTGAAAACCCTGCGTTTCACCTAAACTTGGAAAAGTCGGCTATTTTCTTAGAGAAATTCCACTCTTCACTTCAAAATTTGAAACTGATTATCGACAAGAAAATCATTGCTTCAGAAGATACTTCTTTGACAAAAACCTATACCAAAATTGAAAAATTAAAATTGGTTGGTTTTGCGGCTTTTCTTTTCAAAATTTTCAAAAAAACATTTACCAAAAATTTACTCTCCAAAAACCCATCGATATTCTTGTTTGACCTTTATAGGTTGGGATATTTCTGCCAATTAAACCATCGCTGATGCCTTATTTTTCAATAGTCATACCGGTTTTTAACAAAGAAAAGTTTGTAGCCAACACTTTGAAAAGTGTGTTGAGCCAAACCTTTTCCGACTATGAAATTATAATCGTTAACGACGGTTCAACAGACAACAGCGAAGCCGTAATTAAAACATTTACCGACGAACGAGTTCAGTATTTTAATAAAGAAAACGAAGGCGTAGCGGTTGCGAGAAACTTCGGAATTGACAAAGCCAAAAGCGATTTTTTTTGTTTCTTAGATGCTGATGATTTTTGGCATCCCGCTTTTTTGGAAACCATGCATACTTATAGTCAAAAGTTTCCCGAGCAGAAAGTTTTTGCTTGTGCCATTGAAGTGGAAACCCAAAACAAAACCTTCCCTGCAAATTATTCTATTGCTAAAAATGAAGCTAGTGAAATCGTTGATTTCTTTGACGCTAGTCAGAAAGAATGTGCGTTATGGACATCAAGCGTGGTGATTCACAAAAGCGTTTTCGAAACGGTTGGAAATTTTGATACTAAAATTAAAAAAGGGGAAGATACCGAGTTGTGGATTCGCATTGGTTTGCAGTTTCCTGTTGTATTCATTTGGGAAATTTTGGCGAGATACGTTTATGACCGAAGCAGTGTTTCCCGCAATTTAAATTACTATTTCGAACCTTATACGTTTGAGAAATACGCTTCCGAAGAGAAGAAAAACCCAAAGCTGAAGCAATATTTAGATTTGAACCGATTTTCGGCTGTTATTAAATGCAAACTGAGTGGCGATATCAAGACTGCCAAAGCGATTTACAAACAAATTGATTTGGATACCATCGGCTGGAAAAAAGTAATCCTGTTGCAATTACCACGTATTGTTTTGAAATTTTTGTTGCGTTTCAAAAACTTTTTAGCCGGAATCGGTTTAGGGAAATCAGTTTTTAGATAACAGAAACGACTGATAGTCTCGGATATAATCCGCTTCTTCAAAAATATCCGAAGCAATGACCAAACACACCGAACCCGAAGAAAAGTTTTCCAACTCACGCCAAATACCGTTTGGAATCAACAAACCTTCATTGGGTTTATTTAGCGTAACCGTTTTTTTGGACTGACCATCGGTCAAAACTACATCAAAACTTCCACTCAAAGCCACTAAGAATTCTTGTTGTACTTTATGAGAATGACCGCCGCGTTCGGCACCACTTGGCACATCGTACAAATAATAGACACGTTTCATGTTAAACGGAATCACATCGCCTTCAATCACCGAAAGATTGCCACGCGTATCATGGATTTTGGGAATATTCAGAATTTGGATGTCGGTTATATTGGTCATTTTGTGTTTAATAATTCCTGCCATTGTTTGGCAATGGTTGTCAAAGATAAATGTTCTACACTTTTTTGGGCATTATTTTTACAGTTTTGGTGCAAATTATCGTCTTCAAAAATTTTTTTGATGGCTTCCGCCAAAGCTTCTTCATTGTGATTTTCAACCAACAATCCGTTAAAATTATTTTGAATAATCTCGCTTGGGCCGGTTTCGCAATCGACCGAAATAACTGGTGTTCCAACGGCTAACGACTCTACAATACTCATCGGGAAACCTTCGAAATAACTGGTCAAAATAGTACAATGAGCGTGCTGAATAAATGGCGTGATGTTTTTTTGAAACGGCAACACTTCAATACTGTCATTCAACTTGAGTTTGTTGATTTTGGCCAAAATAAAATCTTTGTCGGCACCATCGCCAATAATCACAAGCTTTACGCCATTTTCATAGACTTTTGATTTTGAGAAAGCTTTTAAAAGCAAGGTGAAATTCTTGATGCTTTCTTCCAATCTGCCAAAAAACAACAAGTATTTTTCGGGTAAATGCTTTGGTTTTTCCAAAACGGATTCCGTTACAACTACCGGATTGTAGATTGTTTGCGTATGATTGAAACCGTATTTTTCCTTAACCTTTTGCTCGATTCCTTTGGAAACACATATCAGTTTGGTAGCTTTTTGGTATAAATAATTGGCCCAAAAGCGTGACTTTGTCAAGTACATTTCCAAATGAGCGCTGTGGATCATAAAGTAAGTTTGGCGATTGCCATAAATCCATTTGGTGAAAATTTCTCGCAACAACATTGGTCGAGAACGATTGTCGATGATAATTTGTATCTCGTTTTCTGCCAAATACTTTGCGATGTATTTTCCTTTTTTAACCGCTCTGAAAATGCCTTTTTCTTTGGCAAACAACTTTCCTAAATTGACCAATTTCCCTTTATAGTCATAATCGACAACGTCTAAAATAATGAGATGATGCACTTCATAACCCAAATCCTGCAACAGGAAACTCAACGAACCGGCAAAACGCTCAGCACCACCAACACCAAGTGAAGCGGAAACTATAGCTATTTTATGGTTGTTTTTCATTTCTTACTTATATTGCGGAGATATTTTTCAAATATAAGAAGAAATGAAGATTTTACTCATTGGAGAATACAGTCGGCTACACAATTCTTTGAAAGAAGGTTTGCTTGAACTAGGAAATGATGTGACTCTCTTAGGTTTTAAAGATGGTTTCAAAGATTTTCCGGTCGATTTTCCTTTGGTTAAAAAATGGGATGATGGATTTTTGAAAAAAGTAAAATTGGCGGTTCTAAAACTGACCGGATTTGATCTTTCTTCTTATCTAACTTACAAACAATTTCAGCAAAATCAACAGTGTTTTCAAGGATTTGACGTGGTTCAATTCATTAATGAAAACAGTTTTTTTTGTGATTACCAACACGAGAAAAAGATTTTAGAATTCCTTTTCCAACACAATAAAAAAGTCTTCTTATTGTCTTGCGGTGATGATTATGTACATGTGAATTACAACTTCAGCCATCCCGAAAATCCATCGGTGGTGCAACCTTATTTGGCCGGAAAAATTGCTGACAACCATTTCTCGAATGTTTTAAAATTCAGAACTAAACCTTTTGAAAAACTGCACCATTATCTTTATCAAAACATAGTCGGCGTAATTGCTTCCGATTTGGATTATCACATTCCGTGGCAAAACCATTCGAAGTATTTAGGACTGATTCCAAATCCGATAAACCTGAGTAAACTAACTGAAAATTTGCCTGAAATTGAAGACCATATTGTGATTTTTCATGGGATTAATCGGGAAAGTTATTTTAAAAAAGGCAATGATTTTTTTGAAAAAGCACTTGAAATCATTCAACACAAATATCCCAATAAAGTAACGGTTTTGGTTAGCGAAAACGTGCCCTACAAAACGTACATCAACAGTTACGACAAAGCGCATATTATATTAGACCAACTATACGGACACGACCAAGGCTATAACGCTTTGGAAGCGATGGCCAAAGGCAAAGTAGTTTTTACCAATGCTGAAATATCTTTTGAAAAACATTACAACCTGAAAGAAAAAGTGGCTATCAACGCCAAACCGGATGTGGATTATTTAGTCGAACAACTCTCCTTTTTGATTGAAAATCCGAATGAAATAAAAGGCATCGGAAAAAGAGCCCGAAATTTTATTGAAGCCGAACATGACTATTTGAAAATAGCTGGAAAATATTTGGAGTATTGGAATGCTAAATAGACAAAAATTATTTATTTCTATTCATTTTTTCAATAATAAATTCTTTCAAATTAATTCTTTGATTTAATTCTCTTAAAGAATAAAGTATTGAAAATAAAGAGAGTATAGAGATGAGAATATAGAGATACAATTGTTGAAAATTATAAATAATAACAACTGCTAGAATGCCAATAATTAAATTTGATATTATCAATTTTTGACAAGACCTAAAAAAATAAAACCCATATTGTTTGTTAACCATATTGTATATGTAAATCCCATAAAAAAAATAATTCAAAACATATGCAACACCTAATCCAAATAAACCCCAAATTTGAAACAAAAAAACTGAAAAAGTCAAATTTAACAAATCCCCTAACAGTGCTTGTTTAAAGAAATTTTTCTTATTTCCCTTTACCAATACTATATAACCTAAAGGAAATATAACAGCTTTCATAATTATAGAAAACAATGCCATTTTCAAAATTAAAAATGAACTGGAAAATTCATTAGAATAAAGTAGCTTTATTAAAAATGGAGCTGATAAATACAATAAAATAATTGCTGGAGTAACTAAAATTATAGCAATCTCAATTTGATTATTCACTAATTGCTTAATTTTCTCATTATCCATACTTACAGAGGATAATTTTGGAAAAAAATCATAAGACATCGCATTAAAAATCAATCCTAAATAATTGACCAAAATGACGGTACTAACTTCATAATATCCTAATATTTGTGATGAAGAACCATTATCATTAATGTATAATTTTATAATAAAATTACAGATCTGCCCAAAAATTAAATTAAGCGACATGAAAACCCCTAATTTAAACATTGGTGATGATTGATTATAAAAATCTTTAAAATTAAAAGCTGAAATTTTAAAAGAAAATTGTCTTGTAAAATATATTGTAACCACCAACAAAACAATGCTAGAATACAACATTACCCATATTATCCCTTCTATTCTATAGAAATAATAAATAATAACTGTTCCTATTGCAATAAAAAAAGCCGAAATAATATTGCATAACGCTAATGTCTTAATATTTTTTAAACCTTGTAGTATTGCCATTCTAGCGTTTGAAAAGCTTGTTATGATAAAATAAAACGACAAGAGTACAAACCAATATTGCTTATCTTGGTTGCCAAAGACAAAACGGCTTAAAGTTTTACTAAATAAGATAGAAACTATGGCTCCGAATACTCCAATGATTATTGCCATTTTGTTCAAAATCAGAACAGTTTTATATGATTTTGATTTATCATTAGGATCATGTACAATTGCAACTTCTCGGGTAGCAATAGTCAGAAATTCAAAATTGGTAATTGCTACTATAATATTTACTGCATTATTTAAAAGTGATACTATACCTAATCCAATCGGCCCAAGGTAAACAGCAACAAATTTAAAACTGACAATACTTATCAGCGTCCTAAAAACTTGCATCATTCCAAAAACTCCGGTAGCTTTCAAAATAGAACGATAAGGATTATTATTTTGCTGAGTCATCATTTTTATTGTATTGAAAAAACTTAATCAATTTTACATCCTATATTTCGGTATTGTTGCTTAAAGCTTTCAACCCAAACAAGCCAATCTTTAGATAAAATATTTTGTGTAACATTATTATCCAAAACGGAAACTATTTCTTCCATATCAATGTCATTAGGTAATGAATTAATGACTTCAAATTGATTATTTAACCATGCTTCATTCATAATTTTATTAAAAACAAACATATCAACATTACCGTCAAACCTTTCCTTGTGCTGGTTTGTTGCAGATGACATAAAACCTGTTTTAAGAATTTCTTCTTTGTAATGTGCAAACTTGTTTCTATGTCTATTCTTTTTATAAAGTTTAATTGCATTATAAAGTTGCAATCCTTCATCAATCTTGTTTTTATGGTTATCCCATAACTTAACAAAATAGTGTTTGTTAAAAATCATCCCTGCAACAGCATAAATGGTGTAATATGCTAAATGCCTTTCATCGGTATTTACTTTCAAAAAACGCAATGTTTTTCTTATTTTAAACCTATCAAACTTGTAAAAAATAATATAATATAAAAAAGGAATAATTGTGAAAAGTTTTGGTTCTAATATTACAAAATTCCTTTTCAGCACTGCTTCTTTGCTTTGATTTATTATCGGATTTCCAATCCAATGTAATTTTGCAAGTACAATGTTACTTTGAATGACTTCAACATCAATATTTTCTAAATTAATATCTTCAACAAACCATATATCGTCTTCAAGTAAAATAAAATTTTCTGAAGCTTCATAAGCAGCTTTAACCCATAAATCAATAGGAATTATATAATTATCAGGTCGTAATCCATTCAGCGTAGAATGTTGCTTAAAATCATATAAATCAGACTTTTTAATAATTACTTCAGGATATTTCAATAAAATTCTATCTAAATAAACTTGTGGTGTCCCATCATCTAATATCACAATTTTTCCATTCCCTCTTTTTACATGTTTTTCAATTGAAAACAAACATCTATCAAGGTAATAAGGTCTATTAAAAGATTTTATAAGTATGTCCATAAATTAAATTTAAAACAAGATTTTAAATGACAGATGCATTTTGTTTAAGGACTTTCAAATTATAGATTTCGAATTACAAGCGCAGGATTTCCAACTGCAACTACATTTTCAGGAATATTTTTTGTAACAACTGCACTATTACCAATAACTGAATTTTTACCAATGGTTACACCTTTTAAAATGACAACATTACTTCCAATAAAAACATTCTCACCAATGAAAACTGAAGTTGATTTTGGGTTAACTTCATTTCTTTTATCAACTTCCAAATGATGCCCATCATTATCAATAATAGAACAATTGTTTCCAATTAAAACATTTTTTTCAATAGTTATTTTGGAAAAAGCTACTGCAGAAAAATTATTATTAATAGAAACATTATTACCAATATGAATTTCGCTATCTGAATTTCTAGCTTCTAAATAGGTATAATGTGAATAATAATTAGGAGAATTTATTACGCCAATTTGAACGTTTTGACCAAAAGAAATTTTACCTTTTCCTTTCAACAATAATGGATGAAACAACTTTGGACTGCCTGAAACTTTCCTGCAATCAGAAAGCCATTGGTATTTCCACACTCGAAACGTGACAAAAATGAAGGTCTTTAAATTGGTCAAAATTCCCATTTAATATTGATTTAAAACTTTAATTACTTGTGTTACTTCCTCTTCCGTCAATACCGGACTCAAAGGCAAACTTAAAACTTCCTGATGTATTTTTTCAGTTATCGGAAACGAAGACGAATTCCATTGCGACAAAGCCTTTTGTTGGTGCGGCGGAACCGGATAATGAATTAAAGTTTCAATATTATTTTGCTTTAAATAATCCTGTAGTGCTTGCCTGTTTTCCGTGCGAATCACAAACAAATGAAAAACATGATTATCACTTCCATCCCAATAAGGCAAAGTAATTTTGTGGTTTTTGATTTCAGTCAAATACCGTTTAACAATATTTTTTCGCGCTTCGTTTTCTTTATCCAAATGAGGCAATTTGACAGTCAAAAAAGCGGCTTGGAGTTCGTCTAAACGCGAGTTGATTCCGACAAATTCGTTGTAATATTTTTGTTCCGAACCATAATTCCGCAAAGCGAAAAGCACTTTGGCCAAAGCATCATCATTTGTTGTAATCGCACCGGCATCACCCAAAGCACCCAAATTTTTTCCGGGATAAAAACTAAAAGCTGCTGCATTGGAAAGATTACCTGCTTTTCGCAATTCGTAATTCGTAATTTGCAATTCGTAATTCATTGCTGCGCCGTGAGCTTGTGCCGAATCTTCAATCACCAACAAATTATGTTGCTTTGCGATGGCATTGATTTTATCCATTTCGGCCAATTGTCCGTAAAGATGAACGGCTAAAATGGCTTTGGTTTTTGAGGTTATTTTCTCAGTGATTAAATCCGGATTGAGGTTGTAGGTTTCCAATTTGGGTTCAACCAAAACCGGAACCAAATCGGCTTGCAGAACGGCTAAAATACTGGCAATATAAGTATTCGCCGGAACGATAACCTCATCGCCTTTTTGCAATCTTCCCAACTCTATATAGGCTTTAAAAATCAAGACCATTGCATCTAATCCGTTGCCTACGCCTATGCAATATTTAGTACCGCAATAGTGGGCAAAATCTCGCTCAAAAGTTTTGACTTCGTCGCCTAAAATAAACCAACCTTTATCCAAAACCTGTTGCATTTTTTCGTGAAATGCGGCTTGATAAGGTAAATTGATTTTGTGCAAGTCGAGGAATTTTATCATAGCGCTATTTGATAGGTATTTTGGGAATAAAGCTCACAGCCCAACTCCTTTTTTTGATTCAAAAGTCCTTCATTGTAACCCAAGTCACTGTGGTCATCTACGGTTCCCATGTCAAAATAATCAAAGGTGTTGCTAAACTCTTCAATCAAATGTATAAAAAGATAATCGAGTGCTCTGTGTTTCTTTCCTTTTTCGGTAGTCGCGCCATATTGGGACTTGACTACTTTCTGAGTTTTAAAAATGGTGATTCCGGCCAAAATTTCTTCATCGCGATACAAATTGTATTGCTCAATATTTTGCGGAAATTTATGTTTTAAAAACGTTATTTCCGATAAGGAATGTAATGGTTTTGTATCGTATTTTTCAGCCAACAATGGCGACAATACTTTATCCCAAAAAGCGTCAAAACTGTCTTCTTTCTTCACAACTAAACCTTCAGACTGAAGCCTACGGTAATGCTTTCTTTTGCTTTTGGAAATGGAATAATCGGATTTAAAATCTATGGCGAGATTCATCTTTGTTCCGGTGATTTTTGCTCCTTTATCGATAAAAAAATCAGCAAAATTAAGGGTTTCGGTCTGATGGTAAAACGGAAGCATTTCTTTGATGATAAGCTGCTTTTTCGATGCTGTTTTCAAAAAATCAATTACGGCTGTATAAATCATTTCGAAAGCATCGCTTCCAACCGTTTGACCCAAAACAAAACCGCCGTAAGTCAAACCGCCGTGAGAATAAACTTCATCTTCTGTACAATTGGCCGAAAGAATTGAAACTAATTTTTCCCCTTCAAAAACCAATAAAGAATAGTCCTGAAACCTATCAGAATGGTATTCCATAAAATCGCGATGAAACAAAAAAGTAGCGTTTTGGGCAGTGCCGACAAAAGCATTCCAAAGCAAAAAATCATCCGAATGATAGCGTCTTACAGTATAGTTTTTCACAAGTTGGGTTTAGACTTTGGAAAATTAAACATTTATTTTTTAATACCATTCATCGAGTAAAAAATAGAAATTCAAATTATTTGCCTATTTTTAAC
>NZ_JBKBLM010000038.1:0-22576 GCF_046296355.1 Flavobacterium sp.
CTGTATTTGAAACAACTTTCGGAAAAAGAATTAAATTAAATGTTGTTTGGTAACAAAAATTTTACCATTTTTGAACTGTATAGAAACACTATTAATTGACCGAAAGAATATGAGAGAAAATGATATGTTAGAAAAAGATGAGATTTTTTCTAAAGTTTTAAGAGCGGGAAGAAGAACTTATTTCTTCGATGTGAGAGCCACCAAAGCAGATGATTACTACATTACCATTACCGAAAGCAAAAAATTCACCGAAGAAGACGGTTCTTTTCACTTCAAAAAACACAAAATTTATTTATACAAAGAAGATTTTGCCGCTTTCACTGATATTTTAGAAGAAATGACCGCTTACGTTTTGAACCACAAAGGCGAAGAAGTAATTTCAGAAAGACACCAAAAAGATTTCAAAAGAGAATACCAACAAGAAACCGCTGAAGAAACTAAAACCTCAGAAAAGAGTTTCACCGATATTGATTTTGACGATATATAACTAAAAAGTAATTAGTGACTAGTAACTAGTGATTAGTAATAAAAATAAGTCCGGAGCTGAAAAGTTTTGGACTTTTTAAATTAATTGATATGCAAAAATTTACCGCTTTCATTAACAAATACGGCATCTTGTTTCACAGTTTGAGTATACTGTTTTGGCTATGGATAATCTCAAATGGTATCCAAAGAATGCAAACAGAAGCATTGCCTTTGACCAAAAAAATTGCTTTTGGCGGTATTGTCATGTTTTTATGCTTGTCTTGTTTTAATCTTTATATGGCCATCAAGAGAAGAAAACAAAACTAACCAATTCGCAATCCGTTCTCGACTTTCAAATCCGAAGTCAATAAAACGATATCATTCTCCGCTCCGACTGAACCCAAAATCAAGCATTCGCTCATAAAGTTGCCGATTTGTTTTTTGGGAAAATTAACTACTGCGACAATCTGTTTTCCAATTAAATCTTCTTTCGAATATCTTTTCGTAATCTGTGCCGAGGATTTTTTAATTCCGATTTCGGTTCCAAAATCAATCACCAATTGATAAGCCGGCTTTCGAGCTTCCGGAAAATCATTCGCTTCGAGAATTGTGCCGATACGCATTTCTGTTTTTTCAAACTCTGACCAAGTAAGCTCCATAATCTTCTATCATTAGGTAAACAAACCTAAGAATTATAAAAACATGTTCTCTAATTCTATAACGGAATTTTTTACTTCAAGCTGTAATTTTATCCCTCAAAATTTGAGTAAAATCGAATATAAAATCCCATTGAAATGAGAGAATATCACGTAGACCAAGAACCGGATTTAAGAGAAACCAACTTCATGGCAAAAGAAAATTCAACCGATAAATACATCGAAACAGCTCCCAATATAAAACTGTATGTCAAAGATTACGGCCATGGGAAACCGGTGATTTTAATTCATGGCTGGCCATTATCTAACGAAATGTGGGAATATCAAATAGAGGCTTTAGTTGAAAACGGCTATAGAGTGATTGCCTATGACCGTCGTGGTTTTGGGAAATCATCCCAACCTTGGAATGGCTACAATTACGATACTTTAACCGATGATTTAAAAGCCATCATTGACCAATTGGGACTCACAGACATTACCTTGGTCGGATTTTCCATGGGCGGTGGCGAAGTGGTCCGTTATTTTAGTCGCTATGGTGGAAAAAATGTTTCCAAAGCGGTCTTGATTTCCTCGGTTACGCCATTCAGATTGTGGACTCAAGACAATCCCGATGGCAATCTTCCGGAAAAAAACGAAGCCACTGCGAATAAAATTAAAGAAGACAGAATCAGTTTCCTCGATGATTTCGGAAAGACATTTTTTGGCGTAAGTATGTTATCCAATCCGTTGAGTTCATCATTATTAGATTATTTCAAAATGTTGTGCTCATTTGCCTCACCGCATGCGACATTAGAATGTGCCAAAGCGTTTTCGATTACCGATTTTCGCAACGAAATGGCAGCGGTGAATGTCCCAACTTTAATCATACACGGAGATGAAGACGAAATTGTACCGATTGAAGTTTCTTCTGAAAAATCGGCTGCGATGATTCCAAATAATCAGTTTATCGTTTATGAAGAAGCACCTCACGGACTCTTCTATACCGAACGAGAGCGATTGAACAAAGACTTAATTGCGTTTTTGAATTCTTAATTCAAAATAACAATGACGAAAATCCGGAGCGCTCTTCAAAAAGTACTTCGGGTTTTTTATTTTTAAAATGTATAGTTTTTATATAGTACTGTTAATCTAAAAGTTGAATATATTTTATACTTTTAAGTTTTAATAAATCATCCTAAGGTTAATGCTATGAAAATTGCCCTGTTTACCAATGAGTTTCCACCCAATATTTACGGCGGCGCCGGAGTACATATTGATTTTCTGAGTCAGGAATTGGCTAAATTAGGTCAAGTCGAAGTACGTTGTTTCGGCAACCAAGATGAAACCACTGAGTCTATGAATGTACTCGGTATTCAATCTCCATTGACCAAACCCGAAGACAACAACAATCCGCATCTCAAGATGTTTCACAATTTGAGTAAAAATGTCGAAATGTCGCAGCACACATTACAAGCCGATGTGATTCATTGCCACACTTGGTATACGCATTTGGCCGGAATCTTTTCGAGAGAATTATTACAATCACCATTAATTTTAACCACTCATAGTTTAGAAACGCATCGTCCTTGGAAAGTCGAGCAACTAGGCAATGGTTATTTTTTGTCGCGTTGGATAGAACATCATGCTTACAATACTGCGGACGGTATTATTGCAGTCAGCGAACAAATGAAAACCGACGTCATCGAAGCGTATGGCGTTGCTCCTGAAAAAGTAACCGTCATCCACAACGGCATTGACCCTGATTTTTATGCGCCTACTTTTGATACTGATTTACTCAAACAATACGACATCAATCCTGATATTCCGTTTGTGCTTTTTGTGGGTCGAATTACTCGCCAAAAAGGAATTTCCCAATTGATTTCGGCAGCGAAATATTTCAAGGCAAATTGTCAAATAGTACTTTGCGCCGGCGCTCCCGATACTCCAGAAATCGCTAAAGAAACCGAAGAATTGATAGCCGAACTAAAAGCCAGTCGAAATGGTGTCATTCTAATTTCGGAAATGTTGCCGCGCGAAAAAATCAAAGTCCTTTACAGCCACGCACGCGTTTTTGCTTGTCCGTCATTATACGAACCATTCGGCATCATCAATCTCGAGGCAATGTCGTGTGAAACTCCGGTTGTTGGAAGTGCGGTTGGCGGTATTCCTGAAATTATAGTCGAAGGCGAAACCGGTTATTTAATCGAACTCGAAAGCATTTCCAGAACGGATTTCAACCCAAAATATCCGAAAGATTTTCAAAAAAACTTTGCGGCTAAAGTCAACCAATTATTAGAAGATGAAACTTTGGCAACCCAAATGGGCAAAGCCGGAAGGAGAAAAGTTTTGGAAAAATTCAGCTGGACGGCCATTGCCAAAACAACCTACAACTATTACGAAACGATAATCAATAGATTCGAAAAAGAGAAAGCATAATAAAACAACTAAACATTAATTGAAAATGATTAATAAAAGCACATTAGCCATTATTTTAGGCGGTGGACAAGGTTCAAGATTAGCACCGCTAACCCAAACGCGTTCCAAACCGGCAGTTCCCATTGCGGGAAAATACCGTTTGGTGGATATTCCGATTTCCAATTGCATCAATTCGGATATCAAAAGGATGTTTGTATTGACGCAATTCAATTCTGCGTCATTGAACCAACACATTAAAAATACTTATCACTTTAGCCATTTCAGTACGGCATTCGTAGATATTTTGGCTGCAGAGCAAACGCCTGACAACCCAACTTGGTTTCAAGGAACTGCTGATGCCGTCAGACAATGTATGCATCATTTCATGAACCATGAGTTTGATTATGCGTTGATTTTATCGGGTGACCAATTGTACCAAATGGATTTTAACGCCATGATCAAAGCACATCATGAAGCCGGCGCATCCATCTCAATTGCTACTTTACCCGTAACCGCCAAAGAAGCACCCGAGTTTGGTATCCTTAAAACCGATTCTGAAAATTATATCACTTCCTTTATAGAAAAACCTAATGTGAGTTTGCTACCCGAATGGACTTCCGAAGTAAGTGAAGAATCACAAGCCGAAGGCAAACATTATTTGGCCTCGATGGGTATTTATATTTTCAATAAAGAGTTGTTGGTAGAATTGATGAAAAATCCGGACACTAAAGATTTTGGGAAAGAAATTATTCCGCAAGCCATTGGCAAACATAAAATTCTCAGCTACCAATATGAAGGTTATTGGACCGATATTGGAAACATCGATTCTTTCTTTGAAGCCAATTTAGGATTGACAGATGACATTCCGAAGTTTAATCTTTTCGACAATTCGAGTAAAATTTATACCCGTGCCAGGGTTTTGCCTCCATCCAAAATTACCGGCGCTTCTACTATTGACAAATCTGTCATTGCGGAAGGTTGCATTCTAAACGGTGCAACAGTAGAACATTCGGTTATTGGTATTAGAAGTCGCGTGGGTTTTGGTACAACAGTGATCAACTCCTATTTAATGGGAAATGATTATTATCAAAATATAGAAGAAATCAGAACCAATTCTTTAAATGGAATAATAAATGTTGGTATTGGCGAAAGATGCTATATCAACAACACCATAGTCGATAAAGATTGCCGAATCGGAAACGATGTTCGACTCAACGGTGGCAAACATTTAGAAGACACCAACACCGATTTATACACCATAAAAGACGGTATTATCGTCGTCAAAAAAGGCGCTGTACTTCCGAATGGGTTTACCGTATAAACTAAAAAAACACTCCAAAAGAGTGTTTTTTTTATTATTTCATCGTCAAATAATTATAGATTTTTTGGCCTTGGGCATCATCCAAATCGGCTTTCTTTTGCATGCTCAAGACAATTGGTTTCCATTGTTCGGCACTGAAATCACTGGCATTGTATAAGGAATGACATTTGGCACAATTATTTTCGTAGAGCGATTTCCCTTCGGCTAACTCCGGTGTCATAACTGTGGCAAATTTAATTTCTTCTTTTTTAACTTCTGTTGTTGCTAAAGCCGTTTTTGAAGCACAGGAATAAATAATGGTGGCCAAAACTGCCAAGGCTAATACTTTGCATTTCATGATTTTAGTTTTATTGGTTGAAGTAAATGTAAAAAAAAATCCCAACCGTAAAAGATTGGGATTCTGTTTTAATCAAATATTAATTTTTAGCTCAAGTAGACTGAACACTGATTACTGAATACTGATCAATTACTTAACGTCCATTAATTCTACATCAAAAATCAAAGTCGCATCCGGCGGAATTACACCTCCGGCACCGCTTGAACCGTATCCTAAATAAGACGGAATCACGAAACGCGCTTTGTCACCTACTTGCAACAAGGCAATACCTTCATCCCAACCTTCAATTACATGACCTTTCCCTAATGGGAATTCGATTGGTTTTTTGCGTGGATAGGAAGAATCAAATGTTTTACCGTTTTCTAATTGTCCGGTGTAATGAACTGAAACTGTTTTGCCGGCTTCCGCTTGTTTCCCGTTTCCTTTTTGGATGAATTTGTAACGCAAACCGCTTTCCGTTTTTTCAAAACCGGCGGCTAACTTTTCCATAGCTTGTTCGGCTTGTTTTTTAGCTTCTTCAATTCTTCTTTGGCGTGAACCTTCAAAAGTTCTGAACGCTTCAATGGCATTCCATTTTTGGGCTTCGTCACCTACTCTAACAATTTCTAATGTTTCTATTGAATCGCCTTGCGCTACCGCATCAACAATGTCTTGTCCTTCTACCACGTGACCAAAAACAGTGTGCTTTCCGTCTAACCAATTCGTTGGAACGTGAGTGATAAAAAACTGTGACCCATTGCTTCCCGGACCGGCATTCGCCATTGACAAAACACCCGGTTTGTCGTGTTTTAAGGTTGGGTGAAATTCATCATCAAAATTGTAACCCGGACCACCGGTACCGATGCCTTGCGGACAACCACCTTGAACCATAAAATCAGGAATCACTCTGTGAAATTTTAATCCGTCATAATAAGGTTTTCCCATTGGACGAGCTGAATTCTCTAATTGCCCTTCGGCTAAGCCTACAAAGTTTCCAACCGTTCCCGGTGTTAAATCGTGTGTTAGTTTTACTAAAATCGACCCTTTAGTCGTATTGAATTTAGCGTATATTCCGTTTTCCATTGTCTTATATTTTAAAAAATCTGGGGCAAAGGTACTATTTTATATTGTAAATTTGATAAGCAAAAAGCCAAAACCAATGGACAACAAAAACGATTACAAAGCCATAAACAAACAAACTTGGAACAACAAAACGGACGTTCACATCGCTTCCGAGTTTTATGATGTGGAAGGTTTTCTTAAGGGAAAATCAACTTTAAACGACATTGAATTGCCTTTATTAGGCGGTGTTTCCGGTAAAAAGATATTGCATTTACAATGTCATTTTGGGCAAGATACTATTTCATTGGCCCGAATGGGAGCCACAGCCACCGGTGTAGATTTATCGGATAAAGCCATTGAAAGAGCTCGAGAATTTGCTGAAAAACTAAATCTCGAAGTCACTTTTGTTTGTTGTGATATTTATGATGCACCAACATTAATTGATGAAAAATTTGATGTTGTTTTCACCAGTTACGGCACTATTGGCTGGTTTCCCGATTTAGGAAAATGGGCGAAGGTTGTTTCCCATTTTTTAAAGCCTAACGGTAAATTTATCATGGCCGATTTTCATCCTGTGGTTTGGATGTTTGACAATGATTTTGAAACGGTTTTCTATAATTATTTTAATGTTGAGCCCATAGTGGAAAACGAAACCGGAACTTACGCCGACCGCGAAGCCGAAATAGCCACTAAAACCATCACTTGGAACCATCCGATTTCGGAGATATTAAATAGTTTGATACAAAGTGGTTTGGAAATCAATTCGTTTAATGAATATGACTATTCGCCTTATAATTGTTTTAATAAAACAGTAGAATTTGAAAAAGGAAAGTTCCGAATCAAATCTTTGGAGAATAAAATTCCGATGGTGTATTCGATTTTGGCTTCGAAGAAATAAATTGCTAATACACACTGAAACCCTAGCCCGGATTGCAACGGCATCCTTTTTTAATGGCTGTGGTTGAAAACCATAGTCATTGAAAAAGATATAGTGGAAAGCCGGAAACAGCTTCTAAAAAAACTTCTTTCTATATTTGCACCATGCGAATAGACATCATTACCATATTACCGGATTTATTGCGAAGCCCGTTTGAAGGCTCGATTATGAAACGCGCCATTGAAAAAGAATTGGTGGAAGTGCATTTTCACAACCTCAGAGATTATACGACCAACAAACAAAAAAGCGTTGATGATTACCAATTTGGTGGCGGCGCTGGTATGGTCATGATGGTGCAACCGATTGATGCTTGTATTACGCATTTGAAAAGCCAAAGAACTTACGACGAAATCATTTATATGTCGCCTGATGGGGAAACTTTGAACCAAAAAATGGCCAATACAATGTCGATGTACGAGAATATTATTATTCTTTGTGGGCATTATAAAGGTGTGGACCAACGCGTTCGCGATCAATTTATTACCAAAGAAATTTCGATTGGCGATTATGTACTTTCGGGTGGCGAAATTGGTGCGATTGTGTTTTGCGATGCGATTATCCGATTGATTCCTGGCGTTTTGAGTGATGAGACTTCGGCTTTGACGGATAGTTTTCAGGACAATTTATTATCGGGACCCATATATACCAGACCGGCAGATTACAAAGGTTGGAAAGTACCCGAAATATTGACTAGTGGTCATTTTGCCAAAATTGACAAATGGCGAGAAGATATGGCTTACGAACACACTAAAAACCGTCGTCCGGATTTACTAAAAGATTAAGCTGTTTGATAAAAAAACACAAAGCTTTGATATTCTTAACATTGAAATCGTTTAAAATCAATTAATTTACATTAAATTTACATTTACTTAACATTAAGATAACAAATCTGATTAAGTAAAAAAAGAAGTTTAACTAATAAATTAATCGATTATGAAAACAGTAAAGATTTTAACAATTGCATTAGTACTGATTTTAGTTGGTTGTAGTTCTGTAAAAAATGATACAGTAAATTACAAAATAGAAGATGATAAATTGTATTATAAAGACAATCAAATTGGCTACATAAAAGAATGTAAAACAAATGAAAATGAACAAGAAGTAGAGAAAAAATACACTATAGTTTTGAATCAAAGCGTCAATAAAGACCTCATTTTAAAAGCAGATGTGATAAATTATTTTTTAAAAAAATTCAGTAATAATAATACCGAAGTAGAAGTTTACACAACACTTGTAAAATAAAATTAACTGAAATCATTCTGTCACTTAAAGGTAATTTCAATAGCCTTTTCGATGCCTTACACGAAAGCATTCGATATAAAAAAACCTTTCCCGTTGACAATGAACAGATTATATCGCAATTAAAACTTCTAGTTTGAGGCAAAAAAAATTCACAATTCATAATAACAAGTCATAATTTTTTTTACCTTTGCCCCCACATTTGATTAACCTCTGGCGAAAACCGTGAATGTTGCTCAGATTTCAACCATAATTATTTTTAAAAATGGCAAATTTAGTAGATTTCGTTAATAACGAATTGTCAACAAAAAAAGATTTCCCTGCGTTCGGAGCCGGTGATACTATCACTGTGTACTACGAAATTAAAGAGGGTGAAAAAACAAGAACTCAGTTTTTCAAAGGAGTTGTAATCCAAAGAAAAGGTGCAGGATTGACTGAAACTTTTACCATCCGTAAAATGTCTGGTGCTGTTGGTGTAGAGCGTATCTTCCCAGTTAACATGCCGGCTTTGCAAAAAGTAGAAGTTAACCAAAGAGGTAAAGTTAGAAGAGCTCGTATCTACTACTTTAGAGAACTTACCGGTAAAAAAGCAAAAATCAAAGAAAGAAGAAGATAATTCTAAACTTTGTACTTATAAAAAGGCCTCGATACTATCGGGGCTTTTTTATGTGCAAAAATCAGCCTAAAAAATTATCATTTTACCAATATAAGTTCGACAGATTATCATTTTACTAATTTAAACCTTTCAAATTGTCAATTTGATAATTCAATCGATTTCGCTCAAAACCAATGGCACGTAATCGTGATTTACTTATATTTGCTTGCTTCAAAATGAGCACTTTCAATCGAATACAACACAAACAAACCATACGAATAAAAAATACTACAATGACACAAAAATCTAAAATCCACTACACGCTTACCGATGAAGCGCCGATGTTGGCCACTCATTCGTTTTTACCAATAGTACAAGCCTTTACAGCACCGGCCAATATCGATATTGAATTAAGAGACATTTCACTTGCCGGAAGAATATTATCTAATTTTCCGGAATACTTAAAAGAAGACCAAAAAGTAAGCGATGCTTTATCAGAGTTGGGCCAATTGGCTACTACTCCGGAAGCCAACATTATAAAATTACCTAACGTTTCCGCTTCCATTCCGCAGTTAACAGACGCTATTGCCGAGTTACAAGCCCACGGATTTGCCATTCCGAACTATCCGGACAATCCGAAAAACGACGAAGAAAAAACCATTAATGCTCGTTATTCTAAAGTATTAGGTTCAGCCGTTAATCCGGTGTTGCGTGAAGGAAACTCCGATCGTAGAGCACCAAAAGCAGTAAAAAATTATGCTAAAGCCAATCCGCATTCTATGGGTGCTTGGTCTAAAGATTCCAAAACCAAAGTAGCTTTCATGACCGAAGGCGATTTCTATGGTACTGAAAAATCGGTTACCGTGGCGAATGCTGCTCAATTCAAAATTGAATTCGTCGGCAAAGACGGCTCAACTAAAGAATTAAAAGGACTAGGTGTCTTAAAAGCAGGCGAAGTGATTGATTCTTCGGTAATGAATTTAAAAGCCTTAAAAGCTTTTGTTTCTCAAACTATAGAAGAAGCGAAAGCAGCCGGCGTTTTATTATCTGCGCACTTAAAAGCTACGATGATGAAAGTGTCCGACCCGATTATTTTCGGAGCGATGGTGGAAGTGTATTTCAAAGAGGTTTTTGCTAAATACGGAGAAGTTTTCAAATCATTAGGTTACAAAGCCGATAATGGTTTAGGCGATTTGTATTTAAAAATTGCAGGTCATCCGCAAGAAGCTGAAATCACAGCAGCCATTGAAACAGCAATTGCTAACGGACCGGCATTAGCCATGGTGAACTCAGACAAAGGAATTACGAACTTCCACGTTCCGTCTGACGTAATCGTTGATGCTTCTATGCCGGCGATGATTCGTACTTCGGGACAAATGTGGAACAAAGAAGGCAAAGCCCAAGATACTTTTGCTTTAATTCCGGATCGTTGTTATGCCGGACTTTATGTTGCAACGATTGAAGATTGCAAAACCAACGGCGCATTAGACCCAAGAACTATGGGTTCCGTTCCGAATGTGGGTTTAATGGCCCAAAAAGCAGAAGAATACGGTTCTCACGACAAAACTTTCCAAGCCCAAGCCGACGGAACCATCCGAGTTTTAGATACTGATGGCAATGTATACATGGAACAGGCAGTGGAAACCGGAGATATTTTCAGAATGTGTCAAACCAAAGATGCGCCGATTCAAGACTGGGTAAAACTAGCAGTGAACAGAGCGCGTTTGTCTGCTACACCTGCCATTTTCTGGTTGGATGAAAACAGAGCGCACGACAGAGAAATTATCAAAAAAGTAAACTTATATTTAAAAGATTACGATACTACCGGATTAGACATTCGCATCATGAATCCGATTGACGCGACTAAATTGACATTAGACAGAATCCGTCAAGGATTAGACACTATTTCAGTTACCGGAAACGTATTGCGTGATTATTTAACCGATTTGTTCCCAATATTAGAGGTTGGTACTTCAGCCAAAATGCTATCTATTGTTCCGTTGATGAATGGCGGTGGTTTATTCGAAACCGGAGCCGGTGGTTCGGCACCAAAACACATTGAGCAATTTATTGAAGAAGGTTATTTGCGTTGGGATTCGTTAGGCGAATTCTTAGCGTTAGGCGCTTCATTAGAACATTTGGCCCAAACCCAAAACAATCCAAAATCGATGGTTTTAGCAGAAGCATTAGACGTAGCCACCGAGAAATTCTTAGCTACCGATAAATCTCCGGCGCGTAAAGTGGGACAAATTGACAACAGAGGTTCACACTTCTACTTGGCGATGTATTGGGCTGAAGCTTTGGCAGCACAAACTAAAGATGCTGAATTACAAGCTAAGTTTACTGAAATTGCAAGCGAATTAAACGCTAACGAAGCTAAGATTAACGAAGAATTAATTGGAGCACAAGGAAAACCGCAACAAATTGGCGGTTACTACCAACCGTCAAAAGAACTGACGGAAAAGGCAATGCGCCCGAGTCAGACCTTCAATAGTATTTTATCGAAATTAGTGTAATACTAAATTCTTATACCAACAAAAAAGCGACCCATTTTAGGTCGCTTTTTTTATTTCTGTTCTTCTAATGTGCCGTCGTCTTTTAGGATAACCAACTTGGCTTTGACGCCGGTGGTCAGATTCCATTTATTGGTGGTAATCATGCCTTTCTTTTGGTCGTAAATTACAAACTGTGCGGTATTGGGTCCTGATTCTCCTTGGTTTAAAGCTTCAATTTCTATTTTGTTGATGCCTTCATTTAGGTCTAAATAAACTTCTTTAAAACCAACTTCCAACAATATCGCATCGACTGCAATTCTATCATTGAGCCAAATCCTAACCAAATCGCCATCCGGTGCTTCGTGGTCTCGGCAAGCAATACTAATGATTTTGGTTCCGGTTCTGAATTCGCCTAAAAAACTATCGCTTTTGAACTTCTCAAGAATTTCGCCATCGCTACTTTTCTTGTTCATTTTATCAGTATACTGTTTGGATTGGTCTGCAAACTGTTCTTTTTCCATGATGCTCTTCCCTTCTTCGGGCTTCTTTTTGAGCAAGGAAACATTTTCTAACAGTTTGTCTTTTTTGTCAAAAATACTCGGATAAGTAATCGGTTTTGAAGAAGTTGGCGCCACTTGCCCCGAAGGATTGGATACCGGCGCTATTTTCAAAGTCTTTTTAGGTGTTTCAAATTGTGAAAAACCTTTAAAACTAAAAACGAGTAAAAACAACAAAGTATAACCTAACTTCATTACAACTGCTTTTTTATGGGTTGAAAATTCCAACTATCTGAAAATTATTCTTTCAATTAACCAAACCTTAACAAATGATTAGGAGTAAAAAACCAATTTTATTAAGAATTTTGTAGTTACAAAAGCCAAATTTATGCCAAAAAATATTCTAACTTCTATATTTTTAATATTATTAACGTTTTCAGTCTACTCACAAGAGAAATTCACGCTTAGCGGATTGATTTCTGATGGAAAAAATAAGGAAACGCTTATTGGGGTTTCGCTCTACATCACCGAAACAAAAACCAGTCTGACCACAAACGAATATGGTTTTTATTCGATTACTTTACCTAAGGGAACTTACACTTTATCACTCAACTATTTGGGATATCAAACCGTACAGGAAACGATAAACCTTACGCAAGACACCCGAAAAAATTTCTTGCTCTACGAAAGCAGTCAACAACTTGACGAAGTGGTTATTGTGCAAAACAACAAACGCGTAGACATCAGAAAACCGGAAATGAGCGTCAACAAACTCACCATTCAGGAAATCAAAGAAATGCCGGTGATTTTTGGTGAAGTCGATGTGATTAAATCCATCCTAACGCTTCCCGGAGTGACCAATGCCGGAGAAGGACAATCGGGATTTAACGTTCGCGGTGGCGGCGCGGATCAAAATTTAGTATTATTGGATGAAGCCACTATTTACAACTCTTCTCACCTATTTGGTTTGTTCTCGGTTTTTAATCCGGATGCGATTAAAGATTTGAAGTTGTATAAAGGAGGAATTCCCGCAAGATACGGCGGAAGATTATCTTCCATATTAGACATTTACCAAAAGGAAGGTAACAAAAACGACTTCCACATGAACGGCGGTATCGGTTTAATTTCGAGTCGGATTTTGGCCGAAGGTCCAATTGTAAAAGACAAAGGCTCGTTTGTAATTGCCGGAAGAGGTTCTTACGCGCATCTATTCTTGAAATTGATTGACAATCCAAACTTGGCTTACTTCTATGATTTGAATACTAAGCTAAGTTATTCCATCAACGAGAAAAACAATGTCTATCTTTCGGGTTATTTTGGTAGAGACGTGTTTCAATTGAACAATAGTTTTGTCAATACGTATGGCAATGCCGTGATTAATTTCCGTTGGAATCATTTGTTTTCGGATAAATTGTTCTCCAACATGTCCCTCATTTATTCTGATTATTACTACGGTCTCCGATTGGATTTCATAGGCTTTAATTGGGACAGCGGTATCAAAAACTACAATTTCAAATACGATTTTAAACACTATTTAACCGATAAATTCAAACTGACTTACGGTTTACAATCCAATTATTATGATTTTAATCCGGGTAAAATTGAACCTACAGGTGAAGAATCAGGAATTAATCCCGACCAATTGGACAAAAAATATGCCTTGGAAAATGCTTTATATTTAGATGCCGAACACCAAATTACTAAGAATCTTGCGCTTTCTTACGGACTTAGATTCAGTAATTTTCTGCGGTTAGGCCAACAAACATTGAATACTTATGCCAATAACCAACCGGTGACTTTTAACTCCGAATTTCAAATTTATGAAAGTGCGGAACCTATCGGAACTGTTAGCTACGGCAAAAACGAAACGATAGCACAATTCAACAATCTCGAGCCGCGTTTTTCTGTCGCTTACACTTTGAATGACGACCAATCGATTAAAGCGAGCTACAACCGAATGAGCCAATATTTGCATTTGATTTCGAATACGCAATCGCCAACGCCTTTAGACGTTTGGGCGCCAAGTGACCAATATTTAAAACCGCAGCTTTTAGACCAAGTCGCTTTGGGCTACTTCCGAAATATAAATGATGACGTGTATTCGCTTGAAGTGGAAACCTTTTTCAAAAAAATTAAAAACCGAGTAGATTATATTGACGGCGCCAACTTAATTGCCAATGAAGCAATAGAAAGAGTGGTTTTAAACGGCAAAGCCAGAGCTTACGGCTTGGAAGTTTTGTTCCGAAAAAACTCCGGACAATTCAAAGGTTGGGTTTCTTATACTTTATCCAGAACAGAACAACAAGTTGTGGGCAGAACGCCCGAAGAAACCGGTATCAATAACGGAAATTGGTACAAAACCGGTTTTGACAAAACACACAACTTAGCCATAGTAGGCAATTATAAACTGAATGAAAAATGGCGCTTTAGTTCCAATTTTATCCTGCAAACCGGACAACCTGTGACTTTCCCAACAGGACAATATGAATACCAAGGCATCACGGTGCCGATTTTCAGCGCCAGAAACGAAAACAATTTACCGATGTACCACCGCTTAGATGTTTCGGCGACTTTGACCCCACGAAAAAACAAAGACAGAAAATGGCAAGCCGAATGGGTTTTTGGGATTTACAACATTTACAACCGTCAAAACGCTGCGTCTATCACCTTCCGACAAAACCAAGAAACCGGCTCTAATGAAGCGCTTCGTTTGTCTATTTTCGGTATTGTGCCGAGTGCTACTTATAACATTAAATTTTAGTCCATGAAAAAGATATATTTTAGTTTGCTGATTGTTTTATTTTCGTTCATTTCTTGCGAGAAAGTCGTTGATGTTGACTTGTCTACGTCGGAACCACGCTTGGTCATTGAAGCCTCAATTCAATGGTTGAACGGTACTTCAGGCAATGAACAAATCGTAAAACTTTCGACCACGACCGATTATTTCAATAACGAAATTCCGCCCGTGACTGATGCCGTAGTTTATATTACCAATAGTGCCAATGAAGTGTTCAATTTCACCCAAGATACCGAACCGGGCATTTACAAATGTTTCAACTTTAACCCTGTGGTGAATGAAACTTACACCTTAACTGTTATCTATGAAGGCGAAACGTATACGGCAACCGAAAAACTTTTAAACACACCAACGGTAACCCGTGTAGAACAAGACGATGAAGGCGGTATTTTGGGCAACGAAACTGAAGTAAAATTCTTTTTCAACGATTTGGTCGATGAAACCAATCATTATTTGGTGAGAATTGACGACCCGTACAAAGTAATTCCGGAATACGGCGTTATTGAAGACCGATTCTTCCAAAATAATGAAATGTTTGGTCTTTATTTCAGCGAAGATTTGAAACCGACCGATACCTTAAAATTCACCCTAAACGGCGTTACTTTAAACTATTATAATTACATGGACATTTTATTGGAACAATCTGGTAGCAACAGCATGGGGCCATTTTCAACCCCAACGGCAACCGTGAGAGGCAATATTGTTAACCAAACCGATTTTGACCATTATGCCTTAGGCTATTTCCGCTTGAGCAAAACCGAGGTTTCGGAATATATCATTCAATAAAAAGTACGAAGGACAAAGTACGAAGTACGAAGAGTTTTAGTTATTTTTACCACTTCGTACTTTTAACTTCTAATTTCGTACTTATAAATGTCCTCACATCATATCGTTCGCGACGACCAAGAACCGGCTTTAATCATTGCCAATGGCGAAATGTGTAGCCAAGAATTGTTAGGGCAATTGCTCGAATGGTCGCCTTTAGTCATTGTACTGGATTCGGCGATTGAACGGATTTTGGAATTAGGGATTAAAGTCGATGTATTGTTAGGCGATTTTGACCGCGGTTTTGACCCGGAATATTACAAGGAAAAACAATACCCGATTGAAATTGTGTACGCACCCAACCAAGACAAAACCGATTTAGAAAAAGCTTTTGATTATTTAATCGAAAAAGGACACCAAGCGGCGAATGTTATTTGGGCCACAGGAAGACGCACTGACCACACGATTACCAATTTAACCAACATCGTTGCTTACCGAAATAAATTAAAAGTCGTAATTCTCGACGACCATTCGAAAGTGTTTTTGTTGCCCAATACTTTTGAAAAATGGTACACGGCCAACACCATTCTTTCTTTGATTCCGATTGGAAAAGTGAGTGGCATTTCGACTCAAAATCTTTTTTATTCGTTGACCAATGAAGATTTGACCATCGGTTACCGAACCGGAAGTAGCAACCATGTTACCACTGACGGAATCGTCACCATCACCCACACCGAAGGCGATTTATTGCTGATGGAATGTTGGGATTAAAAAAAAATAGCCCTTGAAAACTCAAAATAGCTCAGAAAAAACAACTTTGCATCCCAGAAATCCACACCGATTTCGGTATGATTTTGACGCTTTAATCAAAGTTTATCCGGATTTAAAAGACTTCGTTCATATTAATGAGCACCAACTGGAAACCATTGATTTCAGTAATCCGGAAGCGGTAATAGCCTTGAACAAAGCTTTATTGGTTTCCCATTATGACATTCAAAACTGGGATATTCCCGCTAATTATCTTTGTCCGCCGATTCCCGGAAGAGCGGATTACATTCACTATATCGCCGATTTATTGGCCACAACCAACAATGGAGTCATTCCCGAAGGAGAAAATGTGATTGGTTTAGACATTGGGATTGGTGCCAATTGTATTTATCCGATTATTGGAAACACTACTTATGGTTGGAGTTTTGTGGGAACCGACATCGATGAAAAAGCCTTGCAAAACTGCAAGAAAATAATCGCTGATAATCCGAAGTTGATAGACGTTATCAGCCTGCAATTGCAAGTGGAGCCGAGATTCATTTTCAAAAATATCATTTTACCCGAAGACAAATTTGCTTTCACCATTTGCAATCCACCGTTTCACAACTCGGCGGAAGAAGCTGCGAAAAGTGCGTTGCGAAAAGTCAACACTTTAAATAATGAAAAGACTTCAAAAGCGGTTTTAAACTTCGGTGGGCAAAATGCAGAATTGTGGTGCAGCGGTGGCGAAATCGGTTTTATCACCCAAATGATTTATGAAAGTGCCAAATATCCTTTGCAATGCTTGTGGTTTACGACTTTGGTTTCCAAAAAAGACAATTTGAAAAGCATATACAAAAAGTTAGGAAAAGTAGGCGCTGCCGACATCAAAACCATCGATATGGCGCAAGGCCAAAAGATAAGCAGAATTGTTGCTTGGACGTTTTTGACCAAAAAACAACAGCAAATTTTTTAAAAGTACGAAGTACGAAGTGGGAAGTACGAAGTGGGAAGTAGAAATTTTAATTTTATATCTATGACGAATGATTTGAAACAAAGAACGAAAAAGTTTGCTTTAGATTGTTGGATACTATGTTCAAAATTACCAAAGACTAGAGAGTACAATGCCTATGTCAATAAACTAATCAGAAGTTCAAGCTCAGTTGGAGCCAATTACAGAGCGTCACAACGGGCTAAATCATCGGCAGATTTTTTAAACAAACTCAAAATTGTTGAAGAAGAAATTGATGAAAGTGATTACTTTTTAGAGTTACTTTTTGAGGTTTGTCAAATGGAAAAGTTAAATTTAGAAGCTGTTTTTCAACCTTTAATGAAAGAGGCAAAAGAATTAACTGCTATTATTGTGGCGGCTATAAAAACAACAAAAAGTAATATTCAAACCAAATAAAACTTCGTACTTTGTACTTCGTAAATCGTACTTAAAATATGAAATTCCAAGTCGTATCCGAATACCAACCTACCGGCGATCAACCCCAAGCGATTGACAAACTCGTCAAAGGCATTGTTAGTGGTGAAAAATACCAAACCCTTTTGGGCGTAACCGGTTCGGGAAAGACGTTTACTATGGCAAATGTGATTCAGGAAGTGGAGAAACCGACTTTGGTTTTGGCACACAATAAAACCCTGGCAGCGCAGCTGTATTCTGAGTTTAAGCAGTTTTTCCCTAACAATTCGGTGCAGTATTTTGTGTCGTATTACGACTATTACCAACCCGAAGCTTATATTCCCGTTACCGGAGTTTTTATCGAAAAAGATTTATCTATTAATGACGAATTAGAGAAACTGCGTTTGAGCACTACTTCTGCCCTATTATCAGGACGAAGAGATGTTTTGGTGGTGGCTTCTGTTTCGTGTTTGTACGGTATCGGAAATCCGGTTGAATTTCAAAAAAATGTGATTTCGATTGACAAAGGCCAAATCATTTCGCGTACCAAATTGTTACACCGTTTGGTGCAAAGTTTATACTCGAGAACCGAAGTAGAATTCACACCCGGAACGTTTAGAATCAAAGGCGACACTGTGGAAATCTTCCCGAGTTATGCCGATGAACCTTTCCGCGTGCATTTCTTTGGTGACGAAATTGAAGACATTGAAGCCTTCGATCCCAAGACTTCCAAAGTTTTTGAACGCTACGAAAAACTGAATATTTATCCCGCCAATATGTTTGTAACGTCACCCGATGTATTGCAAGCCGCAATTTGGGATATCCAACAAGATTTGGTGAAACAAGTCGATTATTTCAAAGAAATCGGCAAACATCTCGAAGCCAAACGCTTGGAAGAACGCACCAATTTCGACCTCGAAATGATACGTGAATTGGGTTATTGTTCGGGCATTGAGAATTATTCTCGCTACTTAGACCGACGTCTTCCGGGCACGCGACCGTTCTGTTTGCTCGATTATTTCCCCGATGATTATTTGATGGTAGTCGATGAAAGTCACGTGACGATTTCTCAGGTTCATGCTATGTATGGCGGTGACCGAAGTCGGAAAGAAAACTTAGTTGAATACGGTTTCCGATTGCCCGCTGCGATGGACAACCGTCCGTTGAAGTTTGAGGAATTTGAAAGCATGCAAAACCAAGTCGTTTATGTTTCGGCGACACCTGCCGATTATGAATTGCAAAAGTCGGAAGGAATTTATGTAGAGCAAGTCATTCGCCCAACGGGATTATTGGACCCGATCATAGAAGTGCGTCCGAGTTTAAACCAAATTGACGATTTAATCGAAGAAATTCATTTGCGTTGTGAAGTCGATGAACGGGTTTTGGTCACGACTTTAACCAAAAGAATGGCGGAAGAGTTGACGAAATATTTGACCAAAGTTTCCATTCGATGTCGCTATATTCACTCGGATGTTGATACTTTGGAACGCGTTGAGATTATGCAAGATTTGCGCAAAGGTTTATTCGATGTGTTGATTGGCGTAAACTTATTGCGTGAAGGTTTGGATTTACCCGAAGTGTCATTGGTAGCGATTTTGGATGCCGATAAAGAAGGTTTTTTGCGCAGTCATCGTTCGTTGACCCAAACAGTTGGTCGTGCAGCACGAAACGTCAACGGAAAAGCGATTTTGTATGCCGATAAAATCACCAACAGCATGCAAAAAACGATAGACGAAACCAATTACCGTCGGGAAAAACAAAGCGCTTACAATACTTTACACGGTTTGGAACCCAAAGCTTTGAACAAAAGTTTGGGCAATGCCTTGAGTAGCAATTCGGTTTCGACGCAATATTTTGAAGACAAAATCGCCAAAGCTGCCGAACCGGAGAGCTTGTATTTATCTAAACCCGAAATCGAAAAGAAAATTCGTGAAGCTCGAAAAGCCATGGAAAAAGCCGCGAAAGATTTAGACTTTATGCAAGCTGCCAAATATCGTGATGAAATTCAGGCGTTGCAAAGCAAATTGGCTACTGCGTAATGAAAAGCATTTTTACCAATAAAACCGAAATCCCAACCGCAGCGCAACTTCAAGAAGCATTGGGCGAAACTTATGCCTATTGGCAAACTTTTGCGGAGCATACCAAAAAACTATATCCGGAAGCTACCGAAGAATGGTCTTTTGCCAGTGAAAAATTCGGTTGGAGTTTCAGAATTAAGGACAAGAAAAGAATCCTCATTTACTTATTACCTCGCTATAAATTCTTCAAAGTCGCTTTTGTATTTGGCCAAAAAGCCACCGATGCCATCATGGAAAGCAATATTTCCGAATCTATCAAAAGCGAACTTCAAGCGGCCAAAGTTTATGCGGAAGGTCGAGGCATCCGAATCGACATTAAAGATTCAAAAACTACCGAAGACATCCTAAAACTGATTGCGATAAAAATAGCTTTTTGATTTTTGGCCTAAAAACCAACTTTCGAGCATTTCCAAGCCTTCCAAGCCTAAGAACGAGCTTCGGACTCTTAAGAACGAGCTTCGGACTCACGAGAAAAAGCTTCGGACTCTCATGATAATACTTCGGACGCTTTCAAATCTACTTCGGAGTGTTTCAATCGCATTTCGGAGTGTCAATTTCACTTATCGGAAAACCATTTATTGATTTCGGAACGACAAAAAAGAGCTTCGGATGACAATTTCCAATTCTATAAAAAGAAAAAAAAGACTTACACTTCAAAATACTAATTTGTTTTTATTGTATCTTTATTCTTATTTAATTTTTCTCACATGAAATGGAGTGCCAAAATTATAAAGTACAAGGGCGAGTTGCGCATTGGCGTTTGGTTCGAAAGAGACGAAGCTTTGATTACGTGGATTAAAAGTTTTACCGGCGCGCGATGGAGTCAAACGAATGGTTATTGGCACTTGCCCGACACGGAAGAAAGTCGTAAGCATTTTGGGTTACGTACATTGACTGAATTATCGCCAAATGCGGATGGATTGAGAAGTTTAGAAAATTTCAAAAAATGGCTGCGTTCCAAGCGATATAGCGAAAGTACGATTACGGTTTATATAGATGCGGCGAAATCCTTTTTGGTTTTCTTCAATCAAAAGCGCACAGCTGAAATCACCAATGATGACGTTATTTTATACAACAACGAATACATTTTAAAGAACAAACTTTCGGCTTCCTATCAAAACCAAGTGGTGAGTGCGATAAAATTGTTTTTTACCACGGTTCATGATCGAAAAATTGAAATTGAAAGCATTCATCGGCCGAAGCGCGCCAAAGTTTTGCCCAATGTTTTGAGCAAAGAAGAAGTCAAACAAATTTTGGAAGCACATGGCAACATCAAGCACAGAGCCATGTTGTGCCTGATTTACAGTTGTGGTTTGCGAAGAAATGAACTGCTTACGCTAAAACTCAGCGACATTGATTCGAAGCGGAACATTGTAAAAATCATACAAGCCAAGGGCAAAAAAGACCGTATTGCGCCTTTGAGTCCGAAGGTTTTGGAGTTATTGCGGGATTATTACAAATGTTATAAGCCCAAGGCGTGGTTATTTGAGGGTCAAGTTAAGGGCGAACAATACTCGGAGCAGAGTTTGCAAAGTATTTTCAAGCAAGCTTTGCAAAAAGCCGGCATCACAAAACCGGCCACCCTTCACTGGTTGCGCCACAGTTATGCCACCCATTTGTTGGAAAGCGGCACAGATTTGCGCTACATACAAGAATTACTGGGCCATAGCCGAAGCAAAACCACAGAAATTTACACGCATGTGAGCACGAAAAGTTTACAACAAATTAAAAGTCCGTTTGATGATTTGTAATATTTTTAATATATTAGCCCTAGAATCATAAGTATGATAACAACCATACCTACACAACCAAATTTGGGCGGATATGTATGATTTTCTCATACCTATAGACTAGTTGTAGCCAATTTTAGAAAAAAATCCGCACGTCTAAAGAGATAGTTTACTCTATTTGACTTTAACTAACTTATAAGCTGAAATAAATTTGAGGAATCAGCCTAAAACATATGAATTACAAAACAATTTTTTCTCTTTTAACTCTAATCGGAATTCTAACCGCCTGTAAATCTTATAAAATAAAAGTTTATTCTCTGAACAGAAATATTGAATACATAGAAACAAATGGAGTTAAGAAACCATATGCAACAAATCCGAATAAATCGATTGTATTTATTTCTGACTCAACTGTGAATTACACCAAAATTTATGGAGGTCTTGGAACCTCCACTACAATTCAATACAGAATATCTAACGACACGCTGATTTTGAAATCTCACGATATTTACGGAAAAAATTTGAACGAAAATAATCCTGACTTTTCTTATCTCTATCTGATAAATAATGACAGTCTGACCAGCTTACAGAATAACGAAAAATATTATTCAGATACTTATAAAAAAAGGATTTATAAAAAACCTATTGGATTTTACATCGTTTATGAGAATAAAGCTTATAAAATAAACAGTCAGAAAAATGCTGACCAAATATATCGGAAAATTAAAAATGTTGATAATGAAAGATTTATTGAATTAGATAAAGATATTGCGAAAAAGAGATATGGAATAAATAGAAAATATAAAACGCTTGTATATAAATAAAAACTGGCTACAACACAGGTTTTGCAAGATTGCGGGTTTTGGGCTTAATTTAAAGTTGGTTTTGTATCTTTGAGTTCAGTGTTTAACTGAAAGTTACGGCTTCTTTAGTCCGCAACCTCGCAAAGCCTGGGAACGTTATGTGCTAGTCTCAGAAAAAATATGCTAAAAAACGAGAAAAAAAATAGCCGAAATAAAAAAACCAAAATTTGGAGCAGATTTCTATTAATTTGTTTTGTTTTATTTATCCTTTATT
>NZ_JBKBLM010000039.1:0-15783 GCF_046296355.1 Flavobacterium sp.
ATGTAGTGCCACCATTAGACCATAAAATAGTATATGGAGAAGTTCCACCTGTAGCCGTTACTGTTACACTTCCGTTGTTTCCTGCAAAACAAGATACGTTAGTAGTAGTATTAGTAGAAGCTAAAGCTGTTGCTGGCTGTGTGATTGTTACACTTACGTTTGAAGTACATCCACGTGAATCTGTGATAACTGCGGTATAAGTACCAGCAATTAAATTGTTAGCTGTAAATGTAGTGCCACCATTAGACCATAAAATAGTATATGGAGAAGTTCCACCTGTAGCCGTTACTGTTACACTTCCGTTGTTTCCTGCAAAACAAGATACGTTGGTTTGTGTCGTGGTAGCTACTAGAACTGGACTATTGACAATAGTAACTGTTCCGTTAACCTGACATCCATTAGCATCTGTAACTGTATAAGTATAAGTTCCCGAGGCTAAATTAGAATTTGTGAAACTAGTACTTCCGTTAGACCATAAAATAGCATAAGGCAATGTACCTCCGGTAGCTGTAACTGTTACTTGAGCATTGTTACCTGCACAAGTAGCAGGGGTTACAACATAAGTACTTGCTAAAACAGGTACTGAAAGAATGATTACAGAACCATTAACAATACAACCATTAGCATCGGTTATAACATAAGTATATGTTCCACCAGTCAAAGCGGTAAGTAAGAAAGCTGCACTTCCATTAGACCATAAGATGGTATAGGGAGCTGTCCCGCCAATAGGTGTTACTATTATTGTTCCATTATCACCCGTACAACAAGTTGCATTGGTTGGAACAAAGGTGCTCGATAATAGTGTAGCCGGTTGTGTTATTGTAGTACTCACATTTACAGTACATCCATTAGCATCGGTTACCACTGCAGTATAAGTTCCGGCTAATAAATTATTTAGCGTAAAACTAGTACTTCCGGTAGACCATAAAATAGTATAAGGAGCTGTTCCACTGGAAGCAGTTACTGTTGCACTTCCCGTAGTTCCTCCAAAACAGGATACATTGGTAGCAGTTATTGTAGCTACTAAAGTAGATAAACCTGTAATCGTTACTGATCCTTGAGTTTGACAACCATTAGCATCTGTAACATTATAAGTATACGTTCCGGCCGCTAAATTAGCAATTGTAAAATCAGTACTTCCGTTAGACCATAAAATAGTATAAGGAGATGTTCCACCTGTTGCCGTAACTGTAGCTGTTCCGTTAAAAATATTACAATTAGTATCTGTGTGTGTTACCGTTGATACCAATTCGGATGGTTGGGTAATTTGAACAACTGGGTCACTTGAACCGGAATTCTCATCACTATCATTTACCATAACAACATAGCTTCCTGCGGCTAAACCTGTAAAGGTATAAGAAGGACTGTCTGTTGTGGTAACCAATACATTATTTAAAAAATAAGCATATGGAGCCGTTCCTCCCGAAGTTGACAATGTTATTGTTCCGGTAAGTTGACCATAACACAATATGTTGGTCGAAGTGATTATGAAATCAAATCGATTACAATCAGCCGGAAGAGCAATAATTACTGATCCGTTAGTTTGACATCCATTAGCATCAGTGATTGTATAAGAATAAATTCCCCCTGCCAATGTGTCTAGTGCAAAAGCTGTACTTCCGTTAGACCATAAAATTGTATATGGAGCAGTTCCTCCTGTAGCGGTTACAGTTACAGTACCGTCATTAACATCGCAATTTGCTGCTGTTGCTTGATAAGTACTAGTTAAAGTTGGCACTGCCTGAACAAGAACACTCCCATTTGTCTGACATCCGGTCGCATCTGTAATTACATAAGTATAGTTTCCTCCTATCAAATTATTAAGTGAAAAATCAGTACTGCCGTTTGACCATAAAATAGTGTAAGGAGCCGTTCCACCTGAAGGAGTAACATTAGCAATACCATTATTTCCGGTACAACATGTAGCATTACTGCTAACATAAGTGCTTGATAATAATGAAGTTGGTTCAGTAATGGTTTCCAAAATATTTACAGTACATCCTGCAGCGTCAGTTACAACAGCAGTATAAGTTCCGGCTAATAAATTATTTAGCGTAAAACTAGTACTTCCATCAGACCATAAAATAGTATATGGTGAAATTCCGTTTGAAGCAGTTACAGTAATTGAACCATTGTTGGCTCCAAAACATAAAACATTATTAACTACAGTAGAAACCTGAAAAAGACTAGTGTTTTGAACTGTTACTGAAGTAGTCATTTGACATCCATTTGCATCTGTGACTACTGCCGTATAGGTGCCGGCTGCCAAATTAGCAAGCGAAAAATCAATACTTCCATTAGACCATAAAATGGTATAAGGAGCAGTTCCGCCTGAGGCAGTAACCGTTGCTGTTCCCGTAGGAACTTGACAAGAAGCATCTGTGCTGGCGGTAGTCAAAGACAAAGCACCCACAGTCTGAGTAATAACAATTGATGGATCACTTGAGCCTGAATTTTCGGCACTATCATTAACCGTCACTATATAACTTCCTGCGGCTAAACCTGTAAAAGTATAAGACGGACTGTCTGTTGTTAAAACTAATACATTATTCAAGTAATAAGAATAAGGAGCAGTTCCTCCTGAAGTTGATAATGTTATTGTACCGGTACTTTCACCGAAACACAACAGATTGGTTGAGACAATAGTAAAATCAAATCGTTCACAATTTGGACAAGGATCACAGGTCAGAAAACCATTATCTGCAGTACCTTCATGAAAATTGAGATTGATTGCTGCTGCTGCCGAATTAAATTCTGAAAAAGAATATCCGGTAACTTCACCGCCAATTGCGGAATTAGCTAAAATCAAAAAATCGCCGACTGTCATGCCTGCGAAAGTTCCTGAAGTAATCACTAAACTCGCTAACGACTGCGTGTTTGATGAAAAATTGACATCATAAGCATCAAATCCTACTGATAAGGTTAGCGCAACCAATTGACCCGCCAACCCATTTCTGTAATCATTGCCCGGGTTAACTAAAGCGCCTGAATTTAGAGCTCTAGGCGTCGAGCCCGATGGTAAAAAATCTGCAACAGCCTGAGAGGTTGTTAAAGTAATTGAATTGGTTTCGTTCCCAATTCTGATTCCATCAGGAAAGGCTGCCTCAAAATTTGCATCTCGATAACAGCCCGGATTGCCACCATGGCATTCGGTTCCCCATCCGCCCATTGAATAGGTCGTGAAACCTAAGCAATCTTGAGCTGAAATTTGAAAAACCCCAAAAAACATACTTACGAATAAGTAGTAAATTAATTTTGTTTTCATAATTAATCATTTAAAATTAGCAAAATATTGACTATCAATATTTCAATTTGTAAACTCTTTTTAACATAAAAAAGGATGTTTTATCGTTCAAATACATCATAAATTCGTTAATCAACATGTTTCTTGAAAACCAGTAATTCGGTTTCTATTTAACCTGTTTTTAAGAGCATTACATGACAAAATTAGAGGGAACGACTTTTAAAATTATTTTAATTTATTTTATAATTCACACACTTTAAAATATTGATTTTCAATAATTTAAACTTTTAAAAATCTGTGAATTATGTAATTAAAACTTCTTATTGTGTAATACATCTAAGGCTAAAATGATTCATATTTGTATAGAACTAAACAATCCTTAATTATGAATCTTAAACGAATTTTCGGAGCCATACTCACCTTACTCGGTATTGCCAGTCTTATCTATGCTGCACAAGTTTTTTTAACTGCCACAGAAAGTACAAGAGATATTAAAACATTGGCTATTTACGGCGTATTGGGCTTAATCTTTTTTGTATCAGGAATCAGTTTAGTGAAAACTACCAAAGACGAATCGTAGTTAAAAAAGGTTCCACTATTAAATATTGGGAGGTGTTTACTCAAATAAAAAATCATTTATCCGATTACTTGATGGTAACCATTTTAAAGAGACTACCTTTAACAGATATTATTTCATGATTAAACCAGTTTGTGAAATTTTCATTTAAAAATATTATCTAAATAAAAATCATGGATATTACCGAACTCGAAAAAGCAAAATCACATATCATAGTTGAAATCATTCAATACATACCTAATGCAGTGGTGAGTAAAACCATCATCAGAAGAACTACAGGGAACATCACTGCGTCATCCTTTGATGCCGGTGAAGAGCTTCAGGAAAAAACTTCGCCCTATGATAATTATATTCAAATTATTCACGGCGCAGCAGAAATTACAATCAAAGACCTCAAACACAAGCTAACTTTAGGAGAAGGAATCATTATTCCCGCTCATGCCAGACATAGTTTTAACGCCAACGAACAATTTAAAATGATTTCAACAATTATCAAAAGCGGCTATGAAGATTAAAAAGTAAGTTTTATTAAATACATAAAGCATCATTTTATTTAAGCATAACCTCAGTTAATGTTCCAGTACAAGAAAAGTACTTTAAAAAAATGACCGCCAAAATGAAACTATACATTAAATATATGGTCAGTTTGCGTTGCAAAATAGTAGTCAGAGATGCATTAAAAAATCTTGGATTACATTACACATCTTTAGAACTCGGTGTTGTAGATGTTATGGAAGACATTAACAATGAAGAACGCGAAAAACTGAAAGCAGCACTATTAGAATCAGGACTTGAACTAATGGATGACAAAAAAGCAGTGCTTATCGAAAAGATAAAAATTGTCATCACCGAAATGATTCATTACAACGATGAATTGCCCAAAGTAAACTACTCCGAATACATCAGCAAAATAATGGGTTACGATTACACCTATTTGGCCAATATCTTCTCAGAAGTAAAAGGAATTACCATAGAGCATTATATTATCGCTCATAAAATTGAAAAAGTAAAAGAATTGTTACTTTACGACGAACTCAATCTTACCGAGATTTCTTATCGCATGAACTACAGCAGCGTTTCTCACTTGTCAACGCAATTCAAAAAAGTAACCGGATTAACCCCTACATTCTTTAAAAGTCTTAAAGATAAAAAAAGAAACAGTCTCGACGAAGTGTGAATTATGTAATTAATTTCAAGAATTTTACAATAGTCATCTGACTTAAAATCACACCTTTGACTAAACTTTGTCAAGCAAAACACTTTGAAACTTTACATCAAATACATGGTCAGTAATCGTTGCAAAATGATGGTGAAAGAGGAACTGAAGAAACTAGGACTGCATTTCATCATCGTCGACTTAGGCGTAGTAGAAATCATGGAAAACATTACTGCTGATAAAAGAGCACTACTAAAGTTGAATTTATCCGAATCGGGATTAGAGCTAATGGATGACAAAAAAGCTATCCTGATTGAAAAAGTTAAAAATGTAATCATAGAAATGATTCACCATGCAGATGAACCTATCAGAGTGACTTTCTCAGAATATTTAAGCGAAAAACTAGATCAAAATTATACCTATCTGGCCAATCTGTTTTCAGAAGTGCAAGGGATCACCATAGAGCAATTTATGATTCTACACAAAATAGAGCGCATCAAAGAGTTAATCATTTACGACGAACTCAATATCACCGAAATCGCCTGGAAAATGAATTACAGCAGCGTCGCGCACTTATCTACCCAATTCAAAAAAGTAACCGGCTTATCGCCTTCGCATTTCAAATTACTAAAAGACAAAAGACGAAACCCAATCGAAGAATTAGGCAATTAAATCTTAATATGAAAGTATATGAGCCAATCAGAAATATCAGGAGCTAATAGAGACAATTTGTTTTTTGACATGTTTGATAACAGTGCCATCGGAATGATATTTATTGATACCAAGACTTCTCAATTTAAGTATGTTAATAAATCTTTTCTGAAATGCTTTGGCTATGTCAAAAATGAAATTATTGGAAAAACTTCTACCGAATTAGGTATTGTGAATCGGGAGTTTCTCGAAAAAATGGCTTCACAAATCAAAAAACAGGGAGCTATCAATACTTTAGAAATTATACTCAAAAATAAAAAAGGTGTACCCTTTTGGTTTTTAGCTTCCATTCAGTCAATGAAATACCTCAAAAATGATTGTTCGCTTATTTCGTTCATCGATATTACAAAGCAAAAAAAAGCCACAGCCGAACTGCTCATAGCCAATAAAGAATTATCATTTCAAAACAAAGAAAAGCAAAATATCGCCAACGAATTAAAATTAGCGGCTAAAGAACTTAACTTTCAAAACAAAGAAAAAGAAAAAAGAATTTCTGAAAGTAAAGAGCTCGAAGCCTACAATCATTCCTTAAAAATAGCATCTCAGTATTCATTGAGTCTAATTGAAGCGAGTCGTGACCCATTATTCACCATTAATCCTAAAGGTAAAATTACTGATACCAACCAAGCCTCAGTAAGGGTAACCGGCGTTTCAAAAGAAGCGCTAATCGGCTCAGACTTTGTTAACTATTTTACCGAACCAAAGCGAGCCAGGAAGATTTACCAAGAAGTTTTTAAAAAAGGATTTGTTATCGATTATCCATTAGTAATTACCGATGGCAAATTAGTTCATGTGCTCTTTAATGGTTCTGTTTATAAAGACCAAAATGGCAATGTAATTGGCGCTGTTGTAGTGGCTAGAGATATCACCGAACAAAAAAAAGCGGAACAAGATTTAATCGAAGCTAAAACATTTGCAGAATCTGCCACCATAAAAGCCAATGAAGCAGTTAAATCAAAACAACAATTTTTATCGAATATGAGCCACGAAATCCGAACGCCTTTGAATGCGATTATAGGATTTACGAAAGTTATACTCAAAACCGAATTAACTGACAAACAAAAAGAATACTTAACTGCCATAAAAATGAGTGGTAACTCGCTAATTGTACTTATCAACGACATATTGGATTTAGCCAAAGTAGAGGCCAGAAAAATGACTTTTGAAAAAACACCTTTCAAACTCAAATTTTCAATCAAAGCGATGTTGCATTTGTTTGAAACCAAAATCCAAGAAAAAAACTTAAAATTAATAACGAATTATGATAATGCTATTCCTGAAGTTTTAGTTGGTGATCCGTTGCGTTTACACCAAATTATACTGAATCTTGTTAGCAATGCGGTTAAATTCACCAATGCCGGCAAAATTACGGTCAATGTAAAATTGGTCTCAGAAACTGATGATGATGTAGCCATACAATTTTCAGTAACTGATACCGGCATTGGCATAAATAACAGCAAAACCGAAACCATATTCGAAAACTTTCAACAAGCCACAAGTGAGACGTCAAGAATATTTGGCGGAACCGGTTTAGGCCTAGCCATTGTTAAACAATTAGTCGAAGCCCAAAACGGAACAATCAATGTAGAAAGTAAACTTGGTGAAGGTTCTACTTTTAGTTTTGTACTTTATTTTGACAAAGCGAATGTTGAAGATGTTTTAGAACCTGAGATTACCGAAATAAATACCAAAATAAAAGACACCAAAATCTTAGTCGTTGAAGATATGGCACTGAACCAACTGCTTATGAAAACGCTATTGGATGACTTTGGATTTGAATGTGAAATTGCCGGAAATGGTAAAATTGCCATCGAAAAACTTGAGAAAAAAACCTATGATATTATTTTGATGGATTTGCAAATGCCTGAAATGAATGGATTTGAAGCCACAGAATACATCCGGAAAACATTAAAACTAACCCTTCCTATTATAGCCCTAACCGCTGATGTAACTACAGTTGATGTGGCCAAATGCAAAGCCATAGGAATGAATGACTACATATCTAAACCTATAGATGAACGTTTGCTTTACAGCAAATTAATCAGCTTTATAAAAAAACCAGTTAGCATCATAGGAAACAATATTATTGACTCTAAACATAGTCAAACCATCAAATACGTCGATTTGACTTACTTAACCCAACTCACCAAAGCCAATCCAAAACTAATGATCGAAATGATTAATGCTTATATTAATCAAACACCACAATTAGTAGACTTGATTAAAAAAAGTTTTCGTAATAAAGATTGGAACTTATTAAAAGCCACAGCTCATAAAATAATTCCGTCTTTTGCTATCATGGGAATTAATCCTGAATTTACCGAGTTGGCACAAAAAATTCAGGAATATGCCGAAAGATTAGAACTCTCAACAGAACTGAATGACTTGGTTGAACAACTGGAAAAAGTATGCAATCAATCGCTTATAGAATTGGAAAATGAATTGCTCAATATAAAAACATAAGTTATGAAAAATAAAATTAAACTCTTTCTGGTTGATGACGATGCCGTATTCCTAAAATCTTTGGAAATTCAATTTCTGGAACAAGCCGATTTTGAAATTGAAACTTATGCAACAGGCGAATTGTGCATTAAAAATTTAGACCGAAAACCGGATATTATTGTCTTAGATTATCATCTTGACGGAGTAGTCAAAAATGCCATCAACGGTATGCAAACCTTAGATAAAATCAAAGCAATCAATGGCGGTATTCCGGTAATTATGCTTTCAAGTCAAGACAGAATTGATGTTGCAGTAGCTTGTATGCACCACAAAGCATTTGATTATGTTGTAAAAAGTGAAACCGCTTTTATTCGTTTGCAAAAAGTTATCTCTACGATTTTCAAATACCAAAAGATGGAAAAAGAACTTAGTTGGTATATGGACCGAATGTAAGGCCCTATATACCTTACAATGTGTGAATTATAAAATAAAACATTACAATAATATAACTCCTTTACCTACTGTTCTTCGCAACTTTGTATTAATAATAAGGCTTATTACTGCTGCGTTATACCTAACCAATACTAAAGGAAACTATGGTAACTACAAGAAACAAAATTGGCATTTGGATGGACCATTCTATTGCACATTTGATGGAATATTCAAACCATCCATTCGAAATTAAAACCATCGAATCCGACTTTACCCACAAAGAAAAAATCAACAGCCTGATGAAAGGTGAAGCTCACCTGCACAACAAAGAGCAACAGTTGCAGACTAAGTATTATAAAAAATTGATGAATGTTGTCAAGAAATACAAAGAAGTAATTCTCTTTGGTCCAACTGATGCTAAAGAAGAACTTTTCAATGTTATTGTATCCGATAACCGCTTTGAAAAGATTAATATACAAGTTAAGCAAACGGATAAAATGACTTCTAAGGAAAAGCACGATTTTGTCAAAGAGTTTTTTGCCAATAAATAATTGACCCAAAAAAGAAAGGAAGATGAAGAATAGAGTATCCAATTATTTAACAAAGGTTTCCAACAACCAAATTAAAAGTGTAGCCGAAAGAAAAAGTTATGCAGAGAACGTTCTTTTATGCGAAAAGTCAATAAGTGAACTAAAAGAAATTTATTGGTACGAAAGAGAACTTTTAATAGCCATTCCAATGTTAATCAGCAATGCTACCACTTTTGAATTGGTCGAAATGTTAACCGTTCATCTGGTTTATTTAAGAAAACACCTTAAAGAAATGGAAAGTAAATTTCCCCTCATTAGCCAATTAGAAACACCTAATGATCGCCAAAAAAATAATCAAATAAATAGGATTGCGACACCCTAAAATATTTCAAAAATATAACTATGCGTAAAGCGTAATAAAGTTTGTTTTGGTTAGTTTAATAAATGTGAGACCATTTATTGGAGTCCTGTTGTTCATGCGACAACAGGGCTTTTTTTTGTGCCTTTAAAATGTGTGAATAACACAAACTAAAATAATAGTTTTATAACTCTTTGACTAACAATGTACATGACCTTTGACCTAAATAATTAAATATTAACAATATGAAAAAAGTACTACTATTATGTATATGCCTGGCATCTACACTAACAACAAAAGCACAAACCGAAGACAAGAAATGGAACTTCGGATTGCATGGCGGACTAATCCAATACCATGGTGATTTAGGGAGAGATTGGTACAAAACCGATAAAACAGCCTACGGATTTGCAGGGATCACTGTCTCAAGATATTTATGGAAATATTTGGATTTAAACTTCTTGTACACCAGAGGAACGCTAGGTTATGACAGTGGTGTAACCGGTTTTAAAAGCGATTACAGTTCGGCATCCTTTAACTTAAGATTAAATCTTATCGGGCCTGAATATGCGGTTAGACCTTATGTATTTGGTGGTTGGGGCGGAATTCTTTTCGACAGACAACTCAATTTCCATAAAGAAAAAATTGATACAACTTTTCCGGTAGTCGGTGGTGGTATTAATTTCCGTTTGTCGCCCGTATTATCACTTAACCTTCAAGAAACCTTTATGTTTACCAACAACGACCGCAGAGATGGTGTTGTTTCGGGTAAAAACGATGATTTCTTGATGCACATGGCCGGATTAACTTTTAATTTCGGTGAGAAAAAAGACGCTGATTTAGATGGTGTTTCAGACAGTAATGATAAATGTCCTGACACTCCATCCGGGGTAGCGGTTGACAAAAAAGGTTGTCCTTTAGATAAAGACAATGATGGCGTAGCCGATTATTTAGACACTTGTCCTGATGTAGCCGGAAACGCAATAATGAATGGTTGTCCCGATAGAGATAATGATGGCGTAACTGATTTAAGTGACCGTTGTCCTGATACCCGTGGAACAGTAGCCCTAAAAGGTTGTCCCGATAGCGATGGTGATGGTGTAGCCGATTTAGATGATAAATGTCCAAGCTCTGCAGCAGGAAGTAAAGTGGATGTTAATGGTTGTCCAATGGATGACGATAAAGATGGCGTTATGAATGATGTAGATCGTTGTCCGAATGCTTTTGGTCCTGAAAGTTTAAGAGGTTGTCCCGACACTGATGGTGATGGCGTAGCCGATATAGATGACCGTTGTCCAAATACCAAAGGAAATATAGAAAATAAAGGTTGTCCGGAAATAGCCAAACAAGATGCGGTTAGAATCACTTACATCGGTAGCAAAATTTTCTTTGAAAATGGTAGTGACAAATTAAAAGTAGCTTCTTTGGTTTTACTTGATGAATTGGTTAAAATTCTAAACAAATATGAAGGTGCCACTCTTTTTATAGATGGTCACACCGATAGTAATGGTTCTGAAGAATTCAATCAAGAATTATCACAAAAGAGAACCAATTCAGTTAGATCTTATTTAATTGAAAAAGGCATCTCTGACAGCAGAGTGACTGCAACCGGTTATGGGGAAACCAAACCAATTGCTGACAACAAAACAACTTTGGGTCGTTCCAAAAACAGAAGAGTTGAGTTGAGAACTTCTTATTAAGAAAACCCTATTTGCCTTACCAATTTAAAAGGCTGTCCAATTTGGGCAGCCTTTTTATATACTAACACTCTGAAAAACAGAATATTTAAAGTGTGAATAATGTAATTATTTGAAAGATTTCTATAACAGCTTTAGTTCAATAAAGAGTGACATTTATTACTCACAATAAATATTTAAATCATGAAAACAATTACCAAATTTCAAGTGCTTTTACTAGTACTATCCATCGCTACAACAGCACCTGTTTTTGCTAACAATGGTGCTAACGGCAAAGCGCCAATCACCAACACAGCTGAAGAAAAAGCTAAGGTAGAGGTGATGGTTAAACGGATAAAAGAAATCCGAGATATGGATAAGTCTGATTTGTCTCGTGTGGAAAGAAAAGCACTCCGCAAAGAAGTCAGAGACATCAAAGCTACATTAAAAGCCAGTAACAATGGTGTTTATCTTTCTGTAGGTGCTATTTTAATCATCATCTTATTGTTGATTTTAATTTTATAATACCTACTAATTTCCATGATAAATGTAATTAAAGAAGGCATATTGCTGCAAAAAACCAATAATGACTTTGAAAACGAAGGCGTTTTAAATCCGGCCGCCATTAGAGACGGTGACTATGTTCATCTTTTGTATAGAGCGGTGAGCCAAGGAAATCATTCCAGCATTGGCTATTGCAAACTCAAAGGACCATTGTTTATTGAAACCCGAAATGAAAAAGCACTATTGTCGCCCGAATTTGATTATGAATGTCATGGTATTGAAGATCCAAGGTTAGTCAAAATTGAAGATACCTATTATCTCACTTTTACAGCCTATGATGGTATCAATGCACTGGGTTGTTTGGCAACCTCCAAAGACTTGGTGCATTTTGAAAGAAGAGGCATTATTGTGCCGCAAATTACGTATGAAGAATTCAACCATTTGGCTGAAGCCAAAGGGATTATCAACGATAAATATTTCAGATACAACCAACACGACAGCATACTGGAGAAAGACGGCAAAAAGATGCTTATTTGGGATAAAAATCTGATTTTCTTTCCCCGAAAAATAAACGGAAAGCTACTGTTTTTACATCGCATTCGCCCGGAAATACAATTGGTTGTAGCCGCAGAGGACTTGGGAGAACTAACCGATAAATTTTGGCAAAACTATTTTCTTCATTTTGATGAATATATAGTACTGCAACCCAAATATGAACATGAAGTCAGCTACATCGGTGGTGGCTGTCCTCCTATTGAAACCGAATTCGGTTGGTTACTAATCTATCACGGTGTACACGATTCTTTACAAGGCTATGTTTATTCGGCTTGTGCCGCACTGCTGGACATAGAAAACCCACAAAAAGAATTGGCCCGATTGCCCTATCCGTTATTTGTACCCGAGTTTCATTGGGAACTTAAAGGCGAAGTAAATAATGTTTGCTTTCCAACTGGAGCGGTAGTTTTTGAGGACCGATTGTTCATTTATTACGGTGCTGCTGACGAGAGAATAGCTTGTGCCTCTATGAGTCTATCAGAATTGCTTAAAGAATTAATGACTAATAAAGTTTAAATAAAAATAATATGGATGATAAAACCCACCGCGAGATTCTATTTATTACTTCTTATCCTCCAAGAGAATGTGGAATTGCTACCTATTCACAAGATTTGATTTTTGCCCTAAAAAACAAGTTCAAAAAGAACTTCAAAATCAGCATTTGTGCTCTGGAATTAGGCGATGAAAAACAACTTTACCCCAAAGAAGTAACTCATATACTCGAGACCGACAACGCCGAATCCTACTCCGAAACAGTTATAAAAATCAATGAAAATCCCAAAATCGAAATGGTTTTTTTGCAACATGAATTCGGTTTATTCAGAAACTATGAAGCCCACTTTATTCATTTCCTCAATCAAATCAATAAACCGGTCATAGTGGCTTTTCACACAGTTTTACCCAAACCCGATGAGGCTTTAAAAAAATTGGTAAAAAGCATAGAAAATATTGCACAATCAATCATTGTAATGACCAAAACCTCAGCCAAAATACTAATTGAGGATTACGGAATAAACAATACTAAAATAGAAGTCATTCCACACGGAACCCATTTGGTAGCCCATTTAGACAAAGCAGTTTTAAAAGAAAAATACCAATTAAACGGTAGAAAAGTTCTGGCGACTTTTGGCTTATTAAGTTCCGGAAAATGTATTGAAACTACTATCAACGCGCTGCGAATTGTAGTCAAAAGACATCCTGATGTATTGTTCTTAGTTATCGGAAAGACACATCCTACGGTGATTAAAGAAGAAGGTGAACAATATCGGAACTCTCTTATGGAGAAAATTGAAATACTCCATCTGGAGCAAAACGTGAAATTTATCAACCAGTATTTGCCTCTCGAGGTCTTGCTGGAATATCTTCAACTCACCGATATTTACCTTTTTACTTCCAAAAACCGAAACCAAGCGGTTAGCGGTACTTTTTCCTATGCTTTGAGTTGTGGTTGTCCTATCATATCCACGCCCATTCCTCACGCAACTGAAGTTTTGCAACAAGAAACCGGGATTATTGTAGATTTTGAAAACCCAAAACAATTGGCTAAAAAAATCATCAATCTGATAGACGATGAAACATTGTGCGCCACAATTGCAGCCAACGGAATTCACAAATTGGCACCGACAGCCTGGGAAAACTCAGCCATTGCCCACGCTTTGCTTTTTGAAAAAATATTAGCGAAGAAACTAAATTTGAAATACAAAATACCTGAAATCAATTTGAATCACCTCAAAAAACTGACTACAGATTACGGCATGATTCAATTTTCGATAATCAACCAACCCGATATAGAATCTGGTTATACTCTAGATGATAACGCAAGGGCTTTGGTAGCCATGTGCCAACAATATGAGATTACCAAAAACGAAGAAGATTTAAAATACGTCCTTCTTTATTTCAACTTTATCAAAAACTGTCTGCAGGACGAAGGCTATTTTTTAAACTATTTGGATAAAAACAAAAAGTTTACCAAGCAAAACAGCGAAACTAATTTGTCTGATTCCAACGGAAGAGCCATTTGGGCATTGGGCTACCTAATTTCCAATAGCGATATATTGCCGGGCGAATTGATTGTAGAGGCTCGAGCAACAATGAAATTGGCCTTGTCCAATGTGTTGAATATTCATTCTCCCAGAGCTATGGCTTTTATAATCAAAGGCATCTTTTACAGTAACAGCAAAAGTAAAACACCTTCCTACACTTTGTTAACTAAGCATTTAGCCGATAAACTGGTGCAAATGTATAAACATGAAAACAAAGAAAAATGGCAGTGGTTTGAAAGCTATTTAACCTATGGTAACAGCACCTTACCCGAAGCTATGCTTTGTGCTTATTTAACATTAGGAACATCCATCTACAAAGAAATTGCCATCATTACTTTTGACTTTCTACTGTCTAAAATCTTTACTGATACAGGCATCAAAGTCATTTCTAATAAAGGTTGGCTACATGATGGTGACCAAAAACAAAAAGAAGATATTATCGGAGGTGAACAACCCATAGATGTGGCTTATACTATTTTGGCATTAAGCAAATTCTACGACACTTTTAAAGATGAAAATTACAAACAAAAAATGGGCATAGCCTTCGATTGGTTTTTGGGTAAAAATCATTTGAACCAAATTGTTTATAATCCTTGCACCGGCGGTTGCTATGATGGCTTAGAAGATGATTACATCAACCTAAATCAAGGAGCAGAATCCACAGTGAGTTATTTGATGGCTAGACTCACTATTAAAAAGTATCTCGAAAATCAAGAAAAAAAGACTCTCAAGACAAAAAAACTTCAACCTGTAAGATCCCAAAAAATAACCAAACAATGGCAAAACATAACGCTTTAAAAAAACAAAAAAATGAGCACCTTCAAAAAGCAAAAAACAACCGCTAAAAAAACTATAGCCCACAAAAATTCAACTATTGCTGATACCAGCAACAAATCGCCTTACTCAAAACAAAACATCAAAAAGAAGTTAAATGAGTTTGGTGACAACGATGCTATATAAAACCCATAAAATTTAATCTCATGATTATGACACCTAAAATTGGAATCTCTGAAACCAACTTAAAAAAAAGCACTTTACTCCTATCTACAGTATTGTCAGATGAAATGACTTTGTATATCAAAACCAGAAAATTTCATTGGAATATAGTGGGCAACAGCTTTATGGAGCTGCACAAGTTATTTGAAGCACAATACACCGAATTTGAAAACATAATTGACGAAGTCGCTGAGCGTATTAATAAATTAGGGAGCAAAACTATAGGAACCATGAAAGAGTTTTCCAATCTTACCCGATTAACGGAACATGAAAACAAATATCCTTTGCAAAAAGACATGATTCAGGAACTTTTGACCGATAACGAAATGCTAATTGTTGAAATCCGAAAAGATATTGATTTGTGTACCAATGAAAACCACGATGCAGGTTCGGCTGATTTGCTTACCAAAATTTTGCAACAACACGAAACAATGGCTTGGGTTTTAAGGCGTTATTTAAGCTAGATTTTAATATATGATAAAAAGACTAAAAAATACATTTGAAGATACCGGCAACTTAGCCTTATTTACCTTAAGGTTTTTTAAGGAAGTATTTACACC
>NZ_JBKBLM010000040.1:0-15324 GCF_046296355.1 Flavobacterium sp.
CCGTAACTGGTGGAACTGCACCTTATACTATTTTATGGTCTAATGGAAGTACAAGTTTTACGCTAAACAATTTGTTAGCCGGAACTTATACAGCAGTGATTACAAGTGCTAACGGATGTACCGCAACTGTATCAGCAACCGTAACTCAATCTACTGCTTTAGTAGCTTCAACTACACAAACCAATGTATCTTGTTTTGCAGGAACTAATGGAAGTGTAACCGCTACAGTAACTGGTGGAACTGCACCTTATACTATTTTATGGTCTAATGGAAGTACAAGTTTTACGCTAAATAATTTATTAGCCGGAACTTATACAGCAGTGATTACAAGTGCTAACGGATGTACTGCAAACGTATCAGCAACTGTTACTCAGTCTACTGCTTTAGTAGCTTCAACTACACAAACCAATGTATCTTGTTTTGCAGGAACTAATGGAAGTGTAACCGCTACAGTAACCGGTGGAACTGCACCTTATACTATTTTATGGTCTAATGGAAGTACAAGTTTTACGCTAAACAATTTATTAGCTGGAACTTATACTGGAGTAATCACAAGTGCTAACGGATGTACTGCAAACGTAAGTGCCACAGTAACGCAACCGACTACGGCTTTGGCAATCACCATGTCACAAACACCAATTACTACAAGCGGTGGATTTGGAACAGCTACAGCAACTGTAACCGGTGGAACGGCTCCATATACTTATAGCTGGGATTCTAATCCAATTCAAACTACGCAAACCGCAAGTTTGCAAGTAGGTTGGTATATGGTAACAGTTACTGATGCTAATGGATGTACAATTACCGGTAACGTAACCTTATTATTTGGTTATTGTAAAGGTTTTAGAACAATAGCTCAAAATGGATACGAAGCGACTTGTGAAGGAAATAATTCAACTTGTTATTTGACTACTAATTTTGCAACTTCGTTCCCGAATGGAATTGTAATAGGATCAGGTACAAGATATTTGAAATTTACTTCTGCAGAAGCTATTCGCGATTTCCTACCTTCTAATTCAGCACCAAGAGCATTAAGCCAAGGAACTATTTTAAATCCTTCAAGTAGTGCTTATGATAATGGATTAGCGGCTCAAGTGTTAACAACAAGATTGAATGTGGCCTTCGGTAAAAATGCCGATTTTGCTTCAACAGATGTTTCACTTGAAGATTTGTTTATTACTTCAGGAACTTTTGAAGGAATGAAAGTTAGTCAAGTATTGACTATTGCTAACACTATTTTAGGTAATGGCAATTCGAAATACAACATGACTGATGTCTATAATACTTTAGTTTCTATTAATGGTAATTACGAAGCAGGAGCTGATATGGAATTCCTTGGATGTACCGGAAAAGCTACTAGTGAAGAGTTTGTTTCGCCAAAAGAATTGGTTTCTTACAAAGTGTATCCAAATCCGATTAGAGACAATGCTACTGTAGAATTTGTTTTAAACTATGATTCTAATGTTAGTATTATTTTATACAACGTTAACGGTCAGATGTTGAGCGAAGTATTTAAAGGTAATGTTATCGCCGGAAAAAAATACCTGGTAGATTTCAATGCCCAAGGAATGAAATCAGGAGTTTACTTCTTTAAATTTATTGGTGACGCTACTGTTGATACAAAATCAGTGGTTATAGGTCAATAATTAAACATTCTTAAATTATTAAAAGCTGTCTGAAAGGACAGCTTTTTTTATTTAAAAAACGCCCGAGAAATAAATCCCGGGCGTTTTCACACTATGAAAATTAACACTTAATTTTATTTCATTTTTCCGTTAACTACTGCAATTACAGCACCGACTACTGAGGCAATTACCATAGAAACCAAAACATCTACTGCAACCATTTGCCAGTTGATTGTTTCACTGTACATACTGTAAAAGAAATTCATAGAAAGCGACATAAAGAAAGCAATCCCTGCAGCTAATTTAATTCCGGGAACGCATTTGCTGATTCCTTCACCTTGGTTAAAAATGAAAGACAACATAAAACCAAAGCACATACAACCTAAGAAGATAAAGGTGATGTTTTCCGCTCCGGAACCTTCCGGCTTGGGAAAGTAATCTTTTAAAAGCATTCCGTAAAGTAGCCAACCCATCAGAAAATCGGCAATACCGCCAACGATACCTCCGACAATAAAATTTTTTACATTCATAATTAAAAGTTATTGGTTAATACAATAAAAATATTAATATATTGAGAATGTAATAATTTAACAGTTGTTTAATTATCAACTATTTAACAAAGCGTATTGTTAATAACATTTTCCTGAATTTGTTAACTTTTAGTTTTCTTAAATGTTCCATTGTCAACGTCTTTTAAAAACTGAATCACACCCGGAAAATAATGTTCTTGGTCATCATATTGTGAGCAATGACTGCCGTTCGGACAATATAAAAATCGTCCGTTTTGGACTTCATTGGCAATCCATTCCATGTGTTTTGGGTCCATAGTGTCGTATTTCGCTCCAATGGCTAAAGTCGGAACTGTCAATGTTTTTAATTTAGCTGTGATGTCCCAATCTTTTAAAGTAGCGTCACCGGTAATGCCAAACTCACTCGGACCTTGCATATAAACATACACACTGGGATTCAAATGTTTAAAGGCTCTGTTTATAGACTCTGGCCATTGGGCAACAGGAAATCTTAGGATGTGTTCGGTGTAATAATGATTCAGCAACAACTCCATGTATTTAGGATTGCTGTAGTCTTTGTTTTTTTCGAATTCTTTTATCTGAGTGAATACTTTAGGATCTAATTGCGGCCCGAGGACTTCTTCGGCATATTTATTATAAGCCGGAGCACTCGCCATCATATTGGAAATGATGAGACCTTTTAAGTTTTTCTGGTATTTCAAAGCATATTCCATTGCTAAGATTCCGCCCCAAGATTGTCCTAATAAATAGAAGTTGGTGTTGTCCAGTTTCAAAGCTTTACGTACTTGTTCCACTTCTTCCACAAAGCGTTCGGTGGTCCAAAGTCGGTTATCGTTGGGTTGGTCGCTGTAGTAAGAGCCTAACTGATCATAATAAATATATTCAATACTTTCCTGTGGAAAATAGCCGTCAAAGCTCTCAAAAAACTCATGTGTTCCGCCCGGACCGCCATGAAGCAATAGTACTTTTATCTTCGGATTGTTACCGACTCTTTTGGTCCAAACCTTGAATTCACCAATAGGCGTAGAGATAGGAATCATTTTGATACCACCGGTAAATTGGTCGTCTCTTTTAGAGAAATCGAGGTAATTTTCTTTTACAGTATCTACCGGTTTGCTTTCCTTGCATCCAGAAAATAAAACAATAGTTAACAATGCGCTGAGTAATGATTTTATCTTCATTGTTGAGAATTTAAGTTAGTTATAAAGTTTTAAACCACATAGAAATATAGTTTTTATAAAAGGTATTCAGGCACTTCGCTTTCGGATAGATAATGAGTTAAGAATTGATTTGTAAAACTCTTTTTTGTATGCTTCTATGCGGTTTAATTGTATATTTTTTGATACAAGTCTCTATATTTTTCCATCACAATTTTGCGCTTTAATTTAAGCGTAGGAGTAAGGTGTCCGCCGTCAATTGACCAAACATCGGGTGTTAATTCAAAGCGTTTGATTTTTTCCCAATTGCCAAATTTTTCATTGATGGTTTCTACTTCTTTTTCGATACGGGCAATGACATCAGGATTTGAAGCGATTTCCGCATGGGTTGTGCCAATGTTTAAATTTTTTCTTTTGGCCCATTCCTGAATAAAGTCGAAGCTAGGTTGGATAAACGCTGCAGGCATTTTTTCGCCATCACCAATCACCATAATTTGCTCGATGAATAACGATTGTTTCATCGCATTTTCAATCAACTGTGGCGCAATGTATTTTCCGCCTGAGGTTTTGAACATTTCTTTTTTACGGTCGGTGATTCTTAAGAAACCATTCGCATCCACTTCACCAATATCACCGGTGTGGAAATAGCCGTCGATAATCACTTCATCGGTCAATTTTTGGTCTTTGTAGTAGCCCATCATCACATTCGGTCCTTTGCAAAGGATTTCTCCGTCGGCAGCGATTTTGACTTCTACATTATTAATTACACGACCAACTGTTCCGACTTTAAAACCGCCATTTCGTTGGTCGTTAACCGAAATTACAGGAGAAGTTTCTGTTAATCCGTAACCTTCCATAACCGGCATTCCGGCTGCAGCAAATATTCTGATTAAACGGTGTTGCAATGCGGCACTACCTGAAACCATTACGTTTAAGTTACCACCCAAACCTTCTTGCCATTTGCTGAAAATTAATTTGCGCGCTATTTTTAATTGGAATTCATACCACCAACCATTGGCGCCATAAGGTTCGTAACGCAAACCTAAATCAATGGCCCAAAAGAATAATTTCTTTTTAACTCCGGTTAAATCTTCTCCTTTGGCAATAATTTTATCGTATACTTTTTCGAGTAATCTTGGCACCACTGAAAACACCGTTGGTTTCACTTCTTTAATGTTATCCGAAAGCTTTTCAATCGATTCTGCGAAGTAAATGGAAACGGAATAATATTGATAGATGTATAAAATTACCCGTTCAAAAATGTGACAAATCGGAAGAAAACTCAAAGCGACACTTGTTCCTTCATCAAATGGAATTCGCGGTGAACTGTCGAGTACATTTGAGACGATATTATTATGCGATAACATAACGCCTTTGGGTTTGCCTGTCGTTCCTGAGGTGTAGATTATTGTCGCTAATTCTTCCGGTTTTACGTTGTTTTTTCGGTCTTCTACTACGTCTTGATTGCTTTGGTCTTCTCCAAGTTCTAATAACGTTTTCCAGTTTTTACAACCTTCAATTTCGTTAAACGAATAGATTTCTTGTAGCAATGGAATTTCGTTTCTAACTGATATTAATTTTTGATAAACCACTTCATCTGAAACAAAACAGTACTTTGATTCTGAGTGGTTTAATATATAAGCATAATCTTCCGCTGAAATCGTTGGGTAAATCGGCACGGTTTGGGCACCAATTTGCAAAACACCTACATCCATAATATTCCATTCGGTTCTGTTGCTCGAAGAGATGATGGCTATTTTGTCATTTTTTTGAATGTTCAATCTCAACAAAGCTCTGGAAACAGTATTGGCTTTATCGACATATTCCTGCGTAGAAGTTGAAACCCATTGGCCATCGTATTTGGTTACGAGACAATGGGGCATATTGTTCTTTTCGAGTTGGTAGTAAGCAAAATCAAAAAGTCGGGTTATTTTAGTCATTTGGTCATTAATTTAATGCAAATTAAGGATTATTGTAATGAAACACAATAATAATTTAAAATATAGCAATCATACTATTGAATTCTGTAGTTTTGCATCGTTTGAACTTTTTACTGCATGAAAAAATTCCCAAGAATAGCCGAATACAAAGTAATGGCCATTAGATTATTACTGGCTTATCTCTTTTATTTTATTGCCCGAGTTTTGTTTTACGTTTACAATCAAAGTTTGATTGAGGTAAATAGCGTAATCGACTTCCTCAAGCTTTGTTATCATGGTTTGGCGTTTGACACGACTACGATTTTGTATACCAATGCTTTGTTTATTATAGTGTCCGTTTTTCCGGTCATTGTTAATACTAAAAAGGCTTATCAGAAAGTATTGTTTTATCTGTATTTTGTAACCAATTTATTGATGTATGCGGCTAATTTCGTTGACTTTATTTACTATCGATTTACTTTTAGCAGAAGCACCAGAGCTTCGTTAGATTCCTTAGAAAATGAGAGTAATAAAACGGCTTTGCTGTTTAATTTTATGCTGAATTATTGGCATGTATTTTTACTCTTTTTTGCTTTGGCTTATATCTGGATTTTGTTGTACAAAAAGACTAAAGTAAAACACGTAACCGAGAAACCAACAATTAAATATTTTGCCGCTTCGATAGCCAGTTTCCTTTTAATTGCAACGTTATGTATTGGCGGAATCAGAGGCGATTTTAAGAAAAGCACCCGACCGATTAATCTTTTAGATGCGAGTCGATATGTGAAAAATGCGGGTCAAGCCGATGTGGTTTTGAATACGCCGTTTGCCATTATCAGAACCTGGAATACCAATACGTTTAAAAAAGTCAATTTGCTACCCAAAGCACAAGTTGACAGTTTATTGGTGCCAATAAAGCAGTACAAAAACAACCCGTCGACCAAACCGAATATAGTCATCTTTATTCTTGAAAGTTTCGGACGTGAATATAGCGGCGCTTTCAATAAAGGCACTAAGATTCCCGATTATGAAGGTTATACACCATTTGTAGATTCTTTGGCGCAACACAGTTTGATTTTTAGTAACGCTTATGCCAATGGGTGGAAATCCATTCATGGTGTTTCTTCAATTATTGCCGGTGTTCCTTCGTTTAAAGATGCTTTTACTTCCTCACCTTATCCGAAACAAAAGATTGAATCATTGGTTTCTACACTGGAATCTGAAGGCTATGACACTTCCTTTTTTCACGGAGCGCCCAATGGTTCGATGGGATTTTTAGGTTTTGGTAATATTTTAGGGTATAACCATTATTACGGCAAAAACGAATATAATAATGATGCCGATTTTGACGGTGTTTGGGGTATTTGGGATGAACCTTTCTTTCAATATTTCAACAAGACTTTGACACAAAAAAAACAACCATTTATGGCAACGATGTTCTCGGTTTCCTCTCACGAACCTTATAAAGTTCCGGAAAAATACGAAGGCAAGTTTCCCAAAGGAAAAGTGAATATCAACGAGTGTATTGGCTATACCGATTATGCTTTGAAGCGTTTCTTTGCCGAAGCCAAAAAACAATCGTGGTATGACAACACTATTTTCGTTTTGGTAGCCGATCATGGGAATACCATTGCATACGATGAATATAGAAAAGAATTCAACAAACATACAGTACCGATTTTATTCTTTACACCCAATAAAAAATACGTTGGTGAAAACAAAGATTGGGCACAACAGATAGATATTTATCCGACATTATTAGACATGATTGGTTATAAAAAACCATTCAGAAGTTGGGGCAGAAGTTTGATTAACGAAAAGAAGATTCCACCATTTGTAGTGAAATATGGTGCCAATGTGTACCAATTTATGAGTGGAAATTACATCTGCACATTTGACGGAAAGAAAGCCGTTGGTTTCTATGATAAAAACGACAAAGGCATGAAAAAGAACCTAATTGGTCAGCGAAATGCGGAGATGGATGCGATTGAGTTAAGATGTAAAGCGTTTATACAAGACTACATGGAAAGAGTAGTGGATAAACGATTAACAACAGTGAAATGATTTTTCGCAACAATTGTCATTTCGACGAAGGAGAAATCACCTAAACTTAATCACAATAACTAAGACAATGTGATTTCTCCTTCGTCGAAATGACAGAATACAAAAAAAAGCGACTGAAAAGTCGCTTTTTTTTGTAATTCGTAATTCATAATTCGTAATTTACAACTTGTGCATATTCTCCGCCAAAGTCTCAATAAACTTTGAAATTGGGCCTTTAATCATCATCGCCATCATTGGATTGAAATCGCCTTCAAATTGTAACTGAACGCCTGTGGAACTTTCAGAAACACTGTCGAGATTAGCCGTTAAAGTAAACGGTAATTTATCGCTGGCTGCGGCAAGATTCACTTTAGAATGCGGTACACCTTCTTTTAATCGCAATTTGATTTCGGGCATGCCTTTTAGACCAAAATTGAAAATATCGTCACCCAATACTTCAAACTTAGCAATGTTTTCGGGCATTAATTTCTCGAAGTTTTTCACATCGGATAACGCGTTGTATAAATATTCGGCTGATTTTGGTACCGTTACTTTTGGGCTTTCTAAGTTCATGTTTTTTATTTTTTTAGTGATAAAAGACAAATAGATGAGAGATGATAGACCAATATACCAAGCTTTCTATTATCTATCCGTCTATTAGTATATTATCTAATTTATACATTCCAAGTCGATGGACTTTTACGCCATTCTTGTAAAGTGGACAATTCTTTTTCGGTGATATAATTTTTGGCAACGGCCAAATGTAATAAATGTTCGTAATCGGCTAGGGTATTTAACGTAACGTTGGCATTTTTAAAATTTTCTTGGGCTACATCGAAACCATAAGTAAAAATGGCTACCATACCTTTTACGTGTGCACCGGCTTCTTTTAAAGCTTCTACAGCTAACAAACTGCTGTTTCCGGTACTGATTAAATCTTCCACGACTACCACGTTTTGGCCTTTTTGTAAAAAGCCTTCCACTTGGTTTTGTCTTCCGTGTTTTTTAGGTTCCGGACGAACGTATACAAAAGGCAATCCCATGTATTCAGCCACGAGCATTCCGATGCCTATGGCTCCGGTTGCTACTCCGGCAATGACGTCGGGTTTACCAAATTCTTTCTCAATATGCTTGGAAAATTCTTCGCGCACAAAATTTCTTATCGGCGGGAACGATAGGATTAATCGGTTGTCGCAGTAAATTGGAGAGTGCCATCCTGAAGCCCATGTAAAAGGATTTTTAGGATTCAATTTAATTGCATTTATTTGTAAAAGCAATTCGGCTGTTTTTTCGGCTGTGTCTTTATTAAAAATCATAGTACAAATGTATAAAGTTTTTGTCAACGATAAACCACTTTTTTTAACCAACGAAGTCGCCAAAGAAACCGATTTTCAGTTGTTTTTGTTGGAAAGTGTTGATATTGAGCAAGTCATCATCAAAATGTTCCAAAACAAAATTCAGAAAGCTTATTTGTATTATCCTGATGAAAAGGCGATACTGAAAAAAGTGAAGGAAAAAATTCCCGTTTGCAAAGCCGGCGGCGGATTGGTTTACAACAAAGACGGAGCCGTTTTGTTCATTTTCAGAAACGGAAAATGGGATTTACCCAAAGGCGGCATCGAAAAAGGAGAAGAAATAGAAGACACCGCAACCCGAGAAGTAGAAGAAGAGACCGGAGTCAATAATTTAGTTGTTAGACACAAACTCCAAAAAACTTACCACGTTTTCAAACGCAACGGTAAATACAAACTAAAAATCACCCATTGGTTTGAAATGAGAACCAACTTCGAAGGAACGCCTCAACCTCAAGAAAACGAAGGTATCGAAAAAGTAGCGTGGCTCAATCCCGAGCAAATCAAAGAAGCACTTAAGAATTCGTATGAGAATATTAAATTGTTGTTTGAAGAAGAGAAGCTTTTGAAATAGTGTTCAGTGTTCAGTATTCAGTTTTTGGCTGAATGCTATACGTTTCCCTCTATTTGAAAAGAAAGCTATTAAAAAGTATTTAGTAATCAGTAAGCACTTTTAACTGAACACTGAACACTGACCACTGCCAACTAATTCCCTATCTTTGCCGCATGACAAATCACCATCATTCCAACAATATCCTTCTAAATTTAGGCATCGACAGCTTAAATGAAATGCAACTTTCCGCCCAAGAAACTATTTTAAACGACCGCAATGTTTTGTTGCTTTCGCCAACCGGTTCGGGTAAAACATTGGCTTTTTTATTACCAATATTTGAATTGTTAGACGAATATACAGCAGGCGTTCAATGCTTGATTTTAGTGCCTTCGAGAGAATTGGGATTACAGATTGAGCAAGTTTGGAAAAAAATGGGCACGACTTATAAAGTCAATGTGTGTTACGGTGGTCATTCCATCGAAACCGAAATCAAAAATTTATCGAATCCACCAGCGGTTTTAATTGGAACTCCGGGTAGAATAGCCGATCATATTGACAGAGGAACATTTAAAGTGGATAGAATTCAGACTTTAATTTTAGACGAATTTGATAAATCATTACAACTCGGTTTTCATGAGCAAATGTCTTTTATCATTAGTCGGTTACCTAAATTAAACAAACGCGTATTGGTTTCGGCGACTTCGGGTATTGAGATTCCACGATATACTCAAGTAGTTCATCCAACCGTATTAGATTTTATTCCTTCCGAAGAAGAGAAAGTCAATCTTTCTATGAAAATGGTGGTTTCTAAAGAGAAAGACAAGATGGGCAGTTTGTTCAATTTGATTTGTTCTCTGAAATCGCAATCGGCATTAATTTTTTGCAATCACCGAGATGCAGCCGAACGCATAAGCGATACTTTAAACGAAAAAGGAATTTACGCCACGTATTATCACGGTGGTATGGACCAAGATGAAAGAGAACGCGCTTTAATCCAATTTAGGAATGGTAGTGTGAGTTATTTGGTTACGACTGATTTGGCCGCACGAGGTTTAGATATCCCCGAAATGAAACACGTCATTCATTACCATTTGCCTTCCAAAGAAGACGAATTCACCCATAGAAACGGAAGAACCGCTCGTATGTTGGCTTCCGGAACGGCTTATTTAATCATACACGAAAGCGAAAAAAAGCTAGATTATATCGATTATGGTATGACTACTTTAAAAGTCGACAACGCCACCACTTTACCAAAACCACCCGAATTCCAAACGATATACATTAGCGGTGGGAAGAAAAATAAGTTGAACAAAATTGACATCGTAGGTTTCTTTTCCCAAAAAGGAAAATTGGAAAAAGGAGATTTGGGATTGATAGAAGTCAAGGATTTTATCTCGTTTGCCGCAGTCAAATTTAATAAAGTCAAAGATTTGCTTCAAAACATTCGCGACGAAAAAATGAAAGGGAAGAAGTTTAAGATTGAAGTCGCACGCAAGGTTGTTAAGAAAGAAGAGTAGTCATTCTCAGTCTCAGTCTCAGCCTCAGTCTCAGACTCAGTCTCAGTCTCAGCCTCAGCCTCAGTTTGCAGATAAACTTTCCTTATCCAAATCTTCTAACGCATTCTTCAATATTTCCGCTTCGTATTTTAGCACTTCTTGTTTGATTTGATTGGTAATCAAAGTGGCCATATCGTTTTGCCCTGCTTTATCTTCGGCTTTGTCTTTCATTCTTTGCAGTAGTTCGGGATGCTTTTCATTTTTATTGGTATGATTGTTCAAAAAATCCAGTAATTGAAATCTTGCGACCACAAAGGCTCGGTTTTTTTCAATTTTTTCAATTTTTCTTTCAATAGTCTGCTGTTGGTAATCATTTTCATTGAGTAATTTCTCGAGTGTTTCTTTCTTTTTAGCTTCTTGTTGGGTTGAAAGCTCTTGCTTTTTCAATTCTTTATCGTTTTCATTTTGCACATGTCGCAGCATTTCACTCAAAAGCAGCGTTGCATCAACCGGCAAACCTCTTTTTCTCGATTCGTACATAGACCATTGGCTGCGATTGATTTTAAGTAATATCGATATTTCCATTTGACTTAAGCCTAATAATTCACTAATGGTGACTTCATTTTTCATAATTGTTTTTTTTGGTGTCAATTTTTACTCACCAAAAATTTTGCCACACTTTTGGTGTCAACTTATTTTTTAGATAATTTTTGACACAGTTTTGGAAGAGAAATATTTTTTGAATGCAATTGTTTATTGTGGGAAAATAGTTAGATTTGAATGAAATACTAATCCTTAGGTTTGATGATTGTGGTTTTTGATCATAGTTATCGGAACGTTAGCCGTTATATTACCAAAAATCTGCAAAAAATGAAGTTTCCGAAAATATTCATATTACTAATTTTACTTAATTATTGTGAAATATATTCGCAAGAAAAGGTAATTGAAAAATATGAAAACGGAAATCTAAAATTTGAAGGATACGCACAAAACAATGTACTTGATAGTATTTACAGAGAATATTACGAAAATGGAAATGTAAAAGCAGAAGGGTTTTACAAAGATTGTAAGTATGAAACTAACAGAACCAAAATTTATGTTGTTGGTTGCGGAGTTGGCCAAAAAACTGATAGCTTAACTTTGGGAACAAGACACGGAAAACTTAAAACATATTACGAAAATGGAAAATTGAAAAGCGTTTCAAATTTTCACTGCGGTTTACGACAAGGAAACTTTTATGATTATTATGAGAATGGAATTATAGAAACTCAAGAGTTTTACTTTGAAAACAAACTTAAATCTTCTCAATATTACAATGAACTTGGAATTATTCAAGAAACCGAAAACATAGAATATAATTTCAAAAAAACTCGAAATTATAAAACGACACTTCATAAAGAATTTTATGAAAATGGAGATTTGAAAATAGAAAATAGAATTGTCGAAGAAGAAAATGATATTGAAACTGAATATTATAAAGAGTATTATCAAAACGGCTTTATAAAAATTGAAAAAACTCTAATTAATAATTACAAAAATGACATTTACAGAGAATATTTTGAAAATGGAAATGTAAAATATGAAGGTAAATTTAAAAATGACAAACCAATTGAAAAACACTATTTTTACAGAGAAGATGGAAGAATTGACAAAATAGAAACGTGGAAAAAGAATAAACTAATTCCACTAAAAGAGTATAAATACAACGGCTAACACACGTTTGGCACAATTGCGAATTTTGTGGTAAATTCACGTTTACATTTCGCAAGAAATTTTATCTTTAACAGAAAATAATCGGTTCCGAAGTTCGCAACCTCGCCAAGCGCCGGAACGTTGGCAGCAACCCTAACAACGCAACACTTTATGAACCGAAAAAACTACATTCCTTTTATCGCTTTTTTTTCGTTGCTCATTTTGTCGATTCCGTTCGAATCCGGATTTACGATTCAAAGTTTGACTGGCTGGAAATCAGTTATTCCTAATACAAGCTATCTCGAAATAATTGTTTTAATTTTAATTTCGATAATCACATTTATTTATTGGAAAATATTGAAAAGGGAAAGCCAAATTAATATGAAGTTGTTTATTGTTCATTTTATAATGACAATTCCAATCGTTCTTTGGGCTCGCTTTAATTTTCCAATTCGACAAATAGCCTCAAAAAATTCAACTGACATTTTAGAAATGATTGATTTTATTAATAGAATACTTTATACAGTAATAATAATGTTTTTTATAGGACAAACATTTTTTGCAATATTACTTTTTAAAAAACGCAAAATAAAACAGGGTAGAAGCTAACAGCAGTTTGCAACAACTGTAAGCCTTGAACTTCTCTAAAGAAACTGCCAAAAATAGTAATCTGCGGTTACTTCTCCTTCTTAACCACTACACTTTCCGGTACCAACACTGTATAATCGCCACCATTTCTAATCACATCGCGCACAATACTCGAACTGATATAAGAAGTTTTCGAAGCGGTAAGCAAAAAGACGGTTTCTATTTGCGATAGCTTTCTATTGGTATGCGCAATGGCTTTTTCGAACTCAAAGTCGGCCGGATTTCTCAAACCGCGTAAGATGAACTGGGCGTCGAGTTTTCGGCACAAATCAATCGTTAAGCCTTCGTAAGTAATCACCGAAACTTTGGGATTGTCTTTAAATGATTCTTCGATAAACTTTTTGCGTTCTTCTAAAGAGAACATGTATTTTTTATCGGCATTCACACCAATGGCTACAATCACTTCATCGAAAAGAGAAACACCTCTTTTGATAATATCATAATGCCCTAAAGTGATGGGGTCAAATGAACCGGGGAAAACTGCTTTTCTTTTCATGTTTGTGTTGTTATTAGTTTCGGGTTTCGGGTTTCGGGTTTCGAGTTTCGGGTTCCGGGTTTCGGGTTCAAAGTTAAACAAACTTAAACCTTAAACCTTGAACCTTGAACTTTGAACCTTGAACCTTGAACTTTATTTATTTAACGCCAATTCCAATGCATTCGTAAACAAATCCGTCAACGAAATACCTGCTTCTTTGGCTTGTTGCGGAATCAAACTTTCGGTGGTTAATCCCGGTATGGTATTCATTTCTAACATATGCGGTTCGCCGTTTACGATGATGAATTCGCTTCTTGAAAAGCCACTCATTTTCAAAACTTCGTAGGCTTTTTTGGCCACAGCCGAAACCTTTTCGGTCATTTCAGGTGAAATTCTGGCCGGAGTGATTTCTTGGGATTTCCCTAAATATTTGGCTTCATAATCAAAGAAATCATTCTCAGAAACGATTTCGGTGATTGGTAAAACGGTTACTGTTCCTTTATAATTAATGACACCCACTGAAACCTCTGTGCCGTCTAAGAAACTTTCGATGATGATTTCGTTGTCTTCTTTATAAGCGGTTTCAATGGCCGGCAGAAATTCTTCCTTCGACTTCACTTTAGAAATCCCAAAACTCGACCCTGATTTGTTAGGCTTCACAAAACAAGGCAAACCAACCGTTTTTAGAATGGCATCGACATTAATTTCATCACCAAGATTTAAGTAACAGGAAGTCGCTGTTTTAATTCCGTAGGGTTTCAAAACCGACAATAAATCACGCTTGTTGAATGTTAAAGCCGCTTGGTAATAATCACAAGAATTTTGTGGAATACCTAACAGTTCGAAGTAAGCCTGCATTAATCCATCTTCGCCCGGAGTTCCGTGAATGGCATTAAATACAACATCGAAGTTGATTTTTTCACCGTTTACTGTAGTGGAAAAATCATTTCTGTCAATGGGATATTCGTTATCATTATCATCAACATAAACCCATTTTTCTTTAAAAATATGAATGCGATAGCCTTGGTATTTATTTTGGTCTAAAAATTGATAAACCACATTGCCGCTGATAAGTGATATTTGATATTCGCTTGAATATCCGCCCATAATGATGGCTACTTTTTTCATTAGTAGATGGAGTTAGGTTGGTGTTTTAGTTATAACAAAATTATCATTTTTTTTCTTAGATACGGCTTTGCCTTTAGATTTTTAGATTGTTAGACACGGCTTTGCCTTTAGATTGTTGGATTTTTAGATTATTGCATTTCTAACTATCTAACAGCGAAGCGCTTCTAAACGCCTGAAAGGCGTGTCTAATTATCTAACAGCGAAGCGTTTCTAAACGCCTGAAAGGCGTATCTAAAAATCTAATAGCGAAGCGTATCTTTTTTATATCTTTGCTCAAATAAAATTTCTCTATGAGTTTACGCAAATATTTAACCAGTCGGGTTTTCTTTGCCCAAATGATTGCCGCCATGGCCATTTTTGCAATTATCGCTTATTTGTTTTTCCACTGGATTACTTACACTACCAATCACGGTCAGGAAATCACCGTTCCCGATTTGGGTAAACTGTCTGTCGAACAAGCGGAAGAGAAGTTGGATGCCCTTGATTTAGATTATATTATTTTAGATACGGTCGATTTTAAACCCGAATTTCCAAAGCTGACCATAGTAGAGCAAGAGCCAAAAGCAGGAGCAAAGGTTAAAGAAGGCAGAAAGATTTATATCAAAATCAATGCTTCTAAATACACCATGGTTGTCGTTCCCGATTTAATTGAAAAAACGTATCGCCAAGCAGTTCCAACACTTACAGCTGTTGGATTGTTAGAAGG
>NZ_JBKBLM010000041.1:0-14903 GCF_046296355.1 Flavobacterium sp.
TTTTTTATCGGTTTGATAGGCTGTTATAAAGGTTTCAATGCTTCCAGTGGTACTGCCAGTGTTGGTGTTGCGGCTAATTCAGCGGTAGTAAGTGCATCACTTTCGATATTTCTAATAGACATGTTAGCTGTTCAAATAACCGATTTATTTAGTTAAAAATGGAAAGTAAACAACCTATCATAGAAATCAACAATCTTCACAAAACCTTTGGAGACAACCATGTACTCAGTGGTGTCAACATTGCCGTTAATAAAAGTGAAGATGTAGTCATATTAGGCCGTTCAGGTACCGGAAAATCGGTTACCATCAAATGCTTAGTCGGATTGGAAAAAGCAGACCAAGGGGAAATAAAAGTCTTTGGAACCGACATTACACAGCTAAAAAGCAACGAGTTAAATGAAATCAGAACCCGTATAGGTTTTATGTTTCAGAATGGCGCTTTATACGACTCGATGTCAGTGAGACAAAACCTAACCTTTACCCTAAAACACCACGATAAGACCATAAGCAGCGAAGAGATAGAAACCCGAATAACCGAAGCATTAGACAATGTTGGTTTACTCGAGGCTATAGATAAAATGCCCTCGGCACTTTCCGGCGGTATGCGAAAACGGATAGGTATGGCACGCACATTAATCATCAAACCGGAAATCATTTTATATGACGAACCTACTTCGGGATTAGATACAATTACAGCCAGAGAAATCAGCGAATTAATGGTTTCAGTACAAAAGAAATTCAAAACTACTTCGCTTATCATTACCCATGATATGGCTTGCGCCAAATTAACAGGCGACCGAATTATGATTCTAAAAGACGGTGTAATCAATGCCGAAGGTACTTATGCCGAGTTAGAACAAAGCAAAGATCCGTGGGTAAAATCATTTTTTATATAATTTAAAAACAACAATTATGACAAATAAATCAGGATATGTTTGGAAACTGGGAATGTTTATTATCATTGGAGGTGTTCTCTTAATGGTAGCCATTTATTTAATTGGGAAAAACAAAAATTTATTTGGAGAAACCTTTGAATTAAAATCACATTTCAGCAATGTTAGCGGTTTGAAAGTCGGTAACAATGTTCGATTTTCGGGGATCAATATCGGTTCTGTAAAAGCTATTGAGTTTGTCTCAGACACTTCGGTAGTAGTTATGGTAGTAATCAAAGAAGAAGTACACAAGTTTATCAAAACAGATGCCATGGCAAGTATTGGTTCCGATGGATTAATGGGCGATAAAGTACTAACCATTTCACCCGGAACAGCATCGAAAGTGATTGTGAAAAACAATGCCGCCATTGCTTCAACCAAAGCCATAGAAATGGAAGACATTATGCAAAGTGTCAAAGTGAGTGTTGACAATGCTCAGGTTATCACCTATGAGTTGGCGGAATTCACTTCAAAAATGAACAATGAAAACAGCATGTTGTCTAAATTGGTAAACGATGATAAAATGGGGAAATCGCTTGATGCTACTTTGGTTAACATGCAAAATGCCTCTAAAGGTTTAAACGAAAATATGGAAGCAGCCAAACATAATTTTCTACTAAAAGGTTATTTCAACAAAAAGAAAAAAGCTGAAGCCAAAAAGAAAGAAGAATTAGAAGAGAAAAAGAAAAAAGAATTGGAAGAAAAAAAGAAGAAAGAGCTTGAAGCGCAGAAACTTTCGGAAAAGAAAAAGTAGCCAAATGAAAATTATGAAACATTATCAAAATATTATATAACGCATTATTAGGCATAAACGTTGAAATTTGTATTATAATTAATCTACATATTAACTAAATACTTAAAAAATGAAAAAGACAATTTTAACAATGGCATTTATGGTGATTGCAATCACATTAAACTCTTGTAGTAGCGACAGTTCAAACTCGGACAGTTATGCCTACAAAGTTAGAATGACAGATGCACCGGGACCATTCAGTGAAGTTAATGTAGACATACAGGCTGTTGAAGTAAAAGGAAGCAACGGAGAATTGGTATTGCTTAACACCAACGCGGGAATTTACAATCTTTTAGACTTTACTAATGGCGCTGACACATTAATTGCTACAAGTACTTTGAGCGATTCTCGAGTTAGTCAAATCCGATTGATATTAGGTACCAATAATACTGTGGTGTTAGATGGTGTAACCTATCCGTTGAGTACGCCGAGTGCAGAGCAATCGGGCTTAAAATTACAGGTAAACCAAACTTTGTATGCCGATATTGACAACAGTATCTTATTAGATTTTGATGCCAATGCCTCAATCATTGAAACCGGAAACGGAACATTTAAACTAAAACCGGTACTTAGACCTGTATTGACTGCTATATCCGGTAATATAATCGGAAGCATTACACCGGTTGGCAGTTTGGCTATGGTAACCGCTACTTCAACTTCTACCCTATTTGTGTATACCAGTAATGTGGATGCTGAAGGTAACTTTAGAGTAACAGGTTTGCCACCGGGAACCTATACAATAACCATAACACCAGTATCTCCATTGCTTCCTGTAACACAAGCAGATGTAGTAGTTACGGCTGGAGTTAATACCAATGTTGGTGTTATTGCATTTTAATAAAAATAATTTTTGTTCTTGAATTTTGAAAAGAGGTTGACCTTTTTAGTGACGCTTCAACAATCATTCGCAAGAAATATTGTCCTCAAGAATCTACTATTGCAAAGTGGTTTTATTTGGAGTTAGTTATAGGACTATCATTGTGACGATCTCTTTTCATTTTTCAGAACAATTTACTCAACTAAAGCCTGTTTGCCTCAAAACAACAGCAGTGAAAAGCACCAAAGTTTTTGGTGCTTTTTTTAAAATACTTAAAAAAATTTATCATGGAAATTGAAAAAGAATTAAATGCAGACATACTTAAAATCACCATGACCATCAGAGTTGATTATCCCGAATTGTCAAAATATTTGAATGAAATGACGGTAACTATTCCTGATGTTGCCACACCCGAAATGACTAATAAAATACTATTTGAATATTATAAGTCGCTAGAGTCTATGCTCAAAGAATACATTCCTCATCATTCCTAAAAAAATTAAATATCATGAAAAAGCTCGGTATTTACATGGAACAATCCTCTGCCCGTTTAATTGAGTTTACGATTGATATTTTAAAAACTAAGTCGGACCTCACTTACTTTGACTTCTTTGACGAAAAACATCCCAAAGAGCGAAATCTTAACCAAATAGAATACCAAGAAGCCTATTTGCAAAACCACTTTTTTAATAAGCTTAGCGAATACATACTATACTACAATGAAGTACTGTTGTTTGGAAAATCTAACACAACCTATAAGCTTTTTGATTTAATGGCTTATGATAACCGTTTCTATAAAATAAACATTACAATAAAGCAAACCGACACTATGACTTTTAATGAGCAAAACAATTTTGTTTCCGACTATTTTTTATTGGGCAAACTATGAAGAATTTATATATTAACATTGAGCGATACTTTGAAAAATTAACTTTTGTAGCCACCAAAGTATTAGGAAACTCCATTACTTTTCTCTTCGCGCTACTTTTAGTTATGTTTTGGTGGACAACCACTTTATTCACAACCAACAACTTACATGATAACATAGGCGATTTCATTTTTGGAACCACTTTTCTCTGTTTGTTTATTATTCAAAAATCATCTAACCGGTATTCGGCCTTAGTCCATTTAAAAATGAATGAATTGATATCATCACATGAAACCGCCAACAATGCGGTAATGGATGACAGTGCCAAAACAGAACACGAAATCATAAAACTATCCAAGGAGTATTTAGATCAAGAGGAAATTGTTGATGAAAAAATAAAAGAACAGTTGATTAATCCTGATGCTGATTCTTCAAACAAATAGATTGCAACTGCAGAAGTGTGAATAATACAACTCATACTATAAATTCTGTAAGTCATTTGATTTATAACAACTTACCTTTATACTATATCCAATAAACAATTAAAAACTAAAACATTATGAACAATTTACTTTACACTATAGCCGTTGTGCTACTTATTCTTTGGGCAATAGGTTATTTTGCCTACAGTGCCGGAAATATCATCCACATACTATTGGTGATTGCTATAATAGCGATAATCCTAAGAGTTATACAAGGAAGACGATTATAAACTTAAAAATAAAAAAATATGAACACAAACAAAGTAGTATTAGGCGTCATGGGTGGTATAGCTATAGGCGCATTAGCCGGAATTTTATTTGCACCGGCTAAAGGATCTAAAACCAGAAAAAGAATCATGAAAAAAGGAAACAACTATACCAAGGATCTTAAAAACAAATTTGAAGACATGTACCATAATGCGTCTACCAAGTATGGTAGCGTTGTAGAACAAGCCAAAGAATTTGCAACAGACCACCAACCAAAATAAATATAAGCCCAACTCAAATAATTTATGGAAACCAAGACCACGACACTAGAAAGTCTATTTGAAAACGTAGAACAGTATAGCAAAACATCATTTGAACTTTATAAACATAAAGCCATTTATGAAATTGCTACACTATCATCATCGTTAGCGGTTAGATTTATCCTGTCTATTGTAGTTGCATTGGTTTCCTTGTTTTTTTCCATTGGCTTTGCTTTATGGTTTGGTGACATGATGAACAATACTTATTATGGCTACTTCATTGTTGGCTTATTTTACGTCATATTGGGAATAACAATTTTCCTTTTCAGAAAAGCTTGGATTAAAACAAATATGAACAATATGGTGATTAAGAGTATGCTAAAACAAAACCACTAAAAGTTACACATGAAAACCATTACAGAAACCGAACTCTTGAAAGAACACATTATACACCTAAAGTTAAAACAAGCTATAGAGTTACGCCAACTCAAATCAGAAGTTCACAGCGCCATACACCATTTAAACCCGTTGGCTTCTTTTTTTGGCAGTGCAGATACATCCGAAACGAAATTTGATTTGGTAGATACTGCAGTCAGTTTGACCTCTCAACTTTTATTTAAAAACAATATCTTAAGCCGTTTTCAAGAACCCATCAAAAGATGGCTTGGAAATTGGTTGCAAAATTTCATAAAATAAACAAAGGTCATGGTAAAAATTGCTAAAAATAACCAAACCAAATTAAGTACACCCAAAGAAGAACAAACCCTGCTGCTACTCATATACAGTGTTCTATACTTGCTGTCTTATCTCACCATCAGGGGCATTATTGAATATGGTAATCTTTACACAGTTTCGCCCTACCATCAAAAAAACTAAAACTCCCCATTACTGAGGAGTTTTTTATTTATCGAAAAATCGATTCCTATATTCCATACCCTCTTTGTTTTTACAGCACAAAAACTCAAATTTTTATAATAACTTTACGCCTATACCATTATAGTTATTATCCATGCGAATAATACTCTTCTTATTACTATCAATACTTTTAGCCGGCTGCAAAAAAGAAGCATTTACAACCCAATGGACCAAAGAGCAAGCACCCAAAATTTTCAAAGCCAGGTTTGAAACTACTAAAGGCGACTTTGAAATGGTAATCAACAGAAACTGGTCGCCTCAAGCAGCCGACAGATTATACCAACTCCTTAAACACGGCTATTATGACAACGCTATATTTTACAGAGTAGTACCGGGTTTTGTAGCCCAATTTGGCAATACTGATGCTCTGCAAATGAAACAATGGAAATCGGTTACGGTACCCGATGAAGCCGCACAACACTCCAACACCCGCGGTACTATAAGTTTTGCCCGCAGCGGAAAAGACTCGCGCGATTTAGAAATTTTCATAAATTTGGAAGACAATACCGTTCTTGACACCTTGGTCTTTGAAGGCGTAAAAGGATTTACACCTCTAGGTAAAATCAACAAAGGGATGAATATAGTTGATGATTTATACTCGGGCTATGGTGAAGAACCAATGGCCAATCCTAATTTGTATTTGAACCGCGACCTTTTTTACCAAACGTATCCTAAATTGGATTTAATTAGAAAAGCCTACCTAATAGACTAAAACAACCCTAAGACATGGCAGAAAAAAAATCAAAACTTGTTGAAATCAAAACCAAACCAACAGCGGCCAGCGTAACCGATTTTATCAATGCCGTTCCAGATGAACAAAAGCGCAAGGACAGTTTTGTGCTTTTAGAAATGATGAAAACCGCCACCGGAGAAGAACCCGTGTTGTGGAGTAACTCCATCATTGGGTTTGGCAACAAGCGCTACAAAAGTCCAACCACCGGCAGAGAAGTCGATTGGCTTCTTATAGGTTTTTCACCCCGCAAAGCCAACTTGTCTTTGTACATAAGTGTAGCCATAAAAGAACAGGCAGCGGCACTCGAAAAACTGGGTAAGCATAAAACAGGCGTGGGTTGCTTGTATATCAACAAACTCGAAGACGTTGACCTCAAAGTACTCGAGGGAATGATAGCCACTTCGCTAAAACAAAAATAAAAAAATTGGGAGTAAAAAGAGTATAAAGAATAACAGTTAATTAAAACGCTGTTCTCTATACTCCCTACTTTCTACTTATCCTTTTCTCTTCGCGGTAAACTTCCCATTGGGTTGTACAAAAATAACACTGTTAATGGCGTTATCGGCTTCTTCTACAAACTCTATTTTAAACCCTTCGAGGTTTTTGATAGAAAACTTGTGTTTATCGGTGGGTAATAATTCGTATTCAGGTTGTCCCGGTACAAACAAGTACAGTTTGTTTTCATTTTTAAGGTATACTTTGGTAGCCATACCGGCTAATTCATACTCGCCCACATACTTGGCCAAGACTTCTTTATCAACTTTAATGGTGTTGGGTTTGCGCTTAAATTCGATTGGTCCCAACAAATCATCCAATTTTATTTTTACTGAAGCAATCTCACCACTTTCATTGGTGGTAAAATTAAAACGCATCTCACCATCGCTATCAGTAGTATCAATGCCGGTTTTGGTTACTTCAAAAGGTTCAAAAACATCATAATGAACATGTCTTAAATAGAGCTTTTTTATTTTGAACTTTACAAATAACGAATCATTTTGATTGGTAATCGCAAATTCACTGTAACCCGGATTTGAGTACTTACCGGTATAATCCTGTAAAATGTGGGAAGGTTTTGTATTGGTTATTCTTTCGGCAGCAGTTTTTTTCTTGGCTTCGCTTTCTGTCTTTTTGGCTTTAGCCATATCTTCAATAAATAGTTTAATAAAATCGGTTTTATTAACTTTTAACATATAATCAGATATAGTATTTCTAACCAACCCCGGAACAGCTGAACCATTTTGGTTAGCCAAAACCACTATCCCTATTTTATCACTCGGAAAAAAAGTAACATCAGCCGAAAAACCATCAATATTACCACCGTGACTTACTCGGTAATGCCCTTTATAAGATTTCAATGACCATCCGTAACCATAATTACCAAAATGAATATCAGGATTTTTATCATTAGGTAATGCGGCTCCAACAACCATTTGAGAACTCATGGCTTCTTCAATATAATTTTCAGGGATAATTTCTTGTCCTTTAAATTTTCCTTTGTTGAGCCAAGTAATCAACCAATTGGATAAATCGTTCACACTACTGTTGATACTTCCTGCCGGACTCATACCTGAAATATCGTAGTAGTCCATTTTACTAATGATGGTTTCTTTCTTTAAGTCATAACCAATAGCCGCATTAGTAGCCGTCTTCATTTCTCCGATTGAGGTGTTAGATCGGGTCATGCCTAATGGTATAAAAAAACGCTCTTTAATATTATCCTCCCAGCTCTTACCGGTAATGCGTTCGGCTATTACCCCTTGGGTTAAAAACATAAAATTGTTGTACAACCATTTTTCTCTTACACCAGCAAAAGGTTCTTGGTGGGCTAAGCGTTGTACCAAACTGTCTTTAGAAGCTGATGGAAAAAAATACCATGAAGCATCATGACGCGACATTCCGGTGCGGTGACACATCAGGTCTTTAATGATGATATTATTGTTCATATTGTCTTTAAAGAATTTCAACTCAGGAATATATTTTCTCGGACTGTCATCAAAAGACAATTTATCTTCTTTGCGCAACTGACCCAATATGGCTGAAGTAAATGCTTTTGAAGTAGAGCCTATAGCAAATAAAGTATTGCCATCTATGGGAATCTTGTTTTCATAATCGCGGTAGCCAAATCCTTTGGCATAGATGATTTTATCGCCTTCTACAATAGCCACTGCAAATCCGGCAGCTTTAGTGGCTTCTAAAATCTTGTTAAGCTCAACATCAATTCCTTTAAGACGCTTGTCTTGTTGTGCCATCGCGGTGGCTGAAAAGCCAATAGCCACTAGAAATAATAATAGTTTTTTCATGCCTTTGTATTTTGTTTTGGTTATAGTTTAGGTTACATCACTTTATTAAAGAAAGACCTTATACTTTCAAAGATACTGTTTTTATTAAAAGCGAGAGAGAAGATAAAACAGTGCTCAACCGAAAAACGCATCAATCATACCGATTAACTTATATACAATTCCGATAGCCTAATGCTTTTACACAAAAAAAACAATATTTTTACACTAAATAGTATGCGTGCATAATAATTTTTATTATCTTTGAAATCGTTATAGTAAATTTTTAGGTATGAGAGAGAAAACAATAGACTATATGCTCCGTGCTACATGGCAAGCAGTTGCTCGTATGTACAATGAAGAAGCTTCAAAATTTGAAGGCTCAATGGCGATAGGTTTTGCCTTACTGAGTATTGATAAAGAAGACGGAACTCCATCCACATTTATCAGTTCAAGAATGGGCATGGAAGCCACAAGCCTAACCAGAACTTTAAGAACGTTAGAAGAAAAAGGGTTAATCACCAAAAAGAAAAATCCCGAAGACGGCCGAGGTGTTCTTATTTATCTCACTCCTTTGGGAAAAGAAATGAGAGAACAATCTAAAATCACTGTTTTAAAGTTCAATGAAGTGGTGAAACAAAACATCCCGGAAGAAAAGTTACAGCACTTCATGGAAGTGGCTGATGCGATTGGTGATTTGATCTCGGAGAAAAAAATATTTTAATAGTTGTAGGTTCTAAGTTGTAGGCTGTAAGTCCTTAAACAATACACAACTTAGAAAGTGCAACTCAGAACATATAACTTACAACTTACAACAAGAAAAAATGAAACGAACAATTAAAAAAGTGGCAGTAGTAGGTTCAGGAATCATGGGTTCAGGAATTGCTTGCCATTTTGCTAACATTGGTGTAGAAGTTTTGCTTTTGGACATTGTGCCAAATACTTTAACAGAAGCCGAAGAAAAGAAAGGATTGACGCTTGAGAGTAAAGTGGTTCGCAACCGTTTGGTAAACGAACATTTGGCGAATGCCTTGAAATCTAACCCATCACCTATTTACAGCCAGAAGTTTGCTTCCCGAATTACAACTGGGAACACCACAGATGACATGGCCAAAATTGCCAACTACGATTGGATTATCGAAGTGGTTGTTGAGCGTTTAGACATCAAGAAATTGGTTTTCGAGCAAATCGACCAATACCGCAAACCGGGAACTTTAGTAACCTCAAATACTTCTGGTATTCCAATTAAGTTTATGAGCGAAGGCAGAAGTGATGATTTTCAAGCGCATTTTTGCGGCACGCATTTCTTCAATCCGGCAAGATATTTAAAATTATTCGAAATCATTCCGGGACCAAAAACATCCGGCGAAGTATTAGATTTCCTATTTGACTATGGCTCTAAATTTTTAGGCAAAACTTCGGTCGTGGCCAAAGATACTCCGGCGTTTATAGGAAACCGTATTGGTATTTTCGGAATTCAAAGCCTATTCCATTTGGTCAAAGAAATGGATTTAACAATTGAAGAAGTCGACAAATTAACCGGTCCGGTAATCGGTCGCCCAAAGTCGGCTACGTTCAGAACAGTTGATGTGGTTGGTTTAGATACTTTAGTTCATGTGGCCAACGGTTTATATGAAGGTTGTCCAAACGACGAAGCGCACGACCTATTCAAATTGCCTGATTTCATCAACAAAATGATGGAAAACAAATGGCTTGGTAGCAAAACCGGTCAGGGTTTCTATAAAAAAGTGGACAAAGACATCTTGTCATTAGATTTAAATACACTAGAATACAGAGCCGCTAAAAAAGCGTCCTTCGGTACTTTAGAATTGACCAAAACCATTGACAAACCAATTGACAGATTCAAAGTTTTAGTAAAAGGCAAAGACAAAGCAGGCGAATTCTACAGAAAGAACTTCTCGGCGATGTTTGCTTATGTGTCCAATAGAGTTCCGGAAATCACAGACGACTTCTACAAAATAGACGACGCCATGAAAGCAGGATTCGGTTGGGAAAACGGACCATTTGAAATATGGGACGCTATCGGCGTAGCCAAAGGAATCGAATTAATGCAAGCCGAAGGCTATCAACCTGCCGCTTGGGTAAACGAAATGTTCGCTTCAGGAAGTACAAGTTTCTACACCGTTAAAGAAGGTGCAACTTACTATTACAATATTCAAACCAAATCACAAACCAAAGTTCCGGGGCAAGACAGCTTCATTATTCTAAACAATATCCGCGAAAGCAAAAAAGTTTGGAGCAATAGCGGTGCTGTAATTCATGATTTAGGTGATGGTATCTTAAACCTTGAATTCCAGTCAAAAATGAATACCATCGGTGGTGACGTTTTAGTCGGAATCAACAAAGCCATCGACTTAGCCGAAAAACAATACAACGGATTAGTGATTGGTAATCAAGGAGCTAATTTCTCTGTCGGTGCCAATATCGGAATGATCTTTATGATGGCAGTCGAACAAGAATACGATGAGTTAAACATGGCCATCAAAATGTTCCAAGACACGATGATGCGTTGCCGCTACTCTTCTATTCCGGTAATCGTTGCACCACACGGCATGACACTTGGCGGCGGTTGCGAAATGAGCATGCACGCGGATAAAGTGGTTGCAGCAGCTGAAACTTATATTGGTTTGGTAGAATTTGGTGTCGGCGTAATTCCCGGTGGCGGCGGTTCTAAAGAAATGACCTTACGTGCTTCCGACCTATTCCGCAAAAATGACGTTGAGTTAAACACCCTGCAAGAATACTTCCTAACAGTGGCTATGGCAAAAGTAGCTACATCAGCTTACGAAGCTTTTGATTTGGGCATATTACAGAAAGGAAAAGACATCGTAGTCGTAAACAAAGACCGTCAAATAGCCGAAGCCAAAAAACACGCTTTACTAATGGCTGAAGCCGGTTATACACAACCCATCCAAAGAACTGATGTAAAAGTTTTGGGTAAACAAGCCTTGGGTATGTTCTTAGTCGGAACCGACCAAATGGTAGCCGGAAAATACATTTCGGAACACGATCAAAAAATCGCCAATAAACTAGCTTATGTAATGGCTGGAGGTGATTTATCCGAACCAACTTTAGTAAGTGAACAATACTTATTAGATATAGAAAGAGAAGCATTCTTATCACTTTGTACCGAAAGAAAAACATTGGAAAGAATTCAGTTTATGTTAACGAAAGGAAAACCGCTAAGAAATTAAGAATATGAAAACAGCATATATAGTAAAAGCCTACAGAACTGCCGTGGGAAAAGCCCCAAAAGGAGTTTTCCGTTTTAAACGTCCCGATGAATTAGCTGCAGAAACCATACAATTCATGATGAATGAACTGCCCGATTTCGATAAAACAAGAATCGACGACGTTATGGTTGGAAACGCTATGCCTGAGGCCGAACAAGGATTAAACGTAGCCCGTTTGATTTCGTTAATGGGATTAAAAGTAACCGATGTTCCGGGTGTGACCGTGAATCGTTATTGTGCTTCCGGAGTAGAAACCATTGCGATGGCCACTTCCAAAATCCAAAGCGGTATGGCCGATTGCATCATCGCCGGTGGTGCCGAAAGTATGAGTTTTATTCCAATGGGCGGTTACAAACCAACTCCGGATTACAGCGTAGCAGCAGAAGGCCATGAGGATTATTACTGGGGAATGGGTTTAACTGCCGAAGCGGTGGCCAAACAATTCAACGTGTCTCGTGAAGACCAAGATGAGTTTGCTTTCCATTCGCATAGAAAAGCTTTGCAAGCCCAAGCCGAAGGTAAATTCGACAAACAAATCGTTCCAATTACCATCGAACAAACCTTCATCAACGAAAACGGTAAGAAAGAAACAAAATCATATACCGTAACCAAAGACGAAGGACCAAGAGCAGGAACTTCCACTGCAGCATTAGCCGGATTAAAACCGGTATTCGCAGCCGGCGGAAGTGTAACAGCAGGAAACTCTTCTCAAATGAGTGACGGCGCTGCTTTTGTTTTAATCATGAGCGAAGAGATAGTCAAAGAATTAAACCTCACTCCTATTGCCAGAATGGTGAGTTATGCCGCAGCCGGTGTTGAGCCGAGAATCATGGGAATCGGTCCGGTAAAAGCCATTCCGAAAGCTTTAAAACAAGCAGGCCTGACTTTAAATGATATTAATCTAATCGAATTAAACGAAGCTTTTGCTTCTCAAGCATTAGCCGTTACACGCGAATTAGGTATCAATCCAGACATTGTTAATGTGAACGGTGGCGCAATTGCATTAGGACATCCGCTAGGTTGTACCGGAGCTAAATTATCTGTGCAATTATTTGACGAAATGAAACGCCGAGGTGACAAGTACGGAATCGTCTCCATGTGTGTGGGAACCGGACAAGGTGCGGCAGGCGTTTATGAAGTATTATAAATTTTGAATTCTAAATTTTAAATGAAAGACAATCTGATTGCCAATAAAACATTCGATTTTTCTCTGATGGTTATCAGATTATTTATTCAATTAAAAGAAAATGAATTTATAGTTTCCAAACAATTGCTAAGAAGCGGAACAAGTATCGGAGCAAATGTAGAAGAAGCAATAGCGGCTCAATCAAAAAAGGATTTTATCAATAAACTTTCAATTGCCAATAAAGAAGCAAGAGAAACAAAATATTGGTTGAGGTTGTTAGACAAATCAGAATTAACTAAAATAGAAATAAATGAGTACCTCATTGAAATTGAGCACATAATCAATATCATAACTAAGATTATCAAAACAGCACAAACTAAATAATTTAAAATTTATAATTCAAAATTTAAAATAATAAAGAAATGGAAGATATAACAAGAGGTGGGCAGTTTTTGGTAAAGGAAACCAAATGTGAAAACGTTTTTACACCCGAAGATTTCTCAGAAGAACAAATCATGATGCGCGATTCTGTTAAGGAATTCGTAGATAAAGAAATTTGGCCCAACAAAGACCGTTTCGAAAAGAAAGACTACGCCTTTACCGAAGAAGTAATGCGCAAAGCCGGAGAAATGGGCTTCCTAAGCGTAGCCGTTCCTGAAGCTTATGGTGGAATGGGAATGGGATTCGTAGACACTTGTTTGGTGTGTGATTACATTTCGGGCGCTACAGGTTCGTTTTCAACAGCTTTTGGTGCACACACAGGAATTGGAACGATGCCAATTACTTTATACGGAACTGAAGAACAAAAGCAAAAATATGTGCCTAAATTAGCTTCAGGCGAATGGTTTGGTGCTTATTGTTTGACCGAGCCGGGCGCAGGTTCTGATGCCAATTCGGGAAAAACCAAAGCAGTTTTATCTGCAGATGGGAAACATTACAACATCACCGGACAAAAAATGTGGATATCCAATGCAGGTTTCTGCTCGGTATTTATTGTATTTGCAAGAATTGAAGACGATAAAAACATCACCGGTTTCATTGTAGAAAATGACCCAAGCAACGGAATCACGATGAATGAAGAAGAACACAAACTCGGCATTCGCGCCTCTTCTACCCGTCAAGTTTTCTTTGCCGATACAAAAGTGCCGGTTGAAAACATGTTAGCCGGACGTGGAGAAGGTTTCAAAATTGCGATGAATGCTTTGAATGTAGGTCGTATCAAATTGGCTGCCGCTTGTTTGGATGCGCAACGTCGCGTAACTTCTAATGCGGTGAATTATGCTAATGAAAGAATTCAGTTCAATACACCAATCTCCAGTTTTGGAGCGATTCGTTATAAATTAGCCGAAATGGCTACTTCTGCTTATGCCGGAGAAAGTGCTACTTATCGTGCTGCGAAAGATATTGAAAACCGAATCAAATTACGTGAAGCTGAAGGTGCCACACACCAAGAAGCCGAATTAAAAGGCGTAGAAGAATTTGCTATCGAATGTTCGATTCTAAAAGTAGCGGTTTCAGAAGACGTTCAAAACTGTGCCGATGAAGGAATTCAAATCTATGGCGGCATGGGATTCTCAGAAGATACGCCAATGGAAAGTGCTTGGCGTGATGCTCGTATTGCCCGTATTTACGAAGGAACCAACGAAATCAATCGTATGCTTTCAGTAGGAATGCTAATCAAAAAAGCCATGAAAGGTCATGTTGATTTGCTTGGACCGGCCATGAAAGTACAAGAAGAATTAATGGGTATTCCGTCATTCGACACACCTGATTATTCGGAATTATTTTCAGAAGAAAAAGAAATGGTGGCCAAATTGAAGAAAGCCTTCTTAATGGTAGCCGGAGCAGCGGTTCAAAAATATGGTATGGACTTAGACGCACACCAACAGTTATTAATGGCAGCGGCCGATATGTTAATTGAAATTTACATCGCTGAAAGTACTATCCTAAGAACTGAAAAGCTAGCCAAGAAAGAAGGCGAAGCTACTGTAACCGAACAAATAGCCATGGCTAAGTTATACTTGTACAAAGCCGTAGATGTTGTAACCCAAAAAGGAAAAGAAAGCATTATCTCTTTTGCCGAAGGCGATGAACAACGCATGATGCTAATGGGATTACGCCGCTTCACCAAATATACCAACATGCCAAACATTGTTGGATTAAGAGAAACTATTACCACCAAGTTAGTGGCGGAAAATAGTTATTGTTTTTAGATTTTAGTTAAGTTAATTGTTTTGAAA
>NZ_JBKBLM010000042.1:0-14244 GCF_046296355.1 Flavobacterium sp.
CTTATAATATTGATGGTGGCGCGAATCAAACTATAGTATTAAGTGCAGCAGGCGCAGCTACATTAACCGGAACTTATACGGCTAACACGACAGTAAATATTGTAAGTGTAGCGAGTTCAGGCACACCAAGTTGTGTTAATCCGCAAGCGAGTAGTGTAGTATTGACGGTAGTTGATCCACCAATTGCAGGGACAAGCACAAGTACAACTGTTTGTATTTTGAGTCCATCATTTGATTTGTTTACATTATTAGGAGCAACTGCGCAAACCGGAGGAACTTGGGCACCAGCTTTAACTAGTGGTACAGGAGTGTTTAATCCTACTGTTGATCCTGCCGGAACATATACTTATACATTAACTGGTTCAGCACCATGTCAACCATCATCTGCGACTGTTCAGGTAACAGTTAATCCGGTTCCGGACGCAGGAAATGACGGAATATTGAACATTTGTTCGAATCAAAATTCAGTTGATTTATTTGCTTCTTTATCAGGAACGCCACAATTAGGAGGAACATGGTCACCGGCATTAGCTAGTGGAACAGGAGTTTTCAATCCCGCAGTTGATATATCAGGAGTTTATACTTATACAGTTACCGGTATTGCACCTTGTGTTGATGATACTTCATCAGTAACGGTAACAGTAACTCCCGGACCTGAAGCAGGAACCAATAATTCAGTTACACTTTGTGTCAACAGTCCGGCACAAGATTTAGCACTATTGTTAGGGCCTAATTCACAACCAGGCGGAGTTTGGTCACCAGCTATGGCAAGTGGAACCGGAGTTTTTGATCCGGCTGTTGATGCTGCGGGAGATTATACTTATACGCTTTCTGGAGCCCAACCATGTGATAATGATAGTGCGGTAATAACGGTAACTGTTAATCAGATTCCAAATGCAGGAGATGATAATTCGGTTGCTTTATGTTCAAATAATCCAGCTCAAGATTTGTTCTTATTATTAGGGTTAAATGCCCAAGCCGGTGGAACATGGTCTCCAGTTTTAGCCAGTGGAACCGGATTCTTTAATCCGGCAGTTGATTTGGCAGGAACTTATACTTATAGTGTAGGAGGTGGTTTGTGTGCAACCGATACAGCTGATGTAATTGTTGCTTTAATTCAAGCACCAAATTCAGGAGGAGTAGGGCAAACTTTGAATGCATGTGTAAGTTCAACTTCAGTTGATTTATTTACTGGACTAGACGGAACGCAAGGATCAGGAACCTGGAACGATGACGATGCAACGGGAGCTTTAGCAGGAAATATATTCAACCCATCAACGATTGGAGTTGGAACTTATAATTTCACTTACACAGTTATCGGAACTTCTCCATGTGTTGATGCTACTTCAACCGTTACCGTAGTCGTAAATCCGTTACCGGTAGCCGGAAATAATAGCACACTAACTTTATGTTCAACCGATGCAGCTCAGGATTTGTTTGGACTGTTAGGCAGTACAGCAGAAACAGGCGGAACTTGGTCACCTGCTTTAGCAAGTGGTACTGGAGTATTCAATCCAGCAATAGATGCTACAAATGTTTATACATTCACTGTTACTTCTGCTTTTTGTCCATCAGTTTCGGCAACGGTTGATGTTACCGTAATACCTGCAGGAAATTCAGGTGGAACAGGTCAAATTTTGAATACTTGTATCAATATAACTTCTCTTGATTTGTTTACAGGTTTAGATGGAACGCAAACTCTAAGCGGTACATGGAATGACGATGATGCTTCAGGAGCATTAACAGGAAATATTTTTAATCCTTCTGCGGTTTCAGCTGGAACTTACCATTTTACCTATACAGTCCTTGGAACATCACCTTGTCCTAATGCTAGTTCAACGGTTACGGTAATAGTGGACCCATTGCCAAATGCAGGAAACGATAATACATTAACAATCTGTTCTACTGGTGCTTCTCAGGATTTATTCTTATTGCTAGGACCAAATGCTCAGCCAGGAGGAACTTGGTCTCCGGCTTTAACAAGCGGAACCGGAGTATATAATCCGACCACTGATTTGGCAGGAACTTATACTTATAGTGTTGGAGGAAGTCCATGTTCTGCCGACACTGCCAATGTGGTAATCGCTATAATCCAATCACCGGTAATTTCTACCATAAACATTATAATTTCACCGGCTTGTCTTGGGGCCAATGTTATTGTGAATTTAAACGGAATGGCTGATGGCGTTTATATACTTAGTTATGATTTAACAGGAGCCAATAATTTAACGGGTCAAACAGCAACAGTTACTGTAGCTTCCGGTGCCGGGAACTTCAGTATACCAAGTGCTTCTCTTCCAAATACCGGAACAACCGTAATTACTTTTACTAATATTTTAAATACTGTAACTAACTGTTCTAGTACGCTAACCGGAGTCGATGCACAAATCATTGTCAGACCTTTAGCCGATATAGATAGCACTAGTCTGACTGCCAACAATCTATGTTTTGGAACAGATGTAGTTGTCGATATTGCCAATGCCATCAATTTACCGGACGGCGTTTACCAGTTTAATTATTCAATACCGGGCGCAACACCAACTTCAGGAGTTACCGGAAATGTAACCGTCACCGGAGGTGTAGGACAGTTTACCGTTCCGGCTGCAATATTTACTTCAGCAGGAAATTATACTTTGACCATTATCGGGATCATTGCCGCAACAGGTTGTACCAATGCCAATGAAAATGCAACGGTTAGTTTTGTCATCAATCCGATTCCGGATTTGAATACAGCAACTTTGACTGTTCAGGATACTTGTGCTAATTATGCGAGTCAAGCTACTATTTCAGGTACAGTAAATATGCCGGATGGGGATTATATTATCCAATACCTTTTGAGTGGTGCCAATTCGGCGTCAAATACAGTTACAGTAACTTTCACAGGAGGAACAGGTACATTTACAGTTCCTGCTTCAGACATAGTCAATAACGGAACGACTGCATTAACCATTAGTCAGTTGAACTCTGTGACTACAACTTGTGGCGTTATTGGGAATGTGGTTATGACGACTAATTTCGAGGTGACCCAATTAGGGACACCACAAATCATCCAAGACGGCAATCTCTTCTGTGAAGACGACAATCCAACAATAGAAAATTTATCTGGAAATCTTGTCGGATTCCCAACGGTAATTTGGTACAATGCATCAACTGGCGGAACTGCTTATTCTACTACGGATTTGTTGGTACAAGGCACAACTTATTATGCTGCTTTAACTGCCGCGAGTGGTTGTGAAGGTACCGTAAGATTGGAAGTTATTGTTGATTTAACAGTCTGTGACGATATTTTAATTCCGGATGGTTATTCGCCTAACAATGATGGTATCAACGACACTTTTGAAATTGAAAATCTTGCGACTTTATATCCGAACTTCAAATTGGAAATCTACAATCGTTACGGTAATTTAATTTACACCGGAAACAGAAATGTACCCAATTGGGACGGAACAACTAGTGTAGGCGGATTGAATTTGGGTGACAATTTATTGCCAACCGGAGTTTATTTCTACATATTGAATTTCAATGACGGTGCAAGAAAAGCAGTTCAAGGAAGAGTATATCTAAACAGATAAGGAAGATGAGTACAATTATGAAACATAAAATCATTCACTATTTTTCTGCGATACTTATGGTATTGAGCTCTTCTTCGTTGTTAGCCCAACAAGATCCTCAGTTTACCCACTACATGTACAATATGAGTGTAATCAATCCGGCGTATGCTACGGAAAATAAAGACGTGATTAATATGGGTGGAATTTATCGTGCCCAATGGGTTGGCATTGAAGGCGCACCAACAACCCAATCCTTTTTTGCCCACAAACCTTTGTCCAGAAAAGTAGAAATGGGAATTTCAATAGTACACGATGAAATAGGCGATGTAGTAGAAGAAAGTAATATTTATGCCGACTTTGCCTACGTATTATCACTATCAGAAAAAACCAGATTGTCCTTTGGTGTCAAAGCTGGTGTGACTCTTTTCAGTACCAATTTTAACGGATTTCAATACACCAGTCCGTTGCTCGATCCGGCATTTGAAAATAATATCAGTCAAACCTTTCCCAATGTAGGAGCCGGAACTTATTTGTTTGGCGATAATTATTATTTAGGGTTTTCAACGCCAAATTTACTAACAACCAAACATCTCGAAAACACCAACGGCATAGTTACTACCGGAGTAGAAGCCATTCACTATTTCTTAACCGGTGGTTATGTCTTTACTTTGAATGGCAACGACAATTTGAAAATAAAACCGGCGTTCATGGCCAAAGGCGTTCAAGGCGCACCGGTTGCACTCGACTTAACGACCAATGTGCTAATCAATAATAAATTCGAAGCAGGCTTAGGTTACCGATTAGATGATTCTGTCAGCGGTTTGGCTAGTTTTTATGTAACACCAAGATTAAGAATAGGCTATTCTTATGACTATACGCTAACAAACCTTAGAAAGTTCAATACTGGTTCTCATGAGGTTTTTGTTTTATTCGACCTTGATTTAGGCCGACTTTCAGGAAAAGGGTATGATAAATCACCAAGATTCTTTTAAAATGGATACGATGAAAAAAATCTTCTACATACTTTTTGTTTTTTGCAGTATCACCACTCTTTTTGCCCAAAAAAAAGTAAGTGTCAAACAAGCCCATTCTTTGTTTGACCGAAAATCCTATGTCAAAGCCGCGGCGGCTTATGAGCAACTCGAACAGTCCCAAAAAGTGTTGCAGAATTTGGGTGATTGTTACTACTACAATTTCCAAATGGATAATGCCGTTCGGGCTTATGGCCAGTTGTTCTTTACTTATAAAGACAGCGTAAAAAAAGAAGTCTATTTCCGTTATGCCAATGCGCTGAAAGGAATCAAAGACTTCGAAAAAGGAGATGTCATCATGTCGGAATATTTAGGTTTCGACCAAAATACGCCTAAGTTCATGAAGAACGTAACTCGCAATACACCCAACAGTTTCAAATTGGAACCCATGTCCAAAAACAGAACTAATGGTGATTTCGGAATTGCATTTTATGGTGAAAAAGTAACTTTTGCCTCGCTTAGAAATGCCGATGAGAAAGCTTATGGATGGAATGACAGGCCTTATTTAGACTTGTTCATGGCTTCGGTTAATGACAAAGGACAATTGGTTAAAGTTGAACCTTTTCCGGATATTATCAATACTAAAAAACATGAAAGCAACGCGACATTCAGTGCCGATGGTAAAACCATATACTTTAACAGAAGTGGCGATAAACAAGTTGAAATTGGCAACGAAAGAGTAGCTACAGTTAAAATATTCAAAGCAGAATACGTTGGCGACAAATGGACTAATGTCAAAATGTGTTCTTTCTCTAGTGATGAATATTCAGTACAACATCCATTCCTGACCAAAGACGGCAAAAAATTATATTTCGCTAGCGATATGAAAGGAACGATTGGTTCTATGGATATTTTTGTGGTCGATATTTTGCAAGATGGTACTTTCAGCCAACCGAGAAATCTGGGTGAAACGATTAACACGATTCACCGTGAACAATTCCCGTTTGTAACCGAAGACGGAACGTTGTACTTTGCTTCCGATGGACATCAAGGAAATGGAAATCTCGATATTTTTATGAGTTATAAATTGACCGAAACGGATTTTGATAAGCCACTAAATTTAGGCTCAACCATCAATAGCGAAATGGACGATTTCAATTTTATTTTGGATGAAGTTAATGAGAAAGGATATTTCGCTTCCAATCGTACCGGTGATGACAATTTATACACTTTTGTTCGTGAGGAAAATAAGTTACAATATTTAGTCGAAGGTGAGGTAAGGGATTTGAAATCTTCTGAACTTTTGCCTGGCGCAACGGTGAAATTGTACAACGATAAAGGCGAATTACTCGAAGAAGTTTTAGTGGGTAAAGACGGTGATTTTGTGTTCAATACTGAGCCAAATAAAAAATACAAAATCATGGCTTTCAAAGATTTTTATATTCCGGCCGAAGCCGAATTTGATACGAGTGTAAAAGGCAAAGTGTACATCGATTTGCAAATGAAAGTCGAGTCCTATTATGACGCCGAAGATATCATTAATAAGAAAGATGACGGAACGGTTTTAATCGAATTGGAAAATATCTACTTCGATTTAGACAAATGGAATATCAAACCACAAGCGGCACAAGTCTTAAACGTCTTAGTCGAATTGTTGAAAAAATACCCATACATGGAAATCCAAATCGGATCGCATACCGATACCAGAGCTTCCGAGATGTATAATTTGAGATTGTCCAACAGAAGAGCCGCTTCGGCTTTAGAATATTTGGTACAAAACGGCATCGATAGAAACCGATTGAAATCTGTTGGTTACGGCGAAAGCAAACCGTTGATTATTTGTCCGAAAAACGATTGTACCGATAGCGAACATGCTACCAATCGTAGGTGTACGTTTATGATTTTGAAATAAGTTAGTTGTTAGATTGTTGTTATAAAAGTTGAGATTTTGAACTCAAATGCATACTTAACGGTATGCATTTGTTTTTTGGTGAAAACCTAACTTTGCATTAACATAAATATTCAGCAAGGATTCAGTTGTAATCTCTATTTTTGTTATTCAATATTACACTCGAATGAAAAAAATATTCTCTTTATTGACCTTAGTCATGGTTTTCAATCTTTCGGCCCAAGAAAGACCCAAATTGGTTGTCGGCATTGTCATTGACCAAATGAAAATGGAATATCTGTACCGTTTTCAAAACGATTTCTCCGAAAATGGTTTTAAGCGATTGATGAATGACGGCTATACTTTTCACAATATGCATTATAATTTTATGCCAACGTATACAGCACCCGGACATGCTTCCATTTACACCGGAACAACTCCGGCAATGCACGGAATTGTGAGTAATGAATGGTTTCACCGCACCTTAAAAAAAGAAGTGTATTGTACCGATGATGAAAGCGTAACGACCTTAGTTCCAGGAACGGAGAAAGAAGGAAAAATGTCACCCAAAAACCTTCAAACCACGACCATTACGGATGAATTAAAACTCAGCACCAATTTCAAGGGCAAAGTCATAGGCATGAGCATCAAAGACCGTGGTGCCATTCTTCCGGCAGGACATTTTGCGGATTGGGCTTTTTGGTATACCAAAACCGGTGAGTTTATTTCGAGTTCATTTTATGGTAATACTTTGCCAAAATGGTTAGACGAATTCAACAAAGAGAAACAATATTTGCCTTATATGAATAACGGATGGTCTTTGTTAAAACCTATAGCAACTTACAATGAAAGTTTGGCAGATGCCAACAATTACGAAGGCAAATTGTATAAAAAAGATCCCGTTTTTCCATACAATTTAAAAGAAATGTATGAAGGAAACGATGCAGGAGTGTTGCGCGTTACGCCTTTCGGTAACGATGTTTTAGCTAATTTAGCCAAAAGAGCTATCGAAAAAGAAGTACTCGGAAAAGATGAGATTACCGATTTTTTAGCGGTTAGTTTTTCTTCAACCGATTATATCGGACATACTTTTGGTCCACGTTCCATAGAAATTCAGGACACTTATTTGCGCTTGGATTTGACCATTGCCGATTTTTTAAACTATTTGGATAAAACCGTAGGCAAAGGAAACTATTTGGTTTTTATGACTGCAGATCACGCTTGTTCCGAAAATTCAACCCACTTAAAAGAACACAAATACAACGTGGATAACATCAGTTACAAAGATGTTTCCAAAGATTTGATTGCTTTTTCAGAGCAGACTTTCGGCGCTAATTTACTGTTGAAATACGACAGCTATAATGTTCACTTCGATAAAGAAATAATCAAAACCAAAGGCTTGGATTTGGCCAAAGTAAAACAAAGTTTCAAAGATTTTTTATACACTAAAAATTACGTAAAAAGAGTTTATGCCGAAGAAGAAATACTAACTTCTTCAAGCAATGACCAATTGTTAGGTTTTATTCAAAACGGTTATGACCCAACGCAAAACGGCGATTTGTATTTTGTTTATAAACCGGGTTATGTCGAATATTCAGCCACCGGTGCCACACATGGTTCTCCCTATGCTTACGATACCAATGTGCCACTAGTATTTTATGGCTGGAACATCAAAAAAGGGGAATCTTACGATAAAAAAGTAATCACGCAAATTGCCCCGACATTGGCACAAAAATTAAAAATAACCTTGCCCAATGCTACTGATAGTGAAGTGCTTTTGGAAGTACTTGACAAATAATAAAAACCCCCGAAATAAATTTTCGGGGGTTTCTTTTTATACTTCAATCAAAATTTGGTTCTGTAACAAATCTTCAAAAGTTTCTCTTTCTCTAATCAAATGACCTTTACCGTCTTTCCACAAAACTTCTGCAGGTTTGAAACGCGAGTTGTAATTGGAAGCCATCGAGAAACAATACGCTCCTGCATTTCTAAAACACAAAGTATCACCTTCATGAATTTCAGTAATTCTGCGGTTGCTCGCAAAAGTGTCTGTTTCACAAATATACCCTACAACGGTGTAAAAACGCTCTTTTCCTTTAGGGTTAGAAATGTTTTCAATGGTGTGTTGCGAACCGTAAAACATCGGACGAATCAAGTGGTTAAAACCACTGTCAATTCCGGCAAAAACGGTAGACGTTGTTTGCTTGATTACATTTACTTTGGCCAAAAAATAGCCGGCTTCACTCACCAAGAATTTTCCCGGTTCGAAAGCCAAAGTCAATTCGCGACCATATTCTTTTTCAAACGTCAAAAAGCGCTTGGTTAATTTTTTACCTAATTCTTCAATATTGGTTTCGATATCGCCTTTTTTATAAGGTACTTTAAATCCGGAACCAAAATCCAAAAAGTCTAAATCTTTAAATTGTTTCGCCGCATCAAATAAAATTTCCGCTGCATAAAGGAAAACCTCAATGTCCAAAATATCAGAACCCGTATGCATGTGAATGCCGTTGATGTGCATTTTGGTATTTTCAACAATGCGTAAAATATGCGGAATTTGATAAATAGAAATCCCAAATTTACTATCGATGTGTCCAACGGAAATATTCTCGTTTCCACCGGCCATTACATGCGGATTGATACGAATACAAACCGGAACTTTCGGGTATTTGGTGCCAAAATGTTCCAATACCGAAAGGTTGTCAATATTGATTTGAACGCCCAATTTGGCTACTTCTTCAATTTCTTCGAATGAAACGCCGTTAGGTGTAAAGATGATTTTGTCGGGTGTAAAACCGGCATGCAAACCCAATTGTACTTCCTGAATAGAAACGGTGTCAAGACCTGAACCCAGGTTCTTCAGTAGCTTCAGAATAGAAATGTTTGACAAGGCTTTCATGGCATAGTTAATTCTAAGCTTCTCTACCTTGGCAAAAGCATTGGTTAAACGATTGTACTGAAACTCAATTTTTTCAGCATCATACACATAAAGTGGATTCCCGAATTCACGGGCCAATTGTTCTAATTCTGTCGGTTGCATAATTGTTTTTAATTTAAGCTGCAAAGCTAAGCCTCAAGTGGCGCAATTCCAAGGAAAAAAATAACAGAATTCGTGCTTTTTGAAAGCTATAGTACCATTTAGAGTTTAAAATCTTCGTTAACGAATGGTATATTAAAATAGCTTTACGGATAAATATACTAAATTGGTATACATTTCTTTTTGGTTTGATTCTAATTAATTACTTTTGTGGCACAATTTGCTGAATTCATTTTAGCCTCTCATACACAAACAAACACATCATTATGAATATTCACGAATATCAAGGAAAAGAAATTTTAGCCAGTTATGGCGTTCGCATTCAACGCGGCATTGTGGCTAATAGTCCGGTAGAAGCGGTTGCTGCAGCAAAACAATTGACTGCTGAAACAGGAACAGGTTGGCACGTAATCAAAGCGCAAATTCACGCAGGTGGAAGAGGAAAAGGCGGCGGCGTGAAGTTGGCTAAAAACTTGCAACAAGTGGAAGAAATTGCTGAACAAATCATAGGAATGCAATTGATTACCCCACAAACGCCACCGGAAGGTAAAAAAGTACACAAAGTTTTAATTGCTGAGGATGTTTATTATCCCGGTGAAAGTGAAACTTCTGAGTTTTATATGTCGGTGTTGTTAAACAGAGCCAAAGGAAGAAACATGATTATGTATTCTACTGAAGGTGGAATGGATATTGAAGAAGTTGCAGAACACACGCCACATTTAATCTTCACAGAAGAAATTGATCCGGCGGTTGGTCTGCAAGGTTTCCAAGCCAGAAGAATAGCTTTTAATCTTGGTCTTTCAGGGAATGCTTTTAAAGAAATGGTTAAATTCGTTGATTCATTATACAACGCTTACATTGGTTGTGATGCTTCTATGTTTGAAATCAATCCGGTTTTAAAAACATCAGATAACAAGATTATGGCGGTTGATGCCAAAGTAAATATTGATGACAACGCTTTGTTCAGACAACCAAAATATGCTGACATGCGCGACATTCGTGAAGAAAATCCAATCGAAGTGGAAGCCAAAGAAGTTGGCTTAAACTATGTTGACCTTGACGGAACTGTAGGTTGTATGGTTAACGGTGCAGGTTTAGCTATGGCTACCATGGACTTAATTAAATATGCAGGTTTTGAACCGGCAAACTTCTTAGACGTAGGTGGAACTGCAGATGCAAAACGTGTCGAAACCGCTTTCCGTATTATCTTAAAAGATCCAAACGTAAAAGCGATTTTGATTAATATTTTTGGTGGAATTGTTCGTTGTGACCGTGTGGCGCAAGGAGTTGTTGATGCATACAAAAACATGGGTGATGCTATTAAAGTGCCAATTATTGTTCGTTTACAAGGAACCAATGCAGAGATTGCCAAAGAATTAATCGACAATTCAGGGATGCCGATTTTATCTGCGGTGCAATTCCAAGAAGCAGCTGACCAAGTGAAAGCAGCATTGTCTTAAATGTAAATTTTAATTTATAAATTACAAAGTGAAAAACCCGAGTGAAAGCTCGGGTTTTTTTATTATTTTTCGGCTTTATTTTTATCACCAAGTCAAACTGTAAATGGACATCAAAAATTTCTCCATCAAAAGGGTAAACATACTAATCATTTTGATTTCATCACTAATGATGATTGTGGTGCTCAATTTGCCTTTTAAAGCAAAACCTTTTGGAGATATGACTTTTCATGAGGAAGCCAAAAATTTGGCTTTATATTTAAAAGGAGATATCGGGTATGATAAAGTCACTATAACCAAAGCGCCCGGACCGATTTTTTTTTACACACCACCTTATTTGATAGCGCCTTCAGAGGCTACTGATAACCAACTTTGGGTTTATGCTGTGGTATTTACTTTTATCATTATTACCATAAGTTTGTTGTTGATTTTTAAAATTGGCTCCAATCTTTTCTCCAAAGAAGTCGGATTGTTGAGTGTTTTGTTATTCTTTATTTTCCCTATACATTGCTACTATTCTCTAGGAATTTTGGCCGAAGTACCGGCGTTTTTTTCCTTGACTTTGGCCTTGTTTGGTTGGTCAAAAATCATAAAAGAATCTAACCAAAAATCGAGTTGGATTCTGTTACTGTTAGGGTTGTGGTTTTTGATTCTGAACAGACCAAATACGATGCTTTTACTATTAATCGGGTTTTTGTTGGTGGCTTATGCTTTTTTGAATAACAAACAATTCTTTAGAACCTATGGAAAAGGATTAGCATTGACTTTCACCTGTGTTGGATTGATGGGCTTCGGAACACTTCAATTGGCCAAAATGGTCACCGGAACTAAAAGTGGTTACAATCAGGAAGGACTTTTATATTTTGTGGCACACCAAGGCCGATTTCAGTTCAGAGAAGAACCAACCGATTTCCGTTTTTGGGAAAGCGATATCAGACCGGATAGTAAGGATTATCAAAATTGGGGTAAAAGCGGAGAAGACTTGGGCAAAATCATGGACGAAACTAAACGCTCATACGGTGATGTTTACCGCGAGTTCTTAATTAATGACGCTTTGGAACATCCTTTTCTGTTTACCAGACAATTTTTTGTCAAATGTTTTTATGGTCATATGTATTTTATCAACAGCGTTAAACCCAAAGATTTTCATCTCGGACCCATTCACGGTGTGATGGGCTATTGGTTGGTTATTTTCATCATCAACTTTATCAATATCATCATCATACTCGGTGCTACTTTGTTTTTGTTCAAAGAAAAAAGTCTCATCAATTATTGGCTTTTTTGGAGTGTAATTGTGGCCTTGTTGGTTTTTCACGGATTGACTTATATGGAACCGCGTTATATGTTTCCGGCACGAGTGGCTTTGTATATTATGAGTGCCGCGGGATTATACCGTTTGCCATGGATTCAAAGAAAAGTCAATTATATTGCTAAATTTGTTTTCACTACTAAATCTGTCCGCTAATGGAAAACCATCACAAACCTATAATTGGCGTAGTTTCTCCTTGTTACAATGAGGAATTGGTGTTGCCTGAAACTTCGGTACAGTTGAATACCATCATAGCCGATTTAGTGGCGCGCAATATCATTTCCGAAAAGAGTTTTGCTGTTTTTGTGGATGATGGAAGCAAAGACAAGACTTGGAATATAATCGAAGAAAAAGCATCGCAATTAACCCATATCAAAGGACTGAAATTGGCCGGAAATGTTGGGCACCAAAAAGCATTATTAGCCGGATTACTGACTTTTAAAGACGAAGCCGATGCCTTGATTTCTATCGATGCCGATTTGCAAGATGACGTTCGCGTGATAGAAGAAATGATAGTCAAATACAAATCGGGAATTGATGTCGTGTATGGCGTCCGCAAAGAAAGAGCTACCGATACTTTTTTCAAAAGAAATACCGCTTTGTTGTTCTACAATTTGATGAAGAAAATGAAAGTGAATATCATTCACAACCATGCCGATTACCGTTTGTGCAGCAACAGAGTTTTGAATGCTTTAGCAGAATTCGGAGAAGTGAATTTGTTTTTACGAGGTATTATTCCAACCATCGGTTTTAGCAAAGAGGTCGTTTATTATGACCGATTAGAGCGATTTGCCGGCGAATCCAAATATCCATTCCGAAAAATGGCGGCTTTTGCCTGGAATGGCGTGACTTCTTTCAGCAATTATCCACTGAAATTGGTAACCATTATTGGTTTTGTTATCTTTTTCTTTTGTTTGGCAATGACCGGTTATGCTTTGTTTGCTTTGTATACGGGAAATGTAGTTCCCGGTTGGCTTTCAACGGTTTTACCCATGTATTTTTTGGGCGGCGTTCAGTTGTTTTGTTTCGGAATTTTAGGCGAATATATCGGCAAAATTTATTCTGAAGTAAAACAAAGACCACGCTATTTTATTGATAAACGAGTAGAGTAAGAAAATAAACTATGGAAAAAGATTTTGAGAAAAAATACCACGACGTGGAAACCGACCATTGGTGGTTCAAATCAAGAAGAAAATATTTACTCGACTTGCTGGAAAATGCCCCAAAAGACAGCAAAATATTAGACATTGGCTGTTCTTCGGGTGTGTTTTTGAAAGACTTGGAAAAATTGGGTTTCGCGCTCGAAAATTTGTACGGTATTGACATCAGCGACAAAGCTATAGCCAATTGCAAAGCCAACGGGATTCCGAATGCTTTTGTAATGGATGCGCAAAACATAACCCTTACGGAATCTTTTGATATCATTGTCGCATCCGACTGTTTGGAACATTTACAAGACGATAAACAAGCCTTGAAAAACTGGAAATCTTTACTCAAAGTAGGCGGAACGATGTATGTTTTTGTACCGGCTTTTATGTCGTTGTGGAGTTACCACGATGAAGTAAATATGCATTACCGACGTTATACTAATGCCGAATTAAGAGCCAAAATCTCCAACGAAAACTTGGAAATTCTCAAATCGAGTTATTGGAACTTCTTTTTGTTTTTACCGGTTTACCTTTTCAGAAAATTGACCGCTGTTTTTCAAAAAAACAAAACCGGAGAAAGTGATATTTCCATTGGAAATTCTTTTGTGAACAGTGTTTTACTGCAGTTAATTGTTTTTGAAAACAAGTTGTTGAAAATGGTTAACTTCCCGTTTGGTGTCAGCACTTTTTGTATAGCAAAGAGAAGTTCTTGATGTTTAGTTATTTTTATAATTTCGGACTTTAACAGCCATTTGCCTTTTACGCCTTTTTTTATTTATATACCAATTTTGCAAAATTTATCAAATAATTAACGAAAACGTTGCCGTAATTCTTTTTTATTTCATTTCGAATTCCCTAATTTTGTTAAATTATTAATTTATCA
>NZ_JBKBLM010000043.1:0-11216 GCF_046296355.1 Flavobacterium sp.
GTGGGAGAGTATGTCGCCGCCTTTTTTTATAAAACCCTATTCATTTATTTGGATAGGGTTTTTTGTTTTATACTTATAGGCGAACTCAAGTTCGCGTACCTGACTGCCGGCAGGCAGGCCTAAAGCCCACTGGCTTCCTCCTCTTAATATCAAATGCCGGGGCTCACCCCTGCCCGCCGGCAGGCAGGTCTTCCCATTCCGAACAGAGCAGTTAAGCCCGATTGCGCAGATGGTACTGCAGTTATGTGGGAGAGTATGTCGCCGCCCTGCCTACCGGCAGGCAGGCTTTTTTTTATAAAACCCTGTTCTAACGAACGGGGTTTTTTGTTTTACAGCGGGTTGCCCTTCGACATCCCGATAGCTATCGGGACAGGGTGACAGTATTGTTGTTGCGATTGTATTTTCTGCAGTGACGAGATATCTACTTGCAGTGAGGAGTTTTCTTTTTGCAGTGGCGAGATATCTAGTTGAAGTGACGAGAAATCTAGTTGCAGTGAGGAGTTTTCTTTTTGCAGTAGCAAGATATCTAATTGCAGTAGGGAGTTTTCTTTTTGCAGTGAGGAGAAATCTAATTGCAGTGAGGGTTTTTCTTTTTGCAGTAGCAAGATATCTAATAGCAGTGATGAGATATCTAGTTGCAGTAGAGAGTTTTCTAATTGCAAGGGCTGGATATCTAAATGATGAAGGGAGTTTTCTTTTTGCAGTTACTTGCGTGAGGGATAGGAGAGGCTACCATGTAGCCCGGATAGCCCGACCCGAAGGGGCACGCCCAAATTATATAGTTTTCAAATCATATTGACACTCATTTTGAATAGGACACAGTGGGCATTTCGGATTGGTAGGTCTACAAGTTTCTCTTCCTAAAAAGGATATTGCCATGCCGATTTCTCCCCAAATTTCTCTTGGAAGTGCTTCCATCAATTGCTTCTCAACTTTATTTCCGTCTTTGGCTTCTTGAATGACACCAATTCTGGGTGCAACACGAATTACGTGTAAGTCGGCAATAATCCCTTCGGCCGATACTTTCATTTCTCGCATAATCACATTGGCTGATTTTCTGCCAATGCCTTTTAAAGCAATTAATTCAGGTAAATTGGTTGGGATATTACTGTCGGTTTTTAACGTTTGTGCGATTTCGATTAGCCAATTCGATTTGGTGTTAAAGTTTCGAACTTTACTTACTAATGGAAATAAACTATCAAATGAAGCCGTTGATAAAGCCTCTAAATTCGGGTATTCTTTAAACAATGTCGGTGCAATTTTGTTAATATTAGCATCAGAATCCTGCGCCGACAAAATCACCATAACCATCAATTGGTATAGATTTTCGTAATCTAACGGATGTTTTTTGTCTTTATATAAATCTATAATGGGCTGTAATTTTGCAGCCCAATCGGTGGTTTCAAATAAACTCATAACTTATGCTTTTAAAAATTCTTTGATGTGATTAATTACTATTTCATTCCCTAATATTTTTCGATGACCTAAATGTTCGGTAATCATTAGCTCACTATTTTCAAGGTGTTTATCAATATTATGAGCGGCTTTTACATTAACATCGTGGTCATTTTGGTCATGAATTACCAATATAGGAATCTTAACTTCTTGAGCTGCTTCATGAGCAGAATAATTTTCCATAGATTCACCAAACTTACTTTCAAAATGTTGTTTCAACATTCCGGCAATTTTAGGATTCAGGTTCAATTTAGCTACAAAATCATCCAAAATGTCTTCAATAATATCGCCACTTCCAATAGTTACCGCTTTTTTAACCTTAAAACCTTGTTTTATTGCATTCAAAATCGACATCCCACCAAGCGAGTGACCAATCGCAAATTTAAAAGGACCATGTTGTTTTTCAATTTCCAAAATAGAAGCAATAAACTCGGTCATAATCGTTGTTCTTCCTTCTGATTTGCCATGAGCCGGAGCATCAAAACTTACGATTTGGTAACCTAATTTTACTAATTCATCCGCAATTTTAACCAATTGTGTGCCTCGTCCTGACCAACCGTGAACCAATAATATTTTTTTTTCTCCTTCACCATATTCATAAACGGTGACTTCTTTTTTGAGACCGGGAACCAACAATCTGCTTTGCCTACTATTTTGCTCCATATGGAGTTCTCTCTTGGGAATTTTGTGTTTTATAGGTGTCGTAAATAATTTAGCAGCAAAGAGTGTGACTAGTTTTGGAGAAATTGCCTCTAATAATTTAGCTGTAAAGAGAATTGGCTTAGGAATTTGCAATGATTGGTTGCTTATTGGGGATTTTTTTGTCATTTCAATAATTTTTTTGGCTGACCAAAAGTTAAAATAATTTTTTTTAAATTTCAACATCATAAATATAAGTCAAAATGCAAAATCAAACCCGAATAATTATTGAAAATGTAACGCCTCAATTAGACGGAGGTGCTTTTTATATCAAGCGAATTGTTGGACAAACGGTTATCGTAAAAGCCAATGTTTTTGCCGATGGCCATGACGTCATTGCTTGCTGTGTAAAATACAAACACGAAAAGGATAAAAAATGGCAAGAGGTAAGATTGAAAGCATTGGGCAATGATGAATGGACCGCTCAATTCAAAGTAGAAAAACAAGGTCACTATAGTTATTTCGTAGAAGGTTGGGTTGATTATGCGCTAAATTGGCAACACGGTACCGAAAGAAAAATCCAAGACAACCAACACGTAAAATCAGAATTACTCGAAGGCGCCGAATATTGTCAAGCGATTTTAAAAGAAGTGACGGCAGCCGAGAAGACTTATTTAACATCCGCAATCAAAGCTTTCCAAGACGAAAAACAATACGACAAAGCCGCAGCAATTGCCCTATCCAAAGAATTACACCACATCTTCGAAAAATACCCAACCCGAACTTTAGCCAATACTTCGGCAGAATTAAAAATTTATGTAGATAGAAAAAAAGCTTTGTTCAGTACTTGGTACGAATTTTTCCCACGCTCAGCATCACAAGAAAAAGACAAACACGGTACGTTTAAAGACTGTGAAAAATTATTGCCAAGAGTTTCAGCAATGGGATTTGATACGTTATATTTTCCGCCGATTCATCCGATTGGAGAAGTTAACCGTAAAGGAAAAAATAACGCAACCAACGCCCAACCCGGAGATGTAGGTTCGCCTTGGGGAATTGGTTCTCAATATGGCGGACACAAATCAACACATCCGGATTTAGGAACGATTGACGAATTCAAGTCCTTAGTAAAAGCCGCAAGAAGTTTGGGAATTGAAGTCGCTATGGATTATGCCTTGCAAGCCGCACCGGATCATCCGTATGTAAAGGATTTTCCACAGTGGTTCAAATGGCGTCCGGACGGGACAGTACAATATGCCGAAAATCCACCCAAAAAATACCAAGATATTCAACCGATTTACTTTGAAAGCGGTGATTGGAAAAACCTTTGGAAGGAGTTACTCGACGTAGCTTTGTTCTGGGTGGAAGAATGTGATGTCAAAGTTTTCAGAGTCGATAATCCACACACAAAGCCATTTTATTTTTGGGGTTGGTTAATTGCCGAAATCAAGAAAAAACATCCCGATGTGCTCTTTTTAGCGGAAGCTTTTACGGCTCCAAAAGTAATGCATGAGTTGGCCAAACAAGGTTTCTCGCAATCCTATACTTATTTCACTTGGCGCAATACCAAAGCCGAACTAATCGAATACGTTGAAGAATTAACCAAAACCAACCAAGCCGATTTCTATCGACCAAACTTCTGGCCGAACACTCCGGATATTTTGCCTTATGCTTTACAAAGCGGCAACGAAAGTGTGTACCTTCACAAATATTTCTTGGCGGCTACTTTGAGTTCCAGCGTTGGGATTTACGGTCCGGCCTATGAATACATGGTTTCCGAAGCGATGCCGGGCAAAGAAGAATATTTCAATTCAGAGAAATACGAAGTCTACCATTGGGATTGGACCGTGCAAAACAAGTTGATTACGTTGATTACAAGATTAAACCGAATTCGTCACGAACAACCTTCACTGCAGCAAACGAACAACATTCAGTTTTGCAATACCGATAACGATCAAGTTTTAGCCTATTACAAATATGACGATTCGCGATTAGACGAAACGCTGATGATTTGCAGTCTCGATCCTTATTATGCTAAGCAAACATGGATTCAATTGCCTTTACAAGCTTTGGGTGTTCAGCCGGGGCAAACCATTAAAGTAGTCGATTTGATTACCGGTAACAGTTATTTTTGGGACAAAGAATGGAACTTCGTAGAATTGCATCCGGCATTACCATTTCATTTATTTAAAATTATGAAGTAATGGATACTAAAATTAATGAAGATGAATTTATCAATCCTTATGTTTTTAAAACGGATTGGAAAACTGCCTTTGAGGACGAAGAATTTATAAAAGTGTTTTCTTCGGATATTTTGGAAAACTATATTATCAACAAACGATGGTATGGCGGAAAAGCCAGCACGCTAAAGTATATCGAAGTCGTGGATTGGTTCAAAATTACCTCTAAGAAAAATACCTATTATGGGGTTTTATTGGAAGTGAATTTTAAAGAGGCTTTTTACCAACATTATTTCATGCCGATTTCCTTCATGTCTGAAGAAGAATTGGATACCAATACCATCATAGCACCGGTAAAAATGGGCGGTCAAGAAGGATTTTTAGTCGATGCCCTACACCAAGAAGATTTCCGAAAATTATTATTTGACAGAATAGTGACTTCCGCCGGAAAAGACGAAAAAGTCAAATTCCACAAAGGCGAAAAACTCGAAGACAAAGAATACAAATCGTCTAAATTCATGGGCGTAGAACAAAGCAATACTTCCATTATTTACAACGGAACTTTGGTACTCAAAATCTTTCGAAGAATCTACATCAGCATGAATCCCGATTACGAAATTAGCCGTTTCCTAACCGAAACGATGGATTTCCAACATTCGCCAGCCTACACCGGAAGCATCAGTGTAGTTTTATCCGAGGGGAATATCACTTTGGGTTTAATGCAAGAATTGGTGCCGAATCAAGGCGATGCTTGGCAGTTTATGTTAGAAGAAGTTGATCGGATTTTCGACAACCTCAAACACAAAAAAATCAAGATTGCCAAATTGCCCGATATCGAATTGTTCAAGCGCTTAAAAATAAATGAAGTGCCACACGAAATCATCGATTGGGCAGGATTGAGCATTTTTCTTCGTATTCATACGCTGGCAACGAGAACAGCAGAAATGCATATCGCACTCGGTGGAGACATTCGAGATACAGCTTTTACGCCAACGACTTACAACGGCGATTACACCGTTTGGCTCAAAAACCGTTTGACGTACCAGTTCCAAAACCGATTAAATATTTTAGAAAATAATTTGCACAAACTAGACGGTTTGGCGCTCGAACTCGCCAATCAATTCCTCGACAACAAAAAAGAAATTCGTAAACTGTTTCTCGATTTCGACTGGACTAAAATGAAATCCGAACGCATCCGAATTCATGGTGATTACCATCTGGGACAAGTTTTGGTCAACGGCGACGATTTCTATTTGCTCGATTTTGAAGGCGAACCGGAAAGCACTATTCGCGACCGAAAAGTAAAACAACCGCCGCTGAAAGATGTCGCCGGAATGTTTCGCTCATTTCATTATTCTATTTATGCGACCATTTTCAACAACAAAGACAAATATCCATACGAACAAAAAGAATTGTTCCAAGCAGGCGAAATCTTATTCAAATATTTCGTGGGCGTGTTTTTGCAAACCTACACCGAAGTCGCTCAAGGAGGCAATTTAAATATAGGTTACCGGAAAGAAATCGACTTCCTGCTCAAATATTGCATCCTCGAAAAAGCGGTTTACGAACTCGGCTACGAACTCAACTCCAGACCACGTTGGGCAGTGATTCCATTAACGGGAATTGCCAGCATCATGGAATTTGAAGCGAAAGTGTAGGGCAGTTTCAGGAATGGTAATTCCCGCTGCAACCTGCCTGCCCGCAGGCAGGTCGGGGCTAGATAGGATTTCCTTCGGCAGTCGCTTCGCTCGTGTGAATTGATATAAAATAAAAAGACAGTCGCAAATTCGCGATAAAAATAAAATAACAACATGAACCAAGTACAAGTACATTCGCTTTTTACCGATTTTGACATCGATTTATTCAAAGCCGGAAAACATTTCAGACTCTATGAAAAACTCGGCGCTCACCTCACCGAAGTGAATGGCATAAAAGGCGTTTACTTTGCCGTTTGGGCTCCATCAGCACGTTCGGTTTCCGTCGTAGGCGATTTCAATTATTGGATACAAGGTGAACACCAACTCAACGTACGTTGGGACGCATCAGGCATCTGGGAAGGATTTATTCCCGGTGTTGATAAAGGCACGACCTACAAATACAAAATACAATCCAACAATAACGGTATCATTACCGAAAAAGCTGATCCGTTTGCGCTATACTGCGAGCATCCGCCACAAACTGCCTCAGTCATTTGGGACTTAGACTACAAGTGGAAAGACAAAAAATGGATGGACATGCGCAAAGACAAAAACGGTTTAGACAAACCTTATTCGGTTTACGAAGTGCATTTAGGTTCATGGCGCAGAAACAGTGAAGGCAAGTTCCTAACGTATCTCGAAATGGCTGACCAATTGGTCGCTTACGTCAAAGAAACCGGTTTTACCCACGTCGAATTCATGCCGGTCATGGAATATCCATATGATCCGTCTTGGGGTTATCAGTTGGTGGGTTATTTTGCCCCGACTTCCCGTTTCGGAAAACCACAGGATTTCATGGTTTTGGTCGATAAATTACACCAAGCCGGAATCGGAGTCATCTTGGATTGGGTACCATCGCATTTTCCTGATGATGCACACGGATTAGGATTTTTCGATGGTTCCAACTTATACGAACACCCGGACAGAAGAAAAGGCTACCATCCCGATTGGAAAAGCTTGGTGTTTAATTATGGCCGCAATGAAGTGCGCTCGTTCTTAATCAGTAACGCGATTTTTTGGTTACAACAATACCACGTTGACGGTTTAAGAGTTGATGCTGTAGCTTCGATGTTATACTTAGATTATTCCAGAGAAGAAGGCGAATGGGAACCAAATATTTACGGTGGCAGAGAAAACTTAGACACCATCAGTTTCCTAAAAGATTTCAACGAAGCGGTTTATTCAGCTTTCCCTGATGTGCAAACGATAGCTGAAGAAAGCACCAGTTTTCCAATGGTGTCGCGACCAACATTCATCGGAGGTTTAGGCTTCGGTATGAAATGGATGATGGGCTGGATGCACGATACTTTACAATATTTCAAAAAAGAACCAATCTACAGACGTTTCCACCAAAACGACCTGACTTTCTCAATGACGTATGCGTTTACTGAAAACTTTATGCTACCGTTGTCGCATGACGAAGTTGTGTATGGCAAACATTCCATTTTAGGCAGAATGCCGGGCGATGAATGGCAGAAATTTGCTAATCTTCGTTTGTTGTATGGCTATATGTTTACACATCCGGGCGGAAAATTATTGTTCCAAGGTGCCGAATTCGGGCAAAGCAGCGAATGGAATTTTGAAGGCAGTTTAGATTGGCATTTGTTACAATACGGCTACCATGCTGGCATCAAAAAATGCATCACCGATTTGAATGCGTTATACAAAAGTAATCCGGCGATGTACGAAAAGCAATTCCACGTAGATGGTTTTGAATGGATCAATTATTCCGATAGTGAAAATGCAGTGTTGAGTTATATCCGTAAAGGATTAAACCCAAAAGATGACTTGATTATTGTGGCCAATTTTACTCCGGTAGTAAGACAAAATTACAGAATAGGATTGCCTGCAAAAGGAAAACTAACACAAATTTTCAATTCTGATGCAATTGAATACAACGGAAGCGGTGTCGTTATGACCAAACCAATCAAAATCGACAAAGCCGCATGGAATTACCGAGACTATTCAGCTGAATTGGTTTTGCCACCATTGGGCGTTACCGTTTATAAGATTTCTTAAAAGGTTATTAATTCATTTACTAAACCTGTCAGATTTTTAAAATTTGACAGGTTTAATTATACTATTATCATTCGCAAACGTTGTAGTTAAAAACTACTTAACCCAGATACAAAATTATCGTTGTCATCTTTGTAAATTTGGCACTCGACACAAATACAATCTTATGATTACCAACCAAGAACTTGAATTTAAAGGCGATCAATTCCCTACCAAAATAGTTTCCTTCGAACAAGATGTTGACAGTATTTATTTTAATACCGACAACAATGTAATTTTAAAAATTACCATACTTCGCGACAGTTTAATTCGCTTCCGATACACCACCAAAGGTTACTTTAGCAACGACTTCTCTTATGCTATTGACAAAACGCAATCGCATGGTTACAACCAATTGGAAGTCATAGAAGAACAACAATTTTACCTAATCAAAACCAGCAAAGTTTTTTGTAAAGTCAATAAAAAAGATTTAAAAATCTCCATACACGACATTGACGGTTTTACGATTCTGGAAGACGAAATCGGTTTCCATTGGGAAGAATGTTATGAACATGGCGGGAATATTGTAAAAATGAGTAAGATGTCTAAAGACGGTGAAAGTTTTTACGGTTTGGGCGACAAGCCAACACATTTGAATCTTAAAGGAAAACGAGTTGAAAATTGGGCAACCGACCAATATGCTTTCCACAAAGACCAAGAGCCGCTATACAAAGTAGTGCCGTTTTACATAGGTTTACACCACAATAAAGCTTACGGAATTTTCTTTGACAATACCTTCAGAACTTATTTTGATTTTTGTCATGAACGCAGAAATGTGACCAGTTTTTGGGCAGAAGGTGGAGAAATGAATTATTATTTCTTCTACGGTCCGAAAATGAGTGATGTTGTCATCAATTATACCCATTTAACCGGAAAACCTGAGTTGCCGCCTATGTGGACCTTAGGTTACCACCAATGTAAATGGAGTTATTATCCGGAAAGCAAAGTAAAAGAAGTTACCAGTAAATTCAGAGAACTTAAAATTCCTTGTGATGCGATTTATTTAGACATCGATTATATGGAAGGTTTCCGCTGTTTTACTTGGAGCAAAGAATACTTCCCCGAACCAAAACGAATGGTTGCCGAACTAGCCAAAGACGGTTTTAAAACAGTCGTTATCATTGATCCCGGTATTAAAATCGATAAAGATTATTGGGTTTACCAAGAAGCTTTAGCCAAAGGATATTTTTGCAAACGTGCCGATGGTCCGTTTATGAAAGGAAAAGTTTGGCCGGGCGAATGTAATTTCCCCGATTATACCAATCCCGAAGTAAGAGAATGGTGGGCAGGATTGTTCAAAGAATTGATTTCGGAAATTGGCGTAAAAGGCGTTTGGAATGATATGAATGAACCGGCCGTAATGGACGTTCCCGGAAAAACTTTCCCCAATGACGTTCGCCACGATTACGATGGAAATCCGTGTAGTCACCGAAAAGCACATAACGTTTACGGAACACAAATGGCGCGCGCGACTTATGAAGGCGTAAAACGATTCTCGTATCCGAAGAGACCGTTTATCATTACGCGTTCGGCTTATTCCGGAGCGCAGCGTTATACTTCGTCTTGGACAGGTGATAACGTCGCCAGTTGGGAACATTTATGGATAGCCAATATCCAAATGCAACGCATGTCGATGTCGGGAATGGGCTTTACCGGTTCTGATATTGGTGGGTTTGCCGAGCAACCTTCGGGCGAATTGTATGCACGTTGGATTCAGCTAGGCGTATTCCATCCTTTCTGCAGAACGCACTCTTCGGGCGATCACGGCGAACAAGAACCATGGTCATTTGGAGATGAAGTAATTGATATCACCAGAAAATTTGTGGAATTGCGCTATCAATTGTTACCGTATTTGTACACCATGTTCTGGCAATATGTCAATGAAGGAACACCAATGTTGAAACCTTTAGTGTATTTTGACCAAGACGATTTCCATACGCATTACAGAACGGATGAGTTTATTTTTGGGAACCAAATTTTGGTCTGCCCAATATTAGAACCAAACGCTCAAGGCAGAAGAATGTATTTGCCAAAAGGCAATTGGTACAACTTCTGGACGAATGAATTGGTCGAAGGAAAGAAAGAACTGTGGATTAAAACCAGTTTCGACCAAATTCCGATTTTCATCAAAGAAGGTTCGATTATTCCGAAATATCCGGTACAACAATATGTGGGCGAATTGCAATTTGATGAATTGACTTTGGATGCTTATTACAAAGTGGGCAAAGAAAAATCAACGGTCTATGAAGATGCCCAAGACGGTTATGATTATAACAAAGGTCGTTTTTCATTGAGAACGTTTACACTCAACGGAAAAGACAAAGAATTAATCATTCAACAACATACTGAAGGGACATTTGAAACACAGTATTCCAAATTCAAAATTAACTTAAAAGGATTGCCGTTTAAAGTGAAGAAAATCGAATTGGATAATGAAAAAATAACCCTCGATCAAGTACAACTAAATGGAGATAATTCATTAGTTATAGGCAAAGATTTTACAGAAATACATTTATTTGGGGCGTAAATTATGTAAATTAATAATCCAAATTATATAATCTTTTGGAATATGGATTTAGTAAATTTGTAATTCAAATTAAACAATTATGAAAAAAGGAATTTTATTTTGCGCATTGCTGACTATTATGTTGGTAGCTTCTTGTGCCAAAAATCCGTTTACCGGAAAAAGTACTATGGCTTTGGTGGATAACAGCCAAATTTTCCCGACCGCATTCCAGCAATACGGAACGTTTCTGAAAGAAAACAAAGTATTGGTTGGAACAGCAGATGCCAAAAAAGTAGAAAATGTTGGGATGAAAATCAGATCGGCAGCCGAAAAATGGTTAAATGCCAATGGCTATTCGGATTATTTGAAAGATTACCAATGGGAATATAAATTGGTAGAAAACAAAGAAGTGAACGCATGGTGTATGCCAGGCGGTAAAATTGTAGTTTACTCAGGTATTCTTCCTATTACGCTAGACGAAACAGGATTAGCCACGGTTATGGGTCACGAAGTATCACACGCGCTTGCCAATCATGGTCAGCAACGTATGAGTGCAGGAATGTTACAACAAGCCGGTGCAGCTGGTGTCGCTGTAGCTACAGGAGGAAAAACGGCTGAAACCCAGCAGTTAGCTATGTTGGCCTATTCAGGTGTTTCACAGTTTGGAGCCATGATGCCTTTTAG
>NZ_JBKBLM010000044.1:0-9735 GCF_046296355.1 Flavobacterium sp.
GCAGAAAGATTTATATCAAAATCAATGCTTCTAAATACACCATGGTTGTCGTTCCCGATTTAATTGAAAAAACGTATCGCCAAGCAGTTCCAACACTTACAGCTGTTGGATTGTTAGAAGGGACTATTACTTATAAACCTTACCTTGGTAAAGATATGGTTCTCGAGGTACGTATGAATGGAAAGAAATTAAAAGCCGGTGATAAAGTTTTGAAATCTTCCAAAATCGACTTGGTTTTAGGAGACGGAAAAGTAGTTTTTGATGATACCACCATCGATTCAACCGCGGTAGATTCTACTGATATAATGCCTGTTGATGAGTAATACAAACGATACTATCGAGTTAGAAGAAGAATTGTTCGAACACCACCGATTTGTTTCTGCAAAGGGACAATCGCTATTGCGTGTTGATAAATTCTTGATGCAATTAATTGAAAATGCCACTCGAAACAAAATTCAAAATGCCGCCGAAAAAGGCAATATTTGGGTAAACGATGTCCCGGTAAAATCCAACTACCGTGTAAAACCTTTTGATGTGGTTCGTGTGATGTTGGAACATCCGCCATTTGAAAATCACATTATTCCAGAAGATATTCCGCTCGACATTGTTTATGAAGACGACGCTTTGTTGGTTATCAATAAACCGGTTGGCTTAGTGGTACATCCCGGACACGGTAATTACACCGGCACTTTGGTGAATGCTTTGGCTTTTCATTTTGACAATTTACCAATGAACTCAAGCGAAAGACCGGGCTTGGTTCATCGAATAGATAAAAACACTACCGGACTTTTGGTTGTTGCGAAAACAGAAGCGGCGATGACGCATTTGGCCAAACAGTTTGAAGACAAATCTTCGGAGCGCGAATATATTGCGTTGGTTTGGGGTAATGTCAAAGAAGACGAAGGCACGATAGAAGGCAACATTGCCCGACATGTCAAAGACCGAATGCAAATGGCTGTTTTCCCTGAAGGTGATGTTGGCAAGCACGCGGTAACGCATTATAAAGTTTTGGAACGATTTGGTTATGTGACTTTGGTTTCCTGCAAACTGGAAACAGGAAGAACCCATCAAATCCGTGTTCACATGAAATACATTGGTCACACTTTATTCAATGATGCGCGTTATGGCGGCGATTTGATATTGAAAGGAACGACTTTTACCAAATACAAACAGTTTATAGACAATTGTTTTAAAACCTTGCCAAGACAAGCGCTACACGCTAAAACTTTAGGTTTTGAGCATCCGACTACGAAAGAGTTTATGCGTTTTGATACGGAACTTCCCAATGATATGAAGGAATGTATTGAAAAATGGCACAACTACGCTAAGTCACATAACGAAGTCAACGAAGAACAATAAAAAAAGTCTCGAATTATCGGGACTTTTTTATTTATGTTATAAATCATCTTCAATTGGCTTTTCGGCCATAAAGACATAATAGATTCCGACTAGGATGAAAGGAATACTCAGCCATTGTCCGGTGCTGAAGAGTCCGAAACTTTCTTCAATACCGCCTTGACTTTCCTTTACATACTCAACTACAAATCGAACCGACCAAAGCAGGATTAAGAAATACCCAAACAATAAGCCTTGTTTTTCTGCTGTTTTGGTTTTCCAATACAAAAAGAAAAGGAGTAGGAAAACAAAAATATACAAACCGGCTTCATACAATTGGGTAGGATGCTTGGCAGGTACTTTTTCTAAAAGTGCAGCATACTGCGGGTCATGAACTAAGGCATTATAAGCTTCATTCACATTGTTGATTTTGGTAGCATTTACCACATCTTTGGAGGAATAATAATCCCTGATAAATTTGATTCCAAAAGGAGAGTCGGTAATTTTACCCACAATCTCCGAATTAAAAAAGTTTCCAATTCTAACGAAAACCGCACCACAAGCTACCGGAATCACGACTCTGTCTAAAACCCAAAGAATAGGTCTGTTGATGACTTTTTTGCTGTAAAAATACATGGTAATGATAATGGCAATAGCGGCGCCATGACTGGCCAAACCTCTGAATCCGGTAAATTCAAACTCGGGTTCAAATTTAAACGGCAGTAAAATTTCGGAAGGGTTATTTTTGAAGTATTCCCAGTCATAAAAAAACACCTGACCTAATCTGGCACCCAGTAAAGTGGCAATTACAGTCCAAATAAACAAAGTGTCTAGTTTGTCGATGGATTCATTTTCTCTGTTGTAGATATGCTTCATGATATACCATCCTAAACCAAAAGCAATTACAAACATTAAGCTGTAATAGCGAACAGTAAAGAAACCGATATCAATACCTTCTGATGGATTCCAAATCATATGATTAGTAAATTATGGGGTTAAGTTATAATGGTAAAAATAGTGAATTGTTTGTAAATGAAAAACAATTAACTTTTTCTTTAGTGGGAACATTTTTTTTCAGGAACCGGATCATAGCCGTTTTTACCCCAAGGATGACAGCTTAAAATTCTTTTCATGCCTAAATAAGTGCCATAAAATGGACCATGGATTTTCAAGGCTTCTACAAAATAGCTGGAGCATGTTGGCTGAAACCTGCAACTAGAAGGCACCAAAGGCGATATTACAATCTTGTAGAAATAGATGAGCAATAGGAGTGGCGCTATTACAATTTTCTTCAACATTTATTGAATGGTAAAAGTAGTTCCTTCTTTTCCGTCTTTTAATTGAATGCCTAAGGCTAGCAATTGGTCGCGAATTTGGTCTGAAAGCGCAAAGTTTTTATTGGCTCTAGCTTCTAAGCGCATGGTGATTAGCATTTCTACAACGCCTTCTAATTTATCTGAATTGTTGGCGACTAGTTTTTCATTTCGAATCCCCAATATATCAAAAACAAATGTGTTCAAGGTTTCTGAAAGCGTTTTCAAATCGTCAGCAGTTAAAGTTTCCTTACCGTCATTGACTAAATTGACAAATTTTATACCTTCAAATAAGTTAGCAATCAAAATCGGCGTATTGAAATCATCATTCATCGCATCATAACAATTCTGTTTCCATGTAGCGATATCAAGCGTTGAAGAAGCGCTTGGTTGTAATTCTTTTAGAATATCCAAACCTTCTAACAAACGGTTAAATCCTTTTTCGGAAGCCAAAATCCCTTCATTGGTAAAATCTAAGATACTTCTGTAATGCGCTTGCATCATGAAGAAACGCGCCACATTAGCTGAAAAAGCTTTGCTTAAAAACGGGCTACCACCATTGTATATTTCGTCCGGTAAAATATTATTTCCGGTTGATTTCGACATTTTTTTGCCATTTAGCGTGAGCATATTGGCGTGCATCCAATAGTTTACCGGACTGTGACCGGTGCAAGCTTCGTTTTGGGCAATTTCACATTCATGGTGCGGGAACTTTAAATCCATTCCGCCACCGTGAATATCAAACGTTTCGCCTAAATATTTTGTGCTCATCGCAGTACATTCCAAATGCCAACCCGGAAAACCGATTCCCCAAGGCGAAGGCCAACGCATAATATGTTCCGGTTCGGCTTTTTTCCAAAGGGCAAAATCTTGCGGATTCTTTTTATCACTTTGACCGTCGGTATCACGAGTATTGGCTAGCATTTCGTCAATGTTTCTGCCACTAAGTTTTCCGTAGTTATTGGTCTCATTAAACTTTACCACGTCAAAATATACCGAGCCATTGACTTCATAGGCAAATCCTTTTTCAATAATTTGTCTTACGATTTCAATTTGCTCAATAATATGTCCGGTTGCCGTGGGTTCAATACTTGGAGGTAAAAAGTTGAATTGGTTTAAAACATCATGAAAATCAACGGTATAACGTTGCACGATTTCCATAGGTTCCAATTGTTCAACACGTGCTTTTTTGGCAATTTTATCTTCACCATCATCTACATCATCTACGATATGACCCACATCAGTAATGTTTCGTACATAGCGAACTTTATAACCCAAATGTAAAAGGTATCTGAAAATCATATCAAACGACATGAACGTACGCACGTTGCCTAAGTGAACATTGCTGTAAACCGTTGGTCCGCAAACATACATCCCAACGTTACCGGCATGTACCGGTTTGAAAAGCTCTTTGTCTCCCGAAAGAGAGTTGTATATTTTGAGGGTATGATTTTTATAAAGTTGCATTTTTTTTTGGAGCTATATCCCGCTTTCCGCGCTACATGGTAGCCAGCTGCAATCGGGGCTATTAAAAATTAGTTTCTAATCGAATATAATCTAAGAATTCACGTTTGGTTAATTCATCACTAAACTTACCGCCAAATTCTGAGGTAACCGTGCTGCTTTCAATGTCGCGAATGCCTCTTGAATTAACGCACAAATGTTTGGCATCAATCACGCAAGCCACATCTTGAGTGCCTAAAACGTTTTGCAATTCTTGTACAATTTGCATCGTTAAACGTTCCTGAACTTGAGGTCTTTTTGCAAAATAATCAACAATACGATTCATTTTGGAAAGTCCAACGACAGTGCCGTTAGAAATATAAGCGACATGAGCTCGACCAACGATAGGAAGCAAGTGGTGTTCACAAGTAGAATAAACCGTGATGTTTTTTTCTACCAGCATTTCACCATATTTATAGTTGTTTTTGAAAGTTGAGGAACTGGGTTTTTTATTTGGATTTAAACCTCCGAAAATTTCTTTGACAAACATTTTGGCCACGCGATTAGGAGTTCCTTTTAAACTGTCGTCCGTCAAGTCCATTCCAAGTGTAGTCAGTATGTTCTCAACATCTTTTCTGATTGATTCTATTTTTTTATCATCCGGCAAATCAAAAGCATCATTTCTCACCGGATTTTGCGCACTGGTCGCTATATGATTTTCACCTAAATCGTCGTTAATCATTTCGTTTTTTGTCATTAAATTCGGTATTAATTTGGGTTAAAAATTAAAGAGACAAAGATAAATAATTATAATTAATTTGTAACCAATAGTGTTAATATTTGAAAATATTTCACTTTTAACACAATTATTTCTTAAAATTATGTAAATTTCGCTCCTAAAAATTGTCGTCTGTAATGAAAAAAAATTACATCTATCTTCTGCTAATAAGCTTATTTTCAATTAGTACTGCTTTTTCACAAGGAGCAAGTTGTGCCGGGTCCGAGGCCTTTTGTGCCGGTGGTTCGGGATTAACGTTTCAAAACTCCACAGGAACAACAACTGAAACCGGAATTAACTATGAATGTTTAGGATCACAGCCTAATCCGGCTTGGTTTTTTATGCAAATTAGTCAGGCAGGGAATTTGAATTTCCTCATTTCGCAAACCTCTAACGGAGGGAATCCAATTGACGTAGATTTTATTGTTTGGGGTCCATTTCCCGGACCAATTGATCCTGATTCTCCATTCCCATATTGTGGGGCTACAAATTTAAATCCAACTACTAGTGTAGATTGTAGTTTTTCTGCGGCGGCCGTTGAAAATTTTGATTTAATCAATGCTCAAGTAGGACAGATATACGTTGTTTTATTGACCAACTTTAGTGGTCAAGCCGGTCAGATTTCCTTGACGCAAACCGGTGGTAACGGTGCAACAGATTGTAATATTGTTTGTCCGTTATCTTTAGAGGATCAAGTAATATGTGTTGGTGGTCAAGCGATATTAACGGCAACTATTAGTGATGCAACTACTTACCAATGGTCTGGTCCAAACGGGCCGATTCCGGGTAATGTTCAGTCAATTGTAGTTACTCAACCGGGAACTTATACTGTTGTAGTTAACAAACCCGGCTGTGTTGCCAATGCTTCTGCAAGTGCTACAGTTTCCTTTTATGCACCGCCGGCAATCAATCCACCGGCAAATTTGGAGGAATGTTCTAATATAACAACTTTCAATTTAAATGACGCGACAGCCAATTTATTCAACGGCACCGGACTTAATCCAGGTGATTTTGAGTTGTCAATTCATGATACTGCGGCCAATGCTCAAGATATTATTAATCCCATAAATAATGCAAGTACCTATCCCGGTCCGGCCGGAGGCGCAGGTGCTTGTACTACTTTATATCTTTCGGTAACCGATAATGGTCCAACATCCAGTGGATGTGTATCTGTGTTTCCTTTTACCATTTGCTATATAAGTTGTTCAGCTGACCCGGAACAACCGGATGACTTAACATTGTGTGAAAGCAGTTTTGGAAGTGGTACGGCTGTATTTAATTTGGTTCCTCAAACACCGGTTGTTTTAGGGGCGAATTCTGCGGCTGACTATACTGTAACCTATCATTTATCTCAAAATGATGCCGATTTAGATCAAGGTGCCATAAGCCCGATTAACGCTTTTACCGGAACTAACGGGCAAATAATTTATGTTAGAATGGAAGAGAATGCCAACCCATTGACATTCGGAACCATCACTTTCCAATTGTTTGTTAACCCATTACCAACCGCTACGATATCTGGTACTACAACCATATGTTCAGGAACTAATACGGTAATTACTTTTAACGGTACACCAAATGCTCAAGTAACTTATACTGTAGATGGGGGAGCAAATCAAAACATTGTTTTGAATGGTGCAGGAACAAATACGGTTACTACACCTAATCTTTCGGCCAATTCGACTTACACCTTAGTAAGTGTCTTGAATCCAACAACCAACTGTACTCGTAATTTAACCGGTTCTGTAACTGTAACGGTAAGAGCTTTACCAACGGCTACAGTAGCAGGTACAACTTCAGTCTGTCAAAATGCTGCAAGCCCAAATATAACTTTTACAGGAGCCAACGGTACTTCTCCTTATACATTTACATATTCAATAAACAATGTTGTTCAACCAACACTTGTCACAGTTGCAGGAAATAGTATTTCTGTGCCTGCACCAACAGGAACAACCGGAACTTTTATTTATTCTTTAATTAATGTTCAAAGCTCTGGTACTCCTGCTTGTTCTCAAAATCAGACAGGATCAGCCACTATAACGGTTAATCCATTGCCAACAGCAACTATTACAGGTACTTTAGCAACGTGTTTGGACTTTCCTTCACCTCAAATTGTTTTAACTGGTGCTAATGGCACTGCACCTTATACATTTGTTTATTCCATTAATAATGTCATTCAACCGGCGTTACAAACTGGTGGTGGTAATTCAGTTATAATTGATGCTCCGACAAACGTAGCCGGTACTTTTACTTATGATTTAATTAGTGTTCAAGACGGAAGTGCTAACACTTGTTCACAAACACAAACTGGTACAGCAACGATTACAGTAAATACTGCACCGATTATCAATACACCAACAGATTATGTAGTGTGTGATGACAGCAACAACAACGATGGTTTTTATTGTAACTTCGATTTGACTACAATAATCAACCAAGTGAATGGAGGAAATCCTAACATTGTGGTTACTTTCCATGAAACGTTGACCAATTCACAAACCGGAGCCAATGCAATTGTGAGTCCGTATTGTAACATTGATCCGGGATTACAAACCATCTATGTTAGAGCTTACAATAATGGTTCGCCTGCGTGTTACAGTAATACTACTTTTAATTTAATTATCAACCCACTTCCTTTAGCCAATCCTGTGATTACAGATTATGAGTTGTGTGATTACAACAACCCGGGAGATGGAGTAGAAGTCTTTACTTTAAATACTAAAGACGCTGAGATTGCCAATGGACAAACCAATGTTACTATTAGTTATTATTTAACTCAAGGCGATGCTGAGACCCAAACGAGTCCATTACCGAATTTATACAGTAATATCAGTAATCCACAAGAGATTTGGATTAACATCAGCAACAATACTTCGGGTTGTAATACTGTGAGTTCATTTAATTTGGTAGTAAATCCTGTTCCACCAGCAACTACACCTGATACTATATTCCAATGTAGTAATGGAGTAACAAATCAGGCCATGTTTGATTTAACGATTAATGAGGGAGTTGTTACTAATGGTAATGTTTCAGGATTGACTTTAACTTACTATACTAGTTTACTTGATGCTCAAAATGAAAATAGTGCCAATTCAATACAAGATCCTTTGGCTTATTTAGGCACGGATAATGAGATAGTTTATATTAGAGTAGAAGATGATGCTACGGGTTGTTATGCTATTACAACACAATTGCTGAGAGTAACTCAAGGACCGCTTGCTGTTACCCCACAAGCATTGCATTATTGTGATCCTAATAATGATGGATTTGGCGTATTTGATTTAGAGAGTGCCAGCATAGAAATTATGGGCGGATCTGCAGTTGCTGGTGTGTCTGTTAGCTATTACGAGACCGATACCGATGCTTTGATAGGCGCAGCGCCATCGCTAACGAGTCCTTATGAAAATATCAATCCATGGACCCAAACCATTTATGTCAGAGTATTTTACACCTTGACAGGTTGTGCTAATTATGTACAGTTACAATTAATCGTAGACCCAACTCCTGAAGCCACAGAGCCGGATGATTACGAGCTATGTGATTATACGGGACAAACGGGTTTTGAAAGTTTTGATTTAACCACTACAGTACCACAGATTTTAGGAAATATTGATCCGACAACCGTTACCGTTACCTTCCATACGACTCAAGTTGATGCGCAAGATGACACCAATGCTATTGGCGGTGTGACCAATTACATCAACCAAACACAGTGGAATCAGACGTTATATGTAAGAGTGGAATTTAATACCACAGGTTGTTATGATATAGTAGAATTAGACTTAATCGTTAATCCACTTCCGAATGCTACCCAGCCGAACTATCCGCAATACACTTTGTGTGATTACAATGGCGCTATAGGTTTTGAGACTTTTGATTTGGCTTCTCAAGTAACTCCGGTATTACTAGGCCAAACCGGAATGATTGTTACTTTCTACCCGAGTTTGACCGATGCACAGAATGATACCAATGCGATTAATGTTTCGCACCCTGATTTACAGTATCCGAATCAAATTATTTATGTACAGACTTTAGGAATTCGTATCACCAATAGCGATACAGGATGTTACAGCATCTCAACGATAGACATCAGAGTGTCACCGTTGCCAACCCCGATTCCACCAACAGAGCCCTACACGATTTGTGATGACAATCAAGATGGGTTTACCGGTTTTGATTTATTGACGTTGACTACAGATATTTTACAAGGAGCGGCTTATATCCTGACCTTCCATGAGACATTAACCGATGCTCAGCAAGGGAACAGTCCAATTGACATTACAGTTCCTTATGATAACATCAATCCTTTTGTTCAAATATTGTATGTAAGAGCAGTTGATCCTTTAACGGGTTGTTGGAGTGTTATTCCAATTGAACTTAATGTGAATCCAAGTCCGATTGAACCAATTGATTTGGATGATATTGTAGTTTGTGATGAGGATAATAATCCCCAAAATGCGATTACCACTGTTGACTTGACTGTAAACACTGCAGATGCGTTGTCTCAACAACCATTAGCAGCGAGTAATTATACCGTTACTTATCATACTTCTTTAGCCCAAGCCAACAATGATATTCCAATCATTCCGGCCAATAGCTATACCGCTATGAACAACCAAACCATTTGGGTTAGAGTAGAGGACAACACTACGGGTTGTTTTAATGTTGGTTCGTTTGATATCATTATCAATATTCCATTACTACTGACAACACCTGCACCACTGAGTGTTTGTGATGATGACACCAATCCGAATGACCAATACCACAGTTTTGACTTAACGGTTAAAGATGCTGAGATTGCGCAAAACTTAAGTGGTTATACGGTAACGTATTATCCAAGTTTGGCAGATGCACAAGCCGGAGGCG
>NZ_JBKBLM010000045.1:0-8056 GCF_046296355.1 Flavobacterium sp.
ACTCAAATCGAGTGGTTTTTTTTATGATAGAAAATCAATGGTTGTCATTAGCCCCGATAGGAGTGGAAATCCTTTGTCCCTGAATTTATTCAGGGCAAAGATTGCAACGGATAGCGGGAGCAATAGTGACTGAAAGCACAAATGGGCTGCTCCTAAAAATAAAAAACGCCTCAAAAAATTGAAGCGTTTTTAGTATTGAAAATAGTAAACTATTGTTGGTTATAAACTTTCAGTGCCTCTTTTAGGATAGCTACTGAGCGAATCAAATCGGCTTTCTTGAGTACGTAGGCGATTCGGACTTCATTTAATCCCACACCCGGAGTAGAATAGAAACCGGCGGCCGGAGCTACCATAACCGTTTCTCCATTGTTGTCGTAAGATTCTAAAAGCCATTGGGCAAAATCATCGGCATTTTTTACGGGCAATTGGGCGATGCAATAGAAAGCACCTTTTGGCGTGGCTACTTTTACGCCTTCAATTTTTTGCAGCTCGGCAATTAAAGTATCTCTTCGGTCTTTGTATTCGGAAATCACATCGTCAAAATAACTTTGTGGGGTTTCTAAAGCAGCTTCACTAGCGATTTGAGCGTAAGTTGGCGGACTCAAACGAGCTTGGGCAAACTTCATAGCGGTTGCCATTAGCGCTTTGTTTTTGGAAACAATACAACCGATTCTAGCGCCACACATACTGTATCTTTTAGAAACCGAGTCAATCATGATGGCATGTTCTTCTAAACCGGGAACGTTCATTACCGAGAAGTGTTTGTCATTTTCATCATAAATAAATTCGCGGTATACTTCATCGGCAATTAAGAATAAGTCGTGTTTTTTTACGATTTCGGACAACTGCATGATTTCTTCTTTGGAGTATAGATAGCCGGTTGGATTCCCCGGATTGCAAATTAAAATGGCTTTGGTTTTTGGGGTAATCAATTTTTCAAAAGCGGCAATCGGAGGCAAAGCAAATCCTTCATCTATAGTAGAAATTACCGGAACGACTTTGACACCTGAAGCGGTTGAAAATCCGTTATAATTAGCATAAAAAGGTTCAGGAATAATGATTTCGTCACCCGAATCCATAGTGCTTCCCATGGCAAAAAGCAACGCTTCTGAACCACCGGTTGTAATGATAATATCGGCCACGTCGATAGGCAAACCATGTGATTTGTAGTAGGCTGACAACTTGGTTCTGTAGCTTTCAAATCCGGCTGAGTGACTGTATTCTAATACGCTGATGTCGGCGTTTTTTACAGCATTCAGTGCTACATCCGGAGTTTTGATATCGGGTTGACCAATATTTAAATGGTATACTTTGTGTCCTTTCTTTTTAGCAATTTCAGAATACGGAACCAATTTTCTGATGGGTGATTCAGGCATTTGCTGACCTTTCAAAGATATCTTAGGCATGTTGTTGAATTTAGTGGTGCAAATTTGCGATTTTTTTAGTTTGAAAACAATTCATTTATTGCATTAAAAATTGTTAAAAATATTTTTTGACAACCTAATTTTACTAAATTTATAAAAAATCATACTTGATGCGATTCTTTTGCTCTTTAATACTGTTTTTCACTGCCTTTGTATCTTGTTTTTCTCAGACAGGTTTCCAATTTGAAAAGAATAAAAAAAAAACAGTAATCCCTTTCCAACTGATCAATAATTTGATTTTCATTCCGATTGAAGTGAATGGAGAATCCTTAACTTTTTTGTTAGACACCGGCGTTAAAGAAACCGTGCTTTTCAGTTTGGATGAAAAGGAAGAAGTGAGTTTCTTTCATTTGGAAAAAATTATGCTGAAAGGTTTAGGAACCAATGAAGCAGTAGCGGCTTATAAATCTTCTAAAAACAAATTGGAAGTCGGTGGTTTTGTTGACAACGAGCACGAAATCTATTTAATCCTCGACCAAGAATTTAATTTTTCCTCACAAGTGGGTATTCCGGTAAACGGTATTATCGGGTATCATTTTTTTAAAAACCATTTAGTCGAAATTGATTACGATAGAAAGAAAGTGATTGTTTACAATGAATCTCATCAAAAAATAAGAAAGCGAGTGGCTAAGCATTACCACAAAGAACTCATTTCTATAGAAAACAATAAACCCTATTATTTAACTAGCGTGGTTACGGCTGAAAAGCCTCGTTTGTCTAAAATGCTCATAGATACCGGTAATAGTGATGCTATTTGGTTGTTTTTGAGTGAAGCAGACGATATAAAACTGCCGTCTAAATCCATACAATGTTTTTTAGGAAGAGGTTTTAGTGGCAATGTTTACGGACAAAGAGCCAGAATTAGTAATTTCACTTTTGGCGAGAAAACTTTTAAAAACCCGATAGGTACTTTTCCTGATTCAACTTCAATCCGAAGTGTCAACTTTGTTGATGATCGGGTTGGCTCATTGGGTGGAGAAGTGCTCTCACGATTCTCGGTGCTTTTTGATTATCAAAACAATTGCATTTACTCTAAACCCGGAGATAAAATAGAGTCTCCTTTTAACTTTAATATGAGCGGACTCGAAGTCCAACACGACGGTTTGGAATGGGTTTCCCAAGCCTACCAAGACCGCAGCAGTACAGCAGCTGTTTTCAAAGCCACACAAGGCAGCGACGGACATGTGCAAGACAACCTGAAAATCAAGTTTGAATTAAAGCCTATTTTTAGGATATTTAATGTTAGAGAAGGGTCAACAGCTGCGCTGGCCGGAGTGCAAAAAAACGATCGTATAATTAGTATTAACGGTAGAAACACTCATTATTTGACCATTGAAAATATAAACGGACTCCTCAAATCGGAAGAAGGAAAAACCATTGAAATTGAAGTAGAACGCAATGGAGTAATCCTTACTTATAAATTCCAACTCAAAAGTATCCTATAAAAAAAGCCCCGAAATTTCGGGGCTTTATGATTATTGCATCATCGGACTTTTAGTCTTCTTTTCTAAGAGATTCTCCACCGGTTTAACGATTACTTCTCCTTTTATTTTCAGAACCACTCGTCCTTCTTCTGCATTGATGGCATTAGTCTCCACCGTAATGGTTTTTCTGATAGGTCCCGGATTCATATTGTATTTCACCTCAATCTTTCCGGTTTTTCCCGGTGCAATCGGTTCTGTAGGCTTTGAAGGCACAGTACAACCACAACTCGATTGCACATTGGAAATAATCAGCGGAGCATCACCGGTATTGGTAAATTCAAATACCCGAATTCCGTTGTCTTCTTCCTTATTTACCTTGCCATAATCTATGGTGTTGTCTTTATCCTTAAACTCAATTTTTGGGCCGGTTTGGGCAAAAACCACTGCATTTACAAGGATTGTCGCGATAAGTATATATTTCTTCATAGGTCAAAATTTAATATTTGGTTAGTAAAAATACTCCGTTTAAATTAATACACAAAAATTTAATTCTTAATTTTTTCTAAAGTCTTTATTAATTACTTTTGCAGTTCAGTTTGCAAAATGCGTGCCACTTAGTTTAGGAGCGAGTGGTCAGTGAGTTTCAGCCATCCATATTCCTGCTGTCTGTTACAATCTTTTTAAATTACCAAGGGTTTAAAACCCTCGGCAAATTAAAAAGGATTTCCACGACCATCAGGGCTAATAGGGTAAATGTATCGCACTCTTGTAATCTAAAATCTAAAATCTGATATCTAATATTATATGATTCCAGCTCAATTCAACGCCAAAGAAGTAGAAAAAAAGTGGTACGACTACTGGATGAAAAACAACTATTTTCATTCCAAACCCGACCATAGAACTCCTTACACGATAACGATTCCGCCACCAAATGTGACCGGTGTATTGCACATGGGACACATGTTGAACAACACAATTCAAGATGTATTAATCCGTCGTGCGCGATTGAAAGGTTTCAATGCTTGTTGGGTTCCAGGAACCGACCACGCATCAATTGCCACCGAAGCAAAGGTTGTGGCGAAGTTGAAAAGTGAAGGCATCAACAAAAACGATTTAACCCGCGAAGAATTTCTAAAACACGCTTGGGACTGGACCAACAAATACGGAGGAACTATCTTAGAGCAGTTAAAACAATTGGGTTGTTCTTGTGATTGGGACAGAACGAAATTCACCATGGATCCGGACATGTCGGCGTCTGTAATTCGTTCGTTTGTAGATTTATACAACAAAGGCCAAATTTACCGTGGCTACCGCATGGTCAACTGGGATCCGGAAGCCAAAACCACTTTGTCTGACGAAGAAGTTATCTACGAAGAAAGACAAGGAAAATTATACCATTTAAAATACGCTATCGAAGGTTCGAATGAATTCGTAACCATTGCCACCACGCGTCCGGAAACCATTTTAGGTGATACCGCCATTTGTATTCATCCTGATGATGAACGTTATACGCATTTGAAAGGTAAGAAAGCGATTGTGCCTATTTGCAACCGCGTAATTCCAATCATTTTTGACGAGTATGTGGATATGGAATTCGGTACCGGTTGTTTAAAAGTTACTCCGGCACACGATATTAATGATAAAGCATTAGGCGAAAAACACAATCTTGAAATCATCGACATCTTCAACGAAGATGCAAGTTTGAATTCATTTGGTTTGCATTACCAAGGCAAAGACCGTTTTGTAGTACGTGAAGAAATCGCTTCCGAATTAGAAAAAATAGGTTCGCTAACCAAAACTGAAAGCCACCTTAACAAAGTAGGAACGTCAGAAAGAACCAAAGCCGTTATCGAGCCTCGTTTGTCTGACCAATGGTTCCTGCGCATGGAAGATTTGGTAAAACCGGCCATCAAAGCGGTTTTAGAAACGGAAGAAGTAAAATTGTATCCATCGCGTTTCAACAATACTTACCGTCATTGGTTAGAAAACATCCGCGACTGGAATATTTCGCGTCAATTGTGGTGGGGACAACAAATTCCGGCTTATTATTACGGCGCCGGAAAAGAAGATTTCGTTGTGGCTGAGAACATAGAAGATGCGTTAAAATTAGCACAGGAAAAAACTTCTAACTCCCAGCTCCAAATATCCGACTTAACCCAAGACGCTGATGCTCTAGATACTTGGTTCTCCTCATGGTTGTGGCCAATCGCAGTTTTTGGTGGCATCATGGAACCTGAAAATGAAGATTTTAAATACTATTATCCAACGAATGATTTAGTAACCGGACCGGACATTTTGTTTTTCTGGGTAGCGCGTATGATCATCGCGGGTTATGAATATACCGGACAAAAACCGTTTACGAATGTGTATTTGACCGGATTGGTGCGCGACAAGCAACGTCGTAAAATGTCGAAGTCATTAGGAAATTCTCCCGAACCTTTGGAACTGATTGAAAAATTCGGTGCTGATGGGGTTAGAGTTGGATTGCTATTAAGTGCTTCTGCTGGAAACGATATTATGTTCGACGAAGAATTGTGCAACAACGGTAAAGCTTTTGGTAACAAAATATGGAATGCCTTCCGCCTAATTAAAGGTTGGGAAGTAGCCGATATTGCGCAACCGGAGAGTTCAAAAGTGGCTATCGAATGGTATGAAGCCAAGCTGCAACAAACCTTAGTAGAAATTGAAGACCATTTTGAAAAATACCGTTTGTCTGATGCTTTGATGAGCATTTACAAACTGGTTTGGGACGATTTCTGTTCGTGGTTCTTAGAAATGATTAAACCTGCTTATCAACAACCAATCGATCGCGCGACATTTGACAAAGCCATCGAAATGTTGGAAGCCAACTTGAAATTATTGCATCCATTCATGCCATTCCTGACAGAGGAAATCTGGCAATACATAGCCGAAAGAACTCCGGAACAAGCGTTAATCGTAGCGGAATATCCGAAATTGACTTCGTTCAACGAAAAACTAATCGCTGATTTTGATTTCGCTGCCGAAGTAATTGCCGGCGTGAGAACTATTCGCAAAGACAAAAACATTGCGATGAAAGATGCAGTCGATTTGAAAGTGGTGAATAACGAAAAAGCCTCGACTTATTTTGATGCTGTGATTACCAAATTGGGCAACATCACATCCTTAGAATACATAACTGATAAAATTGATGGCGCACTGACATACCGTGTAAAATCAAACGAATACTTTATTCCGGTTTCCGGAAATATTGACATTGCTGCCGAGATTGCCAAGCTAACCGAAGAGTTAAAATACACCCAAGGTTTCTTACGCAGTGTGCAAGGCAAGTTAGCCAACGAGAAATTCGTTTCCGGCGCACCGCCACAAGTCATTGACAACGAACGCAAAAAAGAAGCCGATGCTTTGGCGAAGATTGCCACGATAGAGCAGAGTTTAGCGAGTTTGAAATAATAAAAAGTCCCGATGATTCGGGACTTTTTTATTGATGATTGGTGAGGAATACTGGTTTGGAAGTTGTAATAAAATGATGTTAGCGGTAGTATATTTTTACAAATAAATATCAATAACAATCAAAATTGGGAGAATAATTAAAAGCCCAATCCAAAAAGTCCTTAACGCAACGGTATGTTTATTTATTATTTTCCGGACTTTCTGATTTTCTGATTTTTCGTCAATGAAAAGAAATACATCTATATTTACCCAATATGTTCCGGCACTTGAATAACCGGGTTCTACAACTTCTTTATTGTCATTCTTTACAAAGCCAAAATATTCGTTGTAAGCGTCGAACACAACAATGGCGTTGAAGAATAAAAGAGCAAAGTAAATAATAAAAACTATCGTCATAGATGATTGATTCTTTTAGATCTTTTTCTGCTAGGAAATCGGGTAAAAGCCCAAGCGTGCAGTAATTACAAACGGCTGTTAGCGATAGTGCTAAACTTTTCTATCTCACTTGTGAGTTCCGCTATTTCTGTTGTGCTTTTTTCTCCAAGTATATGCGCTAAACTCCAAAAATCAATCTTAGAATTTACATGATAATTAATCAGCTCATTTCTAACTTTTTGAAAATCGTTAGAATTTATCATTTCAAAATTCACTTTTTTACTTTCTCTGGAATTTAGAAAAAGAATTATATGATTTCCAGTTCCATTTGATAGAGCTGGACCAAGATGTCCACGGCTTGTGCCAACTAATTTCCCACTGTAATCATCATTGGATATTACAATTCTTTTTATTTCGTTTAAATTATACTCTCTATTTTCAATTTCAATCGAATCAACTTTAAAAACTAAGTAGCCGTCCAATATTCCTTGTAGTTTTTCAAACTGAGAAAAGCCAATAAATTTTGTAACCAATCCAGCGAAAAATCCGATTAATGCAATCGCCATACATGTTTTACTTACATAATTTTGTTCTGAATCGAAAACTTTCTCAGAAATATACCCTAGAGCTAATGAAGAAAAAATAATAGTGTATATTATTTTTTCAACTGTCCAGTGAAATTTTTTAGACTTCTTAAAAATTGTAAATTTCATAATTGCTCTCTGGCATTATCGCTAACGTCTTGCAGATTGTAACAGCTGCGACTGCGTGATTGATTATTTTCTACTAAAATAAAGATTTTCCAGCGGAAAATCGGCCTGCGGTTTAAACAAATTTCGCAGTTGTTACAAACTGCTGTTAGTGGCTGTGCTTATCTTAAATTTATTACGACATATTTATCTCTAGGCTCTTTCCACGACTTTACAAGACTAACTTTAATTTGTCCCGTTGCTTCCTTCTCTACAAAAATGTTAAATACTTCGTTTTCTCCTGAACTATTTTGCGTAAATGATTGCCCATTCTGTTCTACAAAGAAATGTGATAAAGTATTTTTTCCGTGAAATTTGTTTTTTAGATTGAAACATAGTCGATATTTACCAGTTCCGTAATATTCAGAAAAAAACAACCAAGAATATTTTAATTTAGTTTGTTGTTCAATCCAACACTCATTAAATTCAACACTTAAACTATCTTGTTTAATTCCATTTGGTTTAATACTTAATTCACGAACAAAAGCTCCATTCAATTTTGAATCATTAATAGATTTAGAAACCCAATTTGTTGAATAATATTCAGAAATTGAGTTACTTAAATTAATAAAACACATCGCCATTATTAATAATAGGACTGAAACAATTGAGATAATGATTTTCTTTTTCGTGTATTTCATTACTGGTGTTT
>NZ_JBKBLM010000046.1:0-7949 GCF_046296355.1 Flavobacterium sp.
AAAATATCAACCTCAACTACCGGAATTATTCTCCGTAAGATTATTGAACTGGAACAACAAGGCGGCGATATTTTCTTTGGCGAAATGTCATTCGAAATTGACGATTTAATGCGCATTGACGAAAACGGAAAAGGCTACATCAACATTATTCGCCTAACCGATATTCAAGACAAACCCAAATTATTCTCGACCTTCATGTTGAGTTTATTGGCAGAAATCTACCAACAAATGCCCGAAAAAGGCGATGCCGACCAACCGGAATTAATCATTTTTATAGACGAAGCGCATTTGATTTTTAACGAAGCCAGCGATGCGTTGTTAAACCAAATTGAAACCATCATCAAGTTGATTCGTTCCAAAGGGATTGGCGTTTATTTTGTAACCCAAAACCCAATGGATGTTCCGGCGAGTGTTTTGGCCCAATTGGGATTGAAAATCCAACACGCCTTGAGAGCATTTACAGCCAATGATAGACAAGCCATCAAGCAAACTGCCGAAAATTATCCACTGTCTGATTATTACAAAACCGATGAAGTATTGACTTCGCTTGGAATTGGGGAAGCTTTTGTTACGGCTTTAAACGAAAAAGGAGTTCCAACACCATTAGCTGCCACCATGATGCGAGCACCGATGAGTAGAATGGATGTTTTGACCGAGAGTGAAATAGAACAAATTAACGCCAAATCGAAATTGGTTAGAAAATACAACGAAGAAATTGACCGCGAAAGCGCTTATGAAATGCTGACCAAAAAAATTGAGGAAGCCAACCAACAAGCCGAAGCGGAACAAGAAACCCAACAAGAAGAAAAAAGAAAAAGCAACGAACCGAGCACAGCCGAAGTGATTGGAAAATCAGTAACCAAAGTCGTGACGAGCGCATCTTTTATTCGTGGCGTATTTGGTGTATTGAACAAGCTTTTCAGAAAATAACTTTACCATGAAAAAAATCGCCTTAACTCTTGTTACAGTTGCCTTTTTAAGTTGTAATAAAAAGGAAGCTATCACCAAACTAGATTTGGAACCCATCAAAAAAGAAGTTCTCAAAGCCGAAGAAGACTTTAAAAACATGGCGCAAACCAAAGGCATACCCGAAGCCTTTTACACTTTCGCCGACAGCAATGCTGTCATCAAACGCGAAAACGATACGCTGATTATAGGCAAAGAAAATATCAAATTGTATTACAGCGACCAAAAATACCAATCGGCTAAAGTGACTTGGACACCCAATCATGTTGACGTTTCCAATGACGGAACTATGGGTTATACTTATGGCGATTACGTTTGGTCTATCAAAGATTTTCAGGGAAAAGAACGAGAATTCAAAGGCGTTTTTCACACCGTTTGGAAAAAACAAAGTGACGGAAGTTGGAAATATACTTGGGATTAAAACTGACTACAAATGAAGAAACCGAAGGTTCACAAACACCAAAAAAAATATAAAACAGTGAGTAAATATTTTATCCAAAAAGCGCCTTTTGTAGTGCCAACTACAGACGGCAAACTCATCGAAGAACACCACGGTAATGCAACAACAAATAACGCAGAAATCTCAATTGCACACATGATTGCACCGCCCAAATGGAGCGAGCCTTTTCAAACGCCTGAGTTTGACGAATACACTTATATCATTTCAGGAAAAAAGCAATTTATCATTGATGGAGAAACCGTGATACTAGAAGCCGGACAATCGATAAAAATTGAAAAAAATACGCGTGTGCAATATTCGAATCCGTTTGACGAACCTTGTGAATACATTGCGATTTGCCAACCGGCTTTTGATTTTAACAAAGTGCATCGGGAAGCAGAATAACCCTAGCCCGGATAGGAACGGCATCCTTTTACACCTGTCAGGTTTTTAAAACCTGACAGGTGTAAAAGATATAGTGGATAGCCGGATAAAGCTCCTAAAAATCTATTTCAATAAATCAATGATTTTGTTTTCGACCGCTTCGCTATTCCAAATGGCTTCTATATTCGGCATTTGCATTACTTCTTCCATGATTTTGTTTTGGAAATCACCAATGGCTAAGGCCTCGGAATAAGGTTGTAAACTAAACGTCACCCGACTGTACAACGGCATCCACTTATCGGGATGTTTGTCGGAGAACCATTTTTCGATTTTCTTTTGCAACAAAAATTTTTCATCGGCGGTTTTGGTACTCATTTCGATAAAGTTTCGGAGCGATAATTCGGCTATTGCATCAGCATTAGGTTTGCGCGATTTTTGGTATTCGCAGAAAATGGTTTTCCAATCATCACCATATTTAGAAATCATCTCACTTAGGATTGTGATGTCTTCAAAACCGGCATTCATTCCGTGACCGTAAAAAGGAACAATCGCATGAGAAGCATCGCCAATCAAGGCTACTTTGTCTTCAAACGTCCATGGATAACACTTCATAATCGCCAAATAACTGGTTGGATTTTTAAAGAAATCGCGAACCAAATCCGGAATTACAGCAGCCGTATCTGGGAAATAGTTGGCAAAGAAATCTACTAAAGACGCTTCGTCTTTTAATTGCTCAAAAGAATTTTCGCCTTCAAACGGCATGAACAACGTACAGGTAAAACTACCGTCTAAATTGGCTAAAGCCATCAGCATAAAATTGCCGCGTGGCCAAATATGTAAAGAGTTTTTATCAATCTTATGTGTTCCGTCAGCGTTGGCCGGAATGTGTAATTCTTTGTAGCCTAACTTCATGAACTCTTGCGAGTAATCAAACATGCTTTGGCGTTGCATTCTGTGCCGAATTCTCGAAAAAGCACCATCGGCTCCAAACACTTTATCGTATTGTAATTCTGTCCACTCACCGCTTTCGGTTTCCCCAATGTGAAGTGTTGCTGTGGCTAAAGTCACGTCCCAAATTTTGTGCTCAAAGAAAAACGCCACGCCTTCCGCTTCTGCTAAATCAATCATTCTTCTATTTAGAATACCGCGGGAAAGTGAAAAAATAGCCTCGCCGTCTTTGCCGTAATATTGGTAATTGAGTTTGCCGTCTTTTAAGTGAATGGCTCTTTTATCGACCGGAATTCCAATCTTTCTGATTTCATCATCCAAGCCTACATCTTCCATGGCTTTCCAACCGCGATTAGACATTACCAAATTAATGGAACGTCCTGAAAATTCAACCGTTCTGATATCAGGACTTCTGTCGTAAACGTGAACTATGTGTCCTTGTCTTTTGAGATAAATTGCCAGTAAAGTTCCGACTAAACCCGAACCAACCACCGCAATTTTTTGAGGATTTTGCATTGAAATCTTGAAAAAAAGTTAGGCAAAATTACTGAAATATTACTGAAGTAAAACGACTGAAGTCTATTTATTTGGTCAAAATCATAATTTTTGTTTAATTATTTTTTATTTAAGTTAAACAAATCTTACCTTTGAAAGAAAAAAGCATGAAAAAAATTACCCGTTCCGAATGGGATTCGCTATCAAAAGTACACCGACTCAACTTGATAAACAGTTGCACCGGATACAAATCGGCTAACTTAATCGGTACCAAGTCTGAATCCGGTATTACAAACCTTGCTGTTTTTTCAAGTGTTACGCATTTGGGAAGCAATCCGGCTATGTTAGGTTTTATTCTTCGACCGAATGTTGTTGCGCGTAACACTTATGAAAACCTAAAATCGAATGGCTATTTCACCGTGAACCACATTGCCCAAAATATGATTGCCCAAGCACATCAAACCTCTGCCAGTTACAATGCGGAGGAATCTGAATTTGAAATAGTAAATCTAACCGAAGAATACCTTTCTGAAATTGACGTGCCGTTTGTTAAAGAAAGTCCGGTGAAGTTGCTTTGCAAATACCTCAACGAATATGAAATCAAAGAAAACAACACCATTCATGTCATAGCTTCCATTGTAGAAATTTATTTCAAAGAAGAAATCTTGCACGAGGATTATTGGTTGCAATTGGACAAAGCCGATGTCGTCACCGTAAATGGTTTAGACGGCTATTGTTTGCCCCAAATCTTAGACCGATTTGATTATGCTCGTCCGCATTTAAAAACCAAATCCATCCTAAAAAATGGCACATAAAAAAGTAAACTTACCCGAGAAAATCTGTAAAACTTGCGGATTGCCTTTTGCTTGGCGCAAAAAGTGGGAGAAGAATTGGAACGAAGTTAATTATTGTAGCGAAAAATGCAGAAGAAACAAAAAACAGGATTAGTTTGGTTTAGAAATGACTTGCGCGTGAATGACAATCACAGCTTATTTCAAGCCATCAAAGAAAACAATCAAGTTATTGCCGTTTACTGTTTTGACCCAAGACAGTTTGCCGAAACCACTTATGGTTTTAGAAAAACAGCGCAATTCAGAGCCAAGTTTTTGATAGAAACTATTGAGGAACTCAGCGATAATTTGGAGAAAAAAAACATTAGCTTTTTGGTATTTCACAATACGCCGGAACAAGTGATTCCCGATTTGGTGAACCAATACACTATCGACAACATTTACCTTCAAAAGGAATGGACAGCAGAAGAAATGGCTGTAAATGATGCGGTGCGATTGCAGATTCCAACTGTAAAATGGCACGAATGTTATGACCAATTTTTATTCCATCCCGAAGATATCCCTTATACCGATTTCAAAAAAATCCCGGAAGTTTTTACTGAGTTTCGAAAACAATGCGAGAAAACGGTTTCGGTCAGAAGTTGTGCCCAAATTAAAGCATTGCCGGAAAGTAATACCATTGCAAATGACACTTTTATTCCAACCTTACAAGATTTAGGTTTTGAAGATTTTGAAACATCGCCCAAGACTGCTTTCCCGTTTCAAGGTGGCGAAAACCAAGCGTTGTTGCGCATAGCGGAATACTTTTGGGACACCAAAAAATTATCCGTTTATAAGAAAACGCGCAACGGCTTAATCGGCAAAGATTACAGTTCCAAACTCTCGGCTTGGTTGGCCAACGGCAGTATTTCGGCACGAACCATTTATTGGGAAGTGAAAAGTTATGAAAAAGAAATCGGCGCGAATGAAGATACATATTGGCTAATTTTTGAATTGATTTGGCGCGATTATTTCAAATACATTTCCCTCAAACACGGCAATAAAATTTTCCAACTCAAAGGCATTTTGAACAAAACCTACGATTGGAAATTCAACAACAAAGCCTTTCAGCAATGGACGAACGGGCAAACCAAAGAACCATTTGTAAACGCCAGCATGATTGAACTCCAACAAACCGGTTGGATGAGCAATCGCGGAAGGCAAAACGTGGCGAGTTATTGGGCCAAAGAATGGGAACAGGATTGGCGAATTGCCGCCGCTTATTTTGAAAGCATGCTAATCGATTACGACGTGCATTCCAATTATGGAAACTGGATTTACAATTCGGGCGTAGGCAATGATCCGCGCGACCGAAAATTCAACATCAAACGCCAAGCAGAAATGTATGATGCCAATGGTGCGTTTCAAAAACTTTGGCTCCAAACCACTTTATTTTAAATGAAAACACTTCGGCTAATTCTCGGTGACCAATTAAACTTGAATCATTCTTGGTTTCAAACCAAAGATGAGTCCGTAATCTATTTGATGGCAGAAGTGCGTCAGGAAACGGATTATGTGAAACATCACATTCAAAAAGTCACGGCTTTCTTTTTGGCGATGCGACATTTTGCCGAAACGTTACAAACGCAAGGACATCAAGTTCGGTATTACAAAATTTCGGCCGAAGACAATTCGCAGGATTTTGAAAAGTTAATTCAAAAAGAAATCGCCCTATATTCCATCACTCATTTCGAATACCAATTGCCGGATGAATATCGCCTTGACGAACAATTGAAAGCCATTTGCAGTAAATTAGACATAACTAGTCGAGTCATTGACACCGAACATTTTTACACGCAAAGAGAAGAACTAACCCAATTTTTCCAAGGCAAAAAACAACTGTTGATGGAAAGTTTTTACCGAATGATGCGTAAGAAACACCAAGTAATGATGGTAGGCGAACAACCTTTTGGGAATCAGTGGAATTTTGACCACTACAATCGCAAGAAATACAAAGGCGAAGTTGTGGTGCCCAAAGCGAAGCAGTTTCCAAAAAACATCGTCCGAATATTAGAGGAAATCCAACAAGCCGGCGTTAGTACTTTTGGTAATATTGATCCAGACCATTTTGGCTGGCCTATTTCCCGAGAAGAATGTTTGGAATTACTCGATTATTTCTGTCACAACTTACTCCAGCATTTCGGGACTTATGAAGATGCTATGCACACCCAAGAAAAGCAATTGTTTCACTCGCGTTTGTCATTTGCCATGAACAGTAAAATGCTTTCTCCAAAAGAAGTGATTGATACTGTTGTAGCGCATTATCATCAAAATCAAGAATCGATAACATTGGCACAAGTCGAAGGTTTTGTGCGGCAAATTATTGGTTGGCGCGAATATGTGAGAGGGATTTATTGGAAAGAGATGCCCGACTATGCCCAAATGAATGTATTGGAAAATAACGAACCTTTACCTGATTTTTATTGGACCGGAAAAACCAAAATGCATTGCATGAGTCAGGCGATAAATCAAAGTTTGGATGATGCTTATGCCCATCATATTCAGCGGTTGATGATTATTGGCAATTTTTCTTTGCTCACCCAACGCCATCCCGATGCCGTTGACGCTTGGTATCTTGGTGTTTATATCGATGCGATTGAATGGGTTGAATTGCCCAATACTCGAGGCATGAGTCAGTATGCCGATGGCGGAATTTTGGCTACCAAACCTTATGTTTCTTCGGGCAGTTATATCAACAAAATGAGTAACTATTGTGAGTCGTGTCCTTACAACGTTAAAGACAAACTGGGAGAAAATGCCTGTCCGTTCAACAGTTTGTATTGGAATTTTTTAGACGATAAAAAACAGTATTTCAAAAATAACCAACGCATGGCGATGATGCTGAACTTATTAAACAAAATACCGGCTGAAGAGCTTTATCGAATCAAAGAAAAAGCCGCGCACATTATTCAAAATCCCAATTTATATTAAGATTTTAGTTTGAAAATTAGTTTAGTCGATGTGGCTTCGATTTCTTTTTTATTCAGTTTCATTTTTCTGAATTTACCGTTGACAAACATCTCTGATTGGTCACTGTAATGCTTGCTCATCGGATTTCCTGATTGTCCTGTTGGTAAAACGCTTAAACTGTTTTCAATATCTGAAAAGTCGATGATACGTCGCGTTGACGGTCCGCCTTTAACCGGAATAACGGCATCATCGGTGTAAATAAACAATTGGTTATTGATGACTTCATTGGTTCCTGAAATCGGGAATGCGCCCACATTAAAAAACTTGCTGAACAGTTTCACTTTGCCAATCGGATGTTGGAAAGTTACTTGGTGCACTTTGCTCCATTGCCATTGCGAGACATCTTTGCCCAATTGATTTTCTAAAGACGCTATGGTTTCTTTAAACGACTTCGTTAGAATTTCCGATTGGGTTTCTTTTTTGTCTTTCGTATTGCTATTGTCCCACCAAGGCGAATTGGCGTTCTGGGTTTGGGCTTCAATCATTTGTTTGACGATGTGAGTGCTCAATAACAGTTTGAAATTCTCTTCTCCGAATTCATCTTCTAAAGTCGATTTCAAATAAAAATATAGCCATTTATTAAAAAGCGTTGGCGCAATGTCATTCAGCTCATGCGTGGCTTTCCAGTCTTTTAAAATGTTTAACGCTTGCTTTTCATTGGCACTGAAATTAGTGCTATTTAAAGGTTTGGTCATATTTCCAACGATTGTTTGAGCTGTAGCCGAAGTGTTATCGACTATCATTTTAGAGACATCTTCTTTGGTCCAATCGTTTTTTGGATTGAGTAAACCATCAATTCTCATGGCTCTGTCTTTAGGCAAATAATAGCCCGGATACAAATAGCCGTCGATTGGTGTTGGTTGGTTATTAGAACTGTACACATAATGCCATGGTGGATTTATTGCCTGCGGATTTTT
>NZ_JBKBLM010000047.1:0-7700 GCF_046296355.1 Flavobacterium sp.
TACAGTTGCACCACCATTGGTTGCACCACCGTTTAATTTTACTGTTGAACCTACTTCAATGTACATGCTCAATGTGTTGGTAGTTGAAGCACTTCCTTTGGCTAATGTTTTTACATAACCTATTGCCAACTCGTTACTGTAAAATGAACCTGAAACTACATGGTTTTTTAAAACTTCTGTCAATAGAGGCAGTGGTACGGCGTTAATGTCAGCAAAACCATTGGCATCTAAGAATGCTTCAAATTTGTCGTTGGTTGGAGCAAATACTGTAAAATCGCCCGGACTATCGAATGTAGATACAAGACCTGCTCTATCAAGTGCTTGTACCAAAATACTTAGATTGGCATTTGCAGAAGCAATCTCTGCAATAGTTTGAGGTTGATTTGAATTGTTGTCATCGTCATCACTACAAGAGAAGACAAAAGCAGACATTAGGACAATGCTTAATAATTTAGTTAGATTTTTCATAGTTATTTTGTTTAAATGTTTCGGCTAAATTAATTAATTTTGTTTAACAATTAACAGAAAATGATAAACAAAATAAATTTTATAAATATTTTAACAGTTTCGTTCAACTGTTGTAATTATCAGTAAAACATTGCTTTATAGGTTTTATAGGCAATTTTTTGATTTAGGGCTGTTATTTTAAAGCTGAAAACGTTAAACAAAATGAGTGTAAAATTTTAGAATAATTTTAACAATTGATACTATACTAAAAATATATATATTTCGTTTTCATAATAACTTTAAATTTGTACTTCGTTTTTACATCTAGTTAACAGCCTTTCCTATGAAATATATATTTATTTTTTTATTGAATACTGTTCTTGTTTTCGCACAAGACTTTAACAAGTTAGATGAGAATGGCAAAAAACACGGTCTTTGGAAAGGCATTTACGAAGAGTCAAAGCGACCAAGATATGAAGGCACTTTTGAGCATGGAAAAGAAGTTGGGGTATTCAAATTTTTTGATGATACCAAAGTAGGGACTGTAATTGCTACAAGAGATTTTAGTACCAATGACAATTCATGTTATACCATTTTCTACAATCAAAAGAACAATAAAGTAAGTGAAGGCAGATTAGTTAACAAGCAATTCGAAGGAGAATGGAAGTACTATCATCTAAATTCTCCTATAATTATGACTTTAGAGTTTTATGTCAATGGCAAACTTAACGGTGTTAGAAAAGTATTTTACAATAGCGGAAAGATTGCCGAAGAGACAACATATAAAAACGGTGTCAAAGATGGCCCATACAAAAGTTACGCCGAGAATGATGTGGTAATGGAAGAGAGTAATTACAAGAATGATCAATTAGATGGTCCTGCTATTTACAGAGATGCTACCAATAAAGTGTCAGGTCAAGGTTCTTTTAAAAACGGAAAGAAAGTAGGCATCTGGAAAATGCTCGAAAAAGGAAAGATAAAAGAGGTCAATATGAATTACCAAAATAAAAACTTCAAAAGACCAAAAATGCCTAAACAGTCTGATGTAAAAGTGGAGGTTAAAGACGAAGAAAAGCCTAACACAAACCTAGATGAAGACATCAAAAGGAAAATCGGGAGGTAAATAAGTTTTGCTTACGGCTGAATTGTTTTAACTGATGTCAGAATGTGAAAATTTACAGAATTTGCGGTAACTTTGCCACAAATTTTTTTGTATGAAACGAGTTGTTGTTGGGCTTTCCGGTGGTGTTGATTCGAGTGTTGCTGCTTACTTATTAAAAGAACAAGGCTATGAGGTCATTGGTCTTTTTATGAAGAATTGGCACGATGACTCAGTAACCATTTCCAATGAATGTCCATGGCTTGAAGACAGTAACGATGCATTACTCGTGGCTGAAAAATTAGGAATTCCTTTCCAAACCGTTGATTTAAGCGAGCAATACAAGGAAAAAATCGTTGACTACATGTTTCACGAATACGAACAAGGTCGCACTCCAAATCCTGATGTATTGTGCAATCGCGAAATCAAGTTTGATGTTTTTATGAAAATCGCTTTAAGTCTGGGTGCCGATTATGTAGCGACCGGACATTATTGTCGAAAAGGTGAAATCGAGGTAAACGGAAAACCGATTTACCAACTCTTAGCCGGTAAAGATGGTAATAAAGACCAATCTTATTTCCTTTGTCAGTTATCTCAAGAACAATTGGCCAAATCATTATTTCCTATTGGTGAATTGACTAAACCGGAGGTGCGTGAAATAGCCATGCATTTGGATTTGGTTACCGCTGAAAAGAAAGATTCGCAAGGACTTTGTTTTATTGGTAAAGTTCGTTTGCCCGAATTTTTACAACAACAATTACAACCCAAAGAAGGTTTGATCTATGAAATAGAAGCCGATGATAAAATTTACAATCAAGAAGTTCCAAAATTCAACTCGTTTGAAGACCAATTAGCATTTGAAGCTAAAGGCATTTCCTATACTTCCGAAAATGGTAAAGTTGTGGGCAAACATCAAGGCGCCCATTATTTTACCATTGGTCAAAGAAAAGGGTTGAATGTTGGCGGTACCAAAGAAGCGCTATTTATTATTGCTACCGATGTAAAAACCAACGCAATTTATACCGGTCAAGGGGTTAATCATCCGGGCTTATTCAAAAAAGCATTACGAGTTCAGCCTTCAGAAATTCATTGGATACGAGAAGATTTAGCACTTGAAAACGGAGAAACCATGGAAGTGATGGCCCGAATCCGTTACCGCCAGGCTTTACAAAAAGCAACTTTGTACCAATTTGAAAGCGGTTTGTATGTTTCTTTCGAAGAACCACAATCTGCCATCACTGAAGGACAGTTTGTAGCTTGGAATATCGATGATGAATTAGTTGGTTCAGGAGTAATTTCATAAATTAGCGCTTTAGAAAGTAAAGTGCTATGAAAAAGTTATTGCTTATTGCCTTTTTTTGGGGAAGTATGTTAGGCTATTCTCAGGAAGACGCGTGGGTTTATTTTAATGACAAACCAAATGCAGAGGCATTTTTAAACAATCCTTTATCCATACTAACCCAAAGAGCTTTAGACAGAAGAGCTGCTCATGGAATTCCATTGACTATAAATGACGCACCGATAGAACAATCTTATATAAATCAAATAACTGCTGCTCAAGGAATCCAAGTGAAAGCCCAATCAAAATGGCTTAATTGTCTTCACATACGCGGTAGTTTAGCCGATATTCAGGCTTTAACTGCGTTGTCTTTTGTAGATCACATTAGATATGCAAATCGTTCCCTTAATTCCAGAATGATTAGACCAAATACAGTTGTTCCGGTAGATAAGCAAATGGATGTTCAGACCACTTTTGCCTACGGAAATTCAGCCAATCAAGTACAAATGTTGAATCTTCATTTGTTGCACGAACAAGATTATACCGGTTCCGGAAAAATAATAGCCGTGCTTGATTCCGGTTTTTCAGCAGTCAATACGATTATTCCATTCAATAGAATGTTTACTAATGGATTGTATTTGGGCGGATATAACTATGTTGGTGGAAACACCGATGTTTTTTCAACCCACAATCACGGAACCATGACTTTGTCTTGTATGGCAGGTTTTGTCGACGGACAATTGGTGGGAACAGCTCCCGATGCACAATATTATTTATTCATTACCGAAGATATAGCAGCGGAAAATCCTGTAGAAGAAAGCTATTGGGTTCAAGCGGCAGAGGAAGCTGATCGACTTGGGGTTGATGTGATTGCTACCTCGTTAGGGTATTATGGTTATGACAATCCGAATTACAGTTATACTTATGCTGATATGACCGGTAATACTGCTTTTGCCTCTCAAGGCGCTAATATTGCATTCAGTAAAGGAATGATTGTGATTGCCAGTGCAGGAAATACAGGAAACTCTATTAATCCGCATGTTGGTGTTCCGGCGGAAGCCACTAATGTTTTGGCGGTTGGGTCAGTACAATTTGACGAAACTTATTCTACTTTTAGTTCTATCGGACCTAGTTTCGACGGAAGAGTGAAACCCGATGTTATGGCCAAAGGGCAAAGTGCTACTTTGTCTAATACAGCCGGAGCTATTGTAACGGCTAGCGGCACATCTTTTTCGTGTCCGATTATGGCTGGCGCGGTTACCAGTTTTTGGCAAGCAATTCCTTGGGCATCCAACCAGCAAGTTGTTGATTTTGTTAAGCAGTCTGCGGATAGATTTATGAGTCCTACAAATCAGTTTGGTTTCGGAATACCGGATTTTCAAAGTGCCTTGACTATCGCATCGCTTTCAGTAAACGATACTACTATGGGCAGGTTTTTGGTTTATCCTAATCCGGCTAATAATTTTGTTACTGTGTCTTTTCCGAACGGATTTGAAGTCGCAAAGATGTCTCTTTATAATAATTTGGGCCAAATGATTTTAGAGCAAGAGATTATTTCTAATCAACAACTTTCTCTCGATCATTTGACTTCCGGCATGTATTATTATAAAATCAAAAGCAACTCATTGGTACAATCCGGAAAGATTATCAAGAATTAAATCCCAAGTATTATTTGTTTAAATGAATAAAATCACCCAACTTTTTAATATAAAATACCCTATTGTTCAAGGCGGAATGATTTGGAACAGTGGTTATAAGTTAGCCAGTGCTGTCAGCAATGCCGGTGGATTAGGTTTAATTGGCGCCGGTTCTATGTATCCCGATGTGTTGAGAGAGCATATTCAAAAATGCAAAGCGGCAACCGATAAACCTTTTGGGGTAAATGTTCCGATGTTGTATCCTAATATTGAGGAAATCATACAAATCATCATAGAAGAAGGAGTGAAGATTGTGTTTACTTCAGCCGGTAATCCAAAAACTTGGACGGGTTATTTAAAAGAAAGAGGTATTACAGTAGTTCATGTGGTCAGCAGTTCCAAATTTGCCTTAAAAGCGCAAGAAGCGGGTGTTGATGCAGTAGTTGCTGAAGGTTTTGAAGCCGGTGGTCATAATGGGAGAGAAGAAACAACTACATTGACTTTGATTCCAATGGTCAAAGAGCAAATCTCAATTCCGTTGATAGCTGCCGGTGGCATTGCTTCGGGAAGAGGAATGCTGGCTGCCATGGTATTAGGAGCCGATGGAGTCCAAATGGGTTCTCGTTTTGCGGCTTCATTTGAAAGTTCTGCCCATGAAAATTTTAAACAAACCATTATCAATGTGAAAGAAGGCGATACGCAATTGACCTTAAAAGAATTGGCGCCGGTTCGTTTGATTAAAAATGAATTTTACAATAACCTACTAGAATTATATGCTAAATGTCCAACACCTGAGGAGTTAAAAGCCTTTTTGGGTAGAGCAAGAGCCAAGCGTGGTATGTTTGAAGGAGACTTGGTTGAAGGCGAATTAGAAATTGGTCAAATTGCCGGAATAATACATGAAATTAAATCGGTTGAAGAAATAATAGCCACTGTAATTTCTGAATTTTACATAGCAAAAAAAGAATTAGATATACCGGTTTTTTAACCACTTTAATTTTACAATTTATTGTTAATAGGTTTGCATTTAAGATGTAAACTTGTTAACATTTTTTATTTTTATAGCCATCGGTTTAAATATTAATAACTCTTTTTTTTTGCAGATTATTTTTATAAACATCATTAATTCAATGATATGCACGGTATCTGGCGTGTTGAAAAGTTGTTGATAATGTTGATTATTTTGTTTATAACATTTTAATAAGTGAAAATTTGCCACTAAAATTATAAGTAATATAGTAGTGGTGATTTTACTTCAATCAACGCGCTGAATTCTTGTCTCATATAGCTGTTTTTAGTTGAGGTTATGACACCTGATATGAAAAGGAGTGATGTTGTACGATTTCAAAATGTATTAAATAGAACTGCTTATGAGAATAACTACTCTCGCCAAAAATTATTTCTTTTACTGTGTTTTAGTATTAACACTAATTGGGCAGAATGGTTTTGTTTATTCTCAATGTCCAACGGTCACAGATACTACTCAATCTTTTTGTGATACACAATCGCCTACAGTAGCCAGTTTGGTTGCTACAGATAATGGTGGTGGTATTAAATGGTATGCGACAGCTACCTCAAATACACAATTAGCCAATTCTACAGTTTTAGTTAATGGTCAGGATTATTTTGCTGATGATAATACAGGGAACTGTGGTCCAAGACAAAGTGTTACGGTTACCATATACTCGGCACCGACCGGCGCTAACTTTCAAGGAGTTTGTGTGACCAGTTTGAGTCAGGCAACACCCTCAAATCCTCAATTTGTTATTTTTGGAAATAATTTGCAATGGTATACGACACCTACCGGAGGAACTGCGCTTTCACCTACCGTTATTTTAAATGACAATACTATTTATTATATAAGTCAAACTAATCCGGATACCGGTTGTCAAACTTCAAGGCTATCTGTTTTTGTTAATGTTGGGTTAGTGCCACCTCCAACGGGAAATCCTGTTCAAGAATTTTGTAATATACCTAGCAGTCCGCCTACTATTGGAGATTTAGTGGCATCGGGAAATAATAATTGGTACTTAACTTCCTCTTTTGGAATACCTTTGGATCCATCTACACCTCTTATTAATGGGCAGTTTTATTATGCTTCAACTGTTGATCCTCCTTGTGAAAGTGTCGATAGGCTTGAAGTTTTGGTAAATCTTTATGAACCAAATGATGCCGGAAACGATGGTAGTAGAAGTATTTGTGTCAATGAGATTTCTGTAACAGCTCCATTTGATTTGTTTGATCTTTTAGGAGGAACGCCCGATAATATTGGTGTCTGGAGTGGGCCAATAGCTACCACAAATGGATTCCAAGGTACTTTAGACGTTTCCGCGATGACACTTGCTGGTAGCCCATATGTGTTTACTTATACTGTTTCCTCTGCACTATGTGCTCCCGATATATCGACGGTAACCATTATAATATTAGATTTACCATCTGTTGCTGTTGCTGTAAATCCAACAACATCTTGTTCTGGTGACAGTGCAACATTTACTTTTACAGGTACTCCAAATGCGACTGTTACTTATAACATCAATGGTGGTGCGAATCAAACGGTTAGCTTAAACGCAGGCGGCACAGCTACTATCACCGGAACTTATACTGCTGATACTACAATAAACATTGTAAGTGTAGCAAGTTCAGGCACTCCGAGTTGTGTTAATCCACAGCCGAGCAGTATTACTTTAACCGTATTGCCATTACCAACGGCAAGTGTAACAGTAAGTCCAACAACCATCTGTGCCAATGATAGTGCTACTTTTATTTTTACAGGTACACCAAATGCTACAGTAACTTATAATATCAATGGCGGAGCGAATCAAACTGTTGTTTTAGACGTATCAGGTACAGCAACGCTAACAGGAACTTACACTGCAAACACTACTATTAATATCGTAAGTGTAGCAAGTGCAGGCACGCCAAGTTGTGTTAACCCACAACCAAGCAGTGTTATTTTAACTGTTTTACCATTACCAACAGCAAGTGTAAGTGTGACGCCAACAACAGTTTGTTCGGGAGATAGTGCCACTTTCACTTTTACAGGTACACCAAATGCTACAGTTACTTATAATATTGATGGTGGCGCGAATCAAACTATAGTATTAAGTGCAGCAGGCGCAGCTACATTAACCGGAACTTATACGGCTAACACGACAGTAAATATTGTAAGTGTAGCGAGTTCAGGTACACCAAGTTGTGTTAATCCACAGACTAGTAGTATTACTTTAACGATACAGCC
>NZ_JBKBLM010000048.1:0-7685 GCF_046296355.1 Flavobacterium sp.
CAAACGTTTGAAAGTTAACTTTCTACGATTTTAATCGAAAGACTTGAAGCCAAGAGAATTCTTCTCTGTCTAAGAACTATAATCACAAAATTTATCGGATTCATTACGCAAAATACTTCGTTGTCTGGGAAATTGCATCTAACTAGTTTATAAGTATAACTTTATCATACCTATCTGTTCAATTTGGCCTGATAGATATGATTTTTGTCATTCTTACCCTCAAATATAAATATTCCCTTTCAATTCTCAATCATTTGGTAGTAAAAAATACTTTTCCTCTTGCTTTTTGATTGCACCGCGGTTTCAGCTCCGAACAGAAATATTATATAAGAATTCTTGTTCGCAAATCACGAACAAGAATTTATATGGTAAAAATTGGTTCGTAAAACCCGAACAGGAATTTTATAACTAAAAAAGTGTTCCTACTGGCATGGTTTTTAGTACGCTAGTATAAACCGTTAATCGTTTAGTACTATGAAAGAAGCCAAAAATAAAAACAGTATCAGAGATATAATAGGGTTTACCCAGAAAGAACTGGCCATGTTGCTTGGGGTTACGCGTAGTAAGTTGGCCAAATATGAACTGGGCTTCGGTGACCTGCCGGATCCGGCAAAACTGTTGTTGGCTGAACTGCTTAACCACATGAATGAGTTAGAGAACAAAAGTAAATCCGGTCTTGAGGAAGTACTATTACCTACAGTGACGGAAGAACAACTCGACCGCCTAATCTTAGAGAATACTTACCAACTCAATTTGGTCAACAGGAAAGTCAAATCCATTCAAAAGAAACAGTCGGACAAGTTCAAAGCCCAAAAGCTGTTGGTTTATCTAAAAAACCGCCCACAGGAAAAGAGCCAAGAACATCAAGATAAATTGCGACTTATTACCAATAATACCAACAAAGCACTTGAAATTAATAGTCATAGTGCTTTATACGAGTGCCAACTCAAACAACAAATGTTCGAGTTAGAAAAAAGACTCCTGGCGTCAGCCAAAAAGAAATTGTCGAAAACTACTGAAAACAAAGGGGAAACAGCATAATTTTGTATTGCGATATGCACAATAAAAACGTTAAATATTTATTAAATAATCAATAAAGGTTGATTTTTGGCACAAGACTTGTCAATTCTTGCTGTATTAACTTTAAAATTATTTATTATGAATTATTCGTTAATGAATTTGACACAAGTGACCGACTGCAATGCATTATTAGAATGGGCAGCCAAAGAGAAAGCTAATTTGCTTTATAAAAAAACAACCGATGAGCGATTTGCTGTAAAGTATGCTGAAACCTCGCTAGAGATTGACGCCAATTTAATCAGCGTACTAGCTCAAATTAATGCCTCAGAAATTACCATCGCTTCTTTACCGGATGGTCCTACTAAAGAGCAAGAGCTCGACAAAAAAACAAGATTAGAGTACCGCAAGTTTGTACTCGAATCACGTAAGGAAGCTTATGGAACGATTGCCCTGCTACAAAAACAAACCGAAGTAGCGAGAGTAGAGCAAGAAATCGTCGAAATGGACGCCTTTGCAGCCACCATCCAAGCGCACTTATTGACAATACAATAATTTTTACCGACATGATAATGAAAAAAGCCTCCCGAAAGAGAGGCTTTTTTTATGGCTTAAATTAAAACTCCGTGCATCTCCGTGCATTCTGTGTATCTCTGTGTAAAAACTTCCAGCTTATCCCTTGAACTAATTCACGGCTTCTACTTTAAAACCTGCTTTTCTCAACAAGACAATCACGCCTTGTTCGCCACCAAGATGTGCAGCGCCAACGCCAAAGAAAGTGGGTTTGCTTTTGGCAATTTTATCAATGCGGCTAATCCAGTTTTGATTTCTGTTTTTGAGTAGGATATCGCTGTATTTGGAGGTCATTACATTGGCTGATTTTTCGGTAAAAGCTACCATTTCTTCTACATTTTCGGTTTTGTACAACGCCATCATTTGGGTTAGTTCGGTTTTATCGCGTTGCATATTGTCTTTGGCGGTAATCACCAATTCGTTCATTTGTTCTTGGTACGGAATGGCATCAAAAACAGCCAATTGTTCGGCTACAGTTTCTAATCCGATGGTTTCTTCGTTTTGGGTTTTGGCTATTTTCATCAATTCTGCTTCAACCGATTGCATTTCGCACCCTAACATTTTAGGATACAACATGGTCGTAATCATAAACGGTTTGACCGGATTGAGCATTTCGGCTGAGTAACCTACATTGTTGGTTAAAAAAGCATCTACTATTTTAAAATCGGCTTCGGTGACTAAGGATTTCATCGTTACACCGTCTTTCATCATCATGCTGTTGAGCATTTGCCCTTGCATAGAAGCATCGTCCATGTCGAGCTCTAAGCACAACTGTTCGGTATTGTCTAAAGCTTTCTTTACTTTATCGGATAATGTTGCATCACAAGTAATGTGAATAGTTCCGAATAGGTAGGAAGGTTTTGAAAGTCCGTTTCCTGAGATTTTCCACAACAAGGACTTTTCGTTGGTTTGGGCATTGACGATACCCGTCAATAATGCCAGTAGGAGTAAAGCTGTTTTTTTCATGTTATAAATCTATTTTTTTGAGTTCTTTATAATTTCCTTGTAGTTTTCGAAGCAGTATCCCATACAGCAGGCGGTAAATTAACCAAAAAATACCAACCGCTATTAAAGGGATAAGCACTAATATGGCGATGGTTTCAACTAGAATCAGATTGCTTTCATCATGGGCTATTTTATATTTTAAGGTGTCAATTTCAGGGTTATAAATAAAAGCCATAACAAAGCCTAAAATGGTACAAATAAAAACCATGCTTAAGTTATACCATACGTAGTATTGTACTGTTTTGCGGGTTCTTAAAATATCCTGCATTAATTGTTTTGTAGAGGTTATTGTTGAAATTTTAGCATAGTTTCGGTAAAAACAATAGATAAAAAAGAAAACAACAGCATAGTTTATATAATTAATGACCTTTAAATAAACTAAAAAGTTTTCAGCATTTAAACTCTTAATGACATCATCGGTATTATAGCAGAGGCTTACCGCTGTCCATAAAGCAAACTCCAAAATACTGATAATCAAAATCCATTTGACAATAGACGATGACTTTTTATGTATCATTTTGTAAATCTCAGTTTCCGTGACCTGTTCAAAAGAATGGGTATCCTTTTTCCAGGCTTTTTTTAATAAATCCAACTCTTCCATAATCCTTAGGGATTTAATATTTTTTTTAATTTTCCTTTAATTCTGTTCATTTTCACACGGGCATTGACTTCGCTAATCCCCAATGTTTCCGATATTTCGGTGTAATCTTTGTCTTCAAGATAGAGGAATACCAAAGCTTTTTCAATATCATTTAACTGCTGCACCGCTTGGTACATCAATTTGATTTGCTCTTCTTCTTCTAAGTTGTAGTCTTCCTGACTTAAAAAATGTTTTTGTCCTTCGTAAGTAATGGTGGAAACAGTTCGCGTACTTTTTCGGTACAGTGTAATGGCAGTATTTAATGCCACGCGATAGGCCCAAGTTGAAAATTTAGATTCACCTCTAAACTTTGGGAAGGCTTTCCACAGTTGAATGGTAATTTCCTGAAACAAATCGTTATGTGCATCATCACCATTGGTATATAACCGACATATCTTGTGGATGATGTTTTGGTTCTCCTTCAGTTGTTTTACAAATGATTGTTCTAGGTTGTCACTCATAGCCCGTTAGTAGTGCAAGTGGTGGTTTTGTTACACTTAGTAAAACTACATTTTTTATTATACAAATTCAAGTTTCTAATTTCGCTATCTTTGCCAAAGAAAATATTACCAGCATAAAAATGAAAATAGGGCATTACAATACACTTACCATTGCACGGGAAACCAAAGTGGGACTTTTTTTAACCGATGGCACCGCCGATGTATTACTTCCGGTGAAATATGTGCCAAAGGACTATACTATTGGTGAAGAAATTATAGTGTTTGTATACCTTGACCATGAAGAAAGACCTGTCGCTACGACTTTGGAACCCTATATTTTGATGGATGAATTTGGTTTGCTTCGCGTGAATTATGTCAACCAATTTGGTGCTTTTCTCGATTGGGGTTTAGAAAAAGATTTGTTCGTTCCGTTCAAAGAACAAGCGCGCCCTATGGAAAAAGGGAAACGTTATTTGGTATTTGCCTTTATCGATGAAAAGACCAATAGAATAATGGCTTCCAGCAAGACCAATCAGTTTTTGAACAATGAGAATTTGACGGTTGCTGTAGGCGATGAAGTTGATTTAATTATTTCGCATATTACTGAACTTGGAATTAATGTTATCATCAACGACATTCACAAAGGATTATTGTACAAAGACCAAGTGTATGAAGACATCCGATTGGGAGACAGAATGACGGGTTATATCAAAAACATTCGCCCTGACAACAAAATTGATGTGACTTTAAACAAATTCGGCTACAGTAATGTAGAACCCAATGCCGAGAAAATCTTATTTGAATTGAGAGCCAGTCGAGGTTTTTTAAGGCTCACAGACAACAGTCATCCGGAAGATATTAAAACCGTCTTGAAAATGAGTAAAAAGACGTTTAAGAAAGCCATTGGCGCACTCTACAAAGAAAAACGCATCGAGATTAAAGAAGACGGCATTTATTTGGTTGACGAAATAAAAATCTAAATTTTATTCTTTGATTTCCAGTTCAGCCGGCAATGGAATTTCTTCTGTTTTTTTGGCAAATAAACTGCTCACCATATTCAAAGTAGCATAAGGTCTGTTAGAATATTTATTGCCCAAACAAATAACGGTCATCGTATCCTTTTTGACCGGAACAAATGAAGTATTATTGCCATGCCACCAACCGTTGTGGTAAACCAACTTTTCTCCGTTAGCCAAATAACGCATACGCATTCCCAAACCATAGTCTTTTATAGGCTTGGCCACATGTGCGGCGCTGTAACCATAATAGGCTTCTTGCAACAATTCAGGTTTTATAAAATCAGGAGAATAGGTGGCTAAATCAAATTTGACCAAATCTCTCGGAGTAGAATAAATGTTTTTATCTCCATACAAATTGTCATATTGGTCCCAAGGAAAAATGGTACTTGCACGATATGATTTAGAAACGGTATCTCTATCAGTTTCATAATTGAATACAAAAGTGTTTTTCATTCCAAGCGGTTTGAAAATTAAGGTTTGCATAGCATCGCGATAGTTTTGACCGGTGGCTCTTTCAATGATTAGGGCTAAAATCACATAGTTGGTATTGCAATAATCAAAACGGGCATTGTTAGCAAAAATGGGTTTGAATTTTTGTTTTATTATCAAATCCAAAACATCTTTATTGGTCAGTACTTTTTTTCGGTTCCAAGCCTTTTTCATGATGCCCGGAAAATTGGAGTAGTGCGGCAAACCGCTGCGGTGATTCAGCAATGTTCTGATGGTTAAGTTTTTATAAGGGAATTTCGGAATCCAATCGGTTACTTTTTGGTCGAGCATTAAGTTGTCTTCCTGAACCAGTTTTAATATCGCTGTCGCAGTCAATACTTTGCTTACGGATGCTAAGTGAATCGAAGTATTGGCATCGATTTTCTCTCCTGTTTTTGTATTTGAAAAACCTTTGTAATGTTCATAAATAATGCGACCGTTTTTGGCCACAATAAAACTGCCGCTATAGTAAGGTGAATTGATAAACTTGTTGTAAAACGAATCAATTTTAAATCTTTTCTCAGAAATGTATTCTTTTGAAACGTTGTTAAACTTGATGTTAAGCGGAATGGTAATCAAAGTACTGTCCGAGTTTCCATTATTATCCGAACGCGAATTTTGTATTCCGGTCGTAGGACCTGAAATATAAAATAGGGTGGTTAGAAAAAAGGAAATTAGGGTAATCTTCATAATTGCAATAATACCAATATTTAACCGAAATGAAAACCCTAAAAGTCTAAATCATTGTTAATCTTTACAACATTTGTTAACAAAAAACCGCCTCGGGTGGGAGGCGGTTTTCAGGAATTACAATTTAACTTTTATGGGTAACAAAAATAATGTTCTCACCGGTTTTCCTTCTTTCATACCAGGAGACCATTTTACTTTCGAAGCTTTCAATAGTCGAATGGCTTCTTTTTCCATTTTATAATCAGTGCTTCGCACGGCTTTGATATCAGTTAAGGTGCCGTCTTTTTCAATGACAAACGACATGGTTACACTTAAGGTTATTTCACCATTTTCATCAATGTCAGGACTGTTGAACTTTTGCGCAACATATTCGTAGAATTTGCCCATACCACCAGGATATTTAGGAAGTACATCTACGGTACCGCTGTTTTCAACTCCTTCTCCTCCTGGTGTAGGAGTTGTGGTAACAGTTCCTCCTTCAGTTCCCGAATTTGGGATTCCAGTTCCGCCAACTGTACCTTCGCTAGCGGGTGGTAAACTCTTTACTTCAACATTTGTTGGAACATCAACATTCGCTTCAGGAGTTGCAACCACAACCATATTGGAAAGATTTGGCGGCGTTTCATTACTTGGCGGTTGTTGTGGTGACTGTTGAACTTCAGGTTGTGGTGCTTTAGGCTCTTTTGGTGTCAAGTCAATCGTAATGATCGGACCGTCATCAATTATTGGCGCAACATTATCAATTGGTCCGTCATCAAAAGAGGTTAGGAACAATCCACCACCAATGACAGCTAAAAAGAAAGTGATGCCACTCAAAAAAGCGATTAAAGAAGTTTTGCCATTTTCTTGGCGTAATTGGTAAGCGCCATAGGCTTTGTTTTTGCCTTCAAAAACCAGATCGATCCAGTTTTTTTCATAAATACTAACGTTTGACATAATTTATATGGTTTTAGAGTTAAGTATTTATACTACATAAGCGAGGTGTTTAATTATATAACGCAACAAACATTAAAATAGTATAAACAGTGTTAATTATTTTATATATAGATAGCGTTACTTCCCAAAAGGTTGGGAAGACTTTAATAAATTTTGATAAAAAAGGAGAATTATTTTTTGCTCTCGATGATTTCTGCCAGTAGTTTTTTGGCACGAAGCAATTTAATTTTAACGTTACTCAACGGTTCGTTAAGCTGTTCTGCAATTTCCTGATAACTCATTTCTTGAAAGTAACGCAATTGAATCACTTCTTGGTAATGCGGTTTTAATTCTTTGATGAATTGGAGTAGGCGAGATAAGTTTTGCTCGGTAATCAATTCGTCTTCTGCCGAAGGTGAGCTGTCGGCAACGTTGTAAGCTTGTTGGTCTTCTTCATCGGTGATTTCAACGAATACAGTAGATTTCTTTTTGCGAAGCATATCGATGTGCACATTTTTAGCAATGGCAATCAACCAAGTGTTGAATTGAAATTCGGGATTGTAGGTGGCAATTTTGTCAAAGGCTTTAGAGAAAGTTTCTATGGTAATGTCTTCCGAATCGGTTTCGTTTTCAGTGCGTTTCAGCATAAAGCCATACACTTCGTTCCAATAATGGTCGAGCAAAAAGGTAAACGCTACTTGGTCACCTTTCTTAGCTTTTTCTATGTATTTGTTTATTTCCAATGGACCGGTTTTGAGAACGTATTGGTGATGAATACATTCAATTGGGTGAAAATTAAAACAATTTCTATGATTGGGAACCAATACATCACATCTTTTTCTTTTAGTTTACCGGCGGCAAATCCCATTGATAACCACGCAAACAAATATCGGAAGC
>NZ_JBKBLM010000049.1:0-4650 GCF_046296355.1 Flavobacterium sp.
TTGCTTCCGCCTGCGGTCATCAATTGAAGGTAGTCGACTATAATCATCTTGATGCCGTGTTGTGAGGACAAACGTCTTGCTTTGGCTCTTAAATCGAAGATGGAAAGCGATGGCGTATCATCAATATACAACGGTGCCTTTTCTAAGTCTTTTACTTTGGTAGACAATTGCTCCCATTCGTGTTTTTCTAACTTTCCGGTTCTTAATTTTTCCGAAGACAAACCGGTTTCCGAAGAAATCAAACGCGTGATTAACTGTACCGATGACATCTCCAAAGAGAATAACGCTACCGGATGGCCAAAATCAATTGCAATATTTCTCGCCATCGATAAAACGAAAGCCGTTTTACCCATACCCGGACGAGCCGCGATAATAATTAAATCTGATGGTTGCCAACCGGAAGTTACTTTGTCCAGTTTTTCAAAACCGGTTGCTATTCCGCTCAAACCTTCTTTGTTGGCGATATCTTCAATTCTTTTTTTGGCTTGGATTACCAAACTTTGAGCAGTTTCAGAGCTTCGTTTGATATTGCCTTGGGTTACTTCGTATAATTTGGATTCGGCTTTGTCTAATAAATCGAATACATCGGTGGATTCATCATAGGATTCTTCGATGATTTCCGAAGAGATTTTGATTAAGCTTCGTTGGATGTATTTTTGCAGAATAATTCTCGAGTGAAATTCAATGTGCGCTGAAGAAGATATCTTTTGCGTCAGCTGAATTAAGTAAAAATCACCACCGGCCAAATCCAGCTTTGCGCTCTTTTTGAGTTGGGCCGAAACTGTTAACAAGTCAATAGGCTGAGAATCTGTGAATAACTGAAAAATAGCTTCAAAAATGTGTTTGTGAGCGTCTTTGTAAAAAGCATCGGGTTGGAGAATATCAATTACCTCATCGACACCTTTTTTATCAATCATCATCGCGCCCAATACCGCTTCCTCCAAGTCCATGGCTTGTGGCGGGAGTTTTCCTTTTTCTAAATTGATAATCGTAGTTTTATCTACTTTGATAGGGTTAATATTTCTGAGATTTTCCATGAAACGAAAGTAGCTCTTTTTGTAAAAATTTTGGAATTGAGTTATTCAAAACCAATGTTTATAAGTTTGTGTTTTTTGTTGATAACCAAAAAAAAATCCGAAACCATAGGGCTTCGGATTTCAACTGTATTTTGTGAGATTTATTCCTTGTATTCGCCCATCTTACTGTATTTATCCATCCTCTGCGCCACTAATTCTGCTGTTGATAAATCTTTCAGTTCATTAAACGCTTTCATGATATATTGTTCAACGGTTTTGAATGTCGTTTCTTTATCGTAATGTGCGCCACCTAATGGTTCCGGAATTACATCATCTACCAATTTCATTTTTTTCATATCCGAAGAAGTCAATTTCAAGGCTTCGGCTGCTTGTTCTTTGTATTCCCAGCTTTTCCATAAAATAGATGAACAAGATTCGGGAGAAATAACAGAATACCAAGTGTTTTCCATCATTAAAACTCGGTCTCCAACGCCTATTCCTAAAGCGCCACCGGATGCACCTTCACCAATAATTACACAGATAATCGGCACTTTTAAACGCACCATTTCTAAAATATTTCTCGCGATGGCTTCTCCTTGACCGCGTTCTTCTGCTTCTAAACCGGGAAATGCTCCAGGAGTGTCAATAAGTGTTACCACAGGAAGATTAAATTTTTCCGCCATTTTCATCAAACGCAAGGCTTTGCGATACCCTTCAGGACTGGCCATACCGAAGTTACGCAACTGACGCATTTTGGTATTGATTCCTTTTTGTTGTCCGATAAGCATGAACGATTGCCCGTCAATTCGACCCAAACCACCAATCATGGCTTTGTCATCTTTGAAATTTCTGTCGCCAAACATTTCTAAGAAAGTGCCTTTGGTTAGGTTGGTAATATGCTCTAAAGTATAAGGTCGGTTTGGATGACGTGATAATTGTACTCTTTGCCAAGCGGTAAGGTTTTTGTAGATTTTCCTTTTGGTTTCCTCTAATTTTTTTTCAATTTGTTTACAAGTATTAGTAACATCTACATTAGATTCAGCACCAATTAATTGACATTTATCGAGTTGATCTTCTAATTCCTTGATAGGAAGTTCAAAATCTAAATATTCCATAGGGTTGTTTGTTTTGTTTAATCGAATAGCAAATATAAAATTTTAAATTGTGATAAAAAGCAAATCTTTGGGATTAGTTTTAAACAAAAATTAACCTTTGTTTGACCTTAACTTAATTCTTTTTTTCTGCTTTTTATGATGGCGTTTATGATTACGGTCATTAAAATAATTAACGCTCCGATGTAGAATTCGAAACTCATTTTTTCTTTTTCTTCAAAAATTAATACGGCTAAAATGATGCCGTAAATGGGTTCCAAATTGATGGTGAGCATGACCGTATACGGACTTAAAAACTTCATCACAGCGGTAGACGCGATAAAAGCATAAGCGGTACAAACCGAACTCAGTATCAATAAATACCCTAAATCTTTGGCAGAAAGCTGAAAAAATTCAGGTGTAAAACTGCCGAAGAACAACAATAGAAAAGAGAAAAACACTACACCACCGCTGAGTTCATAAAACGAAATTACAGTCGCATCATAGGATTTTACTAATCTGCTGTTAATTACCGCAAACAATGCCGAGAGAAAAGCTGATGTTAAAGCATACCCGATTCCCAGTAAAAATTGATTGCCTCCGTTAAAAATAGCATGAAGCAATCCTTCCGTTCCTGTATCAGCTGAAACGGCTACAAAATACAATCCTACAATTGCAACAAGTCCGGAGAGCAATTCGTACCAAACAATCTTTTTGCCATATAAAATAGGTTCCAATATTGAGGCAAATAACGCGCCGGTGGAAAGACAAGCCAGCGTTATAGAAACGTTTGAAATTTTAATCGCGTGAAAAAAAGTAAACCAATGTAAAGCAATGATCAATCCTGAAAAAAGAAATTGCATTAAAATTTTGATTGGCACTTTTAAAGGCAACTTTTTATAGTAAATATAAATAGCGATAAAACAAACGGCAAAGAGCATTCGGAACCAAACTAAAGGTAAAGCATCTAAGGTAATTAACGCGCCAAGTATGGCGGTAAATCCCCAAATGAAAACAATCAAATGAAGGTGTAAATAGCTTTTTAGATTATCGTTTGGCATTTCTTAAAAGGTAAATCGCTAAGAGACCAAAAACAATGTTGGGTGTCCAAACCGCAATCAATGGCGGTGCTGTTGATTTTTCTGCCAATACGCCAAAAACCTTATCTAAGAAGACAAAAGCAAAGGCCAATACAATTCCGATAGCCAAGTTGGCTCCCATTCCGCCACGGCGTTTCATAGCCGAAACCGCTACGGCAATAATGGTCAAAATAAAAGCTGAAACCGGTATGCTGTACTTTTTGTACAACACCACCAAATAGGTATTGATATTAGAAGAACCACGGGCTTTTTCTTTGTCGATAAACTTATGCAAATCGTTCAAAGGCAAGGTTTCAGCGATGTAGACTAATGGGGTTAAATCTTCTAAATCGAAATTAAAAATAGTATCCTTTTTTTCGCCGCGTTCAATGATGTCGCCAAACTCCCCTACTTTTCTTTTGCTGTAATTAAAAAGCGTGTAGTTTTTGGTTTTTTCATTCCATTTGATTCGGCTGGCGATTAATTTATATTTCAATTGGTCGCCTTCAAATTTCTCCATAGAAAAATTGAAGGCCATTTTACTGGTTTCATTAAAACCGCTTACAAACAAATATTCGTCTTTGCTGATTTGGCGAAACACATCTGAGTTGTCCCGCATTTCATTTTGCCCGTTACCAATAAGGTATTTGTACCTGAAATTCTTAAATCCGGCACTGGCACTTGGCACCAAATAAACACTCATTATTAAAGCAAAAAAGGAAACTATTGTAGCACCAACTATATAAGGACGCAGGAACCTTGAAAAAGAAATTCCGGAGCTTAGGATGGCTATGATTTCGGTATTATTGGCCAACTTGGAGGTAAACCAAATCACCGAAAGAAAAAGAAATATGGGAAATAATAAATTGGCAAAATAAATGGTAAAGTCAAGATAGTACCATGCAATTTCATTGAATGGCGCTTGGTTTTCAATCATTCTGTTGACTTTTTCCGAAACATCAATCACTATTCCAATAGGAATAAACATTAGCAACATTACTAAGAATGTGGCTAAGTATCGCTTGAGGATGTATTTGTCAATTATTTTTAACATAGTTAAGTCTTAAAGTCTTAAAGTCTTAAGTCTTAAAGTCTAACAACATAATGCTTTTCGACTTTTGACATTTGACTTTCAACTATTTTATAATCGTTGGCTCATTTGTTTTACCATCATGTCTTTCCAAGTTCTGAAATCTCCGGCTAAGATATGTTTTCTGGCTTCACGAACCAACCACATATAGAAACCTAAATTATGAATGGTGGCAATTTGTTTTCCTAAATACTCATTTGCCGCAAATAAATGACGCAGATAAGCTTTGGTATATTCGGTGTCAACAAAAGTGATTCCCATTTCGTCTATCGGAGAAAAATCATCTTCCCATTTTTTATTTTTGATATTAATGGAACCATTCGCGGTAAATAACATCCCATTTCTGGCATTACGCGTTGGCATTACACAATCGA
>NZ_JBKBLM010000050.1:0-3449 GCF_046296355.1 Flavobacterium sp.
TTGTTGCTTCTTATGACAAATAAATAAAAAATGGAACAAAAGAAATTTGATTTTAATTCGATTATCGGTTTTGCTTTAATCTTCGTGATTATCCTTTGGATGATGTACAACAACAGAGAAGAGGAAGTAAAGAATCAGGACAAAACCAAAACAGAAAAAGCGGTAGAAGCGAAGGTAAAAAGTGAAACAACCAAAGAAGTCGCCCAAACCATCACCGATACTACTGTTGCTGATTCGGTTAAAATTCAAAAACTACAATCCACTTTAGGAAGTTTTGCTTATTCAGCTACTTTGCCTTCCGCCAAAGAAGATTTCACGATTTTAGAGAATGAAGTATTGAAGTTGAAAATCGCCAATAAAGGCGGTTATATTGCTGAGGCTATTTTAAAAGAGTACAAGAAATTTGATAAAAATTCAAATCAATTAGTGGCGTTAATCAAAAATAACAATGCTAATTTCAACTTGCAGTTGCAAACCAAAGACAACCGAGTATTGAATACCAAAGATTTATTCTTTGAACCAACATTGACGACCATTGACGGAAACCAAGTGCTTTCTATGAAATTGAAGTCGAGCGCCAACGCCTTTTTAGAATACAAATATGTACTGAAACCAAAGCAGTATATGCTTGATTTTGATATTCGTTCTCAAGGGTTGAATACGGCTTTGACTACTTCAAAAACAGCCGATTTACAATGGGATTTGAAAACTTACAGCAACGAAAAAAGTATTTCTTACGAAAATCGCTATGCCGAAATTTACTATGAATATGAAGAAGGAAAAGTAGATTATGCCGGCCTTGGAAAACAAGAAGATGAAACACTTGAAAAAGCAACTTTTATCGCATACAAACAGCACTTTTTTAGTTCAATTCTTTTGTCTCAAACCCCTATTGATAATGCAAAAGTTAGCTCAACCGATTTAGTAAATGATGATAAAGTTGATACTGTTTTTACAAAACAATTTAAATCAACACTACCGTTAGCTTATAAAAATGGCGAGTTAGATTATAAAATGAACTGGTATTTAGGACCAACAGATTACAAAATTTTAAATACTTACGACAAAAACATTGAAGATATTGTTCCTTTAGGCTGGGGAATTTTCGGATGGATAAACAAATTTATTTTCATACCGTTGTTTGGTTTCTTAGGGTCATTTATGGGATTAGGAATTGCGATTATTATCTTCACGATTTTAATCAAAATAGCCATGGCGCCTATCACATTCAAATCATTTTTGTCACAAGCCAAGATGAAAGTATTGCGCCCTGAGATTATGGAAATTGGAGAAAAATTCAAAAAAGATCCAATGAAAAAGCAACAGGAAACCATGAAGTTATACAACAAAGCCGGTGTGAATCCGATGGCTGGTTGTATTCCGGCTTTGATTCAAATTCCGTTTATGTATGCTTCGTTCCAATTCTTCCCATCCGCGATTGAGTTGAGACAAAAAGGATTCCTTTGGGCAGACGATTTATCTTCGTTTGACGAAATTGTTAAATTGCCTTTCTACATTCCGGTTTATGGTGATCATATCAGTTTGTTCCCAATTTTAGCCTCGATAGCAATTTTCTTTTACATGAAAATGACTTCAGGCGATCAAATGATGGCACAACCACCACAAGATGGTATGCCGGATATGGGTAAAATCATGAAAATTATGATTTACTTGTCGCCGATAATGATGTTGCTGTTCTTCAATAATTACGGCTCAGGTTTGAGTTTGTATAACTTTATATCTAACTTGATTACCATTGGAATTATGTTGGTGATTAAAAAATACTTTATCAATAGCGATAAGATACACGCTCAAATTCAAGAGAACAAAGCCAAGCCAAAAACAGAAGGTAAGTTCCAAAGAAAGATGCGTGAAATGATGGAACAAGCTGAAGAGCAAAAAAAGCTTCAAAACAAAAAAAAATAATTTCCGAATCATAAATTTTCAAAACTCTGTTTAAAAATATATCTTTAAACAGAGTTTTTTATTTTACAGCTATGAAGGTATTAATCATCGGTTACGGCAACATGGGAAAAACCTATGCCAACAGTTTTATCAGTTCCAGGTTTATCAAGCCGGAAGATATTTATGCTTTGGTCAGAAGCGATTCATTTTCAGCGACAGAAAATGGGATTCCGAAAGCCAATTTTTCAACTTCAGCAGCAAATGACATCGGTGACTTTGACATCGTAATTTTAGCAGTAAAACCGCAAGATTTTCCTGTTTTGGCGCAAGCCGTAAAACCTTATTTAAAAGATACACAAATCATTTTTTCGGTCATGGCCGGAATTACTTTGGCTACTATAGAAAAGCAATTGTCTTGTTCCAAAATCGTGCGTTCAATGCCCAATATTCCAACCCAAATCGGAATGGGAATGACCGTTTTCACGGCTTCAGCGAATGTGGATAGAAAAGAATTGTTTATCATTCAAAACCTAATCAACACGACCGGGAAATCGGTTTATGTTGAGAATGAAAAACTCATTGATGCAGCGACAGCTATTTCGGGTAGTGGACCGGCGTATGTCTTTTATTTTATGCAATCGATGATTCAAGCGGCCGTTGATTTAGGTTTCAATGAATCCGAAGCTGAGTTGTTGGTTAACCAAACTTTTATGGGTTCAGTGGCGATTCAAAACAGCTACTCGTTATCCAACCAAGAGTGGATTGCTAAAGTCGCTTCCAAAGGCGGAACTACCGAAAGTGCGTTGCGTGTTTTCGAAAAAGGTTGTTTGCAAAATACGATTGTAGATGCGGTGAAAGCTGCCAATGACAGAGCATTAGAGTTAGGTTCATAAAAAAAAGCGCAGTGGTTACTGCGCTTCTCTTTTTCATAGCAATTTATAAATTATAACGATGGTAATAATACGTTATTGATAACATGAATTACCCCATTTGAACCTTGTACATCTACAGCAACAATACCTGTTTGTCTGTTGGCCTCGTCAGTTATTGTAGTTCCTGAAATAGAGAATGTTCCTGTTTCTAATGTTGTAATTGGTGTTGTTGGAATTCCGGTTGAAAGTACATTTGCGCCTCCAACTACATGGTAAGTTAATACCGAAGTAACTTGAGCAGAAGTTAAACTTGCCAATACTCCCGGATTTTGTGATTCAAAAGTGGTAAATGCAGCATTTGTTGGCGCAAATACAGTAAATGGTGAGCCGGCCGTTCCGCTCAGTGTTGGTACTAAACCTGCACCACTAACCAAGCCAACCAAAGTGGTGAAATTTGGATTTGCAATAGCATGATTTACAACAGTAGGTAAACCAATAACATTGTCAACCACATGAATAACACCATTGGATGCTTCAATGTCGGCAGTTACTACAGTTGCACCACCATTGGTTGCACCACCGTTTAATTTTACTGTTGAACCTACTTCAATGTACATGCTCAATGTGTTGGTAGTTGAAGCACTTCCTTTGGCTAATGTTTTTACATAACCT
>NZ_JBKBLM010000051.1:0-2070 GCF_046296355.1 Flavobacterium sp.
CCCGATTGTTTTCTGGCTTTGGCCTTTTCTTGTAATAAAACCAAAGATTTGATAAAAGGGTTTTGTGCGCTGGTGATTTGTTTCATTATAGAGTTGTAATCCCGAAGTTACAGGACAAAATTACAAAGTTTTTTCTTATTAATGAACCAAATATAAATAACCACTTAAGGGTTCAGGATAATCAGGGTCATTTAAGTACAAAATATAGAAATAAGTTCCGTCAGGTGCGTTTTTAGTTCCCAATCCTTCTTTGATGTAACCATCCCAATTGGCTGTGTTTTGGTTACCGGTCCACACTAATTTCCCCCAACGATTATAGATTTCTACTTTATAGTCTAAGAAAACATTTTGCAATCCGGCAATGGTGAAAGTATCGTTTCGGGTGTCATTATTCGCCGATACATAGTTGTAAACCGTTGGCGGACAATTTCTGGAAGTCAGTAAAAATGAAGTGGTCACAAAACAATTTTCATTGTCCAATCTCACAAAAATCTCTTTCGGAGTGATAGTAGCGGTGTAATTGTGCGCATTGAAAATAGGATTAACACCATTCATAGCATCTTCCATACTTTCATAAAAACCAACGCTGTTTTCCGGGTCAGTTTTAACCGAAGACTCATAAGCAGAAAAATCAAAAGTAGCTTGGGTAAATCCTTGATTACAAGACACTAAATTTTCTAATGGATTAAATGTTGGCGAAGTGACAAGAGTATCATTTACAGCAAACGCATTGTTGGTTTCCACCAATTCATTTACTACACCGGTTCCATCGCCTTTGTCATCGGCCACAAATTCGATTTCAAAAGTATCCGGAACCGAATCGGGTATTACCAAAGTTATTTGACCGGTAATATAGCCATCAACGGGAATGGCGACGGTTGTTTCAATAGTTTCTATTAGTTGGCCGTTAATGTATATTGAAATCGGAGTGTCTGCAGGAAGCGCGCCGGTACAATTCAAATTGGAAATCGTATAATTGACCACTATGGTTCTCGAATCACAGGTTTTATTTACCGAATCTATCGTGACTGTAGCATCCGGAAGTTGGCTGTTGAGTTTGGTCACTACAGTATTAATCATCACAAAATCCTGAAAGGAAGTCAGCGATATTTCAGCAGTAGTGTCGCCAATGGCTATGTTATTTTGTATGTCATAAATGTCCAAATCCATATTAAACATAGTGGTACTACCGGTAATGGAATTACTTCCGTTAAAAACATTACTCGAAGGATTTAAAGTGTTGCTCAATAAATCGCCGTTTATTCTGAACTCTTCTGTGGCCAAACCTGAATCGCCTTCCCAAGCTAAAAAACCGACTTTTGAATTGGCATTATCGATAACATTTAAATTGTCGAGTGTTATGGCCAATTCGTCCGGAACACCTTCTAAACCGTCATAAACATTGATTTGGTTTAAAGGCAAAGTAGCATTTTTGTAGATGATAATAATGGCCCAACCGGCAAAATTGGTTCTTCTGGTAGCGTGTAACTCTTCAAATGGTGAAATATCAAGATTGGACAAAGTATAACTACCGTTTCCGGTGCTTTGAACTAAAGCGGTAATGTCTTTGAAAGCACTAAAATAAGAAAAAATAACCCCATCAAAATTTCGCACATAACCAAAGGTTCTGTCGGGTGTAATTGACGTGGTATTTAAGTTTACGGCAAAATCACCATCACCACTTCCGGCCCAATAGAGATAAGCTTTTTCAATCATGTCATTCGGATTTAAACTCAAGGTAGCCGAAGATGAAGTAACGGTTACTAAGTCTAAAGTTGCGTTGTTTTCCACTATGTTCATAGTGTTCCCGAAGAACGTAAAATCATACCGCCCGTTAAATTGCTCGTATAGGGTAATATCTTGCCCGCTCATACAGTAAATGTTGAGAAACAAGGCAATAAAATATAGCAATTTTCGTTTTAAATTCAAGGCTAAATATCATTTAGTAAGTTAAAAATAGGCAAATAATTTGAATTTCTATTTTTTACTCGATGAATGGTATTAAAAAATAAATGTTTAATTTTCCAAAGTCTAAACCCAACTTGTGAAAAACTATACTGTAAGACGCTA